>NZ_SDMO01000009.1 GCF_004798905.1 Halomonas borealis | reverse complement strand
GCCATCGCCGAGCCGGGCGATCACGTCATCCTCACCCGCGGCGACCACATGAACGCCCACGGCGGTACCAATACCCTGCGGATTCTCGAGGTGGAAACCCAGCATGAGTGAGACACGCCCGCGGCGCGATGTGCGCCGCACCCTGCCGGCGCGCAAGCGCATCGCGCTGATCGCCCACGACGGCAAGAAGCCGGAGATGCTGGCCTGGGCCCGGCGCTGGCAAGCGACCCTGGTCCGCCATGAGCTGGTCGGCACCGGCACCACCGCGACCCGTCTCTCCCGCGAGCTGGGGCTGACGATAGAGTCGCTGATGAGCGGTCCGCTGGGCGGTGACCAGCAGATCGGCGCGCGCATCGCCGAACAAGGCCTCGACCTGCTGGTGTTCTTCTGGGACCCCTTTGCGCCCCAGCCGCACGACCCCGACGTCAAGGCGCTGTTGCGCCTGGCCGCGCTGTGGAACGTGCCGGTGGCCTGCAACCCGGCCAGCGCGGACTTCCTGCTCAGCTCGCCCTGGCTCGACCGCGACATGGATATCGATATCCCCGATGCCGGCGGCTGGGTATCGGCACGCACCGACTGATCGCCGCGAATCACGCCACAACGAGGACCCTTGCATGTTCCAGCTCACTCGCAGTGTCACCTGGCAGGCCCTCAAGCATCTGCATGCCGACACCGCCGATGACCGCATCGCCGACTACTTCGACGCCGACCCGAAGCGCTTCGACAAGATGAGCCTGCGCGTCGGCGGCCTGTTCCTCGACTACTCCAAGCAGCATATTTCCGAGGCCGTGCTGGAGAAGCTGCTCGAACTGGCCGACCACTCGGCGCTGGTCCAGCGCCGCGCCCAGATGTTCTCCGGCGACATCATCAACGTCACCGAGAATCGCCCGGTGCTGCACACCGCGCTGCGTAACGTCGGCGAGGGGCCGCTGATGGTCGACGGCCAGGATGTGATGCCGGAGATCCAGCGGACCCGCGAACAGATCCAGCGCTTCTCCGAGGCGGTGCGCAGCGGCGAATGGAAAGGCTACAGCGGCGAGCGCATCAAGGACGTGGTCAACATCGGCATCGGCGGCTCCGACCTGGGGCCCAACATGGCCTGCCGGGCCTTGCTCAAGTACCGCCATGCGGAGCTCAACTTCCACTTCGTGTCCAACGTCGACGGCGCGCATATCCAGAAGGTGCTCAGCGGTCTCGACCCGGCCACCACGCTGTTCATCGTCTCGACCAAGACCTTCTCCACCCAGGAGACGCTGCTCAACGCCAAGACCGCGCGGCGCTGGTTCCTCGAACACGCCGGCGAGGAGGCCGACGTGGGCGCGCACTTCGTCGCCGCCTCCACCAACCGCCGCGCGGCCATGGAGTTCGGCATCCGCGAGGAGAATGTCTTCGAATTCTGGGCCTGGGTCGGTGGGCGCTATTCCATGTGGTCGTCGATCGGCCTGCCGATCGCGCTGGCCATCGGTTTCGAGGGCTTCATGGAGATGCTCGAAGGCGCCTACGAGATGGACCAGCACTTCCTGACCGCGCCCAACGCCGCCAACATGCCGGTGCTGATGGCGCTGATCGGGATCTGGTACATCAACTTCACCGGCGCCGAGACCCACGCCATCGTGCCCTACGATCAGGCGCTGCATCAGCTGCCACCCTTCCTGCAGCAGCTCGACATGGAATCCAACGGCAAGTCGGTGGACATCTTCGGCCACCCGGTCGACTACAAGACCGGGCCGATCGTCTGGGGCCAGACCGGCTCCAACGGCCAGCATGCCTTCTTCCAGCTGCTCCATCAGGGCACCCGCTATGTGCCGATCGACTTCATCGCCTCGCTCAAGCCCGAGCCCGGCATGGAGGATCACCACTTCGCGCTGCTGACCAACATGCTGGCCCAGGCCAATGCCTTCATGGAAGGCAGCCAGGGGGACAGCGACCTGGACCCCTACAGCTGCCCGGGCAACCGACCCTCCAGCACCCTGCTGCTCGACGAGCTGACGCCGAAGAACCTCGGCGCGCTGATCGCCCTGTACGAGCACAAGGTGTTCGTTCAGGGGGTGATCTGGAACATCAACTCCTTCGACCAGTGGGGCGTGCAGCTCGGCAAGCGCATCGCCGGCGAGATCAGCGAACGCATCGACGAACACAGCCAGGACTTCGACGCCTCGACCCAAGGTCTGCTGACGCTGGTCCGCGAGCGCTTCCCCGGCCAGCAGCCAAGGCCCGACGCCGGCAAGGCGGCGCCCAAGGGCAAACGCAAGCGGAGCCAGGCGTCGTCCTGACCCCTGGGCCCTTCACGGGCCCACTCCAGGGCGGCCGACGCGCCGCCCCCACCAAGCGGCGGCCAGCCACAACGGCACGCTACCGACGCCATAGGCCAAGGCCAGGCCGGGGCGCGACGTCTCGAGCAGGTAGAGCGTCTCCAGTCCGAACAGCGAGAAGGTGGTGAAGCCGCCGCAGAAGCCGGCCATCAGGAAGGGCTGCCAACGAGCGGCGTGGCCGGTGACACGGTGCCCCACCCGGGCGGCGCAGGCGGCGATCAGCCAGGAGCCCACCAGGTTGACGGCCAGGGTGCCCCACAGGAAGGCGCTGCCCAGCGCCTGCAGCATGCCGAGCCCCACCAGATGGCGCGCCAGCGCCCCCAGCCCGCTGCCCAGTCCCACCGCCAGATAGCCGCGCCAGCCCGTCATGCGCCACCTCCCGCCAGCCACCAGCCCAGCGCCGTGGCGGCCACGCCGGCCACCAGGGTGGCCAACCCATTGACCACGGCCGGGCCAGATCGCCCCTCCTGCCATAGGGTCAGCGTCTGCAGGCTGAAGGACGACACCGTGGTGAACCCACCCAGCCCGCCGACCGCCAGCAGCGACCAGGCCGGCGAGGACGCGATCGGCCAGCCCAGGGCGGTCGCCAGGGCACCGATCGCCAGGCAACCCAACACGTTGACCGTCAGGGTTCCCCAGGGGAAGCCACGCCCGAGCCAATGCGCCATCAAATCACCTACCGCCAGGCGAGCCATGCCGCCCAGCGCGCCCCCTACCGCCACCAGAACCAGGCCAACGATGCCGCCGCTCATGATGCCCCTCCCCGTGAATGCGCGATCATGCTAGCCGAAGCGAAGAGCTCCCACAAAAGCACTTCCCGGGCGGACCGCCCGGTACGGGCTCGACTGACGCCATGCCTTTGTACAAGCTTCATACGCCGAAATAACGACGTTCAAGACTCGACGCTAACGGTGCAGGCTGGGAAGATGCCGAGATGATCCATCCACGCCACGACATGGAGGCCCATCGCGTGACACCCCCTAGACGACTCCTCTACCTCTTAAGCCTGTGTCTGATGGCCGGCCTGTTCCTCGCCTCCGGCCCGCTACAGGCACAGGCGACCGACGCCCAGCCGGCGGCCAATTCCACCCTGGCCGACATGCTGGAAAACCCCGATACCCGCCAGCAGCTGATCGACCAGCTGCGCGCCCAGGCCGAGGCCCCCGCCGAGGAGGCGGCCGCCGCCGAACCCTCGCTGCCCCGGCAACTGGCCGGGGCCACCCGCCATGTGGTCGATGAGCTCAGCAGCCAGTTCGAGGCCATGACAGGCACCCTGAACCAGCTGTTCGGTGGTGGCGTGGCCGACGATGCCGGCTTCGACATGGCCGCCTTCACCAGCGCCGCGCTCAACCTGGGGCTGGTGATCCTGGCGACCCTCGCCCTGTTCATCATCATCCGGCGCCTCGTACGCCCGCTCTTCACGCGGCTCAGTCAATGGTCGCTGAACGGCCAGGGCCTGCAGCCCTTGCTGCGCCTGGTGGTGTGCGTGGGGGTCGCCACGCTGATCGACGCCCTGGTGGTCGCGCTGGCCTACGTCGGCGG
Organism: Halomonas borealis; assembly: GCF_004798905.1. Classification (GTDB taxonomy): domain Bacteria; phylum Pseudomonadota; class Gammaproteobacteria; order Pseudomonadales; family Halomonadaceae; genus Halomonas; species Halomonas borealis. Next base: position 127,927 of record NZ_SDMO01000009.1, on the reverse strand, counting down.
CAACCTGGTGGCGACCTTCGCGGTCGGCGAGAGCGGCGATCTTTCGACCCGCGCCTCGCTGTTCCTCAACGCCTTCCTGGTCATCGAGTTGCTCAAGGCCGCGGTGCGCATGCTATTCGCCTCGCACTACGAGGGGCTGCGCCTGCTGCCCATCACCGCCGACAGCGCCCGTTACTGGAACCGCTGGATCGCGCGGCTGATCGGCCTGGCGGGCTATGGCCTGATGGTCGTGGTGCCGCTGATCAGCGCCTACCTGTCGGCGCCCCTCGGCAGCACCGTGGGCACCCTGATCATGCTCGGCGCCTACGTCTATGCCGTGGCCGTGGTACTGCGCAACCGCCTGCCCCTGCGCCAGGCCCTGAACCACAAGGCCGAGCAGACCACCATGACCGCCAGCCGGGTCTCGATGCAGCTGTTCGCCCGTACCTGGCACCTGTTCGCCCTGGCCTACTTCACGGTCGTGCTGGTGCTGACCCTGACCCGTCCGGAGGAAGCCCTGCCCTTCGTGATGCTGGCCACCCTCAAGACGCTGGTGACCGTGCTGGTCGGCATGCTGATTTCCTCCTTCCTGACCCAGACCATCGGCCGTCGCATCCGCCTCGGCGACGACCTGCGCCGCAAGCTGCCGCTGCTCGAGGCGCGCCTCAACCGCTACGTGCCCACCGCACTGCGAGTCGTGCGCGCGGTGATCCTGATCATCGTGGTGATGCTGGTGCTCAACGCCTGGGGTGCCTTCGACCTCGCCGCCTGGTACGCCTCCACAGCGGGCCGCGAGCTGGTCGGCAAGCTGGTCAGCGTGTTCACGATCCTGGTGGTGGCCGCCGCCGTCTGGCTGGGGCTCGCCAGCCTGATCGAGCACAAGCTGAATCCCGAGACCGGCGGCGCTCCCACGGCCCGCGCCCAGACGTTGCTGGCGCTGTTCCGCAATGCCCTGGTCATCACCCTGGTCACCCTGACGACGATGATCGTGCTGTCCGAGATCGGCATCAACATCGGCCCGCTGATCGCCGGCGCCGGGGTACTGGGCCTGGCCATCGGCTTCGGTGCCCAGAAGCTGGTGCAGGACATCATCACCGGCGTCTTCATCCAGATCGAGAACGCCATGAACACCGGCGACGTGATCACGGTCGGTGGCACCACCGGGGTCGCCGAGAAGCTGAGCATCCGCTCGGTGGGCATCCGCGATCTCTCCGGCACCTACCACGTCGTGCCCTTCTCGAGCGTCGACACCGTCTCCAACTACATGCGCGACTTCGCCTACCACGTCGGCGAATACGGCATCGCCTACCGCGAGAACATCGACGAGGCGATCCAGGCGCTACGCGATGCCTTCGATGACCTCTCCGCCGACGAGGACATGAAGCCCTGCCTGCTCGAACCGCTGGAAGTGGCCGGCGTGATCGCGCTGGCCGACAGCTCGGTGAACATCCGGGTACGCCTGATGACTACCCCGGGCGACCAGTGGGCCGTGGGCCGCGCCTACAACCGGCTGGTCAAGATGCGCTTCGACGCCGCCGGCATCGAGATTCCCTTCCCGCATACCACCCTGTTCTTCGGGGCGGACAAGGAAGGCGCCGCGCCGCCGGCCAACCTGCGCGTCATGCAGCAGAGCTTCACCGTCGATGGCAGCCCGGCCGGCCAGCCCCGCCACCACGGAAGCCACGTGGACGACCGCTTCGACCCGGCCGACACCTCATCGCCCAAGGAGGTCCACAACCAGGACGACGGCGAGTGAGCCTGCCGGGCGGCGTCCACGCACGCCGCCCGGCCTTCTCGACACCCATTCGCGTCAGCGCCTGGCCGGCACGGTTCGAGCGTTGACGATGCCCACAACGAAACGGGGGCTGCCGATCGGCAGCCCCCGTTTCGTTGTGGGCCAGGCTCGTCGGCCCGGCTAGCGTTCAAGAGGCCTGGCGGCTTCCGCTACGCGCCAGGGTATCCTCGGGCTCGGTCGGCTGCGGCAGCGAGGGCAGCGACTTGTCGAGCAGCTCCACGCTCTGGCGATAGTAGAGCTGGCTCTTGTTGTGCTCGCCCAGGTTGGCATAGAGACGCGCCAGCTCGGCGCACACCACGCCGCTGGAACGCTGGCGCTGGCTGGCCTCGAAGTACTCCTGCGCCTTGCCCCAGTAAGCGTTGCGCAGCGACAGGCGACCCAGGGTCAGCAGCAGGTCCGGATCATTGGGCCGCTCCTGCAGCCACTTCTCGGCGACCACCAGTTGGCGGGCGGCATCCACCTCGAGCAGGCCGTAGCGCAGCACCAGCCGGCTGTCCCACTGCTCCTTGAGGGAGTGGCGCAGCAGGCGTTCGGCGATACCTTGCTCGTTGCCGCGCAGCAGTGCCTCGGCGTAGAGCACGATCAATTCGACATGACCCCGCAGCTCCTCGGGCATGTCCGCCCACAGGTTGCGCACCCGTTCGATGCCGCCCGGCTGACGAGTCTCCTGGATGATCAGCTCGCGGTAGGCCTGGCGTTCGAGCTGCTCGCGCTCCTCCTTCGCGATCAGCTGCTGAGCTCCCAACCGCGGCATCAGGCGGCGCAGGCCATCCCAGTCGTTCAAGCTGATGTAGGCCTGCTTGAGCTGCTTGAGCACCTGCGGGTGATTGGGCAGGTGGCGGTCCAGGCGGGTGAGGGTAGCCAGGGCTTCCTCGTACTGCTGACGGTCCAGCATCAACTGGGCCTGCATCATGCCGACCGCGGTATCGGCTCCCTCGGTGCTCAGGTGAGCGCGCTTGAGCAGGGTGTCGGCCTGTTCGTAGCGCCCCTGATAGTGGGCCGCCAGAGCCGCGGAGAGATAGTTGACCAGCGGCGTGCTGGAGTCATCGGCGGCCTTGACCAGCGACTTCTCGGCGCGCTTCCAGCGCCCCTCGGCCAGCGCCACCAGGCCGCGCACGGTGCGCTTCATGGCGGTGCGGTTGCGTGAGCGGCTGTTCCAGACCTTGAAGCGCGATACCGGCCGAGACAGGCGCATCAGCACGCGCAGCACGAAGTGCAGCACGATGAAGGCGGCCAGCATCAACACCAGGCCGAACCAGAAAGATGTCTGCACCGAGGTGTCGCCGATGCGCACCAGCCAGTAGCCGGGCACCGCCATCATCAGCTGGCCGAACAGGGCCCCGACCGCGAGCCCCAGGACGATAAGCAGGATCAGCTTTCTCATGACGCGCCTCCCTGGCCATTGTCGCCGGCTTCATAGCGACGCTCGATGAACTCGGCCAACGCCTGCTGGGAGGCGCTGATATCGGGCAACTCGGGGCGGATGGTGCGGCCCTTGAGCGCCTCGAGCCGGCTCAGCACCGACGCCACGGCATCATCGCGGGTGTCGTAGTAGCCGCGGATCAGGGTCAACGCCTTGTCGAGGCTGGCGTCATAGAGCTCTCGCTCCTCCTTGAGCAGCGCCAGCTGAGCCTGCTCGAGGATCAGCCGCACGCTCTGGCGCAGATAGGATTCCTGCTCCGGCGAGACCAGCGCCTCCAGGGCCTCATCGTGCTGGCGCACCGTGACCAGGTCCTTGAGCTCCTCGCCGACTCGCGACAACTGTTGCTGCCAGCCGCCACTCGGCGCCTCCTCGATGGTCGAATTGGCGGCGATCGCATCGATGTCCTGGGCCAGCGGCAGGCCGGCGATCTGCTCCTGCTGAGCGTTGAGCGCCAGGTAAAGGCCCGTGCGGTCGACCCGTGGCACGGCGTCCAGGGCGGCCAGCTCCGAGGCGATATCGCGCCGCACCGGCAGCAGCGCCGGATTATCGGCCTCCTCGAGTCGCGCATCGGCGGTACTCAACAGCGCCGAGGCACCCTTGACGTCGCGCTCGAGCTGCAGGCGTTGATTGGCCAGGCGCAGCAGGTAGGCGGCCTCGGCGTGGAGCCAGTCGCGTTCGTCGGTCTGCTGCTCGCTGGCCAGCTCCTTGAGGACCCGGTCGAGGGCATCGTCGACGCTGCCGCGATAGTCGGAGAACTCGCTACGCAGGTCGTCGATGGCGGCCTCGCGCTCGCCCTGGCTGCTCTCCAGCCGCGTGGACAGGTCATCCAGCGCGCCCTGGCCGGCGGGCTGCTCGGGCAGCGCGGCCAGGTTCTGCTGCTGGGCGTCGAGCCGCTGCCAGACCTGCCAGCCGAAGTAGATGCCGCCGGCACCGAGCAGGATCACCAGCCCCAACGCCACGGCGCCGGCCTTGCCCCCACGACGGGGGGGCTCGCCAGCACCGCCCGAGCCCTTGCCGCCCTGGCCACCGCCGGGCTTGCCGGGTGTCGATTTTCCGGGTGTCGACTTGCCGCCCTGGCCCGAGGAGGCCGCACCACCCTTGGCCGGCGTCGAGGAAGCCTCGCTCTTGGCCTCACTCTTGGCCTCGCTGGATGCCGCAGGCTTGGCGGCAGCCTGACGCGAAGCGGCCTTGTCGCCGTTCGACTCGCCACCCTTGGCCGCGGCACCTCCCTTGCCGCGACGCCGGGAACGGCGCGAGGAGCCGGACCCACTCGCGCTCGCCTCGGCCTCGCCCTGGGGCGACGCGGTGGTGCCATCAGCGGCGTCGGAGGGCGTCTGTTGTTCGTCCTGATCGTTGTGTTGATTGCTCATCTGTCGCTAGCCCTTTTCGAGATCATCATGATCGACATCGGCCTTCTCCGGGTCTCCCTCGGCCACGGCGTCCGCCAGCGCGGCGGGCGTAGCCCCAGACGCCACGACGGGGCGACGAAACCCCAGCGTGTCGGCCAGTGTAGCCAACCGGGTACTGGACACGATTAGCGGTTGGTGCAAGGCGGTGTGCGAACACCATCTTGCCAGATGTTCGAGGATTTCTCCGCTGGTGACCACCAGGGCGCGGTAGTCGCCCTCGGCGAGCCGCCGCTCGAGCCCCGCGTCAGGGGCGAGCAGGCGGCGCCGATAGAGCGCCAGGCGGGTCAATCGGGCGCCTCGCTCGGCGAGCGTCTCGCCGAGCAGCGGCCGACCGCCTTCGCCGGCCACCAACAGCACGCGCTGCTCATCGAGGCGCCTCAACGACCCCAGGGCGAGCAACGCCTCGCTGGTGTCGCCGGCGGGAGGCAGGTGCACACGCACGCCCAGCTCACGGTGCAGGACCGCGGCGGTCGCCGCCCCCACGGCATAGTAGTCCACCCCGACCGGTAGCTGGGGCCAGTAGCGCTCCAACGCCTCGGCGAGGCATTCGGCGGCGAAGGGGCTTACCACCACCACGCGCCGGTACTGGTCGAAATCCAGCCAGACGCTACGCTGCTGCGCGGTTTCCGGCAGCGGGTCGAGGGCCATGGCATCGCCATGTTCGACGGCGACACCGCGCGCGGCGATGGCGTCGGCCAGCGCCGCGGCCCGGGGGCCGGGGCGGCAGATCAAGACCGGCGGCGTCGCCATCAACCGGCGCCGTAGACCTCGGCGAGGATGTCGCCTGCGCCCATTTCCAGCAGCTCTTCGGCGACGCGGATGCCTAGCGCCTCCGGCTCATGGATCGAGCCTCGGCCCTCGGCACGCAGCACCTCGGTACCCTCGGGATTGCCGACCAGGGCGCGCAGCCACAGGGTCTGGCCGTCGTCCTCGAAGATCGCATGGCCGCCGATCGGCACCTGACAGCCGCCCTCGAGGCGAGTGTTCATGGCGCGCTCGGCGCGCACCCGCGTGGCGGTGGCCGGATCGTCGAGCGGCGCCAGCAGCGAGATCAACTCGGCATCATGCATGCGGCACTCGATGCCCAGCGCGCCCTGGCCACAGGCCGGCAGACAGACCTCCGCCGGCAGCTCCATGGTGATGCGATCCCCGAGCCCCAGGCGCTTGAGCCCGGAGGTGGCCAGCAGGATGGCATCGAACTCGCCGCTGTCGAGCTTGCCGAGGCGAGTCTGGACGTTGCCGCGCAGGCTCAACACCTCCAGGTCGGGGCGCGCCTCGCGTATCTGCAGGCCGCGACGCAGGCTGGAGGTGCCGACACGCGCGCCCTCGGGCAGCTCATCCAGGCAACCGTAGCGATGCGACACGAAGGCGTCGGTCGGCTCCGCGCCCTCGAGGATCACCGACAGCCCCAGGCTCTCGGGGAAATGCATGGGCACGTCCTTCATGGAGTGCACGGCGATGTCGGCACGACCATCGAGCATCGCCTCTTCCAGCTCCTTGACGAACAACGCCTTTCCGCCGACCTTGGCCAGCGGCGTGTCGAGGATCTTGTCGCCGCGGGTCGACATCGGTACCAGCTCCACCTCGAGCTCGGGATGCGTCGCCATCAGGCGATCACGGACGTATTCGGCCTGCCACAGGGCCAGCTGGCTCTTGCGAGTGGCGATACGCAACTTCGTCATGGCTTGCACAGGCTTCTCTCCGTCCCGGTTCATGGCGCCGGCGCCTTCGCGCGGGCGACCGGTGCTCTCTGATATAGCGTCATCATAAAGGACCCGGCAAGCCAGGCAAATCGCCACCCCGCCGGAACCACCTTCGAAGCCTCAACGCGCGGCCTGCCCCGGGCGACGGCGCGGCGGCCCACGAAGCGCTCCCGCCGCTCGCCTGGGGCGCGGACTCTGGTACACTTTCCGGCATGTCAAGCCGGCACGCCCCGCCGTCCGCCGAGCCCCTCTTACCGTCATGAAGGATGTCAGCCCGATGAGCCAACCCCCGACGAGCGATAGCACCAACCAGTCCTGGGGCGGCCGCTTCAGCGAGCCCACCGACGCCTTCGTCGCCCGCTTCACCGCCTCGGTCGACTTCGATCAGCGCCTGGCCCACCACGATATCCAAGGCTCGCGCGCCCATGCCACCATGCTGGCCCGGGTCGGGGTACTCAGCGAGGACGAGCGCGATGCCATCCTGGCCGGCCTCGACGAGGTGCAGGCGGAGATCGAGGCCGGCACCTTCGAATGGTCGGTGGCTCTCGAGGACGTGCACATGAACATCGAGGCGCGCCTCACCGACAAGATCGGCATCACCGGCAAGAAGCTGCATACCGGCCGCTCGCGCAACGACCAGGTGGCCACCGACATCCGCCTGTTCCTGCGCGACGAGATCGACACCGTGGCCGCCGAGCTCGCCCGCCTGCGCCAGGGCCTGATCGCGCTGGCCGACCACGAGGCCGACACCATCATGCCCGGTTTCACTCACCTGCAGACCGCCCAGCCGGTGACCTTCGGCCATCACCTGCTAGCCTGGCATGAGATGCTGGCCCGCGACCATGAACGGCTGCTCGACTGCCGTAAGCGCGTCAACGTGCTGCCGCTGGGCGCCGCCGCCCTGGCCGGCACCACCTATCCCATCGACCGCCATGTGACCGCCGAGCTGCTGGGCTTCGACCGCCCCGCCGAGAACAGCCTCGATGCCGTCAGCGACCGCGACTTCGCCATCGAATTCACCGCCTTCGCCAGCACCCTGCTGATGCACCTGTCGCGGATGAGCGAGGAACTGGTGCTGTGGACCAGCGCCCAGTTCGACTTCATCGACCTGCCCGACCGCTTCTGCACCGGCTCATCGATCATGCCACAGAAGAAGAACCCGGACGTGCCGGAGCTGGTGCGCGGCAAGACCGGCCGCGTCTACGGCCACCTGATGGGCATGCTGACGCTGATGAAGTCCCAGCCGCTGGCCTACAACAAGGACAACCAGGAGGACAAGGAGCCGCTATTCGACGCCCTGACCACCGCGCAGGACTGCCTCAAGGCGTTCGCCGACATGGTGCCGGCCATCGAGGCCAAGGCCGATAACATGCGCGAGGCCGCGCGCAAGGGCTTCTCCACCGCCACCGACCTGGCCGACTACCTGGTGTGCCGCGGCGTGGCCTTCCGCGATGCCCACGAGATCGTCGGCCAGTCCGTGGCCTACGGCATCAGCGCGGACAAGGACCTCTCCGACATGAGCCTCGAGGAGCTGCGCCGCTTCTCCGAGGTCATCGAGCAGGACGTCTTCGAGGTACTGACCCTCGAGGGCTCGGTGGCCGCGCGCAACCACATCGGCGGCACCGCCCCCGATCAGGTTCGCGCCGCCGCCCAGCGCGCCCGCGAGGCCCTGGCCACGCTGACCGCCACCGACGCCCCGGGAGACGACCGTTGATGCGCCGCCTCGCCCCCTTCGCCCTGCTGACGCTGACCCTGCTGGCCGGTTGCGGCCAGAAAGGCCCGCTCTACCTGCCCGACAACGAGGCCGCGGCCGAGCGCTACGGCCCTCGCGATGCCCAGCAGGACGAGTCCCGCCAGGATGACGACACCCATGTCGACGAGCCCCACAACGCCGACGAGGAAGACTGATGGATCATTTCGCCTATCGTGACGGCGTACTCCACGCGGAAGACGTGCCGCTGCCTCAGCTGGCCGAGGCCTTCGGCACGCCCTGCTACGTCTACTCCAAGGCCACTCTGGCGCGCCACTTCCGCGCCTATACCGAGGCCGTGGGCAGCCATCCGCACCTGATCTGCTACGCGGTGAAGGCCAACTCCAACCTGGCGGTGCTTAACCTGCTCGCGCGCCTCGGCGCCGGCTTCGACATCGTCTCGGTGGGCGAGCTGGAACGGGTGCTGGTGGCCGGCGGCGACCCGGCCAAGGTGGTATTCTCCGGCGTGGCCAAGGAGGAGCACGAGCTCGAACGCGCGCTCAGCGTGGGCATCAAGTGCTTCAACGTCGAATCGCACGCCGAGCTCGAACGCCTCGACGCCGTGGCACGCGGCATGGGCAAGACCGCCGCGGTCTCGCTGCGGGTCAATCCCGACGTCGACGCCGGCACCCACCCCTATATCTCCACCGGGCTCAAGGACAACAAGTTCGGCATCCCGGTCGACGAGGCTCATGAGGTCTACCGTCAGGCCGCGGCCATGGACCACGTCCGGGTGGCCGGGCTCGACTGCCACATCGGCTCGCAGCTCACCGACACCACGCCCTTCCTCGACGCCCTGGACCGGCTGCTGGTGCTGCTCGAGCGCCTGCGCGAGGATGGCATCGAGATCGATCACCTCGACCTGGGCGGCGGCCTCGGCGTGACCTATCAGGACGAGCGCCCGCCCCAGCCCTTCGACTACGTCACCGCCCTGCTCGAGCGGCTGGCCCGCTGGCCGGACAGCGAACGGCTGACCCTGCTGTTCGAGCCGGGGCGCTCGATCGCCGCCAACGCCGGCGTGATGCTGACTCGGGTCGAGTTCCTCAAGCCCGGCGAGACCAAGAACTTCGCCATCGTCGACGCGGCCATGAACGACCTGATCCGCCCCTCACTCTACCAGGCCTGGCAGGCGATCCAGGTGGTCGACACCACGGCACCGCGCGACGGCGATACCTATGACGTGGTCGGCCCGGTCTGCGAGACCGGCGACTTCCTCGGCAAGGACCGCGAGCTGGCCATCGCCCCCGGCGACCTGCTGGCGGTGCGCTCGGCGGGCGCCTACGGCTTCGTGATGGCCTCCAACTACAACAGCCGCCCGCGCCCGGCCGAGGTGATGGTCGACGGCGACCGGCCCCACCTGGTGCGCCGCCGCGAACGGCTCGAGGACCTGTGGGCCGGCGAGGCGGTGCTGCCGGACGACAGCGCGGAGACGCCGTGATGCTGCTGCAGTTCACCAAGATGCACGGACTCGGCAACGACTTCATGGTGGTCGACCTGATCAGCCAGCGGGCGCGCCTGCGCGACGAGCAGATCCGAGCGCTGGCCGGGCGCCGCTTCGGCATCGGCTTCGACCAGCTGCTGTTGGTCGAGCCGCCCCGCGACCCGGACATGGACTTCCGCTACCGGATCTACAACGCCGACGGCAGCGAAGTCGAAAACTGCGGCAACGGGGCTCGCTGCTTCGCCCGCTTCGTGCGTGACCAGCGGCTGACCCACAAGCACGAGATCCGCGTCGAGACCGCCGGTGGCCCGCTGACCCTGGTGGTCGAGGACGACGAGCGGGTGCGCGTCGACATGGGGGCGCCGCGCTTCAGCCCCGAGGCACTGCCCTTCGACGCCGACGAGGACCGCCTGCTGCATGCGCTGGAGATCGAGGGCCAGCCCCTCGAGGTCGGCGTGGTCTCGCTGGGCAACCCCCACGCGGTACTGCGGGTCGACGACGTCGACAACGCCCCCGTCGAGCGCCTGGGGCCGGCCATCGAAGGCCACCCGCGCTTCCCCAAGCGGGTCAACGCCGGCTTCATGCAGGTCGTGTCCGCCCACGAGATCCGGCTGAGAGTCTTCGAGCGCGGCAGCGGCGAGACCCTGGCCTGCGGCACCGGCGCCTGCGCCGCGGTGGCCACCGGCATCCGCCTGGGCTGGCTCGAGAGCCCGGTCAGCGTGCAGCTACCCGGTGGCGAGCTGGAGATCGCCTGGCCCGGCGGCGAGGCTCCCCTGGTCATGACCGGCCCCGCCACGCGGGTCTTCGAGGGACGCGTACCGCTGACATAACGCCAACATCATCATGCGCCCAACGCAGAGGAGACATCGCTCATGAGCCATCCCGCCCCCGAGCCGCGCAAGACCCTGGAGCCCGACGTCGTCGCCCAGTGGCTGGCCCGCCACCCGGACTTCTTCGTCGGCCGTGAGGGCCTGCTGCAGCAGCTCCGGGTGCCACACCCCGAGGCTCAAGGCGCCACCTCCCTGCTCGAGCGCCTGGTTCACGACCTGCGCGGCCGCGCCGAGCAGTCCGAGCGACGGCTCGAGCAACTGCTCGACTCGGCCCGTCACAACGAGGCCCAGTACCGCCGCACCCGCGAGCTGGTGCTGTCGCTGCTCGAGGCCGAGGATGGCGACGCCCTGGGCCAGGCGCTGGCGACCCAGCTCGGCGAGCGCTTCCAGACCCCGGCGCTGGCGCTATGGTGCCCGGCCACGCTCACCGACGCCGAACCGCGGCCTCCCCAGCCTCCGCGGCATGTGCTCGATGACCACGCGGCCCGGCGCCTCGCGGCACTGCTCGACGGCCGGGCCAGCCGCTGCACGCGCCTCTCGCCCAGCGACTGGAAGCGCCTGCTGCCTCATGCACCGGCCCCCGCCCAGGCCGGCTCCTGCGCCCTGGCACGGCTGACCCTCGGCGAGCCCATGGGCTACCTGGTGCTGGCGAGCCCCGACCCGGAGCACTTCCGCGCCAGCATGGATACCCTGTTCACCGAGTATGTCGGCGACGTGGTGGCCCGGCTGCTGGTGCGCCTGGCGCCGCCCCGCCATGGCTGACGACACGTTGCTGGCGCGCCAGGTCGAGGCCTGCCTCACCGAGCTCGCACGGACGGCGAGCCCCGCCACGGTGACCGCCTACCGGCAGGATCTGGCGGCGCTGGCGACGTTCCTGGAGGCCCAGGGCGTGGACGACGGTGGAGCGTTGGACGTCGCGCTGCTGCGCCGCTTCCTCGGCGGCGAGCGGGCCCGCGGCCTGGCCCCGCGTAGCCTGGCGCGGCGCCGTGCGGCGGTGACCCGCTTCGCCGACTGGCTGCGCCGCGATGGGCGCCTGGACTACAACCCGACGGAGCTGGTGCGCACGCCCAAGGCCCCCCGGGACCTGCCACGCCCGGTCGACGTGGATGCCCTGGCGCATTTCCTCGACACGCCCCACGACGGCTCCCCGCTCGCGGTGCGCGACCAGGCCATGCTCGAGCTCTTCTACTCCAGCGGGCTGCGCCTGGCCGAGCTGGCGGCGCTGGACCTGGGCGACCTCCGCCCCCAGCGCGTACGAGTGCTGGGCAAGGGCGGCAAGCCGCGCCAGGTCCCGGTGGGGCGGCGCGCCCATCAGGCACTCGACACCTGGCTCGGCGTGCGCGGCGCGCTGGCCGGCGACACCGAGGCCGCGCTGTTCGTCGGCGCGCGTGGCCGCCGCCTCGGCCACCGGGCGATCCAACAGCGCCTGGCCGGCCTGGCCCGCCGCCGCGGCCTGGATGAACACCTGCATCCGCACCGGCTGCGCCACTCCTTCGCCAGCCACCTGCTCGAGTCCAGCCAGGACCTGCGTGCGGTCCAGGAACTCCTCGGCCATGCCCACCTGTCCACGACGCAGGTCTACACCCGGCTGGACTGGCAGCACCTGGCCAGCGGGTACGACGCCGCCCATCCACGGGCGCGCCGCCGCCCCGACGACAGCGATAATTCCTCATGACACGACGCCCGCTCCAGGCGCTGACCTTCGATCTCGATGACACCCTGTGGGACAACCAGGGCGTGATGGCCCTCACCGAGGAAGGCCACTACGCCTGGCTCGACGAAAGCCTGGCCGCCTGGCTCGCCACCCGCGGTGAGAGCATGCTGGGCCAGTTCGCCGAGCGCCTGCCCCTCGAGGCCTACCAGCAACGCCGGCGCGAGCTGGCCGAGCGCCATCCGCTGCGCCGCGGGAACTTCACCTGGATTCGCGAGCAGGCGCTGTGCGGCCTGCTGGAGGAGTTCGGCCTGCCGCGCTCGGCGGCCCGACTGTGGTCGCTGGCCGCCATGGAGCGTTTCCATGACCTGCGCCTTGGCGTCTCGCCTTATCCGGAGGTGACGACGATGCTCGACGCCCTGGGCCGGCGCTACCGGCTGGCCTCGATCACCAACGGCAACCTGGCCCTGCGCCGGCTGGCGCTGTCGCGCCACTTCGAGGTCTCGATCGCCGCCGGCGAGATGCACGCCCCCAAGCCGGATCCACGCTGCTTCTTGATGACGCTGGCCCGACTCGGGACCACGCCCGAGCGGGCGATGCATATCGGCGATTCCTGGCAGGAAGACATCCTGCCGGCGCTGCGGCTGGGCATGCAGGCGGCCTGGATCGCCGGCGACGCGCCCCACGGCGAGGCGTTGCCGGCCGGCGTGCACCGGCTCACGCATATTCGCGAGCTACCGGCGCTGCTGGAAAGGCTGGGGGAGTAGGACGGGGTGGCCGCGCTCGCGTCACCCGTGGAGAAGCGCGGTGGGCGACGGCCCGGGCGGCGAGGAACGCCGCCCACGGTCACTGAGGGTCGGTGAGCAGCCAATCATCGAGGCGCTGGTGCACCTCCTCGAGGCCGTCCTTCTTGAGCGCCGAGAACAGCTGCACGGTCACCAGGTCTTCCCACTCGCGCAGTCGCGAACGCACCTGCTGCAGGGCGCTCTTGGCCGGGCCGCGCTTCAGCTTGTCGGCCTTGGTCAGCAGGATATGCACCGGCATGTCGGCCTCGTCGGCCCAGCCCAGCAGGGTCTGGTCGAACTCGGTGAGCGGATGGCGCACGTCCATCAGCAGTACAAGGCCTCGCAGCGAGGTGCGTCGGCGCAGGTAATCGGCCAGATGATGCTGCCACTCGCGCTTGACCTGCTCGGGGACCTTGGCATAGCCATAGCCCGGCAGGTCGACCAGGCGCAGCTCGGCGGCCTCGTCCAGCGAGAAGAGGTTGATCAGCTGCGTCCGGCCCGGCGTCTTGGAGGTCCGCGCCAGGGCCTTCTGGTGCGTCAGCGCATTGATCGCACTGGACTTTCCGGCGTTGGAACGCCCGGCGAAGGCGACCTCGGCCCCGGTATCGGCGGGACACTTCGCAAGCGTCGGCGCACTGGTGATAAAGCTGGCTGCCTGGTAGTTAAGGCGCGACATGGCGGGATTCCTGAGGTCGATCGAGGGGGCGCGGCTTGCATTTCGGCAACACCGGTGTTCCTTTATACTGCAGTCGATTTTGTCTGCGGCCGGGGGCGGCAGTATACACCGTGCTCCCCACGCCAGCGACCAGCGGGCTCGCCCGTTCAACCACAAACGGCAGTGTGGATTCGCGATGAGACAGCTACTGGCAAGCTTCGCCATCACCCTGTGCGCCATCGGCGCCGCCCATGCCGCTTCCCTGGCGGATGCCGATGCCGAGGCCGGCCGTGACAAGGCCGCCGTGTGCAGTGCCTGCCACGGCCAGCAGGGCATCGGCATCGCCCCGGCCTTCCCCAACCTGGCCGGCCAGCAGGCCTCCTATCTGGCCAAGCAGATCATGGACATCCGCGATGGCAAGCGCCCGGTGCCGCAGATGGCGGGGCAGCTCGACGACTACTCCGACCAGGATGCCTGGAACGTGGCCGCCTACTACGCCGGCCTGTCGCCGGCCCGCGGCCAAGCCGATCCCGAGCTGGTCGAGCGTGGCCGAGAGCTGTACCGCGCCGGCGACATGGAGCAGGGCATTCCGGCCTGCGCGGCTTGTCACACGCCGACCGGCGAAGGCATCGGTAGCAGCGCCTATCCGGCCCTCTCGGGCCAGCAGCGCGACTACCTGGTCACCACGCTGAAGGCCTTCGCCACCGGCCAGCGCGACAACGACACGAACGCGATCATGCGCGAGATCGCCGCCCAGATGAGCGACCGCGACATGCAAGCGGTGGCCAGCTACGTGCGCGGTCTGCACTGACCCACGCCCCACGCGACGCCAGACTCATGTCATCATCGGGGAACCCGGCGGCCCGGCCACGACTCCAAGGCCGCGTACGCCATCCCCGAATGACGGCATTCGGATCACGTCACCTCAAGGAGAGACTCCTCGCATGTTCAAAACACTGATGGTCGCCGTCGCAGGTATCGGCCTGTCCACCCTGTCGACCCTCGGCTCAGCCGCCGACCTGGTCGCCGGCCAGGATTACACCGTGCTCGACGAGCCGGTGAAGACCCAGGTCGCCGACGACAAGATCGAGGTCACCGAGGCCTTCTGGTACGGCTGCCCGCACTGCTACGCCCTGGAAGACAGCCTCAACGCGTGGGTCGCCGAGCTGCCCGACGATGTCGCCTTCCAGCGCATGCCGGCCACCATGGGCGGCGCCTGGAACCGCCACGCCACGGCCTTCTATGCCGCCCAGCAGCTGGAGATCCAGCAGCAGATGCACGGCGACTTCTTCGACGCCATCCACGAGCAAGGCGACCAGCTGACCGCTGACGAGGACCTCGCGGCCTTCTTCGGCCAGTACGGCGTCAGCGAACAGGACGCCCTGGACGCGCTGGGTTCCTTCGGCGTCAAGTCGCAGGTCAACCGCGCCCACGCGCGGATGCGCAACATGCAACTGATGGGCGTACCGGCGCTGGTCGTCGACGGCCGCTTCGTGGTGACCCCGAGCACCGCCGGCAGCCTCGAGAACATGCCGCAGATCGCCGATGCCCTGGTCGATCAGGTGCGCGACGAGCGGGCCGAGTGACATGCAACAGCGGGCCGAGGACAACGACCATGCTCCGGGCATGACGTCTCTGAAGCTACTGACCTTCAACCTGCAGGTCGGCATCCAGACCTCGGCCTACCGCCACTATCTGACGCGGGGCTGGCAACACCTGCTCCCCCATCCCCGCCGCGGTGAGCGCCTCGATGCCATGGGCGAGGTGCTCGGCGGCTTCGACATCGTCGGCCTGCAGGAGGTGGACGGGGGCAGCTTCCGCTCCGGCCACGTCAACCAGGTGGCCTACCTGGCCGGCCGGGCCGGCTTTCCCCACCACTACCAGCAGCTCAACCGCAACCTGGGGCGCGTCGCCCAGCACAGCAATGGTCTGCTGTCGAAACTGACGCCCGCGCGCGTCGAGGAGCACCGCCTGCCCGGCACCCTGCCCGGCCGCGGCGCCATCCATGCCCGCTTCGGCGAGGGGCCCGATGCCCTGCACGTCTTCGTCGCTCATCTGGCCCTCAGCCATCGTGGCCGCGTGCGCCAGCTCGACTACCTCAGCGAACTGATCCAGCCGCTGCGTCATGTGGTGGTGATGGGCGATCTCAACTGCACGCCGGATCAGATCCACGCCCATTCGCGGTTCCGCGATTCCCTGCCCCTGCATCCGGTGCGCCCGCCGCTCAGCTATCCCTCCTGGCAACCGCGCCGCGCCCTGGATCACATCCTGCTCTCCGATTCCCTGGAGACCGACCGCGTCGAGGTGCTGGAGCACCTGTACTCGGATCATCTGCCGGTCGCGATCGAGGTGCGGCTACCCGCCGCCTGCCAGGCCAGCCTGACGTCTCCCCCCGGCACGGGTTAAGACCAATGTCGGTCCTGTCATCCCGACAGGCGTTGACGAATTCCCGTATAGTCGGCTGAGTCGTTTCAACGCACGGCGCCCCTACTCTCGACGTCACCGCAACTCCGAGCGATCGCCCATGCCTCCTACCCACGAGCTCCCGAGTCTGCTGACCTGGCTCGACCGCTTCTCCGAGTGGCTCGGGCGCAGCCTGTCCTGGCTGATCCTGCTGATGATGCTGGTTCAGTTCTTGATCGTGGTGCTGCGCTATGCCTTCAGCATCAACAGCATCCCCATGCAGGAATCGGTGATGTACATGCATGCCACGGTGTTCATGCTCGCCGCCGGCTACACCCTGCGCCACGGCGGCCATGTGCGGGTGGACATCTTCTATCGAGCCATGACGCCGAAGCGCAAGGCACTGATCGACCTGCTGGGCACCCTGTTCCTGCTGCTGCCGTTCATGGTCTTCGTGATCCTGTCCAGCCTCGGCTATGTGAGCAAGTCCTGGGCGATCCTCGAGAGCTCGCCGGATACCGGCGGCATTCCCGCCGTCTTCCTGCTCAAGACGCTGATTCCCGCGTTCGGCGGGCTGATGATCCTCCAGGCCATGGTCGAGGCCACGCGTAACCTGCTGATCCTGACCGGCCGCATCGATCCCCAGGCCGACACCCCCGATCACCACGAGGAGCACCTGTGATGCTGGAGTTCATGCCGCTGGTGCTGTTCGCCGTAATCTGTACCGTGCTGATGTTCGGCTACCCGGTCGCCCTGTCGCTGGCCGGCACCGCGCTGGCCTTCGCCGGGCTGGGCTTCGGCCTCGAATCGCTGGGCATCGATGCCAACTTCGACGGCGGCTACCTGGCCGCCTTCCCCAACCGCCTCTACGGCATCATGAGCAATCAGACGCTGCTCGCGGTGC
Organism: Halomonas borealis; assembly: GCF_004798905.1. Taxonomy (GTDB): domain Bacteria; phylum Pseudomonadota; class Gammaproteobacteria; order Pseudomonadales; family Halomonadaceae; genus Halomonas; species Halomonas borealis. The sequence goes on along the minus strand of NZ_SDMO01000009.1, from coordinate 111,199 downwards.
CGCTGTTCGTGCTGATGGGCGTGCTGCTGGAGAAGTCGCGGGTCGCCGAGACGCTGCTCGAGGCCATGGCCATGCTGTTCGGCTCGCTGCGCGGCGGCCTGGGCATCTCGGTGACCCTGGTCGGCATGCTGCTCGCCGCCTCCACCGGCATCGTCGGCGCCACCGTGGTCACCATGGGCCTGATGTCGCTGCCGACCATGCTCAAGCGCGGCTACAGCATACCGCTGGCCACCGGCACCATCTGCGCCACCGGCACCCTGGGCCAGATCATTCCGCCCTCCATCGCCCTGGTGCTGCTGGGCGACGTGCTGTCCTCCGCCTACCAGCAGGCCCAGCTGTCGATGGGCATCTTCAGCCCCAAGACCGTATCGGTGGGTGACCTGTTCATGGGCGCCCTGGTACCCGGCATGATCCTGGTGGCCCTCTATATCGCCTATGTCGCCGTGACCGCCTGGCTCAAGCCGGCCTCGGCCCCGGCGGTGGATCGCCAGGAGTTGATGGACGAGCTCGGCCACGAGGGCGGCCTGGGCCTGCTGTTGCTCAAGGGGCTGGTGCCGCCGATCGTGCTGATCGTGGTGGTGCTCGGCTCGATCCTCGGCGGCCTCGCCACGCCCACCGAGGCCTCGGCGGTGGGGGCCTTCGGCGCCCTGGTGCTGGCCCTGGCCTACCGGCGCCTGAGCCTCGCCACCCTCAAGGAGGTGCTGCGTTCCACGGCCGATGTCACCACCATGGTGTTCCTGATCCTGATCGGCGCGGCGCTGTTCTCACTGGTGTTCCGCGCCTACGGCGGCGAGGAGCTGGTCACCCACCTGTTCGAGGGCATGCCCGGCGGCGTGGTCGGCGCCACCCTGATCGTGATGCTGGTGATCTTCCTGCTCGGCTTCATCCTCGACTTCATCGAGATCACCTTCGTGGTGGTGCCGATCGTCGGCCCGATCCTGCTGGCCATGGGCCTCGACCCGGTGTGGCTGGGGATCATGATCGCCATCAACCTGCAGACCTCGTTCCTCACGCCGCCATTCGGCTTCGCGCTGTTCTACCTGCGCGGCGTGGCGCCGGATTCGGTGCCGACCTCCGCCATCTACCGCGGCGTGATGCCGTTCATCGCCCTGCAGCTGGCCATGCTGGTCGCGCTGTCGTTCTTCCCACAGCTCGCCACCTGGTTGCCGCAGCAGTTCTAGCCGTCTCCCGTTGGCGCCCCGTGGACGACACGAGGGCGCCGGCGGCTACAGTATCGGAAGCGGCGCCTCGCCCTTCCCCCCGGCTCGGCCAAGGCGCCGAGCCTCTTGCAAGCCATGCCCTACCGGGATTGCCCGGTTCAACAACGCCATAACAGATCAAGGGAGCAAGCATGCAGCGCACATCACTCACCAAAGCCATCACCCTCGCCGGAGCCGCCACCGGGCTACTGCTCATCGGCACCCAGGCCCAGGCCCAGGCCCAGGAGACCTTCGAGTGGAAGATGGCCACCGCCTGGCCGAAGAACTTCCCCGGCGTCGGCCAGGGGCCCGAACGCCTCGCCGAACTGGTCGACAAGATGTCCGACGGCCGGCTGACCCTCGAGGTGTTCGGCGCCGGCCAGCTGGTCCCCGGCTTCGAGGTCTTCGATGCCGTCGCCGAGGGCACCGCCGAAATGGGCCACTCCGCCTCCTACTACTGGAAGGGCAAGGCCCCGGCGGCCCAGTTCTTCGCCGCCGTGCCGTTCGGCATGAATGCCCAGGAGATGAACGCCTGGCTGCACTACGGCGGCGGCATGGAGCTGTGGAACGAGCTCTACGAGCCGTTCGGCGTCGACGTCATGGCCGCCGGTGCCTCCGGGGTACAGATGGGCGGCTGGTACAACGAGGAGATCACCTCGGTCGACGACCTGGACGGCCTGAAGATGCGCATGCCGGGCCTCGGCGGCGAGGTCATGAACCGCATGGGCGTGGCCATCGTCAACATGCCGGGCGGCGAGATCTTCACCTCGTTGCAGTCCGGCGCCATCGATGCCACCGAATGGATCGGCCCCTACAACGACCTGGCCTTCGGCCTCTACCAGGCCGCGGATTACTACTACTATCCGGGCTGGCACGAGCCGACGGTGATGTTCGAGGCGATCGTCAACGACGAGGCCATGGCCTCCCTGCCGGACGATCTCCAGGCGATCCTGCGCACCGCGATCCGCGATGTGAACCAGGATGTGCTGGACGAGTACACCGCGCGCAACAACGACGCCCTGGAGACCCTGGTCAACGAGCATGACGTCGAGCTGCGCCGCCTGCCGGACGACGTGCTGGCCGAGGCCCAGCGCATCTCCGACGATGTGGTCGCCGAGCTGGCCGAGTCCAGCGAGATGGCCGGCAAGATCTATGACTCCTACAGCGCCTTCCAGGAGAAGGTCGAGGACTACCACGCCATCTCCGAGCAGGCCTACTACGACGCCCGCAATCCGCAAGGCGACACCGCCTCCGCCGAGTAAGCTCACGGCCCCATCGCAGGACCGCCAGGGACCGCCTTCGGGCGGTCCCACTGCGTTCAGCCTATCGACAGAGCGGCGCCAGCCAGGCCTCGGCCAGCATCAGCACCAGGCCGTAGCGCCCGTCCTTGGCTATCAGGATCCACAGCGCGGCCCGCCACCAGGGCAGCCGGAAGATCCCCGCCAGCACGGTGAGCGGATCGCCGATCACCGGCATCCACGCCAGCAGCAGGCTGGCCTCGCCCCCTCGGCGGTACCAGTGCTCCGCCCGCGCCAGGCTGCGCGACGAGACCGGGAACCAGCGATGGTCCCGATAGTGGAGGGCGTGTCGCCCTAATCCCACATTGATCAGGCTGCCCAGCACGTTGCCCGCGGTGGCCACCGCCCATAACGCCAGCGGCGTGCCACCCTGACACCACTGCCTGGCCAGCCAGGCCTCCGAGCCACCGGGCAGCAAGGTGGCACTGACCAGGGCGACCAAGAACAGGCTCAGCATGGCCGTCGGCCGCTCCCCTGGCGTATGCTAGACACCGGATTCACGCCACAAGACGACAACATCATGTCCTCCATTCCCCATACCCTGACCATTGCCGGCTCCGACCCCTCGGGAGGCGCGGGCCTGCAGGGCGATCTCAAGACGTTCTCGGCGCTGGGCACCTACGCCACCAACGTCATCACCGCGGTGATCGCCCAGAACACCCAGGGTGTGGCCGCCGTGCACCCGGTGCCGGCGGCGGTGATTGGCGAGCAGCTCGAGAACCTGCTCGACGACGTTCGCATCGACGCGGTGAAGATCGGCATGGTCGGCGACCGCGCGGTCGCCGAGACCCTCGCCGAGGTGCTCGAGCGACGCCGGCCGCGCTGGATCGTACTCGACCCGGTGATGGTGGCCAAGAGCGGGGACATCCTGGTCGATGCCGCCGGCATCGCCGCGGTGCGCGACATCCTGGTGCCGCTGGCCGACGTGATCACCCCCAACCTGCCCGAAGCCGCGGTGTTGCTCGGCGCCGAGACGCCACGCACCCCGGATGCCATGGAGGCCATGCTGCCTGCGCTGCAGGCCCTCGAGGCGCCCTACGTGCTGCTCAAGGGCGGCCACCTGTATGGCGAATCCTGTCCCGACCTGCTGGCCACGCCCGAGAGCAGCCAGTGGCTGCCGGCGCCACGCATCGCCACCGACAACCTGCACGGCACCGGCTGCGCGCTGTCCTCGGCGATCACCGCCCGGCTGGCCCATCTGCCGCTCGAGGCCGACGGCGATGCCATCGTCACGGCCATCGGCGAGGCCAAGCGCTGGCTGCACGCCGCCCTCGACGCCAGCCCGCTGCTGGGGATCGGCCAAGGCCGCGGCCCGGTGCACCACTTCCACGCCTGGTGGTGAGGCGCGACGTCGGCGCCATGGCCGGGGCACCAACGCCCGCTTGCAGGGGCGGCCGGAGGCACCCATCCTGAAACGGTCATCTCCCGGCCGCATGAGGGTTGTGCCATGTCCCGCACCCTGCTGTTTGCCTGTGATCTTTCCGCCGAGAACCGTGCCGCCTTCGCCCGGGCCATCCGGCTCGCGAACGACACCGGCGCCCGTCTCGACGTCATCCACGTGCTCGACCCTCACCTGCCGCGTCGGGTCGTCCCTCGGCTGGAAGAGGCCGTGGTGGCGGATATCACCGCCACCCTCACCGACATCCGTGAGGACTACGCCCTCGACGAGCCGGCGACGCTGATACAGACGGTGGCCGGCGCGCCCTACGCGGAGATCATCCGCGAGGCCCACGAGCGCGAGGCCGACATGATCATCCTCGGCACCCACCGCAAGCGCGGCCAGCCGGACCTGGTCACCGGCACCAGCCTGGCGCGGGTGCTACGCGGCGCGCCCTGCCCGGTGCTCTCGGTGAGCCATCCCGCCACCCAGCCGTGGCAAGACATACTGGTGCCGGTAGACTTCTCGCTGACCTGCCGCCACACCCTGCACGAGACGCTCAGGCGCTTCCCCGAGGGCCGGCTGACCCTGCTGCATGCCTGGAACATCCCCGGCGAGCGCGAACTGGGCTCGCGCAGCGATTACGCCTTGTGGCGAGATCGCGAGGTGGCCAGGCTGCGGCGCCACCTCGAGCAGGAAATCGACCAGTTGTTGGGAGAGCTCGAACGCGTCCCCGAGGTGACCCTCGAGCTCGAGCAGGGCGACCCCCTGGAGGTACTGATGACTCGGCTGCGCCGCCAGCCACCGCAGCTGCTGGCGCTGGGCAGCCGCGGCCAGCTCGGGCGCCACAGCCAGATCACCGAGCGCCTGCTGGCCGAGCCGCATTGCGACATCATGCTGTGTCGCAGCTGGTGACGCCGGGCCCCGGCCCGCGCGTCTTCTACTCTCCCTCGCAGAGGTCGCCCATGCCGTCCAGACACCGGCCCCTCGCCGCCCTGCTGCTGACCCTGAGCCTCGTCGCCGCGCCCATCGACGCCGATGTCTCGGTCGAAGGCGCACGCTTCGCCTCGGACCAGCAGGTCGACGGCCGAGCCTTCCGACTGATCGGCCACGGGCTGTTCCGCTATATGATCTGGGATGCCTACGCCGGCGCCTATTACCAGGCCCGCGGCTATTCCCGGCCGGCGCCCCAGTCCACCGAGGTGCCGCGGCGCTTGGAGCTCGAGTACTTCCACGCCATCGACGCCGGGGACTTCGCCGAAGTCACCCGCGACACCCTGCGCGAACAGCTCGACGACGCCGACTTCCGCGCCCTCGAACCGGCACTTGCGACCTTCAATACCCGCTATCGGGAGGTCGCACCGGGCGACCGCTACGCGCTGACCTGGAACGGCGAGACCCTGCGCCTGACCCTGAACGGCGAGTCACTCTACGCAGCTGCCGAGCCGGCGCTGGCCGACGCCCTGTTCGGCATCTGGCTCGGCGAGGCGCCGCTGGACGACGGCTTCCGCGAGGCCCTGCTGGGGCGCTGAGCACGGGCATGCTAGGCTGCCTCGCCGGCCGCCGCAGGCGGGAAGCCTCATCAAAGGGAAGCTGCCATGAAAGCCCTGATCCAGCGTGTTCGCCATGCCAGCGTGACCGTCGACGGTCGCGAGACCGGTGCCATCGAGCAGGGCCTGCTGGCCTTCATCGGCGTCGAGAAAGGAGACGACGCGCAGCACGCCGAGCGGCTGCTGCACAAGTTGCTGCATTACCGGGTGTTCGCCGACGAGGCAGGGAAGATGAACCTCAACCTGCAGCAGGTCGAAGGCGGGCTGCTGCTGGTCTCCCAGTTCACGCTGGCCGCCGACACCCGTAAGGGCCTGCGCCCGAGCTTCTCCAGCGCCGCCCCGCCCGCCGACGGCCAACAGCGGTTCGAGGCCCTGGTCGAGCGCGCGCGAGCCGCCTGGCCACGCGTCGCCAGCGGCGAGTTCGGCGCCGACATGCAGGTGGCGCTGGTCAACGACGGTCCGGTGACCTTCCTGCTCGAGAGCTGAGCGCGGGCCTCACGCCTCCGCGCGCAGCTCGGCCTCCATCGCCTCCAGCGACTCCTCCGCGGCCAGCCAGGCCTGCTCCAGCTCGCCGAGCCGGGACGCCAGCTCGCCTTGTTCGGCGAGCCGCGCGGTGAGCTCATCCTTGCGTGCCTCGTCGGTATAGAGCTCGGCCTCGCCCAGCGCGTCCTCCACCTTGGACAGCGCCTGCTGGACCTTCTCCATCTCGCGCTCGCTGCGATCGCGGTCGCGCTTGAGCGGGCGCAGCTTCTCGCGTAGCTCGGCGGCGGCACGCCGCGCGGCCTTGCGATCCTCCCGGGGGGCCTCGGCGTCCTCCTGACGCTCGGCCTTCTGGGCCCGGGCCTCGCGGCGTTCGTTCTCGAGCCGGGTCTTGAGCCAGGCGCGATAGTCGTCCAGGTCGCCATCGAACGGCGTGACGCGATGGTCGGCGACCCGCCAGAACTCATCCACGGTGGCGCGCAGCAGATGGCGGTCGTGGGAGACCACGATCACCGTGCCCTCGAAGCTCGCCAGCGCCTGGGTGAGCGCCTCGCGCATCTCCAGGTCCAGGTGGTTGGTGGGCTCGTCGAGCAGCAGCAGGTTGGGCTTCTGCCAGGCCACCAGGGCCAGCGCCAGCCGCGCCTTTTCACCGCCGGAAAAGCGCCCCACCTCGGCGAAGGCGTCATCGCCCTTGAAACCGAAGCCACCCAGGAAGTGGCGAATGTCCAGGTCGGCGGCCCGCGGCGAGAGCCGCTGGACATGCAGGAAGGGCGTGGCCGAGAGGTCGAGGCCCTCGAGCTGATGCTGGGCGAAATAGCCGATCTGCAGGTGCTCGCCGGGTACCCGATGGCCATCGAGCAGCGCCAGCTCTCCGGTCAGCGACTTGATCAGCGTCGACTTGCCGGCGCCGTTGGGGCCCAGCAGGCCGATGCGCTGGCCCGGCTGCAGGGTCAGGTCGACCTCCTCGAGCTGCATCGTGTCTTCGCCCTCGCCGCGGTAGCCGAGGCGTGCCTTGTCGAGCACCAGCAGCGGATGCGAGGTGCGGTCGGCGGACGGCAGGGTGAAGTGGAAGGGCGAGTCGGCATGGGCCACGGCGATATCGCCCATGCGCTCGAGCATCTTCAGCCGGCTCTGCGCCTGCCGGGCCTTGGTGGCCTTGTAGCGGAAGCGCGCCACGAAGCGCTCGATCTCCTCCTTGCGCGCCTGCTGCTTGGCGGCCTCGGCCTGCTGCAGCGCCAGCTTCTCGGCACGGGTACGCTCGAAGGTGGAATAGTTGCCGCGATAGAGCGCCAGCGTCTGGCGGTCGAAGTGCACGATGTGATCGCAGACCGCGTCCAGGAAGTCGCGGTCGTGGGAGATCAGCAGCAGGGTGCCCGGGTAGCGGGTCAGCCACTGCTCGAGCCACAGCAGGGCATCGAGGTCCAGGTGGTTGGTCGGCTCATCGAGCAGCAGCAGGTCGGACGGCATGAACAGGGTCCGTGCCAGGTTGACGCGCATCCGCCAGCCGCCGGAGAAGTCCGACAGCGGCCGCACCAGGTCGCGCTGACCGAAACCGAGCCCGACCAGCAGCTGGGCGGCTCGTGCCGGGCCGCTGTAGCCGTCCAGCGCTTCGATGGTGCCGTGCAGCTCCGCCTCACGATGGGCCTCGCCGGCGGCCTGGGCCGCCTCCAGCGCCGCCTCGGCCTCACGCAGGGCCCGGTCGCCATCGAGCACGTAGTCCTGGATGCTGCGGTCGAGCGCCTCGACCTCCTGGGCCATGTGGGCGATGCGCTGGCCGCCGCTCATCTCTAGCGTGCCGCGATCGGGGCCGAACTCGCCGCGCAGCAGGCCGAACAGGCTCGACTTGCCGGCGCCATTGGGTCCGACGATACCCGCCTTGTGCCCGGCGTGCAGGGTCAGGTCGGTGTCCTCGAACAGCGCTTGAGTGCCGCGTTGCAGGGAAACTTGGCGCAGTGCAATCATGAGGGCTCCACAGGAAGGACGTGAAGGAAACGCTGAATAAATCACCGGGCATCGTGAAGCGAATGGAGCACAGAAAGCGAGAAACAACATGGTGTTAGGCGAGCTTTCGAGCACCGCGCAACGAAGCGATTTGCATGCGCAGGCATTCAAGCAGTATTTCCTGAGGCCATCGCCATGACGACGACAGCCGAATCATGACAGCCGATTCTACCGAATTACCGGCCGCTCTGCGGGGCCGGCTCGACATCGATCCGCTCTGGGCGTTCGCCTGTGCGCTCTACGCCCGCCCCGGAGTGGAGGCGGCTTGCCTGCACCTGCAGGACGATGCGGGCATCGAGGTGATCGAGCTGTTGTGGCGACTGTGGCTGTTCCGCCACGGCTTCGCCGCCGGGCCGATACCCGAGGAGGTGACTCGCTGGCAGGCCGAGGTGACCGCACCGCTGCGCCGGCTGCGGCGCGAACTCAAGGCCGAGGCCGCCGAGCGCGAAGGCGTCGCGGCGCTGCGCGAGCGGATCAAGGCCGCCGAGCTGGACGCCGAACGCGAGGCCCTCGCCAGGCTCGAGGCCTATAGCCGGGATGGCGGCCCTCCGCATCGCCGGCTGTCGCCAGGCGACGGCCTGCAGGAGGCGCTGCCCGATCATCTCAGGCTGACCCGGCCCTCCCATGTCTCGGCGCTGGGAAGGTTGAAAGGCCAACTTGACCCTTCATGGCCGCCCCACTAGCCTAAACAAACACTGCAAAAACAAAACCTTCTTTTCGTTGGCGCGGTTTTGCCGACAGAATCTGCAGAGGAACTCTACTCATGAAGTCACAAAAACTGCTGGCTACCGCAGGCATCGGCGCCCTGATGCTCGGCCTGTCGACGGCCGCCTATTCGGATAACTGGCGTTACGCCCACGAGGAATACGAAGGTGACGTCCAGGACGTGTTCGCCCAGGAATTCAAGCGCTACGTGGAGGAGAACTCCGACCACAGCGTCCAGGTCTATCGTTTCGGCGAGCTTGGCGAGTCCGACGACATCATGGAGCAGACCCAGAACGGCATCCTGCAGTTCGTCGACCAGTCGCCCGGTTTCACCGGCGCCCTGATCCCGGCGGCTCAGATCTTTTTCATTCCGTATCTGATGCCGACCGACATGGATACCGTGCTCGAGTTCTTCGATGAGAGCAAGGCCATCAACGAGATGTTCCCCGCGCTCTACGCCGAGCATGGCCTGAAGCTGCTGCAGATGTTCCCCGAGGGGGAAATGGTGGTCACCGCCGACGAGCCGATCACCGAGCCCGCGGACTTCGACAACAAGAAGATCCGCGTCATGACCAACCCTCTGCTCGCCGAGACCTACAACGCCTTCGGGGCCACTCCGACCCCGCTGCCGTGGGGCGAAGTCTATGGTGGCCTGCAGACCGGTATCCTCGACGGCCAGGAAAACCCGATCTTCTGGATCGAGTCCGGCGGCCTCTACGAGGTCTCCCCGAATCTGACCTTCACCGGCCATGGCTGGTTCACCACCGCCATGATGGCCAACATGGACTTCTACGAAGGGCTGTCCGACGACGATCAGCAGCTGGTGCAGGATGCCACCGACGCGGCCTATGATCACACCATCGAGCATATCCAGGGCCTGGCCGATGAATCACTGGCCAAGATCCAGGAAGCCTCCGATGAGGTCACCGTGACCCGCCTGAACGACGAACAGATCGCCGCCTTCAAGGAGCGTGCTCCGCAAGTCGAGGAGAAGTTCCTCGAGATGACCGGCGAGGACGGTGCGGCCCTGCTCGAGCAGTTCAAGAGCGACCTCGAGAGCGTGCAGCAAGCAGAGCAGTAAGCGCGTTCCAAGGTACCACCACGACGGGGGCAGCCAGGCTGCCCCCGATTTGTTTGCGGCCCGCCGGTCAACGTTCACCCAACGTTGACCCGGCGGCCCTCCTACATGGCGGCGAGCCATTATGCTGCTCGATAGGGACGTCGCTGCGTCGCCATATCCGCTGAAAGGAGTCCGCCCATGACCGAAGAAGAGTCCGAAAAACACTATCGCTCGGGGCTACCGGGCTTTCTCGGCGTCATCGATACCTTCATCAGCAAGGTCGAGTCGGTGATCCTCGCCCTCGGCGTGCTGCTGATGGCCATCAACACCATCGCCAACGTCGTCGGCCGCTTCGCGTTCGGCGAGAGTATCTTCTTCACCGGCGAGATCAACCGCATCCTGATCATCATGATCACCTTCGCCGGCATCGGCTACGCGGCGCGCCACGGCCGCCATATCCGCATGTCGGCGATCTACGATGCGCTGCCGGTCGGTGGGCGTCGCGCGCTGATGATCACGATCTCGCTGTTCACCTCCCTGGTGATGTTCTTCCTGCTCTACTACTCGGTGCTCTACATCCTCGACCTGTACGACAAGGGTCGCATCCTGCCGGCGTTGGGCTTCCCCATCTTCATCATCTATATCTGGGTGCCACTGGGCTTTCTGATCACCGGCATCCAGTACCTGCTCACCGCCATCAAGAACATGACGTCGCGTGACGTCTACCTGTCGACCTCGGTGCTCGACGGCTACAAGGATACGGAAACGGAAGTCTGACGCAGGGCACTGCCCGGGGGAACGCAAGATGACGACAGTAATGGTTGTAACCATGATCGCCCTGCTGCTGCTGGGCTTTCCGATGATGATCCCGCTGATCACCGCGGCGGTCATCGGCTTCTTCATGATGTTCAGCGGCTTGGGCCAGATGGAGACGCTGATCCAACAGATGATGGCCGGCATCCGGCCGGCCTCGCTGATCGCGGTACCGATGTTCATCCTCGCCGCGGACATCATGACCCGCGGACAATCGGCCGAACGACTGATCAACATGGTGATGTCCTTCATCGGCCACGTGAAGGGTGGCCTGGCGGTCAGCACGGCCGCCTCCTGCACCCTGTTCGGGGCCGTCTCCGGCTCCACCCAGGCCACGGTGGTGGCGGTGGGCTCGCCGTTGCGCCCGCGCATGCTCAAGGCCGGCTACTCGGATTCCTTCACCCTGGCCCTGATCATCAACTCCAGCGATATCGCCTTCCTGATCCCCCCGAGCATCGGCATGATCATCTACGGGGTCATCTCCGGCACCTCGATCGGCGAGCTGTTCATCGCCGGCATCGGGCCCGGCCTTTTGATCCTGTCCATGTTCGCCGCCTACTGCGTGCTCTATGCGGTGATCCGCAAGGTGCCCACCGAACCCAAGTCCAGCTGGGGCGAGCGCCTGACCGCGGTGCGCATGGCGCTATGGCCGCTGGGCTTCCCGGTGATCATCGTCGGCGGCATCTATGGCGGTGTGTTCAGCCCCACCGAGGCCGCCGCGGCCTGTGTGCTGTATGCCATACTGCTCGAGTTCGTGATCTTCCGCTCGCTGAAGCTCGACAATATCTACGCCATCGCCAAGTCCACCGGCCTGATCACCGCGGTGGTGTTCATCCTGGTCGCGGTGGGCAACGGCTTCTCCTGGATCATCTCCTTCGCCCAGATCCCCCAGGCGCTCCTCGACGCCGTGGGGATCAACGAGGCCGGCCCCACCGGGGTCCTGATCGCCATCTGCATCGCCTTCTTCGTGGCCTGCATGTTCGTCGATCCGATCGTGGTGATCCTGGTGCTGACGCCGATCTTCGCCCCGGCCGTGGAAGCCACCGGCCTGGACCCTGTGCTGGTCGGCATACTGATCACCCTGCAGGTGGCCATCGGTTCGGCGACGCCACCCTTCGGCTGTGACATCTTCACCGCCATCGCGATCTTCAAGCGGCCGTACCTGGATGTGATCAAGGGCACGCCGCCGTTCGTTTGCCTGCTGATTCTCGCCGCCGCCCTGCTGATCATCTTCCCGCAGATCGCCCTGTTCCTGCGCGACCTGGCCTTCAGCGGCTGACCCTGACTACCTAGAGGAGAGGTCATGATGTTCAAACGGATCATGGTGCCGGTGGATGGCTCCAAGGGGGCGATCAAGGCACTGGACAAGGCCATCGCACTCCAACAGCTCACCGGCGCCGAGCTGTATATCCTGTGCGTGTTCAAGCACCACAGCCTGCTCGAGGCCTCGCTGTCCATGGTGCGTCCGACGCGACTCGATATTCCCGACGATGCCCTCAAGGAATATGCCACCGAGATCGCCGTGCAGGCCAAGGCCCATGCCACCGAACTCGGCGTGCCCGCCGACGGGGCCCGCGCCTTCGTCAAAGGCGGGCGCCCCTCACGCACCATCGTGCGCTTCGCCCGCAAGCGCGACTGCGACCTGATCGTGATCGGCGCCCAGGGCACCAACGGCGACAAGGGCCTGCTGCTGGGCAGCGTGTCACAGCGAGTGGCGGGCTCCTCCCATTGCCCGACCCTGGTCGTCTAGGCCACCATCCGCGTCATTGTCGGGTCGATTCGCACCTCATCGCGACGGGTGCGGAACCGATCCGGCCCTGTTAGAGTCCCAAGGATCCCACTCATCGATGGCGCCAAGGCGCCGGAGTACAAGGCATTTTCATGAAGCGACTGCTGACTACCGCATCCCTGACGGCGCTGCTGACCGCGGCCCCGCTGGCCCTGGCCGCCGCCCCGGATACCGACGGCGAGAAACTCGGCTACAGCCTCGGCGTGACACTGGGCAAGAGCATCCAGCAGGACGTCTCCGACCTCGACGTCGACGCCTTTACCCAGGCCGTGCAGGACGTCTTCGGCGACAACGAGCTGGAGATGAGCGAGGAAGAGATGAATTCCACCATGCAGGCCTTCCAGCAGCAGGCCATGCAGGAGCGCGCCGCCGAGGCCGAGAAAGAGGCCGAGAGCAACAAGGCCGCGGGCGAGGCTTACCAGGCCGAGAACGCCGAGCAGGATGGCGTGACCGTCACCGACTCCGGCCTGCAGTATCGCGAGATCGAATCCGGCGACGGCGCCTCACCGAGCGACGGCGACACCGTGAAGGTCAACTACGAAGGTAAGCTGATCGACGGCACCGTCTTCGACAGCTCCTACGAGCGCGGCGAGCCGGTCAGCTTCCAGGTCGGCCAGGTCATCGAAGGCTGGCAGGAAGCCCTGAAGATGATGGACGTCGGCGATACCTGGGAAGTCGTGATCCCCGCCGAGCTCGCCTACGGCACCCGCGGCCAGGGCCCCATCGGTCCCAATGAGACCCTGGACTTCAAGGTCGAACTACTCGACGTGAACCCCGATAACGGGGCAGGCGACGACGCCGAAGGCTGATCCGCCTCGCGGCAGAGGTACGCTGATCGCGTGACCGACGGCCGGCCTCCCTCGGGGGCCGGCCGACTTGCGTCATGCCTCGCGACATGCCGCGCCCACCCCAGGACATGACACCATCATGGAAAGCATCGTCGGCGCCCTCGGCCCCCTGTTCCTGCTGATCCTGCTCGGCGCCCTGCTCGGCCGCGGCCCCTGGCCCGGCGGCGACTTCTGGTCGCGCCTCGAGAGCCTGATCTACTACCTGCTGTTCCCGGCGATGCTGGTCGCCACCCTGGCCGAGGCCGACATCCACGCCGTGCCGGTGGTGCGCCTCGCCCTGGTGCTGCTCGGCAGCCTGCTGTTGATGGGCATCGGCCTGTGGGCGCTACGCCCTCGCCTGGGGCTCGACATGCCGGCCTTCACCTCGGTCTTCCAGGGCTCGCTGCGCTTCAATACCTACGTCGGCGTCGCCGGCGCCGGCGCCCTGCACGGCTCGGCCGGCGCCACCGTCGCGGCGGTGGCCGTGGCGCTGATGGTGCCGCTGGTCAACGTGCTGTGCGTGCTGACCTTCCTGGCCGCCGGCACCCTGGGGAAGGGCGGCGTGGCGGCCAGCCTGAAGGCCCTGGCCCGCAACCCACTGATCCTGGCCTGCCTCGCGGGGGCCGCCCTCAACCTCTCGGGACTCGGCCTGCCCGGCTGGAGCCACGAGGCGGTGGCCCTGCTCGGCCGGGCGGCGCTGCCGTTGGGGCTGGTCGCGGTCGGCGTGGCGCTGCGCCCCCAGGCGTTGCTCCGCCGCGGCGGCGGCCTCTGGGCCTCTACCCTGATCAAGTTGGCGCTGATGCCGGCGCTGGCGCTGGGGCTCGCCACCCTGCTAGGCCTGGCGCCGGTGAGTCGCGACGTGGTGCTGCTGTTCGCCGCCCTACCCACCGCCACCTCGGCCTACATCCTGTCGCGCCAGCTCGGCGGCGACGCCGAGCTGATGGCCGCACTGATCACCACCCAAACGTTGATCGCCATGCTCAGCCTGCCGCTCTGGCTAAGCTTCGTCTCCTAAGTAAATAAAAAAGAGTCTCGTTAGCATTGACCTTGTTAATGAGAATGATTTACTCTTCTTGCCTGACATCGCCGAGGTGCGTGTCAGGCTCGCGGAGCCCTACCAGTCCTCCGCGAGGGTTCTCCTCCTCATTGCTAGTCACGGTCTTTTCGCCGCCCCGCCCAGGGCGGCTTTCTTTTGCCTGGCCCACCGCTCGGCCGCCAACGGTGTCTTTCCGGCGGCATGTCAGCCATGCCGGCCCAGACGCGCCTTGATCATCTCCCCCAGCGCCTCCACCGCCGGCCAGGAAGACGCGTCGATCCTTCGTCCGTAATGCAGCTCGGCATGACATTCCGCCAGGCGCGGCAGGCCCTCGGCCTCACCCAGCACCCGCATGGCCGGCGTCAGGCGTTCACGCTCCAGCAAGCCAACCCCCAGCCCGGCCTCCACCGCGGTCTCCAGCGCATGGATGCTGGTACTGGTGAAGACCGCATGCCAGGGTCGGCCACCGGCCTCCAGGGCCTCGACACCCAGTTGGCGATAGGGGCAGTCCACCGGGTGGAGCGCCAACGGCAAAGGAGCCTCCGGCGTCAGCGACAGCTCCCGGGCGCCGGCCCACACCGGGGCGGTACGCCACAGCCGCTCGCCGCCATTCAGGTGATAAGGCCGGTCCAGGGCCACGACCAGCGACAGTTCGCCTTGCTCCAGCCGCCGGGCCAGCTCGCCACTGGTCGCGGTCACCGCCTCCAGCACCACGTCGGGATGCCGAGCCAGGAAGTCCGGAAGCAGGCGTCCCACCAGGTGTCGGGCATAGTCCTCCGGCATGCCGAAGCGCACTCGGCCGGACAGTCCCCGGCCGCTGATCCTGGCCACCAAGCCGTCGTGGTGGCGCAGCAGCTCACGCGCCTCGCCGAGCAGCGCCTCGCCGCTGGTGGTCAGCGTCATGCCACGCGCGCCGCGCACCAGCAACCGCGATTCCAGGCGCGTCTCCAGGCGCTTGATCTGCATGCTCAGGGCGCCGACGGTACGGTGCCGTTCCTCCGCCGCCGCGGCCAGCGAACCGCGGCGGGCGACCGTCACGAAACTGCGCAGGGCCTCCAGGTCCAGGGTCTGCCACAAAGCTTCAGCCATATTGAAGTCTCACTACAATAAGTTTCGATTCCCTGAAGACATTAGCCGGCGCAGACTCGCCAGTGCAAGTTCGAGGGAAGGAGGCTCCCATGCAGGCAATTCGACAGGTACGGCTCCCGCACTTCCGGCATCCACGGCGTCTCGCCGGTTTGGGCGTCGCAGTGGGCTTCGTGATCTGCTGGAGCAGCGGCTTCGTGGGCAGCCGCCTGGCTGTGGCCGTCGATTCGCCGGTGCTGTCGCTGTATGCCTGGCGCTTCGCCCTGGCCACCCTGCTGGCAGCCATCTGGGCCGGGTTGACGCTCGGACGACGGCGACTGGACCACCGTGCGCTGGGCCATGAGGCGCTGGTGGGCAGCCTGACGGTAGGCGGCTATCTGCTGGCCATGCTGCTGGCGGTGGAAAGCGGCGTCGATGCCGGCGTGGCGGCCCTGATCGGCGCCTTGCAGCCGCTGGCGGCCACGCTCATGGCCAGCCGCCTGCTGGGCGAGCGCCCTCGGACCGTGCAGTGGCTGGGCCTGGCCGGCGCGACCCTGGGCGCCGGGCTGAGCGTGCTCGACGACCTGCGCGGCGCCGGCGGCGCACCGCTGTGGGCCTACGGGCTGCCGTTGCTGGCGGTGTTGGCGGTGAGCCTCGGCAGCGTGCTGAGCGCCGGACGGCCGGCGACCCAGCCCATGGCGGCACGCCTGACGTCACAGCTGGCGGCGGCCACGCTGATCTTCGCCCTCGCCGCCCTCGTCAGGGGCGATGGCCTTCCCCTGCCGCCGGTCTCGGCGCCGAGCCTCACCGCCCTGGCCTGGCTGATCGCGCTGGCGACCTTCGGCGGCTACGGCTTCTTCAACGCCAGCCTGCAGCGCTTCGGGGTCAGCCAGAGCGCGGCCCTGGTCGCCCTGACCCCGGCCACCACGCTCGCCGCCACGCTCATGCTGTTCGGCGAGTGGCCGGGGAGCCTCGGCGCCATCGGCATGCTCCTGGGCATCGTCGGTGCCGGAGCCGCCCTGGCCAGCAGGCGGCCTCAGGGACGCGGTGCCGGCGGCCATGATGCCACCGCCCGCCCGGTCGAGCAGCGTGAAGCACGCCGGCGGGTCAGGCCGAGCGCCCTGCCGACGCGGCGAGGCTGAGGCCCGCCGCCTCAGTCGAGGCGGCGGAAGATCAGGTCCCAGACGCCGTGGCCGAGCTTCTCGCCACGGCGCTCGAACTTGGTCAGCGGGCGGAACTCGGGGCGTGGCACATAGGGTGCCATCGCCGCGTCGGCGGTGTTCGCATAGCCCGGCGCCTCGGTCATCACCTCGGCCATCCACTCGGCGTAGGCCTCCCAGTCGGTGGCCATGTGCAGGGTGCCGCCGGGGATGAGGCGACGGCGCACCAGCTCGACGAAGGCCGGCTGGACGATGCGCCGCTTGTGATGCTTGGTCTTCGGCCAGGGGTCGGGGAAGAACAACTGCAGGGTCGCGAGGCTCCCCTCGGGCAGGCACTGCTCGAGCACCGCCAGGGCATCTTCACGGTAGACCCGCAGGTTGGTCAGGCCACGCTTGTCGGCCTCGTCGAGCAGCTTGCCGACCCCGGGCGCATGCACCTCGATGCCGATGAAATCGGTGTCGGGATGGGTCTCGGCCTGCTCGATCAGCGAGGCGCCCATGCCGAAGCCGATCTCCAGCACCACCGGGGCACGACGCCCGAACAGCGCCGCGAGATCCTGGCGGCCGTCGGCGAGCGTCAGCCCCAGCCGCGGCCAGACCTCTTCGAGGCCGCGAGTCTGGGCGCCGGTCATGCGTCCGGCACGCAGCACGTAGCTCTTGATGCCGCGGCGGTGCAGCGGGGCATCCGGGCCCTCGGGGCCGGTGGTGGTCGGGTCGGGGCGTTGCGGATCGTCGTTCATGCGCGGCGTGGAACTCGTGAAGAATGGAGGGTTCAGGCGTTGATGCGGCCGGCCAGCGGCGAGGAGGCCTCGGCGCCCCCGCGGCGCGGCATGCGCCCGGCGAGGAAGGCCTCGCGGCCGGCCTCGACGGCCCGCCGCATGGCGCCGGCCATCCGCACCGGCTGACGGGCATGGGCGATGGCGGAGTTCATCAGCACCCCGTCGCAGCCCAGCTCCATGGCCTGGGCGGCCTCGGAGGCGGCGCCGATGCCGGCATCGACCAGCACCGGCACACTGGCCTGCTCGATGATCAGGCGGATGTTGTGCGGGTTCTGGATGCCGTGGCCGGAGCCGATCAGCGAGCCCAGCGGCATCACGGCGCAACAACCCAGGCGCTCCAGCTCGCGGGCGACGATCGGGTCATCGCTGGTATAGACCATGACATCGAAGCCATCGTTGATCAGGGTCTCGGCGGCGGCCAGGGTCTCCACCACATTGGGATACAGCGTGGTGTCGTCGCCCAGCACCTCGAGCTTGACCAGGTTGTGACCGTCGAGCAGCTCGCGGGCCAGCCGGCAGGTACGTACCGCGTCCTGGGCCGTATAGCAGCCGGCGGTGTTGGGCAGCAGGGTATAGCGCTCCGGGGGCACGACATCGAGCAAGTTGGCCGCCGCGGCATCCTGCCCCAGGTTGGTGCGCCGCACGGCGAAGGTCACTACCTCGGTGCCGCTGGCGGCGATGGCCTCGCCGGTCTCATCCATATCACGGTACTTGCCGGTGCCCACCAGCAGGCGCGAGGCGAATTCACGGCCGGCGACGCGCAGCGGCGCGTCCTGAAAGAAATCGGTCATGCGTGTATTTCTCCTATGACTCAGGGGAAAGCGCTGATGTGTCTTGCGAGCGAAGACAGGTTGGACGACACCGGAACGGAAATACCGGAGTTTACACGCCAGTCAATGAGGATATTGAGTACCGCCGGCGGCCAGGATGGCGAGGTTCGTTCCCGACGAACCCACGCACTTCCCTACGGGTCGTCGAGCGCAGCGATACATCCGTGTTTTCCTCAGCCGCCACCGATGGCATGGACGATCTCCACCCGATCATCGGCGGCCAGGCGCGTCTCGTCGTGGACGCTACGGGGCACGATCTCCTCGTTGACCTCCACGGCGATACGCCGTCCGGTCAGGCCGAGAAGCTCGACCAGCTGTGCCACGGAGGCATCGGCCTCAAGGGTACGGGCCTCGCCGTTGAGCTGGATCTGCATGGCATCCTCCAGGGCTGCGATTTCGCGGGCCCCTATTGTAGCGCCTTGCGGCTTCCGCGGGTACGGTAAGCGCGTGAGACGACGCGGGGCCGATCCGTCGGCGGGGCGCTGTGGCGCCATCCCTAGGCGCGACGCTCACCTTCCCAGGCCCCGCTTCGCTCCAACCGGCGCCCCTGGTCCGGCGTCGCGACGATGCCCCCGCGGGCGAAGCACGAGGAGAGAGACAAGATGCGGGATCGAGGCTGGTGGATGATGGTGGCGCTAGGCGGCGCCCTGACGGTCGTGGCCGGAGCCTTCGGCGCCCATGCCCTGAGCGGGGCACTGGCACCGCGGTTGATGACGGCCTTCGAGACAGGCGTGCGCTACCAGGCCTGGCACACCCTGGCGATGCTCGGCGTGCTGGCCTGGCGCGCCAGCCTGCCGCTACCCGGCCAACGGCTGACACTAGGCCTGTGGCTGGCCGGCATAGGGCTCTTCTCGGGGTCGCTCTACGCCCTGGCGCTGAGCGGCGTCGCCATGCTCGGCGCCATCACCCCGCTCGGCGGCGGCCTGCTGATCGCCGGCTGGCTGGCCCTGGCGGCCTGCGTATTGCGTGCCCCCGGACCGAGGCCCGGAGAGCGCCGCGGGGGATGACTCACACGGCAACGGCGAGCCGCCAGCGCGCAGTCCTCCTTCGGTTCGGTCCCAGACTCAGTCGCCGTCCGGCAATACATAGGTCGCCGTGACCAGCGCCACAGGATCGTCCTCGCCATCGGAGAACAGCTGAACCTCGCCCACCGCCAGGCGACGCCCCAGCTTGAGCAGCCGGGCGTTGGCGATGAGGTCGCGGTCGCCCCGAGGACGGCGCAGGAAACGGCAGTGCAGGTCGCTGGTGACCGCCATCGGCTCGGGGCCGATCTGGGCCAGGATCGCCACGTAGAGGCAGACATCGGCGAGCCCCATCAGGGTCGGCCCGGAGACGCTGGCACCGGGGCGCAGATGCTCGTCCTCGATGGCCAGGCTCATGGTGGCACGGTGCTCGCCGACCCCCTCGATGGTGCCGGCGCGCTGGGGAAACACCTCCTCGAGGAATTCCTCGATGGCGGCGGCGGTCATCACGGTCATGGGCGCACTCCCTGCGGCGAATGGGCGATGGCCCTAAGATAGCCCAGACCGCAGGCCGCGCACAGCCGGCGCAGGGCGCGAGTCACCGGCTATCCCGCCACTCGCGCCCCACCGGCCATCAGCTCGCCTTGTACACGGCCCGCCCGCGATGCAGCAGCGGCTCGGTGTAGCCGGAAGGTTGCTCGATGCCTTTGAGGATCAGGTCCGTGGCGACCTGGAAGGCGTGGGAGGCGACGAAATCGACGCTCATCGGCCGATAGGTCGGATCACCGGCGTTCTGCTCGTCGACCACCCGGGCCATGCGCTCCAGGGTCGCGCGCACGCGGTCGGCATCGACCACGCCATGGTAGAGCCAGTTGGCCACGTGCTGGCTGGAGATCCGCAGGGTGGCACGGTCCTCCATCAGGCCCACGTCGTGGATATCCGGCACCTTGGAGCAGCCCACGCCGTGCTCGACCCAGCGCACCACGTAGCCGAGGATGCCCTGGCAGTTGTTGTCCAGCTCCTGCTGGACCGCCTCGTCGTCCCAGTCGGGCGTCTCGGCCACCGGCACGGTCAGCAGATCGTCGAGCAGCTGTTCCATCAGGGCAGGATCGCCCTGGGCCTCCAGCTCGCGCTGTACCTCGGCCACGCTGAGCTGGTGATAATGCAGGGCGTGCAGGGTCGCGGCGGTCGGCGACGGCACCCAGGCGGTGTTGGCGCCGGCCTTGGGGTGGCCGATCTTCTGCTCGAGCATGGCCGCCATCAGTTCCGGCATGGCCCACATGCCCTTGCCGATCTGGGCGTGGCCGCGCAGCCCGCAGGCCAGGCCGACCTGCACGTTGTTACGCTCGTAGGCGCCGATCCAGGCGGCGTTCTTCATATCGCCCTTGCGCACCATCGGGCCGGCCTGCATGGCGGTGTGCATCTCGTCGCCGGTGCGATCGAGGAAGCCGGTGTTGATGAACACCACCCGCGAGGTCGCCTCGTTGATACACGCCTTGAGGTTGACCGAGGTACGGCGTTCCTCGTCCATGATGCCCATCTTGAGGGTATCGCGCTCGAGCCCCAGCAGGTCCTCGACGCGCCCGAACAGCTTATTAGTGAAGGCCACTTCCTTGGGCCCGTGCATCTTCGGCTTGACGATGTACACCGAGCCCTCGCGGGAGTTGCGGGCCTCACCGGCGCCCTTCCGCAGGTCACGCATGGCCAGCAGGCTGGTCATGACGGCATCGAGGATGCCCTCCGGCAGTTCCTGGCCCTCGTCATCCAGCAGCGCCGGGGTGGTCATCAGGTGGCCGACGTTACGCACGAACATCAGCGAGCGGCCGGGCAGGGTCACCTCGCCACCGTGCGGGGCGCTCCAGGTACGATCCGCCGCCAGCTTACGGGTGAAACGCTTGCCCCCCTTGTCGATCGGCTCCTCGAGATCGCCGGCCATCAGGCCCAGCCAGTTGGCATAGACGCCGACCTTATCCTCGGCATCGACCGCCGCCACGGAGTCCTCGCAGTCCATGATCGAGGTCAGCGCCGACTCGACGACCACGTCCTTGACCCCGGCCGCATCGGTCTTGCCGATCGCATGGGTCGCATCGACCTGGATCTCCAGGTGCAGGTCGTTGTTGACCAGCAATACCGAGCTCGGCGCGGCCGCATCGCCCAGGTAACCGACTAGCTTGCTGGGCTCCTGCAGGCCGGTCTCGCGGCCGCCTTCCAGGCTCACCACCAGCTGGCCGTCGCGCAGCGCATACGCCACCGCCTCGGCGTGGGAGCCGCCGGCCAGCGGCGCGGCGCGGTCGAGCACATCGCGCGCATAGGCGATGACCTTCTCGGCGCGCTTCGGGTTGAAGCCGTCGCCGCGCTCGGCGCCACCCTCGTCGGCGATGGCATCGGTGCCATAGAGCGCATCGTAGAGGCTACCCCAGCGGGCGTTGGCGGCGTTCAGCGCGTAGCGAGCGTTGTTCACCGGCACCACCAGCTGCGGGCCGGCCTGAACGGCGATCTCACGGTCGACGTTAGCGGTGGTGACGGCCACCTCGGTGGGTGCCGGCTGCAGGTAGCCGATGCGCTCGAGGAAGCCACGATAGGCGGCCATGTCACGCACCGGGCCTGCGTTCTCGCGATGCCAGGCATCGAGCTCGGCCTGCAGGGCATCACGCTCGGCGAGCAGTTCGCGATTGTGTGGTGTCAGATCATGGAAGAGGGCGTCGACGCCGGCCCAGAAGGCCTCGGGATCGACGCCTGCGCCCGGCAGGGCCTGCTCGTTGATGAAACGGTCCAGCTCGGCGGCTACCTGAAGGCGATGGTGGGTGATGCGTTGGGTCATGGGTCGTTCTCCTATGCGGGGCCGCTCGGCGCTCCCCCAGCGCCGAGCGGCCAGACAGGCAATGGTGACTGCGTCATCACCAGTATTGTGGAAAATGATTCCACATGTAAACCCGAAGCCTGCGAACTGCCGCGCAGACTCGACCAATAGACGAGACCCAAGCGTTGGCGATACGACGCTGGTGGCCACCCCGGCGGGGCGCTAGCATGGGCAGCCACAATGGAGACTTCGATGACCGACTTCACGCCCCTGCAGGCGCTGGGCCCCATCGCGCCGGCCGATCCCTTCGGCCGCCTGCTACAGGGCTATCTAGACCACTATGGCCTGGCACCTCTGCTGGCCAGCCGGGTCGGCCTGCACGTGGGGTACGTGGAGGCCCACGGCTTTCGCCTGTGGACCCAGGTCTGGTCCCCGCCGGCCCCACGCGGCACGATCTTCGTGGTACACGGTTACTACGATCACCTGGGCCTCTATCGCCACCTGCTGGAGTGCCTGCTCGAGCGCGGCTGGCAGGTGGTGCTGTGGGACCTGCCGGGGCACGGGCTGTCCAGCGGGCCCCGCGCCACCATCGCCGACTTCGCCGACTATGGCCGCTGCCTGGAAAGCCTGCAGACTCAACTGTCCGCCCGCGACCTGGCGCCACGCCCCTGGCTCGGCATCGGCCAGAGCACCGGCGCGGCGATCCTCGCCACCGACGCCCTGCACCGGGGCGACGACGGCCACTGGAGCGGCCTGGTGCTGCTGGCCCCGCTGGTGCGGCCCTCGGGTTGGAGCCAGTCGAGCTGGCTGCACCGCCTGCTGGGTCCCTTCGTGAGCTCGGTGCCGCGCCGCTTCCGCGAGAACTCCACCGATAGTGACTTCGCCACCTTCCTGCGCGAGAGCGACCCCCTGCAGCCGGACCGCTTGACCATGGAATGGGTGGACGCCATGCGCCGCTGGATGCCACGGCTGCTGGCCATGCCGGAAAGTCCGTTGCCGACGCTGATCCTGCAGGGTGAGCAGGACCTGACCGTGGACTGGGAGTGGAACCTCGACGTGCTGACCCGCAAGTTCCCCCGCGCCGAGGTCCACCGCCACCCCGAGGCCCGCCATCACCTGGTCAACGAGGCCGAGCCGATCCGGCGAGTGCTGTTCGGGCAGCTGACGCGTTTCCTCGCCGCTTTCGAGCATGCCGACACCCCCACCGCCACCTCCCGGAGCGCCACGCACCGATGAGCCTTCGCCCCCGCGCCCTACTCCCGGCCCTGCTGATCGGGCTGCTGCTCACCGGCTGCGCCACCGGCGCGCCGGAATCTCCCGAGACCATCCGCCAGGCCCTTCACGGCCTCGGCGACCGGGCCGCCAGCCAGGTCGTCGCGGCGCCGCTGCTGCCGCAACCCGCCAACGATCAGGTGTTGCTGCTGGCGACGCCGGAGATCGACGCCCGGCTGGGTGTGGGACAGGCACGCCTGCTCGAGAGCCTGAGCCGCGCCCTGCTCGGCCGCGACCGGGGTCCCCAGGTGCTCGACTGGCAGCCGGCCCTGTCACAGGGTGCCGAGGCCAATCAGTGGCGACTCGACAGCCGACTGATGGCGATGGGCCCGCGTCTCTCGCTGTCCGATCGCACCCTGCTGCCCTACCGGCTGCAGCTGACCCTGCGTCGCCCCGGCGACCCGACGCCGCTCTGGCAGACCCGGCTGGACGGCGCCCTGGACGCCAGCGCGCTCTAGCCCCCCCTCGGCTTCATCCCCCTTCAATGCCCCTTCAATGTCCCTTCAATGCCCCTTCAGCAGGCGGTCGAGCTGACGATAACCGATCGCCTCGATCAGATGCTCGCGCCCGGGGCGCGATTCACCGACCAGATCGGCGAGCGTCAACGCCACCCGCAGCACCCGATGGTAGGCCCGCGCCGAGAGGCTCAATCGCTCCAGCACCCCGGCCAGCCAGGCACGATCCGCACCGCTCAGGCCGCAGGCGGCTTCCAGCTCGCGGCTACCCAGCTGGGCGTTGAGCGCACCCCGCGCCCACTGCCGCCGGCGTGCCGCCAGCACTCGCTCGCGCACCGCCTCCGAAGGCTCGCCGCTCTCCTGCGCGGTCAGCTGCTCGGGCGGCAGCGCCGGCACCTCTACCTGCAGGTCGATGCGATCGAGCAAGGGGCCGGAGAGGCGCGCCTGATAGCGCTGGATCTGGGCGGCGGTGCAGTGGCAACGACGACGGGGATCGCCGAGGTAACCGCAGGGGCAGGGATTCATCGCCGCCACCAGCTGGAAGCGCGCCGGGTAGCGCCGCTCATGGCTGGCCCGGGCGATATGAATGCGCCCGGACTCCATCGGCTCGCGCATCACCTCAAGCACCTGGCGCGGAAACTCGGGCAGCTCGTCGAGGAACAGCACACCTCGGTGGGCCAGCGATATTTCCCCGGGGCGCGGCCGCGAGCCGCCGCCCACCAGCGCCACCGCGCTGGCGGTGTGGTGGGGCGAGCGGAAGGGGCGACGCCCCCAGTCTTCGTCGAGCGGCAGGCCGCAGACCGAGCGCACCGCCGCTACCTCCAGGGCCTCTTCATCGCTCAACGGCGGCAGGATGCCGGGCAGGCGGCTGGCCAGCATGGTCTTGCCGGTGCCGGGCGGGCCGGCCAGCAACAGGTTGTGGCCGCCGCTCGCCGCGATCTCCAGGGCACGGCGGGCCTGGTGCTGGCCACGCACCTCGGCGAGGTCGGCACCCCCGGAGGCGGCCATGACGGGCCGTGACGCCCGGTGCGGCACGATCGGCGTCTGCCCCAGCAGGTGTCCGACCACCTCGAGAAGATGCTCGGCGGGCAGCACCTCGAGCTCGCCGGCCATCGCCGCCTCGTCGGCATTGGCCCGCGGCACGATCAGCCGACGCCCCGCGCGACGAGTGGCCAGTGCCAGCGGCAACACCCCGGCCACCGGCCGCAGGGCGCCGTCCAGCGCCAGCTCACCCACGCACTCGCTGTCGGCCAGGGCCTCGGGGGGAATCTGCCCGGAAGCCACCAGCAACCCCAGGGCGATGGGCAGGTCGAAGCGCCCGCCCTCCTTGGGCAGATCGGCGGGTGCCAGATTGAGCGTGATGCGCCGCAGCGGGAAGTCGAAACCGGCATTGACCAAGGCACTGCGCACTCGCTCGCGGCTCTCACGCACCGCGGTCTCGGGCAGCCCGACCAGGGTGATGCCGGGCAGGCCATTAGCCAGGTGGACTTCCACCAGCACCTCGGGCGCCTCGAGGCCGAGGCCGGCCCGGGTGTGGACGATCGACAGGGTCATTCGGCGGTCCCTCGCGCGGGTCTTGCCCTCAGGCTAGACCAGCTCGACGGGCACCGCCCGGCGGTGGCGGATCAGCGGCCGGTCTCGCCGGCGCCGGCATCCTCTCCCGGGGTCGTGGAAGGCTCGTCGGCGGGCGCGTCGTCCGCCACGGCCGGCGCTGCGTCTTCCGTGCGGGAAGCGTCCAGCGCCGCCTCCAGGGCGGCGACCTGGTGCTCGAGGGCCTCCACCCGGCCACGGGTACGCTGCAGCACATCCATCAGGATGTCGAAGTCCTCCCGCGACACCAGCTCGAGCCGGTCGAAGGCGCCACGCACGACCTGCTGGATGCCTTTCTGCATGTCCTCCGGCGCCTGGGAGGCGCCCTGCAGGCGCTCGCCGATCTGCTGAGCCAGGCGGCCGATGCGGTCTTGGCTGACCATGATGTCTCTCCTGAATGGACTAAGGCTTCCCCCAAGGATACGCAAGCCACACGCCGCGCGCATTCCCGTGTGCCGTGGGCCGCGCCCCCGGATGGTGCGCCATGCCCACCCACGAGCATCAAAATCGTGCAGGCCCGCTATCCCCCGCCGTCTCGGGCGCTCGGCTTCGGCCTCGAAAAGCAAAGCAAGCCCATGAAAACCATGGCTAATCCCTCTGGGTGGCACGTTTTACGCACATGCCAAGACAGCTGCGTAACCCCTGCACTTAACCTACCGCGCGGACTCATTCGCGCCCATCCAACTGGGAGATCCGGGATGAAGCTGATCACCGCCATCATCAAGCCCTTCAAGCTCGACGAGGTGCGCGAGGCGCTCGCCGATAACGGCGTCCAGGGCGTCACCGTCACCGAGGTCAAGGGCTTCGGCCGCCAGAAGGGCCATACCGAACTCTATCGGGGCGCCGAATACGTGGTCGACTTCCTGCCCAAGGTCAAGGTCGAGATCGCCGTGGACGCCGAGCGGCTCGATAGCGTACTGGATGCCATCTGCCGTGCCGCCAACAGCGGCAAGATCGGCGACGGCAAGGTCTTCGTGACCCCCCTCGAGGACATCATCCGCATCCGTACCGGCGAGCGTGGCGCCGACGCCGTCTGAGCCGACCGCCCTTATCCCTGCCTAGAGGAGTGACCGTCATGACCGAGCTTGCCGAGCTGAGCTACGCGCTCGATACCTTCTATTTCCTGATCTGCGGCGTCCTGGTGATGTGGATGGCCGCCGGCTTCTCGATGCTCGAGGCCGGACTGGTGCGTTCCAAGAACACCGCCGAGATCCTGACCAAGAACATCGCACTGTTCGCCATCGCCTGCAGCATGTACCTGCTGGTGGGCTACTCCCTGATGTACTCCGGCGACGCCGGCGGCGTGCTTCCCAACCTCGGCTTCCTGATCGGCGGCGAGAATAGCGTGGCGGCGGTGACCGCCGGCGGCGACGACGCGCCCTACTATTCCCAGCGTTCGGACTTCTTCTTCCAGGTGGTGTTCGTGGCCACCGCCATGTCGATCGTCTCCGGGGCCGTGGCCGAGCGCATGAAGCTGTGGGCCTTCCTGGCCTTCGCCGTGGTGATGACCGGCGTCATCTACCCGGTCTCCGGCTACTGGACCTGGGGCGGCGGCTGGCTGGCCGAGCTCGGCTTCTCCGACTATGCCGGCTCCGGCATCGTGCACCTGGCCGGGGCGGCCGCGGCGCTGGCCGGGGTGCTGGTACTCGGCCCGCGCAAGGGCAAGTACGGCAAGGATGGCGGCATCTTCGCCATCCCCGGCGCCAACATGCCGCTGGCCACCCTGGGGACCTTCATCCTGTGGATGGGCTGGTTCGGCTTCAACGGCGGCTCCGAACTGAAGGTCTCCGACGTGAGTTCGGCCAACCACATGGCCCAGGTGCTGGTGAACACCAACGCCGCCGCCGCCGGCGGGGTGATCGCCGCGCTGATCCTGGCCAAGGTGTGGTTCCGTAAAGCCGACCTGACCATGGCCCTCAACGGCGCCATCGCCGGCCTGGTGTCCATCACCGCCGACCCGCTGTCGCCCAGCGCCCTCGGGGCCACCTTGATCGGCGGCGCGGGCGGCCTGCTGGTGGTCTTCGCCATCATCGGCCTCGACAAGCTCAGGCTCGACGACCCGGTAGGCGCCATCTCCGCCCACGGCGTGGTCGGCATCTGGGGCGTGCTCGCGGTGCCGCTGAACAATGACGGCGCCGCCTTCGGTCCTCAGATCATCGGCATCCTCGGCATCTTCGCCTGGGTGTTCGGCGCCAGCCTGGCCGTGTGGCTGATCCTCAAGGCGATCATGGGCGTTCGCGTCAGCGACGAAGAAGAGTACGAAGGCGTCGACCTCGTCGAGTGCGGGCTCGAGGCCTACCCCGAGTTCACCGTGTCCTCGCTGCACGGCGGCGGCGGACGCTCCAGCGGCGAGCGCATGGCCCAGCCGCGCATGGCCCCGAGCCCCGAGTAGGCCCGGCGCGCATCACGCCTCGACATGGCCCCCACGCGGGGCCATTTTTTGGTTCTTCCCGCCGCGGGTGTATGCTCTGGCACAATGGCTCCGTCAGGGATGGCGAGTGGCGCCATCGGATACGAATAACGCGAGGAGAGGACCATGAAACTGGTGACCGCCATCATCAAGCCATTCAAGCTCGACGACGTCCGCGAGGCGCTCTCGGAGATCGGTGTCCAGGGCATCACCGTCACCGAGGTCAAGGGCTTCGGCCGTCAGAAGGGCCATACCGAGCTCTATCGCGGTGCCGAATACGTGGTCGACTTCCTGCCCAAGGTGAAGCTCGAGGTGGCCGTGGACGAGCCGATGACCGAACAAGTCATCGATGCCATCACCCAGGTAGCCAACACCGGGAAGATCGGCGATGGCAAGATCTTCGTCACCGCCCTGGAGCAGGTGATCCGGATTCGTACCGGGGAAACCGACAAGGATGCCGTCTAACCGGGCATCGGCACCCTACCGGTGACGCTCACCAGCGCCAGCAAGATCGGCGATGGCACGATCTTCGTCACCGCCCTGGAGCCGATGATCCGGATTCGTACCGGGGAAAACGACGAGGATGCCGTCGAAGCTCGAAGGCAGCATGAACGCCACCGCCCCAGGCATATGCCTGGGGCGGTGGCGTTTTTCTTCCAGCTTCAAGCTTGAGGCTGACAGCTCACGGCACGGCCGGCTTACTTCTCGACGAAGGCCCGCTCGATGACGTAGTCGCCGGGCTCGCCGAGGCGCGGCGAGATGTTGAAGCCCAGCTCGTCGAGCAGCGCGCTGGTCTCGTCGAGCATCGCAGGGCTGCCGCAGATCATGGCGCGGTCCTGCTTCGGGTCGAGAGGCGGCAGGCCGGTATCCTCGGCGAGCTTGCCGCTGCGAATATGGTCGGTCAGGCGGCCCATGGTGTGGAACGTCTCGCGGGTCACGGTGGGGTAGTAGACCAGCTTCTCGCTGATTTCCTCGCCCAGATACTCGTGCGCCGGCAGGTCCTGGGTGATGAAGTCGGCATAGGCCAGCTCGCTGACGCTGCGCACGCCGTGGATCAGCACGATCTTCTCGTAACGCTCGTAGGCTTCGGGGTCCTGGATCAGGCTCATGAAGGGCGCCAGGCCGGTACCGGTGGACAGCAGGTAGAGGTTGCGGCCCGGCAGCAGGTCGTCGGTGACCAGGGTGCCGGTAGGCTTGCGGCTGACCATGATCTGATCGCCGACCTCGAGATGCTGAAGGCGCGAGGTCAGCGGGCCATCCGGCACCTTGATGGAGAAGAACTCCAGGTGATCCTCGTAGTTGGGGCTGGCCACGGAGTAGGCGCGCATCAGCGGCTTGCCGTCCACCTCCAGGCCGATCATCACGAACTGGCCATTCTTGAAGCGCAGGCTGCGCTCACGAGTGGTCTTGAAGCTGAACAGGGTGTCGTTCCAGTGATGAACGCTGAGGACTTCTTCCAGGGCGAACTTGCTCATGCCGGCTCCTATGTTTCGCCAAGGCGCATATGCCGAAAACTAATAAGCGCGCCAGATTGTCTTTGATCATCATTCTAAGAGACGGCGTGATATCTGTTAAATGGGTTGTGTGAATAAAGCTTATCTATAATCTAGATAAAAAGATCCGGAGCCCCACCATGCGCTATACCCTGCGCCAGCTCGAAGTGTTCGTCGCCGTGGCCCAGCACGAAAGCGTTTCCCACGCCGCCCGCGCCCTGGCGCTGTCCCAGTCGGCGGCCAGCACCGCCTTGGCCGAGCTGGAGCGGCAATTCGACTGTCGCCTGCTGGACCGCATCGGCAAGCGTCTCAAGCTCAACGCGCTGGGCTTCCAGCTGCTGCCCAAGGCCGTGGCCCTGCTCGACCGCGCCGAAGAGATCGAGGGATTACTCCGTGGCCAGCAAGGCATCGGTATCCTCGACGTGGGCGCCACGCTGACCATCGGCAACTACCTCGCCACGCTGCTGATCAGCGACTTCATGCAGCAGCATCCGGGCAGCCGCATCCGCCTTCAGGTGCGCAATACCCGCACCATCATCGAAGGCGTACGCCACCATGAGCTGGACCTGGGGCTGATCGAGGGGCAATGCGAGGACGAAGACGTGATCACCCAGCCCTGGGTCGAGGACGATCTGGCGGTGTTCTGCGCCCCGGGCCACCCCCTGGCCGGCCAGGGCCCGGTGGAACTCGACCGCCTGCTGCGCGAGGACTGGATCATGCGTGAACAAGGCTCCGGTACCCGGCTGACGCTGGAACAGGCCGCCCGGCACCGGCGGGGGCGCTTCAACGCCCTGCTGGAGCTCGAACACACCGAGGGCATCAAGCGCGCCGTGGAGTCGGGCCTGGGCATCGGCTGCGTCTCGCGCCTGGCGCTACGCGATGCCTTCCGCCGCGGCAGCCTGGTGCCGATCCCCACGCCCGACCTGGACCTGAGCCGCCAGTTCGCCTTCATCTGGCACCGTCACAAGTACCTGGCGCCCGGCATGCGAGAATTCCTCAAGCTCTGCCGCCAGATGACCGAAGGCATTCGGCGCAGCGATCAGATCGACCTTCCCCAGCCCTCCTGAAGGCCGCTGCGCGCGATGCCCAAGCGTCGCCGGCCCTTTCCACGGGCACGGACCTTTCAAACCGGCCACACTTTCACCGATGATGGGACAACAGTCTCTCCTTTCCTCACCGACCCGTGGCAGTACGCATGAGCGAACCCTATCTCCCCCAGGAGTATCCCGCCTCCCTCAAGGTGGTCGGCATCGGCGGTGGCGGTGGCAATGCCATCCGTCACCTGATCGATACCACCGCCCTCGAAGGCATCGATGCCATCGCCGTGAACACCGACCGCCAGGCTCTCGAGCGACTGCCCCAGGGCGTGGCGCTGCCCATCGGCAGCGCCACCACCCGCGGCCTCGGCGCCGGAGCGGACCCCGAGGCCGGTCAGCGGGCCACCGAGGAAAGCCGCGATAACCTGCGCGCCCGGCTGGCCGGCACCGACCTGCTGTTCCTGATGGCCGGCATGGGCGGCGGCACCGGCAGCGGTGCGACCCCGGCGGTCGCCGGCCTGGCCCGCGAGATGGGCCTGTTGAGCGTGGCCGTGGTGACGCGCCCCTTCGGCTTCGAGGGCCAGCGACGCCAGCAGACCGCCGACGACGCCATCGCCGCGCTCGACGGCCAGGTAGACTGCCTCGTGGTGGTGCCCAACGACCGCCTGCTGCCGACCCTCGGCCACGGCGCCTCGATGATGCGCGCCTTCGCCGCGGTCAACGACGTGCTGCGTGAGGCCGTGACCGGCATCGCCGAGATCATTACCCGTCCCGGCCTGATCAACATCGACTTCGCCGACGTGGCGGCGGTGATGCGGCGGCCCGGCCGGGCACGCATCGGCACCGGCGAAGGTCACGGCGAGGACCGGGCCCAGGCGGCGGTGCGCGCGGCGATGGAGCATCCACTGCTGGAGGCCACCGACCTGGCCGAGGCCGCGGGTGTGCTGGTCAGCATCACCGCCGGCGCCGACCTGAGCCTCGCCGACTTCGACGAGGTCGGCCATCAGGTCGCCGCGCTCGCCAGTGAAGATGCCATGCGCGTGGTCGGCACCGCCTTCGATCCCGACATGAACGGCAGCCTGCGCGTCTCGCTGATCGCCACCGGGCTGGCGGCGACCCCCGAGACGCGTCCGGGCCGTGCCGCGGGCAAGCCGCGGCCAACACGCACGACCGAGGCGGCGACCCCCAAGCACGGCAAGCGCCAGGAAGACCTGCTGGATCTCGACAGTTTCCTGAACCACCTGAAGCGACGCTGACTCGGCTAGCGCTCCTGCCAAGGCTCGCCCGGAGAGGCGCCGGCGAAACCGCCCTTGAAGATACCGGTGAGATGGGTCGACAGCACGATCGACGTCCAGGCGAGCCAGGAATAGTCGAGGAGAGACAGCGGCGGCGCATCCCTGCGACCCGGCGGCGTGCCCGGGGCTCACATCCAGGCGTGCTGCGGGACCGATTCACGCACCGGGGGAGCGGTCGAAGGGGCGATCGTCAGGCAGACTCGGGGCCTCTCCAGGCGGGTAGCGTGGCGAAGGGCGCCACGCGGCAAGCCAGGCCCGCCATCGCGCCCGGCCGCTCACATGTCGAGTGCGTCCCTCCATGCGCCCCGGCTAACGCCTAGCCGGGGCGCCATCATGCGGAGGGCATGCCCTTACTGCGCATCGTTCTTGGTCCCGTCCGGCGACAGCAGATACCACTCCCCGTCGAAGCCATGGACATCCTGGCCCTTCACTTCACCGGCGGCCTGATCCTTGACGAAGCGGTACAGCGGCCACCCCCCATACGTCAGCTGGGTCGTGCCATCCTCACGCTCGAGCGTGCCGACCAGCGATGGATCCAGCCCCTCGCCGACCTGCGGCTCACCATCGACGCTATGCGGCGGCCAGACCTCCGCGCATTGATCATGGCAGCGGCTCGCCGCCTGGCCATCGCCGTCACCCTGTGCATCCTTGGTGAACAGATACAGCGTGCGGCCTTGGCCATCGGTCAGGTAACGCTCGTACTGGTCACTCTGTTCGACGTTCAAGACGGCATCTCTACCGGACTGCGCCAGGGCGGGCACTGACACGGCGGCGGCGAGGGCGGTGGCGAGGGCTGTTTTCCATACTTGCATGATCGTTATCCTTGATAGGAAAGCATCACGGGCCGAGTTCAGGGTGCAGGTGAACACTCGGCCGGACGGTTCTTCCGGCCCCTCACAGGCATCGCAAGTCGCGAAGCGCGGCGCGTGTCTTGTGCGTCTTGCGCGAACAGGGGCCGGAAGACCCTTATCAGAATGGGGGCTTAAACGATCGAGGTCGAGCCCTTGCCCTGGGGCGGAACGCTCGCCTCCTTGAGCCGAGACGACATGCACCGGGCCGTCATGCTTCGAACATGGACCCGGTGCCCGTGTCGGCGAGCATGGACGGGGGTAGCGCTTGAAGACCGGCCAAGAAAAAGGGCCTACGGATAACCGTAGGCCCTTGAATTCTATGGCGCGCCCTAAAGGATTCGAACCTTTGACCTTCGCCTCCGGAGGGCGACGCTCTATCCAGCTGAGCTAAGGGCGCGCGGTGCTCGTTGGCCATCGCCACCGAGCGAGCGACATCCTACCGCGCCACTTTTCGGCTGTCCAGCCGCAGGGAAATAACGCCCACCCGGTCGAGCCTTGTCCACCTGGTGGGCCACTCCGCCATGTCATGCGGTGTGCCGCGGGAAATGTGCAGACAGCGGGGCGGTTCTTGAAAGGCCGATCCATCATCGACATGTCATTTGGTGAAGACATGCGCTACCCAACTCTCAGGGAGTCACATGGCAACGACACCACACGAAACTCAGGCCCCAGCTCTCCAAGAACGCGACATCACGACCCTCCTGAAGGGGGATGATGCACCATGCGTGAGCCTCTATGTGCCCACCACACCGGTCTCCAATTACCGTGAAGAGAACCGGATCCTCTACAAGGATCAGGTCAAGAAGGCCATCGAAGCGCTCGAGGGCTGGGAGATCGACAAGTCCCGGCGGGCAGAGCTGATCGAGCAGCTGGAGTCGGTGGGCACCGACGAGACGTTCTGGACCCATCAGCAGAATGGCCTGGTCGTCTTCGTCTCACCGAACCGATTCATTATCCGGACGATGATGACCCGTCCGGAGAGCGCCCTGGCCATCGTCGGCCATGAGTTCTACCTGCGCCCGGCCCTGCGCGAAGCCTCTCACTGGATGCAGTATCAGGTGCTCTGCGTCAGCCTGCATGACGTGACGCTGTATAACGGCAATCAGGAGCAATTGACCGAAGTCGAGCTGCACCGTGACGTGCCGCGCGGCATGGGCGAGGCCCTTGGCAAGACCGAAACCTCCGCCAACCGCAAGGACGGCGAGCGCAGCGGTGATGACAGCACCGACCTGAAGCAATACTTCAAGGCGATCGACCAGGCAATCCGCGCTCACCACACCGGCAAGCAGAAGCGTCCGCTGGTGCTCGCCATGGTCGCCGAGCATCAGGGGCTGTTCCGCGAGGTCAGCGAACACCCCCACCTGCTCGAGAGTGGCATCGATCAAGAGCCTTTCGAAGCCATTCGCCAGCACAATCTCGGTGAGATGTCCTGGGAAGTGGCTCGCCAGGCGACGCGCACCGACCTCGATGCGCTGATCGAGCAGTATCAGGAGCGCGCCTCGCATGGCGAGGGCGAGAGCGACCTCGAAAAGATCGCCTACTCGGCCACCATCGGCCAGGTCGGTACCCTGCTGATCGACACGGAGACGCGTATCGAAGGCACTGTCGATGCCGGGGATGGCAAGGTCGATTATGACCAACCCGGCACGGAGGATGTGCTCGACGCCATCGCCAAGCATGTCATCAGCACCGACGGCGAGGTGGTATTCGTGCCGAGCGAGCTGATGCCCGCCCGCAGTGGTGTAGCAGCCATCCTGCGCTATGCCATGGAACCGGTGTAAGGCAGCGATATCGCCCCTGGCGATCATCGAGCTCCGGAGCAACGTAGCGGTACACGACGGCGGTCCTAGGGCCGCCGTTCTTGTCTATCAACGCAGGCCTGGCCGCTTCTGTCCCCGCAACGCCTCATGCTGGTTATACTGGTCGGCATGACGGGGTGCGCCACGCACCGGTTCAGCACCGGCTGACGCCACCATCGAGTGACCGCCTATCGAGAGGTGACATAGTGAATGCCAGCAAGTGGATCGCGGGATACCTGGCCGGCCTCAGCCTGACGGGGCTGGCCTTCGCCGCTGACGACATGAGTCACGATGCTATCGCCGAACGCCTGGCGCCGGTGGGCGAGCTCTGCCTCCAGGGCGATGACTGCGGCGACGGGGCCGCCTCTTCTGCCAGCACCAGCGAATCGGCCGCCACCGACATCGATGGCGCCGCCGCCTACGGCTCGGCGTGCACGGCCTGCCACGACACCGGCGCCGCCGGCGCCCCCAAGATGGGCGATGCAGCGGCCTGGGGGCCGCGCCTCGACAAGGGCATCGAGACCCTCTACGACCACGCCATCAATGGCCTCAACGCCATGCCCGCCAAGGGCGGCAACCCCAACCTGTCCGACGCCCAGGTCAAGGCGGCCGTCGATCACCTGGTCAGCGCCTCGCAATAGCGCGGTGGCCGCACCATGACACCGGGGCGTCGACGCAGCCTTTCGCCCCGGTGCTCATCCCAGCAGCGAGCGCAGCCCGGCGATGGCGTCCTTACCGCGAGCCTGTTTCTTCTCCGGGTCCTCACGGTCGGCCCGCCCTTCCCATTCCAGGGCATCCTCCGGCAGCTCGTCGAGGAAGCGGCTCGGCGTGCAGTCCATCAGCTCGCCGTAGGCCTTGCGCTGACGCGCCAGGGTCATGGTCAGGGTACGCCGCGCCCGGGTGATGCCCACGTAGGCCAGGCGTCGCTCCTCCTCGACGGTATCGACCTCGATGGCGTTGCGGTGCGGCAGCAGCTCCTCCTCCAGCCCCATCAGGTAGACATGCGGGAACTCGAGCCCCTTGGAGGCGTGCATGGTCAGCAGCTGCACGCGGTCGGAGTCGTCTTCCTCGGCCTGCTGCTCGAGGATGTCGCGCAACACCAGCCGCGAGATCGCCGCCTCCACGCCATCGGTCTCGGTGCTGGCGGTGTCCTCGTCGGGGTCGGCGCCCATCGACTTCTCGAGCTGGTCGATCAGCGTCCAGACGTTGGCCATGCGTCGCTCGGCGATGGTCGGGGCGCTGGCGTTCTGATAGAGCCAGGCCTCGTAGTCCATCTCGCGCAGCATGTCACGGATCGCCTCGATGGCATCGCCGCCATCCATGCGTCGACGCACGCCCTCGATGAAGTGGGTGAAGCGCCCCAGGCGTTCCACCGCGCGGGTCGGCAGCAGCTCGGCCAGCCCCATCTCCTGGCAGGCGGCGAACAGCGAACCGCCGCGCTCGGTGGCGTAGTTGGCGAGCTTCTCCAGGGTGCTCGGCCCGATCTCGCGGCGCGGCACGTTGACGATGCGCAGGAAGGCGTTGTCATCGGCCGGGTTGATCAGCAGCCGCAGGTAGGCCATGGCGTCCTTGATCTCGTTGCGCGAGAAGAAGGAGGTGCCGCCGGAGAGCTTGTAGGGGATCTGGTAGTGCTGCAGCTTGAGCTCCAGCAGCCGGGCCTGGAAGTTACCGCGGTAGAGCACCGCGAAGTCGCGCCATTCGGCGCGCTCCTTGATGCGCCGAGTGAGGATCTCGCTGGCCACCCGCTCGGCCTCGGCCTCCTCGTGGCGATTGACCACCACGCGGATCGACTCGCCCTGACCCATATCCGACCATAGGGTCTTCTCGTAGACGTGGGGGTTGTTGGCGATCAGCGTATTGGCGGCACGCAGGATGGTCCCGGTGGAACGGTAGTTCTGCTCGAGCTTGATGACGTTCAGACGCGGGAAGTCCTCGCCCAGGGTCACCAGGTTCTCGGGGCGCGCGCCGCGCCAGGCATAGATCGACTGATCGTCGTCGCCGACCACGGTGAAGGTCTGGCGCTCGGCCATCAGCAAGCGCACCAACATGTACTGGCTGACGTTGGTGTCCTGGTATTCGTCCACCAGCATGTAGTGGATCTTGCGCCGCCAGCGGGCCAACGCCTCGGGATCGTCGCGCAGCAGGGTCACCGGCAGCAGGATCAGGTCGTCGAAGTCCACCGCGTTGTAGGCCTTGAGGTGGCGCACATAGGCCTCGTAGACCCGCGCGGCGAACAGCTCGTCCTCGCTTTCCGCATGCGACAGCGCCTGGCCGGGCAGCACCAGGTCGTTCTTCCAGTTGGAGATGGTCGCCTGCACCTGGTTGATCGCCTCGGCGTCGACCTGGGCGTCCTTGTTCATCAGGTCGCGCAGCAGCGCCTTGGCATCTTCCGGGTCGAACAGCGAGAAGCCCGGCTTGTAGCCCAGCACCTTGAGCTCGCCGCGGATGATGTTGAGCCCCAGGGTGTGGAAGGTCGAGACCGTCAGCCCGTGGCCCTGGCGGCCCTGGAGCAGCTGGCCCACACGCTCCTTCATCTCCCGGGCGGCCTTGTTGGTGAAGGTCACCGCGGCGATCCGCCGGGCGCTCATGCCACACTCCTGCACCAGGTAGGCGATCTTGGTGGTGATCACGCTGGTCTTGCCGGAGCCGGCGCCGGCCAGCACCAGGCAGGGCCCATCGATGGCGCGCACCGCCTCCTGCTGGCGGGGGTTGAGCTTGGCGACACGGCTGCTGATGCTCTGGCTCATGCGTCACTCCTCGGCGCGTCCTCCGGCAGGCCGGCCCCCTCGAACCCCAGCTGGCGCCAGGCCTCGAAGACCAGCACCGCACCGGCGTTGGACAGGTTCAGGCTGCGGCTCGCGGGCAACATGGGGATGCGCAGACGCTGCGCCTCGGGCAAGGCGTCGAGCATCGCCTGGGGCAGGCCGCGGGTCTCGGGGCCCAGCACCAGGGCATCGCCCTCGCGATAGGCGGGTTCGTGATGGCCGGTACGCCCGCGGGTCGAGACCGCGAACACCCGGGCCGGCGCCACGGCGGTGAGGAACGCCGCCCAGTCGGGATGCACCGTCACCCGGGCCCACTCATGATAGTCGAGGCCGGCACGCCGCAGGCGCTTGTCGTCCAGCTCGAAACCCAGCGGTTCGATCAGGTGTAGCCGGAAGCCGGTATTGGCACACAGCCGGATCAGGTTGCCGGTGTTGGGCGGGATCTCGGGCTGGTAGAGCACCACGTCGAGCATCGATGACTCCTGTGAACAGGCAAGGGCGACAACGCGCTCGGGCCCCGCCATGGGGCCCGAGAATCCGGCATCGGCAGTGGGGCCTGATCACGCCGCCCCGGAGTGAAAGCCGCCTAGTGCGCCGCGATGCCGTAGCGGTCGCGGTAGGCGCGGATCGCCTCGGCGTGGCCGCGCAGCGCATCGCCGGCATGCACCTCGAGATACTCGAGCACCATGTCCAGGGTGACGATGCTGACCACCGGCACGGCGTAGGCGGCCTCGACCTGCTGGATGGCACTGCGCGGATCGGCGTCATCGCCGCCGCGCTCCTGGCGGTCCAGGGCGACGACCACCCCGGCGGCCTCGGCTCCGGCACCCTC
Organism: Halomonas borealis; assembly: GCF_004798905.1. Lineage (GTDB taxonomy): Bacteria > Pseudomonadota > Gammaproteobacteria > Pseudomonadales > Halomonadaceae > Halomonas > Halomonas borealis. The sequence goes on along the minus strand of NZ_SDMO01000009.1, from coordinate 73,668 downwards.
GATCAGCCCCATCACCTCGCGGATGGCGGTGCCGGCGGTGATGACATCGTCGATGATCAGGATGCGGCCGGCCAGCTCGGCGCCGACGATCTGGCCGCCCTCGCCGTGGTCCTTGGCCTCCTTGCGATTGAACGCATAGGGCAGATCGCGGTCATGATGGTCCGCCAGCGCCACACCCGTGGTCGCGGCCAGGGGGATGCCCTTGTAGGCCGGACCGAACAGCACGTCGGCCTCGAGGCCGCTGTCGGCGATGGCCTGGGCGTAGCAGCGCCCCAGCTGCGCCAGGGCGCGGCCGCTCTTGAACAGCCCGGCATTGAAGAAATAGGGGCTGACGCGCCCGGACTTGAGGGTGAACTCGCCGAAGCGCAGCACGCCCTGCTCGATGGCGAACTCGATGAAGGCCTGCTGATACGGTTGCAGGGTCGATGCGGCCACGGAGCCTCCTATCACGTCTATTGGCGGACGCCATTTACCCAAACGTCGAAACGTCGGGTATCATACACGCGCGACGCAAAAGGGACCATGTATGAAAATCGCCACCATCAATGTCAATGGCATCCGCGAGGCGGTGGGTCGGGGCTTCCTCGACTGGCTGGCCAACCAGGATGCCGATGTCGTCTGCGTGCAGAACTTGAAGGCCAAGAGTTTTGAGCTCGACGACAGCATCCTCTATCCGGAAGGCTACGAGGGTTACTTCCTCGATGCCGAACAGGACGGGTTCTCCGGCGTCGGCCTTTACTGCCGCAAGATTCCCAAGGCGATCATGTACGGCCTGGGCTTCCCCGAGTGCGACCACGAGGCGCGCTTTCTGCAGGCCGACTACGACCGCTTCAGCATCGCCAGTTTCCTGATGCCCGACGGCAGCGACCCGGCCGCCAAGCAGAACTTCATGGCCCAGTACCAGGAGTACCTGGCCAAGATGGCCCGCAAGCGCCGCGAGTACATCATCTGCGGCACCTGGCACATCGCCCACAAGACCGTCGATCTCGAGAACTGGGCCGATAACCAGACGACGCCGGGCTTTAAGCCCGAGGAGCGCGCCTGGATGGATCAGGTATTCGGCCCGATCGGCTTCATCGACACCTTCCGCGAGATCAACCGCGACGCCGGCGAGTACACCTGGTGGCCGGCGCTGGACCAAGACCAGCCCCGCGAGCGGCAGGAAGGCTGGCGCGTCGACTACCAGCTGGTCGGCCCCAACTTCCGCCGTCATGTGGTGGACGCCTGGATCGACTACGACGCAACCTTCTCCGAGTACGCGCCGCTGATCGTCGAGTACGACCTGCCGCTCTGAGGCGCCTCCCTTCGTCGCCGTCGTGCCCCAGCATGACGCAACACGCCGGCCCTTAGGCCGGCGTGTTGCGTTACGGAAGCCCTGATCGACTGGGCCTTGAGCGAGACCGTTTCAGCCGCGGATGCCCAGCGCCTCGCGCTGATGATCGAATAGCTGGCTGCCGGCCTGCTCGGCCAGGTCGAGCATGGCATCGAGCTCGGAGCGGCTGTAAGTGCCCGACTCCGCGGTGCCCTGCACCTCGATCAACCCGCCGCCCTCGGCCATCACCACGTTCATGTCGGTACCGGCCCGGGAGTCCTCGGGGTAATCGAGGTCGACCACCGGTACGCCCTGATAGATGCCCACCGAGATCGAACCGACCAGCTGGTGGAAGGGGTCGGCCTTGATCAGCTTCTCGCGCTGCAGGTAGCGCACGGCATCGATCAGCGCCACGCAGCCGCCGGTGATCGAGGCCGTGCGGGTGCCACCGTCGGCCTGGATGACGTCACAATCCACGGTGATGGTGTATTCGCCGAGTTTCTTCAGGTTCACCGCCGCGCGCAACGAACGGCCGATCAGCCGCTGGATCTCGAGCGTACGACCACCCTGCTTGCCGCGGGTCGCCTCGCGGCCGCTGCGGGAATGAGTCGCCCGGGGCAGCATGCCGTACTCGGCGGTCACCCAACCCTGCTTCTTGCCACGCAGCCAGCGCGGCACACCGGCCTCGACGCTGGCGTTGCACAGCACCTTGGTCTCGCCGAACTCCACCAGCACCGAGCCTTCGGCATGGCGGGTGTAGTCGCGGGTCAGGCGGACCTCGCGGGTCTCGTGGGGGGTGCGTCCGCTGGGACGCCGGAAATCCTCGGCCATGGCAGCTCTCTCGCAGTCGGGAATGGATGGCCCGCCATTCTACACGCCCTGCCGAGGGAATCGGTTACACTGATCGCCGCCGTTCTAGACCGCCCGACAGGAGCCCCGCCATGACGCACAGCATGACCGCCTTCTCGCGGCAGGATCACGACGCCGACTGGGGGCGACTGCAACTGGAACTGCGCTCGGTCAACCAGCGCTATCTCGACCCTCACTTCCGCCTTCCCGAGGCATTGCGCGACCTGGAGCCCGACTTCCGTGACGCCCTGAGAAACCGCCTGGCGCGTGGCAAGATCGAATGCACGCTACGCTTCGACCCCACCCGGCGCGGCGCCTCGCCGAGCGTCAACCACGCACGGCTCGCGGCCCTGGGCGACGCACTGGCCGAGGTCCGCGAGACGCTGCCCGACGCCACGCTGCCCGACGCCCTGGCACTGCTCGAGCATCCCGGCGTGCTCGAGGCGCCGGAGCCGGACCTCGACGCCATCAAGGCCGAGGCCCGCCGCCTGTTCGCCGCCGCCCTGGACGACCTGGCCGCCGGGCGTGCCCGCGAGGGTGAGCAACTCGCCGCGTTGATCCGCGAGCGGCTGACGGGGATTCGCACGCAGGTCCGGGCCGTCCGCGACCTGCTGCCGGAGATCCTCGAGCGCCAGCGCACCCAGCTGCTCGAGCGGCTGGCCGAGATGCGCGCCGAGCTCGACCCCCAACGCCTGGAGGCCGAGCTGGTGCTGCTCGCCCAGAAGGCCGACGTGGCCGAGGAGCTCGACCGCCTGGAGACGCATGTGGGCGAAGTCGAGCGCCAGCTCGGCCAGCCGGGCCCGATCGGTCGGCGCCTCGACTTCCTGATGCAGGAGCTCAACCGCGAGGCCAACACCCTATCGTCGAAGTCGGTAGTCGCCGAGACCACGCGCTGCGCCGTGGAACTCAAGGTACTGATCGAGCAGATGCGCGAGCAGATCCAAAACATTGAGTGATGTCCACAGACCTCCACCAACATCCATATCCTCATGTTTTAAAAGAAATATAAGAAGTGGGTTGTCTATGGATGTCTACGAAAATCTAGCTTAAGCCACGGCCAAGTGGGGAGTACAATGGGGAGCACATGGGCTTACTCCCCACCAAAAGGCGCAATTCTCCCGATATGTACTCCCCACTTCAAACGCTCACTGCCAGCTATCGCCGCTCCTGCGGCGAGCCCTGTCGCTTGCCATCCTGGCAACCTAAAGCGTTCAAACAAGGACTTGCGCTTCACCCACCCTTTGTTCAGCCACGAATCCAAACACTTGTTTCAAATTTTTTGATAGTGATCTCTGGGAGGGGTGATGGGTAGCTTCACTGCCAAGAAGGTCCAGGCCTTGATCAAGGACGGCACTCCGGGCCGCTACAGCGATGGCAACGGTCTGTACCTGATGATTCCCAAAAGGGGAGCTCCCTACTGGATGCATCGGTACACGCTCGCCGGAAAGCGCCGTGAGCTGACATTGGACAAGTGCGCGGACCTCTCCCTGGCGGAGGCCCGCGTGCAGGCGGTAGAGGTTCAGAGGGCCATCCGCAAGGGCGTCGACCCGGTCGAAGAGCGCAAGCGTGAAGAGCAGGTCGCCATCCACACCACCAAAGATCTCTTCAGCGACTGGCACCAAGACCTGGAGAAGCGCCTCAAGCACCCCAACATCCCGAAGCGGATCTTCGAAAAGGAGATCGCGCCCTCTGTCGGACACCTCACCCTGGATAGCGTCACACCCATGGAGGTGCGGGCCATCGTCAGGAAGGTCGCCGAAAGTGGCCGCCCGGCCATTGCGAACGACACCCTGATGTACCTGAAGCAGCTATTCAATCACGCCATCAAACTGGGGCTACTCACCTACAACCCGGCATCGGCCTTCAACGTCAACGATGCAGGTGGGATAGAGAAAAGCCGCGACAGGGCTTTGAGCCTCGATGAGATTCACCATGTCTTCCGAGTCTTCAGAAAGAGCAGTGACAGTTTCAGCCGCGACAACTATCTCGCCTGCTCGCTGCTGCTTGTACTAGGGGTACGCAAGACCGAACTGACAGAGGCTCAGTGGTCAGAATTCGATCTGAAGAAAGGCCGGTGGGAGCTATCCGGTGAGCGCAGCAAGACCGGCAAAGGAATCATCATACCCCTCCCCCCGCAGACCATTGACTGGCTGGAAGAGCTCAAGATTCGTGCCTGCGAATCGACATATGTGTTCCCTAGCCGCCGCAGCAGCAAGCGGCCTCACATGGGCAAGGACACGCTCAACCGCGCTATTGCCAAGCTATTCGGCAAAGAGCCAGGCAACAAACCGCAGCCAGAAAACAGGATGGGTGATATCGCAGAGTTCACAGTGCACGACCTGCGACGGACCTGCCGCAGTTTGCTGGCTGCCGCAGGCGTGCCCGGACACATCGCGGAACGCTGCCTGAACCACAAGCTCAAAGGCGTAGAAGGCATCTACGATCGTCACGACTACTTTGAGGAGCGGAAAGAGGCCCTGGCTAAGGTGGCAGAGCTGGTGGAGCCTGCCATCAATGATGTGCCAGAGGCACGTTCAAAAAACGGTAGGAAGATTGCAAAAGCATAACCGCTGCTCCTAAGCGGCGGTTCTCCTTCTGCCGCGACATCTACCGCTTCGTCATCATCATCGGCCGGGCCAAATACAATCCATTGACCGATCTTGGTGCTGCCCTGGAGAAGCAGAAGCACCAACATTTTCCTCACATCGCACAGGACGAGCTCCCAGAGATCGTCAGCGCTATACACACCTACGACAAGAGCCCACTCGTCAAGGCGGGGCTCCGAGCTAATGCTGATTGACGACCGTGTGCACTGGGAAGCTGCGCATGGCTCGTTAGGAAGCAGTCAAATTCGAGGAGGCGTTGTGGAAGATACTTCCGGACAACATGCATATTAGCCGTACTCATCGAGTCTCCTTGCCCACCCAAGCCATTAAGGTACTGAGGGGGCTTTACGGCATGACGGATAGTTACGATCTTCTGTTCCCGGGGCGGATTGCCCCCAACGAGCTTATCTCCGATGCCGCCTTCGGCATGGCTACCAAGTGAATAGGTTTCGAGGGCCGCTCCCCCCCCCCCCCCGCGGGACCCGCTATGTTGTAGCCACCGGCCTACAGAATATGGGATACCCTCGGGAGTGAATTGAGGTCCAGCTGTCGTACAAACAGCCAGGCCTCGAGGGCGTCTACACGCATGCGAAGCATATGGCTGCCGAGCTATACAACCTACCAACACCACGTAGCTCTTGACAGATAAGCCGCCAATTGAAATTATCAAGATAGGCCGGATGCGGGTCAGCTACTGACAATTACGTCGGTAGTCAGAGGGTTCGATTCCCTCATGGCCGGCCCCCTGATATTTAAAATCATCACGCAGCTCTAACAACTTCTCAAGAACATCTTTATCCAGTTTGACATAGTCTAAGCACTCAGCTTCTGCCAACCTCTCTACCTGCAAATTCGAAGCCCTTTTGAGGCTTGCTTGCTTTAAATTTGCACCTTTAAAAACAACCTCCCTTAAATCGCAATCGTTGAAGTTAACATTTTGCAACCCTGCCCTTGTAAAGTCACTCCTTTCAAGAACTGACCCCTTAAATGAAACCCCTCTAAGTTCTGCCTCCTTATCATCTAGAGGGGTAAAACTCGTTTTGTATAAATGACACCCCTCAAAAGATGAGCCAGATATCCTGCTACCTGAAAATCGAGAAGAGCGCATCTTAACATCTCTGAACACTACGTTCTGTATCCTTGCCCCCTCTGCCTTAAGACCAATCATCCTAGTTGATTCAAAAACCAGGCCTTTCAAAGATGAGCGATTTACACACAAATTCTGCACATCAATATCATAAACCCCAAGCTCGTTGAGCCTTTTAATGCTGCCAACCTTCTTTAAATTAACCTCATCAAAGTCCAAAAACGAGTAATCCGAAAGGTCTTCCCTAAAACGCTTTACCTCTTGAGAGATTGACCTCTTAGAATCTGCCCACAGTATCAAAAAACCAAATACACCAAGCTCTAAAACACTACCATGCAAATTTACTAACAAACCCACCCAAAAACTCCTATCATACAAACCGAAAGAAGTATTAGGCATAACTTTACCGCTAATCCATTCCCAGCCTAGCGAAACGGGAACAAGAATAACCACAGCCCCCCCCATTATCATCAGAAACGTTCTGACAGGGTTATGTAAAACCTCTTCCCTGAACCATTTTCTCAACATCCTTACTCCTCAATCAGCTAAAAGCTCACAGTCTCAGTGTTACCAGAAGACCAGCAGGCACTGACTCTTCTCTTCCTTAGCAGCCTCAAGTCTAAAGCCGTTGTGAAACATCAATTTACAACGTCAACGCGTCGAAACGCGACCAATTCCCTTGCCAGCTGATCTTATCCGGGGAGAATTTGTCGTAGGCTCACCACATAAAACCAGCTGCTCGAGCAGCAGCATTGGCTTCTCCGCAGCTAGAAAACGCCTCCTCCTGAAGGCCGGAAAACGCTCTTTTAGGCCACTCTGGGACAGGTTCGAAAAGGCCAAGAAAGAGGAACGATAGAGAAGCTTTTCTGAGCCCGGCCTCAGCGTGCTCCATAGCACTCTTGGGGAGCTTTCCGTGCTGAGCTGTGAGGCTAGATCCCCAGCGATTCAATCCAAACCATTTTGAGATCTATATCACTCCTGTGAGCTGAGTCTTACCCAGGCTCGTTTCAACTGCACAGGAGACGTCATATGCCCCCACCCTGCCTGCGCTGCGATTCGCAGCGCGTCATCAACCTCGAGACTGCCCGCAAACTCGGGATCGCGGCCGGCGCAATGGCCGGTACGCTACAGGGCGCCTATGGGTCGCTCTACTCTCCCGGAAACCTGCTCTCTTCCAGACAATTTCCGCTCACCCGAGCCGCTGCCGCTGTCGTCGCCGGCGCATCAGGTGGCATCGCTGGAGCTGCGGCTGGCGATCGCCTAGTTGTAAACCTGTTCCCTCCCGGAGAAGGCATACCCTGGCTCTGTCTGGGCTGTGGCCACGCCTTTCGTGACCTGGCCTGACCCAACTCGCACTTCCTCTTACTCCATCAGCCGGCACTCAGCCGGCTTTTTTTCGTCCAGGAGATTTCTCATGGCACATCAAATCGAGCACATGGCTTACGTCGGCGACACTCCCTGGCATGGGCTGGGCCAGCAACTGTCTCGTCACCAGCCGCTGGAGGTCTGGCGACAGCAAGCCGGCATGGACTGGCACATCGATGAATCCCCGGTGCGCTTCATCGCCGATGGCGCGGGCCACCTAGGGAGCATCCATTCCTTTCCGGAACAAAAGGTGCTCTACCGCTCCGATACCAAGGACCCACTCTCGGTGGTCTCCCAGCGCTACAAGGTGGTTCAGCCAGAAGAGGTATTGGAGTTCTACCGCGATCTGACGGAGTACGCTGGCTATGAGCTCGAGACCGCTGGAGTGCTCAAGGGCGGGCGCAAGTTCTGGGCGTTGGCCAAGAGTGGCCTGGGAGGAGCTCTGAAGGGGCAGGACCAGGTCAACGACTACCTGTTGCTGGCCACGTCCTGCGATGGGTCCCTGGCCACCGTCGCCACCCCGACCTCGGTACGGGTGGTCTGCAACAACACCCTGACCATCGCCGTGGACGGCATGTCGCAAGGGGTGAAAGTGCCGCACAGCACCGAGTTCCGTCCGCAGCTGGTCAAGCAGCAGCTGGGTATCTCGGTCTCACAGTGGGACGACTTCATGTATCGCCTGAAGACGCTGGCCGAGCGCAAGGTCAGCCTGGAGGAAGCGAGAGCCTACTTCCAAGCGGTGATCTGCAACGCTGAGGCGCCGCTGGAAGATCCGTCCAAGTTGCCCAACGTCCGTGCCCTCAATCGCGTCCAGAAGCTCTATCAAGGCGAAGGACGTGGCTCCCAGCTGTGCACGGCGCAAGGCACCGCCTGGGGGCTGCTCAACGCGGTCACCGAATACGTGGACCACGAGAAGCGCGCCCGCGGCAACGACTACCGCATGGACTCCGCCTGGTTCGGCCAGGGGGCTGGCCTCAAGGACAAGGCGCTGGAGTCAGCCATTGCGCTGGTGGGCTGATCATCACCCAGCAACACAACCACGCTGTCTTTCCATCACCACGGCATAGCGCCCGGCCCCTTCAAAGGCCGGGCGTTACTGTTTCAGGAGATGCCAATGCAATCGCCCATGACGTTCGAGATATGCCGGGCCCTGACCCAGCTGACCCGTCAGCTGCTGGAGGCCGGTGAACACGCAACCGAGACCCATGTGCTAGCCAAGGGCCGCGTCTATCGCGTGGCCCTATCCCTGGAGCCGGTTCCAATCGACCAGCTCCCTGGCGTCATCCAACGCTATCGCTAACGGAGGCCACTATGGCAACGCCCATTCACCCCAAGACCGTCAACCAAGCACAAATTACGCAAGCCACTCCAGACAGCACTGCGATCATCCAGGTGATCGAGCGCGCCGCCCTCAACCCTGAGGTCGATATCGACAAGATGGAGCGTCTGCTGCAGATGCAGGAGCGCGTACTGGATCGCCAGGCGCTGATGGCCTATAGCGCTGCCATGGCGGCCATGCAGACGGAGTTGCCGAGCATCATCGAGCGCGGCCAGGGCAACAACGGCCACTACGCCACCCTCGAGGACATCGTCGATACCGTGCGCCCGATCATGAAGACGCACGGCTTCGCGGTGAGCTTTCGTATCCAGACGCAGGAGCGAGGCATTCAGGTCACCGGCGTGCTGATGCACCAGGAAGGCCATCGGGAGGAAACCAGTATGCTGCTGCCGGCCGATGTCAGCGGCAACAAAAATGCCGTCCAGGCCTTCGGATCCTCGACCAGCTATGGAAAGCGCTACGTACTTTGCGCCTTGCTCAACATCACCACCCGGGGCCAGGACGACAACGGGCAGACCGCAGTCCCCATCAAGCCGGTCACGTCCTTCCAGGCGGGGCAGATCAAGAAACTGATCGCCGCCTGCCCTCCTGCGACCCAAGAGTGGTTCGTCGGCAAGTACGGCGACGCCGAACAGGTGCCGCGCGACGACTTCGACAAACTGCGCGCGTCCCTCCAGAAGCGAGCGCAGCCCAACCGTCAACGCCACTGACCAGCCAGCGAGGGGCAGCCCCTCGCGGCTTATGCCGTCTTATCGAGAAGGAGATCGTCATGCAGATCCTGACACTGGACCAGGGCACGCCCGAGTGGCATGCCGCCCGGCTGGGCATCGTCACCATGTCCGAATTGAAGACGCTGCTGGTTAAGGGCAAGGGACCGGGAGGCTTCGGTGCTGGTGCGCTGAGCTACATGCACCAGCTGATTGGTGAGCGCATCACTGGCGAACCGTCTGATGCCTTCCCGGGTAATGCCCACACGCAGCGTGGCCACGAACTGGAGCCCGTGGCCCGTGAGCTCTACCAGGAGGCCACCGGTCTGCCCCGCCTGGAGCAGGTCGGCATCATCCTCAACAACGGCGTCGGCTACTCGCCCGACTGTCTGGTGGATAACGGCGGCCTAGTGGAGATCAAGACCAAGCTGCCCAAGTACCAGATCGAGCTGTTGCTAGCCGACGAGCTGCCCCAGGAACACATCGCCCAGTGCCAGGGCGGCCTGTGGGTCAGCGAGCGGGAATGGATCGACTTCGTCAGTTATTGGCCGGGGATGCCGCTGTTCGTGAAGCGGGCCTATCGCGACGAGGCGATGATCAGCACCATCGCCGAGCGGGTCGAGGCTTTCTACGCGGAACTGGAGCGCCGCATGGCGCTGGTGATGGCGGCGTGAGGAGAGAGTATGAACCACCGCAAGCTGAGAGCCGGCGAGACCGCCGGCACCTACCGCATCACCGACACAGTGACCGAAGCGGAGCTCTTGATTATCGCCAAGTCCTTTGCCCGTCGCCGTCTGTCCAGAGGGCGCAAGATCACCCAGCCAGCGCTGGCGTTCGAGTACCTGCAGATACTGCTGCAGGAAGTCGAGCACGAGGTGTTCTGTGCTGTCTTCCTTGACAGTCAGCACCGCGTGATCAGCTTCGAGGAGTTGTTCCGCGGCACCATCGACTCGGCCAGCGTGTATCCCCGCGAGGTGGTCAAGCAGGCGCTGGCCTGCAACGCCGCAGCAGTGATCCTGGTGCACAACCATCCTCCTGGAGATCCGGCGCCTAGCGATGCTGACCGGCGTATCACTCAGCGGCTGAAGGAGGCGCTCGGACTGGTGGAGATCCGGATCATCGATCACATCGTGGTCGGGAGCGAGGGATGCCGATCCTTTGCGGAGCTGGGATACCTGTGAAAGCGATACACGACATAACGCCAGTGCTGCCCACTCAGGGCGGCACTGGGGCCTCGAATTACTATTTTTTGTCCATCGGCTTTGACAACTTGGCAATTCCCGATCTCAGCTTTGGCTTGGCAGTGACATGACTGGCAAAAGGCGAGCTTTCTGTGGGACAGGGAGAGGAGCTTCCTTCTCAGCCTCGAAGGCTGGGAGATACTACTCATACAGGCGGGGCTGATCGACAGAAATCTGAGCGAGCCTTGAGCGGGCCAGTTGGTTCTTCAACTACTTGATACCGCATCAACGACTTCTGCTGACGTATGAGTTCAAGTCATTGGTGGAGAGCCTAGGAATCCAGCGTGCCTGTTTGCCATGCTAACTTGAAAGCACGGAACCAGCTCTCATAGTCGAGTGATGGCAGTGCCCAGGGGCACTTCCATCTGCCGCCCCACGCCGCCACAAGCGGCCTTGCTACGACCCGAGGTGCCCAATGCCCGATACCTACGGAACATCAAACATTCTCCACCAGTACAGCGCCTTCCACGAATTGGAAGATGAGTACGACCGCGACGTGGCCTGCCGCCTCACAAGTCGAAGTTTTCAGCGGCATGGCGTTCCTGCAGAGCCGGACGATGTGGATGTATGGGATCGACTCAACACGGCTGCCGCCCAGGGCATGCTCGACATATCTGTCGAGAGACGTCATGGCGAAAGCATGGCCGATGCTGTCGTCCACACCGCCCTATACCGCATGAGTGAGGACGACGACAGCGGCGAAGACGGAGTGCTAGCCGAGGATGACTACGGCAACAACGACAACTACGACGAGCAGGAGGAATGGGACTCACTTAGCGACATCTTTGGCTACGAAGACGATGAGGACAATGAGGAAGCCGCCCTAGATACCATACTGAAAAACAACGAACGGGTCGATTGACCTGCGCCCGATGCGCCGGCCAGGACCGACTGGCCGGTCAGCCGCGGATAACCACACGCATTCCGATGTCCAGCGACTTACCCAGTGTCCGAACTCCTCTACTGTTCATTCTTGGATGAACTGAATCTACTCCGGCCTCCGCCCGGCACCATGCAGCCAAAGATATCGACTTCTACCTTCGGCTATTTACCCTCGGTGTGAAGGCCACGCAATTCATGTACCTAACTACCCAGCGCTGAATAGTACCGCGGCGCTCGCCGGGATACGCAGCCCGCCACGGCTAAACCATTGATTCTCTGGATCCAACTATAATCAATTGATACTTTATATGACACTTAGGCTTAACTCACAAAACTTGGCAAAGATACGAACTGACTATTTACCCCCTGAGAATATACAACTAAGTTTGGACTCTTTGAAACCAAATACCCGAGCGGCTGGTCTAGCATGAAAGGGAATATAACAGCCTGGGAAGACAGCACCGATACTGGGAATGCCTTATTTACATAGCGCAATACCGCTTCTACCAGCCAAGTAACAGATTCCTCGCTACTTATTCTGATTGGTGCCATCCTGATCAGACGTTTACCTTTTTCCACGCGCTCAATGGCCCCCCAATTAGCTTGTGATTGGAGTACCATATTCGTCATGCGAAGAGTCCCCTCTCGTTCACCGTAGATTTCACTCATGCGCCGGTGAACTTCCGCAGAGGCACAGTCCCCCTGTAGAGATGACAGTCGGCCTATCAGTTCGGCCACCTTGCCAAAAAACGGATAGGTGGCAATCGCCATGCCCCAGGTTAGTGCTGCAATGGGCACACTCGGATCAGATTTGTATATATCCACGCCTCGCTGGGCGAAATCAGCCAGCTCCGGGCGGGGCTGTAGCCAAAGCCGGTTCAAGACAGTTCTAGTTTTTTTCCGAGCTTCCACGCCCAGTCCTGCCGCATCAAGCAACTCGTTTAGGTCATCAACGGTTCCGGATTCAGCGCGGGCACGCAGGGCTGCAGCGGCCCAGTCAAGAGCAATGTAACGATCAAAACCAATCTTGGGTGAAGAAATTTTCTGTCGAGTCAATTTACGTAACTCACTCTCACAAATGGGACGACAAGCTCTTCCAGTGACATACCCCCATGAACAACAACCTGATTCCCTTTCGGTACAAAGGCTCCTCTTCCCCGAGCAAATAGCGGCATGAAATCAGCGGGCAAGCCAGGTACATCAACGCGGAGAGTCTCCGGATAAGCAGCTGCTGTCTCGGCAATCGTGGTCTCGCTGCGATAGGTGCGTACACGCTCTCCACGAAGATCAGATGTAACGCCCTGATTGATACGGCCAATACCAGAGGCTTCCGCGTTACCATGGTCTGCAGTCAAGTATACTTGGTACCCGTGATCCAACAAGAAAATTAACAACTTTGTAATAAATCCAGTCTCACACCAGTTAGCGATCTGAGTTGCTACGCCCTGCTTACCCAGCACAGCACCGTGTATAATCTCATCAACGGTGTCCACAACCAGTCCTGCCACCCTGATAGCCGGGTTGGACAAAGCATCTTCCAGTTCCGGCAGGTCGTCGTTACGCTTGATGGATTTACGGAACATAACCCCATTGGGGCGCACACCTTGGTCTTGCCAGAACCGAGACCAATAAGCGGGTTCGCGTGAAGTCGATTCGATACTATCCGGGAATTCTCTTGGTCGAAGCCCTGAAAACAGAGCCTGACGGGATACCGAAGTCAGCGTCGGCAACCATGCAAAGCAAGCAAACTCATTGAAAATCAGCTTGTCACATGCCTTAACAAGACTTTCCCGAATATGAACCCACTGGTCAAAAGCCAAACCGTCAAAGACAACCAGAGCTACCTTTTCATTGCTGGGCGAATGATTCATGGCCAAATAACGGGGTATGTGATGAAGCATCACTGGCCCCTTGACGATAGGCAAGGAGGACAAGTCAGCATAGTGTCTGAAAACCCAATGCTCTAGTTTCTCATCTATTTGCCGAACAAAATTCTGCATCTCCGCCCTGATACATTCCGCCCGGGGCACATCCAATCCATGAAACCTCGACAGGATCTCGCCGAACCGTTTGGCAAAATGCATCCAGTCTCGATAACCAGAGTCAGTGTCGGGTATTTCTTTGGAAAGGCTTTCGATACCATCCAACACCAGCTTCGCTTTTGCTCTAGGATCTCGGATAATGCCAGCTTTTATCCATTCTGGCAGATCAGACGGAACATCCTGCACTTCCAGTGGGTGCAATGTGCCATCCAAGAACATGGAATCAACGATAACCCTAATATCATGATGATCAAACGGTATCGATAACTCTGGAACGTAGGTCTTGGGAGCCCCTTCGCCGGTGCGACCACCACTAAGGCCCAGCCTATGCAGGTATCGGTACCAGGCATCCTGAACCGTTCTCAGAGCCAAATCTTTATGTACCAGCAAGTCAGCAACAGGGATGTTATCGAAGGGCTTGTTCTCCGTAATAACCTGAGCTACGTACTCTGCCAGAACTCTGGGTACGGCCATGTCCCGAAAGTGTAATCGCAGCATCTCCCGCCAGAGATCCTCTTCCCGCGTGATCAGGTGAGGGCTGAAGCGGAAAATGTGTGTCAGAACAAAATCCTTGGTGGCCGCCTCTCCCAGATCCTGAGTGACATGCTTGGCTTGTGACTCAAATAGGGCTGGCAGCAGCTCGCCACCAACCTGCCTGACAACGGAATAACTCAGCTTGGAAAATAACTCATGAAGTCCCAAATGGACTTGCCGTGATGAGCGCAGATAGTCCCATGGCAGCTCACTAAGGTCAGTGCCTCGTAGGTGGAGGATAACTGCTCTTGCCGGGCCTGGCTCACCCTGTTCCCAGGGAATACGATAACGTTCCTCATATTCAGCACGAAAGGCCACACTGTCCTTGAATGGCAGTACCTCAAATCCACGATCCCTCAGCTCGACAAGCACCTGCTCGTCTAGCAATACATCATCAGGGTCTGCTGCTATCCACAGCCGAGCCAGGTCGGATGGAAACTCCTCTAGAATTCGTTTGGCCCAAAGGCTCATCAAGCTGACCTCCCAGATTGACCGATCCGTAACACCAGAACTGCATGCATATCCGGAAGGCAGGTTTCGGCATCCCGCAAATTTGCCATTCGAACCTCGTGCTCTGCTTGAAGTCGCTTTCGCCGATGTTCCCTGACCGCAGACAGACCAATACGGCCAATCGCCTGCTGACGTGATTCAAAGGAGTAAGTCGCGCGATCACACTCCTCTGATAGCCAAGAGCGATGTTCATCCAACAGCTCGTTGAACAACTGTTCCCCTTGAGCATGGGCGGCTTTAGAGGATGATTCATACCACTCGATGGCGTGCTCTAGCCCGGTGGCTTGTTGTATTTTAACATGCTCAGTGAGCAGTAAATCCCAGATACGCTTTGCCGTCGGTACAAATGACCGGCCATTATCCATCACAAACACCGGCAAAAACCGCTTTCGATTGAATTGACTGGAGGAGCTGCCTGCGCTCAGGCTGATCTCCCAGAGCGACCAGACACCCTGGACGGTGTCTGGTAATCCACTTACCGCCACCACCGGCACTGGCTGACCGACTACGAAGCGTGGCAGATCCATGATCACAGCACGGGCTCTGGGGTCTTCCAGTGTGATCCACTCCAGCTCAGGGTTCTGTTCAGCAGTACGCGCATCAAAGCACACGCGGTGAGATTCACTGCCATCCATCCAGATCACCTGCCAGGCATCATCATGTTTGACGGCAGTGCCGCCACGACCAGCCAACCCGGTGGTGATGGCCCGCTCTAGCCAGAACTGTGCCGGGTGATCGCGCCACTTGCGAGCATCGTCGGCTTCGAGCGTATGGTCTTCCGTCAAAAGGTCATTGTCTTTCCGGTACGCGGTCACCTTATCCCGGACCTGATCGATCACTTCCTCGCATTCCTGATCAATGGAGGACGGATCTTGCAAGCCATGCACGAAGAGCTCATCGAACAAGGGCTCAACCTCTACGGAATCCATCACATCCGCCGCCTTATCGACACCGAACTCTTCCGCAATCACGGCCAGCTTCTCTTCGAGCACCTCCCGTACGCGATATTCCACCGTGTCTGCCAGTACAAAATTGACGGCACGAACCACGTGAGGCTGGCCGATGCGGTCCACACGCCCAATCCGCTGCTCCAGCCGCATTGGGTTCCAGGGCATATCGAAATTGACGATGACGTGGCAGAACTGCAGGTTAAGCCCCTCGCCACCGGCATCCGTGGAAACCAGTATGCGCACATCCTGAGAAAACGCTTTCTGGGCTCTGGTTCGCGCCTCCAGGTCCATCCCGCCATTTAGCAGAGCTACGGAGAACCCACGGCTTTCCAGAAATTCGGCCAGCATGGCCTGGGTTGGCACGAATTCCGTAAACACCAACACCTTCAGCTCAGGGTCATTCTCTTCCTGCTGCTGCTTGTATATCAGCTCCAGCAAAGCCTCGGCTTTGGCATCGCTGCCTTGTTGCTCAGTTTCCCGGGCCAGTGCCAGCAGCGTATCGACTTCTGATTTCTCCTGTGCCCAGCTACTGGACTGCAGGGCCGCATCCAGCTGGGACTGGCTGTCCAGCTCGGCCCATTCATCGGCATCAGCGAGATCAAATAACCCCGCCTGCAGCTCAGGTGTATCAAGCAGGGCCTGGCGTTTCTCCAGCGTTGCGCGAATGGCAGCAGTACTGGATGTCACCAAGCGCTGCATCAGGATCATCAGAAAGCCGATATGACGCTGCTTGGCGGCCATCGCCTGGTTGTAGCCATGGCGCACATAATCAGTAACGGCCTCGTACAGCTGCTGCTGGGCCGCATGTTTTGCTTGCCAGGCAACAGCATGCAGCCGAGTAGAGCGGGGCTTGAACAGTGGCTGCCCTTCCGCATCAATGGAAGAACGCTTCTCAGTACGAATCACGAAAGGCTGTACTCGGTCCTGATTGATACTGGACTCATCGGGGAAGGTGTCGCGATCCAGCAACTGCATCAGCCGCAAGAACTGATCGCTCTTGCCCTGGTGGGGTGTAGCTGACAGCAACAGCAAATAAGGAGCAGCCTCGGCCAGGGCGGCACCCAGCTTGTAGCGGGCCACTTGCTCGGTGCTGCCCCCCATGCGGTGGGATTCGTCGATAATCACCAGATCCCAGCCAGCGGACACGAGGTCTTCAAATCGCTCACGGTTGTAGTTGGCAAGCTGCTCCAGGCTCCAGCCCCGGCGACTCTCGACCGGTTTGACCGAATCCAGTGAGCAGATCACCTGGTCGTGCATGCGCCAGATATTGTCCTCACCCTGGGTAGTGTCATCACGCCAGGCTCGGAAAGCGGCCAGATCCGATGCCTCGATGAACCGAAGCTGTTCGCCAAAGTGCAGCCGCATCTCAGCTTGCCACTGGCGCACCAGGCCCTTGGGGGCTACCACCAGAACTCGCTTCACCATTCCCCGGAGCTTCAGCTCCCTGAGTATTAGGCCCGCTTCGATGGTTTTACCTAAGCCCACCTCATCGGCCAGCAGGTAGCGTATGCGGTCCCTGCCCATGGCACGATTCAGGGCATAGAGCTGGTGAGGCAACGGCACCACGCTGGACTGAACCGGAGCCAGAAGTAGGTTGTCTTCCAGGGCATCAAGCAGCTTGGCGGCGGCCACCGAGTGCAGGATCTGTTCAACCGTTGGCTGAATATCAAGAAGCTCTGCCAGGTCCGGCTCGCGGGCGCGGACAACCGCATCCTTGGCCGCTAGCCAGATGCGGTAGGTAGTTGCTCCCCACACCTCCTGGCGTTCGATAATCCGGCAAGGCGTAGCCTGCTGAGAGTACCAACACCAGTCCCCAACCTTGAACACCTTGCTCATGATTGCTCTTTTCCTTGCAAGGCACGCCCCCTGGTGGTCAGCCGGTAGCGCTGTTTGCTGCTGCGAGGTTTGTCCGGAACGGTCATTTCAATGACGTCGGAAGCCAATGCCGGGCTGAGATAGGCGTCCCGGAAGTGGTCCTCGTGCTTCAGACCCAACGCTGCTTGAATCTCGGCCCGTTTCATCTCTCCGGTCATGACCGACAGTAGCTTCTGCACTTCCTCGGACACTTTCTCAGACACTTCCCCGGTGACTTCCCCGGTGACTTCCCCGGTGACTTCCCCGGTGGAAGGTTCCGCTCGCTCCAGAAAACGATGTTTGAAGGGGGCTTTCAGCTCGAACAGCGTGTCCCCTACCGGCCCAAGCAGCTGCTGACGAACCAGAAACTCGGCAATCTGCTTGGCCTGACGCGTGGTGTTGATGCCCAGCCCACGAATGTCTGTGAGGCTGATACGGCCCTCTTTCGATGGCTCCAGGGCCAGAGCCAACGCATCCGCCTGCTCTGGCGACAAGCTGACTCCAATGTCTCGACGGAACCGCTCCATGGCATCGTTGATCAACGCCTTGTTGATCAGCACCAGCTCAAACTCTTTGCGCCCCTTATCGTTATTGAGCAGCGGCGGCACCCGGCCCAGTTCATGCCAGTTGTGGAAAATTGCCCGGATACCGGTACCGGCCTGATCAGACAGGCCTATTCGCCGGAAGGCTTTGACAATGGACGGGTTGCGTACTTCTTTCTCCGTTGGCTCTAGCAGCTCTGCCTCAGTAGCGAAGGCGTCACCCGGGTTCCAGAAAATGGTTCGGTCGGTGAACATCCTGATTGATGCCTTTCGCCCATGATCACCGTAATCCTGGTGGATCAAAAGGTTGATAGCCGCTTCACGAAAGGCAACGTAATCCGGCGGGTCATCATTCCGCCTCAAGGTAGCGGGGTCGATGGAAAAAGGATGCTCGGCAACCCGCATGTAACGGGCGACCAGGCCCTGCCAGGTTTTGAAAATGTTCTCTTCGAAAACATAGCGGTCATGCCAGCGATGCTCGGCGGACCACTCGTCGAAAGGCATATCAATCCTTTGATAGTCCAGGACCGGTCGGGGAAGAAGCTGACGTACATAACGCCCTTCACCGAATAGCAGCACCCCGGCCCGGGTGGGCAGCATGGAATTGCCTTGTTCGATAATGAAGTTCCAGTTCAGCAGGAACTCAATCGGGTCAGAAATCTCCGCATGTTCTTGATTGCGCATAGAAAATTGCGCCTGGTACCAGCGCACCGTGTCCAGGTCAAAGCAACGCTCCACCGGAATGTCGGGCAGAGCTGCTCCATCGTATCTCTCTTGAGCGGCATCTCGCAGGAACCTCTCCAATTCGCTCTGGGTGCAACGCTCATCTCCGGCGCCACGGCGGATATAGCTCTGTCGAGGATCTCCTTTCAGATACACCGGCTTATCGTATCGAGTCGCCTCCGGCACATGGAAGGCAAACACATGTTTGCCTTCAACTTCGTATCGGTGCGGCTCCACTGCGATCACCAGATTCAGTTTTTTACCACCGCGCAGTACAGCGAGAAAGTCGTTCTGAACCTTGTCAGGCGACTCAATACCGGTGATTTCAAGTTGCCCATCACACTCACTGACGCCAAACACTAGCCAGCCCCCAGAAGAGTTGGCGAAAGCGGAAACGGTAGTGTAGGCGTCTTCCGGCACGCCATTACGTGCACGCTTGCACTCGAAGTCGTTCCACTCGATGCCGTTCAGCCTTGCGAGCAGTTCCTCCTGATTCATACCAGCCCCTTCATCCAGTCAGAAGTCACTTTCTGTCCGCGTCAGAGCCTGGTCATACCAGAGCAACAGCTTTTCGTCTTCCTGAAGCGACTCATCGGGGATCTTCTTGGCGATGGACACGATGGTCTGGTAATCCTTCTTGCTATAAGCATCCTTAAAACCAGCTCTAAGCACTTCCAGACGAAACTCTTTTAGCCGACGGCCCGTGAACTCAAGATAAGACTGAAATTCCTTGAGCAGCGCCCTCTCACGCTTCTTCTCCAAGTCGTGGGCCTTGTTGGGATCGGGAACATACCAGCGGTCTTTGGCCTTAGCGATTAGGCGTGGATCATCTTTTTCCAAGCCACGCAGGTCCTTATGGTTGCTAGATAGATAGCTATGAATCTGACTTGGAACCTCATAACTTCCATCATACATAAGAAAATTATCTTCTAGCAACGCAGACAATTCTGGCTTAGCCTCATGCTTTTTCCATCCTGCGCCAACTTGTGATGTAAAGTCAGGGTGTACCCCCTGATATGTCGATGGGCGTTTCTTCAAGTATTCAGATAGCCAGTCAATAGCACTTCTCTCATCTGAAACAAAGAGCTCCAATTGGGGCGCATCAGCTACTTGAGCTCTCTTTTGATCGTACTCAGCAACTTGATCTGGAAGAAAAACCATTCCGTCTCTTTCTGGATAACGAGTATGAAGTCCCGCGAGGAACTCCTCAGTCGAAATGGGAACAGGAAAGTCATGTCGAACAAACCATGCCACCATACGGTCATAAATTCGACGTGGGTCACGCTCCACCACAAACTCAAGGGAACCACCCCTTAGTTTGCAAATGGGCAGCTGAGCCAAATGAGTTCTTACAAAATCCCACGCTGATTCTGGAGCCGCTCCTCGCTCTGAAAGCCTCTTTTCAAGACCGCCATTAGGCTTGTAAGCAGAGATCACCAAATCCTGCTTTACAGCATTCGGTGATGTAACCTGCTTAAAGCTACCCTGTTTTTTGTCTAGAGTACTAACCTCGGCGACAACGAAGCCTGCCTCTTGCAAGGCAACTTGTATAGCATTCCAGACTTTAGCTTGACTGTTAGAAAAAACAACAGTCATCCATCGACCAGGTTTCAGAACTCTGTGAAACTCAGCGAAGCACTTATGCATCACCCTCTGGTAAACATGAATATCCTTATCCAGATATGCATCTATAACTGCTTCTCCTGCCACATCAGAGTACACAGCATGCCATGCTTCAACAATCTTATTTAGGTCAGCATAAAAAATATTGAACCCAAACGGCGGGTCTACAAAAACATAATCAACTGAATCATTAGGGCAGCTAATCCGCGCCGAAGACCCTGTATTTATAATCGCATCATTACGGCTAGAATGAAACCCCCTAAACGCCTTTTCTACACGCTTAAACTTACCTTCAAGAATATACCAAGGAGTACATTCTGCATGTTGAGACCCCACGTAAAAAACACCAGTCAGGTGTTGACCAAACTGCGAATACCCAGTTGGTCGATATCGATTAAAAACACTCATGCTAACAATTGCCTGCTCGATACTGTAGAGCAGATTCATTCTAAGCCTCGCCTCAGAAATATTCTCGGCATGAGCCCATAATCTAGCAATCGCATGCGCGGCTCTTGGCAAAAAAATGCTTCTAGTATTTCTTGTATTTGTAGTCCTCATCCTTCCTTCATTGAATGTCTTAGAAGAACGAAACTCCTCATGCGGGAAATTAGCCGGGCTCTCTAAATCTTCAATTTTTTTCAATATATCAAGATCATGATCATCTGGTTTTTTTTTGTAAGTTCTGCCCCCCACCTTATAAACTATTGAAACTGGAACCCTCTTAGGCCGCCATTGTAGCTGGCCGCTTTCTAAGAAATGCTCTTTAGCAAGCTCCATCTCCTCCTTTCTCGCTTCTGCTTTGCAGGTTCCACAGAGAATACGATCACGCTGGCCTTTATAAGAAACCTTTTCTGCACTTAAGAAAACGTTCTCAGCATTGCAGCTAGGACAAATAAAAACCTCGCTCCAAACTGTATAATCAATCCTACCGACAGCCTCACCATCTTCATGTGAAGTTTCATACATCCAGCCTATTTCTTCCCATAAATCACTAAGCAGCGCCTGCCCTTCTTTAAAATACTCCTCACTAGAAAATGGCAAATTATTATTTGCAGAAATAAAAGTAGCTGCGGGTGAAAGGTCGCTAAGAATAACTCTACGGCCACCCCATTTCGGCGCAGGTCGGCCTTGTCTATTCCATTCAAGTTCAATCTCATGCCGATAAGCCTTAGTAGCTGCTCCACACCACTGAGCGGCCACACCTGTCATACCTGAACCAGCGAACCCATCCAGAACAATATCGCCAGGTTCAGTATAGTGCAGAATTGATGGGACTATAGCTAGATGCGGGACTTTTGTATGATAGCTATGCGCTTTATACAAGCTATCAGTTTTTCCCTCCGAAACATCGATAGCTAGCGGTTTCCGACTGTACTTCACTGACGGATCATATGACTTTCCGGACTGCTCAACAAAGTCATTTAGCCACGGATTGGGGCACGCTGTGTAGTAGGGAGGGTCTGACATCTTAAGGATGGCATTGTCGCCACCATGTGGAAAACCTTCCTGCTTGCGAAATTCAGGCTCTTTCAGTTTTTCAGCCAGCAGCTTCAGGAAATGCTCCCGGCGGGCTGCCTCGCTAGGAAATGTCTGCCCGAGACATTCTACTGGCCCTGTTTCTTGTGTTTGGTTATCAAAAAGCTGAT
The DNA here is from genome assembly GCF_004798905.1 of Halomonas borealis. Classification (GTDB taxonomy): domain Bacteria; phylum Pseudomonadota; class Gammaproteobacteria; order Pseudomonadales; family Halomonadaceae; genus Halomonas; species Halomonas borealis. The sequence continues at coordinate 51,856 of NZ_SDMO01000009.1, read as the reverse complement.
TCATAGGTCTGCTTCCCTACAATATAACGTCGATACTGTTTGGTTTACCGGTTCACTCAATCACAAAACGCAACTTGCCGCTCTCTTTTCCCTTGCAACGCTCGTTAATATACGACTCAAAGCGCTTGCGCAGGTCCTCCGGAGTCGCCGGGGAGCCACCGGTGAGCAGTGCCTGCTTGATGTCCTCGCTGGTGACCGAAATCTTCTCCAGGCCGGATAGTGCCTCCTGCACGGCTGCTACGAACGCCGGTGTAACCGGGTCCGGCAAGGTTCGTGCGCTGAGGAAACTGTCAATCAGATCTCGCTGTGCAGGCTTCAGAAGCTCTAGATTGGCCTGAATAATGGGGTCATCGAGGTTATCCAGTAGTGTCTGTTGCCAGCTCTCCAGCAAGCGATCCAGTTCATCGTCCAGCGATTTGAGTACGTTGGCTGCTGGCATCAGGTCGCCCTGCTCGTTGGCGGGGCGGAAGCCACAATGCGGACAGACCGGGTTAGTCTTCAGCTCGGAATCCACCAGTGAGGCACAGCTCTTCAGCTGATCCAGGGTTTCCTCAAATGCGGCGAGCTGGCTGGTCGGCATCAGGGAGATGCCTGCCAAGGTACGCAAGGTGGCCATGCGTGGGTCTTTGCGCAGGGCGGTTTTGGTCTTGTCCTCCGATACACCCAGCCGGGCCTTGGTATGCAGCGCTACATAGGCGGTGATGTAACTCTGCTTGAGGGCTGTCATCTCTTTGCGATATTCGCTGACCTGACTAGCCGCTTTGTGCGCGGTCAGCTTATCCAGAATCGCTTTGCGCTTGGCCTCGGCCTCCTGCAGCCAGGGGTGACTCGCAGGCAGGACCATCTCGGCTTGGGAGAGGTAGGATGCAACCGGGCCCAGCTCGGCAACCAGATCCCGCAGCTTCTCTACGGATATCAGAACCTCCACATTCTGTTTCTGGGCATCGATATCGGCCTGGGTGATGCGCAGGTTCTTGAGCTTGCCGATGGTGTTGTAGGGTGACAGGCTCTCCAGGAAGTTCTTTAGGGCATCCAGTTTCTGCTGGCGATCACGCAGTTCTTCTTCCCGCAGCAGCGACTGCCCCCAGAAGCTAAGCCGGTTGTGCAGATCGGTACCGACGGTCAGTACCCGGGTGACCAGTTTGGAAACAGCATCCAGCAGCTCCTTCACCGGCTCTTCTTTGCCTTGGGTCGCCATCTGAGCCAGCCCGGAGGGCAAATCTAACAGCTCGAACAGTGAGCGCAGCACCACGACGTTGATTTCCTTAGGCGCCTCAACGTGCTTGAAGGATTTCAGTTCTTCCAAGCCACGCTCGGCAAGCAGGGAGACTTTTCCGGAGTCGACCTTGTCACCGGTAATGGCAAACACGATATCGCCGGAGTAGACCAGCCCGCCGAGGATGACGACCAGGAGATCCGGTTCCAGTCGGAAGCGTAGCGGGGCAAAATATTCGTCGTCTGACGCCCGGCTGAGTAGCTCGTTGTGGTTTAGTACCTGCCCATGGCCCTTGGCCTGCAGCCGGCTCAGCACTTCTTTGGCATACTTGGACTGGGCAGGCTCGATGCGGTCACCGTCCAGCATCTCCAAGGCGTCGAGAATTGCCGTGGCGTCTTTGGTGCGTGTGCCACCGGCCAGAGCCCGGAGTGTATTACCAATCAACTGCTTGCGGTTGGCTTCGGTCACCAGTACCGAGAAAGCAGGGTATTCCGGCGCCAGGTCGGCAAAGTGGGTATTCAGTACCAGCCCGGACGTCACATTCACGATGTCGCGGAAGTTGGCCCGTTCATCCGGCCCCAGGCGCAGCTTGTCGCGCATGGAAACGCCCTTGGCCCACTCCTGCAGGGTTTTCGTTTTACCCTGGTAGGTGACTTCGTAGGCCGTCATTTGCTTATCCTGCAGCCACTTGCTCATGGCTCGCAGGGCGTCCTTGGCTTTATCAAGATAAACAGCCTTGGCGGCACCACTAGCGGTTGATGCTAATTCCTGGGCAGCCGAGTAGAAGGCCAGATGATGGGTGATGTCCTCATCCAGCCCCTTCAGCCGGAAGAAGACTTCATCGGGCTTATTGTCTTTGGGATACCGGGGTGGCTCAAAAGGCTGGATGAAGTAAATGTAGAAATCTCGCTCAGGCTGTGCCGTCGGGCGGTCATTGGGAGCGCCGAGGAATAGGTAGCCATTCCGCTCAACCCGCTTGTCCTGCCATTCCACCTGGTGCTGCCAGATCTTGTAGCCGGTAACGTGAGCAGTGTCATCGGTACACTCCATCAGCTGCATCATGGTGCTGTAGTAGGCACGATCCAGCGCATCATCCGACAGGGCTTCAGCCCGTTTTTCGATTTGGGCGTCGTAATCGACGTCCTTCTTCAGGTCGAGATAGTACTGCTCTGTGTCCGGCGCTTTGGATATGAACTGGCCATTGACGGTTTTGACGATCTCACGGAGCGTGGTCTGTACGGCAGTAAGCAGGTCGTCAGCAGGCTCGCCGCCCAGGTCCTCGATACCCGGTTGGTACAGGCACAAGGTGTCGCGCAGCTCTTCCGCCGTGGGGCCGACGGGGACATAGATATCGCCACCGGTGGTCAAACGATTGACCGCCAGGCCTCTGATGACCCGAGTGGCCATAGGCTTATAGGCGGGGCGGGTGAAAGCCTTCTGAACCCGCTCTCCGAGGATTTCGGTCACTTTCAACACCGGGCCAATGTTAGGGTCAGAGCGAAGTACGGAGTTGGATGTGACCGTATCCCAGAATTGATCGAATCCAATCAGGCCGGGGCGGTCTTCGGGTACCTCGTCATCCAGTACGTCCTGGATCTGGTCACGCAGGGTGACGAGCGCACCACGCTTCTCGGTGAAAACAAGCTGTTCAAAAGTACTGATGTAATCCGGGTGTACCGGGAATAGCCGCACATATTCATCCATACGCTCGTTCATACTGCTGTAGAACTTGGCGAAGGATGTCAGGTAGGTACGGATCTTGTGCTGCTGGTCAGCAGATTTCTTCAGCAAGCGCTCGGCCACAACAAAGCTGACATCCTGCCGGGCCAGAAGCACCTGGTTGAAACGCTCGTTCACACGTCGAAGACTGTCTGACACATGCTGGAAGCGGCTGCTGTCAAAGATGGCTTCTTGCACACCTGCCACAAAGCGGAAACGCAGGTGCTTGGTGACCTCACCGATTTCACGCAGGAAGGAGAGATCCAGCACCAGGTCGTGGTCTTTCCGCGAGCGGAGAAATTCAAGGAATTCATCCACGACGAGCAAAACGCCTTGGCCAGGATGAACCTCATCGAAGGCCGCCATCATTTCCTCGAAGGCTGCCTTGTTGTTGACCACTTTATCGGCGGCTGGGAAGGCATAACTGACGCCCTGATTTTCCAGGAAGATTTCCAGCTCTTGTGTAACGATGTCGCGCAGGGACATCTGACTGGAGATCTCGACACGGTGAACCTTGAACTTTCCCGCGATGGCCTCGGCCGCCTCAGCCACCTTGGGGTGCTGAACCATCGGCAGGTAGGAGGCATCTTCAGCAATCAACGATAGTACCGACATCAAATGCGATTTACCGGTACCGTAGTTACCGACGACCAGCATGCCTTTGTGGTCTACAGATTCGTCAAAGGATAGTTGCGGGACCATCTGCTTGGCGATCCTGTCGGCCATCTGGTCAGAAATGACATAGGTGGAGACCAGCTTTTTGGCTTCGTCGGCACGGTTGGCGTCAAGTAGCTGAATGACCGATTCAATCGGCTCAAACTGTATGAGGTCCCTGTAACGCATGCACTTCCCCTTTAAGAAAACTTTTTCAATTCAAACGGAACCAGACTATCCAGGCTGTATTCCTGATATTCCGGGTGCCCCAGCTCGGCATAGACCAGTCGATCATTTCTTATCCCACCGGGCCAAACAGCTACTACTCTATGTGCTTTGGCGTGGTGCTTTAGTAAATCCAATGGGTCGAGCTTGAGTGACCGATCAAACAGCAGCTCAATGTTATCGAGCAGAAGTAAATCATTAGTCACATGGGCACTAGCCAGTTCACGCAACATTGCATTGGCCTGCAGTGTTCGCTGCCTGTGCGGGAAGGAGGCCAGCTTTCTACCCAATTCCGCGCCGACTTTCACCACAGTGGTGCTAGTGGTGGCTGCCAGTTTCGACAGCAGCAGGCTTTTTCCGCTCCCCGGAGGCCCGACCAGAAGGAGCAGCTTGCTGTGAAGCGCTGTAATTTCCTCTACGGATTGTTCTAGATACTTAAGCATGCAGCTCCCTCAGCATGGCGGCGCGTTACATCGGCTCAGCCTGATGATAACCAGGTGCAAGCCGGAGATTCTTGACCCCGTACAGCGCCTGAACGTTAGCCAGAGCCAGCTGATACTCGGCTCCCTGCTGGGAATGGTCCGGCGAGCAGTCGACATTCCAGCGACGCAGTAGGTAGCCGGCTAGAGCCGCGCGCAGCTCCAACCTCAGGCATCCTTCACTCATGGCATAGTCACGCTCAATCGCCTCGGGTTGGCCGATATCGGGATGCGGTATCAACTCAAGTTCGACGAAGCGGTTCCACTGGCGGTCATTCAGCAGTCCCTCATATTCCTGCGCAAGGCTCTGCTCGAGCACAGTGGCCGTCAGCAGGCGTGTGAGAACGAAGTCGCGGAATTCACTGGAGTGTCGGTCGAACGCCCGCACATGCCATCGCAGGCCGTTATCGATCAGGGTATGGGGCACGATTTCGCGCTCGGTCTCGCCGCTAGAGAGCGACACGTAGCGAATCGCTAGCGCACAGCCCTTGTACATCGCCTCACTGACCGCCGCCACGATGGCGAGATCCGGATGGTTGAGCTGATGGGGCATCTCGCAGCGCACCGACGTCGGGAGCGTGCCGAGGAAGCCATCGCCATGCCCCTGGCACAGAGTGCTCAGGGTACGGGCGGTATCGTAGTCGAACAGCGGAACAAAGGAGCGGGCTCGGACGTGCAGGCGCCTGGACTTATCGTAGACGACGTTGGCCGGGGCAAACTCGTGGTAGAGGGCGAAGTCCTTGGTGGCCTGGGTGGGTGCGATGGCAAAGCGGTCGATCAGATCACCGCGCCCTGCCTCACCCTTGAACATCAGGGTGAAGTCGATGTGGGCAAGGCGCTCACGCTGCGGCGTGGAGAGCGACGACAGTGCCTCATGCTGGCGAGCAAGCTTGTGCTGAGCTGCGTTGGGCACCCGCGGCCCTCCCTGGCGGCGCTGTGCCCTAACGAGCACAACCTAACAAATAGTGTTAGGTAGCATGGTAGCATGCAGTTTCTATATCTGCCGAACCACACCAACCTGAACGGCTCGACATCACGGAAGATACCGGTCTTGGTCATCTCGCGGCGCAGTTTGAAGGCCTCCATGGCGGCAACCGCGTCCACCTGGTCCAGCCTGTCGAAGTGGATCCTGCTCCACTGCTCGCGAGTGACCTTGACGCTGAACAGGTACTGGTCGCGTTCGCCGCCGGTGGCTGGGTCGGTGATCTGGCGATAGCCAGAGACCTTCGTCTCCTGCACGGCGGGCAGGCGGGCGAAAACCGCGCCCAGCATACGAAAGGCGATGCCGTGAACGTGGTCCCGATATAGCTCACGCTGCCGGGTATCGCTGAGCCGGCGGGGCGTGAGCCTGATCTGCTTGGCGGTCATAGTCCAGTAGCGGTCTGGCATTTCCTCCTCGCCGGGCAGGTCGATGTCGACGGCAATGGTGCTGATATCGCTGCCGAGGTCGAAGTCGATGACGGTTTCACGGGGCCAGTCAACCTCCTCCAACCGCTCACGCAGGGTCTGCTCCATGGCCTCGAGGTCATGCCAAACCTCCTCGCTCTCGCGCTGGTGGCGAGCAAATTCTGCCGCATCATGCTCGGACTTGCGCCACTCCCAATCGCGGTAGGCCTCATCGAACGCCGCCTGGCTTCGACGGTTTTCCTCCTCCACATGGCGCTTGGCCGGCGGCCACAGAAAGTGCCACCAGGCGGGATGCCGCAGCGCCGGAGGAGGTGGTGGGGCTTCGGGGAAGTCCTGGGTGGTGTAGCCATTCTTGTGCGGGTGCGGGGTTTCCTCGTGCAAACGACCCAATCGATCGAGATCCTCGTTCAGGCGTTGGCAGTGGGCCTCAAGCTGCTCGCGCAGAGACTCCCTGGCATGCCGCCGCAGCACGCGGGCCTCGTCATCACGCATCGGCGTGCCGTCGCCGTGGAAGTAGTGGGTGCCGCCCTTGGCATCGATCTCGAGCCGGAGGGGAAGTGACTCGCCCTGCGACAGCAGCGCATCCAGGGCAGCAGCGGGGCTTGAGCGCCCGGCGCCACCGCTAGATCCAGGCATACGGCGGTTCCGGGTGTTGAGCTTCTACCGATAGGCCAGGCCGGTGCCGGGAATTCCCGCATGGCCGTGCACGCCGCTCGGCCCCACGCTGAGGCTGGCACCGCGCGGGCCCACCGAGAGCCCGAGGTCCCGCTTGCTCAGGTTGAGTCGAATGCCCGGGGCGAGCGTGATGCGACGTTGAAAGCGAAAGGCCATGAATCCTCCCCGTATGATGGCCGGATCACGTTAACCACATAAGAGAGCGCCCCTACCGCGTGAGCAGGGGCTCCCGATCATCAATTACGACTGGTACCGAACGCCCGCAGCCCCAGCCCGTATTGCTTCGTCTCGGCCTTGCACAGGTACGATGCTCGATAGAACGCTTCCTGGAAGCTCTGCGGATCACCCCGGTCAATCCAGTACACCGGGTTCTGTGGAACATAAATCCAGGGCTCTTGGGGGTTCCACGCCACCCCCAGTGCGCTGTACCAGGCCCTCGATACGCGGTTGAAGAGGTTATCGTTGGGAGAGCATGCCCTGCCGGGTAGGTGGTAGGCATCGCGGTTAAGAATCAGGAAGAAGTGATAGTGCGGCTTGCCATTGGTGCCGATCTCACGGCACCAGACGTAGCGCACCGTGGTATCCGGGACCCAGCCGCCCTGGCGCTTCCGTGCCCGGTCGTGCTTGATGATGGCTTTCAGGGAAGCGATAAAGCATGTGATCAAGCGCTTGTGGTCCTCCGGCGTCATCCTGTCACTGATCGCAGTAGGAATGACCGGGTCAACCCGGAAGGCCAGCACTCGAGGGTAGTCGCTCGTAGCTTTCTGCAGCGTGATGTGTAGCGCGTCGAGATATTCAGTCACCATCGGTAAGGACTCCATTTGAATCTCCAAGTCGTTGTATGCGTTGTAGTAATGCAAGTTCAGGTTGGGGTTGGCGTGGTGTCTCTGTGACATGTGGTAGCTCCTGTAGGAACATGTGGAATAGCCCATGGCCGTCAAGCCATGAGCGCCTGTTTCAGGCACGATGAATTCTCCAGCTGTACGCTGGATCCACTGGTCTATGGGTAGGGTGTTCTCCTCTTCTTCCCTTGCTCTGGTAGGTACGGGGCTGGAGGCCCCTCCCCTTCTCCTTGAATAGCTTTATATAATAATTAAACAAGGGTCGGAGACACTGTTTCAGATACCAGCAATGCAGGTGGGCTGTGATGGACATGGGTGGTGCAAGGTGGAAACCTGCTCTTGAATTACATTATCAAACTATCGCTCCTTCATCTCACACAGACCCCATGTCACGTCTTTTGATAAGGTCCTGTATGCAGGCATCAATTTCATCCTCCACCCAGGCCGATATCCTAGTGCCGAACTTGATCGGCTCGGGGAGCCACCCCTTGCCGATGTACTTGTAGACCGTAGACCTTGCAAGGCCAGTGCGGTCCATGACGTCTTTGATGCGAATCAGCTTCTTGCTCATGTCGAACTCCTGTTTGTCCTTCATGAGATGAAGCTGGTGAGTATTTTTAATTTAACACCCCTAAAACTCCCACTACCTTATCCACTCATCCAAACCCCATCGATAATAGCAAACCTCCTTACCAGACATTTAAACTCTCCCAGTTCCGCCCCACTACCGTGCGACATTCGCGTCCCAGTCAAAGCGAGACAAAGATTTGTGGGGGGGGGGGAAGTCCTTACAACCTCTCAGCCAGCCAAAAGCGGCAGGTACGCTGAAACAGCACAGCCTCTGGACAGGTCCCTACCAAGGTGTGATCGTTATACAGCCCCTTGGGAAGGTTGATGATCTCTCAATTTTGCCTCACTGATCGCCGTGGGAAAGCCCAGATCTAGGGTATTTCCCTTGCCTAATTTACGTCGTAGCGTTACGTTGTTACGACACGTTGTGATGCATCGATGTTTCACTGCGTCGTGATGGGTCGTTGTCACTATGCTTATACCGGGAAACTTTTACTTAAAATTAAAACTAAGGGTAGAAAAAATGTCCGAACTTTATAAATGGTTAAAACCAAATAACATTGAGCAACATAGATGGGCCGCCGATTACCTCTTCAGGAAAAACGTTTCACATAACCCCGACCCTCCTGATCCGCACCATTACCTAATAACACTTGACAATAGCGCTAGCCACGACCCTGCCTATATCTTGGCCGTAAGATCCATGAAGGCTGCCTGGAGGCAGAAGAAACTGAGAAAAAAAAGAAATGGGAAAACCGAATTCAGCTTAACAATAGGCAATGAAAAAAAGAAAAAGCTTAACAACCTTGCAAAGAAAAAAGGTAAGACACTGGGCGAAACACTAGAAGAGCTGATAGACGACGAAGCCCAAAGAAATGACGAATTGAGAAATGAAATTAAAAGGCAGAAGGATCTATCTTCTCAAAGCCTCGAATTAGCAAGAGGGGCCCATAAAAGAAGGGTCTATGAAATTGAAATGTACACCAATATTCTCTTATGCCTCCTCGAAGAGAATTTGAACAAAATGATCCAATACGAAATGGATGCCTTCAAGGCTAACCACTCTTCAATCCACGAACACATCGGGACTAAAGAATTTAAAGACGAGAGATTTTTATCTGAAAGCGAAACAATAAACAAAGCCTTGAAAAAAGTCCAATCTTGGGCTCCAAAGACATTCCCATTGGATATAGTAACAAAACTAAATACAAAGCAATTAATTCACAAGGGGGAATAAAATGCCGCTGGAAATCGAAAAGACAAGACCAACACCCTCAGCATGCTTACAGCGTATTGTTTACCTATGAGAGGGCGCCAGGAGACTGGTCAGGAACCGAACGCAGCTATCGAACCTGACGCTCGGGTAACACGCTGAGTGTCGCCATGACGTTCAGGCTCGACTTTCTTGGCAGAGGCAGCGACGCAGGCCGCCGATAGGCACGGGTGTGGCGCTTAAGTAGAATGCTTCCAGTCCTCTAGCCGGCCAGCACTCTGACTGATCTGGCTGTGGCATGTAGCCGCTGCCTATCGGGGAGTACATTGGGGAGTACTGCCATGTTTATGTCACCAACAAAACATTCAAATCTATGATTTTAAAGTGGAAAATATTGACATGCCATTTTAAGATCCAGAACATCGAGTGAACGCCATGCCCGCGAGGGTGCTTGGTCCTTCGATGAAATCGACGCCATATTCGGCACCTGTCGCACGACAACCAAGGCCCCTCTACCGCTAGCCAGCAGAGGACCTGGAACCGCCCCGGGTGTCGCTGATCACTCAACTCAGCGGCCTGCGTACGACGACAGCTTCATTTTCAGCTCATCTCGATAGGTCATCCTGTCGGCATTCACTAGGAGTGCTGACAATGCGATCGATGATGAGCCCCTTACTCCACGCGACTCCCAGGCGAGAATGCCCCAGGCCCACCCGACATCGTCTCTCAAGGGCCGTATACGGGGCATTGATGCTGGTGCTGCTGAGTTTTGTCACTTCCGTCCAGGCTCAGGACCTTTTTGCCCAGCAACAGGATATTCTCGCCCCGGACCAGGCATTCAAGCCGAGCCTCTCTCAGCAGGGCGACTCGCTGGTAGTCGATTGGCAAATCGAGCCGGGATACTACCTCTATCGCCACCGTTTCTCTGCCGAGACACCTCAAGGCGAGTTGGCGCTTGAGCTGCCCGATGGGGAAACCATCGAGGATGAGTACTTCGGCCGCTCCGAGGTCTATCGTCACGCCTTGCGCATGACCACGACGCCCGGCGATGCCGGCACCATCACCCTGCATTGGCAAGGCTGTGCCGATGCCGGCCTCTGTTATCCGCCACAACAGCAAACCTTCGAGCTGCCACTCACCGAGGGCATGGCGTCCACCGGCATGTCGACAGCTCAGGATACTTCACCCGAGTCCGCGTCCCATTCCTCGGCGAACGAGGCGCCAACGAGCACCCCGGACTCCAGCGCCGCTCAAGCAGACGATCAGCGTCTGGCGACCCAGTTGGCCGATGGCAACCAGGCGTGGGCGCTGCTGGTCTTTTTCGGTTTGGGGTTGTTGCTGACCTTCACGCCCTGCGTGTTGCCGATGATTCCGATCCTCTCGAGCCTGATCGCTGGCCAGCATCACCGTTCGGAGAATCAGCGCACAGCCGGCTTCATGCTTTCGCTGGCCTATGTCCTGCCCATGGCCGCCACCTACGCCGTACTAGGCGTCGCCGCCGCCATGGCGGGGGCTAACCTGCAGATATTGTTCCAGAACGCCTGGTTCATCGGCATCTTCTCGGCCGTGTTCGTGGTGCTGGCCTTCGCCATGTTTGGCGCTTTCGAGCTCGAGCTGCCTCACGCGGTACGCCAGCGTCTGGACACACTCATGTCCCGACAACGCGGTGGTCGATTCAAGGGTGTGGCTATCATGGGGGTTCTCTCGGCCCTACTCGTCGGGCCCTGCATGACGGCCCCCCTGGCGGGGGCACTATTGTTCATCGCCGAAAGCGGCAATCCCTGGCTGGGCGGTGCGGCACTGTTATCGCTCGGTCTGGGCATGGGCGTCCCGCTGATCCTGATTGGCACTGTCGGTAGTCATCTTCTGCCTCGCCCAGGCACCTGGATGGTGCGCATCAGGGCGCTGTTCGGTTTCGTCTTGCTCGGCATGGCCATCTGGTTTGTCGAACGCGTGGTCCCGGACGCCATCGTGCTCGGCTTGTGGGGAGCCCTGGGGCTAGGGGCCGCCATGTCACTACGCGCTCTGGCACATGGCACCAAAGCGTCGGGCGCGATGCCTCAAGCCGCAACCGCCATGGCAACCATTGTCGGCCTGTGGAGTGCTCTGATGCTGATCGGTGCGGCAGGGGGGGGAAATGACCCGTGGCGTCCACTGGCCGTCTACGCACCATCCGGAGAGGCCCGGGCCGCGACTCCTTCAACCTCGACATCCCAACGGCCCATGGCCTTCGAGGAAGTCGAAGACCTGGAAACCCTCAATGCACGTATCGCGCAGGCCGCCAATAATGGCCGGATGACGCTCGTCGAGTTTACCGCCGAGTGGTGCATTTCCTGCGAAGTGATCGAACAGAACGTCTTCACGTCTCCCACCGTCAAGTCCGAGCTTGAAGGTGTACAACGGCTGAGTATCGACGTCACCGACTACGACGCGACGGATAAAGCCATCATGCAGCACTTCGGCGTTGTCGGCCCCCCGACACTGATGTGGTTCGGCACGGATGGTCAGGAACGACGCGGCGCTCGCATCATCGGCGAACTGGATGCCGACGCCTTCCTCGAGCGCTTCGCGCAGGCCAGACAAGCGACCGACACGACAACCGGAGGCGATGCATGAGCGCACTGGAACGCAGTATTGCCATCGGTCCACTCGGCCTGAGCCTGGGACAGTTACTGCTGATGGCGTCCCTGGTCGTGGCACTGGGTGTCGGCGCCTGGCTGGGCCGGCGCCGACACGTCAGCGTAAGCGATAGTGTATTCACTGCACTGCTGATGGGCTTGGTTGGCGCAAGGCTCGGGTTCATCGCCCTGTATTGGCAAAACTACGACACGCTCTGGTCATGGCTGGATATCCGCGACCGTGGTTTCGAGCCGCTGGCTGGCCTGGCCATCGCCGCGATTTATCTCGCCTGGCGACTATGGCGCTTCCCAGTGGAGCGCCTGGCGCTCGCCAGTGCAGCGGTATCGGGTGTGGCCGCCTGGTCGTTGGCGGCGGGTATGCTGGTCGTCACCGCGCCCCAAGCAGCAGGTATGCCATCAACGCCGCTGACCAGCATGAATGGCACGCAACATCCGTTATCGAACATTCGCGAGGCGACCCATCGACAGCCCATGGTGGTCAATCTGTGGGCCAGCTGGTGCCCCCCTTGCCGACGCGAAATGCCCGTGCTGGAACAAGCCCAGCAGGAGCGCGATGACGTCACCTTCGTGTTCATCAATCAGGGCGAGAGCCTCGATACCCTCAAGCATTTCATGCAGCAAGAGTCGCTGGCGCTCGACAACGTCTTTCGTGATCCACACATGGCCTTCGGTCAGGAAGTCGGTGCCATGGCCATGCCGACCACACTCTATTACGACGCCACTGGCACCCTCATCGACACCCACTTCGGTGAGCTTCCCCGCGCCACGCTCGCGCGTAGCCTCGAACGTTTCGAACCATGATTCCTCTGACCATGATGGAGACCATACGCATGCCTATTCGCACTCCCCGCATGACTGCCCTGCCGTTGGCCCTCGCCCTGGGGACGGGAATCACTCTATTAGCGAGCCTGCCCGCCAGCGCCGATGCATTACCCAGCCCCATGCAGGCACTGAAGCAGCAGGGCTTTACGTTCCATGGGCAATTCGAGGCGCCGGGTGGGCTCGAGGGCTATGCTGCCAGCGCCAGTGGCCAGACCGTCGCGGCTTATCTGACAGCGGACGGACAGCATGCCGTGGTGGGTACCTTGATCGATGAGCAGGGCAATAATGTCTCGGCCGATGCCTTGCAAAGGCTGGTCAATGGGCCGAAGAATGCCAAGCTTTGGGAGCAGATGGCCGACCAGCACTGGGTCAGGGAAGGTGACGCGGATGCCGAACGAATCGTGTATACCTTCAGCGATCCTAACTGCCCCTATTGCCGCAAGTTCTGGGAAGATGCCCGCCCCTGGGTCGAGAGTGGCCGGGTTCAGATCCGTCACTTGATGGTTGGTGTACTCAAGCCGGATAGCGCACCTAAAGCGGCCGCCCTGCTCAGTGCCGATGCCCCCGCCGAGGCCATCGCTGAGCACTATCGTACCGGGACCATGCCGGACATCGCGGGCAGCACGCAAAGTCAGCGCCATGTCAGCGCCATGTCAGCGCCAATACCGAGCTCATGCAAAGCGCAGAGCTTTACGCGACACCCGTCATCTTTTACCGCGATGACGAGGGCGTGCACCGTGTCATGGGCGCTCCCTCGCCCGATAAGCTGCGTGACATCATGGGTAGTGAAGCCCCCTGACGCTAACCGGGGTCATGCCAACGGCAAACGCAACCGCACACGCATGCCGACATCATCGCCATCGCCCGACTCCAGCGCCAGGCTACCGCCAACGCGAGTGACGATGGCCTCGACGATCGAGAGCCCCAACCCGCTACCGCGAGGGTGATGACCCCGCCGAAAGCGTTCGGTCAAGCGCGCCAGCCGTTCCGGCGGAATCCTCTCGCCGCGGCTGGTGACCTCGATGATGGCGTCGCGGTCACAGGCCCGAGCCTGAATATCGATTGGCGCGCCAGGTTCGCCATGATGCTGCGCGTTCTCCAGCAGGTTGCGCAATACGGTCGTCAACAACGTGCCGGTTAGGGCGACGGCAAGGGAATCCGCAGCGCGATTGACGCGGCAGACATCCCGGCTCTCGGTCTCCGCCATGGCCATCTCCAGGGCGGCGTCAAAACACGCACCGTGCAGGTCATCCTGCGGCTCTTCAGCACTTTCCATGCGCGCCAGCAGCAGCAGTTGATCCAGCGTTTTCGATAAGCGTGTCACACCGTCCTCTGCCTGCTGTAGCGCATCACGCCGCTGCTGCCCTTCAACCCGTTGCGAAATCTGCAAATGCGTACGAATGGCCGTCAGTGGCGTGCGTAGCTCATGGGCAGCATCATCGGTAAAGCGCTGCTCCAGCTCGAGCACGCGCCGCGTCCGCCCGAGCAAGGTATTGAAGCCGTCGATCAAGGGACGAATTTCACTGGGCAGCCCCGCACAGGGCAACTCCGACAGATCACCGGGATCACGCGACACCAAACGCCGCTGTAACCACGTCAGCGGGGAAAGTTCACGGGTCACCCCCCACCACAAGGCGATAAGGCTACCCACCAGGGCAAACACAAACGGGTAGAGCGCCGCATTCCGAACCTGCAACAGCAGCGCCTCCCGCTCACGCAGGCGATCAGCCACGGTAATCCGCTTGCCATCATCCACGAGGGTATAGGCACGCCAGCGCTGCCCATCGTGTTCGCGATAACTATAACCTTCGCTCTGGACCGCCAGCACATCATCCATGCCCGGATGCGTATCCGCCACTACCTGACCACGCACCGACGACACTCGGCAGGCAATCCCTTCAAGCGCGGGAATGGTCGACATGTCATCCGTCTCACTACGCCACACCTGCCCAGGCATGCGCTCCAGCAAACCGGCCACCATGTGCGCCGATTGCGCCAGACGCTGATCCAGCGAATGTTCGAGTCGTGTCGACAGATCACGCATCGACCAGGCCGCCGTGACGCCCCATAACAGCACCAGGGTTATGCCCAGCGTGGCCACCAGCCGCAAACGTAAGCTCATCATGCGCTATCCACGCAAGGGGAGGCGAGACGATAACCAACGCCACGAATCGTCTCGATCATATGACGCCCCAACTTGCGGCGAAGCTGGTAGATATGCACGTTGAGCGCATTGCTTTCGACCTCTTCATCGATGCCATAGAGGCGATCCTTCAATTGGTCCGAGCTGAGAATACGCCCACGAGCACGCATCAGTGCCTCCAGCAGCATTAACTCACGCCTCACCAATGTCACCGGCTGACCCTCCAGCGTGACACTGCGCGCCACGGGGTCCAGGGCCAGGCTACCGTGGCGCAGCGCGCCATCGACCTGACCGGCCGAACGGCGCAATAGCGCCTGAAGTCGTGCCGCCAACTCATCAAGATCGAACGGCTTGATCATATAATCATCGGCCCCACCCTGAAGGCCTTCGATACGACTCGCCACGGCATCCCGTGCCGTCAACATGAGGACTGGCGTGGCCACCCCCGCACGACGCCATGCTTGTAGTAGTGCCAAACCATCGCCATCGGGCAGCCGACGGTCGAGCACCACGGCCGCGTAGTCGAACGAGGCCAGGGCGCCGTGGGCCTCGCTGCACGTGGTGACGGTATCGATCACGAAGTTACTCAACGCCAGGCCCGCTTCTATGCCGGCTGCCACCGGCATATCATCTTCCACCAGCAGGATGCGCATGCTCCCTCCAGATCTCCGCACGACTCATTATTTCTCTGCGCCTATGAGGGCATGAACCCACCCTCAGACCACCTCAATCGCGATCCAGCTCAGACGATGCGGTATCCTCGAACGCGACACTCTTCGCTCACTTCCATGCCTCTCTCCCCGCTATCAGGCCAGATTTTCCGATAGCGCTTTGCGCTACCTTCCGGCCCGGGAAGACGGCCTCCAAAGAGATTGACTTGCAACGCATGCGGGGCCGACTTCGGCGTGAACAGCTTGTTATCTCGACGTGTAGGTAGTTCGACGTACTCGTCCTCGGTACAGGGACCGAACCGGTGCCGTGTTCGCGCGCTGCTCGAGCACCGTGCCTGGCGCTCGGATTGACGCCCGGTGAGCAGGTCGTCGTGGTCGGTCAACAGTCAAAATCTGGCTGGCACTGGGTGTCATGCCCCCCGTCGCCGATCACATAGGTGATCGAGACCCGTGTATGGCCCTGGCGTGTCAGGCGCGGCCCCCTTGCGAGCCGCTGCGCAACGCCTCGACCGACTGCGCCATGTCCTCCGCCAGCGCCTTCAGGGCATCGCTTTCGATATCGCGCTGGGCGTAGGAGCGTAGCCCCATCACCTCGGCCTGAAGCCGCCCACCGAGCCGCACGGGGTCCTGATCGGGAGCCAGCTCGCCCTGTGCACGGGCGGCGGCGAAGCGTTCGATGAAGCGGGCCTCCATGCCATCCAGCAGGGTATCGGCCTTCTCCCGCGCCGCGGCTTCGCGATCCCCCAGCTCGAGCAGGCTCTTGACCAGCATGCAGGCGCGGCTGGGCAGCTCGCGCTCACGCAGCCCGCCGAGCTGGCGCAGATACGCCGCCAACCCGTCGAGCGCCGAATCATGCGCCCACAGGATGCGATCCAGCTCGGCCAGCGCCCGCTGCGCATAACGCGAAAGCGCCTCCTGAAACAGCTGATCCTTGCTGCCGAAGGCGGCATAGATGCTGCCCGGTCGCATGTCCAGCGTGGTTTCCAGGTCCTTGAGGGAGGTGGCATGAAATCCCTTGAGCCAGAATAGCGTTAACGCCTTTTCCAGGGATTCCTGTCGATTGTGACGAGTCGTGCGCGGCATGAGTGAGTCCAGGGGTTGCCCGATGACGAGCGTATCCGGCAACAGGGTAGTGAGCATGGGAAAATCTTATCTTGAGTGGTCGCTCAAGTACAGCTAGAATGCCCCCTGTAAAAGAGATCGAGACCGTGGCATGCCTTTTTTTGAGCGATCGCTCAAAAATATCCTCCTCGGACGCTCCGAGGCTGGCGCCACGCTACCATCTTCTTTCATCGAGACGCCTCATTTTCCCGCAACATGGAGCCGATATCGCCATGGCCGATTTTACTCTTCATGACAAACAGACCGCACCGCAAGCCAGCCAGCCGCTGCTCGACGATTCCGTCAGCGCCTTCGGCATGGTGCCCAATCTGCACGCCGTGATGGCGGAAGCGCCGGGGCTGCTCGAGGGCTACCAGCGCCTGCATCAGCTGTTTCTGGACAGCAGCTTCGATGACGAAGAAACCACCGTGGTGTGGCAGACGATCAATGTCGAGCACGCTTGCCACTACTGCGTGCCGGCCCACACCGGCATCGCCCACCAGATGAAGGTGGATAGCGCCATCACCGACGCCCTGCGCGATGAGACGCCGCTGCCGACCGACCGCCTCGAGGCCCTGCGTACCTTCACACTCGCGGTGGTCCGTCAGCGCGGTGAAGTCGATGCCGCGACGGTGCAGCGCTTCCTCGACGCCGGCTACCAGCATCGCCATGTGCTTGAGGTCATCCTCGGCCTGTCGCAGAAGGTGATGAGCAACTACACCAATCACCTGGCGGCGACGCCGCTGGACAAGCCCTTCGCCGAGTTCGAATGGCACAAGGCCGGCTGAGGCCCCAGGCGGGGAGCCTGCCCGGCTCCCGCTTATTTTTGGCACACTAGCGCGTCTCGAGAGACCGGAGTTTCCCAGACGCCTTGCCCTGATCCGGCATCCCGAAGATACCAAGGAGATCATCATGCCCCAGCTGACAGCGGTCGACGACAACAGCTATACCCAGGAAGTCCTCGAGCACGACACGCCCGTGCTGGTCAAATTCTGGGCACCGTGGTGCGGACCCTGCAAGATGCTCGACCCAGTCGTCGAATCCATCGCCGAGGAGCAAGGTGCCGCCCTCAAGGTCGTCACCCTCAATGTCGACGAGGCGCCCGATCTCGCCGCCCGGAACGGGGTGCGCGGCCTGCCCACCATCGCCCTGTTCAAGGGCGGGGAAAAAGTGGAAGCGCTGACCGGCGTCCAGCCCAAGGAAAACTTCGACAGCCTCATCGCTCGTCACGCCTGAGGCGCGAACCAGGCTCACCGGGGCCTGGCGGCTGCCCTCGCGTCCGGGGACAGCCGCCTTTATACTTCCGTAGTAATTTTACGCGACCCTGACTTCGTCAGGGTCTTTTTTATCGACGGAGGTTCGTCATGTCGTCCCCCCCCGCCGGCGCCGCCGCGCGTCATCCCCGCCTGGCCGAGCTGGCATTAGCCCTCGGCGGCTTCGGCATCGGCACCAGCGAGTTCGTGATCATGGGACTGCTGGAGCGGGTCGCCAGCGACCTCCAGGTGGCCCCCGCCGACGTCGGCTACGCCATCTCCAGCTATGCGCTGGGCGTGGTGGTCGGCGCACCGCTGATCTCGGCACTGGCCGCCCGGGTGCCACGCCATACGCTGCTCATCGCCCTGATGCTGGTGTTCGCCGTCGGCAATGTCGCCAGCGCCCTGGCGACCAGCTTCTGGCCCTTCGTCGGGCTGCGCTTCCTGGCCGGCCTGCCCCATGGCGCCTACTTCGGCATCGCCGCCCTGGTCGCCGCGGGGGCGGTGCCGATCGAACAACGCGCCCGGGCGGTCAGCCGGGTGATGCTGGGGCTGACCAGCGCCATCGTGGTCGGCGCCCCATTCGCCACCTGGGTCGGCCACGGGCTGGGCTGGCAGAGCGCCTTCCTCGGCGTCGGCGCCATCGCCCTGGCCACCAGTGTGCTGATTCGTCTATGGGTGCCGCGCCAACCCCATGACCCTCATGCCAGCCCCAAGCGCGAGCTCTCCGCCCTGCTCAAGCAACGCGTGCTCTTCACCCTGGGCGTGGCCAGTGTCGGCTTCGGTGGCATGTTCGCGGTATTCAGCTACGTGGTGCCGACCCTTTCCGCCCAGGCCGGCATGCGTGAAACGATGGGGCCCTGGGTGCTGGCGATCTTCGGCATCGGCACCATCCTTGGCAACCTGGTCGGCGCGCGGCTGGCCGACAAGGACCTGCTGAAGTCGATTCCCCGCATCCTGGTGTGGTGCCTGGTCATCCAGGGCGGTTTCTTCTTCGCCGCCGACCACCTGCTCACCGGGCTGCTGTTCGTCGGCCTGGTGGGCACCAGCATGGCGCTGGGGCCGGCGCTGCAGACCCGGCTGATGGACGTCGCCGGCGACGCCCAGACCATGGCCGCCTCGATGAACCACGCCGCCTTCAATTGCGCCAACGCCCTCGGCGCCTGGCTGGCCGCGGTAGTGATCAAGAGCGGCGCGGTCTGGTCGGCCAGCGGCCTGGTCGGCGCCGGCCTGGCGCTGGGAGGCCTGCTGCTCTTCCTGCTGGGGCTGCGGGTCGAGCGCCGTCATCTCGCCGCCCGCTCGGCCTCTGACGACGCCGGCTGAGCCTCCTGGCGGTGCCGGCTCATGTTTCGCCTTCACCGCCTTCCCGCAAGCGTCGGTGTAGCCGTCGCACCCGCAAGCCGGCGGTCAGCCCGCCGCCCAGCAGGATAATCCACAGCGCCAGCCACAGCGGCTCGTCGCGGCCTCCCCAGAGAGGCGCCAACGCGGCGATCAAGGCGCCGAGCGTCACCACCGCCATGCGCTGCGGCTTGGCCATGGGCCCGCCGAAGTCGCCGCGGTGGCCGAGGCTGTCCCCGAAGGCCCGCACGTAGGCGGTCAGGATCGCCATGGCCGCCGCCGCCCAGCCCAGGCTCGGCACCCCGATGGCGAGCCCCGCCCCCACCAGGATCAGGAGGTCCGCGACCCGGTCGGGTGCCTCGTTCCACAACGCCCCGGTGGGCGACGCCTTGCCGGACTCGATGGCCAGCATGCCGTCGAAGAGGTTACACAGCAGGCGCGCCTGGCAGCCCAGCACCGCGACCACCAGCCACAGCGCCCTGCCGACGCCCTCGGCATGCGCGGAGGCCCAGAAGGCCAGGCACGCCACCAGCGCCATGAGCATGCTCGCCCTCGACACCTGATTGGGCGTGAGGGCGGTGCGTGCCAGGCGCCGGCTGATACGCCGGGCCCAGCCGGTATCGCGGCTGGCCAGCGGGCGTCGATCGGTGGGGTGAGTCATGTCAGGTCCTCCCTGAACGCCATAGGGCGAGGTGATAGAGCGTCACATAGCTGCCGGAGACCAGCAGCGGGACGGCGACGGTCACCAGCAGCGCCGGGGTGCCGGCCAGGGCATGCAGCCCCACCAGCACGCCGGCCGAACCGGCCAGTGCGCCCAACGGCGGCAGCCATAGCGCCACGTGCCCCCGCGTGCGGGCGGCAAGCCACTCGACGGCGTGCTTCAGATACAGCGTGAGGGCCGCCGAGAGCGTGCCCTGAAGCAGCCCCGCGACCAGCGGCTCGGGGGCCGGGTAGGCGGCGTTGGCCCACCCGGCCCAGCCGCCCATGGCGACGAAGGCGAACAGCAGGTGCAGCGGCGTGCTGCCGAGCCCACGGCTCACGAAAGCGACCAGCCGTAGCGCACCACGTGGAAGAAGATCGGCGCCGCGAACACCACCGAGTCGAGGCGATCGATGAAGCCGCCATGGCCCTCGATCAGGTGCCCCCAGTCCTTGATTCCACGATCACGCTTGATGGCCGACATCACCAGCCCACCGCAGAAGCCGAGCAGGGCGATCATCAGCGCCAGTCCCGCCGCCGCCCAGACGCCGAAGGGCGTCATCCAGGCCAGACCCGCACCGATGGCGGTGGCACTGACCACGCCGCCCAGGAAGCCCTCGACGGTCTTCGATGGCGACAGCCGTGGGGCGATCTTGCGCCGTCCGCAGAGCTTGCCCCACACGTACTGCAGCACATCACTCAACTGCACCACCACGATCAGGAAGGCGATCAGCAGCACGTTACGCCCTTCGAAGCCGGGAATCTCAAGGCTCAACAGCGCGGGCACATGCGAGACGCAGAACACGCAGATCATCAGCGCCCACTGGACCTCGGCGATGCGCACCAGGAAATCGCGGCTGTCGCCACGCAGGGTGGCGATGATCGGCAACAGCAGGAAGGCATAGACCGGGATGAAGATCGAGTAGACGCCGTAGTACTCGCTCCAGATCAGCGCGTACTGCACCGGTACCACCACGAAGAAGGCGGTGGCCAGCGCCCAGTGGTCGGCGCGCCGGGCGCTGGCCAGGGTGATGAACTCGCGCAGCGCCGAGAAGGAGGCGAAGGCGAACAGGATCACCACCCCGCTCTTGCCGCCCAGGAAGGCCAGCGCCATCAGCACCACCATGATCCACCAGGCGCGGATGCGAGCATTGAGGTTCTCGATGACGTCATGATCGCCCCGCGGCGAATAACGACGCTGCAGGCCATAGCCGATCAACGAGGCGACCACCAGCAGTCCGCCGATGCCGGCCAACAGCGTGATCAGGTCGGGGTGCATGGTGGTCATCGGCCCTCCTCCTTGGGTTCCGGCGCCAGCTCGGCGAGGGCGCCGGCCGCCCGCGCCAGGAAGTCGGCCTTGGCCTCACCCGCCGCGAGCCACAGCGGCGCGCCGAAGGTCACCGTGCAGATCAGCGGAATCGGCACCACTTCGCCCTTGGGCATCACCCGGTTGAGGTTGGCGATCCACACCGGCACCAGCTCGATCCGTGGGTGGGCCGCGGCCAGATGATAGAGGCCACTCTTGAACGGCTGCAGGTGCTCGCCACCCGGGTTGCGCGTGCCCTCGGGAAACAGGATAAGCGAAGCGCCGTCGTCGAGGGCCGCGCCCATGGCGGCGATGGGATCCTCGCGGCGGGTCGCCGGGTCGCGATCGATCAGCACCGCGTCGAAGACATCACGGATCAACCAGCGCTTGAGGGGCGAGGCGAGCCAGTAATCGGCCCCCGCCACCGGGCGAGCGTCACGCCGCAGCCGCGGCGGCAGGCAGGTCCATACCAGGATGAAGTCGCCGTGGCTGGCGTGATTGGCGAAGTACACACGCTGGCGGCCCACCGGCTCGACACCCGCCCACACGGCGCGTACCGAGGTGATGAAGCGCGCACACAGGCGGATCAGCACCGCCGTTATTCGAGCACACAGTTCCCGCATGACACCCCTCATCGCCCTTGGCATGATGACGCCAGCATGGCACCGGCCACCCTCTTTGAGAAGCGCTCACCGCGGGCCGCGAGAACGGGAAAGACGGCCCGGGTGCAGGCAAGACAGCCATTGTGCGATACTCCGCCCCTTTCCGCAGTCGCTCGACTCTACGTCGCCACATCAGGGACGCATGCCCATGTCTCAAGGTACGCTCTTCATCGTTTCCGCCCCGTCCGGCGCCGGCAAGACCAGCCTGGTCCATGAACTGGTCGAAAGCCTCGATGGCCTCCAGGTTTCGGTCTCGCATACCACCCGGCCGCGCCGCGAAGGCGAGACCGATGGCGTGAACTATCACTTCGTCGAGCGTACCGAGTTCGAGCGCATGATCGCCGAGGGTGACTTCTTCGAACACGCCCGGGTCTTCGACAACTACTACGGCACCTCGCGCCGCGCCGTGGAGGAGCGGCTGGCCGCCGGCCAGGATGTGATCCTCGAGATCGACTGGCAGGGCGCCCGCCAGGTCCGCGAACAGTTGCCCGAGGCGGTGTCGATCTTCATCCTGCCGCCCTCGCGGGAAGAACTGGAGCGCCGCCTGTCCGGCCGTGGCACCGACGAGCATGCGGTGATCGCCTCGCGCATGCGCGAGGCGATCACCGAGATGTCACACTATGACGAGTACGATGACGTGGTGATCAACGACGACTTCGCCACCGCCCAGCGCGAACTCCAGGCGCTGATCATCGCCCGGCGCCTGACCACCCGGCGCGTGCGCGAACGCCACGCCCCGCTGCTGGAGGCGCTGCTCGCCTGAGCACACCCGCAGTGCTTGTCAGGCCAGCTCGGCGTCGAGTAATCTAGCCTATCTATTCATCGGTGAATCCCCCGGGGCGCAGCGACGCCAGCCGGGGGTTTACCCGTCAGCATTCAGGAAAGCATCCATGGCACGAGTCACCGTCGAAGACTGTCTGGAAAACGTCGAAAACCGCTTCAAGCTGGTGATGATCTCCTCCCAGCGTTCCCGCCAGCTGGCGCGCGGTTCCCGCGATGCCCTGCTGCCCTGGGAAAACGACAAGCCCACCGTGATGGCGCTGCGCGAGATCGCCGACGGGCTGGTCGACTCCAGCGTGCTGGACGAGCCGATCGAGGCCGCGCCGCCGCGCCCGCGTCCCGACAGCGAGCCGGGCATTCCTGCCGAGGAGTGATGACGGCGTCGAGCCCCACCGCACGGCCATCACGCAACCTTCAAGGCACGCCGCATGTTCACCATCGATGACCTGGCAGACCGCCTCGGCGGCTATCTACCCCCGGACGAGATCCAGCAGGTCAAGCGTGCCTTCTACTACGCCGAGCAGGCCCACGACGGCCAGCGCCGTCGCTCCGGCGAACCCTATGTGACCCACCCGCTGGCGGTCGCCAACATCCTGGCCAACATGCACATGGACCATCAGAGCCTGATGGCCGCCATGCTGCACGATGTCATCGAGGACACCGGGGTCTCCAAGCCGGCCCTCGCCGAGCAGTTCGGTGAGGCGGTGGCGGAGCTGGTCGACGGCGTCTCGAAACTGACCCAGATCACCTTCGAGGACAAGGCGGTCGCCCAGGCCGAGAACTTCCAGAAGATGGTGATGGCGATGTCCCGGGACATCCGGGTGATCATCGTCAAGCTGGCCGACCGGCTGCACAATATGCGCACCCTCGGCGCCCTGCGCCCGGAGAAGAAGCGTCGCATCGCCCGCGAGACGCTGGAGATCTACGCGCGCATCGCCAACCGGTTGGGCATCAACACCATCCGCGTCGAGCTCGAGGACCTCTCGTTCCAGGCCATCCACCCGATGCGCGCCGAGCGCATCAAGCGGGCCGTGGCCAGCGCCCGCGGCCATCGCCGCTCGGCGATTCGCCAGGTCCAGGACAGCCTGCAGAACAGCCTCGACGAGGAAGGCCTGGCCGGCTCGGTGATGGGCCGCCAGAAGCATCTGCTGTCGATCTACAAGAAGATGCGCGACCAGAAGAAGTCATTCGCCGAGATCATGGACGTGTTCGGCTTTCGCATCGTGACCGACGACGTCGACAGCTGCTATCGCCTCCTCGGCATGGTCCATAACCTCTACAAGCCGGTGCCCGGGCGCTTCAAGGACTACATCGCCATCCCCAAGGCCAACGGTTACCAGAGCCTGCATACCACCCTGTTCGGCAGCGGCGGCATGCCCATCGAGGTGCAGATCCGCACCCGCGAGATGGAGGCCATGGCCAACAACGGCATCGCCGCCCACTGGCTGTACAAGGCCGGCCAGACCGACCATCCGATCGCCGAGGGCAGCCATGCCCGGGCTCGCTCCTGGATCAAGGGCCTGCTCGAGATGCAGCGCCACGCCGGGGATTCGCTGGAGTTCATCGAACACGTCAAGAACGACCTGTTCCCCGACGATATCTACGTGTTCACCCCCAAGGGCGACATCATGGAGCTGCCCCAGGGCGCCACGGTGATCGACTTCGCCTACAGCGTGCACACCGATATCGGCAACCGTTGCATCGCCTGTCGCATCGACCGCCACCTGGCACCCCTCTCCTCGCGCCTCCAGAGCGGCCAGACCCTGGAGATCATCACCGCCCCCGGCGCCCGGCCCAACCTGGCCTGGCTCAACGTGGTGGTCACCGCCAAGGCGCGCTCGGCGATTCGCCACGCCCTCAAGCACCAGCAGCAGGACGAGGCCATTCAGCTCGGCCGCCGGCTGCTCAACAAGTCGCTGGCAGAGTTCGAAAGCAGCCTCGAGGAGCTGCCCGACGGCTCGCTGGCGACACTGCTGGCCGAGCTCGACGTCAAGAACGAGGACAGCCTGCTGGAATCGATCGGCCTGGGCACCCGGGTCGCCTATGTCGCGGCCCGCCGTCTGGTCGCCTTGCAACACGGCGAACGGCTGCCGGCCACCGAGCTCCAGCCGCCGCAGGAACCGATCATGATCAGCGGCGCCGAGGGCATGGTCATCAAGTTTGCCCGCTGCTGCCACCCGCTGCCCGGCGACCCGGTCATCGGCCACCTCACGGTCGGCAAGGGCATCGTCGTCCACCGCACCGAGTGCCGTAACCTGGCCGAGCTGAAGAGCGATCCGGACAAGCGCTTCGCGCTCGAGTGGTCGGAGACCTCCGGCGAAGATTTCCCGGTACCGCTGCGCCTGGAGCTCGAGAGCCGCCGCGGCCTGGTCGCGGAGCTGGCCAGCCTGATCACCGACGCCGATGCCAACATCGAGCGCATCGGCATCGAGGAACGCGACGCCCGGCTGTCGATCGTCAACCTGACCCTATCGGTCCGCAACCGCGTACACCTGGCGCGCATCATCAAGCGCCTGCGCAATCTATCCCACGTCGGCAAGATCACCCGACTGGACAACTGAGTCCATGCGCCCCCGCCCGCCGTCTTGCGCGGCGGGCGGGGGCGTCGTCATTGGTCATTCCCTGATTATCGCCAACAACACCTGGAGCACCCCATGAGCAACAAGGCCGTCATCAACACCGATCAGGCGCCCGCCGCCATCGGCCCCTACTCCCAGGCCATCAAGGCCGGCAACACCGTCTACGTGTCCGGCCAGATCCCGCTGGACCCGACCTCCATGGAGATCGTCTCCGACGACTTCGAGGCCCAGGCACGCCAGGTCTTCGCCAACCTGAAGGCCGTCTGCGAGGAAGCCGCCGGCGGCCTCAAGGACGTGGTCAAGCTCAACCTCTACCTGGTAGACCTGGACAACTTCGCCATCGTCAACGGCATCATGGAAGAGTTCTTCGATGCGCCCTATCCGGCGCGTGCCGCGGTGGGCGTGAAGGCCCTGCCGAAGGGCAGCCAGGTCGAGGCGGAAGCCGTGCTGGTCATCGGCGACTAAGCCGCCCCATGCGCCTGTTCCTGGCCCTGGTACCGCCGCCGGCCCTGCGTCGGCGGCTGGGCACCCTGGCCGACGCCGCCCAGGCTCGCTGCGGCGGCCGGCGCATGCCGGACGACGACCTTCACCTCACGCTCGCCTTCCTCGGCGAGCGGTCTAGCGCCCAGGCCACGGCCCTCGCCGATTGGCTGCCGGGCATCGTCCCCTCGCCCGGCCACTGGCGGCTCGACCGCTGGGGCCAGTTCCGGCGCCCGGGCATCATCTGGGTCGGCGGCGTAGTCCCCGAGCCGGCGCTCAGCGTCCTGCAGCAGCGTCTCTGGGATGGCCTCGAGCGGCTCGGTATCGACGGACGCCCCGCACGCTTCGTGCCCCATGTCACCCTGCTGCGCCGGGCCACGCATCCACCCGACTCGGGCCTGCCGGCCATCGAGCTGAGCTGGGCGTATGCCCGTGTCGAGCTGATCCAGTCGGACGTCACGCCCGGCGGCAGCCACTACCGCCGCCTGGCGAGCACTCCGCCTGGAGAAGAGGACTAGGGCGTCACCGGCAGGTAGCCACCCTCGCGCAGCACCTGGGCATAACCCTCGCGGAAGGTCGGGAAGCGGAAACGGTAACCGCTCTCGATCAGCCGGGCGTTGTCGCAGCGCTTGCTGGCGCGGCGCCGCAACGGCGACTGAATCGTCTCGGTGGCCTCGACCTTGAGCTGCTTGGCCAGCCAGGCCATCACCTCGTGAAGCGGCACCGGTTCGCAGTCGCTGGCGAGATAGTGCTCGTGCAGCGGTTCGCCGGCCAGCGCCAACCCGATGAGGTGGGTCAGCACTCCGGCACAGTCGTCACGGTGGATGCGGTTGGAGTACATCGCCGGCGTGGCGGCGGCGATGCGCCCCTCGCCGACCTGGCGAATCAGGCGATCGCGGCCCGGCCCGTAGATGCCGGAGAAGCGGACCACCGAGCCGGGCAGCGCATGCTCGATCAGCGCCTGCTCGGCCTCGCGCATCAGCACCCCGGAGAAACTGCTGGGTTCGGCGGGGCTCGCCTCGTCCACCGTCTCGCCGTCCTGCTGGGCATAGACGCTGGTGGATGACACGAAGAAGACATGCTTCGGCGGGCGCTTGCGAGCGCTGAACTCGCCGAGTACCGCCTTGAGGCCGTCGGGGTAGGCCGCGCGATAGGCCGTCTCCTCGAAGCGGTCGGCACTGACCACATACACCAGGATGTCGGCATCCGGCAGCCCGGCCAGCGCCGTGGCATCGCCAAGATCCGCCGACACCCCCTTGAGGCCGGTGCCGGCCAGTTTGTCGGCATCGCGGCGCACCCCGATGACCCGATGGCCACCCGCCGCGAGCTCACTGCCCAGCGTCGTACCGATATCCCCACAGCCTAGAATCAGCGTCGTCGTCTTCAACTTTCCCTCGCCCCCTGATAAAAAGTCCCTATGACCCTTGGGGTGCCCTATGGATGGGGCCCGCGACACACCGACTATCGAGGAAGCCCCGGCACCGAAATGACTCTAACAGAACTCCGTTACATCGTAACCCTGGCCCAGGAACGCCACTTCGGCCGCGCCGCCGAGCACTGCTTCGTGTCCCAGCCGACCCTCTCGGTCGCCGTCAAGAAGCTGGAGGAAGAGCTGGGCGTGGCACTGTTCGAGCGTTCCAAGTCCACCGTACAGGTCACGCCGCTGGGTGCGAAGATCGTCGAGCAGGCCCAGCGCGTGCTGGAACAGAGCAGCGTGATCAAGGAGCTGGCCAGCGCCGGCCGCGACCAGCTGGCAAGCCCCCTGCGCATCGGGGCCATCTACACCGTCGGCCCCTACCTGTTTCCGCACCTGATTCCCGAGCTGACCCGCCGCGCGCCCCAGATGCCGCTCTATATCGAGGAAGGCTTCACCGGCGAGCTGCGCCGCAAGCTGCGCAGCGGCGAGCTCGATGCGATCATCGTGGCGCTGCCCTTCACCGAGACCGACGTAGTGACCAAGCCCCTCTACGAGGAGGCTTTCGACGTGCTGATACCCGCCGACCACGACTGGACCGGGCGCCAAAGCATCGACAAGGAGGCACTGCTGCAGGAACGCCTGCTGCTGCTCGGCGAGGGGCACTGCTTCCGCGACCAGATCCTCGAGGCCTGTCCGGCCATCAGCCAGAAGCTCAACAGCCCCAACAACACCCTGACCGCCGAGGGCGGCTCGCTGGAAACGATCCGCCACATGGTGGCCTCTGGCCTGGGCATCACCGTGCTGCCGCGCTCGGCGATCGGCACCGGCCACTACGAGAGCGGCCTGCTGACCAGCCGCCCGTTCACGCCTCCCGGCCCGGGGCGCACCGTGGCCATCGCCTGGCGCGCCAGCTTCCCGCGGCCCCGGGCCATCGACTCGCTCACCGAGGCCATCGCCCACTGCCGCGCGGCCACGACCGAGCCGACATGAGCGATCTCGACGCCCCCGTCAGCGACCTCAAGGGCATCGGCGAGGCACTGGCCGGCAAGCTCGCCCGGCTAGGCGTCGATGCCGTCGCCGACCTGCTGTTCCATCTGCCGCTGCGCTACCAGGACCGCACCCGCATCACCCCCGTCGCTGGCCTGAGGTCCGCCGACGAGGCCGTGGTCGAGGGCGAGGTGATGGCCGCCGACGTGGTGCGCGGCCGGCGCCGCAGCCTGCTGGTGCGGCTGCGCGACGGCTCCGGCATCCTCAGCCTGCGCTTCTTCCACTTCTCGCCGGCCCAGCAGCAGCAGTTCCAGGCCGGGGCCCGGGTGCGCGTCTTCGGCGAGGCCCGTGCCGGCGCCACCGGGCTCGAGATCTATCATCCCGAGTATCGCCTGCTCGGCGAAGGCGCCCCGCCGGTCGAGGATCATCTGACGCCCATCTACCCGACCACCGAGGGCCTGCATCAGGCGCGGCTGCGTGCCCTGATCGACCAGGCACTGACGCGCCTCGAGGCAGCCCCCGAGGCCCTCCCGGAATGGCTGCCCGAGCCGCTGCGCCGGCGATACGCGCTGCCCGAGCTGCACGACTGCCTGCGCGAGCTGCACCATCCGCCGCCCGATGCCGACCCCGAGGCACTGGCCGAGGGCCACCATCCGGCCACGCGACGGCTGGCCCTGGAGGAGCTACTGGCCCACCGGCTGAGCCTGCGCGAGGTACGCCTGCGCATCCAGGAGGACGGCGCCCCGGCGCTGTCCGACGGCCGCGGCCTGCAGGCCCGCTTCCTCACCCAACTGCCGTTCTCGTTGACCGGCGCCCAGCGCCGGGTGCTCGACGAGATCCGCGCCGACCTGGCCGAGGAGCGGCCCATGCTGCGGCTGGTACAGGGCGACGTGGGCTCGGGCAAGACGGTAGTCGCCGCCATGGTCGCGCTGTCGGCCATCGCCGGCGGCTGCCAGGCGGCGATGATGGCGCCCACCGAGCTGCTCGCCGAACAGCACTACCGCGCCTTCAAGGCCTGGTTCGAGCCGCTCGGCATCGAGGTGGCCTGGCTGGCCGGCAAGCTCAAGGGCAAGGCGCGCCTCGACGCCAAGGCGGCGATCCTCGATGGCCGCGCGCAGATGGTGATCGGCACCCACGCGCTGTTCCAGGGCGACGTTCATTTCCAGCGTCTGGGGCTGGCGATCATCGACGAACAGCATCGCTTCGGCGTCCACCAGCGCCTGGCGCTGCGCGAGAAGGGCGAGGCCGGTGGGCTGACACCCCACCAGCTGGTGATGACCGCCACGCCGATTCCCCGCACCCTGGCGATGAGCGCCTACGCCGACCTGGATGTCTCGGTGATCGACGAGCTGCCGCCCGGCCGCACCCCGGTGAAGACGGTAGCGATGCCCGATGAACGGCGCCCCGAGGTGGTCGAGCGGATTCGCCACGCCTGCGCCGAAGGCCGCCAAGCCTACTGGGTCTGCACCCTGATCGAGGAATCCGAGGCGCTGCAGTGCCAGGCCGCCGAAGCCAGCCGCAACGAACTCGTCGAGGCGCTGCCGGAACTCGCCGTCGGCCTGGTCCACGGACGCATGAAGGCCACCGAGAAGGCCGAGGTGATGGCGGCCTTCCAGGCCGGCGAGCTGGACCTCCTGGTCGCCACCACGGTGATCGAGGTCGGCGTCGATGTGCCCAACGCCAGCCTGATGATCATCGAGAACCCCGAGCGGCTGGGGCTCTCCCAGCTGCACCAGCTGCGCGGCCGGGTCGGCCGCGGTGCCACGGCGAGCTTCTGCGTGCTGCTCTATCATCCGCCGCTGTCGGACCACTCGCGCAAGCGGCTGACGGTGATGCGCGAGACCACCGATGGCTTCCGCATCGCCGAGCAGGACCTGGAGATTCGCGGCCCCGGCGAGGTGCTGGGCACCCGCCAGACAGGGCTCGCACAGATGAAGATCGCCGACCTGGAGCGCGATGCCGACCTGCTGCCGCGCATCTCGCCGCTGGCCGAGGCACTGCTGGCCGAGCACCCCGAGGCCAGTCGACCGTTGATCCGCCGCTGGCTGGGCGAAGAAGCCGGGCGCTACGGGCAGGTCTGAGACGCCGCAAGCTGCAAGCTGCAAGCTGCAAGCTGCAAGCTGCAAGCTGCAAGCTGCAAGCTGCAAGCTGCAAGCTGCAAGCTGCAAGTCAGCAGCGTGAGATCTCCCGAGCCACAAGCAACCCCCGAAGGTTTAGCCTTCGGGGGTTGCTTGTGGCTCGGCGCTTACAAGTGCTTCAGCAGCCCCTGCAGCCGTTCGAGATCCTTGGCATCGCCGACCAGCCGCACGCGGCCGGCCATCATGCCGTCGAGGAAGGCCTTCTGGGTGGGCTTCCTGAGTACCCGGATCGCGCTGTCGACATCCTCGAAGCGCAGCTCCAGGTCCAGATCCACCGGCAGACCGGCCCCGGTCTCGATACCCTTGGGCGACATCCGGTAATGCCGGGCGATGGCGAGATCCTCGGTCGCGATCCCCCAATCGAGGCGGCGCAGCTCATCCAAACGGTTGCGGAAGGCAGGCTTGCGTCTCAGCGCACGCTTGAGCAGCACGCCGAGCACCCACAGCATCAGGCGTAGCTTCATTGGGACACCGTTAGCCAGAAATGAACAAGATGGGGGGGAACCACGCGGCTCGAGGGTCGAGCCGCGCATGACGCCTTACTTGGCGACGGCGTCCTTGAGACCCTTACCCGGCTTGAAGGCCACGGTCTTGCTGGCCGGAATCGTTAGGGATTCGCCGGTCTGGGGATTCTTGCCGGTGCGGGCGGCACGCTCGCGCACGGTGAAGGTACCGAAACCGATCAGCGATACGTCCTTGCCGTCGGACACGCTGCCGGTGATCTCGTCGAGAATGACGTTCAGCACCTGGCTGGCCTTGTCCTTGGAAAGATCGGAACGCTCGGCGATCGCCGCGGCGAGTTCTGGTTTGCGCATACAGCCCTCCTGGTTAGACATCCTGCCGATGATCCCATCGGCCGCGTTATTGTTCGCGATGATTCATGCTCCACTCGTATGCCGCCGACCAGGCAACATGCGGATGGGGCCTTGTCGCAACGCTGCGGCCAAGCCCGGAATTCCGGGGGACGCCGTCGTTGACGTCACTAGCCTAGCAATGGCGGTGCAGCGCGCGCCAGTTCGACTTTCCGACGCACGCAGGCGCCTGTCAACGCAAATCCGATCAAACGTCCGTCTTCATCCTCGGCCAAGGCGGTGAGATCCGCCCCCTCGCCCTCGATGCGCCAGCGCGCGGGCCGCGTGATCGGCGGCAGCGAGACTACCGGCAACAACGGCGTCTTCACCAGCACCGGCCAGGGGCCATAGCGCACCGCCGTCGGCGTACCGGCGAGGGTGGCGGCCAGCGCCTTGGCGCCGGCCTGCAGCGGTTGAACGTACATGGCGTTGAGGCCATCGACGCAGGCGACATCGCCCAGGGCGTGAATGCCGGGAGCCGAGGTGGCAAGATGACGGTCGACGAGGATGCCGGCCGGGCCCACGGCCAGCCCGGCGGCCTCGGCCAGCCCGCTGCGCGGCCGAAGCCCGGTGGCGACCAGCACCAGATCGGCCGCGAGGCGACTGCCATCGTCCAGCCCCAGTGCCACCCGCTCGCCCTCGGGCGCCAGGCCGTCGACCGTTCGCCCGGTGTGTAGCGTGATGCCGGCCTCGACGAAGGCCTCACCCAGCGCCAGGCCCAGCGGTTCGGGCAGCAACCGCGGCAGCGGCGTGGCCTCCGGGGC
The DNA here is from genome assembly GCF_004798905.1 of Halomonas borealis. Classification (GTDB taxonomy): domain Bacteria; phylum Pseudomonadota; class Gammaproteobacteria; order Pseudomonadales; family Halomonadaceae; genus Halomonas; species Halomonas borealis. The sequence continues at coordinate 20,226 of NZ_SDMO01000009.1, read as the reverse complement.
CACCAGCTCGACCCGATGGCCGCCGGCGCTCAGGTCGTTGGCGAACTCACAGCCCACCAGGCCGATGCCGACGATGGCGATCCGGGCCGGTCGGCCGAGCGCCGCCAGGGCGGCATGGAAGCCGCGATAGTCGTCGAGATCATTGATGGTATAGACCCGGCCGGCCAGCGCCTCGGGGACCGCGAAGGGCGGCTCGGGCGCGGCCCCGGTGGCCAGCACCAGCTCGCCCCAGGGCAACCGTTCGGCGCCGATGCTCAGGGTACGCGCGGCCGGGTCGATGGCCTCGACGCGGGTCCGCGGGCGCATCACCACACCCAGCGACTCGGCCGCCTCCAGGGCGCTGCGCGCGGCCAGGCGTTCGGGCGGCAGGCGCTTGGCGAAGCCGGTGGAGAGCAGCGGCTTGGAATAGTCCTCGCCACCGTCGGCGGTGATCAGGGTAATCGGTTGCTCCGGCTGCCGGGCCCGGACCTGGCGTGCCAGGCCCAGCCCGGCCATGCCGGAACCGATGATCGTCAGGGGTGCGCTCATGGGGCTCCTCGCTGCAAGGGGCGCGACGGCCCGACATGGTACACTAGCCGCCCCTTGCATTGGACGCGGAGTCGCGCAGTGAATCACCGCCCAGCCCTCGCTCCCCGATGGCGCCCCCTGGCGGCGGCGCGCCCCGCCATGAGCCCGGCCTGGTGGCAATGGGCCGCCACCCGGGGCTCGTTGACCCGCCGCCTCATCGAAGCCGGCGCCCCGCGCCGTTTCCAGGTGCGACTGCTCGAACAGCGGCCGGACCGGCCGCGCCGCGACGAGGCCCGGGCGCTGGGGGTGGCAACGGACCGCCTGGTCTGGCGCCGCGAGGTCGCGCTGTGCCTGAACGACCGCCCCTGGGTGATGGCCCGCTCGGTGGCACCGCTGAACGGCCTGCGCGGTCAGCGGCTGGCGGGCCTCGGCGAACGCTCACTGGGCCACTGGCTGTTTCGCCAACCCGGGCTGGAGCGCGGCCCCATCGAGGTCAGCGCCGACCCGGCGCCCTTCTGCCACGCCCCCGGCCCCTGGGGACGCCGCTCGGTGCTACGCCATGGGCGCTTCGCGGTGCTGGTCCAGGAATTCTTCCTCGACAACATGGTGGATGACCTGGCGCTTCCGGCACGCTAGGCTGATTCGGCCTCGTCCGACCCGATCCATCGAGAAGAGACCCACATGGAACGTACCCTGATGCGCCCCAAGGGGCTGGCCCGGCTGCCCGACTTCCTGCACCTGACTCGCCTCGACCGCCCCATCGGTACCTGGCTGCTGATGTGGCCGACGCTATGGGCGCTGTGGGCGGCCGCCGAGGGCCTCCCCGAGCGCCGGCTGCTGCTGGTCTTCGTCGCCGGGGTCTACCTGATGCGCGCCGCGGGCTGCGTGGTCAACGACTACGCCGACCGCCACTTCGACGGCCATGTGAAGCGCACCCGGTCACGCCCGCTGGCCACCGGGCGCATCGGCGAGGGCGAGGCCAAGATCCTGTTCGCCGGCCTGGTGCTGGCGGCCTTCGCATTGGTGTGGTTCACCAACCCCTTCACCGTGATGCTGTCGGTGGGCGGCGTGGCGCTGGCCTTCGTCTACCCCTTCATGAAGCGCTACACCCACCTGCCCCAGGTGGTCCTGGGGGCGGCCTTCTCGTGGGCCATCCCCATGGCCTTCGGCGCGGTACTCGGCCACCTGCCCGCGGAGGCCTGGCTGCTGTTCGCCGCCAACGTGCTGTGGACCGTGGCCTACGACACCGAATATGCCATGGTCGACCGCGACGACGATCTGCGCATCGGCATCAAGTCCACCGCGGTGCTGTTCGGCCGCGCCGACAAGCTGATCATCGGCCTGCTGCAGCTGGCGACTCTCGCCCTGCTGGCCTGGGCCGGTGGGCGCCTCGGGCTGGGCGGTTTCTTCTGGCTGGGCCTGGCCGCCATGGCGGCCACCTTCGTCCACCAGCAGCGCTTGATTCACGGGCGCGACCGCGACCGCTGCTTCCAGGCCTTCCTCAACAATCACTGGTCGGGGCTGCTGGTGTTCGCCGGCATCGCGCTCTCGCTGTGGCCGGGCATCGCCCCCTGATGCGGCGCGGCGGAACAGGGGCGACAGGCCCTGGCTGTCACGCTATTGTCACGAGAACGTGCTGTCATCGTCATTCACCCGTCATTGACCCTGACCACGAGGCTTCAGGATGACCGCCAAGACCATACTGATCGTCGATGATGAGGCGCCGATCCGCGAGATGATCGCCGTCGCGCTGGAGATGGCCGACTACCGCGTCATCGAGGCAGACAACGCCCAGGCCGCCCATGCCATCGTCGTCGACCGCCAGCCCGACCTGGTGCTGCTGGACTGGATGATGCCCGGCACCAGCGGCATCGAGCTGGCGCGCCGCCTCAAGCGCGAGGAAAGCACCGCCGAGCTACCGATCATCCTGCTCACCGCCAAGGGCGAGGAGGACAACAAGATCCAGGGGCTGGAGGCCGGCGCCGACGATTACATCACCAAGCCCTTCTCGCCCCGCGAGCTGGTCGCGCGCCTCAAGGCGGTGCTGCGTCGCACCACGCCGCACGGGGTCGAGGAAGCGGTACAGGTCGAGGGCCTGAGGCTCGACCCGGTGAGCCATCGTGTCAGCATCGACGGCCAGCCGCTGGAGGTCGGCCCCACCGAATACCGGCTGCTGCAGTTCTTCATGACCCACCAGGAGCGCGCCTATACCCGAGGCCAGCTGCTCGACCAGGTGTGGGGCGGCAATGTCTATGTCGAGGAGCGCACCGTGGACGTGCATATTCGCCGCCTGCGCAAGGCGCTGGGCGAGCCTCACCAGCAGCTGATCCAGACCGTGCGCGGCACCGGCTATCGCTTCTCCGCCAAGGCCTGACATGACCCGGCCGTGGCGACGCGAATGCTGGCGGCTGGCGGCCCTGGTCGCCGTCGGCGCGCTGGTCGGCTGGCCATTCGACCAGAGTGGTGCCGGCATCGCGGTGGCGCTGGGCATCGCGCTCCTCCAGCATCTGCGCCGGTTGCATGCCTTGCAGGCCTGGCTGACCCATCATCCGCATGACGAACCGCCCTCCGCCACGGGGCCGTGGGGCGAGCTGTTCGACCGCCTCTATCGCTACCAGAAGCGCCAGCGCCTCACCCAGCGCCGGCTACGCGACACCCTGAGCCGCATCCAGGAATCCTCCGAGGCGATGCGCGACAGCGTGGTGATGCTCGACCGCCACGGCGACATGGAATGGTGGAACAGCGCCGCCGAGCGCATGCTGGGCCTGAAGCCCGCCCTGGACCGCGGCCAGCACATCACCAACCTGATGCGTGAACCGAGCTTCGTCGACTACTTCCACGCCCGCGACTACCGCGAGCCGCTGACGCTGTGCTCGCCGATCGACGAGAACCTGATCCTGCAATGCCAGATCACCCTCTATGGCGACGACGAGCGACTGGTGATGGCCCGCGACATCACCCGCCTGCACCGCCTCGAGCAGATGCGCCGTGACTTCGTGGCCAACGTCTCTCACGAGCTGCGCACCCCACTCACCGTGCTGGCGGGCTACCTCGAGACCTACGGCGACATGGCCGAGATGCTGCCCGAGCGCCTGGGCCGGGGTATCGACGAGATGCAACGCCAGACCCAGCGCATGCAGAACCTGGTCAACGACCTGCTGCTGCTGTCACGCCTGGAGAACGATCAGCCGAGCCACGACGACGCGCGGCTCGACCCCGCCGCCCTGCTGGACGCCGTGTGCCGCGACGCGGCCGCGCTATCCGACGGTGACCACTCGCTGGAGGTCGAGATCGACGAGCCCCGCGGCCTGCTCGGGCTGGAGCAGGAGCTGCACAGCGCCGTCTCCAACCTGGCCTTCAACGCCGTGCGCTACGCCGGCGCGGGGAGCCGCATCATGCTGCGTTGGCGCCCCTCCGGCGACGGTGCCTGCCTGGAGGTCGAAGACGACGGCGCAGGCCTCGACCCGCGGCATATCCCGCGCCTCACTGAGCGCTTCTACCGGATCGACAAGGGGCGCAGCACCGCCACCGGCGGTACCGGCCTGGGGCTGGCCATCGTCAAGCACGTGCTGCTGCGCCACGATGCCCGGCTGGAGATCGATTCACGGCTCGGCGAGGGCGCGACCTTCCGCTGCCACTTCCCCGCCGCACGCTTGATGGCGAGCGCCGCCGAGGCGCCGCCGGCGACGGACCGATCCTTGCCCGGTCCCCCGCGCTGAGCCATCGAGCGGCGCCACGGGCGGCGTTTCTCCACTTACCCACACCCGATGGCGGCGCCCCGGCTGTGGATAAGCGGAGCGTTCAGCGTTTCGCCGGCGTGGAGCTCCCCGCCGACGGTCCCAGGTGGCGGTAGTGGTCGTCCCACATCAGCACCGCACCGGCCACCGCGCCGGGCAGCAGGAAGAGGTTGGCCAACGGTAGCCAGGTGATCAGCATCACCCAGCCCCCGTAGGTCAGCGTCGGCCAGCGCCGGGCGGCGAGACGGCCACGCATGTCGGCGAAGGACACCTTATTGTTGTCCATGGGGTAATCGAGATAGGTCACCGCCACCATCCAGGCCGTGAATAACAGCCATAGCAGCGGGGCGGCCAGGTTGATCAGCGGGATCCAGCTGATCACGAACAGCGCCAGCATGCGCGGCAGGATATAGCCCAGCTTGACCAGCTCGCGGCCCAGCGCATCGACACCGGTGCGTACCAGGCCACGATCATCCAGCGGCGGGCGCCCGGTCACCTCGCGCTCGACCCGTTCGGCCAGCAAGCCGTAGAAGGGCGCGGCGATCAGCTGGGTCACCAGGGTGAAGCTGAAGAACACGATCAGTCCCAGGCTGACCACGAACAACGGCCAGATCAGCCACGACAACCAGTCGAGCCAACCCGGCACCATGGCCATCCAGCCATCCAACCAGCCGCCGAAGTGGGTCAGCACGTAGCTCAGCATGGCGGCGTAGACCACCAGGTTGGCGAGTATCGGCAGGAACACGTAGCGGCGCAGGCCGGGGGTGTAGACCAGACGTGTCCCCCGGGACAGCGCCGAGAAGGCATCCAGCATCGGTATCACTTCCTCCATCGCGACGACGGCGGTCGCCACCCGTAGTGACGACCGCCCTCATGGATGGTGCCGGGCGAGTGGCGATCAGCCCTCGTCGCCGAGCACCTCGTCGCCGAGATCATCCGGGGCCGTGTGCCGGATGTCGAGCCCCTTGACCAGGTAGACCACATATTCGGCCAGGTTGTTGGAGTGATCGCCGACCCGCTCCAGGGCCCGCAGGATCCACATGATGCCCAGCACCGGGGAGATCGCGCGGGCATCCTCCATCATGAAGGTCATCAGCGCGCGCATGGCGCTCTGGTATTCGCTGTCGACCCGCTCGTCCTCCTGCACCACCTTGAGCGCCATCTCGGTGTCGAAGCGGGCGAAGGCGGTCAGCGCATCGCGCATCATCTGGCGCACATGCTCGCTGATGCCACGCACCTCGACGAAGCCGCGGCTGCCATTGTGGCTCTCGACCAGCTCCAGGGCGTTACGGGCGATCTTGCTGGCCTCGTCGCCGATGCGCTCCAGGTCCGAGGCGGCGCGGATCACCGCCAGCACCAGGCGCAGGTCGGAGGCCGCGGGCTGGCGGCGGGCCAGGATCTGGGTGCACTCGTCATCGATCTTGATCTGCATGTCGTTGACCGCGCGATCGTCGTCGATCACCCGCTCGGCCAGGGCCGAGTCGCCGTCGAGCAGGGCGCTCACCGCGTCCTGAACCTGCTTCTCGACCCGCCCGCCCATGGCCATCAGATGGGTCTTGAGCTCCTCGAGCTCATGATTGAACTGCCGCGAGATATGTTGGCTGTGAATATCGCTGGTGATGTCCATGAGACTCTCCTGAGGGCGCCGGCGTCAGGCCATGCGTCCGGTGATGTAGTTCTCGGTGCGCGCGAGGCGCGGATGGGTGAACAGGGTATCGGTGGGGCCGTACTCCACCAGCTCGCCGCCCTGCAGGAAGGCGGTGTAGTCCGAGACCCGCGCCGCCTGCTGCATGTTGTGAGTCACCAGCACCAGGGTCAGGCTCGACGCCAGGTTACGGATCAGCTCCTCCACCTTGAGCGTCGAGATCGGGTCCAGGGCCGAGGCCGGCTCGTCGAGCAGCAGCACCTCGGGCTCCACCGCCAGGGTCCGGGCGATCACCAGGCGCTGCTGCTGGCCACCGGACAGCGCCCAGGCCGAGGCCTGGAGACGATCCTTCACCTCGTCCCACAGGGCCGCCGAGCGCAGCGACCACTCGACGATGTCATCGATGCGCCGCTTGCGCAGCCCGCCCTGTAGCCGCAGCCCGAAGGCCACGTTGTCGTAGATCGACATCGGGAAGGGGTTAGGCGCCTGGAACACCATGCCCACACGCCGGCGCAGCTCGGCCACCGCCACCTCGGGGGCATGAATCTCCTGGCCCTCGAGGCGAATCTCGCCCTCCCGGTGCACGTCCTCGTTGAGGTCATGCAGGCGGTTGAGGGCCCGCAGCAGGGTCGACTTGCCACACCCCGAGGGCCCGATGAAGGCGGTGACGCGATGGCGCGGCACCCGCAGGGTCAGGTCACGCAGCGCCGGTTCCGCGCCGTAGCGCAGCCCGAAGCCCGAGACCTCCAGGCAGCAAGCCTCGTCTGAAAAGTCGATGCAGGCCCCGCGTCGCGGTGCCACATCCCGCGCGATCGACATCACAACCTCCCTGGCATCACGGCCGTGCTCAGCATCGCGAAAGCCCCCCGTGGCGTGATCTAAGATGATGACGCAGAAATATTGCAGTCAGGTTAAGCACCAGGATGACCAGCACCAGCAACAGCGCCGTGGCATAGACCACCGGCAGGGCCGCCTGGACATCGCTGCTGTGGAAGGCGGTATCGAAGAGGTGATAGCCCAGGTGCATGAACTTCCGCTCGAGGTGCAGGAAGGGGAACTCACCGTCCACCGGCACCTGGGGAGCCAGCTTGGCCACGCCGACCAGCATCAACGGCGCGACCTCGCCGGCCGCCCGGGCCACCGCCAGGATCATCCCGGTGAGCATCGCCGGCGTCGCCATCGGCAACACCACCCGGGTCAGCATCTCCAGGCGGGTCGCGCCGAGCGCCAGCGCCCCTTCGCGCTGACGCTCGGGAATCCGCGCCAGGCCCTCCTCGGTGGCCACGATCACCACCGGCAGGGTCAGCAGCGCCAGGGTCAGCGAGGCCCATAGCAGGCCGCCGGTGCCGAAGGTCGGCGAAGGCAGCGAAGCCTCGAAGAACCATCGGTCGATGCTTCCGCCCAGCCCGTAGACGAACACCCCTAGGCCGAACACGCCGTAGACGATGGAGGGCACCCCGGCCAGGTTGCGCACGCCGATGCGCACCAGCCGGGTCAGCCGCCCCTGGTGGGCGACCTCGTTGAGGTAGACCGCCGCCAGCACCCCGAAGGGCGTGACCGCGAGCGACATCAGCATCACCATCAGCACGGTGCCGAAGATCGCCGGCCAGACGCCGCCCTCGACGTTCCCCGCGCGCGGCCCCTCTGAGAGGAAACGCCACACGCCGTCGCCCCAGGCGGCGAGCTTGGCGCCGATGCCCATGGCGTTGGGGCGGCGGGCACGCAGCACCTCCTCGGCCGGCAAGCGAAGACGCCGCCCCTCGGCGCTCTCCAGCACCAGCGTGCCCCCCTCCATGGCCTCGCGCAGGACACGGATTCGCGCCCGGGCCTCGGTCAGGGCACGCGCCGCCTGCGGGTCGCTCCCGGCCTCGAGACGCCGCGCCAGTGGCAGCAGGGTCGTGTCGCGCAGCCGCGTGATCGCCTCGCGCCGCCGCTCGAGCGTCGCGAGGCGCGCCTGTAGCCCCTGCCAGGCGGCCTCGCCCTCGCGACGCTCGCCGGCGGCGGGCAGCCAGGCCACCAGCCGGCCGACGAAGCGCCCCCAGCGGCGGCGCTCCAGCACCACCAGGTCACGAGGCCGATCCTCGGCCTCGATATCGGCCACCGGCACCCAGCTCCAGATATCACCATCCAGATCGCGATTGTCGGTGCGGTAGAGCCGCTCCATGCCTCCCTCGGGCAACGGCGCCTGCTTGACCGCGCGGCCGGCGATGGCCCGTCCATCGGTGAGGGTCAGTTGGGTCACATCGCCCGGCCAGAAATGCCCCAGCCCGCGAGTGGCCAGCAGCGCCAGCAAAAGCGCCAGCAGCAGCAACGACAGCGAGATACTGGCCGCGGCCAGCCAGGCCCAGGGGCCTTCGCCCCGAGGCAAGCGGGCCCGCCCCGCGCGGCGCCATGCCGCCCTCATGCTGAGTCTCCCAGGCGCCGATAGCGGCGACGCAGCCGCGCCCTGACCACTTCGGCGAGGGTGTTGACCAGGAAGGTGAAGAGGAACAACAGCAGGGCCGCCAGCAGCAGCAGCCGATAGTGGCTGCCGCCCGGGGCGGCCTCGGGCAGCTCGATGGCGATGCTGGCCGCCATCGAGCGCAGGCCATCCAGAGGATTGGCATTGAACAGGGCGGTGTTGCCGCTGGCGATCAGCACGATCATGGTCTCACCCACGGCGCGCCCGGCACCGATCATCACCGCCGAGAACACGCCCGGGGCGGCGGCGGGCAGCACCACCCGCCACAGGGCCTGCCAACGCGTCGCGCCCAGCGCCAGGGCGCCCTCGGCCAGGCGACCCGGCACCCCGGAGAGGGCATCCTCGGCCAGCGCATAGATCGTCGGCATCACCGCGAAGCCCATGGCCATGCCGATGATGATGGCGTTGCGGCTGGCATAGTCGAGCCCCAGGGTGGCGGTCACCCAGCCACGCAGGTCGCCGCCGAACCACCAGGCTTCCAGCAACGGTGCCAGCCAGCCGGCCAGGGCCCACAGCAGTATCAGCCAGGGCACCAGCCACAGCGCGGCCCAGCCCATCGGCAGCCGCCGCCGTGCCGTACCGGGTAACCGGCTCCACAGCGCGCCACCCAGCACCACGCCGAGCGGCATCAGCCACAGCAGCGTCAGACCCAGCCCCAGGTGTCGCTCCAGCCAGGGCGCCAGCACCAACCCGGCGAGGAAGCCGACCACCACGCCGGGCAGGGCCTCCATCAGCTCCAGGGCCGGCTTGAGATAGCCCCGCAGGCGACGCGACATGAACAGCGCCGAATGGGCGGCCGCGCCCAGCGCCAGCGGTACGGCGATCACCAACGACCAGGCCGCGGCCTCCAGAGTGCCCCAGGCCAACGGCGCCAGGTTGAAGCGTGGCCCGGGGTCGCCCTCCGGCAGGGTGGGCTGCCAGCGATACGCCGGCTCCGCCAGGCCGGGATAGTCTTGCGGCCCCCACAACGAGGCGATATCCACCGCGGGCTCATCGGCCCCAGCGGACCAGAACAGCGGCAGGACCTCCACCGCCAGGAACACGCCGATCGCCATCACCGCGGCGATGACGCCGATGCCCCCGGCGGTGATCAGCGCCGTGGCGAGACGGTCGCGGCCGTGTCGCAGGCGGCGGCGCAGCAGCGGTGAGGAGGAAGCTTCGGGCATCGGAACCGACAGGGGCCTGGGTTAACGTAAGGTGACGGCAGGATCATGACACGGCGGTGACACTATCACGCTCCACCATCGTCCAGCTCGAGTATCCGGCGTTGACGCGCCAGGGTCGAGGCCGGCAACGACACGAAGCCGAGCTCCTCGACGACGGCCTGGCCCTCGGCGGACAGCACCAGATCGAGGAAGGCCCGCTCGGCGGGGGGCAACGATTCCCCGGGGGGGCGATTGATGTAGAGGCGCAGCTCTCGGGTCAGCGGGTAGTCACCGCGCCGCACCGTCCGTGGATCGGGCGTATGCAGGCGCCCTTCGGGGTCGCGCAGGGGCACCACCCGCACGCTGGGCGTGCGGTGATTGAGGCCGGCATAGCCGATGGCCTGCGGGTCATCGGCCACCGCGGCCACCACCGCGGCCGCCCCCAGGTGCTCGTTGACCTCGGGCCGAAAGCTGCCCGCGCACAGCGCCTCGCGCCGCAGGAGCCCGTGGGTGCCGGAGACGGCATTGCGACCGTGCAGCGCGATGCGCCCCGACGGCCGTTCCTGCCCCAAGGCCTGCCAGCGGTGAATGCCGCGCTCGCCTCCGCAGCGCCGCGACTCCGAGAAGATGGCATCGATCTGGCGACGCGAGAGGCTGGTCAGGGGATTGTGCCGATGCACCACCAGCACCAGCGCGTCGCGTGCCACCACGACCTCCTGGGGCGGATAGCCGAAACGGGTCACGAAGGCCGAGCGTTCGGCCTCGCTCATCGGTCGCGACATGGGCCCCACCAGGGTGGTGCCGGCGGTCAGCGCCGGCGGCGCGCTGGCCGAGCCGCTGGCCTGGAGCTGCACCCGAAGTCCCGGATAGCGCCGCCCCAGCGACTCCCCCCAGCGCAGCATCAGCCCCGCCATGGTGTCGGAGCCCACGGTGTCCAGCGTTCCCACCGGCGGGCGGGGCGCAGCCACGGCAGGCAGAGCCGCGAAGACGGCCAGGATCAACAGCCAGGCCAACAGGCCTCGGCGCAGGGGGGGCAGCATGCGGCATCCTCCAGCGGTAAGCGGCAGGCGGGGGCGCGCCGACAAGGGTGGAGCGGCCACTCGCTTGGCGTTTATCATGATTCACCGATTCGGGCCGGTGAAGCCCCGCGACGCCGCACAACAACAAACCAGACGAGCCGATACCATGAGCGAACTCGACGATATTCCGGCCCCCTGCGGCCGCCTGGCCCTCAAGCTGGTCGCCGGCCATCAGGACACCAATTTCCACGGCGACATTTCCGCCGGCTGGCTGATCGCCCACATGGACCAGGCCGCCGAGCTGGCTGCGAGCCGCGAGGCGCGGGGGCGCACCGCCACCGTCGCCACCGAGGCCATGGACTTCCTGTGTCCGGTGCGGGTGGGCTCGATGGTCAACATCTTCACCGAGGTCCGCGAGATCGGCCACAGTTCGATCAAGATCGACGTCGAGGTGTGGAGCCACTCCCCCCAGGAGCGCGACCCCGATGAACTGCACAAGGTCACCGAGGCACGCTTCGTGATGGTCGCCCTCGACGACAACGGCCGTATCCGCGCGGTGCGTCAGGGCGGCTAGGCCGCCCCGACCGTCATCGGCTCCGCGGCGGGCTCAGGCCAGCCGCTCCCGCGCCTTCAGGTAGGCGAACTCGCCCACGTCGGTGAACGGGCTGACCCGCTGCTGGAAGTCGCGATAGGCCTCATGGATCCGCCGCGAGGCCTCGTCATCCTCTACCTGCCGCTGGATCGCCTTCCCGGCCGATTCACGCAGCGCCGACATGACATCCTCGGGGAAGCTGCGCAGCTTGACCCCGTGCTCATCGACCAGGGTGCGCAGCGCCTCGGCGTTGCGGAAGGCGAACTCGCTGATCATCGCCAGGTTGGAGGCGCGGGCCGCCTCGCTGACCACCGCCTTGAGGTCGTCCGGCAGGGCATTCCAGGCGTCCAGGTTGACGGTCCCCTCGAGGATCGCACTGGGCTCGTTCCAGGCCGAGGTATAGTAGTAGTCGGCCACCTGGTGCAGGCCGAAGGCCAGGTCGTTGTAAGGCCCGACCCAGTCGGCGGCATCCAGCACGCCGGTCTCCATGGAGGTGAAGATCTCGCTGCCGGGAATCGTCATGGTGGTCACGCCGATGCCGCTCATGGCCTCGCCGGCCAGGCCGGGAAGGCGCAGCTTGAGGCCCTGCATGTCATCGAGGGAGTTGATCTCCTTCTTGAACCAGCCGGCCATCTGGGCACCGGTGTTGCCCACCGCGAAGGGCTTGAGGTTATGCCCGGCATAGAGCTCGTCCCACAGCGCCTGACCGCCACCATAGTAGAGCCAGGCATTGGTCTCGGTGGTGGTCATGCCGAAGGGCACCGCGGTGAAGAACTGGGCCGCAGCGACCTTGCCGCGCCAATAGTAGGACGCGGAGTGCCCCATCTCGGCGGTACCGGCGGACACCGCATCGAAGACCTCCAGCGCCGGGACCATCTCGCCGGCACCGTGGACACGAACCCGCATGCGCCCTCCGGACATGCGCTCAATGCGCTCGGCGAAATCGTTCGCCCCGGTGCCCAGCGCCGGGAAGTTCTTCGGCCAGGAGGTCACCATGTTCCAGGTGATGGTCTCCTGCGCGCTGGCGGTATTGACGAAGGGGGCGGCGGCGACGCCGGCGGTACCGGCACCCAGGGTCTTGAGGCTGGTCTTGAGAAAGTTACGACGCTCCATGGCCAAGCGGCTCCTTGTGTTCTTGTGTGCGGCGTGCCGACGGCACGCGTGTCCGTCAGGCAGTATGCGCGAAAGCCGAATTCATCGGCAAGCGAGCCCCGGCTCCCTGGCAGCGTGCGGACGGCTCATCGCCGGCTCGCTCATCGATCCCATGGACATATCCCAGGTATTAGCCCAGATAGAGGGCATTGAGCTTGCCCTGCTGCTCATCGACATGGCGCTGATAGGTGGTGTCGTCCATGTCTCGCCAGAAGCGTGGATCACGACCGGTGTGTCGGTCATGCTCGCGGGTGGTCGGGTCGGCCGGCCGGTCCTGCTCCAGCATGGGGAAGTCCGGCAACGGCTGGGAAACGTCCATATAGCGCTGCAGCATGTCCCAGGTGGCGCGCTGCTCGAGGTGGCTCTGGGTGGCGCCGAACATGCCGACCAGGCGCACCTGTACCTCGTCGATGTAGTGCACCAGGCTCAGCGAGTACTGGGGTGAACCCTGGGCATCCGGGGTGCTGAGAAGATGGCAGTCGAACTCATGGAAGGGCAGCGTATGGCCGACCTTCCAGGCGGTGCGCTTCTTGCTGGAATCGGCGAAGACGGTTACTTGTCCGGTACGGCGGTTTAGTTCCCACATCGGGCCAGGCTGCATGCCGGCGGCGAAGTTGGGGAAGAAGCGTTGTAGAGAAGCCGCGCTCCCCCACATAACAAGACTAATTGACAGGGGTATCAGAGGAAATCCCCAACTAGGAAACGATAGGAAGTTATCCCAATAGTTTCCTGTGCTTGCGTCATTGGCAAACATGAAAGCTGCAATTGCCGTAGCAATGAAGGAGCATATGGTAAATCCCCCCCCCCTATCGAACCCAACACCTTAGTAATTCCAATGATAAAAGCCCGCTTGGTATGGCTGGTAAAACGGATACACTCCTCGTCCCAGCGCAGCGGCTGGTCGACACGACATTCGGGATCTTTGAGCCTGGCTATGGTCGGATCGGCCTCATACCCGCGCAACGCTTCCGGCGTATTATGCTGCCAGTCGTGCATCGGGCTAATATCCACGCTGGGCTCACGGTGCGCCAGGCGCTCACCACCGGCGGCGAAGGTACGAAACTTGCGCGAGTGTTGGCATTCGCCTGCAGGGCGTCGATGCAACTGGTCGGGGGTGTAGGCTTCCTCGGCGTAGGCATGGGGCGTATTAGCCATCTGCTGCTTCGTCCTTGTGAGTCGTCTCGTCGGCCCAGTAGGGGCGGTCGACCTCGGTAAAGTCGGGTGTGAGGCGTGAGTCCGGAGGCGTCTACGAAACCCGGGGCGATTTGAAGTGACCCCCATTCACTGGGCGTGATCGTCAAGACCAGTGCCCTGGCCAATGAGCGCCACCAGCTTGCCGTCGATCATCATCGTGAGGGTAGGTCGGTGCCAAGGTCGCAGTCTGCGACACACTACCGCCAGGGAAGATAATAACGTGCCTTCCCTGGCGAGAATGTGTAGGCGCAGCATGTGTGCCGTGCGATGTATCCTTCGGTGAATCAGTGCCTTGGTGAGCGGCCAGGAGCACGCCTGCCCCATCAAGCCGAGAGCGCCGCTTCCTCGGCGTAGACCTCGGCGAAGATGGCGGTGATGGGTCGGTTGGGCTGCTGGGCGTGACGCCGACGCACTTCCGCGGAGAGGCGATTCAACGCCTCGCTGGGCTTGGCCCATTGGGCTTCGGAGAGCGGTTGCGACCACTCCTCGAGGCTCGCCGGCAGGGTCTTGCGTCCGGCCTTCTGAATGGCACGGATCTCCCACTCGGCGAGATGGAAGGGAATCGTCCACAGGTCGAGGATGTGCCACGCATACCACATGGTCACCTTGAGCAGCCCGATCTCGCCGTCGCGGTGGCGGCGGTGCAGCCGATGGCGGGCGTTATGGAAGGTATGCACGCCTTCGTAAGGCGGATCGCCGGGGCGATGCAGGCCGTTGGGGGCCTGAATCTCCTCGCGGGTATGTACCTCGTATTCCATGTAGGCACGCACCGACTCCCAGAGCCCCATAGCCAGCGGCAGGCCAGGCTGTGGCAATTCGAGGAAGTGCTGCTGCCCCGTCTCGGGATCGATGAAGCCGAGCCCCAGGCCATACTGGCGCTGCACACCGTACTGGGTCGCCCCCTGAGCCTCGGTTACCCAGGCCGCCACGCTCTCCCAGGGCACGATGATCGGCGGCTTGCCCCCGCCCGGCGCGAAGGCCACCTCGCGGCGCTGGCGGTGGAAGCGGGTGGGAACGTCGTTACGAAACTTGAAGTGGTATTGGGCTTTGATAAACAAGGCCAAGGCAAGGAACAGCCCCCCCCCCCATAGCCCCATTCCCAGAGTAATGTCGAAGAAGGCCATGAACTCACTGGCAAAAGGAAGCTCTTCGCTAGAGGTCATCCACCCAAGTACCAAAGGAGTAAGAACAATAATCCACAGAGAGCTAATAAAAGGCCCACCAAGAGTAAACTGCCAGGTAAAGGGCGTGGGCAGACTACCCCCGAAGTCCAGATAGGTATCGTTCACCTCACCGATGGCCTGATTGAAATCCACGGGTGTCGACTCTGTGGGCAGAGGGGCCGGCGACAAATAGCTGACCTTGCCCGACGGGAACGGCTCGATATCGCCGGCCCGATGAGGCGAGGCCATATCAGGCCGCGGTGTCTGTTTTTCCTTGGCGGACATACAAGCGCCTTAAATTAGGTGAATAAAAGCGGATCGATTTTCTGCCAAACTGCCGGCTCGCCGAGAACGTCGATGTCTGATGGGGTATAGGAGCCATCACCTCCAGAAAGAGATATGCGGATATGGTAGTCAGTCGGTTGGTAGCGGCCCTCGTTATCCGGCGCCTCGACCCGAATCGCCACGACGGTATCATGGTCGTACCTTCTTCCCTCTCTCCCAGGCTCGGGCCGTGGGAAGCTGAATGTCAGCGGCTGCTCACTTTTCAGCTCGGGCTGAACATCCAACCGGTCGCTAACTGGAGTCCAAAATTCTTTCGGCCCCGGTCCCGGGTTCGAGCGTACCTGGTAACAAGCCAACGTCAGCTTATAGGGCGGCTTACCGCCAAAGGGAGCGAGCATATCCTGCCAGCCAGTGGAAGGTAGGCTAAGTTCAAATTCTACCGACTTTGGTCCTTCGAGCCGGTTTTTCCACCAGCTCTCATACTCGTCGATGCTGACATCAATTCTTGGCGCTTGCGCGACCGCCTGTAGCCGAGACTGGTACGCTTCAAGCGAATCATCGCGAGCTTGGCTCGGCTCCTGGCTCCACGGGGTAGAGAGTAGCCAGTCATCATGGCGGCTGGTGCTATAGCGGTTATATAGCCAACTGCCGCCTAATTCGAGCACAGTAAACAGCGCCCCGGCGAGGTTGAAGCGCCAGAACACCGATCCCAAGCGGGCACCGGCAGCGGCCCACTCGACGCCACGTAACGCTACGGAAAAACCTGTGTGCAGGGTATGAGTCAAGCCATAGACATTAGCCCCGAGCATGCCCCCGGCACCTGCCATGCTGACCATGGCAGCACTCTGAGCACTTTGGTCACCACTACGAACGGCCTCCTGCCATGTGCCATATCGGTTAGAAAGACTTGAGTACGAAGCATAAGCGCCAAAAGCATATGTAAAAATACCAAGAAAAACATGCAGCTTTCCAAGAGATGAGCTCACGCTTTGAGCGCTAGGGACGCTTAAAACATTTGTAAGGGCTTTAATTCTGGAACTTAATGCAGTATCCATAACTCCTTGAGCGGCTAAAAAGCCCGCGGAGCTTGTAGCAACAAATGCTTTGATAATATCGATACGCGTCGTTGATCCATTCGACCCAGTTGTACCCTGATAGTCTTGGTAGGCATGCCAAAAAGTAACTACCTGAGTGGCAAAAATTAGCAAGCCAAGACCATCCCCGACCAGGTTCGCCTTGGGCGCCGTCATAACCCCCTGCCTTAGGTTACGAATCAACCCACTGATCTCGGCCTGCTGGGCCGCCGGTAGCACCAGGGTCAGGCCGGCACGTCCCGGCGCCGCACCGGCGATACGGACGCCATCCTCGGGAAGCTCTTCAATCGGGCTCAGCGCTTGCGCGAGTGCCGGCTCATGCACCGACTGCAGCTCCCGACGAACGCGCTTGAAGTCCTTGTGCAGGCGTTGAGCCTCTGGGGAGTTGTGCCCGGCAGTCGCCTTGACCCTATTACGCCGCTTGCGGATATTCGCTATTTCTTCCCGCAGCGCCAGGACGCGCTGCATGGTGCGCCGGAAGCTCTCCAGCTCCTCGCGTGATGCCACGACGAAGCTGGCTCCCGTGCGATGAGCCGCATCGAGGATCCTCGCTGGTAGCGCCTTGGGCAGGCGCCGAAACAGCTCATTCAGGTCGGGCACCGTGTCACGGTTGATCCCTTCGTGGAACTCCTCCATGACCTGGGCGATGCCTCGCGAGATCGCCGGCGCGAAGGGCTGATGAGCGCTCTCGGCGATAACCTGGGTATCCTCGGGCAATTGATCGACCGCCGGCAACTGCCCGGACTCGATCGAGTTGAGTTTATTCCACAGGTCCTCGGCCTTGAGCACGGTCCCATAGCCGACGTTAGCGATCGTCGAGTACTGGCCGATGAAGTCACCCTGGTCGGCGAGCGGCAGGGTATGGAACAACGGCCTATCGTACTGCGGCGCTTCTTCCAGCCAGTCGGCGACACGCTTGGTTGCCTCGTCGCTGCGGCAGATATCCTTCAAGCACCCATACTGAGCTTTAAATCCCTCGTGGACCTGATCCGCGTTCTGCGCATCGAAGTACCAGGCGGCGGTGTGGAAGCGGTTGCTACACAGCATGTCGGCGCGGTCGTCGGACAGGGCATCTAGCGTGGTATTCCAACGCTGCAGCCGCGGGCGCTGCTCGGCGAGGAAGGCATCCATGCGTTCCCGATCGATCAGCTCGTTGATGCCCCGTTCACCGATACTGCTACCCTCAAGAAGCGCCCTGAGCCGCTCGTTGTGCTGGCGCTTCATGGCGAGCAGGGCATCACCATGCTGCTCCACGAAGTCACGCCCCAGACTCTCACTCAGGCTGTCCTCGACATAGTAGCGGCGCACCGTTCCCTGCAGACGGTTGGCGATGTCATAAGCATTGCTGCGGTTTGCCTCGCCGCGTATCGCTCGCAGCCGTTCCTTGAGCGCGGCGGGCAAGTCCGGATCGGAGGGCTGAGGCAAGTCGCCGGTGTTGCTATCCCGATTGAGGTAATCGAGCAATGCTTGGCGGACCTCGCCCTGGCGAGGCTCCTCCATCGCAGCGACTTCGTCCCACATGGCCTGGACGGCCGGGTCCTCCGACACCTGGCGCAGGTCTTCCAGCGAGGCGTCCTTGAGCTGGGACAGCGATTCGATATAACAGGCCAGCAGGTAATCCCGCTCGGTATCGCCTTCATTGTCCGTGGCCCAGTGTTCCACCCAGCCCACGACCTCGTCCTGGAACTGAGCCAGGTCACGCATCACACCGATATCATCGCGCACGATCAGGCACAGGGCCTCGTCACGATCCTCCACGCCATGCTGCTTGAGCAGCTTGCCGAGCCGCGACTTGTGATAATAGGGCTCGTTCTCCCAGAGGTAGGGCTCTGCCTCATGCTCGTAACCGTCCTCGGGCGCCTCGAGCCGAGCATCCTCGGCGAACTCGGCCACCCACTCTTCGGCCTGGGCCGGGGTAATAAGATGCCGGCCTCCCCCGCTGACAGGATTGGCACCGGAGAGGTCGACCGCCTGCATGAAGGCCTCTCGGTCCTCCTCGCTTTCGGTCACCTGGGCACGCTTGGCCGCGCTCCACTGCACCTCGGAGAAACACACGTAGAGCGTGCGATCGGTCTCGTACTCAAGCCTGCCGCCGGCGATGGTGTCGCCGAAGTCGCGAAACTCGTACTCGTCGAGCTGGAGGGCTTCGCCGTCGAGCACATAGAGATAGCCGTTACGCAGAAGCCGGATACCCAATGGCCGCGCCGTCAGCGAATAGGGGGTCGATACTCCCGGCTCGAGTTCTTCGACCACGCCATAGCGCAGAGGAAGCAATTGCACCTTGCCACTCAGCAGTGGGCAAGTGGCGCCTTCCTCGCTGCCTCGGCTCGGCATTTCATATGCCGCCAGTGAGGCTGTATGACGGTCATCGGCGGGTCGCTCGAACGCAGCCATGTGACACTCTCCCTATGTCGTAACGTCAGTCCGTGATGATGTCGGAACCATCGCCAGAGCGGCCTCGAGCCGTGCCATGCCACTACCCTGGTTCGAATCGCATAGTAGGTTCGTCCACGCTTCCGAGTCCTCAGCCTCTCGCCAGGAGGTGATCCCGAGGCGCTGCATCAGGGTGCAGCACAGGGCCCACTCCCGCGGAGCGGTCAACCCCAGCCCACACGCCTCTTGCACGATACCAGCCAGCTGCGCATGGCGTTCGGGGCGACTGGTTGCACTCAACCAGCCATCGCAATGCCGGTCGGTGAATGTCATCAGCTGACGAATGTCCCGCCGCCGGTCGCACTGCTGCAGGCGCTCCAGTTGTGGCTCCGACAGCCGATAATCCAATGCGTCAACTGCCCGGCCATTCTCGCTGTTCACCTTTGGCGTACTTTCTTGCCACGTTTCTGCCACCGCATCCGGTAGCATCAACCTCTCGATAGGCCCCCAGGGGACCCACTCCGGCGAGCTGCCATCCGTGAACAACGCCGACATGACCGCCGGATCGGCCAGGCGCAGCAGCATGGGAAGTCCCGCAGGGTGCCGCACCTGGATTAGTTCACGCAGGTGGTCGGTGACCTCACTCCGCTCCGCCCTGCTAAGAATCAAATACCCCCACTCAGCTCCCAGTCCTTCCTCCAGGAACGCCAGCAGAACGGGATCATCTCGGCCTTCCAAAGCCACCAGCCAGGGCGATAGATCACCGACCTCAGCCCAGGGAGTACCGGCATACAGCATGTCGGCAGTCAGGTCGCCTTCGCTCCACGCATAAAGCCGGCGTGGCAGCGATTCGACACGCACGCCATCGATCAGCAGGAATACCCGCTGATCGGTCGGCCATTGCCAATCACCGCCTTCGAGGCCCCGACACCATGGCCAACACTTCATGAGGTAACTCCGTCACTCTGCGGTTCGCAGATGGGGCACAGCGCCTGCCCCTGCAACAGAGCAGCATGCTGTGGCGCCTTGGCCGGTTTGAACGGCGCCTCCGGCTCGGCATGCCCCGGCCGCAGCGGCGCCTGGGCGGCCTGCCCGCTGCCGCTGCCGGGGCTACCCCCGGCATTCACCTTGACGTTGGGGCCGCTGAGGGTGATCCCGCCGCCGTCGAGCTTGAGGAAGCTGCCGCCGGCGGCCAGGGTCAGTTCGCTGCCGGCCTCGAGCACCACCTTCTGGCCGGCCTTGATGTGCAGCTCGCGGCCGCTCTCGCTGAGCCAGGCCTGGCCGGCCTTGAGGTGCAGGCTGCCGTCGATGGTCAGGTGCTGGGCGCCGTCAGTCTTCGTGCGCCGCTCGCCGTGCACGCTGTGGTGGTCGTCGCGGTCGATCTCTTCGATGCGGTCGCGCTTGATCTTGAGGTCGCTGTCGCGGCGGATCTCCTCGGTGCGGTCGTTCTCGGTGAGCAGTTCCAGGTCCTTCTGGGCGTGCACCCAGATCTGTTCCTGGTCGTGCTGGTCCTCGAAGCGCAGCTCGTTGAAGCCCTCGCCCTGGTGGGTCTGGGTGCGCAGCACGGTGCGCGTCTTGTGCTCGGGCAGCGAGTACGGCGGGGTGTTCACCGCGTGGTAGGTGCGCCCGGTGATGATCGGCTGGTCGGGGTCGCCCTCGAGGAAGGAGACGATCACCTCATGGCCGATGCGCGGAATCGCCATCATGCCGTAGCCGCCACCGGCCCAGCCCTGGGAGACGCGCAGCCAGGCGCTGGCGGTCTCATTGGGTTCGGCGTAGCGATCCCAGGGGAACTGCACCTTGACCCGGCCATGCGCGTCGCAGTGGATCTCCTCGCCCTCGGGGCCGACCACGAAGGC
>NZ_SDMO01000098.1 GCF_004798905.1 Halomonas borealis | reverse complement strand
AACTTGGCTGCTTTACCTTTTCCAAATGCTAGCTTTATTTATGAGCGGTGTGCAAGTTTATCGTTTAATTTCACAACGTACACGTAGCCGTTTGGCAGCGCTAATTACCACAGGTTTCACCTTGGTTTCGGTTGCAGGATTGGCTCAAGGTGGTACAGCGCCAACCTTAATCGCCTTGCCTTTTGCATTATGGGCATTACAGTTCTTGGATCGTTATCTACGTCAAGATGCACGTGACGAAGCTTTTATCTTC
>NZ_SDMO01000097.1 GCF_004798905.1 Halomonas borealis | reverse complement strand
AAACTAATCACCGAAAATGCAATAATAAGTGGTGTCTCCATGTCTTTATTTTAACATAAAAATCCGCTGATAAAAGCGGATTTCTCTCATGATAGTGTACAAATTATAGTGGTGTTTTTTAGAGAATAGCAAGTACTGCAAAGTTTAATGCAAATGCGATTGCCACAACCCAAATAATTGGTTTTACTTCTTTAATCTTACCTGTAAAGAGTTTTGAGAAGATATAAGTGATAAAGCCAGCAGCAATACCATA
>NZ_SDMO01000096.1 GCF_004798905.1 Halomonas borealis | reverse complement strand
TCCGTGGTAAAATCTTGAACGTGGAAAAAGCGACAATGGATAAGATTTTAGCAAATGAAGAAATCCGTTCACTCTTTACAGCGATGGGAACTGGTTTTGGTGCTGACTATGATTTATCTAAAGCACGGTATCATAAACTGGTTATCATGACCGATGCCGATGTCGATGGGGCACACATTCGTACACTCTTGTTAACTCTTTTTTACCGCTATATGCGTCCTGTAGTTGAGGCCGGTTATGTTTATATTGCTCA
>NZ_SDMO01000095.1 GCF_004798905.1 Halomonas borealis | reverse complement strand
CTGTGGTAGTTTACTCCGCCCATAAAGTTAGGGGTTGCATCTTCTTCATATGTAGATAAACTTTTAAATTCAAATTTCATTGTTAAATTTTCCTTTTCTTTATTCTCGTCAAAAATTTAGTGGCCACTTTCATTTCGACATTTTATGTACAAGAAATATAATATAAGAAAAAGCGTAACATCGCTACAACAATTTATACTGCAAAATATGAACAACATATGTTAACAACTCTTATTTGTAAAAATAAAAAAATA
>NZ_SDMO01000094.1 GCF_004798905.1 Halomonas borealis | reverse complement strand
CCAACTACCAGTAAAACAATACCAATCAAGGCCATGAAAATGTTTGACTTAGGCCCTTTTTCACCTTTAGATGCTTCTCTTAACAGATCAAGGCTTGAAGATTTCCAAATGATAAATGTTCCAATAATAAGAAGCAAAGTAAAGAAGAGCAAGAATATTACTGCTACTGTTAGAATAGAAGCGGGTGTAATCGCTAAGTTAAAGTTACTTTCACCAATCATATTGATAAAGATCAGGAAAAGGAACTTAGAAAA
>NZ_SDMO01000093.1 GCF_004798905.1 Halomonas borealis | reverse complement strand
AAAATGTTAAACGCATCAAAGACGTCCCACTGGTATTAAAAGAACCTATTGACATTGTGGTGCGAGGAGAAGCTTATTTGCCACGCAAAAATTTCGTCAAACTCAATAAGGAACGCGAACTTGAAGGTAAACCTTCCTTTGCCAACCCGCGTAATGCAGCAGCCGGAACTTTACGACAGTTCGATACGAAAGAGGTGACCAAGCGTGGCTTGGCAACCTTCCTTTATCAAGAAGCGAGTCCTGCGACAAATGAC
>NZ_SDMO01000092.1 GCF_004798905.1 Halomonas borealis | reverse complement strand
TACTTTCACGCTTACACGATGTCAAAGTAGCCATCAAGAAAGCAATGGAAGTTGAACATTATGATGACTTTGTCTTCATGATTACAGATATCGTAAATTCTAACTCAGAAATTGTCGAAATCGGTAGCCACAAAGATAAAGTTGAAGCAGCTTTCCACTTTACGTTAGAAGACGACCATGCTTTCTTAGCTGGTGCCGTTTCACGTAAAAAGCAAGTTGTACCACAACTTACTGAAGAGTTTAACAAATAATGCC
>NZ_SDMO01000091.1 GCF_004798905.1 Halomonas borealis | reverse complement strand
GGACTAACAGAAGCCGAAACTGCAGAACGTGCTGAATTGCGCCGTATCTATCTTGATAGCGTACGTGAAAATCTCCGCGGTCAAGTTGAAGCAGTAAAATTGGTGGATGAAGATGGCAAAGACATCACACCAGAAAAGCTTAAAGACATTCAACGCGCCAAAGGTATGCGTGATTAAAAGTGGTCGAGCTTTGTGCTCGGCCTGTTTTTAATACGCTCCCAGATTTGCTCCTGAAGGAGCTCATGTTAGACGACA
>NZ_SDMO01000090.1 GCF_004798905.1 Halomonas borealis | reverse complement strand
AAAAAATTGGAGGCTTATATGATTAAAATCACTTTCCCAGATGGTGCTGTCAAAGAATTTGAGGCAGGCATCTCAACACTTGAAATTGCGAAATCAATCTCACCTGGTTTGGCTAAAAAAGCCTTGGCTGGTAAAGTCAACGGCAAACTTATTGACGTGACCCGTCCAATCAAAGAAGATGCAACTTTTGAAATTGTAACACCGGATCATGAAGATGCTTTTGGTTTACTTCGTCACTCTGCAGCTCACTTATTT
>NZ_SDMO01000008.1 GCF_004798905.1 Halomonas borealis | reverse complement strand
TTGACCATCAACGTGGGCACCGTGCCGCTGGCCTTTTTGATCGGTGCCGGTGGCCTGGGTGAGCTAATCTTCACCGGCATCGACCTCTACGATCCGGTGATGATGCTCGCCGGCGCCATCCCCACCGCCCTGCTGGCGATCGCGGTCGACGCCATCGTCGCGATCAGCGCCTTCTTGCTGGTGCCCCGCGGCGTCAACCCGACACGGGCCTGAAGCGGCCTCGCACTTTTTCGGCCGCCCCGGCGGCCTCATGTGAAAGACCAAGCCGACAATACCAAGGAGACCACCATGAAACGCTTGATGATGACACTATCCGGCCTGGCCCTGGCCGGTGCCATGACCAGCGCCCAAGCCAACGAGATTAACGTTGGAGGCAAGAACTATACCGAGCAGCTCATTCTTGCCAACATGACCGAGCTGTATCTCGATGGCTTGGGGTATGACGTGACCCGGCGCGATGGCATGGGGTCCGCGGTACTCCGCCAGGCCCAGGAGAACGGCCAGATCGACCTCTACTGGGAGTACACCGGCACCTCGCTGATCGTCTACAACGATATCAGCGAGTCGCTGTCCCGCGAGGCCACCTATGACAAGGTCAAGGAACTCGATGCCGAGAAGGGCCTGGTGTGGCTGGAGCCGTCGGACGCCAACAACACCTACGCCATGGCCATGCGCGAGGATTATGCCGAGGAGCACGGTATCGTGACGCTCGATGATCTGGCCGATGCGGTCAACGACGACATGGACCTGACGGTGGGGCTCGACACCGAGTTCTATTCGCGGGATGACGGCTGGCGTCCGCTGCAGGAGACCTACGACTTCAAGGTGGGGCGTAGCGATATCGTTCGCATGGATACCGGCCTGATGTATTCGGCCCTGCGCGACAGCGAGGTCGATGTCGCGGTGGTCTTTTCCACCGACGGTCGTGTGCCGGCCTTCGGTCTGCGGATCCTGGAAGACACCAAGGGCTATTTCCCGGCCTATGCGCTGACCCCGGTGGTGCGCGAGGAGACCCTGGAGGCCAACCCGGAGCTCGCCGAGCAGATGAGCGCGCTGTCCGATCTGCTCGACGATGAGACCATGGCCAGCCTCAACGCCCGGGTCGACGTTGAGCGCGAGACCATCGAGGACGTGGCACAGTCCTTCCTCGAGGAGCAGGATCTGATCTAACGGACTACGGCAGCGCCAGCAGCGTTTTGGTGCTGGTGATTCGCTGGGACAAGGAAGGCCGCCTGCGGGTGGCCTTCCTTGTCGTTGTGTGCCAGGCATGGTGCGCCGGGCGTCGCCCCAAGGGGCGCTGGCAGGCACGGTCCGGGGTGAATATGCCCGACGGGCATGCGAAGCGGTCGGCTCCGGTCGGGCTTAGGCGAGGCCGATGACCACCAAGGCCAGGGTGGTGCCGGTCAGCAGGTAGGCCGCCAGCGCCATCAGCCCATCCTCGGCGAGCAATGCCAGGCCGAAGAGCGTCAGCGCCAGGCCGCCGCCGTTGGCGGAGAAGGGCACCAGTTCCATCGGCGGCATGGTCAGCCCGATCAGCAGGCAGGTCAGCGCCACGTCCAGGTGGGCCAGGGCGCAGGTGAGTGGGGCGGGGCGGCCTACCTGGCCTGGCTGGGCATCAAGGCCCTGCGGGCCGGGCACGGCGGCCCGCGAGGGCATGCTGGTGGCGCTCGGCAATCCCAAGCTGATCCTGTTCTTCGTGGCTTCACTTAGCCAGTTCGTGACGCCGGACATGAGCCTCGCCGCCCGGGCGATCATCGTGCTCACGGCGATGATCATCGACGGCGCCTGGTATGTGCTGGTGGCCGTCGGCCTGTCGCACTCACGCGTGCTGCCTTGGTTGCAGGCTCGGTCGCACTGGATCAACCGTGCTACTGGGGGTACTGCAGCTGGCGCTGCGGTGGCCCTCGGGCCGGTCGGCTAGCACTCTAGCTCGGTAGACGGTCGAGCAAGGCCTCCAGCGGGGCATCGGGGGGCAGCACCCCGAAGGCGGCGCCAGCGCCGTCGCCGAGTCGGCTGCGACAGAAGGTCTGGCCCACCGCGTCCGGCGCATGGCGCAGCAGCAGGGCGGCCTGCAGGCACTGGGCCAGGCGTTGGGTCAGCCAGCGGGCGCGAGGCACGAGGGCCTCCGGCGGCCCGCCCAGCTGGCGTTCCAGTTCCCCCAGGGCCCGGTCGAATGCTGGTGAAGCCCCCTGGGCCGGGGCCAGCTCCGCCCGCAGCGCCGCCCACGCCTCGGGGTGCCGGTCGAGCACCCGCAGCACGTCCAGGCAGATCACGTTGCCCGACCCTTCCCAGATCGAGTTGACCGGCGCCTCGCGGTAGAGCCGTGCCAGCGGCGTCTCCTCCACATAGCCGATGCCGCCCAGGCATTCCATGGCCTCGGCCAGGAAGCCCGGTGCCCGCTTGTTGTGCCAGTACTTGGCCAGCGCCGGCAGCAGGCGGGCCAGGGCGCGTTCGTGTGCGTCACCGCGGGCGGCGCCGTCGAAGGACCGGGCGGTGCGCAACGCGAGCGCCACGCCGGCCTCCACCTCCAGGCTCATGTCGGCGATCAGCACCCGCATCAAGGGCTGTTCGGACAGCCGGCGGTCGAAGGCCCGGCGGTGGCGCACGAAGTGCCAGGCCTCGACGAGCCCCTGGCGCATCATCGCCACCGGCGCGGTGGCGGCGTCCAGCCGGGTCTGCTGCACCATCGACAGGATGGTCGCCACGCCGCGGCCGGGTTCTCCCAGCGGCTGGGCCCAGGCGCCGCGATACTCGATCTCCGCCGAGGCGTTGGCGCGGTTGCCGCACTTGTCCTTGAGGCGTTGCAGCTCGAGGGGGTTGCGCGTGCCGTCCGGGGCGAAGCGCGGCACGAGGAAGCAGCTCAGGCCATCATCGGTCTGGGCCAGGGTCAGGAAGGCGTCGGACATGGGTGCGCTGCAGAACCACTTGTGGCCGCTCAGTCGCCAGCCGTCGCCACACGGCTCGGCGCGGGTGGTGTTGGCGCGCACGTCGCTGCCGCCCTGTTTCTCGGTCATCGCCATGCCGAAGGTCAGGGCGCGCTTCTGCGCCGCGGGTAGCGCTCGTGGGTCGTAGTCCCAGGCCAGCAGCCGGGGCGACCATTCGCCGAGGGCCTCGGGCGAGGCGCGCAGCGCCGGCAGGGCGGCGTGGGTCATGGTCACCGGGCAGCAGAAGCCCGGCTCGGCCTGGGTCAGCAGGTACAGGGCGGCCACGTGCGCCTGGTGGCCACCGCGGCCTTCCTCCTGCCAGGCCACGGCATGCCAGCCGTGGTCTAGTGCCAGATGCATCAGTTCATGGTAGGCCGGGTGATAGGCGACCTCGTCCAGGCGTCGGCCGTGGCGGTCGAACAGCCGCAACTCGGGCGGATGATGGTTGGCCGCCTCGCCCAGCGCCTGCACTCGCCGGCTGCCGACCTCGCGGCCCAGCGGGGCCAGCCGCCGGGCGACCCAGCCGGGGGCTTCGCGGGCGAGCGCCTCCTGCAGCGGCGTGTCGTCGGC
The DNA here is from genome assembly GCF_004798905.1 of Halomonas borealis. Lineage (GTDB taxonomy): Bacteria > Pseudomonadota > Gammaproteobacteria > Pseudomonadales > Halomonadaceae > Halomonas > Halomonas borealis. The sequence goes on along the minus strand of NZ_SDMO01000008.1, from coordinate 136,117 downwards.
CAGGGCGTCGCGGTCCTCGGGGGCGGGCGGCTGGTTGGTCACCGCATGGGTGGCCAGCCGGTCGCGGGGGGCATGATCGTGCATGGCGGACCTCCGGCAAGCTGCCTGACTTGAGCATGGCGGCTGCCGGGGATGTGGTCAAAGTCGCTCGGGGCGGCCTACAGCGAGGTGCGCACCGACCACAGTTCCGGGAAGAACTGCAGGTCCAGCGCCTTCACCAGGTAGTGCACACCGGCCGAGCCGCCGGTGCCGCGGCGATAGCCGATGATGCGCTCCACCGTCTTCATGTGGCTGAAGCGCCATTTCTGGAAGTTGTACTCCAGGTCGACCAGCTTCTCGGCCAGCTCGTAGAGGTCCCAGTGGGTCGCGGTGTCGCGGTAGATCGTCGCCCAGGCGGCCTCGACCTCGGCACAGGCGGTGTAGGGCTCTGCCCAGTCGCGTTCGAGGTGGCCGGCGGGAATCGCGAAGCCGCGCGTGGCGAGCCGCTGCAGCACGATGTCGTAGAGGCTCGGCGCCTGGAGCACCGTCGTCAGATGATCGTAGTGCGCGGGGTGGGCGCGGTGGGCCTCGACCATCTTGGCGTTCTTGTTGCCGAGCAGGAACTCCAGCTCGCGGTACTGGAACGACTGGAAGCCCGAGCTCTGCCCCAGGGTGTCGCGGAAGCTCGAGTAGTCGGCCGGCGTCATGGTCACCAGCACCTCCCAGGCGTGGATCAACTGCTCCTGGATGCGGGCGATCCGGGTCAGCATCTTGAACGCCGGGCGCAGCTCGTCGCGACGGATGCAGTCGGCGGCGCCGTGGGCCTCGTGGAGGCAGAGTTTCATCCACAGCTCCGAGGCCTGGTGGATGACGATGAACAGCATCTCATCGTGCTGGTCGGAGCGCGGGTGCTGGCAGTCGAGCAGCGCCTCCAGCCCCAGGTACTGGCCGTAGCTCATGTCCTGGTCCCAGTGGATGGCCTCGTTGTCGAGGTCGACGCGCGGGCGGTGCGAGCGAGGGTGAGTCATGGTGGGCTCCATGGCGAGGAGGAAGTCACATGGTGTCGCTGGATCGACTCTACGCGGCGATAGCGTGGATGAGGAACGCGCGCCGTGGACGCTCCGGGGCTGACTGGGTAGGCTGAGGGCATTTCCCCGGAGAGCGATGATGACCGACGACGCCCTGGCGCCCGCCGCGCTGCCTGCCCCGCGCATCGCCGATGAGAGCATCCAGCTGGTGGATGCCCGCAACCGGCCTTGTGGCAGCGCATCCCGGGCCACCATGCGGCGCTATCGTTACTGGCATCGCGCCACCTACATCGTGGTGTGCAACGCCGCCGGAGAGTTCTGCGTGCAGCGTCGTACCCTGACCAAGGAGGCGTTCCCCGGGGGCCTCGACCTGGCCGCCGGCGGGGTGGTCGGCGCCGGCGAGTCGGTGCACCTGGCCGCCCGCCGCGAGCTGGCCGAGGAGTTGGGCATCGTCGGCGTGCCGCTGCGCCACGTGCTGGAGTTCGTCTATGACGCGGATGGCCATCACATCTTCGGCAGCGCCTACCGGGTCGACTACGACGGGCCGCTGTGGCTGCAGGCCGATGAGGTCGCCGACGCCTTCTGGTGTCGCCCCGAAGAGGCCCTGGCCCTCGAGGGCGTCACCCCGGACACCCGCCAGGCGGTCGAGGCGCTGTGGCATGCCGGGCGCCTGAGCGTCGGCGGATGAGCCGCGGGCCGGCGGCGAACGCGCCGGGACTGGCACCGCGCGGTGCGGCGTGGCATCGTGAGGGAACAGACAGCGAGCCGGTACCATGAGCCTTCATGATCATGACTGCCACACCTTCCGTGGCGAACCCTTCAACCTAGGTGCACTGCGCGGTCAGGTGCTGCTGATCGTCAATGTGGCGAGCCGCTGCGGCTTCACCCCCCAGCTGCGCGATCTCGAGCGGCTTTACCGCCGCTACCGCGATCGTGGCTTCACCGTGCTGGCCTTCCCCTGCAACCAGTTCGCGCGTCAGTCGCCGGAATCGGCCGAGGCCTTCTGTACCTTCGGCGAGCAGGAGTACGGCGTGACCTTCCCGCTGCTGGAGAAGGTCAAGGTCAACGGCCGCGCCGCCCACCCGCTGTTCGTCGAACTCAAGCGGGCGGCGCCGGGGATGCTGGGCACGAAGATGATCAAGTGGAACTTCACCAAGTTCCTAGTGGGCCGTGACGGGCGGGTGATCCGCCGCTTCTCGCCGCGGGACGGCGAGGCGGCATGGATCGAGGCGTTGGAGCGGGCCTTGGACGAAGACTGAGCCGCCGTTCGCTCGATCAGGAAGGCACGTCCTGGCCGCGGGCGATCATCAGCCGCTCCATCAGTTCGTTCCAGCGGTGGCGGGTCATCATGGTGGTCAGCCCTGAGAACAGCGCCCAGGTCTTGCGGCGCCAGCCGCGCAGCCGCAGGTTATGGGCGACCAGCTGGCGCATCAGCTTGTGGTCGTCGAAGTGGCGCCACTCGCTGGCCACCGACATCTGCTGGCGAGCCAGCACCGGCGCCAGTTCCAGGCGGAAGACCCACTCCAGTTCATGCGCCGTCAGGTCATGCTGCTGGATCACTTCGATCATGTGCGCATAGTCGGTTTCCCGTGGTTCCCGCTCCAGCCACAACGGTGCCAGCGCCAGCCAGAGGTCGCCGCGCGTGTCGACGAGGGTCTGTGCGTCCATGGGATCTCCTGCAGGATGGGGTGTCGAGCATCCTGCCCCAGCCGGCGGCCGCGCTCAAGGGCGGACAGCGCCGGGCGAGGCCGCTAGAATGTCGCCACGTACGAATCCCACTTCACCGGGACGCCGGCATCCGGCGCCCCGCTGCGAACGCCAAGAGGTCTAACGTGATCATCAAGCCCAAGGTCCGCGGTTTCATCTGCACTACCACTCATCCCGTCGGCTGCGAGCAGAACGTGCTCGAACAGATCGAGGCGACCCGCGCCCGGGGCCTGGACAAGAGCGACGGGCCCAAGAAGGTCCTGGTGATCGGGGCCTCCAGCGGCTACGGCCTCTCGGCGCGGATCACCGCCGCCTTCGGTTACGGTGCCGATACCCTGGGGGTGTTCTTCGAGAAGCCGAGCACCGAGAAGAAGCCCGGCACCGCCGGCTGGTACAACGCCGCCGCCTTCGACAAGTTCGCCAAGGCCGAGGGCCTGTACAGCAAGTCGATCAACGGCGACGCCTTCTCCCACGAGGCGCGTGACAAGGCCATCGAGCTGATCAAGCAGGACATGGGCCAGGTCGACCTGGTGGTCTACTCGCTGGCCTCGCCGGTGCGCAAGCTGCCGGACTCGGGCGAGATGAAGCGCTCCAGCCTCAAGCCGATCGGCGAGACCTATCGTGCCACCGCCATCGATACCAATAAGGATGCCATCATCGAGGCCGAGGTCGAGCCGGCCAGCGAGCAGGAGATCGCCGACACCACCGCGGTGATGGGCGGCGAAGACTGGGAGCTGTGGATCGACGCCCTGGACCAGGCCGGTGTGCTGGCCGAAGGTGCCCGCAGCGTGGCCTTCAGCTACATCGGCACCGAGATCACCTGGCCGATTTACTGGCATGGTGCCCTGGGTCGCGCCAAGGAAGACCTCGACCGTGCCGCCGGGGCGATCGACGCGCGTCTGGGCGAGCAGGGCGGCGGCGCCAACGTGGCGGTACTCAAGTCCGTGGTCACCCAGGCCAGCGCCGCCATCCCGGTGATGCCGCTCTACATCGCCATGGTCTACCGGGTGATGAAGGAGCAGGGCCTGCATGAGGGCACCATCGATCAGCTCAACCGCCTGTTCGCCGAACGGCTGTATCGCGGTGAGGGGCAGGGCAGCGCCGGGACCGACGAGGTCGGCCGCCTGCGTCTCGACGACTGGGAACTGCGCGACGACGTCCAACAGGCCTGCAAGGAGCTGTGGCCCCAGGTGACCACCGAGAACCTGTTCGACATCACCGACTATGCCGGCTACAAGCACGAGTTCCTGAAGCTGTTCGGCTTCGAGCGGGACGACGTCGACTACGATGCCGACGTGGCGACCGAGCGCCACTTCGATGTCGTGAACCTGTAACCCAGGCCCCGCGGCACCGCCGCCGTGGCCTTGCCAGCGACGCCGGGCGCTCCGCCCGGCGTCGTCGTGTCCGGGCGGCTGTGTCGGTCGACGGCTTCGGCTAGAATGGAGCCTTTACGCCCACGCTCGCGAGAGACCACCCATGCTTGATGCCCCACCCCCTGCATCGGCCGTGCCGCTGTCCCGGCATGTCGGGGTGCTGGTGCTGCCCGGCTTCTCACTGCTGGCCCAGGCCTGTGCCACCGAACCGCTGCTGGTGGCCAACCGCCTGGCGGGGCACGGCCTCTATCGGCTTTCGACCTTCGCCATCGACGAGCGCCCGGTGGCCAGCGCCGCCGGCCAGGCACTGCTGCCGCAGGCGTCGGCCGGCGAGCCGGACCAGGCCCTGGATATGCTGCTGGTCTGCGCCCCCGGGCCGCTGTCCGGCAGCGTGCCCGAGGCCGTTCTGGGGTGGCTGCGGCGGCTGGCCGCCGCCCGGGTGGTGCTGGGCGGCATCGGTGGCGGCACCGAGGTGCTGGCCCGGGCGGGGGTGCTGGAGGGCTATCGGGCGACCCTGCCCTGGCCGCGCTTCGAGGCCTTCGCCCGCGACTATCCCCGGGTGCGGCTCTCCCAGCAGCTGTTCGAGATCGACCGCGACCGCCTGACCTGCGGCGGCGGCACCGCCGCCATGGACATGATGATGACGCTGATCGGCAGCCAGCACGGCGCCGAGATGGCCGACCGCATCTCCGAACACTTCGTGCTCGAGCGCATCCGCATGGGCGACGAGCCCCAGCAGGTGCCGCTGCGGACCCGGCTGGGCAGCGCCCCACAGAGCCTGGTCGATGCGGTGGCGCTGATGGAGTCCAACATCGAGGAGCCGCTGACCACCCACGAGCTGGCCGAGCACCTGGGCATCTCGCGGCGCCAGCTGGAACGGCTGTTCAAGAAGTACCTGCAGGCGGTGCCCAGCCGCTACTACCTCAACCTGCGCCTGCAGCAGGCCCGCAAGCAGCTGCGCGAGAGCGACCGTCCGGCGGGCGAGATCGCCCTGCAGACCGGCTTCTCCTCGGCGGCGCACTTCTCCACCGCCTACCGCAACCACTTCGGCATCACGCCCCGGGAGGAACGCCTGGGCTGAGCGTCGCTGCGCCACGCTTGTGGGCCAGCAGCGCCCGGAACAGCGAGCCCATCAGCACCGGCCGGTCGGCCTCGATGGCGAAACCGGCGCCTTCCAGCAGTGGCCGGGCCTGGCGGGTGATGTCGGTGGCGATCGCCGAGGTGAGCAGATTCAACGTCCGCCTGGCCCGCCCGGAGGGTCGTGCGTCGGCCTGGAACTTGTCCATCACGCACAGCCGGCCATCGTCGGCGAGTACTCGATGCGCCTCGGCCAGCCCGCGCGCCGGGTCGGGCATCACCGCCAGGATCAGGTGCATGACCACGACATCGAAGTGAGCGTCGGGGTAGTCGAGCGCCTCGCCATCCATCACCGTGGCGCGTACGTCGAGCGCCTGGCTCGCGGCGCGCTGCTCGAGGCGCCGCAGCATGGCCGGGCTGAGGTCGGTGGCGTGCAGCTCGATGTCGTGGGGCAGCCAGGGCAGGTCGAGGCCGGTGCCGGCGCCGACCAGCAGTACGCGCATGCCGGGTCGCCAGGGCACCTGGGCCAGCGCCTCGCGGCGTGCCCGTCGAAAGGCGCGCTCGGCCACGGCGTCGTAGACCGGCGCATAGAGGTCGTAGCGACGACGGTTCCAGGCGGTGGTGTTGCGCATGCGTAGTCTCCCTGTTCAGGCCATCAGCTTACCCGATGACGCCCGCCTGCGCGCCGCTCCTGCCTTTTACACAAATCACCGTCCCATTGCTGAAAGCCTCCCGGGAAGGGGCTCCCTATACTCGAATGATCCGATTCATCCTGAACGAGCCCGGCTCGAGACAACGGAGAACGACATGACCCAGACACCGACCCGCAGCGATTTCGACCAGTACATGGTGCCCAACTATGCGCCCCAGAAGACCATCCCGGTGCGCGGCGAGGGCAGCCGCCTGTGGGATCAGTCCGACCGCGAGTACATCGACTTCGCCGGGGGGATCGCGGTGAATTCGCTGGGCCATTGTCATCCGGTGCTGGTGAACGCCCTCAAGGATCAGGCCGACAAGCTTTGGCATCTGGCCAACGTCTATACCAACGAGCCGGCGCTCAAGCTGGCGGGTACGCTGGTCGAGCGCACCTTCGCCGACAAGGTCTACCTGTGCTCCTCCGGCGGCGAGGCCAACGAGGCGGCGCTCAAGCTGGCGCGGCGCTTCGCCCACGACACCCATGGCGAGCACAAGGACAAGATCATCTCCTTCCGCCAGTCGTTCCATGGCCGTACCTTCTTCACCGTCAGCGTCGGCGGCCAGCCCAAGTATTCCCAGGGCTTCGGGCCGGTGCCGGGGGGTATCCTGCACGCCGAGTACAATGACCTCGACAGCGTCCGCGAGCTGGTCGGCGATGACACCTGCGCGATCATGGTCGAGCCGATGCAGGGCGAGGGCGGCATCCTGCCCGCCGATCCGGCCTTCCTGCAGGGCCTGCGCGAGCTGTGCGACGAGCACGACGCGCTACTGGTCTTCGACGAGGTGCAGACCGGCGTGGGCCGCACCGGCTCCCTCTACGCCTACATGGAATACGGCGTGACCCCGGACATCCTGACCAGCGCCAAGGCGCTGGGCGGCGGCTTCCCGGTAGGCGCCATGCTGACCACCGACCGCGTGGCCCCGGCCATGGGCATCGGCACCCACGGTTCCACCTATGGCGGCAACGCCCTGGCCTCCGCCGTGGCCCTGGCTGCCGTGGAACATATCGACACCGCCGAGGTGCTGGGCGGCGTCAAGCAACGCCATGACCTGTTCCGCGAGCATCTCGAGGCGATCAATCGCCAGCACGGGGTGTTCAAGGAGATCCGCGGCATGGGCCTGCTGATCGGCGCCGAGATGAGCGACGAGTACCAGGGCCGCGCCAAGGAGATCCTGCCGCTGGCCATCGAAGAGGGTGTGATGGCGCTGATCGCCGGCCCCAACGTGCTGCGCATGGCGCCGTCGCTGGTGATCCCCGAGGCCGACATCGCCGAAGGCATGGCGCGCCTGGAGCGGGCGATCGCCAGGCTGGTGGCCGCCCAGTGAGTCGCGGCCACACCATGCACGATCCGCAACCATCCGCGGGAGGCCAATCCATGCTGGTCGTACGCCCCATCCGTCCGGCGGACCTGCCGGCCCTGGAGCGGCTGGCGGGTAACGCCACGCCGCGCCTGACCAACTTGCCGGCCCATCGTGACCGCCTCGAGGAGCGTATCGCGCGCTCCCAGCGGGCCTTCGAGTCCGAGGTGGAGTTCCCCGACGACGAGCACTACACCTTCGTGCTCGAGGACCAGGAGCGCGACGAGGTGGTGGGCACCGCCACCGTGCGTGCCCAGGTCGGCGCCCGGGAGGCCTACTACACCTACCGGCAGGAGACCCTGATCCACGCCTCGCAGCAGCTCGATGTGCGCCGCGAGGTGCAGACGCTGGCGCTGTCCCATGAGGTCTCCGAGGCCAGCCTGTTGTGCGCCTATTCGCTGGACCCGCGCTATCGCGGCACCAGCGCCGAGAGCCTGCTGCGGCGTGCGCGGCTGATGTTCGTCGCCCAGTACCCGGAGCGCTTCGCCGAGATCCTGGCCATGGCCTTCCCCGGTTTCCTGGATGCCGACGACCAGTCGCCGTTCTGGAACAGCGTGGGTCGTCACTTCTTCGTGCGCGACTTCCAGGAGATCAACTACGTGGCCGGGGTGCGCTCGAAGAGCTTCATCGCCGAGGTGATGCCCCAGTTCCCGCTCTACCTGGCGTTGCTCACGCCCCAGGCGCGGGCCGCCATCGGCCGTGAGCACCCGGCGCACGAGCCGGCCATGAACGAGATGCTGGGCGAGGGCTTTCTGCGCTCGCGCCACGTCGACATCTTCGATGCCGGCCCGGTGATCAAGGCCGAGCGCGAGCGGCTGCAAAGCTTCCGGCGGGCCGCCTGGCACCCGGTACGCATCCGTCCGGCCCATTCGCTGCCGGATGCCGAGCCGGCGATGATCGCCAACCAGCGGCTCGACGACTTCCGCTGCGTGGTGGCGCGCTATGCGCTGTCGCCCACCGGCCAGCTGATGCTGTCGCCGGAACATGCCGAGCAGCTCGGCGTGGAAGAAGGGCGCGCCGTGCTGGCCGCGCCGCTCGCCCTGCCGGGCGACGCGCATGACCCGGGCTACGACGAGGGAGAGCTGTGATGCGCATCCGACCGATTGCCCCGTCCGACCTGGACGAACTGCAGGCCCTGGCCCACGAGACCGGGGTGGGCTTCACCTCGCTGCCCGACAACCGCGACTTCCTGGCCGCCAAGATCGATACCGCGGCGAGTGCCTTCGCCCAGCAGACCCCGGCGGATCAACGTCTCTACTTCTTCGTACTCGAGGATGAGGCCACCGGCCGGCTGGCCGGCTGCTGCGCCATCGAGGGCCAGGTCGGCCGCGAGGTGCCCTTCTACCATTACCGGGTGGGTACCCTGGCGCATTCCTCGGTGCAGCTCGACCTGCACCGTACCATCGACACCCTGTTTCTGAGCTCGGATCACACCGGCGATGCCGAGGTGGCCTCGCTGTTCCTGCGCCCCGAGTATCGCGGCGCCGACCGCCGCGCCGAACGTAACGGCGCGCTGCTGTCGATGATGCGCTGGCTGTTCATGGCCGAGTTCCGCGCGAGCTTCCCCGAGAAGGTGCTGGCGGAGATGCGCGGGGTGTTCGATGCCGAGGGCAAGAGCCCCTTCTGGCATTGCCTGGGCAGCCACTTCTTCCCCATGGACTTCGATGAGGCGGACCGCCTGACGGGGCTGGGGCAGAAGAGCTTCATCGGCGAGCTGATGCCCAAGTTCCCGATCTATACCCCCTTCCTCTCCGAGGAGGCCCGGGCCTGCATCGGCGAGGTTCACGAGCACACTCGGCCGGCGCTGGCGATGCTCAAGAAGGAAGGCCTGCGCTGGGAAGGGTTCATCGACATCTTCGACGGTGGCCCCACCGTGGAAGCCTATATCGACGACGTGCGCGGCGTGCGCCTGTCGCGGACCTGCCGGGTCGAGGTGCAGGCCGGCGAGCTTTCGCAGGACGAGCGGCCGCACTGGCTGGCCGCCACCACGTCCATGGCCGGGTTCCGTGCGACCTGGCTGGGGCGTGGTCCCGACGACGATGGCGTGGTGACCCTGAGCGAGGCCGAGGCGGCACGCCTCGAGGTCGGCTCCGGCGATACCCTGCGCATTCTGGATAGTGACGAGGAGGCGTGATGAAGGCGACGCAACGGCTGCTGATCGGCGGCCAATGGCATGACGGTGAGGCCGCGGGCTTCATCAAGCAGGACCCGGTCGCGGGTGACACCCTGTGGCAGGGCAATGCCGCTTCCGAGGCACAGGTAGGCGCCGCCGTCGATGCGGCCCGCGCCGCCTTCCCGGCGTGGGCCCGCCAGACCTTCGAGCAACGCCAGGCGGTGGTCGAACGCTTCCGCGAGGTACTGGAAGGCCACCGCGAGGACCTGGCCACGGCGATCGCCGCCGAGACCGGTAAGCCGCTGTGGGAGGCACGCACCGAGGTCGGCGCGATGATCGGCAAGGTGGCGCTCTCGGTGCGCGCCTACCAGGAGCGCACCGGCGAGCGCGAGCGCGACCTGGGCGACGCCCAGGCGGTGCTGCGCCACCGGCCGCATGGCGTGATGGCGGTGTTCGGCCCCTACAACTTCCCCGGCCACCTGCCCAACGGGCACATGGTGCCGGCGCTGCTGGCCGGCAACACGGTGGTCTTCAAGCCCAGCGAGCAGACCCCGCTGACCGCCGACCTGACCCTGCAGTGCTGGCGCGAGGCCGGCCTGCCGGAGGGCGTGATCAACCTGGTGCAGGGTGCCGCCCCGGTGGGCCAGGCGCTGTCGGCTAACGCCGGTATCGACGGCCTGCTGTTCACCGGCAGCGCCAAGGTCGGGGGCCTGCTGCAGCGCCAGTTCGCCAACCAGCTCGACAAGATCCTGGCCCTCGAGCTCGGCGGCAACAACCCGCTGGTGGTCAAGGACGTGCCCGACCAGGACGCCGCCGTGCTGACCATCCTGCAGTCGGCATTCTTGTCCGGCGGCCAGCGCTGTACCTGCGCCCGGCGGCTGATGGTGCCCGAGGGCGAGGTGGGCGATCGTCTGCTGGAGGCCCTGTCGGATGCCATCTCGCGGCTGCATGTGGCCGGCCAGTTCAGCGAACAGGCACCGTTCTACGGTGGCCTGGCGAGCGTGGCCGCCGCCGATGGCCTGCTCGCCGCCCAGGACGACCTCGAGGCCCGTGGCGGCAGCGTACTTTCGCGCATGGCCCGCCTGCAGGAGGGCACCAGCCTGCTGTCGCCGGCGCTGATCGACGTCACCGGCCTGGAACTGCCCGACGAGGAGCACTTCGGGCCGCTGCTCAAGGTGCACCGCTATCGTGACTGGGACGAGGCCATGCGGCTCGCCAACGACACCCGTTACGGCCTCTCCGCCGGGCTGATCGGCGGTGAGCGCGACGACTGGGACGACTTCCTGCTGCGCATCCGCGCCGGCATCGTCAACTGGAACCGCCAGACCACCGGCGCCTCCGGCGACGCCCCGTTCGGCGGCGTGGGCGACAGCGGCAACCATCGTCCGAGTGCCTACTACGCGGCCGATTACTGCGCCTACCCGGTGGCCTCCGTGGAGAGCGAGGCGCTGAGCCTGCCCGACAAGCTGCCGCCGGGGGTGACGCTATGAGCCGGGAGACCGATCCGAGCGTTTGCGAGGTGAACTTCGACGGCCTGGTGGGCCCGACCCATAACTACTCGGGGCTGGCCCATGGCAATGTGGCATCGATGAGCCACGAGGGGCTGGTGGCCAATCCTCGCGAGGCCGCCCTGCAGGGCCTCGAGAAGATGAAGTCGCTGATGGACGCCGGTTACGCCCAGGGCGTGTTGCCGCCTCAGCAGCGTCCGGACCTGGGCGCGCTGCGTGCGCTCGGCTTCACCGGCGACGATGCTCGGGTGCTGTCCCGGGCCGCCGCCGAGGCGCCGCAGCTGCTGCGCGCGGTGTGCTCGGCCTCCACCATGTGGACCGCCAACGCCGCCACGGTGACGCCGAGTGTCGACGCCGCGGATGGCCGGGTGCACTTCACGCCGGCCAACCTGCAGTCGAGCTTCCATCGCTACCTGGAGCCGGCCACCACCGGTCGAGTGCTGGGGGCGATGTTCCGTGACGAGCGCTGCTTCGCCCATCATCCGGTGCTACCGGCGACGCCGGCCTTCGCCGACGAAGGCGCGGCCAACCATACCCGGCTGGCCGGCGAGCATGGCGAGCCGGGCGTGCATCTCTACGTCTATGGTCGGCAGGCCTTCGGCGGCGATGGCGTCGAGCCACGGCGCTTCCCGGCCCGCCAGACGCTGGAGGCCAGCCAGGCGGTGGCGCGTCAGCACGGCCTCAGTGAGGCGCAGACGGTGTTCGCCCAGCAGCATCCCGAGGCCATCGACGCCGGGGTCTTCCACAACGACGTCATCGCGGTGGGCAATGGCCCGGTGCTGCTCTACCACGAATACGCCTTCCGCGACGAGCAGGGCACCCTGGAGGCGCTGCGCGCCAAGATGGCCACGCCGCTGATTCCGGTGCGCGTGCCGGTGGAGGCGGTGAGCCTCGACGATGCGGTGGCCTCGTATCTCTTCAACTCCCAGCTGCTCAGCAACCCGGACGGCACCATGACCCTGGTGGTGCCCGGCGAATGCCAGGAGCGCGAGGCGGTATGGCGCTGCCTGCAGGACCACCTGCTGGCGGGCAACAACCCCATCACCGAGGTGGTGGTGAAGGACGTCAAGCAGAGCATGCGCAACGGTGGCGGCCCGGCCTGCCTGCGGCTGCGCGTGGCGCTTTCCGCGGCGGAGCGGGCCGCGGTATCGGGCCGGGTGCTGCTCGACGACGCCCTGCACGGTGAGCTAACCGCCTGGGTGCGGCGCCACTACCGCGACCGCCTGGCGCCGGCCGATCTGTCCGACCCCGCGCTCGCCCATGAGACGCTCGCCGCCCTGGACGAGCTGACCGGCATCCTCGAGCTGGGCAGCGTCTACCCGTTCCAGCGCTGAACGCGATCCGTGGCACGCCCTGACTGGCCCCGCCTGGTGCGGGGCCTTTTGCGTGCGGAACGCCCGGTCAACGGCGCGCTGCGTCGTTCGACACAGGCGGTGTGGCGCGCGAGGTCTCAGGCGCCGTTACTGGCGCCGCCGACCATGCCGCTACGCAGCCCGTCCCGCTGGCCGTGGGGCTTGAGGTGAGAGGCGACGGCGTCTTCCGGTGAGCCGGCGAGTTCGCGGAACATGCCCATGGAACCGAGCAAGGCGGAGGATTCGTAGGGCACGAAGACCCGCTCGCCTTCTTGCGCCATGTGGGGCAGCCCCTTGATATAGCTCTGGCCCAGCAGGTAGCCCACCACCGTCTGCTTGTTGTCCTCGCTGTCGCCGAGGGCATTCAGCACCAGCTTGATCGACTCCTGTTCGCCCTGAGCGCGCAAGATGGCCGACTCCTTGTCGCCCTCGGCGTTGAGGATCGCCGACTCCCGCTGGCCCTGGGCCATGGCGATGGCCGCGGACTTCTCGCCTTCGGCTTCGGTCACGGTGGCCCTGCGCTTGCGTTCGGCGGCCATCTGCAGGCGCATGGCGGATTCGACCTCCTCGGGCATGGCGATGTCCTGCACCTCGACCCGTGAGATCTTCACGCCCCACTTGGACGCGGCTTCTTCCATGGCCGACTGGATCTCGTTGTTGACCTCGGCGCGTGACTCGAACAGCTTGTCGAGCTCCATCTTGCCGACCACCGAGCGCAGGGTGGTCTTGGCCAGGACTTCCACGGCCTGGCTCATGTTTTCCACTTCATAGACGGCGCGCTTGGGATCGATGACCTGATAGTAGAGGGCGCCATTGATGGTCACCGTGACGTTGTCGGTGGTCACCACCGGTTGGCCGGGAAAGTCCATGACGGTTTCGCGGCGGTCGATCCGTGTCTCGTCGCTGGTCAGGGCCTGGTAGTCGTCGCCCATCTTGCGGTAACGGATCATGGTGATGGCACGGGGTTGCTCGATGAACGGGATGATGATATTGATGCCGCTTTCGAGCAGGCGGTTGAACGACCCCAGGCGCTCGATGACCATGACCTCCGATTGGCGAACGACGACCAATCCCTTGACGAGGATCAGGACGCCGATGGCGACAAAGATCAGGGCGAGAATGAGCCCGGGGCTGACGGGGAGTTGCATGATTAAGGCTCCTTGGAGGTGGCGAGTGCAACGATGGCGGTGGTGCCATCGAATTCCTTGAAGGTCACGAGGGTATCCGCCGGGAGATCGGTCTCGTCGGTCGAGGCGAGACGGATACGATAGAAGTCGCCATTGACCTTGATGCCGCTGGCGCCATCGAAGTCGCGCTTGAGCACACGATAGGTATGGCCCTGTTCCACGCCGGTGCCGGTGGTGCCGTAAGCCACGCCCGAAGGGGAAAATCGTGGGCGCAGGCCCCAAATCGCGAGCGGGACCAGTAGCCCCGAGGCTACGCCCATCCCGAGCAATTGCCATGACAGGCCGACCCCCATGGCGGCGAGCACGGCGGTCAGTGCCGCGGCCACACCCAGTGCCAGCAACAGCAGCGCCCCCGAAGCCAGTTCGGCCAGCCCCAGCAGCAAGGCGATGAGCAGCCAGGTATAGGCGGGATTCCAGTCCATGATAGCTCCGTGGTCGAGGTGGCCTGGTGGCGTTCCGATTGATGCCGCGAGTGGCGTCAATCGCTGTGTGCTGTCTTGGCCGCTTGAGCGCTGCCGGCGATCAGCACGGGCATATTGTGCCCCAGCCCTGATGTCAGGGTATCGCCACGAGCTGCATGAGTGAAGCGAGTGGCCCCCGAATGTCGGATCAGGCGCTCGGGGAATCGCAGGCGTCTCCACCGCCGTCTGCACCGGACCGGGCCGCATGCCGTCTATCCGCCGCTGCGTACCTTAGATGAGTCGTCAGATGATCCCGTGCAGGGACGCCGGGGCCACAAAATCCGGTCGCTGGCGGCATCGGGCGTCGTGCCTGCTATATGGTGGCTGATACGGCAAGGGGGAGTCGACGTGACAGCATGGATCTACTGGCTGGACATGGCGGGGGTGATCGTCTTCGCGCTGTCCGGAGTGGTGCTGGCCTGCCGTTCGCGGATGGACCCTTTCGGCATGCTGGTGCTGGCCGCGGTGACCGGCATCGGTGGCGGTACCCTGCGTGACCTGGTGCTGGGTGTGCGCCCGGTGTTCTGGGTCAGCGATCCTTCCTACCTGTGGGTGATCCTGTCAACGGTCGGGTTATCGATGCTCGGCTTCCACTACATTCATCGCCTGTCGCGGGTCTTCCTGCCGGTGGCCGACGCCTTCGGCCTGGCGTTGTTCACGGTGATCGGCACCCTCAAGGCCCTGACTCTCGACGTGCCGGGCGTGGTCGCCGTGCTGATGGGGCTGCTGACCGGGGTGGCCGGTGGCATGGTGCGTGACGTCTTGGCTCGCCGGGTGCCCATGGTGCTGCGCCAGGAGGTCTATGCCAGCGCCTCCATCGCCGGCGGGGTGGTGCTGGTCGGCCTCGACGCCCTGGGGGCAGCCTCCGGCGTCAGCGTGACCGCCTCGCTGGCGACGACCCTCGGGCTGCGACTATCGGCCATCCATTGGGGGCTGGCGCTGCCGGTCTTCGCTTGGGTGACGGTGGCCCCACCACCCGCGGCGGCGACCCGCGAGGCACAGGGTTCGACGGAGCCGCCGCCTCGCCGACCCAAGGCCCGGGTCAAGCTGATCCCACCGGAGCGGTCGCGGCGCCGCGGGCGGTCGTCATGAGTGCCTTCCGGGCCTGGTGGCTGGGCGGGCTGCTGCCGGTGTTGCTGGCCGGCTGCGCCCTCGCGCCTTCCGCGCCGCCTGCCGACGAGGCGGTGGCCGCCGAGATACGTGCCACCTATGAGCGAGCCCTGCCGAGCCTGTCGGCCGGCAAGCAGAGACATTATGCCCAGCGGCTCTATCGCATCACCGGCGAGGCCCGCTATCTGCCCCTCAATCGCGACTATGGCGAGCGGCTGGTCGCCTCATTGCGCGAGGAGTTCGCCGGGTTGGGCGAGCCCGGTTACGTGGCGCGGCGTAGCCGCGAGGGCGTCACGGGCTACCCCGAAGCCTCCGCCAAGCAGCGTCGCCGTAAGCGGATGCTCGCCGACTGGGGCGAAATCCTCTATGCCAAGGGCTTGGCCTTCGACCTGACCCAGGCCCATTATCATGGTCTACTCGACGAGCGCACCCTGCCGGGTCATCGGCGGGCGCTCGACTATCTGTCGGGCGTCGACTTCCGGGCCTTCGTGACCGATCCGAGGGTGCTCGACGTCTATGCCGCCCAGGTCGCCAACCTGGTCTACTACCTGCACGACCTGGGTGTGGTGGATCTGCGCGGCGAGGCCATCGCCGCCTTCCGCGCGCGCTTCCCGCCGTCTCGGGACGCGACGCTCGACCGGGCGCTGTTTCGCAACAAGATTTACGGCATGACCCACTTCGTGATCGCCGCCAGCGACTACTACCAGCGCCCGGTGTCGGCGGATGAGTTCGCCTGGGTCCTTGAGGACTTCGCCGATGATCTGGCGCGCATCCTCGCCGAGACCAAGGAAGACATCTATACCGAGGTGGGGATCAGCTTCCTGCTGGCCGGCCGGGAGCAGGCGCCCGCCATCGCACGCCTGCGCGAGGCCCTGGTCGAGACCTTCGACCCGCTGGCCGGCATGGTGCCCTCGGAATCGGGGAGCACCGACCTGGAGGATGGCGAGCACCGCAATGTGCTGGCGATCATGCTGCTGGACTGGCCCGAACGGCTGTATCCGGGGCCGTTGCTGTCATCGGGCGGTCAGTAACAGGGTGTCGATGCCGGTTGGGTCAAGGCCTCGGGCAGCTGTGCGGCCAGCCGCCGCTTGATGTCCAGGTAGAGCGGCATCAGGTCGGCATGCATGTCCTGCTCGGCCTGTTGATGATCGATGTAGTAAGCATGGCGCGTGCCATGAAACTCGATGGCCTGGCTGACGCGTGTGAAGTGGAACCCGGACAGGGCAAGCAGCCGGGGGAGCCGGGGTTCCATCATGGCGAACACGTGCCGCCTGCCGGTCAGTCCTACCAGCGAGTAGGTGATCAGGAAGAGTCCGATCGCCAGCAGGGGAAAGGTCCGGCTCTCCTGAGCGGAAAACACGTAGTCGGTGGCATGCTGTGGCAGCGGGTCATCCTTGCCCGAGGCGCTGCGAAAGGGCCGGGCAATGGCCAGGCGAGACACCTCGCAGACGCGGGCGCGCGGGAGCGCCCTGGGGTCGATCTCGGGGTGGTCGAAATACTCGCCGCCCTGAATCTCGACCGGCAGGTGATGGAATCGCGACGCGGCATCGTCCGACGGCATGACCAGCCGCATGCAGCCCGCCGACAAGCCGCTGGCACGGTGCCTGATCAGGCAATGGATGGCGGAAGGATCATATTCGTCCTGTTCCAGGTGGTGCGAGCTGTCCTCGTGCATCGCATAGTGAAACTCCTGCAGGAAGACCTCATGCCTCAGGGCATAGACCCGTTGTTTCTGCGCGTCGCTGTTGGCCACGATGAACTCGTAGTCGCGTTCGAACGCCGCGAGGGTCTCGTTGTCCAGTGAGGATCTGCGAGGTCTGACGTTATCGGAACACATGCGCTTTCCTTGAAGTGGTTCGACGGAGTCTTGGTGCCTGGTGGCAAGATGGGGGGCGGAGCCCGCTCGCTCAACCTCGACAAGAGGGGCAGCCCGCATCGTCGCCGAAGACCTCTTCCAGGGGGTGCGGCCGTCCCAGGTGATAGCCCTGTCCATACGCGACGTCATACTCGCAAAGCAGGGGAATCAGCTCTTCCTGGTCGACGAATTCGGCGATGGCCTGTTTGCCGAAGCCCGTCGCGAGGTCGGCGATGGCCTTGACGATCACGCGGCTGTCCGGGCTATCGGTCAGGTTGCGAATGAAGGAGCCGTCGATCTTGATGTAGTCGACCGGCAGCTGGCCCAGCGAGTGGAAGCTGCTGAAGCCCACACCGAAGTCGTCCAGCGCGGTGCGACAGCCCAGCTCGCGCATCGCCTGCAGTACACTGCGAGCGGTGGAGAAATCCGTCACGGCGGCGGTTTCCGTGATCTCGAGGATCAGCTGGTGAGGGTCGGCACCGCTGTGCGCCAACTCCTCGGCCAGGAACTGCTCGAGCCCCTTGTCGTGCAACGACTGTCCCGAGAGGTTGACCGCCAGGCTGATGCCTCGCCCTTGCAGGCGTCGCAGCGCCTTGAGGCTGTGGCGCAGCACCCAGCGATCCAACTGGGCGATCATGCCGTTGCGCTCGGCGATCGGGATGAAGTGGGCGGGCGAGACCAGGCTGCCGTCTTTTTCGCGCATCCGGATCAGCACCTCGTAGTGCTTCACGTCACCGTCCGCCAGCCGCACGATGGGCTGTACCATCAGCGTGAAGTCGTCATCTTGAAGGGCCTTGTGCAGGCGCTCGGCCCAATAGACCCGTGCCTTCAGCTCGCTTTTGGCGCTCTCCAGGGTCGATAGCAGGTGCCAGCGTTGGTTGCCATGTGCCTTGGCCTGGTACATGGCCACATCGGCGCTGGCCAGCAGGTCAGCGGGAGTCTCTCCGTGCACAGGATACTGGACGATACCGATGCTGGCGATGGCCCGGTGGCGCCGCCCGCCGGCCCGGAAGTGCAGGGCCTCGAGCCATTGATTGCACTGCTGCGCGAGGCTGGTTGCCTGGTCGGCATCGGCGCCCTCGAGCAGGATCGCGAACTCGTCTCCCCCCAGGCGGGCGATATGGCCGCGATGGTCGAGGTGAGAGAGCAACAGCTCGGCGATTTCGCGCAGCATTCGATCGCCGGCATGGTGGCCACTCAGCTCGTTGATCTCCTTGAACTGGTCCAGGTCCAGCAGCAGCAACGCCCCCCGGCCATCATGCTCCAGGGTTTCCTGCAGGATCTCCTGGAAGTGGCGGCGGTTGTGGAGGGCGGTCAGCGGGTCGCGCTCGGCCAGCCAGGTCAGGCGATCCTCGGCGGCCTTGCGTACGGTGATGTCGAGCCCCACCGAGAGCCGTGCCATATCACTGCCGCCGCCGGTCAGCGGGGCGTGATACCAGATGATGGTGTGTTGCTGGCCGTCGGCCGTGTACAGGCTGCGCTCCTCTTCCTCTTCGCCGCCGCCGGTCGCCGCCATGGGCGCGGTTCCAGGGCGGGAAAAGACCGCGTCGAAACGTCGCCCGATCAGCTGGCTTTCCTCGATCTCGAGCACCGCCAGGGCATAGGCATTGACCAGGCTGATGCGGCCCGTGGCGTCCTGGGCGACGATGAACACTCGGGCGGTGTCGAGCAGGCCGCCGATGAAGTCGCGCTCTTGGGCCAGTTCGTCGACCCGCTCGGCGAGCTGCACGCCGCGGGCCTGGACCTCGCCCTCCAGGCGTTCGAGCTGCCGGGACAGCTCGACGGTGGCGACGACCAGCACATCGATCTCGTCGGGCCTGCGCCCCGACGTGGCGGGGATGGCACTGCGGGCCTCGGCGAATCCGCCGCGGGCCAGCGTCGGTAGCACGCTGGCGACGCGCCGCAGGCGCGCCATGGGGCCGAGCAGGATGGCCAGCAGCAGCAGTTCGGCGGCTAGCCAGCCGGCCACGCCGGCGATCAGCAGGGATCGTGTATCACGAGTGATGGCATTCACCTGGGCGGTGATGTCCGAGATCAACAGGATATAGCCGTTGCCGTCCGGGGTCTGTCCAGGCGTCACGGGAATGACCGATAGCTCCTTCAGGCGCTCCTCGTGGGACAGGCGCAAGGGTTCCTCGGCGAGTGCGGGCAGCGAGAACCGTTCGGCCGCCCGGCGCAGCAGTGCCAGGCCCGGTTGTTCTTGGGTCAGGGCCAGCAGATGGCCCTGCCAGCCAGTCAGCCACCGCACCGGAGGGGTCGAAATGGCGGCATGGGGCGTGGTGGCGACCAGCGCGACTTCACTCTTCGAGACCGACTTGACCTGGCGGATGACGTCGGCGAGTGAGCGCGACAGGATGACCAGGCCCACGCTCTGGCCGTCGATCAATACTGGCACGGCGGCATATTGGCGGCATCTGGCATCGCAGCGCAGGGTGGTCAGCGGCATCTCGGTGCTCAGCACCCGCGAGATCCAGTCCTGGATCGGTTGAGAAGCGTTCGGCGTGTCGCCCCAGCGGGCCATCGCCTCGCCTTGGGTATCGAAGATCAGGATCTCGTCGATGCCGGCATCCAGCTGCAGGGTCGGCCATTGCGAGGCCAGCGATGCCTGGACGGCCGCGGCGTCGCCCGTTTCCAGCGCCTCGCCTAGCCCCGATGAGGCCGCGGTCAGCCCGGCGAGCTGACGCAACCGCTCTTCCGAACTCCGCAGGGCCAGATGGACCTCTCGCTGATGGAGGGCGTGCTGCTGCAGGCGGATTTCCTGAAATTGGCGGGTCAGGTTGGAATGGCCGAGCCAGGTGAATAGCGAGACCAGCACCAGCAGCAGCAGGCTGCTGAGTGCGCTCACGCGCCAGGTCAGGCTCAGCGAACGGCGATGGCCATCGGCTAGGGGCTGGGGCATCTCTCCGGTTCCTTGGGTCGTCTGGGGGATACGCTCGGAGAAGGCCTAGAAGCGCAGCGCGACCTGGAACAGCAGCATGTTCCAGTAACGCTCCGTCTCGGATGGATCGAGGTCGTCCTGGGGCGGTAACCAGGCGGTGCCATCGATATAGTGGTATTCGCCGGACAACAGGACCCGGGGCGTCAGCCGCCATTGCAGACCGAGGGTCCAGTCCTTGGCGAACTGTGAATAACCCGGGCCGGCACCGGCGGCGGCGTAATCATTGCCGGAAGGGTCGTCGCGATCGTTGACCAGGTGGTCGTAGCGTACCAGCCACTGCCAGTCGTCGAGGAAGCGTCGCTGATACTGCAGGTACCAGCTTTCCCCCGTTTTCTGCGTGTCCGCGATGCCGTTGAAGCCCTCCAGGGAGAGTTGGCGAATGGCATACTC
Organism: Halomonas borealis; assembly: GCF_004798905.1. Classification (GTDB taxonomy): domain Bacteria; phylum Pseudomonadota; class Gammaproteobacteria; order Pseudomonadales; family Halomonadaceae; genus Halomonas; species Halomonas borealis. The sequence goes on along the minus strand of NZ_SDMO01000008.1, from coordinate 115,984 downwards.
GGCGGTCAGGCTCCACAGTTCCTGGTTGTACTGGAAGGAGAATACCCAGGGCTGGAACTGGAACTTGCCGTCCCCGGGGAAGTCGCCCGGGGAGTCATAGCCGGCGTTCGCGTCGGCGGCGCTGAGGGCGGTGATGATACGCCCGCCATCGTGTTCATAACGAATCTGGCCGATGGCCGAGGTGTCGGGCTCGAAGGCCCCGGGGAGACGTTCCATCCCGAGGGTGCGGTCCACGTCATCCTCGACCCGGCTCCGGCCGAAGCCGATCTGGCTGCGCAGCGTGCCGTTCGCCAGGTGTTCCTCGTGATACACGCTGAGGCCGTCGCCCGACAGCGCCAGCGAGCGGGTGCGGTCGAAGTAAATCGACTGCGGGAGCAGGATGCCGGGCCGGGTGAAGGCCACGTCCCGGGTCTGATTGTAGAAGCCGAAGGGGTTCTTGAAGCGGCCCAGCTGCACGCCGACATTGCGCTGCTGGTTCGACTGCAGTTGATAGTCGATCAGCCCGTAGTCCAGCTTCGGCTCGGCGTCGCCGCGCTCGCCGCCGGCCCGTCGGCTGAGCACCTGGGCGGCGATCAGCACGTCCTCGTGGGGGCGTAGCGACACGTTGGCGCCGATCTCGGTGAATTCCAGGCTGCCGCCGTCGCTACTGGGGCCGAAGACGTCGTTATCATCGGTGACCACCAGGGCCTGGCTCAAAAAACCATGCAGCTGGAGCGTGTCCAGTACCCCGTCGTCCTCGGCATGGGCCGGGACGGCGGCGACCAGCAGCATCGCGCCGAGGCTTCGGCGACGGCGTGGTTTACTCCATGGCGATAACATGGACGCGGTCATCCAGTTTCTCCCTTTCCAGATAGCCCAGGGCACCTGGGGTCGTGGCGATGCGCTCGAGCATAGTGGCCTGGCTCATGACACGTTCGGGGGCCTGGCCTGTGCCGGAGAAGACGACGCGGTCCCAGGATAGCTGCAGCTGATGGGGATACACGGACAGGCGTTGCTTGACGAAGCGTGCGTGCACCGGGTCGCGGTTGGGCAGTACGAAGATGCGCGCGGCCTGGCCGTCCGGCCAGGTGCGCTGGCGCATGGCGAACAGGGCACGGGCGGTGTCGCGGGTCAGGTGCTGGGTCGTGACGCCCGGGTGGGCGATCAACACGACCGCCCCTTCGTCCTGCGCCAGCGCCCAGGGCGCCGACCCGCATAACAGCCACAAGCACAGCAGTGTCAGCAGCGGCCGACGCATTCAGGCGCTCCCCGATGAGAAAGGCGAACGGTCGGGGTCGGGGAGGCACCGGCCATGGGTCGGCGTGCCACGCCAGGCAGGCGGCCCGCCCGCAGAGGAAGGCGACAGGGTCCGGATGATGAGGGACTGAAGCGAAGGGGCGATGGCGTTATCTCCCTGGCGTCTCGGCGAATCTTGTCATTATGTGTCTCGGAGCGTCTTGGCCGGGCGGCTCCGGTGATCGTTTGAGCACAGTCTACCGTTATCTCGTGCATGACTAAAAGATAATGCAACATGCGGACGCCTGCCTGACTCGATGCGGCCCGGCGTCAACTGTAGACGCCGAAGCTGCCGGCGTTGAGCCACAGGTGGGTGGCCACGCTGGCGGCATAGCCCAACGCGATGACCGGCGCCCAGCGCAGGTGGCCCATGAAGGTGTAGTTCCCGCGAGCCTGGCCCATCAACGCGACGCCGGCCGCCGAGCCGATCGACAGCAGGCTGCCGCCGACCCCGGCGGTGAGCGTGATCAGCAGCCAGTGGCCGTGCGACATGTCCGGCTCCATGGTCAGCACCGCGAACATCACCGGGATGTTGTCGACCACCGCCGAGATGATGCCGAGCACGATGTTGGCGCCGGTCGCGTTCCAGCCGGTGTAGAGGGCGTCGGAGAGCAGGGCGAGATAGCCCATGAACCCGAGGCCGCCGACGCACATCACCACCCCATAGAAGAACAGCAGGGTATCCCACTCGGCGCGTGCCACACGCTTGTAAACGTCGAAGGGCACCACGCTGCCCAGCTGCTCGAGCATCTTCCAGTCGCCGCGTTGGGTGTAGAAGGTGCGCTTGCGCTCGATCGAGCGTGGCAGCGTCTGACGCAGGTAGTAGCCGAAGAACTGCAGGTAGCCGAGCCCGGTCATCATGCCCAGCACCGGCGGCAGATGCAGGAAGGTGTGGCAGGCCACGGCGGTGCCGACGGTGAGCAGGAACAGCACGATGATGCGCCGGGCCCCGCGCTTGAGGAAGACATCCTCCTCGAGGCTTGCCGGGACGCGATTCTCGATGAACAGGCTCATCACCGTGGCGGGGATCAGGAAGTTCACCAGCGCCGGCACCAGCAGGGCGAAGAACTCCTGGAAATGCACGATGCCGGCCTGCCACACCATCAGCGTGGTGATGTCGCCGAAGGGGCTGAAGGCGCCGCCGGCGTTGGCGGCCACCACGATGTTGATGCAGGCCAGGTTGATGAAGGCCTTGTCGCCCTCGGCGACCTTGGTGACCACCGCGCACATCAGCAGCGCCGTGGTCAGGTTGTCGGCCACCGGCGAGATCACGAACGACAGCAGGCCGGTCATCCAGAACAGGGTCCGGTAGCTGAAGCCCTTGCGCACCATCCAGGCGCGCAAGGCATCGAACACGCCGCGTTCCTCCATGGCGTTGATGTAGGTCATCGCCACCAGCAGGAACAACATCAGCTCGGTGAACTCGAGCAAGGTGAGGCGGAAGGCCTGTTCGGATTCGCTCGACATGCCGGCCTGCACATAGACCCAGCCGATCAATCCCCAGATGATGCCGGCCGCCACCAGCACCGGCTTGGACTTGCGCATGTGGATCTTTTCCTCGGCCATGACCAGGGCATAGGCCAGCACGAAGATCACCACCGCCAGGGCGCCGACGAACGACTGCGTCAGGTCGAGCGCGCCGGTGGCGGCCGCGGCGGGGGCGGCAAGCAGGAGCAAGGGCGCCAGGGTCAGCCAGCGGGCGGCATGAGCACGAGGGGAGGGCGGCGTGCGGTGGGGTGTCTGCATGGCAACGATCATCCGGTAGCGAAGCGAGTATGAGGCATCCAGGAAGGTGCTGAGTCACCTACCAGCGTACTGAGCCATGTCGCCGACGGGATTGCCCCTTTGGTAGGGGATAGCGAAAAAAATCCACGCGCCGCCAGGCATGGCGTCGGGATTGGGCGCCCGAAGAGGGAAATTTTGTGGCATCATCTGGCCCTTCCGGCCATGGCCGGAATCGCAAGCCAATGACTTCAGGGCAGGCTCTCGACGCATGTTTCTCGATGATTACCATTCGCGCCCGGATTCGCGGTTCTGCATCACGGCAGAGCAGGCGAGCCGCTTCGCCAAGCGCGTCGCCGGTGACTTCAATCCCATCCATAATCCGGATGCGCGACGCTTCTGCGTACCCGGTGACCTGCTGTTCGCCCTGGTGCTGGCGCGTTTCGGCCTCTCCCAGCGCATGACCTTCCGCTTCCTGAGCATGGTCGGGGCCGGGGTGCCGCTTTCCTTCGACGAAGACGATGATGGCCGCATTCGGGTCCGCGACGATGGCGGAAAGTGCTATCTCGAAGTGGAGCGCGGCGGCGACGTCACCCACGACGAGGCCGTCGTCGAGGCCTTCACGCGCTGCTACGTGGCGTTCTCCGGCAAGAACTTCCCGCACTACCTGAAGCCGCTGATGGAAGACAGCGGGGTGATGTTCAATCCCAAGCGGCCGCTGGTGATCTACGACAGCATGGGCTTCTCGCTGGAGCGCCTGGACGGCATCGCCCCGGGCCTCGAGCTAGCCGACGCCTCGCTGAAGGTGATCGGCAAGCGTGCCGATGCGCTGCTCGAGTTTCGCATCGTGGCCGCCGGGGAAGAGGTGGGGACCGGCTCCAAGAAGCTCGTGGTGAGCGGCCTTTGCGACTACGACGCCGGCGTCATGGATGGTGTGGTCGAGGAGTTCTATCGCCTCAAGGCGGCCCACGAAGCCGAGGCCTGAGCCCTTCGGAGCCTGCCTACCCGCGGAGCCGTGCCATGACCGCCCGGCAGGGCGGTCATGCGTGCCAGGCGATCATTTCAGATAGAGCTGGCCCTGCTCGTGGAGGGCGCGGCAATCGTTGGCGTCGTGGTAGCGATCCTCGTCGATATTGAGCGAGTGCGCGCCAGGGCCTGCGAAGCGAGGGTCGTCGCATTCGCCGTCGTTGGCCCACTGGCTGGTGTTGTCGCCCCAGGCGATGCCGTGGGTGGCAGTGGTGGAAGCCGCGCTATCACCCCGGGCGGGGCCCGCCTCCGAGACGTAGAGCACCGCCTCGGGCAGGCTGCCCGACTCGTAGGTACCGACCCAGATGTTGTAGTTGCCCGAAGGAGGGTTGCTCCAGGTGATGCCCGGATTAGTGCCGGACGCGCTGGAGTAGTCGTCGTTGCAATGCCAGTTGCCGGCGGCGTCATAGACCACCAGGGTGATGTCGGCGGAGGCCTTGGCGTAGAGGTTGAGGGCGTACTGGCCGGCTTCGAAGTTGAGATCGAGGTCGGGCTCGCCGCTGACGAAGCCACTGCAGTTGGGGCCTGCCTCGCCGGCCGGGCGATTGCCGCCGGCGGTGAGTGAGGTCATGTGGGGGTCGGGCTGGAAGCCCGAGGCGAGGCTTACGGTGCCGTAGGTGGGGGCGGCCTGCCAGTCCAGCGCCTGGGCGCCGGCGCTGAGGAAGAACAGTGGCAGGGCCACCAGCGCAGCCTTGCGATGATTCGATGACAGCATGTGTCGGTTCCCTTGCGTATTGGAATCGTGGTGTGCAGTGCGCGAGGCACCCGCGTCATAGTACTAAGCCCCGGCGGAAAGTCACGCCGGGTTATGCACCATGCGCCGGGGGCGCCGACGCCTGCATGAGCAAGGGGCATGCCATGCCGCCGGCACCCTGCGCCGGCCGGTGTCGTCGGTCTAGGCAATGTCTGAAAACTGTCTGCGCTCGGCTACACGGCGTTAAAAATCAGCTCAAAGTCCTCATTTACACGCCGTAAACTCCGGCTTCTCGCTGATTTTTGCCTTGTCTAACCTTTGCTCGCCGACTTTTCAGACAAAGCCTAGGGTGTCACCTTGCCGCGCAGCGCCTTGGTCTTGCCCTTCTTGACCTTCTTGTCGACACGGCGCCGCTGGGAGCCCTTGGTGGGCTTGGTCGGCTTGCGGGTCTTGCGCTGCTGGATGGCCCGGCGAATCAGCTCGCGCAGGCGGTTCAGCGCATCCTCCTTGTTGAGCTCCAGGGTGCGGTGTTCCTGGGCCTTGATGACGATCACCCCTTCCTTGGTGATGCGCTGGTCGGAGAGCGCCATCAGGCGCTCCTGGTAGAACGCCGGCAGGCTGGAGGCCGGGATGTCGAAGCGCAGGTGCACCGCCGAGGCGACCTTGTTGACGTTTTGCCCGCCCGCGCCCTGGGCGCGGATCTGATGAATCTCGATGTCGTGGTCGGGCAGTTCCACGGAGTTGGAGATGCGCAGCATGGGGTCCTCGCGGTTGGCGTGGCGGGAGCGATCAGCGGCGCTGGCGCAGCGGTTCCAGCAGTTCGTTCAGGCCGTTATGGTCGACCTCGTGCATCAGCTGCAGCAGCCGGCCTATCTGGCTGTCGGGAAAGCCCTCGCGGGCGAACCAGGCGAGATAGGGGCCGGGAAGATCGGCGATCAGTGTCCCTTCGTACTTGCCGAAGGGCATGCGCTGGGTGACCAGGCGTTGCAGGTCCTCGGGTTGCAAGGCGCCGCTCCTCTCTGGGGGTGATGGCCGGGGAAACGAGGCCGCAGGTTACGCCACCCGGGCGCACGCGGCCAGTCGGCGCCGGGCTTTTCGCCGAGCCCTCGACGCGCCGTGCCGTGGGCGGCATCATTCCCGCTCGGTGCCTGCCGCTGGCCCGCTTCCCTCGACAGGAGAGACCCGATGCCCCTCAGCGATACCGATGCCACGCTGCCCGAGCGCGCCCGCCGATGGCTCCAGGCGGCTCCCGAGGCCGCGCTGCCGGTGACCTACCAGCAGCTCGCCGAGGCCCTCGAGCTCACCCCGCCGCGCACCATACGCCGCGTGGCGCTCGCCCTGGAACAGCTGATGAAGGAAGACGCCGCGGCGGGCCGCCCCTTCATCGCCGCGCTGGTGGTCAGCCGCCAGGGCGAAGGCCTGCCGGGCGCCGGCTTCTTCGAGCTGGCCGTGGCGCTGGGTCGCTTCCCGGACGCGCCGGCGGCCCGCGCCGAGGCCTGGCATTCGACCTTCCGCGAGGCTCTCGCACAGCGTCCGGGCTAGCCGGTCGGCAGCGTCATGGCGCGCGAAAAAAGGGCCGGCCTCCTGGTGGAGGCCGGCCCGAAATCGAACAAAACAGCCAACCATGCGGCAGTGCTAGCCGTATCATAATTCGCTACCTAACAATTCTATCGCTTCGGTGCCGAGCTGACCAGAGCCAAGCGAAGGGCCATGCCCCGGCGGGCGTCTCGCGGATGCGCTTCGGCATGCTAGCCTGAGCCGTCGCGGCACAGAGAGGCAGGCATGGACGAGATCGGCTTGAGCGGGATGGCGGTGAGAGAGTGGCTGGGGCAGGGCGTCAGCCTGGTGGCCTTGGCGCTGTGTGTGGCCGGTTTCGCCAGCCGGCGCGACGACCGGCTGTTCGCCCTGCTGCTGGTCGCCAACCTGGCCTTCGCCGCCCAGTTCGCGCTGTTTCAGAGCTGGGTGGCGGCGAGCATCTCGGCGCTGATCGTGCTGCGCATCGCCCTGGTACGCCGTTACCCGGGCAACGGTGCCGTGATGGCGGCGATGCTGGCCGCGACCCTGGTGGTGGCCGCGCTCACCTGGAGCGGGTGGCGCGACGTGCCGGCGCTGCTGGCCGGCCTGCTGGGCACCTACGGCATGTTCATGCTGCGCGGCATCGCCATGCGCGCGCTGCTGGCCGCGGCGGCTTGCTGCTGGATCATCAGCAACCTGCTGGCGGGCTCCATCGGTGGCACCCTCGCCGAGACGCTGATCCTCGTGACCAACCTGATCACCGTCTGGCGCCTGCGCCGTGCCGCCCTTCGCTATGGGCTGACCGGCGGCGGCTGAAGCGCGGCCTACAGCTGGGCGACCAGGTAGTTCTCGCGGCCGACCAGCTTGATCAGGCGCAGCTGCTGTTCCAGCCAGTGGGCGTGGTCTTCCTCGGTGTCGCTGAGCAGCGGCAGCAGGATGGCACGGGTATTGAAGTCGCGCTCGCGCTCGCACAGTGCGATGGCGGTCTTGAGGGCATCACCCACCTCGTACTCGAGCTGCAGGTCGTAGCCGAGCATCTCTTCCACGTCCTGGCCGATGCGCACCTCGGTGCGCGTGTGGATATCCGGCTTGCCTTCGAGCATCAGGATGCGCTCGATCAGCTTCTGGGCATGGCCCTTCTCGTCATGGAACTCGTGGTCGATGCGCGTGTGCAGCTTGGTCAGGCCCATGTCGGCGTACATCTCGGCATGCACGAAATACTGGTCCATGGCGGCCAGCTCGGCGGCGAGCAGGCCGTTCAGGGCGTCGATGATCTCGGGGTTGCCTTGCATGAGCACTCTTCCTGGTAAACGTATCAGAACGCATCCTAGTCCGGGGTGCGGGGGTGGTCAATTTTTTCCAGCCATATCAATGGTTTGATATTATCTACGCGTGCGATTCGCATTCGGCCCCGGGAGTGCGTCTCGCTCAGGACGAGACGCCGAACACGCCCTTCAGATAGCGCACGTAGTCCTCATTCCGCGACAGCGTCTTGCCCGGCGCATCGGAGATCTTGGCCACCGGCTGGCCGTTGCAGGCGACCATCTTGATCACGATGTTCATCGGCTTCACCTCGGGCAGGTCGCAGGTCAGGCTGGTGCCGATGCCGAAGCTGGTACCGATGCGGCCGTCCAGTGCGGTCTTGATCGCCATCGCCGAATCGAAGGTCAGCCCGTCGCTGAAGATCAGCGTCTTGCTGCGTGGGTCGATGCCCAGCCGCTCGTAATGGCGGATGCACTTCTCGGCGAACCGCATGGGGTCGCCGCTGTCGTGGCGCAGGCCGTCGAACAGCTTGGCGAAGTACAGATCGAAGTCGGCCAGGAAGGCGTCCAGGTTGATGGTGTCGGTCAGCGCCACGCCCAGGTGGCCGCGGTATTCCTGCACCCAGGCCTCCAGGGCGGCGCGCTGGCTGTCCACCAGGCGGCTGCCGAGCTGCTGGTGAGCCATGATCCACTCGTGGGCCATGGTGCCCATCGGCGCCAGGCCGTGGCGGCGGGCGATGTCGACGTTGCTGGTGCCGACGAACTGGCCGGGAAACTCCTCGGCCAGCATCTCGACGATCGCCTCCTGCACCGGCTGGGAGAGGCGCCGCCGGGTGCCGAAGTCGGCGAGCCGGAAGCCGGCCAGTTGGGTCGGCGTGTAGTCGCGGCGTAGCCGGGTCATCTTGTCGCGCAGCTGGTTCACCGCCTGGTCGACGCTGGCGCCGGGTGTCAGCGTGTGGTTACGCACCTCGCTGATGATCGCGAGGATCACGATCTCGAACAGGATGCTGTGCGTCCAGGGGCCGTCGATGACGATGCACAGCTCGCTGCCCTCCATGTGCAGGTCCACGTAGTCGGGGCGGAAGCGGTACAGCTCCAGAAAGCGGATGAAGTCCGGCGACATATACGCGAAGCCGCTCAGGTAGGCCGACTCCGCCTCGCTCAGTGACAGCGAGGCCAGGCCGTCGATCTGGGCGCGTATCTCGTCGAGATAGGGCCGCAGGTCCTCGGCATCGCGGCAGCGAAACTCCCAGGCCACGCTGGCATTGGGGTAGTTGTGGTGCACACCCTGCATCATGGTGAGCTTGTACCAGTCGGTATCCAGCAACGAGGTGATGATCTGACCCGGGGCGCGGTACGTGGCCGCCATGAAGGATGCTCCCTGTGGGTGATGGTGATCCGCCGGGCGTGGCGGGAGCGCGAAGCCGGAGGGCGCGCGGCGTCATGATGGTAGCGTGTGCGTGAGACGCTGACGAATCGGCCCGGATGGGCGTGTCAGCCTGTCAGGCTTACACCGCGAGGCGCGTCGCCAGGTCCTCGAGGAAGGCCTGGATGCGCGCCGCGTTGGTGCCCAGGTCGCTCTTGCCCAGGCGCGAGGCCGAGCGCATGTCGAGCATCGTGCCCGCGGCCGTCGGTGTCAGGCGGATGACGATATCGTCCTTGAAGCCGAACCAGCGGGTGGTAGCCACCGCCTCGATCCGGCGTTCGGTGACGGCCGCGATGGCCCAGCCGCGCTTGGCGGCCAGGGCCTCGGCGGCGTCGCGTACCTCGGGCAGCGGTCGGGCAATTTCCCGCGGCCCAAGGTTCGGGTAGCCGGCACGTTGGGCCTCGGCGAAGGTGCGCGGGTAGGCGAGCGCGTTGGGCGCTTCCCGGCGTGCTGCGGCCAGCGCCTCGAAGGGCGGAGGATTGGCGAGGTCGGTGGTGATGTCGTGGATGGGCGGCACGCTGCGGGCCATGTCGCGCAGTTGCAGTGGCGGTGCGAGCATCGAAAGCGTCGCGATAACCACCAGCAGGCCTACCAGGGCCGGCTTGCCACGCCGGCAGACTCCGGCGACCAGCAAGGCCAGGATGCCGATGGCCGCCGCGCCCGCCGCCAGCAGGGCGCCGCGGCGCAGCAGCGAGAATGCCTCGTCGAGCGACAGCCACTCCAGGCGATAGGCCGGCCCCGCGCCGCCCACCAGCGCCACCGCCAGGGCGAGCAGCAGTAGGGCCAGCCAGGCCAGTACGACCGGCCAGTGGCCGCCGCGGGGGCGGGGTTTGAAGGTCAGTGACATCGCGCTGGCATCTTCCCTGTGTGGCGGGCGTAGCCTCCTAGTATAGTGCCCGAAGCTCCGCTTGCCGATGCCGATGCCGACACGAACGGAGCGAGGGAGCGCCTCGCCCTGCTGCGTCGGCAGGAACCCAGGGTCGGCGCTTATTTCGCCTGCAGGAAGTCGGCCGCCTCGAGCAGGATGAATTCGTTATCGGCGGCCTCGTCCAACTGACGGCCGGTGGAGCTCGGCAGGTTGTTGTCGTTGGCCACCAGCAGGTGGGTATCGTCGACCCGCACCACGTCCTCGATGGTGAAGAAGGGGAAGGTGAAGGTCTCGCTCAGGTCGCGGTCGGCCACGGTAGCGAGTCGACCGATCCTGTCGGGGTCGGCGATGTTCATCAGGTCGAGGTAGCCCAGGCGCGCCACCCGGCCCTGGTCGTCCTGGCGGGCGGTATCGATCAGTACCACCCGCTTGTGCCGGGCCGGATGCGGGAAACACTCGTCGTTGGCCTGGCCCTGGCAGGCCAGGCTCGGGTCGCCCTCGCCGTTGTCGCGCTCGATCACCAGGGCGCGGTTGTGGTCGATGAAGTTGAAGTCGCCGATGGCGGTGGCGCCCTCGGCCAGCGGGAAGCCGAAACGCTCGCCGGTCCATTCGCCCTCGGCCGGGTCGAAGGCCATCACCTCCAGCACGCGTTCCCCAGGCTCGCCGTCGGCGCCCAGTAGCGGCTTCTCGAGCATGGCCCACAGGAGCCCGGTCTCGGGCTGCAGCGCCATGCCCTCGAAGCCGCCGGAACGCGAGACCCGCCAGTCGCTACCGGCCTCGGCGAGGGCATCCAGCCCGGGATGGTCGGGGCTCTTCAGCGTCTCGCCGTCGAGCCGTGTGGAGTAGACCTCACGAATATTGCCGTCGAGGCCGGCGCGGATCAGGTAGGGGCCGAACTCCTCGCCGATCCACACCTCGTCGTCGATCACCTGGAGGCTCTCGGGATCGAAGTCGGCGCCGGTCAGGTAGCGGGTCTCGGTGCCGGCGTAGGCGATGCGGAAGGGCACCCGGAAGTTCGGATCGCGCAGGAAGACGGTCTCCGCCACGTGGACGCGGCCGGACTCGAAGTCCGGCGCCATGCGATGGAAGAACAGCAGGGCATCGGCGCTGTTGGCCTTGGCGCCGAAGCCGTTGTCGGTCAACACGTAGAAGTTGCCGTCGGCGTCGCGCTGCATGGCGAAGCCGGACAGCCCCTGCAACGGCTGGCCGATGAAGGGCGTGGCCAGTTCGGTCTGGCGGTTGCCATGCAGAGCGCCGGTATCGCCGGGTTGGCTCATGGGCTGGCGGTTGCGTCCCTCGCCGCGGAACTTGCCGCTCAGCCGGGCATCCTGCGGGGCATCTCGTGGCGGTGCGACCATCGACAGCGCGGGCAGATAGGCGTGGCCGGCCAGGCGGACGGGGTACTCGTGTTCCTCCGCCTGGGCGACGCCGCCGAGCCCCAGGGTGGCCAGCAGCAGGGCGGTGGATGCGGTTTTCATCGGTACTCCTTGGCAATCGGATGAGGGGCTTACAGTCAACCGATCCGGCGAGTCAGGCTCGCGACCGTCCGATGACGATGGCGTGACACGGCACGCTGGCTGTCGAGGTGATGGCATGTCATGAGCAGGTTAAGTATCTTGTCAGGCCGATATCGTCGAAACCGAATCCCGCGAGGTCCCATGAACCCGACCATCGAACTGCTGAAGTCACACCGCTCGGTCCGCAAGTTCACCGAGCAGAAGCTCTCGCCCGAGCTGCTGCGCGAGCTGATTCGCGCCGGGCAGGCCGCGGCGACCTCCAGCCACGTTCAGGCCTACAGCGTCATCCATGTGACTACCCCGGCCAAGCGCAAGCAGATCGCCGAGCTGGCCGGCGGCCAGGGCTACGTGGCCAACGCCTCCGACTTCCTGGTGTTCTGCGCCGACATGAAGCGCCCCACCGACGCCTCCGAGCGTGCCGGGGCCCACGTCGTGCGCGGCATGACCGAGCAGCTGCTGGTAGCCAGCGTGGATACCGCGCTAATGGCGCAGAACGTGGCGGTGGCCGCCGAGTCCGAGGGGCTGGGTATCTGCTATATCGGCGGCATCCGCAATAATCCCCAGGCGCTCAGCGAGCTGCTCGAACTGCCGGACCACGTCTATCCGGTATTCGGCATGTGCCTCGGCTATCCGGCGCACGACCCCGACATCAAGCCGCGCCTGCCGGTGGAGGCGATTCTCAAGGAAGACGTTTACACCGATGATCGCGAACAGGTCGATGCCTACGACGAGGCGATGCACCACTACTACGGCGAGCGTTCCGGCGGCACCAAGGACAGCGATTGGTCGCGGAGCCTCGCCCCGCTGTTCGACACCAAGCTGCGGACCCATATGCGCGGCTTCCTGGTCGAACGTGGCTTCGAGATGAAGTAAACGCCGTGGCCGGCGCTCGGCGCTGTCATGCCGCTGGCTTTTCTGTCATCTTTGCCGTGACGATGCGGCCCCGGCGATGCGGGCCGCCTATGCCCGGGGCAGTGGGCCGATATCCAGGGAACGAGTGGTGGCATGATGATCTACGTGGCGTTGTTGTTGATTTTCATCGGGGTGACGTTCGCGCTCCATCAGGTGTATAGCGTGCACTACGCGATCAACTTCGAGGATGAAGAGGAGCGCCCCGAGCGGGTCAATCAGGCCCTGGCGGTGCTGTCCGACGCGGCCCGCGGCTGTGCCAATGGCGAGCCGTCGCCGGGTTTCGTGGAGGCCGTGCGACGCATCCTGGGGGGTGGCATCGATGCGCGTCTGGTGCTGGCCGCGGTCGCCTCCGAGCGGCACAAGGCCTATGCTGAACCGTTGCTGCGTCGCAAGGGACGGATCGCGATGAACGGCGAGCTGACCATCGCCCATCTGCCGTTCTGGAAGACCCGCCCGCCGGCTCATTACCGGCGCACGCCGATGCTGGTGTTGGTCATGGCCTGCAGCCTGCTGGCGTTGTTCTGGGGCGGCATGAGCATCTTCACGCTGGCCTACCCTTTGAGCCTGCCGGCGTTGGCCTGGGCCAATGATCTGTGGGTGCTGACGGGGCTGGTCTATGCCTCGGCACTGCTGGCCTACGGGGCCTCGAAGGTCGATTTCTACCTGCACGACATCCAGCAGATCGGCCGGCTCAAGGCGCGCTTCGGGGCTAACGGGGCGTAGCAGGGCGGCGGGCCGCCGGCGTCTCGGTGGGGCGCCGGCGAAGGCCCCCGACGGGGTTCAGGGGCCAGGGCGATGGGTTACTTGTTGAAGCGTGAGCGCGCCTTCTCGAGGGAATCGTTCAGCGAACCCCAGGCGCGTTCTGCGCCGGCCTTGATGTCGTCCCAGGCATCGTCGCTGGAATCGCGCAGCTCATCGAGCTTCTGGCGCATGTTCTCGCGTTTCTGCTCGAGCTGGTCGACCTCCTGCTCATGCTCGATACGCTTGTCCGCTTCGGCGCCCTTGGCACGCGCCTTCAGCTTGTCCATCTCGGCCTGCAGTTCGTCCAGCTTGGCGCGCAGCTTCTGCTCGTAGGCTTTCCTGTCGCTCATGGGACAACTCCTTTTCGTCTGCGGATCAATGGAATCTTGAAGATAGCCGATCTCGACGCCACCAGGCAGCGTCGTTTCAGGGTGGCATAGTCCCCCGGGTGGGTGGCAAGCTCATGGGGGCCATGCTGCGATGGCGACGGACGCTTGGCATTCATCGGGTGGAGCCGCCATGAAATCTTTTTCGAGCACGGGATTTGCGATCTTCGGGGCCGCGCTGATCGCGATCAGTTATGGGCTGGCGCGCTTCGCCTTCGGGCTGTTCGTGCCGCAGATACGCGACGAGCTGGGCCTCGCGCCGAACGTGATCGGCATCATCGGCGCGCTGCCACTGATCAGCTTCCTGTTGGCCACGGCGGTCGCGCCGCTGATCACCGACCATCTCGGGGCCCGCTACACGGCGGTGCTGTCCGGGGCATTCGGGGTCGGCGGGCTGGCGCTGATCGGCCAGGCGTCCGGCGCGCTGATGCTGGGCGCAGGCGTGTTCGCCTGCGGCATCTGCACCGGCCTGATGATGCCCGCGCTCACCGCCGGCATGCAGGCGCTGGTGAAACGCTCGCTGCACGGCCGCGTCAGCTCGGTGATGAATGCGGGCACCAGCATCGGGGTGATCGTCGCCGTGCCGACGGTGCTGTTCCTGGCCGGTGCCTGGCGGTTCGCCTATCTGTCCTTCGCCCTCTGCGCCGCCATCGGGGTGATCGCCGCCTGGCGCTTCCTGCCCTCGGTGTCGCGGATCGTGCCTTCGAACGCCGCGCCGCCGGTGCCGCTTCGCGAGCTGCCCTGGTCGCGGCTGGTTCGCCTCACGCTGTTCGCCTTCGTGATGGGCGTCGTCTCCTCGGCGTACTGGATCTTCGCGCCGGACCTGGTGGTCAACCTCGGCGGCCTGCCGTCGGCCGCGACCGGCTGGCTGTGGCTGGCGGTGGGCATCGCCGGGCTGGGCGGCGCCGTGGTGGCTGACCTGGCCGACCGCAATAACCCGCCGATCACCCATGCGCTGATGCTGATGATGCTGGCGGCGAGCCTGAGCCTGCTGGCGGCGAGCCCCGGCCAGGCCGTATTGGCGGTTTTCTCCGCGCTGGTCTTCGGCCTGGCCTACATGAGCCTGACCGGGCTCTACCTGATGACCGGCATTCGCCTGCTGCCGGGGCGGCTGTCGGTGGGGCCGGTGTTGCCCTTCATGGCGGTGTCGCTCGGCCAAGCCGCCGGCTCGCCGGTCGTCGGCTGGCTGATCGGCGCCTTCGATTACGCCGAGGCGTTCGCCATGTTCGCCGCGCTCGGCATCCTGGTGGCGATCCTCTCGCCCTGCTACCCGGGCCATATCGAGCAGGCCGACGACGCGGCGCCCGGCGAGGAAGAGACCGGCCTGCAGGCGGCCTACGATCATCAGCTGCAGAGCGAGCAAGGCGAGCCGTTGGCGGAGCGGTAACGCCTACCCGGGCAGGCGTAGCTGTTGCAGCAGGGTCTGGCGTGCGTGGGCGACCCGTACCTGGCGCAGGGCCTGGGGCATCCACACCAGGTAGTAATGGATCTCGTGGGTGCCCACCGGCGAGGGGATCTCCGCCAGCTCGCCCCGTGCGATCGGTTGCCGGCACAGGTACTCCGGCATCACCGACCAGCCGAAGCCCTGGATGAGCAGCCGGCGCTGGGCCCGCAGGTCCTGGCTGACCACATGCGGCGCCAGGTCGTCGACCCCGATCCGGTTCTTCAGCAGCCACCGCTCGACCAGCGAAAGCTCCAGGTCGTAGGCCAACAACGGCTCTTCGCGGATGGCGCGGGGGAAGTCGCCGGCCGCCGCCAGCCGCGCCGCCACCTCCGGCGCGGCCACGGGCAGGACACGGCTGGTAAAGAGACACTCGCTCTTCAGGCGGCTATCGACCACCGGATGGGCTGAGATGCCCAGGTCGCAGTGCCCCTCCAGCAACAGGCTGGTCACCATCCCGCCGTCGCCCGTATGCATGCGCACCTTCACCCCGGATTCGAGCAGTGGCAGCAGGCGTTCGCTGAGAACCTCCGCCATCACATCGGCATGGCCGACCAGCTGGATTACGCCGGAGATATCCATGGACCTGGCCCGCGCCGACGCCAGGGCGGCCTCGACGGCGTCGAGCTTGTCGCCGATGTCCATGGCCAGCGTCTCCGCGGACGCGGTGGGCGTCACGCCGGTCGACGAGCGCTCGAACAGCGGCCGGCCGACGGCCACCTCGAGCCCGGCGATATGCTGCGAGACGGCGGGCTGGGTGAGGTTCAGGGCCCGTGCCGCGCCGCTGATGGAGCGCTGTCGATACACCTCGATGAAGGTGCGCATACGGGTCAAGGACATGGCATTTCCATAAATTTTTTTATGACCCCGGCAGCCTAACATTGTTACCCGAGCGGCACCCGTCGCGCCTATGCTGCGGCCACTGAACGTCATTTCATGCCTAACCGGCACAGGAGGTTGCATGTCGAGCGATAACACTCGCACCGAGCTGCTGCAGGTCCTCAACACCATGAAGCAACGGCAAGCCGAGGCAGGCTTCGCCGATGCGGCCCTGCGCAAGGACCGCCTGCAGCGCGGTATCCGGCTGATCCGTGACCACCACGAGGCGCTGACCCAGGCGATGAGCGACGACTTCGGTCATCGCAGCCACTTCCAGGCCGGTTCCTCCGACCTGGCGGGCAGCATCAAGATGCTGCAGCACGCCATCGATAATATCGACGCCTGGATGCGGGTCGAGCCTGCCACCGCCCCCGACCCCGGAATGACCACCGAGATTCACTATCAGCCGCTGGGCGTGGTCGGCATCATCAGCCCCTGGAACTTCCCGATCAACCTGTCCTTCGGCCCGCTGGCCGGCGTGTTCGCCGCCGGTAACACCGCCATGCTGAAGCCCTCCGAGCTGACGCCGAAGACCTCCGAGCTGTTGGCCGAGCTGATCGGGCGCTACTACGGCCCCGAGGAGCTGACCGTCGTGCTGGGCGAGGCCGACGTGGCCCAGGCCTTCAGCGCCCTGCCGTTCGATCACCTGGTGTTTACCGGCAGCACCGCGGTGGGCCGCCACGTGATGCGGGCCGCCGCCGACAACCTGGTGCCGGTGACGCTGGAGCTGGGCGGCAAGTCGCCGGTGCTGGTGGCCCGCGAGGCCGACCTGAGCAAGACCGTGGCGCGCACCCTGACCGGCAAGACCCTCAACGCCGGCCAGATCTGCATCGCACCCGACTACGTGCTGCTGCCGGAAGAACAGGCCGGGGACTTCACCGCCCAGGCCAAGGACTTCCTGGCGCGTAGCTATCCGCGTATCCAGGACAACGACGACTACACGGCCATCGTCAGCGACCGGCACTACCAGCGGCTGATCTCGCTGCTGGAGGATGCCCGCGAGAAGGGCGCCGAGATCGTCAACCTGGGGCCCGAGGACGAGCCCGCCTATGAGGCCGGCAGCCGCAAGATCGCCCCGCACCTGGTGTTCGGCGCGATCGACGACATGACGATCATGCAGGAGGAAGTGTTCGGGCCGCTGCTGCCGATTCGCACCTACCGCCAGGAGCGCGAGGCGGAGGCTTACATCACCCGCAACCCGCGCCCCCTGGCGGCCTACTACTTCAGCGAAGACGCCGACGCGCAGCGGGCCTTCGCCGAGCGCACCATCTCCGGCGCGCTGGTGATCAATGATGTGATGACCCACGTCTCCATCGACGAGCTGCCGTTCGGCGGCGTAGGCCCCTCCGGCATCGGCGCCTATCATGGTGTGCACGGTTTCCGCCGTTTCTCCCATGCCAAGCCGGTGGTGGTGCAAAGCGAGGAGGGCGCCTCCAGCCAGTGGCTGCGCGCGCCGTATGATGACAAGCATGCCGACCTCAAGGCCGCGCTCGAGGGCTGAGACAGTCGCCGAGCCGGCCTAAGAGAGACCCAACGACACAACCCCGAGGTGACACATGAAGATCCTGATGGTGCTGACATCCCACGACACGCTGGGTGACACCGGCCACAAGACCGGTTTCTGGCTCGAGGAATTCGCCTCGCCCTATTACGCCTTCCGCGATGCGGGCGCCGAGCTGGTGCTGGCCTCGCCGAAGGGCGGCCAGCCGCCCCTGGACCCGAACAGCGAACAGCCGGACTTCCAGACCGCGGCCACCGAACGCTTCCGCCAGGACGAACAGGCCCAGCGCGAGCTGGCCAGCACCGTGCGCCTGGACGAGGTGGCCGAGGCCGACTTCGATGCGGTGTTCTACCCGGGGGGCCACGGCCCGCTGTGGGACCTGGCCGAGTCGTCCACGTCGATCGCCTTGATCGAGGCCTTCGACCGGGCGGACAAGCCGATCAGCTTCGTCTGCCACGCGCCGGGCGTGCTGCGCCACGTGAAGGGCGCCGACGGCGCACCGCTGATCGAGGGGCGCCGGGTCACGGGCTTCACCAACGGCGAGGAAGCCGGCGTCGGCCTGAGCGACGTGGTGCCGTTTCTGATCGAGGACGAGTTCATCCGCCTGGGCGCGCGCTACGAGAAGGGCGAGGACTGGCAATCCTTCAGCGTGGAAGACGGCCGCCTGATTACCGGCCAGAACCCCGTCAGCTCCGAGGCGGTGGCCGAGGCCCTGCTGAAGCGGCTGGCGTGAACGAGGGGCCGCACGGCGGCCCCTCAGCCCGGACGGCCTGACCGCCCTGTCGAGGCCGAGCCTCATCGCGAGGCTCGGCCCCGCCTGTTTATTGGTACTTGTGCTGCCACTCCTTGACCGCGATTCGCTCCTTGAGCAGCTCCAGCATATCGACCAGCACCTGCTCGGTGATCTGATCGGTCTGCGGGTCGGTGCGCAGCCAGGCATCGAATCCGCTCTCGGCCAGCTGCTCCACCAGCGTGGAGAACTCCGCCGACTTCAGCCCCGCCAGGGCCTCATCGACCAAATGGCAGGCCAGATCGGAGAACGAGGCCTCGAGCCCGCGGGCCAGCTGCCCGCCCATCGGCAGGCGTTCGAGCCGCTTGAGCTCCGGGCTCTGGGCCAGGGTGCGGCCGACCAGCCCACGCACATAGCGCAGGGTGTCGTCGCGGTGGTGGGCATAGGCGTCGCCCGCCATGGCCTCCAACCGCTGGCCGATCTCGTGGATCAGCGCCTGCTTGCGGGGCTGCACCACCCGTTCCACCAAGGGGCCCGAGAGCCCATCGCCGGCACTCAGCTCGCTCTGCACGTTATCGAGCATGCGGATGGCGATGCGGTCGGTGAGCTCCTCCATGAGAATGTCGAGATACTTGGCGGCCACGCCGTAGAGATACCAGCGGCGCACGTCGATCATCCCCAGCCGTTGCAGGCGGTGCAGCAGTGAGACGACGCGCAGCACACGCAGCAGTCGGAAGCCGCCCAGCGGGATGCAACCGAGCACGTCGTACCAATGCACGAAGGGATAGAAGAACCAGCGGTGATAACGCCGCTGGGCGATGGCCGCCACCCAGCCCAGCAGCACATCGAGCAGGAAGACGGCCACGAACGCCAGGTCGATGCTGAAGAAGTTGGCGTGGATATGCTGGTCATAGGCGCCGTACAGGCCGGGGGCCGCGGCCTCGAAGGCGGCGTTCAGCGGCGGCAGCAGGTAGAGGCTATCGAACAGCAGCAGCGCCAGGTTGGCGATCACCAGCACGATGATGAACAGGTCCCATACCAGGTGGGCCCGTTCCAGCGCGGGCGAGGTCGTGCGGGTGGCGGGCATCTTCCCTACTCCTTATGCAGTGCCGGAATGTCCTTTCCCACCCAGCCTAGCGCGTCAGCAGCCCCTCGCCGATAGCGGCATCGAGGCGATCCACGGCGTCGGCCAGTTTCGCGTCGATGACGTGGAGATATTCCGTCCAGTCGTCGACGCGGTTGAGCTCCGCCTTGCCGTCCGAGATGCCGCGCAACACGACCAGCGGCACCGCGAAGCGCGTGCAGGCGCGCAGGCAGGCGTAGCTTTCCATATCCACCATGTCGGCTTTGATGGCGTTGTAGGCCGCGCCCGAGACGATATCGGCGCCGGTCGAGAGCGTGGCATCAAAGATCCCGGGAATGCGCAGCGGTAGGGGCAGGGTGGCCGGCAGGTCGAGGAAGGGCGTGACGCCCGTCTCGAAGCCGAGCGGTGTGGCGTCCATGTCGCGGTAGGCCACCGACACCGCCTGATAGACCTCGGCCTGCTCCAGCGCCCGGCTGCCCGCCGAGCCCAGCGACACCACCAGGTCCGGCAGACTCTCGCGCGCCTCTAGCCCCGCCAGGGCGGCGGTGAGCGCCACTGCCGCCTCGACCGGCCCCACGCCGGTCATTAAGGGAGTGAACCGCTCTCGAAGATGAGGGCCGTATTCGGCCTCAGCCGCCATCACGAAGAGGATCGACCGGCCGCTCAATTTCGTCAGCGGCGCCGGTGCGCGTGGTGTCTGGTTCATCCCGAGAGTCTCCCGCAGCTCATGAACGCCACCATCATGGCGGGCAGGGGCGTGGGCGCCAAGAGTGTGAAGGTTCGCTGGGCCGAGCGCGGCGTAGTAGGGGGAGGACGACCCTAGACGAATTGACCTAAGAAAAATTGTCCTCAAATGCTGACATTCCACCTCCATCGCTCTACGCTGATGGATCAGCCAATAGCAACGGAACTGCCGATGGCCGGTCACTTCACTGAGCCCCGCATGACCCTACACCCGCACAACCGGCGGGTGCGTATCCTTGCTGGCGATACCCTGGTCGCCGATACCCGCAACGCGACCGAATTGCGCGAGCACGGCTATCCACAGCGTCAGTATGTCCCGAGAGCGGATGTGGATATGTCGAAGCTTTCGATTTCGTCCACCGTTACCCATTGCCCGTTCAAGGGGGATGCCATCTATTACTCGCTGCCCGATATTGCCGATGTAGCCTGGAGCTATGAGCGGCCAAACGATGAAATGGCGGCGATTGCCGGGCGGTTGGCGTTTGATGAAGGCAAGGTGACGGAGCAGGTGGAATGACACACTACGGATCGTCAACGGCCGAAATCCTCGATAGCGGGTTCCGTAAAATGCAGCCAGCTCGTTTACCCGTGTTATGTGGCCTATTTATGCTTAATGTTGAGAGCTTTCATGGGGTTGTGATCGGTTTGGCTGCCTCGTTTATTGATTTGAACGCGCCGGCACGTTCAAGTCAATAAACGTGTTAGCTATCTAATACCTGTTATATGCCAAAGTGAAGGAACTGAATCTAAAATCTAAGGAAGTATTATGATTGAGTCTGAATATCTACGTTTTTTGCGAACTCTCGATTCAGACGAAGTTCTTCCGGGAGTGCGCAAGCTGGCGAACATTGTCCTGGCAAACCTTGATGAGCTTGCTTCTCTCGGAACCTATCAAGGTCAGCGGGTTAAGAAAATGGTTACCTTGGCCCAGGCTAACTGGGACGACTTGAGCATAGAGATTCAGTCTTTACCCGAGATAACCGCCGAGAAAACTTCCCCCATTACTCAGATAAAAAGTATGGCAGTGGGGCCGTTTCGTGGTTTCTCCAGGCAAGAGATTTTTGATTTAGAAAGCCGTTTAGTCCTCATATACGGACCGAACGGTACTGGCAAATCTAGCTTCTGCGAAGCCCTTGAATATAGCCTGCTGGGTAACGTAGCTGAAGCGGAAAGCAAGCGTTTTCGAGATCAGGGTGATTACCTGAAAAACGCACATGTTAATCGTTTTGCGACGCCAGTTGTTACAGGCTTAAACGAGCAAGGCGCTGAGGTTGAAATTGAGGCAAATGAGGAACTATTTAGATTTTTTTTCGTTGAAAAAAATCGTATCGATAACTTTTCTAGAATTGCCGCTCAGGCACCCGCTAAGCAAACTGAGCTTATATCAACGTTATTTGGCTTAGACTCTTTCAACGAGTTTGTGCGCAATTTTACTTCTGAGTTTGACCCAAAATATATTGATCTTACCGGTGTTAAAGCAGCTCAGTTAGCACAAAAAAAGCAGGCACTTTCTGGTTCTCAGCAGCAGATAGCGACTAACAATGCAGAGCTGCAAAAACTAAATGTTGAGGAGCAAACACTAGCCACCCAGTACCGTGACGGAGCAACCTTTAGCCAATTGGTCTTTGAACTAAACGGTGATGATGAAAATGCAGGATCAATCCAGCGACTAGAAACCGGTTTGCAACAGCCCCAAGCAAGTAAAACCAACTTAACAATTAGCGCATTGCAAACACTTGGTAGCTCCATTAGCAGCGGCCTCAGCGAGCTGGAGTTGACGCAAAAAGATCTGGAAAACGCAAGTCAGGAGGTATCATTCAAGAATCTATACGACGCAGTTGTTCAGCTACAATCGAGTAGTTCAGAACATTGTCCAGCGTGTAAAACGCCGCTCACACAAGTATCCGTAAATCCTTACGGTAACGCTAATGAAGAACTTCAAAAGCTGCAACACTTGGCAGAGCTTCAGAAAACGGCACAACAACTTCAACAAAATGTTAGTAGATGGTTGCTGGACCTCTCGCAAATATTGAATGTTTGTTTGACGTTTCTGCCACAAAACAATGCTATCCGAAATTTTCATATTTCACCTGGCTCACAAGTAGATATCGGGTGGTGGTACTCCTTGCAGCAACAGTTAGCGGATGGTTTTACGCCATGGCAGCACCTGGAAGCCCAGGTAAAGCATCTCGAGGAAGCCGACAAAAAGACTGATCAGGACGCTCAAATACGTTCAAACAAGCAAGCTGAGCTAAATCGTTTGCGCTGGCTTAAAGAGCAAATCACTGTCTTAGAAACACGCAGAAACACAGCTAAACAAGCAATTATTGCTGCGCAACAGGCAATCACTAGTTTTGATACGGAGAATGCTCAACTTATAGCTGATGTGGATGCTGAGTATGCCAAAGTGCAAATAAATCAGGAGATTGCAGCTTCTTATAAGAGCTTTGTTGAAAGATTGAATGCATATAAGAATCGATTGCCGAGCCAGTTGGTTGCTGACCTCGGCGACCTAGTTGTGAGACTTTACAATGCTTTTAATCGTTACGATTCAGAAGCAGATAAATTAGCTTCTGTTCAACTTCCGTTATCTCAAAATCAACGGTTGGGCATTTCATTTTTGAAAGACCCTTCTTCCTTATTTGATGCTCTCCATATTCTGAGTGAGGGTCATATCCGTTGCCTTGGGCTAGCAATATTGCTTGCTAAGAACGTAAAAGAGCTTTGTCCGGTTCTTATTTTTGATGACCCAGTGAACGCAATTGATGATGAGCATCGTCGTGCCATCAGGGAAGCGCTATTTGTTGATGATTTTTTCAAGGATTGTCAGATAATTTTGGCAGTGCATGGTGAAGAGTTCTTTAATAACACACATCAACTGCTAGGTAAGAGTCAGTCACTTGCGTCTCAGTCATATATTTTCGTATCAAGCGCTGGCGAAGGTCATATTCAAGTTGACTCATTAAGGCGACCCAAAAATTATGTATTAGCTGCACGCGAACTATATGCACAAGGAGAGTATCGCGACGCGTTGATGTCGGCAAGAAGAGCGCTAGAGAACCTATGTGAAAAAACTTGGTTTCATTACGGAAAGCATAGTGATCAGAAGGACAGCCTAATTAGTGTCTCTCGCCGTTCTCCTTCTGCGCCATGGGATCTAAGGGCATTAGCTGAAAATCTAAGATCTAAGCTGAATCGTTCACAGTCAAATATACCTAATAAAGAGCTGATAGTGTCCGCTCTGACTGCTGTGCTAGGTCAAGATGGAAGAAACGCATATTGGTCGTACTTGAACAAAGGTACACATGACGAGACTGACTTGCCAGAGTTCGATCAGCATACTGTCAACGAGGTGATTTCTGCTTTAGAAAATTTGGACGCTGCTCTAAGTGAGACGAACTGAATTGGCAGTTCCAGCATATAACAAGTTTCTGCACGCGGATAAATTACTCGCTGCGCTCGCAATTTACCGGTGAGCAAAGCGTTAAGAGTATATGGAAATCGAACTCACTCGCCCGCCAAAGCTGTATCGATACTCAGAAAGACAGTGGTTAGAACGCTCGCTGGAGCTAGGCGAGTTTCGTCTTCGGCCCGCGACTGACTATAAGTAACAAGAGGCTGATGCATCACGACACGATGATGAATTGGTTCGTGTCAGAACATCTCCAGCCAGTTCAGTATCGATCACTATTGAGCGCACAGGGCAGAGAATCAAACCAATTGGAGATGTTACCTATAGGTCAGAGGTCGGAACAAATTATCTGACTATCTGCTTTTCAAAGTGCTGGGATGAACAGCTATTTGACGACTTTCCTGAAACCGATGCTTGTCTTGTGATCCATGAAGTAGAAGAATTCTGCCAAAGGCTTCACTCTGCAGCGGAGCTTGCGCTGCCTCAGTGGTCGGGCATAGATGCTGCCGTTGTGTATGGTGGTAAAAGCAGGTTGGGCGCAGTTTTTTCCAAGCCACTCCAATTCATCTTGCAACACGAGTGGCGCTTTGCATGGCGTCTACAAGCCCAAGTTGCGCAACTGGATCCTGTCCTACTTACAATTGGAAGCATTACTGATATTGCAGAGATCGTTGAAAGACCAAACCGTGCAGCACCGCGCTCCTAACAATTCGGTCAAAGGGACAGCCTGCAAGCTGTGCTTGCAGGTTCCCTCCGCGCTACGTGCTCCGGCTGCCCCTTACCTCAAGCGTTGGGAATCTTGAAGAAACAATGGAGAAATACATGAAGTTTGCAAAAATTTGGGTTTCCGTACTGGCTTTTTTGACAATTACTGGATGTGCGACCAGTCGCAGTGTTGTTCCTATAGATGTGCCTGTAGCTCGCGATGGCGGTGTGCAAACCGAATCCATCTTCATCGAGTCCGTAGTCGATAATCGGACGTTTGAAGAGGCGCCTAGAATTCCATCGACGCCATCGCTCGGGTTTGACGGAGCAAATGCTGCGAGTGACGAAATGAAGGCTCGTGCAATAGGGCGTAAAAGGAATGGTTACGGCAAAGCACTTGGTGATGTTTTTCTTCCGGAAAATCAAACTGTCGAAGAACTAATTCGTAAGTATGCAACTGCGGCTTTCAATGATGCTGGGTGGCGTGTCGTTGACAACGCAGGTGCTGACCAGACGGTGGCAATACAGATTGATGAGTTATGGGCGTGGTTTAAGCCGGGCTTCTGGGCAATTACCCTAAATTCAAATGTAAGCACCACTCTGAAATTCGTCCGAAATGGTGTGCAAATCCCAGTATCCGTGCATGTCGAAGACACGCGCCAGATGGCTACTGAGGGTGCATGGAAGGAAATCGTTGAAATGGCATTGGAGGAATATCGCGGAAAGGTCCGTGCATCAGTCCCAATGCCTCGTTGATCCAACGCTTGGAGCTACGATGCTCAAAAAATCATTGCAGCGGACGTATGACCCGCCACGTACTTTTACTTTTGAAAAAGCACGTGGTGCCTCAAACGCTGCTGTATTCAGGCGATCGTAGTCCAAGTATCCATCCATAGCCGAACGACAAGCTCTTCCGTTTGAGCACGGGAGCAGAGGCCCTTCAACCCCCCAACCCACTCACCCGCATCACTCTTCTCTGCGCCGCGTCCATCAGCTGGCCGCGGCCGGTTTCGACCAGCGTCAGCCAGTGGCGGGCACGGGTGATGCCGGTGTAGACCAGCTCCCGGGTGAGGATGGGGTTCGGCGCGTCGGGCAGCACCAGGGCGGCGTGGGTGAACTCCGAGCCCTGGGACTTGTGCACCGTCATCGCGAACACCGTCTCCACCGATTGCAGGCGGCTGGGCAGCACCCACTTGATGCGACCGGTGCCATCGCCGGAGGGGAAGGCCACCCGCAGCAGGCGGCGGTTGTCGGCAGGCGCATTGTTCGGGCGCTGTGAAGCGTGAGCCGATCCCGGGCGCGGCATGTCCAGGGTGATGCCGATATCGCCGTTCATCAGCCCCAGGCCGTAGTCGTTCTTGGTGACGAGCACCGGGCGGCCGGGGTACCAACGCTGGCGGCCGTCCTGGCTGTCGATCAGCTTTTCGCGTTCCAGCGCCTGGCGCACCCGCTCGTTCAGGCCTTCCACGCCCCAGGGGCCGCGGCGCAGCGCGCACAGCAGCTGGAAGTGGCCGTGGGCCGCGAGCACCTCTCTTGCCCAGTCATCGAAGCCTTCCTGATCCGCGTCGTCCGGCGGGCGCCGCTCGCCCATCACGCTCAGGAAGTGGCGGTAGCCCACCGGCGGCGCGTCGGTGTTGCCGGCCCCGGGGAAGCGCTCGGGGCAGCCGGTCACGGCCAGGTGGGCTAGGCCGCGTTCGTCGTCGGCGCCTAGTTTCTGATGCGAGAGGTCCGCGAAGCCATGGGTCAGCGCCGTGGTGATGGCGCGGCGCTTGGTGGCGGGCTCTTTGTCGGCGTTGATCGCCGCGGCGAGTTGGCCGATGCCACTATCGGCGGTGAAGCGGTGGCTGACGCGCAACATGGCGATGGCCTGGTCCAGGGCCTGGCCGTCGGCATCCCGCGTGTCCGCGGGCAGCGGCTGGCCGGTGGCCTCATTCAGCCATTCGGTGGTGGCCGGGGTGTAATGGCCGCCCTCGGCCCGGGCGCACAGGTCGCCGAGTATCGAGCCGGCCTCCACCGAGGCGAGCTGGTCCTTGTCACCGAGCAGCACCACCCGCGCCCGGGGCGGCAGCGCCTCGAGCATCGCGGCCATCATGCCCACGTCGACCATCGAGGCCTCGTCCACCACCAGCACGTCCAGCGGCAGCGGGTTGTGGCGGTCGTGCCGGAAGCGGCGGGTGTCGGGGCGCGAGCCTAGCAGGCGGTGCAGCGTCGAGACGTCCTTGGGGATCACCTCGCGCAGCCGCTCGGGATCGTCGCCCAGGCCGTCGAGGTCGAGCTTGGCCACCTGGCCGGCGATGGATTCGTTGAGCCGGGCGGCGGCCTTGCCGGTGGGCGCGGCCAGGTGAATGCGCAGGGCCTGTTCGCTGGCACCTAGCGCTTGAGCCTGGAGCAGGGCGAGCAGGCGCACCACGGTGGTGGTCTTGCCGGTGCCGGGGCCGCCGGTGATCACCGCGAAGCGCGAGCGCCCGGCCAGCGCGCAGGCGGCCTTCTGCCAGTCGAGCGGGGGATTCGCCTCGCCCCGGTGGGGGAAGAGGGCATCGAGGATCGGGCGCAGGCGGGCAGCCTCGGGGGCATCGTCGCTATCGGTTACCCCGAGCCGTTCATGGATCCGGGTGTGGATATCCTGCTCGTGCTGCCAGTAGCGGCGCAGGTAGAGCCGCGGGCGCTCTCGGCTGCCGGCGAGCACCAGCGGCGTGTTGCCGGGGCCATCGGCCACCAGCGCGGGTTGGGCCAGCGCGGCGCGCCAGGCGTCGAGCGCCAGCGTGGCCATCACCCGGCTGGGCAGCGGCGGTGGGTCCTCCAGGCTGTCGCCCTCCGGCGGCAGCGAGAGCGCCAAATCCGGGGCGGCAAGCGTCTGGGCCAGGTCCAGGCACACGTGGCCGCGGCCGAGCTGGTGGCTGGCCAGTGCCGCCGCCAGCAGTAGCGGGGGTGAGGCCTCACTTACCTCGTTCTCCCCCCTTTCCACACTTTCCCCGCTGCCCCGGCTCGCCTCGCGGTGCAGGAAGGTGGCGAAGGCGCGGTCCAGCGAGCGCAGCCAGCCGCGCTCGACCCAGCGGTCGAGCAGGGCGAACAGCGCCGCGTGATCGGCCAGCGCGTGTTCGGGCGCTTGAATAGGCGCGGTTTCGGGCGCTCGAGCGTGCGCCTGCTCGGGGTTAGGTGCGTGTTCCGCGGCCGGGTGGGGGGCGTGGTTCGGAGTGTTCGGCGTCATGACGGGGCCTCCTCGGCGGCGCGGAACAGGGCATCGAGCGCGAGAATCAGCTCGCTCGGCGGGCGTTCGGCGTGCACGCCGCGGGAGGGCGCGCGGTTGCCGCGCAGGAAGACGTAGAGCGCCCCGCCCAGGTGGCGCTCGATGTCGTAGTCCGGCAGCCGGGTCTCGAGCAGCCGGTGCAGGGCCAGCAGGTAGAGGCAGTACTGCACGTCGTAGCGCTTCTCGAGCACGGCGTCATTCATCGCCGCCTCGGTGTAGGCGGCGTCATCCGCGCCCAGGTGGTTGGACTTCCAGTCGAGCACGAAGAAGCGCCCGTCGTGTTCCACCACCAGGTCGATGAAGCCCTTGAGCATGCCGTTGAGGGTGTCGGGCTCGAGCGCCGGACGTGGCCGCCCACCGAGTGTGTGAGTGCTTACGAGGGTGTCCAGCCTGCAAGTATTGACCTTGTGGGCGGCGAACCAGAACTCCAGTTCGACGCGGTAGTCGGTGGTGCGTTCCAGGCCATCGAGGCGCAGCGGCGCGGCATCAACCGGCACCGGCAGCGGCGTGGTCAGCAGCTCCGGCAGCCACTGTTCGAGCGCGGCGATCTGGCCCTCCCAGCCGCGGCGGTTGGCGCGCCGGGCCAGGGTGTCGGCGCGCAGCTCGGCGTCGTCCGCCACCCGGGCGAAGCCTTCCTCGCCGGCCCATTCCAGCAGGCCGTGCAGGAAGGTGCCCGCCGAGGGCCCGCGAGGGAAGCGGTGAAGCGAGCCCTCGCTCACCGTGGCCGCCGTGGCATCGAAGGGCTCGTGGATCACCTCCATGGCGGTGGCTTCATTGGCGGTGGTGGGCTCGGGGGCCGGCTCGGCCTCGCTGGCGGCTTCTTCGCCCGGCGGCTCGCCTGGTGAGAGCGGCGTGGCGCCGGTGCGCAGCGCCGAGTAGCTGGCGATCCACCAGTGCTCGCGAATCGCCCGGGTGGGCGCGCGGGCCTCGCCCAGCGGGGTGTCGTCGCTGGCGAGGTCGACCGGGGTGGCATCGGCCTCGGGGGCATCCTGCACGGCGACTCTGCTATCTCCACTGCCGTTGCCATCGGCCAGCGCCTCGAGCGCCGGGCGCAGGTTGTCGGGCGTCAGTGCCTCGCCGCCGGCCATCAGGTGGCCGACGGCGCTGCGCTCCATGGCCTCCAGCGGCGCCAGGCCCAGCCAGGTGGCGTGGCGGGCGCGGGTCAGGGCGACGTAGAGCTTGCGCAGGTCTTCGCCCAGGCGCTCGTGGTCGGCGCGGGCCAGCGTCGCCTCGTCGGCGGAAAGGGTCAGGCGCAGGTGGCCGTCGTCGTCGTGCCAGCGCAGCGGCAGGTCGTCTTTCTTCACCGGGCGGAAGGCGGCGATGAAGGGCAGGAACACCAGCGGGTACTCCAGGCCCTTGGACTTGTGGATGGTCACCACCTGCACCAGGTCGGCGTCGCTCTCCAGGCGCAGGCGGTGGGTGTCGGACTGCGCCTGTGGATGCGCGCGGGACTCGGCCAAGAAGCGCAGCAGGGCGTGCTCGCCGTCGATCTCGGTGCTGGCCTCCTGCAGCAGTTCGCCGAGGTGCAAGAGGTCAGTGAGCCGTCGCTCACCCTCGGGCACCGCCAAGAGCCGGCCGGGCACCGCGAAGTCGGCCAGCAGCCGGTGCAGCATGGGCAGCACGCCGCGGCGCTGCCATTGGCGGTGATAGTCGCGGAACTGCATCACCCGCGCCTCCCAGGCCAGCTCGTCTTGCTGGGGGCCGCCGTTCAGGGCGTCGAGCTCGGCAAGCGAGAGCCCGAGGCTCGGCGTGGCGAGCGCCGCGCGTAGGCAGCGCTCGTCGTCCGGCGCGGCGCAGGCGGCCAACCACCCCTCTAGCTCGGCGGCGGCCTCGGTCTCGAACACGCCTTCCTTGTCGGAGAGGTAGACGCTGCGGATGCCGCGGGCCTGCAGGGCGCCACGAATGGCGCGGGCCTCGCCGGCATTGTTGACCAGCACCGCCAGGTCCGACGGCGCCAACGGGCGTAGCTCGTCGTCTTCGCCCTGGGTGGCGGTGAAGCCTGTTTGCCCGGCCTGGCCCTCGCGGAGCAGGGTGGCCATCTCGGTGGCGCAGCGCTTGGCAAGCTCAGCGAGGTAGGCGCCCTTGGGCAGGGTGTCGTCGGCGGCCAGGTGCCAGAGGGTGAGTGCCGGTTGTGTGGCGCCGTGGCGGGTGAGTGAGTCCTTCCTTCCGTTCGCATCCACGGGCGTGAACGGCACGGGATTGCTCGATTGTTCCAGAGATTCAGAGCGTCTTTTACGGAACAGGAAGGCGCCCGCCTCGTGATTGACTTCGGCGTGGGCGAACACCCGGTTCACGGCCTCGACCATGGGCGTGGCGGAGCGGAAGTTGGTGCCTAGCGTGACGTGGCGGCCGGCGGTGTCGCGCCGGGCTTGCAGGTAGGTGTGGATATCGGCGCCGCGGAAGGCGTAGATCGCCTGCTTGGGGTCGCCGATCAGCAGCACGGCGCTCATTTCCGAGCCCGACGCCGCGCCCGATGATGCGCTTGCGTCGTCCTGGCCTGACGCTTCGCCGAGGCGATAGACCCTCGAGAATAGCCGGTACTGTACCGGGTCGGTGTCCTGGAACTCGTCGACCAGCGCCACCGGGAACTGCGCGCGGATTCGCGCGGCCAGGGTCTCGCCGGCCTCGCCCGCGAAGGCGGCGTCCAGCCGGTGCAGCAGGTCGTCGGGGCCGAGTTCGGCACGGCGGCGCTGCACGGCCTCGCGGCGGCTCGCCATCCAGTGCACGGCGTGGGCGAGCAGGTCGGCGAACGGGTCGGGCAGCTCGGCCAGTGCCTCAGGCAGTTCGGCCAGGGCCTCCAGCGCCGGCAAATTCGGCACGGGATCTTCCTTCCAGATCTCGGCGATGCCCTCGGGCGTCAGGCGCTTCCAGGCGGCGTCGGTGAGCGCCGGCTTGGCGAGTTCCGGGTCGCTCGCCCAGTCGCGCAGGGCGGCAAGCCAGTTGGTGCGGCTCTTGGCGTTGAGCTTCTGGCCGTTGAAGGCCTTGCGCTTGGCGCCGGCCTCGAGCAGTGCCTCCAGCTCGTCGAGCCAGGCCGGCCAGGGCGCCTTGAGCTCGGCCAGCGCCGCGGCGCGCTGTTGGCGATAGTTGGCCAGCGCCTCAAAGGGCGGCGGGGCTGCGGGCAGGGCGCTCGCGTGGGTGCGCAGCCGGGCGGCGGTGTCGTTCAAGGCGTCCGGCGTGGTCCAGTAGCGGGCGATGATTTGCAGCGCCTCGGGGTCGAGGTCGTAGTAGAAGCTGCGCCAGTAGTCCCGGGCGATCTCCAGGTCCATCTCCGACTGGTCCAGCGACATCTCCAGGGCGAACAGGCTGCCGCTGTCGAAGGCGTGTTCGCGCAGCATGCGGTGGCACCAGGCGTGGATGGTGGAGACCGCGGCCTCGTCCATCCACTCGGCGGCCAGCCGCAGGCGCCGGGCGCAGGTCGGCCAGCTCTCGCGGGGGTAGCTGTCGCGCAGGGCCAGCAGCGGGTCGCCTGAGCCCCCCTTGGGGCCAGCCCCCTCGGGGGGCTTAGGGGTCTGACCCCAGGTGTCGCTGAAGAGATCGCCGATCAGGGGCGGCTCATCTTCGAGGTTGGCCCCTTCGGCAGGCGTAGGGGGCTGCCCCACCTCGGGCTGGAAGGCCTCTGCCGCTTCCACCAGCCGGGCGCGGATGCGGTCGCGCAGCTCCTGGGTGGCGGCGTTGGTGAAGGTGACCACCAGTATCTCCGGCGGCGTCAGCGGTCGCGGGAAGCTGGCGGCATCCTCCTCGTTCCGGGGGCCGAGCACCAGGCGCAGGTAGAGCAGGGCGATGGTGAAGGTCTTGCCGGTGCCGGCGCTGGCCTCGATCAGCCGGCTGCCGGTGAGCGGCAAGGCCACCGGATCAAGCCGCGGCGTCTCGGCTGCCTGCAGGGTCTCGGGCGCTGTCATGAGCTTCGGCCTCCCTTGCCGGCTTGTTTGTCGCCGCGCTTGTTCTTCACCGCATCATGCAGCGGGGCGTAGAGCGCGGCGGTCAGCTCGGTGAAGTGCCGCCCGGCGGCCCGGTGGCGTATCAGGCTCTCGAGGTCGCGCCACTGGCGGGCAAGGTAGGGATCGCGGCCAAGCTCGCCATGGTCGCCGTTGAATCCGGTGCCGTGAAAGGCGGTGTCGGCGGCCTTCCAGGCCTTGAGGTCGGCCTCTTCCGCCTTCTCTTCATTGCCGAACACGCGGGCCAGGGCATGTTCGTCGCCGCCTTTCTCGTGCCAGGCGAAGGCGGTGTCGCGAGCCAGCGGCAGCGGGGTGGTCATGCCGGTGCGCCAGGCGCGGGCGATGGCCTCGAGATGCCGGCGCGCATCGGCCGCCTCCAGCGGCGCCAGGGTGCCGCCGCCGGCCCGGGAGATCAGCACCGTGGTCATGGGGCCGAGGGCGAGCTGGCCGGCCAGGTGGGCGACCCACGGGCCCAGCCAGTGCTTCCAGTGATATTTGCCCTTGTGGACCAGGCTGCTGGTCATCAGCACCAGCCGGCAGCGCTCGCCGGCGTCGTTCTCGCGCAGGCCGTCCAGCCAGTCCTCCACTCGCAGCGGGTCGCTCGACAGTGGGTCGTCGTCGGTGGCGAGTTCCAGCGACACGGCGGCCGGCGTCTCCCAGGCGTGGGGCCAGGCGGCGAGCTGTTCGGCGTAGTCACTGAACACGCCGTCCAGCGGCTCGACCAGGTGCTCGCGCATCAGCTCGGCGAAGCCGCCCATGGCGAGGCGCCCCTCGCGCTCCAGGCGCGCCAGGGTGTCGTGGATGGCGGGCATCGGCGATTCACCGTCGTCCACCGCGCGGCGCCCGGCCTCGATCAGCGCCTGCTGAAGCTGCCAGTGGTCCAGGCCATTCAGGGCGAAGGGCTCGTGGTCGGGGCTCTCCAGCGCCTCGCGCTCGAGGAACACGCCGAGCCGGGTGGTGAAGAAGGCCTTCACCGGGTCCTTGAGCAAGCCACCCAGGCGCGAGAGCGGCAGGGCGGTGTCCAGCGCCATGGGCGGTAGTTCGCCGTCGGCGTCGGATGCCGGCGTCGGCTGGCCGGCATGTACGGCACGCCACTCCCGGGCGTAGGTGAACAGCCGCTCGTCCTCCGCACGGCTCTCTACCGCGCCCGCCCCAGCGCGGCTCTTTACCGCGCCCGAGGCCGCGCGGCTCTCTACCGTGCCCGACCCCGCACGGAAGTATTCCCGGCTGAACGGCTGCAGCGGGTGCTCGGTGGTCAGGGCGTCGATCAGGGCCTGGCCGGCGTCGTCCTGGTGTTCCCGCCCGGCGAGGCGCCAGCCGGCGGCGAGGTGGTCGCGTAGCTGGCCGAGCAGCACCGAGGGCGGGCGCGGTTCGTTGTCGTGGATGCTGCGGCCGACCCAGCTGATCATCAGGCTGTCGCGGGCCGAGAGCAGTGCCTCGAGGAACAGGTAGCGGTCGTCTTCGCGGCGCGAGCGGTCGCCGGGGCGGTAGTCGTGGCCCATCAGGTCGATGTCCAGCGGGCGCTGGACCCGCGGGTATTCGCCGTCGTTCATGCCCAGCAGGCAGACGTGGCGGAAGGGGATGGCGCGCATCGGCATCAGGGTGGCGACGTTCACCGCACCGGCCAGGAAGCGCTGGGAGAGGTTGGCCTCGTCGAGCTGGCCGAGCCAGTGCTCGCGCACCACCGAGAGCGGCAGCGCCTCGCTGAGCCTGGCGTCTTCGCTGGTCTCTTGCCAGGTCTCCAGGCCTTCCTCCAGGCGGTTCAGGGTGGCGAGGTCGGCCTCGTCCTCGGCGGTGAAGCAGTCGGCCATGAGGGTGCGCAGCCGTCGGCACCAGGTGGCCACGTCGGCGGGCTCGGAGAGCGCGCGCCATTGGGTCTCGAGCGTGTCGAGCAGGTCCATCAGCGGGCCGGCAAGCGCCGCCTCCAGGCCGCCGATGTCGCCATAGGGTTCGATGTCGTGCCACGGGCCCTCGTCGCCGGGGCCGTCGTGACCGTGACCCACCGCGTAGCCCAGCAGCAGCCGGCGCAGGCCGAAGGCCCAGGTGTTGGCGGTGAGCCCGCCGGGCAGGTCGAGTCGGGCGCGTTGTTCGGCGTTGAGCCCCCAGCGGATGCCGGCGCCCTCGATCCAGCGGCGCAGCACCGGCAGGGCCTCGGCGTCTAGCCCGAAGCGCCCACGCAGCGCGGGCACCTCCAAGAGGTCGAGCAGGTCACTCACCGTGAGCCGCGACTCCGGCAGGTGCAGCAGGGCTTCCAGCGCCACCAGCAGCGGTTGGCGGTGGCGGCTGGTCTGGTCGGAGAGCGTAAAGGGAATATGGCGCGAATCGTCCGGCGGCAGGCGGCCGAACACCGCCTGCACGGCGGCGGCGTAGGTGTCGATGTCGGGCACCATCACCAGCACGTCCCGCGGGCGCAGCGTGGGGTCGGCGTCGAAGGCAGCCAGCAGCTGGTCGTGGAGGATCTCGACCTCGCGCAGCGCGCTATGGGCGACGTGGAAGCGCAGGCTGCGATCATCGGCCGGGGCCACCGCCGGCCAGGCCTCGCGGGTCTCCTGGGGTGGGCGCAGTTCGAGCACGTCGTCCTGCAGCTGTTGCAGCAGGCCCATGGCCTCGCCCTCGGCGGGCGAGTCGAACAGATCGATGCGCATCGCCTCGGCGTCGAACAGCGAGCGGTAGGCGTCCTGGTCGTCGAACTCGTCGAGCAGGCGCAGGTAGTCGCGGCCCTGCTTGCCCCAGGCGGCCAGCAGCGGCTGGGCGTGCAGGTGCAGCTCGGTGTCGTCAAGCGCCAATGGCATGCCGGGGCGCTGGCGCTGGCGCCGCCGGGCGGCCCGCAGCAGGTCCTTGTGCTCGATGATGTCCGCCCAGTAGTGGCGGCAGGGGTTGTGCACGCAGAGCAGCACCTGGGTGACCTTAGACACCGCGGCCAGCGCCTCCAGGGTCTGGCGGGGCAGCGAGGAGATGCCGAACACCACCACCCGGCGCGGCAGGTCTTTCGGCCGCGTCTCGGGCGTCAATTCGCGACAGGCCTCGAGGAAGCGGGTGTGCACCCAGGCGCGGCTGGTGGCCAGGCCGGCCTCGCCGATATCGTCGCGCAGCCGCCGCCACAGCGCCGGCTGCCAACGCTGGTCCTCGGCGAGCGGCCGAGCCTGGCCGCGGGCATCGATCAACTCGTCGCGGCCCTCGGCCCAGGCGGCCAGCCAGTCGGCGCGGTAGACCTGGTACTGGTCGAACAGGTCGGCCAGCCGCTCGGCCAGCTGGTGGCGCTTGCGCAGGTCATCATCGTCGGCCAGGAAGCGCGCCAGGGGCGCGAAGATGGCGTCATCCGTGAGCTCCGGTAGCAGGCGCATCAGCCGCCAGACGAGGCGCGGCTTGTCGAGCGGGGAGGCCGGCGGCACGGCGTCGGGGCCGTCCTGCTGGGTGAGCACCGCGCGGTAGGCCTGCCACAGGTAGCGCGCCGGCAGGGTGACGTCCATGGCCGCGGCGATGCCGGCGCCCTGGGGCGGGTCGGCGGCCAGCGCCAGCTTCAGCCACTGGCTGATGCCGTTGCTCTGCACCAGGATCACCTCGTCCTCGAGCGGCGAGAGCGGGTGGTGGCGCAGCCATTCCACCGCCAGGTCGCGCAGCGCCTCCAGGCGGTTGCCGTGGATCACCATGAAGCCGGGGGTGAGCTCGGGGGGCCGGAGGGCGGTGAGGGGCATGGCGATTCCTTCGCGATGGGCGGGCAGGAAGCCATGGTGCCGCAAATCGGCGGGGGCATGAAGCGGGACGGCGTCGGCGCCGAGACGACCGGCCCCTTGAAATCGCCTTTGGCTACCCTGATCTCGGTGGTCTCGGATCGTTCGCCTCTGCCCGATGATCCGCATGCCCGAGGACCCGACCATGATCGATGACGCTCCCCTGCCCCTCGAAGCCGCCGATGCCGAGGCGCTGCTCGAGGCGACCCTTTGCCCCGGGGATTCGGGGCGCTCCGCCCTGGCCGCTCCCCACCGTCACTGGGTCGCCTGGGCGGCTGCCCTGGCCGCTCGCGATGAGGGCATCGTCGCTCGCGTTCGTGCGCTGAGCGGCCCTCTCGAGGGGGAGGCGCGTCGCGCCATCCTGCTGGCGCTGAGCCGGATGGGGGTGACCAACCCCTACTTCTTCAGCCGTCAGTTCGCCCAGGTGGAGGCGGGCGGCAGCCTCGAGGCCCTGGCGATGCGCCCCTTCGACGCCCTGGGCGTGCAGGATGCCACCGCCTATCACTACGCCTGCATCGCCATCTCGATGCTCAACGGTGGCTACATGTGTTTTCGCAGCCATCTGGGCAGCCTGCAGCAGGCCGGCGAAAGCGACGCCGCCATCGATCAGGCCATGCGCCTGGCGAGTGCCATCGCGGCCCTGCGCCAGGTCGGCTGGGCCGATGCCACCCTGGCACGGCTCGCGGAAGGCGACGACCGTGCCTGACGCCGGGGCTTCCCAGGCGCCCGGCCATGCGCGCCTGAGTGCCTGTCTTACCGCGCGCGCCGAGCAGATTCGGGCCATGCGCCGGCGCGACAAGATCGCCGATCACGCCTGCGCCATGAGCGCCGTACCGACCGTGCTGCAGGAGATCTGGCTGGCCGCGGAGGACCTGGAGCGCGAGGCCGAGCGCCAGGGGCTGACCCTCACCGCGTTGAGCGACCTGCTCGACGATGACGCGCTCGAGGGCGGCCGGCTCGAGGAGCCGGCGTCCGCGGCGGGCGCGCCCTGGGACAACTTCGACTGGTTGCACCTGGCCCTGGAGCGCCTCGTGCGCTCCTCCTCGCCATGACCTCGCCGGCTTTTCAGACAAAGCCTAGGGCGAGGGCAGCATGGGCAACCAGATGGCCAGGGCGACCAGCGCGGCCAGCAGCACCGGCGGGGTGATGATCAGCCCGACCTTCATGTATTGCCCCCAGCCGATGCGGTAGCCCTTGCCGGCCAGCACGTGCAGCCAGAGCAGGGTGGCGAGGCTGCCGATGGGCGTGAACTTGGGCCCCAGGTCGTTGCCGATGACGTTGGCATAGACCATCAGCTGCTGGGTCGTCGTCGATACCTGGGCCTGGTCGATGGCCAGGGCGCCCACCAGGGTCGAAGGCATGTTGTTCATCAGCGAGGCGAGGATCGCCGAAGAGAAACCCGTGCCGACGGTGGCCACGAACGCGCCCTGCCCGCCGAGCCACTCCAGCCACCGCGAGGCCTCGGCGGTGAGCCAGGCGTTGCCGAGGCCATAGACCACCAGGTACATGCCCAGCGAGAACAGCACGATCTGCCAGGGGGCGTTGCCGATGACCTTCTTGAGCGAGATGACGTGCGTGTGGCTCGCGCTGAACCAGCGCCCGGCGATGGCCATCAGTACCAGCGCCGCCACGCCCATGATAGCGGCGAAGGGAATCTCCCAGCGGGTGGTCATGAACAGCGCGACCAGCAGCACGGCGAGCAACGGGAAGGCGGCGTGAAAGACCTGGCGATCGCGGATCGCCGTGGCCGGTGCCTCGAGCCGCGCGACCTCGTAGCGGGCGGGGATGTCGCGGCGGAAGTAGACGCCCAGCACCGCGAGCGTGGCGAGCAGCGATACCAGGTCGACCGGCACCATCACCTGGGCATAGCGGCTGAAGCCGATATCGAAGTAGTTGGCGCTGACGATATTGACCAGGTTCGAGATGATCAGCGGCAGGCTGGTCGAGTCGGCGACGAAGCCGGTGGCGATGATGAAGGCCAGCGCGGCCCCGGGGCGGAAGTCGAGCCGTGCCAGGATGGCGACGACGATCGGGGTCAGCAGCAGGGCGGCGCCGTCGTTGGCGAACAGCGCGGCGATCACCGCCCCGAGCAGCACGACCAGCGGGAACAACAGCCGTCCCCGGCCGTTGCCCCAGCGGGCGATGTGCAGGGCGGCCCAGGCGAAGAAGCCGGCCTCGTCGAGGATCAGCGAGATGATGATCAGCGCCACGAAGGTGAAGGTGGCATCCCAGACGATCTGCCAGACGGTGCCGACGTCACCCCAGCCGACCACGCCGGTGGCCAGCGCCACCGCGGCGCCGCCCAGCGCGCTCCAGCCGATGCCCAGCCCCTTGGGCTGCCAGATGACCAGCACCAGGGTGATCAAGAAGATGGCGAACGCCAGCATAGAGGACTCCTTTCCCGGTGGTTCGGTTCAGAGGGTGTAGACAAATGACTGCGCTCGACCATACCGCGTTGGAATTCGGCTCGAAGCCCTCATTTAGGAGGGCTAAACTCCGCGTTCTCGCCGAATTTCGCCTTGTCTGGCCGTCGCTCGTGACTTTTGTAAACGCCCTCTCAGTGGGTCGATTGGTTGACGCGGCGTGACACGGCCTCGGCGCTCTCGATCCGTTCCGAATAGCGGTCGGTCAGGTAGGCCGAGCGGCCCCGGGTCATCCAGGTGAACTTCACCAGTTCCTCGCAGACATCGACCACGCGCAGGTAGAGCGGCGACAGCAGCATGCGACCGGCCTCGTCGAACTCGTTGAAGGCCTTGGGCACGGAGGACTGGTTGGGGATGGTCAGCATGCGCATCCAGCGGCCGAGAAGGCGCAGCTGGTTGACGGCATTGAAGCTCTGGCTGCCGCCGGAGACCTCCAACACCGCCAGGGTCTTGCCCTGGGTCGGCCTCACGCCGCCCAGCGCCAGGGGTATCCAGTCGATCTGGGCCTTCATGATGCCGGTCATCGCGCCGTGGCGTTCGGGGCTGACCCACAGCATGCCCTCGCTCCATTCGGCCAGTTCGCGCAGTTCCTGCACCTTGGGGTGGTCGGCGTCGGCATCGTCGGGCAGCGGCAGGCCGGAGGGATCGAAGGTGCGCACCTCGCAGCCGTACCAGCGCAGCAGGCGGGAGGCCTCCTCGGACAGCAGGCGCGAATAGGAGCGTTCGCGAAGCGAGCCGTAGAGCACCAGGATGCGCGGGGCATGACGCGGCTCGCCAGGGCCCACCAGGGCGTCGGCATCGATGGGGTCGAGCCGCTCGGGGTCGATGTTGGGGAGTGGGTCGAGCGTCATGAGGCGGGTTCCTCGAAGCGGATGAGCTCGCCGTCTTCCTTGGTGAACTCGGTGACGGGAGTGGGCAGCAGCCCCAGGACGCGCTCCGAGGGGCGGCACAGGCGAGTGCCGCGCTCGGTCACCACGATGGGACGGTTGATCAGGATCGGGTGTTCGAGCATGGCATCGATCAGCGACTCGTCGGTCAGCGCCGGGTCGTCCAGGCCAAGCTCGTCGTAGGGCGTGCCCTTGCGGCGCAGCAGTGCCCGCGGCGGCATCGCCATCGCCGCCAGCAGTTGCCGCAGCTTTTCCCGGGTGGGCGGCGTCTTCAGGTACTCGATGACATGAGGCTCCTCGCCGGAGGCGCGGAGCATGGCCAGGGTGTTGCGGGAGGTGCCGCAGGCCGGGTTGTGATAGATCACGCTGATCATGTCGGGGTCTCCTCCGGGGGTGGGCAGCAGGGCCGCAGGTCCTCGATCAGCGGCTCGCAGAGCTCGGGGCGGCCGGCGCAGCAGTCGCGCACCAGGAAGCCGAGCGTGTCGCGCATGTGGTCGAGGCTGGCGCGGTAGATGACCGAGCGGCTCTGACGGCGCGAGACCACCAGCCCGGCCCGCGACAGCACGCCCAGGTGGGTCGACAGGGTGTTGTGCGGTACGTCCATCAAGCGCGCGATCTCTCCGGCCGGCAGGCCGTCGGGTTCGTGGCGCACCAACAGGCGGAAGGTTTCCAGCCGGGTCGCCTGGGAGAGGGCCGTGAAGGCTTCAAGCATGCGTTTTGTGTCCATGTGTCGAGAATTGCAGACATAACGCAGAAGTTCAAGCTTCGCCAGAGATGTGGCGCGTCGCGACGGCCCGGCGTGGCCGGGGCAGCGCCCGCGACCATCGAGCCCAGCCGTGATGCGAGGCGCCTAACTCAGCGCGAAGGGCACCTCACCGGCCTCATGGGCCAGCAGCCACTGCTTGCGGCCGATGCCGCCGGCGTAGCCGGTGAGCCGGCCATCGCTGCCGATCACGCGATGGCAGGGCACCACGATGGACAGGGGATTCTTGCCGTTGGCCGCGCCCACCGCGCGCTGGCCGCCCTTGCAGCCGAGCTGTTCGGCGATCTCGGCGTAGCAGCGGGTCTCGCCGAAGGGGATGGTCGCCAGCGCCTGCCACACCCGGCGCTGGAAGTCGGTGCCCGCGGGCTCAAGCGGCAGATCGAAGGCCTGGCGCGCGCCGGCGAAGTACTCGGCGAGCTGGGCTCGCGCCTGGTCGGTGTGGGCGT
This sequence comes from Halomonas borealis, assembly GCF_004798905.1. GTDB lineage: Bacteria > Pseudomonadota > Gammaproteobacteria > Pseudomonadales > Halomonadaceae > Halomonas > Halomonas borealis. Next base: position 76,712 of record NZ_SDMO01000008.1, on the reverse strand, counting down.
TGGGGTGGGCCGGGGCGTCTGCTTCCATGACGAAGGTGATCTCGGTCAGCCCGTCGGGGCAGGCGCTCAGCCGGATCAGCCCCAGGGCCTCGGTTTGGGGCGGTCGATAGTAGTCCAGGGCATCGTCGGTCATGGCGTGGTTCCTCGTTGTTCGGGGGCTCATGCCCCGAGGGTCAAGGGGGCGCGGCGATCGGATACACCATCGCGCCTTGCGCCTCATCCTGCAAAAAGTGGCTAGGAAGGCGGGAGGGTGCGCAGGAAAAGGCAAGCCGTCGTCACCCGTCTCCTCCTAGAATGGGCCCAGGCGCTTCGCTTCCTGATTCCGGAGACCCGATATGAGTGTAAGCCTGGACCATGCCCGCGACCTCGACCGCCAGGATCCCCTGGCCGGCTTCAAGCGCCGCTTCGCCTTGCCCGAGGGCGTGCTCTACCTCGATGGTAACTCCCTCGGCGCCCAGCCGGTGGCGGCCCGCGAGGCGGTCGGCGAGACCCTGGACCAGTGGCGCGACGAGCTGATCAAGGGCTGGAACCAGGGCTGGTTCGATGCCCCCGAGCGGCTCGGCGACCGGCTGGCCCCGGTGATCGGTGCCGCCGATGGCGAGGTGGTCATCACCGACAATATCACTCTCAACCTCTTCAAGCTGCTCGGCTACATCACCGGGCGGTGCGGCGACGGGCGTCGCGTGGTGCTCAGCGAGGGCGGTAACTTCCCCACCGATGGCTATATCGCCCAGGGCTTCTGCCGCGTCAGTGGTCACGCGCATCGCTTCCTGCCGGAAGACGGCGAGCTGGCCGAGCACCTGGAGGGCGTCGCCGTGGTGGTGCTGAGCCAGGTTCACTACCGTACCGGCCGACTACGTGACATGGTCGCGACCACCCGGCTGGTACACGCGCACGGGGCCGAGGTGATCTGGGACCTGGCCCACTCGGCCGGCGCGCTGCCGGTGGACCTCAACGGTAGCGGGGTGCGCTATGCGGTGGGCTGCACCTACAAGTATCTCAACGGCGGCCCCGGTGCACCGGCCTTCCTGTATGTGCGGCGCGACCACCAGGATGGCGGCTGGCAACCGCTCTCGGGCTGGCATGGCCATGCCGCGCCCTTCGCCTTCGAACCCGACTATGCGCCGGCCGGCGACATCACGCGCTTTCGCACCGGCACCCATTCGGCGCTGGCCTATCGGGCCCTGGAGGCCTCGCTTGCGATGTGGGCCGAGGTCGACATGCAGGCCCTGCGCGACAAGAGCCTGGCGATGAGCGAGCTGTTCCGCGAGTGCCTGGCCGACCTGCTCGACGCCCATGGCATCGAGGACATCACCCCGGCACCCGCGGCGCGGGGCAGCCAGGTGTCGCTGGTGGACACCGAGAGCGGCTACGCCATCGTCCAGGCGTTGATCGCCCGGGGGGTGATCGGTGACTACCGCGAGCCGGGCCTGATGCGCTTCGGCTTCACGCCGCTCTATCTGAGCTTCGAGGATGTCTGGCAGGCGGCAAGACACTTCCGCGAGGTGGTAGAGAGCGGCGCGTACCGGGAACCACGCTTCCAGGTGCGCGCCGCGGTGACCTGAACGAGGACCGGGATCATGACCGACGAGGCACGGGATCACGCCTATTCACCGAGCCGCTTCGCCCGTGATGTGGCGGCCACCCTGGCGCGGCAGGCCGCCGAGGGCGGCGAGCAGGTGGCGCGCCTGAGGCCCTTGGAGCTTGCCGATGCCGACGAGCCGGCCACCCGACTCGACCTCTTCCTCCCCGAGGGTGAGGGGCCCTGGCCGCTGATGGCGTTCATCCACGGCGGTTACTGGCAGGAGCTGGACCATACCGCCACCGACTTCCTGGCCGAGCGCTACCTGGCCCGCGGCATGGCCTTCGCCTCGCTGGGCTATGGGCTGGCCCCGGCGACGCCGCTCGAGGCCATGGCCGCGCAGTGCGCCCGTGGTCTCGCGATGGCCCGTGCCGCGCTGGATGAGCGAGGCGGCGTCGGCCCCGTGAGCCTCGGCGGCCACAGCGCCGGTGCTCAGCTGGCCTGCCGGGTGGCCGACGAGGGCGGGGCTCGCGTCGATGCGCTGCTGCTGGTCAGCGGCGTCTTCGACCTGACCCCGTTGGTGGGTACCTACATCAATGCGCCGCTTGCCCTCGACCGGGCGAGGGCAGGCGCATTGAGCCCGATGTTCGCCGATCTCTCGGCGTTGCCGCGCTGTCGGGTAGTGATCGCCGAGCACGACCCGCCGGCCTTGCGTCGCCAGGGGAGCGACTTCGTGGCCGCGCTGCACGCCGCCGGACGCGAGGCGGTGCTCGTCGACCTGCCCGGTTGCGATCATTTCGATGTCCTCGATCGTCTCTAGGCTCTGTGCGAAAACGGGCCTGGGCCGGCTGCTGATCTGGGAGGGGGCATCTTCGATGCCGGCGGGGAGGGGCAGAGTTCTTCGATCCTGCTTTTCGATGGCATGCCGGCGGCAATGATTGCACCACGCCACGCTCCAGGAGCGGAGTCGAGGGGCCCCGGAGATCGAGAACAGCCTGTTCTGGAAACTATGGCCCTGGTAGATCCGCGTCGTCTGCCCGGTGTTGCCTACCGTCGTGCGGGTTAACGTGCGCTAGCGTGAGTGGTGGGCCGAGCGAGCTTCGAACCCTGGTCATCATCAATGAGGCGCGGCCCGCCCGGTAACGGCCGGGCGGGCCGGGGCGCGTCACACCAGCTCGCGTTGCTCTTTTTGGGCTTCACGGCGGTCGCGCAGGACGGCGCGGCAGATCAGGACCAACACGCCCAGGGTCAAGGCCGGCCATATCAGTACGTAAAGTGCGAAAAGCGTTGTCATGATCGTTCTCCTGTTGAGGGGGCGCCGGTGCTGCACGGGCGCCCCGAAGGGGGATAAGGGGTCAGTGCTGGGCGGCGAGAGAGGCGCTCGCGGGCTGATGCTCCGTTGCGCTGGGGTCCGCGTCGGTAGGCTGGTCATCGTAGTTACCGACTCGCTCGCGGATGCTGTCGAAGTCGAAGCGCTCCTGGCGGCTGGCCAGGCTCATCACCACGCACACCAGAGTGCTGGTGCCGTAGGCCGTCAGGGAGGCCAGCAACACCGTGTAGTCGCGCAGGAAGTCGGTGGCAAACACCAGCATCGCCACCAGTGCCAGGATCCCGGCGATGAACCCGGCGACGCGGCCGAGGAAACCGAACGTCATCAAGCCGATGATGACGCCGCCACCGATGCTGGCCAGGAGTTCAAAGAGCAGGCCTGTGGCACCGTCCAGCGGCAGCCATTCGAAGCGCGCCAGGCAGAACATCACCATGGCCACGATCACCGAGGTCGTGAAGGCGGCGTTGGTGATGCGGTTCCAGAAGCAGCTGGCAATGACCGGGAACACGATGGCTCCCCACAAGGCGCCGACGAAGACCAGCATGACCAGGATATCCAGCGAGAAGCTGGCGAAGACGATGCCTACTACGGTGGCGATGATCATGGTCAAGCGCCCGACTAGCAGCATGCGCTGGGGGTCGGCTTTGCCCTTGGCGATATTCTTGCCATAGACGTCGGCCATCATGATCGCCGACAGCGCCGAGAGGTCGGAGTCGGCGGTGGACGAGAGCGAACCGATGACCAGGATGAAGAACAGGGCGATGAACAGCGGCGGCAGGTAACCGGAGACCATCTGCGGGATCAGGTTGTTCATGTCGCCGTTCAGCGGCTCGATGCCCAGCGTCAATGCCATCAAGCCGATCATGCCGAGGCCGATGACGATGGCGCCGTAGCCCACGGTGGCGGTGATGAAAGTAGGCTTGATGTGGTCTTCGTTCACCGCAAAGAGGCGCTGGGAAATGGTCTGGTTGCCGATGGCGTAGGCCAGCACGGCGACGAAGAAGGGCGCCCCCTGGTTGAGGATGGCGTCAACGGAGAAGAAGTTGGCCTGCTCGGCGCTCAGGTTGTCGAGGCCGGCGACCAGTTCGGTCGGGCCGCCCATGGCGAAGAAGACGGCGGGAATGATCACCACGGCGATCGCCATCAGTGCTATCAGTTGGGCGAAGTCGGTCATCACCGAGGCACGGAAGCCTGACCACAGGGTATACAACAGCACGCCGACGCCGGCGATGATGACGCCAGCTTGGAACGATAGCGGCGAGAGTACGGAGACCAAGGCGCCTGCGGCGGTGAAATTGACCATCAAGCTGATCACGCTGCCGAGGACGTTGGACAGCGCCAGAATCAGCTGGCTGGAGGCGCCATGTCGAGCATGGATCAGCTCGCCCAGGGTGTGGGCATTGGGGGCCAGTTTGCGAAAGCGGCGCCCGAAAGGATAGATGAACAGGATCATCAGCGCGCCCCATAGCCCGTAGTGGATGGGGCCGGAAACGCCGTACGTGTAGCCAGAAGAGGCGGCGGCATAGAAAGAGGCGGCCCAGATCCAGGTGGCGGTCATGCTCGCCGACCCAATGCCGAAGCCGACGCGATGGTTGGAGACCATGAAGGCGTCGGCATCTTCTTTCTTCTTGCGGATGCCGAGCGTGAGCAGGTAAGTGCCGCCGTAGAAAGCCAGCATCAGCAAGATGACAGTCAGGGTCGAGAATTGATAAAGCGATTCGTTATTCAAGAGCAGTGTCTCAGTAGGTGGCAGGGCAGGCATCGGATGTGTCGAGCGGGCTCGGCTTGTCCGGTGCGGTGATGGAGACGCCGGGGCGCGCACGCACGGGTATCGCCGGACCTGAGCGTGTCAGGGGCGGAATGTCATCGTGCGATGGCGCGACGGCAAGGCGTCGTGGGCAGCGTCGCTACTTGGGGAAGCGAGCGGGGGGCGGGCGGCGTGGCATGCAGCGGCCCGCTTCAGCGTAGTGGGGCGACATGGATTCCCTCTTCTATCGATGACGTCGGCGACGGACAGTCGAAAGTACCGGTGATCCCGTCTGTAACAGGGCAAGGCTCTCTGGCCCCGAGCGGGGCCTTCCGAACCGCGGTGGCTCGGAAGGCGCAACCCTACTGGTAAGATGGAAAAATGTCCAACCGGTCTCTATCAAGAAGGAAAAGTCACCAGATGCCGGTAAAATGTTAATTCGGTGCTGGGTGTCCTCCTGCTGACCCCCGCTAGGGCGCCCGCGACCAGCTTGACGAGGCCCGCTTCCATGCGCCTTGGGTGCGGGCCCCCGGTAGCGGTAAGCTAGGGCTATTCGCACCCAGGAGGCATGATGTTTCCCCCCTTTACCCTGCGCTATGTTCGCTTCCCCGATCGGCTACGTGCCGAATGCCAACCGACGCCGGTCGAGCGGCCGCGGCTGGTGGCCTTCAACCGGCCGCTGGCCGAGGAGCTGGGCTTCGATCTCGATGTCTATGACCCCGACCGGGCCACCCAGGCGCTGGCCGGCAATGTCGTGCCCGAGGGCGCCGAGCCGGTGGCCCTGGCTTACGCCGGGCATCAGTTCGGCAACTTCGTGCCCCAGCTCGGCGATGGGCGGGCGGTGCTGCTGGGCGAGGTGACCGACCATGCCGGCCGGGTGCGCGATCTCCAGCTCAAGGGCAGCGGGCGCACGCCGTTCTCTCGCGGTGGCGACGGCCGCGCCCCGCTAGGCCCGGTGCTGCGCGAATACCTGGTCAGCGAGGCCATGCATGCCCTGGGCGTGCCGACCACCCGCGCGCTGGCCGCGGTGACTACCGGCGAGCGAGTCTATCGCCGCGTGCCGGAGCCCGGCGCGGTGCTGACGCGGGTGGCCGCCAGCCATCTGCGTGTGGGCACCTTCCAGTACGTCGCCGCGCGCGGCGACAGCGAGGGTCTGAAGCTGCTCGCCGATGAGACGATCGCGCGCCACTATCCACACCTGTTGGGCCCCGATGGCGCCGAACGCGAGGAGGGCGAGCGCTACCTGGCGTTGCTCGAGGCGGTGGTCGAGCGCCAGGCCCAGCTGGTGGCCCGCTGGATGGGCGTCGGCTTCATTCATGGAGTGATGAACACCGACAACGCGACGGTCTCCGGCGAGACCCTCGACTATGGCCCCTGCGCCTTCATGGATGCCTATGACCCGCGCAGCGTGTTCAGCTCCATCGACGAGCGAGGCCGCTATGCCTATGTCAATCAGCCGGCGATCGCCCAGTGGAACCTGGCGCGCTTCGCCGAGACGCTGCTCGAGCTGATCGACGATCAGCGCGAGCGAGCCATCGAGCGTGCCACGGTGGCGCTGGAAGCCTTCGGCGAGCGCTATGAGGCGGCGCGCCTGGCGGTGATGCGCTCCAAGCTGGGGCTCGAGACCGCCGAGCAGGGCGACGCCGCGCTGATCGATGAGCTGCTTGACGCGATGCAGGCCGGCCAGGCCGACTTCACCCTGGCCTTCCGGCGCCTGGCCGATGCCCTGGAAGGTGCCGAGGGCGAGGCGAGCTTGGCCGAGCTGTTCGGTGAGCGTGAGGCGCTGGATGCGTGGCTGCCGCGCTGGCGCGAGCGGCTGGGCTGTGAGGAGGCCGACGAGGCGGCGTTGGCGCGGCGGCTGCGCGCCGTCAATCCGGCGGTGATTCCGCGCAATCACCGGGTGGCGGAGGCCATCGCGGCGGCCGAGGAGGACGACTTCGGCCCCTTCGAGTCACTGCTGGCGGCGATCACCCGGCCCTTCGAGGCGTCGGCCGGCGAGGTCGACTACACCCGCCCGCCGCAGGACGACGAGAAGGTGCTGCGGACCTTCTGCGGCACCTGAGCGACCGGGCAGGGCGCATACGACACCGCCGCGCCGGCCCTCGGGCCGGCGCGGCGGTGTGTACTGGATGGAAGAAGGCCGCCGCCGTCGCCAGCGGCGGCGATGCCTGACGATCAGGCTAGGTCGAAGCGGTCGGCGTTCATCACCTTGGTCCAGGCGGCCACGAAGTCGTCGACGAACTTCGCCTGGTTGTCGTCCTGGGCGTAGACCTCCGCATAGGCGCGCAGGACGGAGTGGGAACCGAACACCAGGTCGGTGCGGGTGGCGGTCCACTTCACCTGGCCACTCTGGCGGTCGCGCACCTCGTAGAGCCCCTTGCCCGTGGGGTGCCAGCTGTTGTCCATGTCGGTCAGGTTGACGAAGAAGTCATGGGTCAGCTGCCCCTCGCGGGCGGTGAACACGCCGTGCTGGGTGCCGCCGTGGTTGGTGCCGAGGGCGCGCATGCCGCCGATCAGCACGGTCATCTCGGGCGCGGTCAGCCCCAGCAGCTGGGCGCGGTCGAGCAGCATTTCCTCGGGGTTGACGATCTCGTCCGTCTTGCACCAGTTGCGGAAGCCGTCGGCCAGTGGCTCGAGTGGATCGAAGCTCTCGGCATCGGTCATCGCGTCGCTGGCATCCCCGCGACCCGGCGCGAACGGCACCTCGATCGGCTGACCGGCGGCCTCGGCGGCGCGTTCCAGCCCCACATTGCCGGCCAGCACGATGGTGTCCGCGAGGCTGGCGCCGGCCTTCTGGGCCAGTGGCTCGAGCACCGCCAGCACCCGTGCCAGGCGTTTCGGCTCGTTGCCTTGCCAGTCCTTCTGCGGGGCCAGGCGGATGCGGGCGCCGTTGGCGCCGCCGCGCATGTCGGAGCCGCGATAGGTGCGGGCGCTGTCCCAGGCGGTCGATACCAGCTCGGCGGTGCTCAGATCGCTGTCGGCGATTTGCGCCTTGAGGCGGCCGATATCGTACTGCGTCGGGCCCTCGGGGACCGGGTCCTGCCAGATCAGTTCCTCGTCGGGCACGTCGGGGCCGATATAGCGGGCCTTCGGCCCCATGTCGCGGTGGGTCAGCTTGAACCAGGCGCGGGCGAAGGTCTCGGAGAAGTACCCCGGGTCGGCCATGAACTGCTGACAGATCGCGTGATAGGCGGGATCCATCTTCATCGCCATGTCGGCGTCGGTCATGATCGGCAGGCACTTGATCGACGGGTCTTCCACGTCGGCGGGCATGTCTTCCTCGCGGATATCCACGGGCATCCACTGCCAGGCACCGGCCGGCGATTTCTTGAGCTCCCACTCGTAGCCGAAGAGCATCTCGAACCAGCCCATGTCCCAACGGGTGGGGTCGGTGGTCCAGGCGCCCTCGATGCCGGAGGCCATGGTGTCGCGGCCGATGCTGCGACCCTGGGTGTTCATCCATCCGACGCCCTGGTATTCGGGGCCCGCGGACTCGGGGTCGGGGCTTAAGTCCTCCGCGTCACCATTGCCGTGGCACTTGCCGATGGTGTGGCCGCCGGCGGTCAGGGCGGCGGTTTCTTCATCGTTCATGGCCATGCGGGCGAAGGTCTCGCGGATATGGGCGGCGGTCTTCAGCGGGTCCGGCTGGCCGTTGACGCCTTCCGGGTTCACGTAGATCAGGCCCATCTGCACCGCGGCCAGCGGGTTTTCCATGCTGTCGGGCTGGTCGACGTCGCCGTAGCGCTCGTCGGAGGGGGCCAGCCATTCCTGCTCGGCGCCCCAGTAGGTGTCCTTCTCGGGATGCCAGATGTCCTCGCGGCCGAAGGCGAAGCCGAAGGTCTCGAGGCCGGCCTGTTCGTAGGCGATGGTGCCCGACAGGATGATCAGGTCGGCCCAGAAAAAAAAAAACAGGCGACGACCCTTGTCGGTGTTGACGTTATCCGGCCAGGCGTTCAGCGGCGCGAAGCGCTGGTTGCCGGTGCCGCCACCACCGCGGCCGTCGGCCAGGCGATAGGAGCCGGCGGCGTGCCAGGCGACGCGTGCGAACATGCCGACGTAGGAACCCCAGTCGCTCGGCCACCAGGCCTGGCTGCCGTTGATCAGCTGGCGGAGATCATTCTTCAAGGCCTCGACATCGAGCTTGCGGACCTCCTGGCGGTAATCGAAGTCGGCGCCCATCGGGTCGGTCTTGCGATCGTGCTGGTGAAGGATGTCGAGGTTCAGCGCCTTCGGCCCCCCGCTTGTGTTGGAGGGATCGGTGGCGGTCTGGCCGCCATGCATCACCGGACACTGCCCTGGCTGTGTTGCATCACTCATCTCGTCTCTCCTTCGGTGCGTGGCGATGTGCTATCCATAGCGTAGCGATGAGGACAGCGGCCGCCATTTTTCTTTCTTGAACACCTTGATAGCAAACCTTTATCGGCATTCGTTCATCGACGATTCCGGCGTTTGCCTCGTCCATTGGTCGCCCCCTGGTTGCCTGGCGATTCGCGGCCTCCCTACACTCGATGCTCGATAATCGTGAGCCTTGCATGAGCGTTTCGCCGTCAGGGGGCCGGCCTCAATGAGGCGCCGGTGGGCCCCGACGCCGGAGAACCATCATAAACCGCGGGGTCCGGGAAGGCGGGGCCTTTCCCGGGGCCGCCAAGGAGCCGTTAGATGTCCGTCCGAGAGATTCCGTTGTACCTCGATGGCCAGGCCGTCGCCTCCCAGAGCCAGGAATGGCGCGATGTGGTCAATCCGGCCACCCAGGAGGTGGTTGCCCGGGTGCCCTTCTGCACCATCGAGGAGGTCGATCGGGCCGTGGCCAGCGCCCAGTCCGCCTTCCGGGAGTGGCGCAAGACGCCGCTGGCCAAGCGTCAGCGCATCATGCTCAAGCTACAGGCACTGATCCGCGAGCACACCGAGGAGCTGGCCGCGCTGATCACCGAGGAACACGGCAAGACCCTGCCCGATGCCGCCGGCGAAATCGGCCGTGGCCTCGAGGTGGTGGAGCATGCCTGCTCGATCACCTCGCTGCAGCTCGGCGAGCTGGCCGAGAACGCCGCCAGCGAGGTCGACGTCTATACCCTCAACCAGCCGCTGGGCGTGGGCGTGGGGATCACCGCCTTCAACTTCCCGATCATGCTGCCCTGCTTCATGTTCCCGCTGGCCATCGCGACCGGCAACGCCTTCGTGCTCAAGCCCTCCGAGCAGGACCCTAGCGCCACCATGCGGCTGGTCGAGCTGGCCCATGAGGCCGGCGTGCCGGCCGGCGTGCTCAACGTGGTGCATGGCGGCCCGGACGTGGCCAATCGCCTCTGCGAGCACCCGGACGTCAAGGCGATGTCGTTCATCGGCTCGACGCATGTCGGCACCCAGCTCTATCGCCGCGCCAGCGAGGCCGGCAAGCGTGCCCAGGCGATGATGGGCGCCAAGAACCACTGCGTGGTGATGCCCGATGCCAACCGCAGCCAGGCCATCAACAACCTGCTGGGCTCGGCCTTCGGTGCCGCCGGTCAGCGTTGCATGGCCAACTCGGTGGTGCTGTTGGTGGGCGAGGCCCGCGAGTGGCTGGACGACCTGGTCGAGGGCGCCCGTCACATGGTGGTCGGCCCCGGCACCCAGCGCGATGCCGATCTGGGTCCGTTGGTATCGCCGGCCGCCCAGGCCCGAGTGGAGGAGCTGATCGCCACCGGCGAGCAGGAGGGCGCCCGGCTGATGGTCGATGGACGCGGCTGCCAGGTGGAAGGCTATCCGAACGGCAACTTCGTCGGCCCGACCCTGTTCAGCGACGTGACGCCGGAGATGACCGTCTATCGCGAGGAAATCTTCGGCCCGGTGCTCTGTGTGCTCGGCGTCGAGACGCTGGACGAGGCCATCGAGTTCGTGAATGCCAACCCCAACGGCAACGGCACCTCGATCTTCACCAATTCCGGCTGGGTGGCGCGGCGCTTCGAGACCGAGATCGACGTCGGTCAGGTCGGCATCAACGTGCCGATCCCGGTGCCGGTGGCCTACTTCAGTTTCACCGGCTCGCGGGCCTCCAAGCTTGGCGACCTGGGCCCCAACGGCAAGCAGGCGATCGCCTTCTGGACCCAGACCAAGACGATCACCGCCCGCTGGTTCGAGCCGGAGAACGTCTCCAGCGGCATCAACAGCACCATCTCGTTGAGCTGATCCTCGCCGCCCGATGACCACGGCCCCGCCTCGAGAGAGGTGGGGCCGTGGTCGTTCGGGAGGGACGCGAGTGGACACAGTGGTGACGTTGACGTTAACTGCTGATTGAGTGGCCATCACCCCAATACCACCAGGAGCCGACATGACCGCCCCGATCAGCCGTTTCCCCGTGCCCGAGTCGATCGACGAACTCCCCGAAGACATCCGCGAGGCCATCCTGGCGGTGCAGGAGAAAGCCGGCTTCGTGCCCAACGTGTTCCTGATGCTGGCCCATCGCCCGGCGGAATTCCGGGCCTTCTTCGCCTATCACGATGCGCTGATGGAGCGTGAGTCCGAGACCCTCACCAAGGCCGAGAAGGAGATGATCGTGGTGGCCACCAGCGCCCGCAATCATTGCCTCTACTGCGTGGTGGCCCATGGCGCCCTGGTGCGCATTTACGGTAAGGACCCGCTGCTCGCCGACCAGGTGGCGATCAACCATCGCACCGCGCCGCTCATCGAACGCCACCGGGTCATGCTCGACTTCGCGCTGTACTGCGGCCTGGAGGTTGGCGAACTCACCGATGCGTGGGAGGCCAAGCTGACGGAGGCGGGGTTCACTCGGGAGGACATCTGGGACATCGGGGCCGTCGCTGCCTTCTTCGGGCTCTCCAACCGCCTGGTGACGCTTACCGCCACTCCGCCCAACGACGAGTTCTACCTGATGGGGCGGGTGCCGCGGGACAAGTGAGACACGCTACTTTGTAAGGAATTGCTGGTAACGCAGCTCAAGGGCTTCTCGGTTGGGTCTTTGCCCTGTGTTGTGGGGGAGGGAGATTTTCTGGCCATTGAGCTGCTTCATGCTATCAAGTAGTGGGCCGTCTTTTGTTGTCAGAAGCTTTTCATTGAGATGGATTATGTAGTCGGGATCGATGCCGACCAGCCCGGCATCATAGGCCCGGTGGTGAAGGCGAGAAAGCGAAATCCCATTGCTTACTTCGGCAGTGCTGGCTTGATGATTGTCGGGGATGATATGAGCCGCTTCAAGTAACTGAGGTACGGGTAAGCCCGTCATCGCACAGCGATTGGAGTAAGCTTGCATGACTCTGGCACGAAATTCCGCTTGATGTACTCGAGTCTTAACCTCACGAATGATGTGATGTTTCTCCAGGTCATCGACCTGGTAGCCTGCTGTTGGCTCAGCTACATTTTGTATGTCGCCGATATGGTCATGCATGCTGATGTGGCACATTTTCCGACTTGTGTCGATGCTGTCGATATAGCAAGGCCACAAAGGAAAATATCGACCAGGCGCGACCCCCATAAGGTAAATGATTGGATCTTTTCGTTCGTAGCTGATCACCAGCTGACGATTCGCTGGTTTCGCGAGTCCTCCTGACTCAAGCGAATACCAGAAGCCGCCATCATCACTCGCGCCATCGGAATAGATGTTGATTCGGCCTTGTTTTGGCACCACGGTCTTGATGCTTAAGATGCCGTCCGGCATTTGTTTAGGTTTGAAGATCCCGATGGCACGACTGGCGAGGAAGCAGGTGCCATCGTCGAAATTGACCGGTTCGGCCACTTCATTCCAGGGGACATCGCTAGAGTATTCTTGAGAGATTGCCTTCAGGCGCTGGAAGGCCGCTTGTCGAATACGGGTGTCGATATTCAGCAAAGCTGCCTCCTTGGAGAATGCCTTCCGTATTCAGCCATCCTAATCAAGATGGATGGCTTTTACACTCATCCAGCAACTCGAGCTGGCTCTTGTGGAGCAGCAGCATGCTGTTACCGAGCGCTCCGCCGACGGGCAGGACCATGGCGAACTCGCCTTCCTCCAGGTGGAGCTCGTGGATCTGGTGTGTGCCTTCGGGCGTCGCGCAGCGGATCGGGCGGCAGGCGTTGTCCCAGTTGTGGATCATCCACAATGTCAGGAGCCCGCCCCTGGCGCATCGGCGCCGCCAGCAGGGCCACGAGCAGGTGGAGCAGGCGTTCGCCGGCTCGGTTTTCGAAGACGGCGTAGAGGTCGGCGAAGACCCGATGCAGGCACCCAGGGACATGTTTCTTGGCGCCGATGAATAGCATGGTACACAACCGCCGCGCGCCGAGGGGCGTTCGAATCCGAGCGTCGATGTGTCATGCTGGTCGGGCGATCCGGACGACGGCCATTCGCGCCGTGTAGTGAGGATCGCCCCACAATTCATTCACTGTCGCCAGGGGAGTCTCGCCATGCGCGGGACTGAGAGAGCGTTCGTCGCTGACCCTGGAACCTGATCCGGTTCATACCGGCGGAGGAAGTGCGACATGCCCTACCTGACGTCAGCCGTGCTCGGCGCGGCGCTGCTGTGCTTTACCGTTCTGGGTCTCCGGGCCCGCCGGGCCGATGGCCTGCTCGATGACTATGTCACCGCCCGCAATTCCCAGTCGGCCTCGACCCTGGGGCTTTCCTTCCTGGCCTCCGGCATGGGCGCCTGGATCCTCTTCGCGCCGCCGGAGATCGGTGCCTTCGTCGGCCCACTGGGCCTGGCCGGCTATGCCATCGGCTCGGCGCTGCCGTTCATCGTGCTCGGCGCCTTCGGCCCGGCGATCCGTCGCCGCCTGCCCGAGGGCCGCAGCATCGGCGAGTACGCCGAGGCCTGCTTCGGCGCCGGCATCCGGCGCTGGGTGTCGCTGGTGTCGATACTCTATATGGGCTGCTTCCTGGCCGCCGAGCTGACCGCCATCGGGGCCATCACTGGGCTGCTGTCCGACGTGCCGGTCGACCTGGTGATCGTCGGTGTGGCGGTGACCACGCTGCTCTATACCGCGCTGGGTGGCCTGCGGGCGAGCCTGGCCACCGACCGCTGGCAGGCCTGGTTGCTGCTGGCCCTGTTGCTGGTGGTCGGCGGGGTGGCGCTGGTTCGCCTGCCCGAACTGCCGGCCGAGGCCGCGTTGCCGTCGGTGCCTGCCGGCGATGCGTTGAGTGTGGCGCTGACGCTGGTGATCGCGGTGACTGCGGCCAACCTCTTCCATCAGGGCTATTGGCAGCGGGTCTGGGCGGCCCGGGACGAGCGAGCGCTGGGGCGCGGCGCCTGGCTGGGCGGCGCGGTCACCGTGCTGGTGGTGGCGGTGGTTGGCGGGCTGGGCATGCTCGCCAGCATGGCCGGGGTGCCGCTCGGTGAGCCGCCGATCCCGTTCTTCGCGCTGCTCTCCGAGGCGCCGAGCTGGCTGGCGGTGCCGGCTCTGGTGTTGGCGGTGACCCTGGTGGCCTCCAGCGTCGATACGCTGCAGAACGGCATCGCCTCGCTGGCGGTGGCCGGCAGCGGTCGTCGCGGCCTGTCGCTGAGGGCGGCACGCCTGGTGACCGTGGCGATCATGGTGCCGGTGGTGGTGATCGCCCTGCAGGGACTCTCGGTGCTGCGGCTGTTCCTGATCGCCGACCTGTTGTGCGCCGCCATCGTGGTGCCGGTGCTGCTCGGGCTGTGGGCGCGGATGAGTGCCGCCGCGGCCTTGGCCGGTGGCATCGCGGGAATGCTCGGCGCCGTGCTGCCCGGCTGGGTCGCCACCGGCAGCCCGTGGGCGGGCCTGCTGGCGGCGAGCTTCCCCGATGGGGTGCCGACCCTGGCGCCCTTCCTTGGCGCGTTGCTGGCGTCCAGCGCGGTCGCCCTGTTGGTGGCATGGCGTCGGCCGGCGGTGTGAGCGTCGCGCAGTGACGACAGCGTCCCGCGCCGGGTACCCGGCGCGGGACGCTGTCGTTAGGTGGCAGGCAGCCCCTGGCCGCACCGGTGGCCGGGGCTTGGTTTCACTCGGCCCGGCCGGCGGCCCGGTCGGCTTCGTGGGGCAGCCAGAACCAGCGCAAGGCGTCCTCGGCGTCGCCGAGCGGCGGGGGCGTGGCGTCGATGTCGGTCGCGCGTGCCGTTTCCAGCAGCGCCTGGGCCTGGCGGAAGCACTGCGCGAAATCGGGTGGGGGCGCCATGCCCTGGCGGGGCTCGCAGGGGCTCAGCAGCTCGGCCAGCGACGGCGTCTCGGGCAGCGGCTGGGCGTCGCTGGCCCGCCAGACGCCGCTTCGCATGTCGACGCTGTATAGCCGCATCAGCTCGGCGGCGTGGCGGGCGATGAAATCGACGGCATCGATGATGTAGTCCACCGTTTCGTCGTCGAAGAAGTAATTGAAACCGAGCCGCGCCCAGCCCGGGCGATACAGGCTCTTGCCTTCCTGTACCAGGTCGGCATGTCGCCGTGCCTGCTCGTCATCGATGTCGAGCAGTTCATGGCCGTAGGGGCCGGCACAGGAGCATCCCCCTCGGGCCTGGATGCCGAAGAGGTCGTTGAGCATGGCCACCACCAGATTATGGTGGATCATGCGTGACCCGGCGGAGAGGTTGAACGAGAAGATACCGAGGCGGGGCGCTTCGAGCGGCCCCAGCAGGTGCAGGTTGTCGCGTTGCGCCCAGCGTGCCATGGCCTTGTCCACCATGGTGGCCTCGAGCTCGGCGATATGCTGTGCGCCGACCTGGCTCTTGAGGGCGAATACCAGCCCGGTGCGAATGTTCTCGACGATCCCCGGCGTGCCGCCTTCCTCGCGCCGTTGGGGGTCGTCCACGTAGCGGTGTTCGTCGGCCGTCACGTAGGCCACGGTGCCGCCACCGGCCACGCCGGGGACCTCGTTGGTGCACAGCTCGCGGCGAATGACCAGCACGCCGGAGGTGCCCGGCCCGCCGATGAACTTGTGCGGCGAGAGGAAGAGGGCGTCCAGATGATCGTCGCCGTCGGGGGCGCTGGCGGCCATGTCGATGGGCATGTAGGGGCCGCCGGCGGCATAGTCGCAGGCGACGATGCCGCCGTGGCGGTGCACCAGGCTGGCCAGGCGGCGGACATCGATCACGACCCCGGTGACGTTGGAGGCGACCGAGAAGGAGACGACCTTGCGCCGGCGGTCGGCGTATTCCTGAAGCCGGGCGTCCAGCGTCGCCAGGCAGGGCACGCCGTGCTCATCGAGTGGGATGCGTACCAGATCGACCCCGGACTCGCGCCAGGCCAGGTCGTTGGAGTGGTGCTCGAAGGGGCCGATGAAGACCACCGGGCGGTGTACGCCGTCGGGCTGATCGGTGTCCTGCAGGCCGAGGATGCGCGAGAAGCGATCGATGGCCGCCGTGGTGCCCGAGCCGGCGAAGATGACCGCGTGTTCGGGGGCGGCGCCCACGGCGTCGCGAATCGCCAGGCGGGCCGATTCGCGCAGCCGGGTGGTGTGCATGCCGGTGAAGGAGGTGTCGGTGTGGGTGTTGCCATAGTAGGGCAGCACGTCGCGCTGGATGGCGCCCTCGATCATGCCCAGCGCACGGCCCGAGGCGGTGTAGTCGGCATAGACGAGGGGGCGAGGGCCGAAGGGCCCGGGCATGGCGCGGCCTTCCCCGATGATGTCGTCGCGAACGCGCGTGACCCACTCACCGGCCTGTGGGGAGGGGCAGTTCGGTGACTTGCTTGACTTGTTCCATGGAGAAACAGGATGTGACATTGCTCAGCTCGATTCGGGAAATGAGTCGCTTGTAGAAGGCATCGAAAGACTGGTTGTCACAGGTGATGACCTTGAGCAGGTAGTCGTACTCGCCCGCCAGGCGATTGACCTCGACGATCTCGGACATCGAGCGGGTGACGGCCTGGAACTGATCGAGCCACTCCTGGTGATGCTTGTCGGTCTTGATCATCACGAAGACGGTCAGCCCCAGGTCGAGCTTGTGGGGGTTGAGGACCGCGATGCGTTTTTCGATGAAGCCTTCCTTCTCGAGGCGCTGGATGCGCCGCCAGCAGGGGGTGGGCGAGAGGCCGACCCGCTCTGCGATCTTTGCAACTGATAAGCTAGCATCACGCTGAAGTTGATCAAGGATTTTTGAGTCGAAGGCATCGATACGCAATTTTTTTCCCCTTTGTTGTCGTTAACGGGAATTTAATTCCAATGAGTCGAGCGCCTCTTGTTAATGGGCAGGCGGTCTCGTGGCGGCGCGGTGTCAGGGGCCAGACGCGACGACGCCGCCCCGAGGGGCGGCGTCGAGCGTAGGAAAGCGCGTTGCGACCTATTGGGAGATGGCGTTATTCATCATGTCCTCGAAGGTCACGGCGTCCTCGGGCAGCGTGAAGGCGGAGGCCGCGGGGGTCTCATCGGACAGCTCGGCGATCTGGAAACGGTCGCCGAAGCGCAGCATGCCGAGCCCCTTGGACTCCAGCGTGGTGGCGATGGGGTCGGGTTCGCCGGTCATGGTCCGCTGGTAGGCGTGGAAGGCACGCATCAGCTCGCGGACCTGGCTGTCGTCGCTCAGCACCAGGGTGTCGTCGTGGCCGTCGCCGGCCTTGTCGGTCCACTCCAGCCGGTAGACGTCGCCCTCCAGGCCGGCGATGGTCTCCTGCTCGCCGGTGGCCTCGAGGGTGTCGACCGAGTCGGCCTGCTGGCTGGTCAGCCCGGCCACGGCCTGATCGCCGCCCCGGCGCTCGGCCATCTCCTTGAGCTTGGCCATGTCCATGACCAGGGTCTGGCCTTGCACCTGGCTCACCATGTAGCCCTTGTCACCCTTGAGCAGCATGAAGCCCGCCTGGGCCTGCTGGGGGAAGTCCATGCGCAGGTCATCGCCTGCCCAGCTGACTTCCATGGTGTTGTTGCCCTGGTCGGAGCGGCTCTCCAGGGTGGCCTGGCCGTCGGCCAGGGCGGGCAGCGAAGCGGCCAACAGCAGGCCGGTCACGAGGTGGCGCATCGGGGATCTCCCTGATCTCGAATCCATGGGCTGAGTGGGCCGGCGGCACCGGCCCGGGTCCTGGTCGCGGGCGAAGCGTTCGCCTGGCGGCTAGGAAGGCGTGAGTTCGTGGTCGATGGTGGTGCGCAGTGTCTGGAGCTCATCGAGGTTGAGCTGCTCCAGGCGCCCGGCGAGCAGGTCGCTGATCTTCTGCATGGGCAGGCCCGCGCGGCGGGCGATCTCGCGGTTACCGAGATCCGAGACGGCGATCAGCCGGGTGGTGATGCGCATGAGGCGCGTGCGTTGCTCGAGATCCCTGACGTCGAGGTCAGGGCACCTTGGCGGAGGTTCGGCGCAATCGGCGCCGGGGGTAGGACTTGCCGTGCTCATGATGCTCCAGAGGAAGAATCGACCTTCACAGCATGAAGCCTTTTGCGGCGTTTCGCTAGCCCCGTTTATGGAGGAGGGTGGTTGTGGCGTGGGGCATTGAAGCGCGGGGCGGGGAGCAAGAAGCCCGCATCGAAGAAACAGCACACGTATGGGCGACTCAGATTGAACTCGTGGCGTTTGTTCCTTATTTTTTACGTCGTTGCATAAATACAACGCAACCACTTGCGACCCAAGGACATTATAAGATGAACAGCGATACGACACATCTCTCCCGCGTGCTGGCGCGCAAGGACGTGCTGGCCCTGGCATTCGGCGCCATGATCGGCTGGGGCTGGATCGTGATGACCGGCAACTGGATTCAGTCTGCGGGCAGCCTGGGGGCCATCACCGCCTTCCTGCTCGGCGGCGCGGTGATCGTGCTGGTAGGCCTGACCTACGCAGAGCTGGCCTCGGCCATGCCTCAGGTCGGCGGCGAGCACGTCTACAGCTATCGCGCCATGGGGCATTTCGCGTCCTTCCTGTGCACCTGGGCCATCACCCTGGGCTATGTCAGCGTGGTGGCTTTCGAGGCCGTGGCATTGCCCACGGTGGTCGAGCACCTGTTCCCCGATTATGCGGTGGGGCAGCTTTGGACCATCGCCGGCTGGGACGTCAAGGCCACCTGGGTGGCGGTCGGTGTGGCCGGCTCGTTGATCATGATGGCGATCAACTACATCGGCGTGCGCACCGCAGCCCTGGTGCAGAAGGTGGTGACCCTGCTGATCCTGGCGGTGGGCGTGATGTTTATCACCGGCGCCCTGTTCGAAGGCAGCACCGCCGCCATGGAGCCGCTGTTCAACGTCGAGGAGGGCGTGGTCGGCGGGATCATGGCGGTGATCATCATGGTGCCCTTCATGTTCGTCGGCTTCGACGTCATCCCTCAGGCCGCCGAGGAGATCGACCTGCCCTTCAAGGAGATCGGCCGAGTGCTGATGATCTCGGTGATCCTGGCGGTGTTCTGGTACGCCCTGATCATCCTTGGTACCGCCCTGATGCTGGACCCGGCGGCGCTGGGCGGGAGTTCGCTGGCGGTACCCGATGCCATGCAGGCGGTATTCCAGGCGCCCTGGGCCGGCAACCTGATGGTCCTGGCGGGGATCGCTGGCATCATCACCAGCTGGAACGCCTTCTACATCGGTGGTTCCCGGGCCATCTACGCCCTGGCGCACGCCGGTATGCTGCCGGCCTTCCTGGCTAAACTGCATCCCAAGTACCGTACGCCCACCAACGCCATCCTGGTGATGGGGCTGCTGTCCGCCGCCGCGCCTCTTCTCGGTCGACCCGCGTTGGTCTGGCTAGTGGTCGCGGGCGGCCTTGGCATCGTCGTCGCCTACCTGTTCGTGGCCCTGTCTTTCGTGCTGTTGCGCCGCCGTGAGCCGGGGATGGAGCGTCCCTTCAGGGTGCGTTATGGCAAGACGGTGGGGGCGCTGTCGGTGATCCTGTCGTTGATGTTGATCGGCCTTTACCTGCCCGGCAGCCCCTCGGCACTGTCGCTGCTGGAATGGTCCCTGTTCGGTGGTTGGATGCTGCTGGGCCTGGCGCTCTACGGCTGGTCGCGGGTGCGCTATGGCGTCGACTACAGCAACCGCGTGATGCGGCGCGAGTGGCGGGATGCCGAGCCGCCTGTAGAGCGCTGACCGAACACTCTGTCGCCACCCGATCCGAACCCCGGCTACGAGTCCGGGGTTTTTTGCGTCGGCTGGCGGCTATGCGTTTTTAGCTCACATGTTTATATTGACGTTTTTATAAAACGTAGATATTTTTGAGTCATCAACGCTCGAGACGATGGAGACCCCCGACATGACCGCACTGACCCGGATTCCCGAACCCGCCATGCCGCTGCCCGCCGACCTTCAGGGCTTCACCCTGACGCCGTCGGCGCAGTCGCCGCGCCTGCTGCAGATGACCTTCTCCCGCGAGGTCGTCGCGGCCTTCGTCGAGGCCGTGGCCGACTGGCCGGTGCAGGCGCTGGAATACAAGTCGATGCTGCGCTTTCGGGTGGCGAAGATCCTCGACGACCTGTGTGGCAACACCCTCCAGCCGGTGCTGATCAACACCCTGGTGGATCGTGATACGGGCGGGTTGCAGGTGGTGCCCGAGGGGCTCGACGACGTCGAGCAGGCCGACGAGATGGTCAAGTTCGCCACCGCCGTGGCGCATCTGATGGGGCGCTCCAACTTCGATGCCATGAGCGGTCAGTACTACGCGCGCTTCGTGGTCAAGGACGTCGACGAGTCCGACAGCTACCTGCGTCAGCCGCATCGGGTGATGGAGCTGCACAACGACGGTACCTTCGTCGAGCAGGACACCGACTATGTGCTGATGATGAAGATCGACGAGCGGCACATGCAGGGTGGCGACTCGCTGCTGCTGCACCTGGACGATTGGGAAGACCTGTCGCGCTTCTTCGCGCAACCGATGGCGCACCGCGAGCTGCGCTGGGCCGCGCCGCCCAGCAAGAACGTCGGCCGCGACGTCTATCATGCGGTGTTCGACGTGGACGGCGAGGGTCGGCCGATCATGTCCTACATCGATCAGTTCGTGCAGCCCAAGGACTTCGAGGAAGGCAACTGGCTGACCGATCTCTCCGAGTCGTTGGAGGGCAGCGCGGGTACCCTCTCGGTGCCCAACCCGGTGGGTAGCTTCCTGTTGATCAATAACCACTTCTGGCTGCATGGCCGGGATCGTTTCACATCGCATCCGGAGCTGCGTCGTGAGCTGATGCGTCAGCGTGGCTATTTCACTCATGCCAGAACCCTGCGAGGCTAACGGCAACGTTGAAGCAAGGCGGGCGCCACGCAAGGCCCCGACGACGCAGTTATCCTGACGAGGCCACGCCGTCATCGCGGCGTGGCCGTCGCATTGGCAGAAGAGGACGGCATGTACGATTTCATCATCATCGGCGGCGGCATCCTGGGCATGTCCACCGCCATGCAGCTCAAGCAGGCCTATCCGGACCGACGGATGCTGGTGCTGGAGAAGGAGCGTGAGCCGGCCTGCCATCAGACCGGCCATAACAGCGGGGTGATTCACGCCGGGGTCTATTACACGCCGGGCAGCCTCAAGGCGCGTTTCTGCCTCGAGGGCAATCGCGCCACCAAGGCCTTCTGCGACGCCCAGGGCATTCCCTATGAGAGCTGCGGCAAGCTGCTGGTGGCCACCAACGACCTGGAGATGCAGCGCATGCAGGCGCTGTGGGAGCGTACCGAGGCCAATGGCCTCACGCG
The DNA here is from genome assembly GCF_004798905.1 of Halomonas borealis. Classification (GTDB taxonomy): domain Bacteria; phylum Pseudomonadota; class Gammaproteobacteria; order Pseudomonadales; family Halomonadaceae; genus Halomonas; species Halomonas borealis. The sequence goes on along the minus strand of NZ_SDMO01000008.1, from coordinate 55,618 downwards.
CGAGTGGCTGGGGCCCGAGGCGCTGGCCGAGCGAGAGCCCAATATCACCGGGGTCGGTGGCATCTTCGTGCCGTCCAGCGGCATCGTCGACTATGCCGCCGTGACCCGGGCCATGGCCGCCGAATTCGAGCGCCTGGGCGGTGAGATCCGCTTCCAGGCCGAGGTCACGGGTCTCGAGGAGCGCCGCCAGGAGGTGGTGGTTTCCACCTCCGCGGGCGATTTCAGCGGTCGCTACCTGGTGAGCTGTTCGGGGCTGATGGCCGATCGGGTGGTGCGCATGCTGGGCCAGGACCCGGGCTTCACCATCTGTCCCTTCCGCGGCGAGTACTATCGGCTGCCCGCGCAGCACAACGACATCGTCAACCACCTCATCTACCCGATCCCGGACCCCGCGATGCCGTTTCTCGGCGTGCACCTCACGCGCATGATCGATGGTTCGGTCACCGTGGGCCCCAACGCCGTGCTGGCCTTCAAGCGTGAGGGCTACCGTCGGCGCGACATCTCGCCGCGGGACCTGGCACAGATGTTCACCAACCCGGGCATCCTCAAGGTGCTGGGCCGCAACCTGCGCCCGGGGCTGGTCGAGATGAAGAACTCGCTGCACAAGCGTGGCTACCTGGAGCTGGTGCGCAAGTACTGCCCGAGCCTCGCCCTCGACGACCTGGAGCCTTATCCGGCCGGGGTGCGGGCCCAGGCGGTGTCACGGGACGGCAAGCTGGTCGACGACTTCCTGTTCGTCAACACGCCGCGCACGATCAACGTCGGTAACGCGCCGTCGCCGGCGGCGACCTCGGCGCTGCCGATCGGTGCGCATATCGTGGCGAAGGTGAAGGAGCAGGCCGGCGACCTGGCGTAGGGCCGCCCCGTGGATGGCGAGCGTCGTCGTGCGTATCGACGTTGGTGGTCTGGTCGACGCGATGCGAGCCTGCTAGCTTCAGGCAGGCGCACCGGGCGCTGAGCGACGCCCCGGTGCTCCCACAAACACAATGATTCTCGTATCGCCTGGAGGTAGCTTCATGCGCGCACTCAAGACGGCACTCGCGGCCACCCTGCTGGTGGCCGCGCCCGCGGCCCTGGCCCAGCAGCAGCTGTCCATCGCCACCGGTGGCACCGGCGGCACCTACTACCCTTACGGCGGCGGCCTGGCCGAGCTGATCAACGAGCATGTCGACGGCTATGACGCCGTGGCCGAGGTCACCGGGGCCTCGGTGGAGAACATGGGGCTGGTCTGGCGGGGTGATTCCGACCTGGCGCTGGCCTTGGCGGATACCGTTTATCAGGCCTACAACGGCACCGGCGACTTCGAGGACCGCAAGCTCGAGAACATCCGCGCGCTGGCCTCGATCTACCCCAACGCCGTGCAGATCGTCACCATGGCGGACTCGGGCATCGAATCGCTCTCCGATCTCGAGGGCAAGGTCGTCTCGGTGGGGGCGCCGGGCAGCGGCACCGAGCTCAATGCCCGCGCGGTGCTCGAGTCCAACGACATCAGCTATGACGACATCGACGCCCGCCGCCTCAACTTCAACGAGACCGCCGATGCCATCCGCGACGGCGACATCGACGCCGGCTTCTGGAGCGTGGGGCCGCCCACCAGTTCGATCATGAACCTGGCCACCACGCGTGACATCCGCCTGATCGGCCTGACCGACGAAGAGATCGCCAACGCCAAGGGCGAGGCCCCGGTGTTCGCCGCCTACGAGCTCAAGTCGGGGCTCTACGAGGGCATGGAAGACGCGGTGCAGACCATCGGCATTCCCAACGTGCTGGCGGTGAGCAGCGAGATGGATGAAGAGCTGGCCTACCAGATCACCCAGACGCTGTTCGAGCAGACCGACCAGTTGATCGCCATCCATCCGGCGGCCAACGACACCACCGTCGAGTTCAGCGTCGACTCCACGCCCATCGCCTTCCACCCCGGGGCGCTGCGCTACTACGAGGAAAGTGGCGCCGAGATCGCCGACCGCCAGCGGCCTTGAGGGCGTGGCCGAGTCGACGATGACCGAGGGGCGAGCCAGGCGGCTCGCCCCCTTGCCGTGGCTGGCCCTGGCGTTGGGCCTGGCATCGATGGCGCCACCGGCGCTGGCCGCCTGCCCCAGCCATGAGTTACGGGTGCTGGGCGCCGAGGGCCGGATGCTGGCGCGCCTGCCGATGCCGGAGGGCGCCGGCTGGTGCCTGGCCTGGAACCATTCGGTGGAGGGCTTCCCCGTTCACGACTGCTATCGCAACGTCGCGGGTCGGATGGTGCTGCAGCGCAGCCACCTGCCAGACTTCGCCGCCGGCCTCGATCATATCCCCGGGCGTGGGCGCCAGGTCTCCGATGGCCACGGCGGCTACTGGATCGAGGACATCGATGAAGCGGTGCCCGGCGACGCCTACCGGCTGAGGGTCGGCGCGATGCGTGTCGATCATCGGTTGGTGCGCCATGCCACGCCGAGCCTTGCGACCCTGCTGGACGACGCGCGCGACTGCGGCAGCGGCGATCGCTATCCGCCGGCCGCCGAGACGCCGACGGTGATCAGCCTGAGCGAGCGTGCCGCCAATCGGCGCGTGACCCTGGCGCTCGCGCCACTGGACGCCGCGTCTCCCTGACGCGATGCCCCATTTTCGAGCGAGACTTCGAGAGAGACGCCCATGAGCGAAGAGGGTACTTCCCCCATCGTCCCCGGCAGCCAGGCGCCGCACTCGCGCCCGGTGCTATGGCTGATCGGCCTGGTGGCCGTGGCACTATCGCTGTTCCAGCTGTATTCCGCCGGCATCCAGCCGCTGGGACTGTTCTACCAGCGCAGCATTCACCTGGCGCTGGTCATGATGCTGGCCTTTCTGATGTTTCCGGTGTTCGGTCCCCACCATAAGCGGGGCGCGGTCGGTGGGCTGATCGATCTGGCCTTCTTCGCCGGGGCGGTGATCACCGGCGGCTACATGGCGCTGTTCCTCGATGAGATCATCAACCGCGCCGGTTTCTGGAGCCAGACCGATATCCTGGTCGGCATCATCGCCACCGTCACCGTGCTCGAGGCCAGCCGTCGCGCGGTGGGGCTCGGGATGACGGTGATCGGCCTGTTGGCGATTCTTTATGCCTTCGCCGGCCCGCGCGGCGAGCTGCCCTGGCTCGGCGAGTTCCTGCCCGGAATCCTCGAGCACCGCGGCTACGGGCTGGATCGCCTGGTCGGCCAACTCTACCTCGGCCAGGAGGGCATCTTCGGGCTGCCCATGGGCGTGGCGGCCACCTATATCTTCATCTTCGTGCTGTTCGGCGCCTTCCTGGAGATCACCGGCGCCGGCCGCTTCTTCATCGACCTGGCCTACGCCGCCACCGGCCGCCAGCGCGGCGGGCCGGCCAAGGCCGCGGTCATCGCCTCGGCGGGGATGGGCTCGATCTCCGGCAGCGCCATCGCCAACGTGGTGACCACCGGCGCCTTCACCATCCCGCTGATGAAGCGCCTGGGCTACAAGCCCCACCAGGCCGGCGGCATCGAGGCGGCGGCCTCCACCGGTGGCCAGATCATGCCGCCGCTGATGGGCGCCGGCGCCTTCCTGATCGCCGAATACACGCGCATGCCCTACCTGGAGGTGGTCAAGGTCAGCATCCTGCCGGCGATCATGTACTTCGCCACCGTCTACCTGTTCGTGCACATCATCGCCCTGAAGCAGGGCATGCAGGGCATGACCAAGGGCGAGCTGCCAAAGCTGCGCGACGTGATGGGGGCCGGCTGGCACTTCCTGCTGCCGCTGGCGGTGCTGGTGTGGCTGCTGGCGATCAACCTGTCGCCGATGCGGGTGGGCTACTACGCCATCCTCACCATGCTCGCGGTGGCGGCGGCGCGCTTCGCGGTGTGGTTCTTCTTCGTCGCCCCGAAGCACGGCGAGCCGGCCAGTGCCGCGGCGCTTTGGGAGGCGCTGAAACGCGGGGCATCGAAGGTGATTGCGGGTCTGGAGCTCGGGGCGCGCAATGCCGTGGCGGTGTCCATGGCCTGTGCGGTGGCCGGGATCATCGTCGGGGTGGTGGGGCTGACCGGCCTGGGGCTCAAGTTCTCGGCGATGATGCTGGCCTTCTCCGACGGTAACCTGTTGCTGGCGCTGGTGATGGTGCTGCTGGCAAGCCTGGTGCTGGGCATGGGGCTGCCGGTGACCGCCAGCTACATCGTGCTGATCGTGCTGGTGGGGCCGGCGCTGACCTCGGAGTTCGGCGTGCCGTTGCTGATCGCCCACCTGGTGGTGTTCTGGTACTCCCAGGACTCCAACGTCACCCCGCCCATCGCGCTGGCCGGCTTCGCGGGGGCGGCGATCGCCGGGGCCAAGCCGATGGATACCGGCTTCCAGGCCTGGAAGTTCGCCAAGGGGCTCTATCTGATCCCACTGTTCATGGTCTTCAATCCAGAGCTGATCATGGGCGGCCCGTTGCCGTTGCTGGCCTGGACGACGCTGACCGCCTTCCTGGCGCTGGGCGCCTTCGCCGCGGCCTTGGAGGGGTATCTGTTCACGCGGATGTCGGCGCCGGTGCGGCTGGTGATGCTGCCGGCCATCGTCGGCGTCTTCTATCCGAGCCTGGTCGCGGAGGCCGCCGGGGCGCTGGTGATGGTGCTGGCGCTGGGCGGCAACTGGTGGGCGAGCAGAAAGGAGGCCGCCATGGCCGGCTGAAGCCTGGCCGGTTTCAGGCCCTGGTGGCCTGACGACACGCGGCCCCGCCCGGTTCATCCGGGCGGGGCCGCGTCGTGGTGCACGATGGCCTTACTGGTTGGAGGAGGTGTCGCCCTCGGCCATCTCGCCGACGTCTTGCGTGGTTTCCTCGGCGGCCTTCTGAGTGGCCTCGGCGGCGTCGCCGGCGGCGTTCTGGGTCGCGTCGACGGCATCACCGGCCGTGTTCTGGGCCGCTTCGGCGCCTTCGCTGGCGGCGTCGACGGCATCGCCGGTGGCATTGCTCACCGCGTTGCCGGCCTCGTTCATCGCGGTTTCGGTGTCTTCCATGGCCTGACCGGCGATGGCGCCCTGGCTGGCGACGGGTTCCAGGGTCACGGTGATCGGACCCTGCTCGGCGTCCGGGCCGACATCGACCTGATGGCGTTGCGGGCTGGTCCACTGCAGGTCGCCCTGGTCATCGCGAACCTCGGCGCGCACGGCGTGGGCGTGGCCGGGGTCGACCTGGTCGGTCGGATAGTCGATGCTGAATTCGACCGGGCCGCTGCTCGCCACATCGACCGTGGTCTCGCTGATGGTGGTGGCCGGTGCATCGGCCCGAGCCACGTCGAGCAGGCTGACCGTGACCTCGGCGTCATCCGACACCGGCGTTTCGGTGGCGACGAATTCCAGCACGCCCTCGAGGGTCTTGCTGGCCTGCTGCTCGCCGTCCTGCTCACCCTGGCCCGCCTGATCGCTGGCGGTGCTTTGTTCGGTCTGGGTGGCGGTATCGGCCGAGGCGTTCTGGTCGCTGTCATCGGCCTGGTCGCAGCCGGCCAGCGCCAGGGTGCCGGTCAGGGCTGCCGCAATGAAAAGTTGACGCTTCATGGTCGGTCTCCTTCAACACGTGTTCCGTGTGTGGGTGTGTGGTCGCGTCCTTGTCGACCGCTTCGATGACTACTCTAACAAGGGAATCTGCAGGAAGGTTGAAACCCGATGTCGCTCGCTGGCGACGCCTGGCGTAGGGGCTGGCGTGGCGTGCCATGATTTCCCCTCGTCTCGCGGGCAGGGGAGAGGTAGGCGCGGTGTGGCTCTGTTAGAATAGCCGGCTTCCAACGTTCATCATCCGCCCGCGGTGCGTGCCGTGTGGTGGCGTCATTCCCTTTATCAGGAGCTCAGGATGCCAGCATCGAAGGAGGCGCCGCGGGTCGGCGTGATCATGGGGTCGAAGTCCGACTGGCCGGTCATGGAGCATGCGGTCAGCATGCTCGAACGCCTCGGCGTGGCCTACGAGACTCGCGTGGTCTCGGCCCACCGCACCCCGGACCTGCTGTTCGATTACGCCAAGACCGCCGCCGAGCGTGGCCTCTCGGTGATCATCGCCGGTGCCGGCGGCGCCGCCCACCTGCCCGGCATGGTGGCTGCCCAGACCGCGCTGCCGGTGCTCGGCGTGCCGGTGGAGTCCAAGTCCCTCAAGGGGTTGGACTCGTTGCTGTCGATCGTGCAGATGCCCGGCGGCATCGCCGTGGGCAGCCTGGCCATCGGCAAGGCCGGGGCCACCAACGCGGGGCTGATGGCGTCGCAGATCATCGGCCTGCAGGACGCCACGGTACGCGAGGCGGTGGAGGCCTTCCGTGCCGAGCAGACCCAGACGGTGCTGGATAATCCGGACCCGCGCCCCTATCCCTGACCGAGAGCGACGAGCGAGGCAATCACGATGAATATCGGCGTACTGGGAGCCGGCCAACTGGGCCGGATGCTGGCCCTGGCGGGCTACCCGCTGGGCAATCGCTTCACCTTCCTCGACACCACGGGCCATCCCAGCGCGGGGATCGGCGAGGTGATGGTGGATACCGACCAGCAGCATCTCGAGGACTTCCTCGAGAAGGTCGACCTGGTCACCTATGAGTTCGAGCACCTGCCGGTGTCGCTGGTGCGGGCGATCGAGGAGCGTAAGCCGGTGTATCCCGGCAGCGAGGCGATCCGGGTCTGTCAGCATCGCGCCGAGGAGAAGGCGCTGTTCGACCGCCTGACGATCCCCACCCCGGCCTATCGCCTGGTGGACAGCGCCGAATCGCTCGCCGTCGCGGTGCGCGAGCTGGGCGTGCCGGTGGTCGCCAAGTCGGTCACCGAGGGCTATGACGGCAAGGGCCAGGCGGTGATCAAGGACCCGGCCGAGGCCGCCGATGCCTGGCGCTCGATCGGCCACCCGCGGCTGATCGTCGAGGCCTTCGTCGACTTCGTGCGCGAGGTGTCGATCATCGCCGTGCGTGGCCGCGACGGTGAGGTGGTCTTCTATCCGATGGCCGAGAACGTCCATGTCGACGGCATCCTGCGCTACTCGGTGGCGCCGATGCCGGACCTGGACGCGGCCGTCCAGCAAACCGCCGACGGCTATATCCGTGCGTTGCTCGATGAGCTCGATTACGTCGGCGTGCTGACCCTGGAGCTGTTCCAGACCCGTGACGGCGGCCTGCTGGCCAACGAGATGGCGCCTCGGGTGCACAACTCTGGCCACTGGACCCAGGATGGCGCGCTGACCAGCCAGTTCGAGAACCATCTGCGTGCCATCCAGGGCCTGCCGCTGGGCTCTACCGCCGCCCGCGCGCCGACCTGCATGGTCAACGTCATCGGCCGTGAAGGCGAGGCGGCGAAGCTGCTGGCGATCGACGACGCGCACCTGCACCGCTACGACAAGGGCGAGCGTCCCGGCCGCAAGCTGGCTCACGTCAACCTGATGGCGCCGACCCATGAGGCGCTGCTGGAGAAGGTCCGCGCCTGTGCGGCCCTGTTGCCCGACGCCCCGGCGCCACGCTTCAGCTTCGAGTGACGAAAGCGCCACCCGCCGACACCAAGAGGCCGCGCCCATCGGGCGCGGCCTCTTGCGTGAGGGGCTCGCAACCTCCCCGATGCGGTATCCGCTCGCCCCGGAGCCATGGCTTCCTGTGACGCCTGATGCGCGATCTATCCATAAGGTCTGATTTGCCGCGAGGGGGGACTCATGCTAGAAAGACTACGTATTCAAAAACAATAGAGAGCCCCCACCATGATGTCTCGTTCCCTGCTGACTGCCGGCGCCATCGCCGTGCTGACTGCCACCCTCGCCAGCGGCGCCCAGGCACAGACGCGCCTGGCGTTCGGCTCGACCAACTCCCAGTCGGCGCACTACGCCTACTTCGCCTCGCTGACCAAAGTGGTCAACAACGCCTACGACGACGTGGACGCGACCGTCGTCGAAACCGGCGCCACGGTCGACAACCTGCGTCGCATGGCCCGCGATCAGCTCGACCTTGGCCTGGTGACCACCAGTACGCTCTACCATGCCTATAACGGCCAGGGCGACTTCGAGGGTCGGCCCATCGAGTCCAAACTGCTGTGGGCCTACAACCTGGCGCCCCAGAACGTGATCGTGCGCCGTGACAGCGGGATCGAGAGCATCGCCGGCCTGGAGGGCAAGCGCTTCGGCCCGGGCCAGCGTGGCTCCTCCACCGAGGCGACCTCGCTGGCCGTCCTCGAGGCCCTGGGGGTCGAGCCCGACTGGGTGCGGGGCAGCAATGGCGAGCTCGCCGCCGCCATCAAGGATGATCGTGCCAACGGCTTCATCAAGTCCTCGGTGGGCGAGCGGTTCGACGCCCTGACCACCGATATCGCCACCTTCACCCCCGTGCAGGTACTAGGCATCGACGATGACCAGCGTGAGGTGATCGAGGAGCAGCTGCCCGAGCTCTCCATCGTCGAGATGCCCGGCGGTGACATGGAGAACTCCGGCCCCTACACCACCTGGGGTTTCATGATCGGGGTGTCCGCCTCGCCCGAGCTCGACGAGGAGACCGCCTACCGGATCGTCAAGGCGGTGATGGAAGACGACGTCGAGCAGGCCTCGGCCTTCCCGCCGGTCGAGGGCGCCGACCTCGCCGAGCTGACCCTCGAGTACGCCAATACGCCGCTGCACCCCGGCGCCATTCGCTACTTCGAAGAAGCCGGGTACGACGTCCCCGAACGCCTCAAGTAAGCCTGCCGGCGGCCCGCTGCGGGCCGCCATTGTCCTGACCCGCGATATGCGACGTAATTCCACCCTTCGGAGGGTGTCATGACCGAATCCCGAGACGACTCCCCGCAACAGGGCGAGTCGACTGCGTTGCCGCGCCACCTCAAGGTGGCGGCGGCGGTGGTTTCCATCGCCCTTGGCCTGTTCATCTTCTATACGTCCTTCTTCGGCGCCTTCGAGACGCTGATCCAGCGCGCCATCTTCGTCGCCCTGGTCACCGTCCTCGGCCTGCTGATGTTCCCGCTGGGCCTCGGCCGGCCCTGGCGACCGCTGGGGGCGCTCGTCGATACCGCCATCGGCGGGTTGGTGATCGCCGCCGCCGTCTATGTGATCTACCACTTCGAAACGATCATGACGGAGCTGCCCTTCGCCACCTCGCTGGACCTGTTCCTGGGCTACGGCACCCTCTTGGTGATCCTCGAGCTGGCGCGGCGCTCGGCGAGCCTGGTCTTCCCGGTGCTGGTCGGCCTGATGGTCGCCTACGCCTTCCTCGGGCACCTGATCCCCGGCTCCCTGGGGCACCGCGAACTCGACAGCTCCTATATCGCCGAGGTCATCTTCCTCTCCGATCGCGGCCTGTGGGGCATGCTGGTGGGCATCGCCTCGACGACGCTGGCGGCCTTCGTGTTGTTCGGCAGCCTGTTGCTGCACAGCGGGGTCGGCCAGACCTTCTTCGACCTCTCGGCCCGTGCCGGGGGCTCGAGCCCCGGCGGCGCGGCCAAGATCGCCACCGTGGCTTCCGGCCTGTTCGGCGCCATCAGTGGCAGCTCGGTGGCCAACATCGCCACCACCGGCAACTTCACCATCCCGCTGATGAAGCGGTTGCGCTACCCCTCGGCGTTGGCCGGCGGGGTCGAGGCGATCGCCTCCACCGGTGGCCAGCTCGCCCCGCCCATCATGGGCACCGCGGCCTTCGTCATGGCCGAGCTGGTGGGCATGAACTACTGGAAGATCGCCCTCGCCGCGCTGCTGCCGGCGGTGTTGCTCTACGTGGGCATCTTCATGACCGTGCACTTCATCGCTCGGCGCGGCGACTACGGGCGGATGTCCGCCGATGAGCTGCCGGACTGGCGCTCGGCGCTCAACTGGCGGCGCCTGGCGCCCCTGGTGGCGGCGATCGTCGGCCTGGGGATCGGCATCGCCCGGGGCAACTCCATCGAGCTGACCGCCTGCTTCGGCATGATCGGCATCATCGGCGCCTATGCCGTCGCCTCGCTGACCGAAGGCGTACCGCTGCGCAAGATACTGACCAGCCTCAGCCACGCCCTGCAGACCGGTGGCCGAGGCATCGTGATCGTCGGCATCCTGCTGATCGCCGCTCAGGTGTTCGTGGCGATGATCAACCTCACCGGGGTCGGGGTCACCATCACCAACGCGATCCTCAGCGTGGGCGGCGACAACATCTGGCTCATCGCCATCATCATGGCGTTCGTCTGCCTGATCGCCGGCATGGGGCTGCCGACCTCGGCGGCCTATGTGCTGGTCGCCGCCGTGTTCGCCCCGGCCCTGATCCAGCAGGGGCTGGACGCCCTCACCGTCCATCTCTTCGTGCTCTACTACGCGGCCCTCTCGGTGGTGACGCCGCCGGTCTGCGTCGGCGTCTTCGTCGCCGCGATGATCGCCGACTGCCCGTGGATCCAGGTCGCCAAGTACGCGCTGCGCCTGGGGGCCACCGCCTACGTGATGCCCTTCCTGTTCCTGCTCTACCCCGGGCTGATCGGCCAGGGAGGCACCGAGGCCGTGCTGCTGGCGCTGGTCTCGGGCCTCGGCTTCATCCTCGCGGCGGCCTCGTTCTTCGCCGCCTCGCCGGTAATCGGCCGCGACAACCCGTCCTGGGCGCTGTGGCTGCTGCCCATGGGGCTCACCCTGTATGGCGAGTGGTGGACGTCGCTGGCCGGCGCCGCCCTGACCCTGGCCATGTTCGTCAGTGCCCGTCGGGCGGCACCGCCCGCCGCCCCTCGAGACGACGCCGTGGCCGGGAGCTGATTCCAGCCGCGACACCAGATACTGAGCCATCCTTGGATGCATAGAACCACCACAGGACGAGGTCAGCCATGACACGCCGCATCATGCCCGACAACTTCCGCGAGGCCCTGGGGTCTCGCCGGCGACTGGTCGCCACCTTCGTCAAGACTCCGAGTCACGCCCAGGCCGAGGTGCTTGGCCTCTCGGGGCTCGACTTCGTGTGCTTCGACGCCGAGCACGCTCCCTGGAACCGGGAGTCCCTCGACGCCTGCCTGCTCGCTTCGCGGGCCATGCGGTTGCCGGCCCTGGTGCGCGTTCCCGAGCTCAACGATGCCGCGATCCTGCAGGCGCTGGATTCGGGCGCCACCGGTGTCGTGGTGCCGCACCTGTGTACCGGTGACGGGGCGAGGCGGCTCGCCAGAGCCGCCCACTACGGCCCCGGTGGCCGCGGCTATGCGGGCTCCACCCGGGCCGCGGACTACAACGGTAAACCGATGCACGACCACCTGCGCGAGCAGCGTGCCCAGACGGCGGTGATCGCCCAGCTCGAAGATGCCGAGGCCCTCGATCACCTCGACGAGATCATGGCCGTGGAGGATATCGATGCCTTCCTGATCGGCCGCGTCGACCTCACCGTGGCCCTGGGCGCGGATTCCACGAGCGACCCTAGGGTCGAGGAGGCCGTCGAGCGGATCTGCGCCGCGGCGAAGCGCCATGGCCGGGCTTTGGGAATGTTCCTTCCCAACCTCGAAGAAGCGCCTCGCTGGCTCGAGGCGGGCATGAGCTTCTTCCTGATCGGCTCCGACCAGAGCTTCGTGTTTCATGCGGCGCAGGCGTTGCAGCAGGATTTCGAGGCTCTGTGAGCGAGGTAGACCACTGAGGGCCCCCTGATACGACGAGGCCGCGCCCATCGGGCGCGGCCTCTTGCGTGAGGGGTCGCCTGTCACGCCACGTGACTCGCGATGCTTTACCCCATCATCAGGGAGCTGGCCAGCGCGCCGCCGACAATCAGCAGCGCGAACAGCGTCAGCGCCAGGATGAAGGGCTTGATGCCCAGCGCCTTGAGCTTCTCCAGGCGGGTCTCGTAGCCCAGCGCGGCCATGGCCATGGTCAGCGCCAGCTGACCGGCCAGCACCAGGCCCTGGTGGAGCGGGGCGGGCAGGCTGACGACGCTGTTGAAGACCACCATGGCCATGAAGCCGAAGGCGAACCAGGGGATGACCAGCTGGGTCTTGCCTTCGCCGGTGTCGGCGCTTGCGTGATTGCGCAGCCACCATTGGCCGACGATCAGCAGGAAGGGCACCAGCAGCATCACCCGCACCAGCTTGACGATCACCGCGTTGGCCAGGGCGTCGGGGCCCACCGCCTCGCCGGCGGCCACCACCTGGGCGACCTCGTGGATGGTGGCGCCGATATAGATGCCGAACAGGTGCTCATCCATGCCCAGCAGCGGGTAAAGCAGCGGATAGATCAGCATCGCCAGTGAGCCGAACAGCACCACCGTGGCCACGGCCATGGAGGTGGCGGCGGGGCGCGAGCGAATGGTCGATTCGGTGGCCAGCACCGCGGCGGCGCCGCAGATGGCGCTACCGGCGCTGGTCAGCAGGGTGGTCTCGCGGTCCATGCCCAGCACTCGGGTGCCGATCAGGTAGCCCGACACCAGCACGACGGTGATCACCAGCATGTCGAGCAGCAGCACCTTGGGCCCCAGGCCGACCACCTGCTGGAGCGTCAGCGACAGGCCGAACAGCACGATGCCGCCGCGCAGCAGCCGGCGGGTGGCGAAGGCGAGCCCCGGGCCGGCCTTCGTCAGGCGCCGGGCCAGTGGGGTATTGCCGACCACAATGCCCAGCAACAGGGCAAGCACCAGGGGGCTCACGCCAGCCTCGGCGAGCACCGGCAGCCGGGCAAGGGCCGTGCCGAAGGCGGTGAGTAGGATGCAGATCGCGAGGCCTTGCCGCATGGTGTCGTGCTCCGGAGATTGTCGATGCCGGCCATGCTATGTCCTAATAACTCATATGGTTATCAGTTAATAACGAAACGTCTCTTCGGAAAAAACGATATGTCGCCACAGGTCAGCTTTCGTCAGCTACAGGTCTTCGCCACGGTGGCGCGACTCGGCACGGTGAGTGCCGCCGCCACCGAGCTGGCGCTCTCCCAGTCGGCGACCAGCCAGGCGTTGGCGGACCTGGAGCGCCAGCTCGACGTGGCGCTGTTCGAGCGTCCCGGCCGCCGGCTGGTGATCAACGAGCTGGGCCGCGGGCTGTTGCCTCGAGCCGAGGAGTTGCTCGATGGCATGGCTGCCTTCGTCGCCGCGGCCCGTGAGCCCGATGGTGATCTGTATGGCACGCTCAGCATCTCGGCCAGCGCGACCGTCGGCACCTACTTGCTGCCCGACCTGGTGGGGCGCTTCAGCGAGGAAAATCCGCGCACCGATCTGCGCCTGCGGCTGCGCAATACCCATGAGGTGATCGGCGACATGCTGCGCCTGGAGGCCGATCTGGGGTTGATCGAGGGGGAATGCCGGGAGCCGGAACTGGTCAGCGAGCCCTGGTGCGAGGATCGCCTGGTGGTGGTGGCCGCGCCGGGCCATCCGCTGGCCTCTCGGGGCCGGCTCGATGAGCACGGCCTGGGCGAGGCTGCCTGGATCCTGCGCGAGCCGGGTTCCGGCACCCGCGAGGTCTTCGAGCAGGCCATGCAGCGCCGCGGCGTGACCCCGCGGGTGCGCATGGCGCTCGACCAGCATGAGGCCATCAAGCAGGCGGTACTCGCGGGGCTGGGGCTCGGCTGCCTATCGGCGCTCAGCGTGGCCGGGGAGCTCGCGCGGGGGGAGCTGGTGGCCCTCGATGGCGGGCTGACCCTGCGCCGCACCTTCTCGTTGATCTGGCATCCCGAGCGTTACCGCAGCCCATTGTGGCAGGCCTTCAAGGTGTTTCTGGTCGAGGCGCGGGGCTCAGGAAAGCCCCAACCATAGCGCGATGGCGGCGAAGTGCGCGGGATACCAGGCCAGCCACAGGCGGCGTGGCATGGCGAACGGCACCTTCGACGGCAGCCGGTGGGCGCCGGCGGCCAGGCAGAGAACCGTCAGGCAGGTGGCGACGGTCACGCTCTTGGCCATCTCGGAGCTGTTCATCAGCCCGGCGGCCAACAGCAATGGCAGCGTCGCGAGGGCCGCCGTGCGCCACCCGGCCGAGGCGCCGGCGCTCAGGTGCAGGCGTTGCATGGCCAGCATGTAGAACGGGATCAGCAGCAGGCCCAGGTGGCCATATTCGACGACGCTGCCGGCCAGCGCCCAGACGCCCAGCACCGCGAGCGATTCGGCGGCCGTCCGCCAGGCGGCGAGGCCCTTCGCCAGCCGCGGTGGCAGGTTCAACAGCCAGGCGCCGCCGATCAGGCCCAGCGACAGCGTGAAGCAGATGTTGAGGATCAGGCCGTCGATGTCGCGGGGCATCAGCGCGTAGGGCAGCTGGGCGACCAGGCCGATCACCAGCACGCGACGGGCGTAGCGCAGCGGATCACGGGTGTTGAAGAGCCCGTGCCAGGCGACCATGCCGGCGAACAGCGGGAAGGCGATGCGGCCGAGCGAGGAGTCGATCCAGCCCAGCCCCCAGGCCTCGGGAAACGCGTAGCGGGCCAGATGATCGAGGGTCATGGTGATCAGCGCCAGCCATTGCCCCCAGCCGGCCCAGTTCGAGGAAGGGCGGGCGGCGGTGTCGGGGGTGGCGGCGTCGGCGAGCGGCATCGCGATCTCCTTTGGTGAGTGCTCCTGTCGATGACCGGCGCGGGCCCCAGGGGTTCGACGCATCGCGCCGTTTGTCGATTTGCTGCACCGAGTGTCGCCGCTTGGCATCGCTTCACGCGACGAACCTTCCAGGGAGCGGCTTGTCTCATTTCATGTCTATAGTCACTATAGGCATGAGATCTCGAGCGTGAACCCCAGGGAGCCTGCCCATGAAGATCGGCGAACTGGCGCGGCGTACCGATTGCCGCGTCGTCACCATCCGTTACTACGAACGTGAAGGACTGTTGCCCGAGCCGGCGCGCAGCGATGCCAACTACCGCCTCTACGGCGAGGGGCACGTCGAACGGCTGGCCTTCATTCGCCACTGCCGGGCGCTGGACATGACCCTCGACGAGATCCGCGCCCTGCTCGACTGCCACGACGACCCCGCCCGGCCCTGTCATGAGGCCGATGCGCTGATCGACGAGCATCTCGGTCACGTGGCGGCGCGTATCGCGCAGCTCCAGACCCTGGAGCGTGCGCTGCTGACGCTGCGGGCGCGCTGCCAGGGGGAGCGTTCCGCCGCCGAGTGCGGCATCCTCGATGCCCTGGCACATTCCCCGGCGCAGGCGCCGGTCGTCGAGCCGGCCGGGGCCGATCACGTGCCGGGCGTTCATCCTCGCCGATGAGGCTTGCGCCTCGTGGGTCAGGCGCGGTGCACCCGCCGGCCCCGTGCCCAGACTTCGTCGATGGCCCAGGCATCCTCGGCGAGCACGATCAGGTCGGCATCGTGACCGGCTCGCAGCCGCCCCTTGCGGGGCAGCCCCAGGGCCTCGGCGGCATGGGTGCTGGCGACTCCGATGGCCTTGTCGAGCGCCACACCGTGTTGCTCGATGCACTCGCCGAGGGTCTCGAACAGGCTGGCCAGGCGGCCGGGTTCGAGCCCCGAGAAGCGGCCCTCGGCGTCGAAGTGGGGCAGCGAGGCGTTGGCATCCGAGGACAGGGTGATCCGCGATGGCTCGATGCGGGCCTCCAGCGCCCGGGCCACGGCGTGGGCGGCGGGCACCTCGCCGTCGGCCAGCAGGGCCGGGGTGGTGCTGGTGGTGAAATCGATCCGGCCACCCTCGCGGCCGAAACGCAGGCCATCCTCGAACAGCTCGGCGGTGCGGTTGACATGGGTGGGCAGGAATTGCGCCAGCGGGATGGGACTGTGACGGGCCACCTCGCGCAGCGGTTCGAGCCCGCCCTCGGCATCGCCGGTGTGGATGAAGACGATGCCGCCCTTGCCGGCCAGCATGCCGGCGGTGCGGGTCTCGGCGGCCAGTCGGGTGAGTTCCTCGCGGCTCGGCTGGGAGCCGCGGTGGTCGCTGATGGCGACCTCGCCGAGGCCGATGAAGTCGGGGACGAAGGTGAGATCGCCGGCCACCGAGCCGGTCAGGGTCACCGGGGGCAGCTGGTAGGAGCCCGTGTAGCAGTAGGTGGTCAGGCCCCCGGCGGCCAGTTCCCGGGCCTTGCCCAGCAGGTTGGCGGGGGTGCGGGTCAGCGCGTCGGTGCCCAGGGCGCCGACCAGGGTGGTGACCCCTGAGGCCAGGGCCTCGTCGAGGGGCAGCTCGGGTGTGCGGGTGCCGAAGCCCCCTTCGCCGCCGCCGCCGATGAAGTGCACCAGCGGGTCGACCAGCCCCGGGATCACCCGTCGGCCTTGCAGGTCATGGACCTCGACCGCCGGCCCATGGGCGGGCAGCTCGCTGGCATCGCTGGCCGGGGTGATGGCGGCGATGCGGCCGTCGGCGATCAACAGGTGGCATAGGCCCAGCGACTCGGGGGCGTGTACGCGGGCATTCTTGAGCAGGGTCAGCATCATCGCTCCTCGCGGGACGAAGACGCCGGCGGGTCGCCGGCGTCGTGACAGGCGGGGGCCGAGGGCTTACAGCTTGATGTCGTAGCTGAAGTACTTGGCCATGATCTCGTCGTAGGTGCCATCGGTCTTCAGCGCCTGAAGGGCCTCGTTGAAGCGTTCGGCGAGCTCGCGGTCGCGCTTGCGGAAGGCCACGCCGACACCCTGGCCGAAGTACTTCTGCGGCTCCTTGATGAAGTCGCTGATGCGCTGGAAGTCGCTCTCCGGGGTGTCGATGTCGATCATCGCCTCGGCGATCGGGTAGTCCATGAAGGTCAGGTCCAGCCGGCCGGCACGCATGTCGGCGATGACGTCGTCGGCGCTGGCGTAACGGCGGATCTCGAGATCATCGCCGTAGAGGTCGGTGACATAGCGGTCCTGCAGCGTGGCGCGCTGCACCCCGACGCTCAGGCCCTCGAGGCTCTCGCGATCGGCGATATCGATGTCTTCGCCCTTGGCGGTGATCCAGGCGCTGGGCGTGGTGTAGTAGGGCTCGGAGAACAGGACTCGGCGGGCGCGCTCCTCGGTGATGGCCATCGAGGACATGATGCCGTCGAACTTGCGCGCCATCAGCGCCGGGATCATGCCATCCCAGGGCTGCTCGACCCAGGTGCATGATTCCTCGAGATAGTCACAGACGGCGTTGCCCAGCTCGACCTCGAAACCGGTCAGGGTGCCGTCGGCCTGCTTGTATTCGAAGGGCTCGTAGGGCACGTCCACGGCGAGGCGGATGGGGTCGTCGGCGTGGACGGCGGTGGTGAACAGGCCGGCCGCGAGGGTGGCGGCCAGCAGTCGCTTGGCGTGGCGCATGGAGACTTCTCCGGTGTGGGGCATCTTGGGGGCGATTCGTCGTACAGGCGATCGGCGCGGGGCGCCATCAGAGGCGCGGCACGGGCGTGCCGCAACGGCCGGGGTGGCCGTCGGCAAGGCTTATTCGTCGAACCACTCGCTGAGGTAGAAGCGCGAGGCGGGCGAGAGCCCGAGGACGAACGGTTCGAGATCGCTTAGCAGTCGTGGCATGGCATGATCTCCGCACGAACCGCCCCGGCTGGGCCGGGGCGGTGTCGGCTTATTCCTCGAAGTACTTGGCTTCGATCTCGTCGTAGGTGCCGTTGTCCTGGAGGGTGGAGAGAGCCTCGTTGAAGGCCTCGGCCAGCTCGCCGTCGCGCTGGCGGAAGGCGATGCCGAAGCCTTCGCCGAAGTATTCCACCGGCTCGCTGATCTTCTCGCCCACGGTCTGGTAGTCGCCGGCCTCGCTGTCGATCAGGGTAGACTTGCCGATCGGGAAGTCGAGGAAGGCGATGTCGAGGCGACCGGCGTCCATGTCCAGCACCATGTCGTCGGCGGTGGCATAACGGTTCACATCGGCCACGTCGCCGTACATGTCGGTGACGTAGTTGTCCTGCAGGGTGCCGCGCTGCACGCCGATGGACTGGCCGTCGAGGCTCTCGGTGTCGGGAGTGGTGATCTCGCTATCCGACGGGGCGAACCAGGCGGAGGGCGGCGTGATGTAGGGGTCGGAGAACAACACCTGCTCACGACGCTGCTCGTTGATGGTCATCGAGGACATGATGGCGTCGTACTTGCGCGCCTGCAGGCCGGGGATGATGCCGTCCCAGCCCTGCACGACCCACTCGCACTGGATGCCGATCTCGGCGCACAGGGCGTTGCCCAGATCGATGTCGAAGCCGGTCAGTTCGCCGTCCGGGGTGCGGAATTCCATGGGCTCGTAGGGCACGTCGACGCCGATACGGATATCGCGGACCTCGGCGTTGGCGACGCCGGCGATCATGGCGGCACTCAGCACGCCGCAACTCAGGACCTGATGGATCTTCATGAGGGCTTTCCCCTTGTTGTTGATGGATCACCGCGGGAAGCGTGGTGCATGCCGTTGCGCCGCTCGGCGCTCCCCCAGGGTGACGACCCGCCTACCTTAGCGGAAGGCCGGACGGGCCGAAAGGTTGAGAACGAACGTCAGTTCCCAACGCTTGTTTGACGCTCGGCTCAGCCGCCGGCCGGCTTGAGATGGGCCAGCAGGCGCTTCTCCAGGTGGCGGAAGAAGTAGATGATCGTGAAGGTCAGGCACAGGTAGATCGCCGCCACGAACAGGAAGGCGTCGAAGGGCGCGTAGAAGCGGGCATAGACGAAGCGCGCCGCCCCGGTGAGATCCATGATGGTCACCACGCTTGCGATGGCGCTGGCGTGGAGCATGAAGATCACCTCGTTGCCGTAGGCCGGCAAGGCACGGCGGAAGGCGCTGGGCAGCACGATGCGTCGCATCATCAGCGGCCAGGACATGCCGTAGGCCCGGGCGGCCTCGATCTCGCCCCTGGGGGTCGACTTGATGGCGCCGCGGAAGATCTCGGTGGTATAGGCCCCGGTGTTGAGGGTGAAGGCGAGCAGGGCCGGCACGAAGGGCTTCTCGAGCAGGACCCACAGCCAGGTGTCCTGGATGCCTTCGATGAAGACCACGCCATAGTAGATCAGGTAGAGCTGCACCAGCAGCGGGGTGCCGCGGAACACGTAGCAGTAGAAGAAGATCGGCAGCCGTACCCAGGCCTTCTTCGAGCCGCGACCGAGGGCCAGCGGCACGGCCAGCAGCAGGCCGATGATCAGCGACAGGAACACCAGCTGCACGGTGGTGGTCAGGCCGTCGCCGTAGTAGGAGAGCGTCTGCAGGGTGAAGATGCTGTTGTCGGCCAGCTGCGTCTCGAACCAGTTGATCAGGGCTTCCATCAGTTCTCCTCCCCGTAGCCGATGTCATAGCGCTTCTGCAGACGCGCGAAGCCCCATTCGGAGACGCTGGCGATCAGCAGGTAGACGGCCGCCACGATGAGCATGAAGGTGAAGGGCTCGCGGGTCGCCTTGGAGGCCTCGGAGGCGACGCGGACCATGTCCGACAGGCCGATCACCGAGACCAGGGCGGTGGTCTTGAGCAGCACCATCCAGTTGTTGGAGAGCCCGGGCAGGGCGTGGCGCATCATCTGCGGGAAGCGGATGCGACGGAACACCAGCCAGGGGCGCATGCCGTAGGCGCGACCGGCCTCGATCTGGCCATCGTCCACGGCCATGAAGGCGCCACGGAAGGTCTCGCCCATGTAGGCCCCGAAGATCAGGCCGATGGTGATGACGCCGGCGACGAACTCGTTGACGTTGATGAAGATATCGATGTCGAACTGGGCATAGAGCCAGTCGGTGATCATGTTGATGCCGATCTGTCCGCCGAAGAACAGCAGCATCATCAGCACCAGGTCGGGCACGCCGCGGATGAGCGTGGTGTAGAGGGTGCCGAGCCGGCGCAGGCCCCAGTGGCGGGACATCTTGGCGCTGGCGGTGGCGAGCCCCAGCACGATGGCCAGGATCAGCGACAGCACCGCTAGCTCGACGGTGATCAGGGCGCCTTCGAACAGGCGCGGGCCGTAGCCGTGCAGATCGATCATAAGGGTCTCCTATTCCCGGGATAGCCCGTCAGTGCTTGGGCGCCAGGAACTGCTTGAGTCGCTCGGAACGCGGGTTGCCCAGCACCTGTTCGGGCGGCCCGGCTTCCTCGACCTGCCCCTGGTGCAGATAGATCACCTGGTTGGAGACATCGCGGGCGAAGGCCATCTCGTGGGTGACCACGATCATGGTGCGGCCTTCGTCGGCCAGGCCGCGCATGACCTTGAGCACGTCACCGACCAGCTCGGGGTCGAGCGCCGAGGTCGGCTCGTCGAACAGCATCACCTCCGGGTCCATGGCCAGCGCCCGGGCGATGGCGCCGCGCTGCTGTTGGCCGCCGGACAGCTGGGCCGGGTAATAGTCGGCGCGCTCGCCCAGGCCGACACGCTCGAGCAGCTCGCGGGCGTGGGCGATGGCCTCCTGGCGTGACTTGCCGAGCACGTGCACCGGCGCCTCGATGACGTTCTCGAGCAGCGTCATGTGGGCCCACAGGTTGAAGCTCTGGAAGACCATCGACAGCTTGGCGCGCATCTTGACGACCTGGTTCCAGTCCGCCGGTTCACGGCCGTGCTTGGTTTCCTTGAAGCGAATCGGGTCGCCGTGAACGATCAGCTCGCCCGCGTTGGGCTGCTCGAGCAGGTTCATGCAACGCAGGAAGGTGCTCTTGCCGGAGCCGGAGGCGCCGATCAGGGTGATGACGTCGCCCTTGTGGGCCTGCAGCGAGAGGCCCTTGAGGACCTCGGTGTCGCCGAAGCGCTTGGTGATGTTGCGCACTTCCAGCGGAATCGGGGTGTCGGCCATGGAAAAGGCTCCAGTTCGAAGGGATTCCCTGGGCGCGGTCGGGCGTCGCTTCAGCGACGCGGCGTCCGGCAGGGCCCCGGGCACCGTTCGAGACGGTTCGGCGTGAAAGAAAAAGGGGGCGATTCTACCAGTCTCGTCCGCGAGCGGCAGGCCTTGTTGCCCATCGGGGCATTAAACCTTGGTCCTATAGTGAGGCGCGGCGCACCGCGCCACTCCCGGCACCGTTCAGCCGTCCGCGTGTGGGGGCTCGACCGCACTGATCAGCAGCGCGGCACGGGCGCCGACTTCCACGGCGGCGTTGGGGAACACCACCCGCAGCGGCGTCTCGCCGACCGTGAAGGGTCCCTCGAGGGCGTCCTCGGCCAACCGTGTGCCGGGGGCGAACTCGGTGAAATTGGGCGTCGCCTCGTCGAAGCACAGCCGGAAGTCCACGGCGTGGCGCTTGAGCTCATGCTCGACGCGGAAGAAGGCCATGTCGCTCGCCGGGCGCTCGGCCGGAGGGCGGTCCGCGACCAGCGCCGCGAGCAGTGCGGCCATCGGCGCCAGGGGCGCCAGGTCGTTGTGCCCGAAGGGCAGGGCGCGGCCCAGCTCCAGGGTAAAGGCCGCGGCGCCATGGTAGTGCTTCGAATAGTGGGAAAAGGTCCAGCTATGGCTGTGTTGGTGCAGCACCGCCTGGATGTCGGCGTCGGCGAGCTGGCGCCACTGTTCGGCCGGGGTGACGGCCTCGGCGAAGGGCTCGACGGCGAAGCGTGGGTACTGGCTGTCGCGGATCGCGGTGTGCAGGTCGTGATGGATCCGCCGGCGCTCGGCGTGGCGCTCGAAGAAGGCATCCATCGTCGCCATCAGTTCGCGGGCGCGGTCCGCTTCTCGGCCTTCGGCGTCGAGGTCGCGGCGAAACAGCCGGTTGAGATTGGTCTCGACGAAGCGGGTGCCGGCGCGCAGGGCCTCGAGGTTACCGAGGATCACCAGCGTCGGGGCGGCGAGCGTCAGCCGGCCAGTCTCCAGTTGCGCGAGCAGGTCGCCGAGCAGCTCGATGGGCGCGGTCTCGTTGCCGTGGATGCCTGCCGAGAAGACCAGGGCCGGGGCCGAGGGGGCGGCCGAGTCGGGTTCCAGCTCGAGCAGGCCAGGGCCGAGGATACGGTAGCGGCCGCCGGGCAGTCGCCCCGAGGGGACGGCGGAGACGCCGTCCAGGGTGGTGGAGAGCCACTCATCCAGCATGTCGACCTCGTGATGTGAACGGGTGGGGAAGCGCGGCGCTTCGGGCCAGGGGCACCATGAAGAGGGGCATGAGGCAGACATCCGGTTATCGTTGTGGGGGCGGAATCTGGCCTTACCTTCCGGTGCCGGCTCGGCCGCCGCAAGGGCGGCTGTCGAGATGATGAAAATGCCCGGTGCTTGGATGAAAAGCCCGGATGACGCGCGATGCCCGCGGAGTGGCGTTCAGGCGTCGCGGCGCCAGGGCGCGCAGGCGGCTTCGCCCTGCTCGACCTCGATCAGTTCGTCCACCGGGAAGTCCAGCGCGGCGGCGCGCTCGACCAGCGCCTGGTAGGTAGACGCCGGCAGCTCGGGGGTGCGTGAGAGGATCCACAAGTAGTCGCGGTCGGGTCCGGCGACCAGCGCCCAGTCGTAGTCGTCGCCCAGCGCCAGGATGTTGTAGCCGGCATAGAAGGGGCCGAAGAAGCTGACCTTGAGGCGCCCCTGGCCGGGCTCGCCGATCGGGTAGGCCTTGCCTTCGGCGATGTCGGCCTCGCCGGCGGCCAGGTCGATGCCGCGGTTGGTGACCCGGATGCGGCCGTCGTCGCGCTGCGAATAATCGGCGGTGACGCAGTCCAGGCCCTCCTCGAAGGAATGATCGAGCCGGGCGACCTCGTACCAACGGCCCAGGTAGCGTTCGGCGTCGAAGTCGTCGACGACCCGTGTACCCTCGGGCATGCCGGTGCAGGCGGCGATCCCGAGGGCAAGTAGCGGCGCGCCGAGCAAGGGGCGGGCGAGGCGCGGCAGGCTGGCGTGATGCGCGGCGGGCATCCTGGCTCTCCTTCATCCATGTTCCCTGCCAGCATAGGGCCGGGCCGGTGGCGTGTCAGCCGGATCGGTCCTTCAGCCGTCGGCCTCGATGAGCTCGGCGATGGCGCGGCCCAGACGTTCGGTGGAGCCGTGGCCCTTGAGGTCCGGTGTCAGCACGCTGGCGTCGCCCTCGGCGAGTACCGCCTCGATGGCGGCGAGGATCGCCGCGCCCGCTGCCTTGTGGCCGAGGTGCTCGAGCATCATGGCGCCGGACCAGATCTGGCCGATGGGGTTGGCGATGCCGCGCCCGGCGATGTCCGGGGCGCTGCCATGGACCGGCTCGAACAGGCTCGGGAAGCGGCCCTCGGGGTTGATGTTGGCCGAGGGTGCCACGCCGATGGTGCCGGTGCAGGCCGGGCCCAGGTCGGAGAGGATGTCGCCGAACAGGTTCGAGGCCACCACCACGTCGAACCAGTCCGGATGCATGACGAAGTTGGCGGTCAGGATGTCGATGTGGAACTTGTCGACCGCGACCTCCGGGTAGCGCTCACCCATGGCCGCCACGCGCCGGTCCCACCACGGCATGGTGATGCCGAGGCCGTTGGACTTGGTGGCCGAGGTGAGCTTCTTCCGCGGCCGTGATTGCGCCAGCTCGAAGGCATACTGCAGCACCCTATCGACGCCGTGGCGGGTCATCACCGTCTCCTGGATCACCACCTCGCGTTCGCTGCCCTCGAACATGGTGCCGCCGACGTTCGAGTACTCGCCCTCGGTGTTCTCGCGCACCACGTAGAAGTCGATGTCGCCCGGCTGGCGGCCGGCCAGGGGGCTCTCGATGCCCGGTAGCAGGCGGCAGGGTCGCAGGTTGACGTACTGGTCGAACTCGCGGCGGAACTTGAGCAGCGAGCCCCACAGCGAGACGTGGTCCGGCACCTTGTCGGGCCAGCCGATGGCGCCGTAGTAGAGGGCGTCGAAGGCGGCCAGGGTCGTCTGCCAGTCGTCGGGCAGCATCTGGCCGTGTTCGAGGTAGTAGTCGCAGCTGGCGAAGTCGAAGGATTCGAAGGCGAGGTCCAGGCCGAAGCGGCGAGCGGCGGCCTCGAGGGCGCGCAGCCCCTCGGGCATGACTTCGGTGCCGATGCCGTCGCCGGCGAGCACGGCGATGCGTTGGGTCATGGGGACTCCTGTCGATGCGTGAACGAGGCGCCAGTCTATCCCTGCACGAAGGCGAGATAATCGGGGTAATATTCAATCCATTGTTGATCTCAAGTGGAGAATGCGGTGACACCCCTCGACGATCTGGCCTTCTTCCAGCGCCTGGCCCGGGCCGGCAGCCTCACCGCCACCGCCCGGGAGCTGGGGCTTTCGCTGTCGGCGGTGAGCAAGCGCCTGCAGCGCCTCGAGGCGCGCCTGGGCGTATCGCTGGCGGCGCGCACCACCCGGCGCCTGACGCTGACCGCCGAGGGCGAGCGTTACCTGATGCGCGGCGCGGGGATCCTCGACGACCTGACGGAGCTGGAGGAGACCCTGGGTGATCGCCGCACCGAGCTTTCCGGGCCGTTGCGTATCAACGCCACCTTCGGCTTCGGACGTCGCCACGTGGCACCGCTGCTGTCGGCCTTTTGCGCCCGGCATCCGGGCCTCGAGGCGAGCCTCGAGCTGACCAATTTCCCGCTCGGCCTGGCCGACCAGGGCGTCGACATCGGCATCCGGGTCGGCGAGCCGCCGGACTCGCGGCTGGTCGCCCGGCGCATCCTGGCCAATCGGCGGGTGCTGTGCGCGGCGCCGCGCTACGCGGCCGAGATGCCAGCGTTGGACGAGCCGGCCGATCTGGCCCGTCATGCCTGCCTGGTGCTGCGCGAGATCGACAGCGACTACACGGTGTGGCGCTTCGTCCGCCGCGACGCCTCGGGTGAGGAACGCGCGGTCAAGGTCACCGGTCCCATGGCCAGCAACGACGGCGAGGTGATTCGCCGCCTGGCCTGCGACGGCCACGGCATCGCCCTGCGTTCCTGGTGGGACGTTCACGAGGAGCTGGCGGCGGGGCGGCTGGTGGAGCTGATGCCGGGCTGGCGGGGCGTGCGTGCCGACTTCCATGCCGTGTATGATCGACGCCGCCACGTTGCGCAGCGAGTGCGTGCCTTCATCGCCTATCTTGAACAGGAGATGCCTGGACGCGTGTCGCCGCTGAATGTGCCTAAGGAAGCCAGGCAAGGAGAGTCGCCACCGTGAATGTGCTGATGTTCACCAATACCTATCTGCCCATCGTCGGCGGCGTCAGCGAGTCGGTTCAGCGGCTCAAGCGGCAGCTTCAGGTCACCGGCCACAAGGTGCTGGTGGTGGCCCCGCGCCTCGAGGGGCAGCCGGACTTCGAGGCCGATGTGGTGCGGGTGGCCGCGGTCCAGCACTTCAACGGCAGCGACTTCTCGCTGCCGGTGCCGATTCCCGGCCAGCTCTTCGATGCCATCGAGGCCTTCGAGCCCGACCTGGTGCATGCCCATCATCCCTTCCTGCTCGGCGATACCGCGGCCCGGGCCGCCGAGACCTATGGCCTGCCGCTGGTCTTTACCCACCATACCCTCTACGAGCACTACACCCACTACGTGCCGGGCGACTCGCCGCGCATGCAGCGTTTCGCCGTGGCCCTGGCGACCCAGTACACCTGGTTGTGCGATGCGGTCATCGCGCCCAGCGAGAGCATCCGCGACCTGTTGCTGGCACGCGATGGTAATCCCGAGGTCCGCGTGGTGCCGAGCGGGGTGGACACCTCACGCTTCACCGCGGGGCAAGGCGCCGACTGCCGCGAGGCGCGGGCGATTCCCGAGGCCGCCTATGTGATCGGCCATGTCGGACGCCTGGCCCATGAGAAGAACCTGGTGTTTCTCGCCGAGGCCGTCTGTCAGGCGCTGGTCGAGCGGCCCGATGCCCACTTCCTGGTGGTCGGTGAGGGCGATGCCGCCGAGGGCATGGCGATGATCGCCGAGGAGCTGGGGGTCGAGGCGCGGGTCCACTTCACCGGGCGCCTTCAGGGCCAGGCGTTGATCGATGCCTATCACGCCATGGATGTCTTCGCCTTCGCCTCGCACAGCGAGACCCAGGGCATGGTGGTGGCCGAGGCCATGGCCGCCGGCCTGCCGGTGGCGGCGGTGCGGGCACCGGGCGTCGTGGAGGTGGTGACGGACGGCGAGAATGGCCGATTGCTGGATGCAGACGACGTCGATGCCCTGGCGGCGGCGCTGGTCGAACTCGGCGATGCGGCGCGGCGCCAGCCGCTTCACCATGCGGCCCTGGCCACCGCCGCCGACTATGATGAACGGCTTTGCGCCGAACGCTGCCTGGCCGTCTACCGGCGTGCGATCGCCAGCGGCGGGCCCTTCACCCACGCCGATGACGGCGGCTGGGACCGGGTGCGTGGTCGGCTCGGCGCGGAATGGCGCATGCTGCGCTATCGCGGCCGGATCCTGCGTCACCTGGTGCAGGAGGAGTGGGAACAGGAGCGCCCCTCCTGGTGGCCCGGCGGGCGTTCCGACGAGCCCGAACTGCCCTCGAAGTAGCCTGCGCGACGAGCCACCGGGCCTCAGCGCCGGCGGCGGCGTTCGGCCCAGCGCTTGAGCCCGTAGAGCAGCCCCGCACCCAGCACCAGGCCGCCTAGTGCCACCAGCACCTCCTGACGACTCTCGGCGGTGGCCAGCTCGCCGAGCTGGCTGCCGAGCAGGGTCACGCCGGCGAGCCCCGGCAGGATGCCCAGCGTCGAGCCGATCATGTAGTCACGAAAACGCAGATGGAAGGCCCCGGCCATCATGTTGGTCAGGGTGAAGGGGGCCAGCGGCAGCAGGTTGATCACTGTCATGGTGCGGATACCGCGCCCCGAGAGGTAACGTGACAGGCCGTTGAGGTGCTTGCCGCCATAGCGCAACAGGGCGTCGCGGCCCAGCCGGCGGCCCACCCACCAGGTCAACACTGATGCGGTCAGGGTGCCGGCCAGTGCGTAGCCGAAGCCCCACCAGGGGCCGAACAGCAGCCCGGTCAACGCCACCAGCAGGCTCAGCGGGAACATCACCAACGAGGCCCCGGCGTAGATCGCCATCACCACCAGCACTGCCCAAGGGGCATGGCGCCAGGCCACGGAGCCCTGAGCCAGCGCCATCAGGCTATCGACGGTGAGCAGGTCCTGCATGGCCAGCCATTGCCACAGCAGGCCCAGGGCGACGAGCAAGGCAAGGGTCAGGGCGACGAGGCCGAGGGGTCGAGACATGGGGCACGGGGTTCCTGGTCAGCTCAGGCCTTAGCATACGGCAGTGGCGGCGCGGGCCAAAGGGCCGGCGCCGCCGGGAAGACGTCAGAGGCTTTCCTGTACCGCCGGCCAGGCGGGTTCGCCACCATGGGTCGCGACGCCCTCGAGCATGGCCTGGACCCGCTCACGGTGGTCGTTGATCCACTGGCTGGCGATCTCGTCGGCATCGCGCTCCTGTTGTCCGAACGCCTGGATCATCCAGCTCTGCTCCTCGGCGGAGAAGCTGAATTGCTCGAAGAAGGTCACCAGGTTGGGGTGGGCCTCGGCGTAGTCGCCGCGCAGCACCGTCAGCACATCGGTCTTGCCGTTGTTCTCGCCGAACAGATTCTTGGAGTCGTCGAGGTAGCGCATCGGCAGGTCCAGGTTCATCCAATGCGGCGTCCAGCCGACCCAGACGATGGGTTCCTCGCGGGAGATGGCGGCGCGGGCGGCACCGAGCATGCCGACCACGCTGGTATCGACCAGCTGCCAGTCGCCCAGCCCCCAGGTGTCTTCATCGATGGCGCCGTGAAGGACTTCGCTGGCCGCCGAGCCGGCGCCGAAGCCGTGGATCTCGCCGTCGAAGCGTTCACGGTTCGCGTCCAGGTCGGCGAAGCTCTGGATGCCGTCGTCGTAGAGGTACTCCGGCACCGCCAGGGTCATGCGCGCACCCTCGACGTTGTTGCCCAGGCTCCTGATGGCGCCGCTTTCCTCGCGGGGGGCGAACAGGTTCTGTTGCGCGGGCATCCAGCCGCCGAGGAAGGCGTCGATGTCGCCACCGTCCAGCCCCTGGTAGATGACCTGCAGGCCGAGTTCATGGGTGCGGGTCTCGTAGCCCAGCGGTGCGAGCAGCTGCTCGGCGATCTCGGTCTTGACGGTGATGCCGGGCCAGGCGGGGACCCCGAAGTCGAGGGTGGCGTCGTCGGCCTGGGCGGCGAACGACAGGCCCAGCAGCGGCAGGGCGAGGGGAGCGAAGCGTGGGGCGATGGTCATGCGATCTCCTTGTCAGGGTGAGGGCCGTGGCGCGTGGGGGGAAAGCCGCCGGCGCCACGGCGTGTTGAGGGTGGCTCAGCGCTGGCGTGCCAGCACCCGTAGCCGCGACTCGCACATGTCCAGGTCGAGGTAAGTGCCCTGAAGGTGGCGGCGGCCGGTGTTCGGGTCGAAGGCGCGGCGGCCATGCAGCACGCGGCGGTTGTCGAAGGCCACCATCTGGCCGGGGGCCAGGGCGAACTCGAGCCGGTGCTGTGGGTCCTGGACGAGTCGCCAGAAGACGCGGTAGGCGTCGTACCAGGCGTCGATCTCCTCGAGCGGCAGGCGCAGGGTGTCGCGGATCCAGTTGTTGAGGCGTACCTCGGTGACCCGGCCGGCCGCGTCGAGGCTCAGCAGAGGGGCGCACCAGACGATGTCGTGGTCCTCGTCCTGGAAGCGGAAGTCGATCGACGTCTCGGCGAGGAGGCGAAAGGCCTCGGGAGCCTGGCGGCGCAGGGTCTCGGCGGCGGCGAAGCCGTCGACGAAGGTCGATTCGCCACCCTCGGCGTCGTTCTCCAGGCAATAGAGCAGCTGGATGTCCGGCGGCTGGCGCCAGTTGGGCAGGTCGCTGTGCAGCGCCAGGCCGATGGCCGTGTAGGCGGCGTTGTTGGGATTGGGCTTGGAGCGCACGTCGAAGCGGGCGCCGAAGTTGGTGGCGCGCAGCGGGCCGATGCGTGCGGCCAGGCGGCTGACCTCTTCGTCGGCCAGCGGGCCGTCGTCGAGCAGTACCAGGCCGTCGCGCAGCAGGGCGCGGAGCCAGGCGCGCTCGCCGTCGGCGCCGGCGGCGAAGTCGCCATGGGCGACATGCACGGGGCGAAAGCCCACGGCCCAGGGTTGGCGTGTCGGTACCGGGTCGTGGCGAACCTCGCCGGGGCGGCGTTGGTACAACCAGCCGGCATCGTAGCGGCTGACATGGCCATCGGCCCAGTGCAGCGTCAGGTTGCCGTCCTCGAGGCCTGTCGCGGGGGCGCTCTCCGGCACCTCGAGGCCCATGTAGAGGCGCTCACGGGTCAGCGGGTGGCGGCATTCGGCACACGCGCAGTGGTCGCGCAGCCAGGTCAGCGGGAAGCGGGCGCGGGCGTCGTCGTCCCAGCGCAAGGCCAGACGGTCGTCGCCGGGGCTGGCCTCGACCAGGCTCGGGCCGCGGGCATGGTCGGTGAGCTCACCCATCGGCAGGGTGGGGCGTGTCGCGGCGATCGGCGTCGGGCTCATGTCGGCCTCCTCGGGGTGGAATGTCGAGAGGATGGCGGCTGGCCGGCGTGGCGACAAACGATTAATCTGGCGGCTATGACCCGATAAAACTTATGACAGGCTTTTTCATGAGCACGCTTCCCCCCTTGGCCTGGTTGCAGGCCTTCGAGGCCGCCGCCCGTACCCTGAGCTTCACCGCCGCCGGCCATGAGCTCGGCGTGACCCAGGCCGCGATCAGCCAGCGGGTGCGCCTGCTCGAGGATCGGTTGGGCCAGCGGCTGTTCGTTCGCCACCCGCGCAGCCTGAGCCTGACGCCGGCCGGCCAAGCCTGGTTGCCGAGCCTGCAGGATGCCTTCACGCGGCTGGTCGAGGGCACCCAGGAGGTGTTCGGCGAGGCCGGCGAGACCCCGGTGACCCTGCGCACCACCCCGGTGGTGCAGCAGAACTGGCTGGCGCCCCGCCTGTCGGCCTTCTGCCATGAGCATCCCGAGATCCCGCTGCGCCTGGTCAGCGCCATCTGGCCGGACGACTTCGGCCCCGAGGGCGCCGACCTGGAGATTCGCTATGGTCATGGCGACTGGTCGGGGGTCGAGGCGCTGTCGCTGGGCGACGAGATGATGATCCCGGTGTGCGCCCCGGCGCTGGCCGAGCGCCTCAGGGTGCCGGCGGACCTGGCCGGCCAGACCCTGCTGCATGCGGTGGGCTTCGCGGTGGGCTGGCCGAGCTGGCTGGAGGCCGTGGGGGCCTCGGGGCTGGAATCGCGTTGCGCGGCCCTCACCTGCGACAACCAGGTGATGAGCCTGGCGCTGGCCGCCAGTGGCGCGGGTGTCGCCCTGACCCATCGACGGCTGGTGGAGGAACGCGATGACCTGGCGGTGGCGCTAGAACCGGCGTTGCCCAGCGGCGAAGGCTTCTGGCTGGTGCGTCCGGTGCGTCGGCGGCCACGCCCGGAGGCGACGCGGTTGTGGGAATGGTTGGTGGGACATCTCGATGGCGCGCCGGCGGGTCGCCCCTAGGCTCAGCCGGGGGCGGAGGGACACCAGGCCAGCGGGTGCTGGCGGAAGTAGCGGCCGAGCAGGGCGTAGAGCTCGGGGTAGGCGGCGTGCAGTGCCTCGGGCGCGGTGAAGAAGTATTCACAGGCGACCGCGAAGCATTCGCCGGGATGGCTGGCGGCGTAGTCGTCGATGGGCGTGGGCTCGCCACGCGCGAGATGTGCCTGGAGGTCGTCCCACACGGCGGTGAATACCCGGTGCCAGTCGTGCGGGTCCATGTCGCCGGGCAGCGGCGGGAAGCCGTCGGCGTCCAGGGAGTTGGCCATGTCGATCTTGTGGGCCAATTCGTGGATCAGCACGTTGAAGCCATCCCGACACCCGCTTTCCATCAGGTCCGGGTAGGCCACCACCACCGGCCCCTGGTGGGAGGTCTCGCCGGCGCGTTCGTCGTCGTACTCGTGCATCACGCCGAACTCGTCGAGTTCCTCGACCCGGCGATGGAAGGCATCGGGGACGATCAGGATCTCGTGGAGCCCGGCGAAGGCCTGGCGATGGGTGGCGTCGTCCCAGCCGAGCGTCAGCAGGCAGCCCTGGGCGGCGATGGCCAGCCGCGCCGGGGCGTCGAAGTCGATGCTCGCGTCCAGCTCGGGGTGGCGGCTCAGCCGCTTGGCATGGGCGAAGCGCCAGGCGCGATGCCCCAGGCGTTCGGCGGCCTCGTCGGGCAGCGCGCCGAGCAGCGGCAGGCGTGCCCGGGCCTCGGCCCACTCGGCCGCAGGGAAGGGGTGACGCGCCGCGAAGCGCGCCGCCCGCCAGCGCTTGAACCGTTCCAACACGGCCTCAGCTGTCCTCCACGTCGCGGCCGCCGGACTTCCATGACCAGTCGCGCAGGCGCAGGTCGAACAGGTCCTGGCGGCGGTCCTTGAGGTTGGTCACCGAGCCCTCGTTGCGCACCACCTTGAGGCGGTTCAGGTCGAGGTCGGAGAACATGATCATCTCGGTATTGGGTGTGGTCTCGGCGAGCACGGCGTCGTGGGGGAAGGAGAAGTCCGAGGGCGAGAAGACCGAGGACTGGGCGTACTGGATGTCGAGGTTCTCGATCGAGGGAACGTTACCGACGCTGCCGCACAGCACCACGTAGCATTCGTTCTCGATGGCCCGCGCCTGGGCGCAGTGGCGCACCCGCAGGTAGCCGTTCTTGGTATCGGTCCAGAACGGCACGAACAGGATATCCATGTCCTGTTCGGCGAGCAGCCGCGAGAGCTCGGGGAACTCGACGTCGTAGCAGATCTGGATGCCGACCCGGCCGGCGTCGGTATCGAATACCTGCAGTTCGTCGCCGCCCTCGATCACCCAGTCGCGGCGCTCCTGGGGCGTGATGTGCAGCTTGGCCTGACGCTCGACGGAGCCGTCGCGGTGGCACAGGTAGGCGACGTTGTAGAGCCGGTCCTGCTCGCCCACCTCGATCATCGAGCCGGCCACGATGTTGATGTTGTAGGCCACCGCCATGCGTGACAGCTCGGTCTTGAAGCGCTCGGTGAAGCCGGCCAGGAAGCGGATGGCGGCCAGCTGGTCCTGCTGGGCGGCGCGATCCTGAAGGCCCATCAGCGGCGCGTTGAACAGTTCCGGGAAGACCGCGAAGTCGCTCTGGTAGTCGGCCAGGGCGTCGACGAAGTACTCGACCTGTTGCAGCACCGCCTCCACCGAGTCGAACTCGCGCATCTGCCACTGCACGGCGCCGACCCGCACCTGGGTGCGGCGGCTCTCCAGTACCCGTTCGGCGGGCTCGAAGAGGATGTTGTTCCACTCCAGCAGGGTCGCGTAGCCCTGGGACTTCGCGTCCTCGGGCAGGTACTTGCGTAGCAGGCGTTTGACCTGGAAGTCGTTGGCCAGCTGGAACGACAGGATGGGGTCGTGGATCTCCTTGCGGGCGACCTTGTCGATGTATTCCGCCGGGGAGAGCTCAGCGGCGTACTGGTGGTACTGCGGGATACGCCCGCCGGCCAGGATCGCGCGCAGGTTCAGCGACTTGCACAGTTCCTTGCGCGCCTCGTAGAGCCGCCGGCCGAGGCGGTAGCCGCGGTAGTCCGGATGGATCAGCACGTCGAGGCCGTACATGGCGTCACCCTCGGCGTCGTTGAGGATGATCTCGCGCTGGCCGATCAGGTCGTCGTACTGGTGGGGGTTGGAGAAGTCGTCGTAGTCGACCTGCACGGTCAACGCCACGCCGACCAGGCGGCCATCGTCCTCGATGACGATCTGGCCGTCCGGGAACGCCTCGATCAGCTTGTCGATGGTGAGCTCGGGCCAGGCGCCGCCGATATCATGGTAGACGGCATCCATCAGCGTCTTGAGCTGCGGATAGTCGTCCTGCGTCAGGTTGCGCAGATTGAGATGCAGGTCATCGAGGGACATGCCGCGGGCTCTCCGGTCGGATAACGAAACTCGCAGTTTAGCAGCCCGTCGCGCCGGCGCCGACAGGCGTGGCGGCGGTGGTTCGTTGTCGAGAGGCATCACTCCCGGGCCGGTATGCTAGCGCCTCAGCGTAGCTGGCTGTCCTTGCTGCCGCGGCGATTGACGCCGCCGCCTGGCCCCGAGTGCGCATCGCGCTCGGCCTGGCAGGCGAGGCACAGCCGTACCCCGGGAACGGCCTGGCGTCGCGCCTCGGGAATCGGCTCGCCACATTCGTCGCAGTGGTGGGCGCTCTCGCCCCGCGGCATGTCGCGCCGAGCCCGTTCCAACTCATCGCGCACGCTGTCGTCGATCTGTTGCTGAACATCACCATCCTTCGACCAGCCGCCTGCCATGTCGGTGCCCCCCCTACGTGTGGTGGTGTCTTGCGTGTGTCTCGAGCGCCTAGCCCGGCTGCCCGGGCGTGCCGCGGGCCCGGTGGAGCAGCGGGCGGGTCAGCGTCTGGGCCATCAGCACCCCGGCGAGGATCAATGCGCCGCCCAGCAAGTGGAAGCGGGCCACGCTCTCGTCCAACACGAGCATGGCGATGAGGGCGCTGAACAGTGGCATCAGGTTGATGAAGATGCTGGCACGGTTGGCGCCGATGCGGCGAATGGCATGCATCCACAGGTAGGTGGTGACGATGGAAGCAGGGATGCCGGCGTAGAGGATCAGGCCGATATTGTCGCCGCCGACCGGCGTCATCGGGCCTGCCAGGTAGGGCGGCAGCAGCCAGATCACGGCGCAGACCACCTGGGCGTAGAGCAGCACCCAGGGGGGCAGGTCGAGGGTCCAGCGGCGGAGCATCACGCCGTAGAGCGCGTAGCAGGTCGCGGCGACCATCATCAGCGCGTCGCCGCCGGCCACGGAGAGCTCGAGCAGCGACAGCGGGTCGCCACGTCCCAGCAGCACGCTGACGCCGCCGAGTGCCAGCAGACCGCCGCCGATGCTGCCGAGGCTCGGCGTCTCGCGCAGGATCAAGGCGCTGAGCAGCACGGTGATCAGCGGTACCATGGCGGCCAGGATGCCCATGTTGGTGGCCGAGGTCGTCTCGGCGGCCATGTAGGCCAGGCCCTGCCACAGCCCCATGCCCAGCAGGCCCAGTGTCGCCAGCTTCGGCCACTCGCGACGCAGCGTGTCGCGGTATTGCCAGGCGGCGGGAGCGACGAAGGGCGTCATCACGGCGAGCGCCAGCAGCCAGCGCAGGAAGGCGATGCTGCTGGGGGCGATGGCGTCGACGCTCAGCTGGTTGACGGTCATGTTGCCCGACCAGATCAGCACCGCGCCGAGCGGCAGCAGGAAGACGAACGGTGGCATGGCATCCTCGAGTCGGCGAAGGCAGCGGTCGATGACGACCGGCAAGGTACCATCGATGATAAGGCGGATAAGGGCGCGCGGCCAGGCGGCCCGCATGGCATGGCGGGGGGCGGGTAGGGCGCGCCGGGGGGCATGAAAAAACCCGGCCGTAGCCGGGTCTTGGAGCGTTCGTGTCTGTTTTGCCGGCCCTTTAGTCTTCGGGGTCGTTGGCAGAATCCACGCCGTCTGCGTCGTTCATGTCGTCGGCGACGTCGTGCTCGGAATGTGTGTCGGTTTCTTTCGACGGATCGTTGGCGCTATCCGTACCGCCTTCTTCGACGATGGCCTCATCGCTCATGGCGTCCTTGTGGCCATCCATGGTGTCTTGTTCCACCTCGTTGGCGCTATCGACGCCATGCTCGTTGGCCATCTCGCCTTCCTCGTGGTGCGCCGCCAGGGCGCCGCCGGAAAACAGCATCAGGGCGCTGAGGGTGATGGCAGCAGTCGCGATACGTTTCATGGTGTACCTCTCGTCCGGTGATGGGCGTGTTAGGCATCCGTGCATCCAGCGAATGCTATACAAAATCTATGCAATAATTCCCGATGATGCAAACTTGTGACCGAAAACGACCGCCCCCCGGCCTGGCCGAGGGGCGGTCATCGATCGCGCGAGGTGGCTCGAGGCCGTCAGGCCAGGGCCGCCACGGCGGCCTTGGCGACCTGTACGTCCTGGTCGGGCTTGACGCCGGAGATGCCGATGCTGCCGGCGACCTGGCCGTCGACGATCACCGGTACGCCGCCCGCCAACAGGGCCTGCATCGGCGCGGTGACGAAGGCGGTGCGACCGTTGTTGATCATGTCCTCGAAGGCCTGGGTGTCCTTGCGGCCGATGGCGGCATTGCGTGCCTTCTCGCCGGCGACGCCGGCGCTGAAGGGCGGCGCCCCGTCCAGGCGACGCAGGCCGAGCAAATGCCCGCCATCGTCGGCCACGGCGATGGTCACGGCCCAGTCGTTGGTCGTGGCTTCCTGCTCGGCGGCGTCGAGCAGGAGATTGACGTCGTCCAGGGTCAGTACGGGTTTGGTCTTCATTCTCGGTCGTCCTTTTGTTGGATGAAACGCTAGTGGGGAATGTGGCTGGCTCGGGGCTTTAGCGGCGGCAAGCCTTAGGGGAGGCGCCGTGAAGACCGGCTTACGCTACCGGCGCCCTCCCAGGCGTAGGATTTCCCCTGTGGCTTGCCCCGTCGTCCCTCGTCATGCGTGCCAGGCAGGCGTCATGCGAGTGCTTCGTCGACGATTTCGATCCAGTGCCTGACTGGCGTGCGGCCGGCGCCGTTCAGATGGGTCTGGCAGCCGATATTGGCGGTCACGATCACCTCCGGGTCGCCGGCCTCCAGGGCGTCGAGCTTGTTGTCGCGCAGCTCGGTGGCGAGCTCGGGCTGGGTCACCGAGTAGGTGCCCGCCGAGCCGCAGCACAGGTGGGCGTCCTGTACCGGGGTCAGCGCGAAGCCGAGCCGGGTGAGCAGGGCATCGACGCTGCCGCCGAGCTTCTGGGCGTGCTGCAGGGTGCAGGGGCAGTGGAAGGCCAGGCGCTTGTGCTCGCGCAGTGTCAGGCGCTCCGTGTCCTCGTCGCCCAGCACCTCCACCAGGTCCTTGGCCAGGGCGCTGATGCGCTCGGCCTTCTCGGCGTAATCGGGATCGTCGGCCAGTACCTCGGCGTACTCCTTGACCATCGCGCCGCAGCCGCTGGCGGTTTGGACGATGGCTTCAACCCCGGTCTCGCCCTCTTTCTCGATATGCGGCCACCAGGCATCGATGTTGGCGCGCATCCGCGCGCGACCGGCGTCCTGGGCGTTGAGGTGGAAGTCGATGGCCCCGCAGCAGCCGGCTTCCGGCGCCGGCGTCAGGCCGATGCCGAGGCGGTCGAGCACCCGCGCGGTGGCGGCGTTGGTGTTGGGCGAGAGCCCCGGTTGCACGCAGCCTTCGAGGATCAGCATCTGGCGCTCATGGCGAGCGCCCACGGGGCGCTCGCCGGCATCCACCGGCGTGGCGGGCAGCTTGTCGCGCAGCGCACCGGGCGTCAACGGCCGGAATACCTGGCCGAGCCTGAGCAGCGCCCGGAAGCGGGTCGGGTCGACCAGCGCCTTGCGCAGGCCGAAGCGCAGCGCGCGCTCGGCGGCGGGGCGTGGCGCGCGGCGTTCGATCTCGGCGCGGCCGATGTCGAGCAGCGTGTGGTATTCGACTCCGGACGGGCAAGTGGTCTCGCAGCTGCGGCAGGTCAGGCAGCGGTCCAGGTGCAGCCGAGTCTGCTCGGTGACGTTGTCATCCTCGGGGTTCTCCAGCATCTGCTTCATCAGGTAGATGCGTCCGCGTGGGCCATCGCGTTCGTCGCCCAGCAGCTGGTAGGTGGGGCAGGTGGCGTTGCAGAAGCCACAGTGCACGCAGCTGCGCAGCACGCGTTCGGCCTCGCGAAGGTGAGGCTGCTGCAGGTCTTGCTCGGTGAAGTGCGTCTGCATCTTAATGCTCCGCGTAGAGTCGGCCCGGATTGAAGATCCCCTTGGGGTCCAGCTCGGCCTTGAGGCGGCGATGGTACTTGGCCAGCGCCTCGGGCAGCGGCGTGAAGGGCTCGGCGGCGCCGGGCGTCAGGCAGGTGGCGTGCCCGCCGGCGGCGGTGCAGGCCGCACGCAGGGTGGCGGCGGAGAGGTCGCTGCGCAGGAAGCGCTGGGCGCCGGCCCAGTCGTGGAGCATGGCCGACTCGTCGAGGCCGTCGACCTCGAGCCGCGCGCGCTGGGGTAGCGAGAGCCGCCACAGCGGGCGGTCGTCTTCGCCGGCGAAGAGCGGCAGCCGCTGTTCGCGCAGGGCCTCCCAGTAGCCGGCGTCCAGGTCTTCGCCACCCAGGCGCTCGCGGGTGGCGGCTACCGAGCCGGGCCCGCCCTCCAGGCGCAGGTGCAGGGCGCCGTCCTGCCAGGTCGCGGCGCTCAGTGGCAGGGGCCGGCGTCCCCATTCGGCGAGGCGGCGGCGGGCTTCATCCAGTGTCATCTCGAGGCGCAGGCCGTGGCTGGCCGAGGGCCGGGGTAGCACCTTGAGGGTGACCTCGGTGAGCAGGCCCAGGCTGCCCTGGGCGCCGACCATCAGCCGCGAGAGGTCGTAGCCGGCGACGTTCTTGATCACCTCGCCGCCGAAGCGCTGCTCGTCGCCGCCATGGGTGATCACCCGGGCGCCCAGCACGAAGTCGCGCACGGCGCCGGCCCAGGGGCGGCGCGGGCCGGATAGCCCGCTGGCGACCATGCCGCCGACGGTGGCGTCGGCGCCGAAGTGGGGCGGCTCGAAGGGCAGCATCTGGCCGTTCTCGGCCAGCGCCGCTTCCAGCGTGGTCAGCGGCGTGCCGGCCCGCACCGAGACGATCAGCTCCACCGGGTCGTAGCCGGTGATGCCCTGGTGCTCGCGGGTCGAGAGCGCCTCGGCTTGCTCGCCCCGTCGGCCTTGAACTTTCCGGCCATAGAAGGCCTTGGTGTCGCCGCCGACGATGCGCAGCGGGGTGCCTTCGGCGTTGGCCTGCCGGATGCGTTCACCCAGGGCCTCGCGGATGTCCCGATCCTGCGGGGATGTAGTGGTGGCCATGATCATTCCTCAGAAACGGGGCAGTTCGGGGTGTGGCAGCTCTCCGCCATGCACGTGCATGGCGCCGAACTCGGCACAGCGCGCCAGGGTCGGGATGTTCTTGCCGGGGTTGAGCAGGCCGTCGGGATCGAAGGCCGCCTTCACCGCGTGGAAGGTGGTCAGCTCGCGGCTGCCGAACTGGGCGCACATCTGGTTGATCTTCTCGCGGCCCACGCCGTGCTCGCCGGTGATCGAGCCGCCGGCCTCGACGCACAGCTCGAGGATCTTGCCGCCCAGCGCCTCGGCTTGTTCGAGCTCGCCCTCGCGGTTGGCATCGAACAGGATCAACGGGTGCATGTTGCCGTCGCCGGCGTGGAAGACGTTGGCGACCTTCAGGCCGTAGGCCTCGGACAGCTCGCGGATGCCCTCGAGCACCCGCGGCAGCTCGCGGCGCGGAATGGTGCCGTCCATGCAGTAGTAGTCCGGCGACATGCGGCCCACCGCGGGGAAGGCATTCTTGCGTCCGGCCCAGAAACGCGCGCGTTCGGCCTCGTCGCGGGCCTGCTGAATGCCGGTGGCGCCGGCCGCCTCGAGCACGCCGCGCACCCGCTCGCAGTCGTCGTCGACGTCGGCCTCCACGCCGTCCAGCTCGCACAGCAGGATGGCCTCGGCCTCGACCGGGTAGCCGGCATGGATGAAGTCCTCGGCGGCGCGGATCGCCAGGTTGTCCATCATCTCCAGCCCGCCGGGGATGATGCCGGCGGCGATGATGTCGCCCACGGCTCTGCCGGCCTTGCCTACGTCGTCGAAGCTTGCCATCAGCACCTTGGTGGTCTCCGGCTTGGGCAGCAGCTTGACGGTGATCTCGGTGACCACGCCGAGCATGCCCTCGGAGCCGTTGAACAGCGCCAGCAGGTCGAAGCCGGGGGCGTCCAGCGCCTCGCTGCCCAGCGTCATGCGCTCGCCCGCGAGGGTGATGATCTCGACCCGCAGCACGTTGTGCACGGTCAACCCATACTTCAGGCAGTGCACGCCGCCGGCGTTCTCGGCCACGTTGCCGCCGATCGAACAGGCGATCTGCGACGAGGGATCCGGGGCGTAGTAGAGGCCAAAGGGCGCGGCGGCCTCGGAGATCGCCAGGTTGCGAACACCGGGCTGTACCCGGGCGATGCGAGCATCGGGGTCGACCTCGAGGATGCGGCTGAAGCGTGACATCACCAGCAGCACGCCTTGCTCCAGGGGCAGGGCGCCCCCGGAGAGACCGGTGCCGGCGCCGCGGGTCACCACCGGCACGCCGAGCTCACGGCAGCCCTCGAGCAGGGCCACCACCTGGTCGAGCGTTTCCGGCAGCGCCACCAGCATGGGCATCACGCGATAGGCCGCCAGGCCGTCGCACTCGAAGGGGTGCAGGTCTTCCTCGCGGTGGAGCAGCGTCAGGCCGGGGACATCCTGCTGGAGACGGTTGAGGACCTCCGCCTTGTCCCGGGAAGGCAGCTCGCCATCGAGTCGTGCGTCGTAATGGATGTTCATGACGGCTCCGGCTTGTGAGGCAATCCGCGTTCAGGATACGCCTCGTATTTTTGCAGAAACATTTTCCATTGGCATCCCCGGTCACATCGAGACGACCGCGAAGGCGGTTCACCGTGATGGCATCGGGGGAGGCTTGAGACAAGAACGATACGTTCCGAGGACTTCGGGTGGCTACCGTGGATCATTGGTATGACCAAGACTCTCGACGAGGAACGACCCAGTGACCCGATTCATTCCCGTGGACAAACAATAGCTTAGTAGGGATGGCATCGCAGGGGGTGAAGAGGGTGTGTGTGGTGCCTTAGACCAATGGATGGGATGGCCACCCGCGGCCGGTGCCGCGGGTGGGGAATGGCTCAGCCTATCCGCAGCAGGGGGTCGGAGATGCCCCACAGCTGGATGGCGATCAGGCCGATCAGCCCGGCCGCCAGCACGTAGTAGATCGTCGGCAGTAGGGTCTTGCGGATGGTCTCGCCCTCGCGGCCGAGCAGGCCCACGGTGGCGGAAGCCGCGACCACGTTGTGGATGGCGATCATGTTGCCCGCGGCGGCGCCCACGGCTTGCAGGGCCACCATGAACGCGGTGGAAACGCCGAGCTGCTGGGCGATGTTGAACTGGAAGTCCGACAGCATCAGGTTGGAGACCGTGTTGGAGCCGGCGATGAAGGCGCC
Source organism: Halomonas borealis (assembly GCF_004798905.1). Classification (GTDB taxonomy): domain Bacteria; phylum Pseudomonadota; class Gammaproteobacteria; order Pseudomonadales; family Halomonadaceae; genus Halomonas; species Halomonas borealis. The sequence goes on along the minus strand of NZ_SDMO01000008.1, from coordinate 16,106 downwards.
GAGGGCACCCACGGCAGGGGCGAACAGGGGGTAGATACCACCGACGCCGTCGGCCACCAGGCTCGCCATGGCCACCGGCATCGATACCAGGTCGCTGGTGTTGACGCCGGAGTTGATCAGGATGCGCACCATGGGAATGGTGAATACCAGCACGAAGCCGGCGCCGGCCAGGGTGCGGGTCGACTCGCCGAAGGCGGCGCGCAGCTCACTCAGGCGCATGCGGTGCAGCAGCGCGGTGAGCAGTACCACCGCCAGCAGGATGCCGCCGGGCAGGTAAAGTGGCTGGATGCTGCCGGACACGCCGGCCTCGCCGAGGATGTCGGTCCAGCCGAAGGCGAGCGAGGTCAGCGCGCTCTTGAGCGGCTCGATGGTGCGCGAGGCCACCAGGAGCACGGCCAGCAGCACGTAGGGCACCCAGCCCATGAAAGTGGAAATGGGGGTCTTGCCCACCACGTCATCGGTCTTGATCACCAGCTTACCGATCCACTGATCCGGCCAGGCGGAGGAGGGCGGGAAGTCCCAGGTGTCCTTGGGGAGCAGGAAGCCGCGACGGGCCGCCGGTACGACGATGGCCAGACCCACCATGGCACCGATCATCGACGGGAACTCCGGCCCTAGCAGTACGCCGGCCAGGACGTAGGGCACCACGAAACTGATGCCGGCGAACAGCGCGAAGGGGGTGATGGAGAGCCCTTCCTTCCAGGAGCGGTTGGCGCCGAAGAAGCGCACCATGATTACCACCATGATCAGCGGCATCAGCATGCCGACGATGCCATGGATCACCGCCACCTCGCCGGCAATCAGGTGGAAGTAGTCGAGCCAGCCGCCGCCACCGGCCTCCAGGGCCGCGCTGATGCCGCCCTGGTCGAGGCCGCCCGAGACGCCGACCACGATCGGTGTGCCCACTGCGCCGAAGGACACCGGCGTGGATTGGATCATCATGCCGACCACCACGGCGGCCAATGCCGGGAAGCCCAGCGCGACCATCAGTGGTGCGGCCACCGCCGCCGGCGTGCCGAAGCCCGAGGCGCCCTCGATGAAGCAGCCGAACAGCCAGGCGACGATGATCGCCTGGACGCGTCGGTCGGGGCTGATGCCCGAGAAGCCGTTGCGGATGGCGGTGATGCCGCCGGAATGCTTGAGGGTGTTGAGCAGCAGGATGGCACCGAAGATGATCCATAAAATCGCCACCGTCAGCATCAGGCCCTGCAGGGTCGAGGCCAGGACCCGCGTGGCGGTCATGTCCCAGACGAGCAAGGCGATGACGGCGGTAACGGCGAAGACGATCGGCATGGCGATCCGCGCGGCCATGCGCAGGCCAATCAGCAGGACCCCCGCCAGCAGCAGGGGAGTGAAGGCCAATAGCGCCAGTAATGAGTCATGCATGGATGAGGTCCCTCATCGGTGATGATGGTTGTTGTCGTGGGCCGCTGGTGGGCGACGATCCTTGAGAATCTTACGGGGCTATGACGGGGCTGACTATTCAAGGTAAATTGGTATTACCAGTATCGAGAGGGTGGACATTGCGCAGCTTCATGCGAAGATGCCGTTATTTTTCAGCAACTTGATAAATGGCTAGCGAGTGCGGTGTACCGCCTGGCCGATGCACCGCTTCGACCAATAGACAAGAGAAGGTGAGGTGCCCGCACTATGGCGAGCGTGGCGCTGGCCTGTCACCATCGAGGCCTTCCTCCCAACGGCGACTTAAGGAGACGGCATGACACGCGTGCTCTATGACCTGAGTGGTATCGACGATCGGCTATATTTCTCCCCCTTCTGCTGGCGGGCCCGTCTCGCCTTGGCCCACAAGGGGCTGGCGCTGGAGACGCGTCCCTGGCACTTCACCGAGAAGGAGGCCCTGACGTTCTCCGGTCAGGGGCAGGTCCCGGTGCTGGCGGACGGCGACGAGGTGGTCCACGACAGCTACGAGATCATGCGATACCTGGATCGCGCCTATCCCGAATCGCCGCTGCTCGGCGACGGCGCGGCCGAGGCGCGCGCCCGCTTCTTCAAGCACTACTCCGAGCGCGCCCTGGCACCGGCCATCCTGCGTACCATCGTCATGGATCTGTTCAACGCCATCCATCCCGACGATCGCAGCTATTTCCGCGAGACCCGCGAGGCGCGCCTGGGGTGTACCCTCGAGGAGTTCCATTCGCCGGCCAAGGGACTCTCGCAGCTCGATACGGCCCTGGAGCCGCTGCGCGGCCGCCTGTCGGAGAGCGATTTCCTGGATGGTGATGCCCCCGGTGGCGCCGACTACCTGGTGTTCGGCTTCTTCATGTGGGCGTACTGCGTGTCCAGCGCCGACCTGATCTCCAATGCCGATCCGGTCTACGCCTGGCGCGAACGCATGCTCGATCTGCATGACGGGGTGGGCCGTCACGCATTGAGGGTCACCGATATCGAAGGGGCCTACCGCTAGGCGAACCGGGGCGGCAGGCGCCGCCAGAAGGTTAACGCGATGTTCGGCACCTGCCGGACATCGACAGGCCCGACCGGGCCTTCAGGGCCACCGCCATGCGGTGGCCTTTTTTTGTGCTGGCTATCGAGTTTTAAGCCCAGGCCGGGACTATCGGCGAGTTGTGAGGCGAATGTTTTATTGATTGTATACAGTTTTAGGATTTATGGTGTTTCCGATAAAGATAACCATGTATCCAATGCGTCGGCGTAAGACCCCCGACGAGACGATGACGGCTGAACGCACAACAACATCACACCGAAGGCCGAAACCATGCAGAGCAATGCCAGCAAGACGTCGCTATTCGATTTCCACGGCAGGCCGCGCTTGATCAAGGCCCTGCCGATTTCCCTGCAACACGTGCTGGCGATGATCGCCGGCGTCATTACTCCGCCGATCATCATCGCCGGGGTCGTGGGATCGTCCCCGGCAGAGAAGCTGCAACTGATCCAGATCGCCGTATTGGCCTCCGGGGTCTGCACGCTTTTCCATCTCTACGGTGTCTGGAAGTTTGGCGCCCGGCTGCCGGCGATCTTCGGGGTGGGCTTCGCCTATGTGCCGACACTGATCGCCGTGGGCGGTCAGTTCGGCATCGAGGGCATCCTCGGTGCCCAACTGGTCGGCGGCATCACCATGATGGTGGTGGGCTATTTCATCCAGTACATCCGTCACCTCTTCCCGCCGGTGGTGGCGGGCACCGTGGTGCTGGTGATCGGGTTGTCGCTGTACGACATCGCCATCCGCTACATCGCCGGCAGCGGCAACGTCGATGCGCCGCAGTTCGGCGAGCTTAAGAACTGGGGCGTGGGAGGGCTGACCCTGGTGACGGTGCTGTTGGCCTCCCAGTTCGGCCGCGGGGTGGTCAAGCTGTCGGCGATCATCGTCGGCCTGCTGGTCGGGTACCTGGTCGCGTTGCCGTTGGGCATGGTCGACTTCAGCCAGGTGGCCGGGGCCCGCTGGCTGGCCGTGCCGACGCTGATGCCATTCGAGATGGAGTTTCACTCCGCCGCCATCGTCTCGCTGGTGGTGATCTGTGTGATCAACTCGGTGCAGACCATCGGCGACCTGTCGGCGACCAGCGTGGCCGGCATGAACCGCGAGCTGAAGACCCGGGAGTTGACCGGCGGCCTGCTGGGCAATGGCCTGACGACCGCCGTGAGCGCCTTCTTCGGTGCCTTGCCGACCTCCACCTTCAGCCAGAACGTGGGCATCGTGGCGATGACCAAGGTCGTCAGCCGGGTGGTGCTGAGCATCGCCGGCGTGTTCATGCTGGTGGCCGGCTTCAGCCCCAAGTTCGGCGCGCTGATGACGACCATCCCCTACCCGGTACTGGGCGGCGCCACCATCACCGTCTTCGGGATGATCACCATGACCGGGATCCAGCTGTTGACCAAGGACGAGCTGTCGGCGCGCAACATGACCATCGTCGGCCTGGCCCTGGCGCTGAGCCTGGGCATCGCCGCGGTGCCTTCGGCGATCGCCGAGTTTCCCGAGACCCTGCAGAGCGTGATCGGCGGGGCGCCGATCGTGGTCGCGGCGATCACCGCCTTCGTGCTTAACCTGGTGCTGCCGCGTACCACCCTGGCGGATGAGGCGCGGGAGCGCGAGGCGATCGCCGAGGCGGATGCGGCCTCCGAGGCGGGCTCGGACGCAAAGGCGCAAGAGCCTTCGGAGCCTCAGGCCTCTTCCGCGTCGCAAGCGTCCCCCGAGTCGAGGTCATCCGGTGCACGAATGTCGGGCGCCGCGGCGAGCTGGCAGCGCTGATGGCGGTCGAGCCAGGGTCATGAGCCCCTCGGGTCGATAAGCAAGAAGCGCCGCCGGGGATCCGGCGGCGCCTCTTGGTGCGGACGGTGTCGATCAGTCGGCGCGTGCTTCCAGTCGGAAGGCGGCGATGTGGTTGATCTGCTCGATGGCGGTGCGGCGTTCCTCGTCGAGGCCATGCTCCAGGCGTGTCGCGAAGGCGGCCAGGATGGCGTGGCGGTCGCTGCCCTTGACCGCCATCACGAAGGGAAAGCCGAAGCGCTGCTTGTAGGCGGCGTTGAGACGTTCGAAGCGGGCCATCTCCTCGGGCGTGCACTGGTCGAGGCCGGCGCCGGCCTGTTCACGGGTGGAGTCGTCGGTGAGCGCCCCGGAGATGGCCGCCTTGCCGGCCAGGTCGGGGTGGGCGCGGATCACCTCGAGCTGGCGCTCGGGGGCGGCCTCGTCGAGCACACGGCCCATGGCGACGGCCAGCCCTGTGGGGCTGTCCTGCTCGGGGCCCAGGCCGTGTTGCCAGGCCAGCTCGGCCACCCAGGGCGAGTGCTCGTAGATGTCGCCGAATTGCTCGACGAAGGCCGCGTGGTCCAGCTGGCTGGGGCGTGGGGATAGCGTCTTTGAGGTCATGCATCGGTCTCCAGAGTGGCGCGACAGGTGAAGCTCAGGGTATCAGCCAAAAGTGTATACAATAAAGTATTTGAAATGTACTCCATATAAAGCTAGAACTGTTGCTAGATATGGCGTCCGGGCGGCAGGCCCATCGTTCGCGATGATATGCCCGCCGGACGGGCGCCCGATGCCGCGAGCCTTCGACGGCGCAGGCGGCCGACACCATGCACATCATTGAGGAGACGACGATGGGTTATCTCACCACCCACGTGCTGGACACCGCCCTGGGCCTTCCGGGCGAGGGCATCCGTATCGAGATCTATCGCCTGACGGATGGCGAGCATCGACGGCTTGGCGAGGTCGTGACCAACGACGATGGTCGCTGTGACGCGCCGCTGCTGGAAGGCGAGACCTTCGTCGCCGGCGAGTATGAACTGGTCTTCCATGTCGGCGAGTACCTGGATCGCCGGGGTGTCGCCGCAACGGCGCCACGCTTCCTCGACGCGATCCCGCTGCGTTTCGGCGTCGCCGATGCCACCCAGCACTATCACGTCCCCCTGTTGCTGTCGCCGTATGGCTACTCCACCTATCGGGGCAGCTGAGGACACGCTGATTCATGACGGCGTTGGGCATCCTGGCCGTCGGCGGTGCTCGCCATCCTCATGTGGCAGGCGACATTCCGGTGACGACGATCCGGCGGCGACCCGCCTTCCCGCGCTCGTGACATGAATCAGCCGTTTCCTGTAGCGCTCGAATCGAGACAACCATCACATAATTCCAACGAGGCCTGACCGATGGAAGCCTACTTACTCGACTTCGCCAACCTGCTCTTGAGGTGGCTGCATGTGATCGCCGCCGTGGCCTGGATCGGTGAGTCGATCTATTTCGTGATGCTGGACAACGGCCTGCGCTCGCCCAAGGCGGCGGAAGACCAGCACAAGGGCGTGTTCGGTGAAATGTGGGCCGTGCATGGCGGCGGTTTCTACCATAACCAGAAGTATGCCAGTGCCCCGGCCAAGCTGCCCGCGGACCTGCATTGGTCGTTCTGGAAGGCCTATACCACCTGGCTGTCGGGCTTCGGGCTGTTCATGCTGCTCTACATGGCCAACCCGAGCTTCTACCTGGTCAACCCGGGCAGCAGCTGGGAATGGGCCGCCAGCCTGAGCGGCTGGCAGGCCAACGTCGTGGCGCTGATCTTCCTGCTCGGCGGCTGGGTCGTGTACAACGAGATGTGCAAGCGCATCAGCCCCAACATGGAGCGCGATGGCTTGCTGAGCCTGGGCGTGGCCGTGCTGATGGTGGTCGTCGCCTACCTGAGCACCCAGATATTCGCCGGCCGCGCGGCCTTCCTGCTCACCGGCGCGGTGATGGCCACCGCCATGTCGGCCAACGTGTTCTTCTGGATCATCCCCGGCCAGCGACGCATGGTGAAGGCGATGAAGGCCGGCGAGACGCCGAACCCCATCGACGGCAAGCGCGGCAAGCAGCGCTCGGTGCACAACACCTACTTCACCCTGCCGGTGGTACTGCTGATGCTCAGCAACCACTATTCCTTCGCCTACACCCATGAGTTGTCCTGGCTGATCATGGTGTTGTTCATCTTCGCCGGGGCGCTGATCCGCCAGTTCTTCGTGCTGATGCACGCCGGCCAGACGAAGCCGGCCTATCCGGCCGCCGGGGTGGCGCTGATCCTGGTGGCGGTGTGGATCGGGGCGCCGTCCGGCAGCAACGACGCCGCCAGCGCCAGCACCGAGTCGCCCACGGTCGGTGAAGAAGCCTCCGCTCCCGGCGGCGATGAGGCCGCCGGGAGCGGTAGCGAGATCGCGGCCGAGGGGGCGATGGGCGAGGTTCATGCGATCATCGAGGAGCGCTGCGTGTCCTGCCATGCCCAGCACCCCGAGCATGCAGGCTTCGCGGCGGCGCCCGCCGGGGTCAGCCTCGAGACCGAGGACCAGCTGCGGCGCCAGGCCGCGCAGGTCAAGCAGGTGATCGCGAGCGGCTACATGCCGCTTGGCAACATGACCCAGATGACCGACGAGGAGCGTGCGACGATCGCCGGCTGGGCCCCCTGAGCCCGCCGCCGCCATGCGCCGGTCGTGTCGTGGCAAGCAAGGCGTATACAATGAGGCTCGGGAATCGTCACAAGGTGAGTCATCCATGAGTCAGCGTCAGGTCGACGCCGCGAGCCAGCCGGCTTCGGGTAACGAGTCATCCGGGCAGCACGGCGACGAACGCCACGCGGCGATCCATCGCTCGATCAGCGATGCGATCATCGAGCATCGTCTCAAGCCGGGGGCGCGGCTGCGCGAGGATGCCCTGTCGGAGATCTTCGGCATCAGCCGTACGGGCATCCGCAAGATCCTGCAGCAACTGGCCCTGGAGCAGTTGGTTACGCTGACCCCACGGCGCGGTGCCAGCGTGACACGGCCCACCGCCGAGGAGGCCCGAGATGTCTTCGCGGCGCGTCAGATGGTCGAGTGCGGGTTGATGCCGGACGTGGCGCGACGCATCGACGCCGCCGACCTCGAGCGACTGCATGACATGGAGCGTCGCGAGCGCGAGGCCCTGGAGGCCGGCGAGCAGAGCGCCGCGATCAAGCTGTCCGCCGCCTTCCATGGCGTGCTGGCGAAGCTCTCCGGCAACGCCACCCTGGCGGCCTTCGTCGAGCAGCTCTGTTCACGCTCCTCGCTGATCCTCGCCGTCTACGGCAATGCCGGCCATCTGGGCTGTGAGACTCACGACCACGAGAGCCTGCTGCGCCACCTGGAGCGCGGCGATGGCGAGCGGGCCCGCGACTTCATGAGCCGTCACCTCCAGGCGATCGAGGCCTCGCTCGCGATCCATGAGCCCGAGGATGAAGCGCCGGACCTCTACGAGATCTTCTCCGACTGAGCCCCTTGGCGAGCCGCGGGTGGCGTGTATGCCGCCTGCGAGGTCGGCGCCCGCTGGCCTGAGCGACCGCCATGAGGCTGGCTGCGCGTGACGCTATCGGGGTCGACTATCGAGTGGCTTGCAAGTCGATTGGGTACAGCTCTACAATCTTATTGTATACACTTCATGTCGTTCATGAGGGTGCCCCGCATCGATGCTTGTCCGGGCCGTGGACGCCGCGCGCTCGCCATCGGTTGTCATCTCGCGACAGCGGTCGGCCGCCACTCTCGATAACTCTCGACAACAACAAGAGGCCTCGCCATGACCCCGACACGCGACTATCCGCGCGACCTGATCGGCTACGGCCGCACGCCGCCCGAGGCCAAGTGGCCGGGCAGGGCGCGGATCGCCGTGCAGTTCGTGCTCAACTACGAGGAGGGCGGCGAGAACTGCGTGCTGCATGGCGACGAGGGCTCCGAGCAGTTCCTCTCCGAGATCATCGGCGCCCCGGCCTTCCCCGATCGCCATCTGAGCATGGAGTCGATCTACGAATACGGCTCGCGGGCCGGCGTGTGGCGGATCCTGCGTGAATTCGAGCGGCGTGGCCTGTCGTTGACGGTGTTCGGCGTGGCCATGGCGCTGGAGCGCCACCCCGAGGTAGCCCACGCCTTCAAGGAGCTGGGTCACGAGGTCGCCTGCCACGGCTATCGCTGGATCCACTACCAGAACGTGCCGGAAAGCGTCGAGCGTGAGCACATGCGTCGTGCCATCGAGATCTTCCAGTCGCTCTACGGCGAGAAGCCGCTGGGCTGGTACACCGGGCGCGACAGCCCCAACACCCGCCGCCTGGTGCTCGACGAAGGCAACTTCCTCTACGACAGCGACTACTATGGCGATGACCTGCCGTTCTGGACCCGCGAGGCCGACAGCCAGGGCCAGGAGCATCGCCACCTGGTGGTGCCCTACACCCTGGATACCAACGACATGCGTTTCGCCGCGCCCCAGGGCTTCAACACCGCGGACCACTTCTTCAGCTACCTGCGCGATGCCTTCGACGTGCTCTACGCGGAAGGCGAGGACACGCCGAAGATGCTTTCCGTGGGCATGCACTGCCGCTTGCTGGGGCGCCCCGGTCGCTTCCGCGCCTTGCAGCGCTTCCTCGACCACATCGAGGCCCACGATCGCGTCTGGGTCACCCGCCGCGTGGACATCGCCCGCCACTGGGCCGAGCATCATTCGGCCACCTGAGTCATCCGATGCGTGTCGGGGCAGAGCATCGCGCCTCCCCGCCAGGCGTTTCAGCAGGAGACATCCGCATGTTCGACCTCCAAGCTCGGCCCCTGACGCCGGAGGCCTTCGCCCCGTTCGGCGAGGTGCTCGATGCTCGCACGTCCGATCATTTTCCCATCAATGCCGGCCGCACGCGGCGCCACCATGACCTGGCCCGGGTCGAGACCCTCGGCGAACAGGCGCGCACGCTGATCAGCATCTTCGTCAGCCAGCCGGTCGCGGTGCCGCTGGAGCTCGCCTTCCTCGAGCGCCATCCCCAGGGCAGCCAGGCCTTCATGCCGCTGCACGAGGAGCGCTTCATCGTCGTGGTGGCGCCAGCGGGCGAGGCCATCGATCCCGCCGAGGTGCGGGCCTTCGTCACCGACGGCCGCCAGGGCGTCAACTATGCGGCCGGCACCTGGCACGCCATCCAATCGGTGCTCGAGCGCGAGGGCGAGTTCCTGGTCGTCGACCGCGGCGGCGAGGGCAACAACTGCGATGAACATCCGATCGAACTCCGCGTGACCCTGCCACCAGGCGAGGCCGTCGCACCGAGCCACCGCGCACAGGAGCCCACTCCATGAGTCAGCCACGCCAGTCCTCTCATCAGTACTACGCCCCCCGGGGCGGTCACCCGAGCCAGCAGGTGATGACCACCGACCGGGCCATGTTCACCGAGGCCTTCGCGGTGATCCCCAAGGGCGTGTATCGCGACATCGTCACCAGCAAGCTGCCGCACTGGGAGAACACTCGGCTGTGGGTGCTGTCGCGGCCGTTGTCCGGCTTCGCCGAGACCTTCTCCCAGTACATCATGGAGGTCTCCCCCGGTGGCGGCAGCGAGCGGCCGGAGACCGACCCCGGCGCCGAGGGCGTGCTGTTCGTGGTCGACGGCGAGATGACGCTGACCCTCGACGGCGAAGCGCATCGCATGGTGCCGGGGGGCTATGCCTTCATCCCGCCGGGCAGCGACTGGCAGCTGCGTAACGAGGCCGATGCCCCGGTATGCTTCCACTGGATCCGCAAGGCCTACGAGTTCGTCGACGGGATCGAGGTGCCGGAGGCCTTCGTCACCAACGAGAACGACATCGCGCCCACGGTGATGCCCGACTGCGACGAGGTCTGGGCGACCACGCGTTTCGTCGACCAAGACGATCTGCGCCACGACATGCACGTGACCATCGTCACCTTCCAGCCGGGTGGCGTGATCCCCTTCGACGAGACCCATGTGATGGAGCATGGCCTCTACGTGCTCGAGGGCAAGGCGGTCTACCATCTCAATCAGCAGTGGGTCGAGGTCGAGGCCGGCGACTACATGTGGCTGCGCGCCTTCTGCCCGCAGGCCTGCTATGCCGGCGGTCCGGGGCCCTTCCGTTACTTGCTGTACAAGGACGTGAATCGGCACATGGCGTTGCCCTACAGCCAGCGTCGTTGAGTCGGCGCGTCACACAACGGCATCGCTCGGGCGCGTGACATGCCCCGCGCGGAAAGAGGCTGCATCCAGACGACACCCGCCCTTCGGCGGGTGTCGTCGTTGGTGGCCTCGAGCCGCGCAGGGGGCGGCTCGAGGCCGGCGAGTGGTGGCAGCCAGGGGCGAGCCCTTGGGTCGTTCCTTAGGGAAACATGGCTTTTTCCTTCAAGATGCTGAAAATAATGGTTTTTTGTAGTCGATAAATAAATTGGAAAAATTTTCCATAGGCCATTGACGAAATGTCGCCCATCCGCCTAGTCTTTGTATACAGAAAATGTTTCCAAAAACATAACAATCGACTGGAGGAGCTCGCCATGGCTCGCATGACTGCTGCGGAAGCCGCCGTTCACGTGCTGCGCAAGGAAGGTATCGATGTCGCCTTCGGCCTGCCCGGCGCCGCCATCAATCCCTTCTATGCCGCCATGCGCACGGTCGGTGGTGTGGATCACGTGCTGGCGCGCCACGTCGAGGGGGCCTCGCACATGGCCGAGGGCTACACCCGCACGAAGCCTGGCAACATCGGCGTGTGCATCGGCACCTCAGGCCCGGCCGGCACCGACATGATCACCGGGCTCTATTCGGCCATCGCCGATTCCATCCCCATCCTGTGCATCACCGGCCAGGCGCCGGCCAGCAAGCTGCACAAGGAGGACTTCCAGGCGGTCGACATCCAGGCCATCGCCGACCCGGTCACCAAATGGGCGATCACCGTGCGTGAGCCGGCCCAGGTGCCGCGGGCCTTCCAGCAGGCCTTCCAGATCATGCGTAGCTCCCGCCCGGGACCGGTGCTGCTCGACCTGCCGATCGACGTGCAGATGACCGAGATCGAGTTCGACCCGGATACCTATGAGCCGCTTCCGGGCTACAAGCCCGCCGCGACCCGTGGCCAGGTCGAGAAGGCGCTGGGCATGCTCGACGCGGCCGACAGACCGCTGCTGGTGGCCGGGGGCGGCATCATCAACGCCGATGCCAGCGACCTGCTCACCGAGTTCGCCGAGATCACCGGGGTGCCGGTCATCCCGACGCTGATGGGCTGGGGCACCATTCCCGACGATCACAAGTTGATGGCCGGCATGGTGGGGCTGCAGACCTCGCACCGTTACGGTAATGCCAGCATGCTCGAAGCCGACTTCGTGATGGGCATCGGCAACCGTTGGGCCAACCGTCACACCGGGGATCTGGCCACCTATACCGAAGGCCGAACCTTCGTTCACGTCGATATCGAGCCGTTCCAGATCGGCCGCATCTTCGGCCCGGATCTCGGCATCGTTTCCGACGCCAAGGCGGCCCTCGAGCTGTTCGTCGAGGTGGCCAAGCAATGGCAGGCCGAAGGCAAGCTAAAGGATCGCAGCCAGTGGGCCGAGGAGTGCCAGGAGCGCAAGCGCACGATGCTACGCAAGACCCACTTCGACGACGTGCCGGTCAAGCCGCAGCGTGTGTATGAGGAGATGAACCAGGCGTTCGGTAAGAACACCCGCTACGTGACGGCCATCGGCCTGTCGCAGATCGCCGGCGCCCAGTTCCTGCACGTCTACAAGCCGCGCCACTGGATCAACTGCGGTCAGGCCGGCCCGCTGGGCTGGACCATCCCGGCCGCACTGGGGGTGCGTCGCGCCGATCCGCAGGCTGACATCGTGGCGCTGTCCGGCGACTATGACTTCCAGTTCATGATCGAGGAGCTGGCGGTGGGGGCGCAGTTCAACCTGCCCTACATCCACGTGCTGGTGAACAACTCCTACCTGGGGCTGATCCGCCAGGCCCAACGCGGCTTCGACATGGACTACCAGGTCCAGCTGTCGTTCGAGAACATCAACTGCCCGGAGATCAACGGCTACGGCGTGGATCACGTCTCCGTGGTCGAGGGCCTGGGTTGCAAGGCGATCCGCGTGACCGACCCCGAGGAAATCGCCTCGGCACTGGCGGAGGCCAAGCAGCTCAAGGACCAGCACCAGGTGCCGGTCGTGGTGGAGGTGATCCTCGAGCGGGTCACCAACATCTCGATGAGCGGCAAGGACTTGAGCACCGTCAACGAGTTCGAGGCGCTGGCCGAGAACGAAGCCGACGCCCCGAGCTCCATCGCCGCCCTGCGCTGAGGACGGTGGTCGCCCGGCCATCGGTGGGGACCGGTGGCCGGGCGGCCCGCGACGTACGCTGACATACACGAGAAGACACAGGGAGATTCACATGGCCAAGTTTGCCGCCAATCTCAGCATGCTGTTCCCCGAGGTCGACTTCCTCGACCGCTTCCAGGCCGCCGCCCAGGCCGGCTTCAAGGGCGTGGAGTACCTCTTTCCCTACGACTTCGAGGCCGCCGAGATCAAGCAGCGCCTCGACGACAACGGCCTGACCCAGGTGCTGTTCAACCTGCCGGCCGGTGACTGGGGCGCCGGCGAGCGCGGCATCGCCTGCCATCCGGATCGCGTCGAGGAGTTCCGCGCCGGGGTCGATCGCGCCATCGAGTACGCCAAGGTGCTCGGCAACACCCAGGTCAACTGCCTAGCCGGCATCCAGCCGCAGGACGTGAGCGATGACGAGGCCCGCAAGACGCTGGTCGACAACCTGCGCTTCGCCGCCGAGAAGCTCGAGGCCGCCGGCCTGCTGCTGATCGCCGAGCCGATCAACACCCGCGACATCCCGGGCTTCTACCTCAACCGCACCGAGCAGGCGCTGGCGCTGTTCGACGAGGTGGGCTCGAGCAACCTCAAGCTGCAGTACGACATCTATCACATGCAGATCATGGAAGGGGACCTGGCGCCGACCATCGAGAAGCACCTCGATCGCATCGCCCACGTTCAGATCGCCGACAACCCGGGCCGTCACGAGCCGGGCACCGGCGAGATCAACTATCCCTTCCTGTTCGGCCACCTCGAGCGCCTGGGCTACCAGGGCTGGATCGGCTGCGAGTACAAGCCGGCCGGCTCGACCCAGGAAGGCCTGGGCTGGCTGGATGCCGTACGCTGAAACGCGACGGCGCTCGGCATCTCGATCGCCGGCGGTGCTCGGAGTCCTCATGTACGGACGTATATGCCGGCTCCTCCGCGCCGGCGGCGACCGACCCGCCATCGCGCGTAACGCGTTTCGCACCAGGACAGATCGAGAGACGATGCGACGCACCACGCAAGTGACAGGAGAATCATCATGAGCAAGATCGGTTTTATCGGCCTTGGCATCATGGGCCGCCCCATGGCGGGCCACCTGCTGGACGCCGGCCACACCCTCGCCACCGTCAAGCGTGGCAGCCTGGACGAGACCCTGGCCTCCAAGGGCATGCAGGAACTCGATGATCCCAAGGCGGTCGCCGAGGCCTCCGAAGTGGTCATCACCATGGTGCCGGACACCCCCGACGTCGAGCAGGTACTGTTCGGCGAGGGCGGCGTCATCGAGGGCCTCCAGCCCGGCACCCTGGTGATCGACATGAGCTCGATCGCCCCGCTGGCCACCCAGGAGTTCGCCAAGCGCATCCAGGACGCCGGCGGCGAGTACGTCGACGCCCCGGTCTCCGGCGGCGAGGGCGGCGCCATCAACGCCGCCCTGACCATCATGGTCGGCGCGACCCCGGAAGGTTTCACTCGGGCCGAGCCGCTGCTCGAGATCATGGGCAAGACCATCACCCACATCGGCGATCAGGGCGCCGGCCAGACCTGCAAGGTGGCCAACCAGATCGTCGTCGCGCTGACCATCGAGGCGGTCTCCGAGGGCCTGCTGTTCGCCTCCAAGGCCGGCGCCGACGTGGCCAAGGTTCGCGAGTCGCTGCTCGGCGGCCTGGCCCAGTCGAAGATCCTCGACGTGCACGGCGAACGCATGATCAACCGCACCTTCGATCCCGGCTTCAAGATCAAGCTGCATCAGAAGGACCTCAACCTGGCACTCGAAGGCGCGCGCAGCCTCGACCTCGCGCTGCCCGGCACCGCCAATGCCCAGCAGCTGTTCCAGGCCTGTGCCGCCAACGGCGGCGCCGACTGGGATCACGCCGGCATCGCCCGTGCCCTGGAGCGGCTCGCCGACCATGAGATCGGCAGCCACTGAGTTTGTCCCGCCGTGCATCGAGCGATGCTCGGCGGGAGACAGGGGAGGTGACTGCTCCCTGCGGGTAGGCGTCGGGTCGTCGTCTACCTGGATCGTCGCTTGACGGTCCCTTGCCCGGTATCGAGCCTTCCCCTATAGACCCTGGCTCGTCACCGGGCCCTTTTGCCAAGGAGACCCCCGAATGAATGCCCCTTCCCCTCCGTTTCCCCGTGTGCGCCCCGAGACGGCGCGCGCCTGGCTCAGGCGGCTCGGCGATACCGCCGTGGCGGCCGTGCATCCCGACACCCTGCTGCCCGACCGGCTGCCCGATCCCCCGGCCGGCCGCACCCTGGTGGTCGGGGCCGGCAAGGCGGCGGCGGCCATGGCAAGCGCCCTGGAGCGTGCATGGATGGCGCGTCAGCCCGAGGCGCCGCTGTCCGGCCTGGTGGTGACCCGCTACGGCCATGGTCCTCAAGGTCGGGGCACCGAGTGTCGCCATATCGAGGTCCTCGAGGCCGCGCACCCGATGCCCGACGACCTGAGCGAGCGAGCCGCCCGACGCATGCTCGAGGCCGTCGAGACGCTGGGTGAGGAGGATCGGGTCATCGCGCTGGTCTCCGGCGGCGGTTCGGCCTTGATGACCCTGCCGGCGCCGGGTATCCCGCTTGACGAGAAGCAGGCCATCAACAAGGCACTGCTGAGGAGCGGTGCACCGATCCGCGAGATCAACGCCGTGCGGCGGCACCTGTCGGCGATCAAGGGCGGGCGCCTGGCCGCGGCCGCGCACCCGGCCCAGGTGCTGACCTGGCTGATCTCCGATGTGCCCGGCGACGAGGCCTCGCTGATCGCCTCCGGGCCGACCCTGCCCGATGCCACCAAGCCGGCCGAGGCGCTGGCGATCCTCGAGCGCTACGGCATCGTGGTATCCGCGGCGGTGCGCCATCAGCTGGAAGCCAATCATGAGGCGCCGCGCCCGGAAGATCCGGGCTTTTCCCGCGATGTCCACGAGATCCTGGCCCGCGCCCGGGATGCCCTGGCGGCCGGCCGCGAGTCCGCCGAGGCCGATGGGGTCGAGGTGCGCCTGCTGGGCGATGATCTCGAGGGTGAGGCCCGGGAGCTGGGAGGCGAGCACGGGCGCATGGCGCTCGCCGCTCAAGCCGAGCTCGAGCGTCCGCTCTTGATCCTGTCCGGGGGCGAGACCAGCGTGACGGTCGCCGGTGATGGCCGCGGCGGGCGCAACGTCGAGTATCTGCTGGGGCTGTTCACGTCCCTCGAGGGCGCCGAGGGGATCCACGCCCTGGCCATCGACACCGACGGCATCGACGGCTCCGAGGACAACGCCGGTGCCATCTTCGGCCCCGACTGTTGGGCGCGCATGGCATCGCTCGGCCTTGACCCGGCGGCCTATCTGTCACGCAATGATGCCTATACCTTCTTCGAGGCGCTCGATGACCTGGTCGTGACCGGGCCGACGCGCACCAACGTCAACGATTTCCGTGCCATCCTGATACTGCCGAGGCGCTCATGACGCGACTGCCGCCCCATGCTCCGATCCACGAGCCGATTCGCCGCACCAAGATCGTCGCCACCCTGGGCCCCGCCAGCGACCGGGAGGGCGTGCTGGAGCGGATGATCGCCGCCGGCGTCGACGTGGTGCGCCTCAACTTC
>NZ_SDMO01000089.1 GCF_004798905.1 Halomonas borealis | reverse complement strand
AAGCTGGTAATTATTATTTTCAGCTAGAAACAAGGCTCAATACCCTACCAATTATTGGGAGCATCTCTGCTATGACCTATTACTCGCAACTTGCTAAAGTCACGGTTAAGGATAAGCCAGTTGCTGCTAGCGGTATTTCCATTACGACTCCGAGTGTGGTGTTTGAAAAAGCGACTTATTCGGCGAAGGCCGTGACAACACCACGTGATGCGACGGGTAAAATTACTTGGAACAGTTCTTTAAAGGGAATTAATT
>NZ_SDMO01000088.1 GCF_004798905.1 Halomonas borealis | reverse complement strand
CCATAAACTATCTGTTCCCAAAAGTTTGTTGAATGTTGTGTGACCTCAGAACGTCCACAGGCAGCCAATAAGAGTAAAGAAGCACTTGCCATCGAAAGCAAAGTTATTTTCTTTTTCAATTCTTTTCTCCATCTTTATAAATTTTAGACAATTTCAATACATGCTTGAGATTTTTTCTTACTTCATCAAAACTGAGTTTTTCGACTCCTGGACGTGCAATAATCACAAAATCTTCGTCTTCTAAATGAGAAGAAAAC
>NZ_SDMO01000087.1 GCF_004798905.1 Halomonas borealis | reverse complement strand
AGATTATATGGGAAGTGCCGAATTAGCAGCTAACTTATTCCGGGCTACTCAAACCGACGAAGTATTACGTAATCGACGAATAAACAACGAACAGTTAGCCAATGATACACACTTTAATGTGGGGAGAACAATCAGAAATACTATGAAAGAATTAAAAACAACAATGCCTGAAAATCTTCCTACCCCTAGAGAAAGTATTCAAGATTTGAAGAAAAAAGAGAAAAAAGCTTTAAAGAATAAGGTAAATCCTGATCAAAT
>NZ_SDMO01000086.1 GCF_004798905.1 Halomonas borealis | reverse complement strand
AACGCCTCCACCTAAAGCAATCACTCCATCGGAGCGTGTCAAACCATGTAAGGCACAAAATTCCCATAGTTTCTCTACAGTAGACAAGTTTTTACTTGCTTCACCTGCTGGAAAAGTAAAAGTAAAAACTTCAATTCCTTCATTTCTTAACTGTGAAACTGCCTCTCTTCCATAGAGAGGTTCAACATTGTCATCGGTGACAAGCACAACTTTTTGTTGTTGCCAGAGTTGTGCAACCCATAGTCCCACTTGTGACAAG
>NZ_SDMO01000085.1 GCF_004798905.1 Halomonas borealis | reverse complement strand
AGAGTTTTCAAAAAGAATACATTATATTTCAGGTGCAATTTTTGGGGCTTTATCTGCATTGATTTCTGTTGCAGGTGGTATGTTTATTGTTCCTTATTTACTTGCACAAGGCATAGATATAAAAAAAGCAATTGGTACTTCCTCTGCAATTGGATTTATTTTATCTTTATCAGGTGCCTTAGGTTACATGATAAATGGTTATATGATAAATCATACAAGCCTTGATTACACTATAGGCTTTCTTTTTTTACCTGCAATA
>NZ_SDMO01000084.1 GCF_004798905.1 Halomonas borealis | reverse complement strand
ACTATCATTTTCTAGAATATGCTTTCCAAAAGTTACTTTAAATCCTAAATCTTCAAGTCGTTTTTTAGATATTAAATTGTCTTCAAATCCCCCTACTCTTTCAATCGAAGAACTAGGTGAGATCACTCTAATCTCATCTCCGTATTTTAATTTTGGGGCAAATATTTTATCCATAGTATCAGTCACTTTCAAATATTTTACATAGATTATAGCATTTTATTGCCTTGATACAATTATATCAAGATACTTAGAGATATTTA
>NZ_SDMO01000083.1 GCF_004798905.1 Halomonas borealis | reverse complement strand
CCCATTGACGGGCTCGAACTTCTTGTAGGCACACGGTTTCAGGTGCTATTTCACTCCCCTCCCGGGGTTCTTTTCACCTTTCCCTCACGGTACTGGTTCACTATCGGTCATTAAGGAGTATTTAGGCTTGGGAGATGGTCCTCCCGGATTCAAACTGGATTTCGCGTGTCCAGCCCTTCTCAGGATACTGCTAGGTATAAAGTCTATTTCAAATACGAGGCTATTACTCTCTTTGGCTTACCTTCCCAGGTAATTCTTCT
>NZ_SDMO01000082.1 GCF_004798905.1 Halomonas borealis | reverse complement strand
AGTGTTTTTTAGACACCATAAATAGGCAAGGTTTTGACAAGGTATTTAGGGAGGTTCTGGGGAGGTATTTTCGCTTTTGCCACTTGTGGCAGACAACTATCATTTTTAAGTGTCATTATCCAAACATAAGGAGAATTATTCCTAGAAAAAATCCAGCAATAACAAAGATAAAAATTCCTTTCCAAACTTTAGCCCCTTTAGGATGATTGGGATTGATCGTTTCTCCGTTTCTATATACTTTAGGTACTTTAAGACTATCTA
>NZ_SDMO01000081.1 GCF_004798905.1 Halomonas borealis | reverse complement strand
TTACTCATTCAGAGAAAAAGAAGTTCCTTTTTTGAAACTTGAGTTTGGGGGAATTTCTAGTACAGAAAAAACAACCGGACTTTTTCATTATGCTATTCTTTTTCCCGATCGTGCCTCAAAAGCTGGACTTATTGAACGACTCATTAAGGCAAAATACCCGCTAGGAGCGGGGGACCATCTCGTAAGTGAGTCTTTCTATCTTAGTGATCCTGAAGGAAATGGAATAGAGCTCTATCATGACCGCGATTCGAAAAATTGGAA
>NZ_SDMO01000080.1 GCF_004798905.1 Halomonas borealis | reverse complement strand
ATCACTAATTGTTTTTATTGAACCAGCACCAAATTCGATTGCTGTTGGGTTATGATATGAAAATTCCATATTTTTAATTCCTTTATTTTTTATAGGGAGATTATATGGGTTTTCTTTTCTTTTTAGAATAACAATTTATACAAATAACATGACAGTTTCTACAAGTTGTTTAAAACCTATATATAACTAATAAAACCCTATAATAGTATAAATACAAATTGGACTATAAATGAACAATAAAATAATCAATCAAGTAAATACC
>NZ_SDMO01000007.1 GCF_004798905.1 Halomonas borealis | reverse complement strand
GCGCCGCTGCCGACCCGCGCCGAGGTGTTCGACGTGGCCAACGCGGTGCTCGACGCCACCGACGCGGTGATGCTGTCCGCCGAGACCGCCGCCGGCGACTTCCCGGTGGAGACCGTGGAAGCCATGGCACGGGTGTGCTTGGGTGCCGAGCGTGAGCGCAGCGCCCAGGAGTCGGGCCACCGTATCCACGAGGGCTTTTCAAAGATCGACGAGACCATCGCGTTGTCGGCGATGTACGCCGCCAACCACCTGACCGGGGTGGCGGCCATCGCCTGCATGACCGCCACCGGCTACACGCCGCTGATCGCCTCGCGGATCCGCTCGGGGCTGCCGATCGTCGGGCTGGCCCACAACCCCGTCGCCCAACGGCGCATGGCGTTGTATCGTGGGGTGATCTCGCTACCCTTCGATACCAGCGAGATGACCGCCTCCGAGCTCAACGACCGGGCCATGGCGCTGCTGGTGGAGCGGGCCATCGCCGAGCCGGGCGATCACGTCATCCTCACCCGCGGCGACCACATGAACGCCCACGGCGGTACCAATACCCTCAAGATCCTCGATGTGAACGACCGCCACCACGCCGATTGAGCGTGAGGCGGTCGAGGCCGGCAGGCCCGGGCCTCTCGGAGGCGGTGACCTGAACGGATGGCGCCCCGGTCGTTGCGACGGCCGGGGCGCCTTGTGTATGCAGGACGCCGGGCAGGGCCTTATGTATACAATATGGGTATGCGGTATACTCGATCACCCGCCAACATGCGACAGTCCGCAACGTTCATCAGGAGACCCCGTCATGAGCCAAGCCTGGCACGAGGAAATGCAGGCCGCCGCCCAGCGCGGTGGGCGCATCGGTGATCGTGATATCGCCGACAAGGTGCGCCGAGCGGTGCTGATGCAGCGGCTGCCGCCGGGCACCAAGCTGCCCGAGGTGACGCTCGGTGAGGTGTTCGGCGTCAGCCGGTCGGTGATACGCAAATCGTTGACCCGGCTGGCCTCCGAGCATGTCGTTGACCAGCGCCCCAACCAGGTGGCTCGGGTGCGGGCGCCGGGCATCGAGGAAACCCGTGAAACCTTCGAGGCCCGGCGCCTGGTGGAAGGCGAAGTGGTCGCCTTGCTGGCCGGCGGGCTGTCCGCGGCGACGCTGGAGGCCCTGGGCGGGGAGGCCCGCGAGGAGACCGCGGCCTATCGCCGTGGCGACGAAGCGGCGCGCATCGAGCATTCGCTGAATCTTCATCACCTGCTGGCCGAGCAGTCGCCCAATCGGGTGCTGGGTGGCCTGCTCACCGACCTGGTGCTGCGCACCTCCATCGTGGTTGCCCTCTACAAGCGCTCGGGGCTTGCGTCCTGCTATCAGGAGGCGCAGCACGATCGGCTTATCGCGCTGCTGGCCGATGGCGAGTCGGAAGCCGCCCGCCGAGCGATCCACGATCACCTGTTCGGCCTGGAGGCGTTGCTCGACCTGAGCCCGCGTGAATCGCGCATCGACCTGATGTCGATCCTCGGGTAATCGTCGGTCGTTTCATCGCCCATATGAGAGAAGAATCATGAATCCGATCCGTCGATGCCTACTCCAGGCCCTGTGTCTGCTTCCGCTGGCCGCCGCCTGGCCCGGCGCCGTCATGGCTCGAGAGACGCGCCTGCCGCGGGTGCCGCTGACCCTGCACGGCGAGGCGGGACCCCGACGCCTGACGGTCGAGGTGGCGCGCCGCGCAGGCGAGCGAGCCCAGGGGCTAATGGGCCGCGAGCGCCTGGCCGATGATGCCGGCATGCTGTTCCTCTACGATCGCACCCAGCCGTCGCGTAACGGCTTCTGGATGTACCGGACCCTGATTCCGCTGGATATCGCCTTCATCGATGAGGCCGGACGCATCGTCGATATCCGGCGCCTGGAGCCCTGCACGTCGGATCTGGCACGAGAGTGCCCGGTGACGCGTCCAGCCTCGGCCTATCGGGCGGCACTGGAGGTCAACGCCGGTGACCTCGAGGCGCACGGCATCGCGCTCGGTGATTGCGTCAGCTGGCCCGGCGATGGCGCGGAATGCGCCGGCGCC
The DNA here is from genome assembly GCF_004798905.1 of Halomonas borealis. GTDB lineage: Bacteria > Pseudomonadota > Gammaproteobacteria > Pseudomonadales > Halomonadaceae > Halomonas > Halomonas borealis. Next base: position 197,722 of record NZ_SDMO01000007.1, on the reverse strand, counting down.
GCGGCCGATTGAGATGCACGGCAGATCGGCCTTCGTCTCAGGTCCGTGGTTTGCGCGACGCCCGGCCACCGAAACGCAGCACGATCAGTGCGACGCCGGCGACGACCATGCCTCCGCCACCGAGCTTGAAGGCATCGACGCTGTCATCGAGCAGCACGATGCCGAGGATCACGGCCAGCACCGGCACCAGCAGTGTCAGTGGCACCACGCGATTGACATCGTGACGCCGTATCAGGCCGAACCATGTGCCGTAGGCCAGGATGGATGACATCAGGGCGGTGTAGAGTACGGCCCCCCAGCCCTTGACCCCGGCATCCAGCATGGCTTGCCAGTGATGGTCCTCGAGCCACCAGGAGGCCAGCGCCAGCTGTGGGGTCGCGAACAGGGCAATCCAGCCGGCTATGGCCATCGGTGAGACCTTGGGGCCGAGCTTGATCAACAGCTGTGACACGGCCCAGCCCAGAGCACTGATGAGCAGCAGGGTAGTGGGCAGCGGGTCGGGCAGAGAGGGCCCACCGGCCAGTACCAACACGCCGGCGAACGACAGCAGCAGCCCCGCCAAGCGGCGACCGCCGAGCCGTTCCTTGAGGAAGATCACCGCCAGCAGCGTGGCGAAGGGCGTACCCATCTGCACGAGCAGCGCCCCGGTGCCGGCCTCGGCCTGTTTCAGCCCGATGATCAGCAGGGCGAAGTTCATTACCCCGAAGGTCACCGACAGCAGCGCCAGGAAGGGCAGCTGGTGACGCGATACCGGATGAAAGGGCACCAGCAGGACGGCGACTAACGCCAGGCGCAGCGTGGTCAGCAGCAGCGGCGGCAGTTCGGTGACCCCGAGTTTGATGATGATGATGTTGAGCGCCCAGATGACGATGACGCCCAGTCCCAGGGCCAGATCCTTTAAGGGCACGGTGCATCCTTGATGATTGCTGAGAGAGGCGGCTGAGAATATCAGCTAAGCAGATGTGTTTCGTGGGGCGGTGCGGATGTCAGGGAACGATCCATGCGGATTGGCAGATATGGGATGTTAGTGGCTCGAGGCCGCACGATGGGATGAGCCGGGGTTTGACGGTGATGCTGCGAGCCACCCATAAGGCGGTATGAATGAGCCGGTTACAGGCGCGTGGCGCGTATTGTCATCATGATCTCCTCAAGGGATCGGGGCGTCACGAATCTCAGTGTTTCAAGTGTAGGCCTCCCGGGTGAGTGTCACCCGGGAGGAAAGGTCTTGTGAGAGTCAGGAAGTCTTCGCCATTGGAGGTCGAGAATGCGCCATAGAAGGGTCTCCACGCCGGATGCGCCATTTCTCGTGGGCCTCCGGTGAATAGCTGCGCGATGGGGTGCGCTCCAGGCCGGCGGCGGCGGTCCCCATGCTCACCAGGCGGAGTAGCGAGGCCGTCGCCCCGATCACGATGAACAGCGCGGGAGCGCCTCCTAGATTAGATAGCATCTTGATGCCATCGACGCCGGCGAAGCTGGTCATGACCCAGGCGACGACACCGATGGTAACGCCCCAGGTCAGCTTCAGTGCCAAGCGTCCCTCCTGAGCGTCGTCCTCGCCGGATAATGCGGCCTGACTATCGTTGCTGCACAGCTGGCTGATGGCCTCGGTATTGGAGTCCGCCGCCGTCACGTAGGAGAGAAAAGCGATGAACAGGAACACGGCGGCAGTCAACCAGCCCAGCGGTAGCTCGTCGAGCAAGGCATAGACCATCGCACCGGGGCCCTTTTCCTGCATCAGCGCATACATCCCGCCGTCGCTGGCGATATCGTAGGTGAGTATGCTGCCGCTGGTCACCGAGACGTAGGCGATGGCGAACAGTGCGGGTGCGATCAGATTGATCAGCATGAATTGGCGGACGGTATAGCCACGCGAGATCTTGCCGAGGAACAGGGCCGTGATCGGCGCCCAAGTCATCCAGTTGGCCCAATAGAAGATGCTCCAATCCTGGGGCCAGATGTCGCCGGTAAAACTGCCGGTGAAGAGGCTTTTCTGCAGGAAGTTGTTGAAATAATGCCCGGCGGCCTCGACGCCGAAGCCGAGCATCTTCAGGGTGGGGCCGAACAGGAAGATAAAGATCAGAAAGCCGAAGAAGAAGCGCGCATTGATGTTGGATAGCGCTGCGATGCCGCGATGCAAGCCGCTCGCCGCCGAGAGGGTGAAGCTGGCAACGATGGCCAGTGTGATCAACCCCAAGGCCAAAGGCCCGGTGCCGGTCCCCAGGAAGCGGTCGACGCCGCCGGCGAGGGTCAGTACGCCGGTGCCGAGCGATGCGGCCATGCCGGCCACCAGTGCGAAGAGGGCCAGGGCGTCCAGGGCGCGGCCGGGGCGGCCGATCAGACGGTCGCCGAGGAGGGGAGTGAACAGTGCACCCAGTGAAAATGGTTTGCCCAGATTGTAATGGGCGATGGCGAACATGATGGCCGGCACGGTATAGATGGCATAGGGCGTGAAGGACCAGTGCAGGAACATGGTCGACAACGCGAAGCGGGTTGCTTCGGGGCTATTCGCCGCGATTTCCAGCGACTCGGGCGGTGCATTCAGGTGATAGAGAGGCTCTGCGGTCGACCAGAACATGATGCCCACCGCGACGGTGGTACACAGGGTGATAGAGAACCAGCGCCAGGGGGTCAGAATAGGCGTCGCGGTCTCGCCGCCTATACGCGTACGTCCGAGTGGCGAGATGAATACCGTCAGGGAGGTCAGTACCATGACCAGTGCGGTGAGAGAGAACAGCCAGCCGAGGTTGTCGAGGAATGCATCGTTGATCGCCGAGGTGACGGCGAGAAAGGCCTGTTGGTTAATCAGGCTGGTGGCCACGGCGAACAACAGCAGCACGAAGGGGGGCCAGAAAACGAGAGGGCGGATTCTTTGATGAAGCATAGGCATTCCTGGTTATTATGACGTGCTCGGATCGAGCGTGTGTCGAAGGGGCGATCGCCGGCTCCCGTCAGGCGATCGCTCCGTGAAACGCTAGACTTTGTCTGAAAAATCGACGAGAAAAGGCTAGGGATAGGCCCGCTACAGGCGGGCCAACGCACTCCCCGCATTCATGTGGGGCACGAGGAGAAAATCAGCGAAAACTCGGCAGGGATTGCCGGTTTGGGCAGCTCTGCTGCTCGAAGAGCGAGTGACAGGATGTCGCTCGTCAAAAGCCGGAGTTTACGGAGTGTAAATGAGGACTTTGAGCTGATTTTTAACGCCGTATAGCCGAACGCAGGCAGTTTTCAGACATTCCCTAAGTTAGCGATAGGTCGCTTGAGCCGATCGGGTCGCCTTCAGGCGCGCCTCGTCGAGCTCGAGCCCCAGGCCGGGGGCGTCGGAAAGCGTCAGCCAGCCGTCGTGATCGGCGAGTAGCGGTGCCTTGAGCGGGAAGTCGCGCTTCTCGGGTGTCCATTCCGGGGGATCGAACGGGTATTCCAGGAAAGGTGCGCCCTGTGGCCCCACGGCCCCGGCGGTCAGGTGGAGGTTAGCGATGACGCCGATGCCGTTGCCCCAGGTATGCGGCGTGAAGAGTTTTCCGGCCGCGACCACGTCCTGGGCGAGCTTTTTCAGCCCGAGCATCCCGACCGAGCAGACGGCGTCGGGCTGGTAGACGTCCAGGCAGTCACGTCTCAACATTTCGCGAAACTCATAGGGCTCACGGGTCATCTCACCGCCGGCGATCTTCAGCGAGGTGGCTGCATTGAGCCGGGCCATGCCCTGGTAATCACCGCGATACAGCGGCTCTTCCATCCAGTAGACGCCGTAGCGTTCGAGCTCGCGGGCGACGTCCAGTGCCTTGGCATACTCCCAGGGCGTCTGTGTATCCCAAGGCATGCGCCAACCCTGGTTGCAGTCGACCATCAACTCGAGCCGCTCGCCCACGGCCTGGCGCACGGCGCTGAGCACGTCGAGATCGTCCTGAATCTCGGGCCGGCCGAAGCGTAATTTCAAGGCCGGTATGCCGGCATCACGCACTTGTTCGGCGAGGGCGACCACGTCGTCTTTGGCACGGTGTGTGCCACTCGAGGCATAGGCCTTGAGGCGATTGGAAACGCCTCCCATCATTTGCCAGACGGGTTGCCCCTTGATCTTGCCGGCGAGGTCCCAAAGGGCGACTTCCAGGGGCCAGCAACGCCCGGCATGAAAGCCGATGTTGTCGATGACGGCACTGTGTCTTGCGAGGTCCAGCGGGTCGTGGCCGATAAACAGGTGACGGAAGTCATCGAAGCCATACATGACATCGCCGGAGCCGATGCCTTCGCGCCCGTCGCTGTCGGTAACGCGTACGATCGTGGCGGGAAAGCGTTGTCGAGGCTGGCTGTCCCAGGCCGCCGGAAAGGGCGGTTCGAGGTCGAACTGGTGTTGAGTGATCTCGATACGTTCGATGGAACTCATGCGCTGACCTCCTGTGGGGCGATGGATGCCATCAAGCGTGCATCGAATACTGCCACCGTGGCTTCGGCCAGTGGTAGCCAGTCGCTCGCGGTGGGGCGGCGGGCGGCGTTGTTGGCCATGGGTGCGTTTTCCTCGGCCTGCATGACGGCGGCGAGTGTCTCGGCGTCCATGCGTACGTCGCGGAAAGGCGCCAAGGCCTGGTTGAACCGGGTGGCGTCGGCGAGGGCGGTGAACAGCGCCGGCAGATCCTGGCCCTGGCTGCCGGGAGAGAGCGCATGCGCGGCCGGGGTGAAGATGGCATCGTGCCCCTGCACGGACCAGGGGAGCGAGGCTTCCACCGCCAGGGCGACCGCCACCCCATGGGGCAGGTGGTAGAGGGTGCCCAGGGCATGGCCGATATTATGCGCGATGCCGGTGCCGCCATTGTCGATCGCCATTCCGGCGAGGCATGCCGCCTCTTGCATCTGCTGCCGTGCTGCCAGGTCATCCGGGGTCGTGACAGCTCCTTCGAGTGATTGGCCGACTAACCGTATGGCTTGCAGGGCCGGCGCCTCGATGAAGTGGTTACGGCCCTGGCCGGTCGCGGCTTCGAGGGCATGGACGAAGGCATCCAAGCCGGTGGCCACCGTGATCGGCGCCGGCAGCGAGCGGGTCAGCTCGGGGTCGAGCAATACGGCGTCCGGCAGCAGCTCATCACCCCAGGCCCATAGCTTGCGGTCCTGCTCGTCGGCGAGAATCGACGTGCGGGTGACTTCCGAGCCGGTCCCGGAGGTGGTCGGAACCATCACGCTGGGTGCCCTGCCGGACCAGGGGTTCCTGGCCAGCAAGTAATCCTCCATGGGGCCCGGGCTCTTCGCCAGGCCGGCCACCAGCTTGGCGATATCCAGGGCGGTCCCGCCCCCGAGGCCGACCACTAGCGGTGCGGCGAGGCGGCGTGCCTGGCCGGCCGCGGCATCGACGGTGGCGATCGTCGGTTCGCCCGCCGGCGCAATGAACTGACTGACGGGGGCGTCGTTGCCTAGCGTGGTACTCAAGGCCTCCACCAGACCGGTGGCGGCGAGGCCACCATCGGAGACGATCAGGTAGCTGTCGGCGGCATGCTGCTGGCGCAGGGCCGGCAGCCTGTCCAAGCAGCCCGGGCCGGCGATGACCGGTGCCTGGCGTCCGGTTTCGAAATCACGGGTCATGGTACTCACAGCTCTATCCAGGTGGTCTTGAGTTCGGTGTACTTGTCGAAGGCGTGCAGCGACTTGTCGCGACCTTGGCCGGACTGCTTGAAGCCGCCGAAGGGAGCATTGATGGAGGTGTGGTCGTAGCAGTTGACCCACACGGTACCGGCGCGCAGGGCTCGCGCGGCGCGGTGACCGTCGCTGAGGCTGTTGGTCCAGATAGCGGCGCCCAGGCCATAAGCGGTGTCGTTGGCGATGGCCAGGGCATCGTCCAGGTCGTCACAGGTGACCACCACCAGCACCGGGCCGAAGATCTCCTCGCGGGCGACGCGCATGTCGTTGCTGACGTCGTCGAGAATCGCCGGGGTCAAGTAGTAACCGCCGCTATCGCTGCGCACCCGCTGGCCGCCGAATAGCAGCCGAGCGCCTTCCTGCTGGCCTTGCTCGAGATAGCCTTGCACCTTCTCCAGGTGCGGCTGTTCGATCATGGCCCCCATCTGGGTGGCGGGGTCGAGGGGATCGCCGGGCTGCAGCTTATCGGCCCACTCCCTGACCTTGCCCAGCAGCTCGTCCTTGATGGCGCTATGGACGATCAGGCGGGTGCCGGCATGGCAGGTCTGGCCCTGGTTGTACCAGACGCCATAGGCGACATACATGGCGATCTGGTCAAGATCCTCGACGTCCCGAGTGACGATATGTGGGCTCTTGCCGCCGCACTCGAGGCCGATACGCTTCATGTTGGATTCCGCCGAGTAGGCGAGGAACCGCTTGCCGACCTCGGTGGAGCCGGTGAAGCCGATGGCGTCCACGTCCATGTGGCGTCCCAGTGCCTCGCCGGCCTCATGGCCAAGCCCCGTGACCACCTGGAAGGCCCCGGTAGGGATACCGGCATCCCGTGCGAGCTCGGCGACCTTGAGCGTCGCCAGCGTCGACTGCTCGGCGGGCTTGAGGATCAGCGAATTGCCGGCCCCCAGCGCCGGGCCGATCTTCCAGCCGGCGATGATCAGCGGGTAGTTCCAGGGCACCACGGCGGCAACCACGCCGACTGGCTCGCGGTCGACCATGCACACGCTGGTGGGGCCGTTCGGCGCGGTCTCGCCGTAGAGCTTGTCGAGGGATTCGGCGTAGAAGCGCAGGCCATCGGCCAGCCCCGGCACATCGACGGTCGTCGTCTGGGCGATGGGTTTGCCGGTCTCGAGCGTTTCGAGCAGCGCGATATCCGGTGCCTGGGCCTCGATTCGCGCGGCCCAGTCCAGCATTTTGGCCTTGCGCTCGGCAGGCGGAAGATCGCGCCAGCTACCCGCCTCGAAGGTCGTCCGGGCGCTGGCGACGGCGCGGTCCACGTCTTCTGCCTGGCAGGCAGCCACCTCGGTCAGCACTTGCCCGGTGGCCGGGTTCTCGGCGGGGAAGGTGGCGCCGCTGGTGGCATCGCAGAAGGTGCCATCCAGGTAAGCCTGGCGGGGTAGCGATAGTTCGGCGGCGTGGCGTTGCCAGTCGGTCAAGGAGCGCTCGTTCATCGTGTCGTTCTCCGTCGGTCGTCGCGTGCAGTGACGCTCACCCTAGGGAGCCCCCGGAGTTGCAACAAACGATGATTATGTAATCATGGTATTCATAAAAATCATGATTAATGCGGTGTCGAGGCAATAATCCCGTGGGGTTTTGGTCTCGTCACAAGTTTTTATGGGGAGCTTATGCAGCGTTCGTTGCCGCCACTCAACGCACTCAAGGCCTTCGAGGCCGCCGCGCAATGTCAGAGTTTCACTCAGGCCGCGGTGCGACTGTGCGTGACCCAGAGCGCGGTGAGTCGCCAGGTCAAACTGCTGGAAGAACAGCTGGGGGTAGCGCTCTTCGATCGCAGTGGCGGTCAGCTGAAGTTGACGGCGGCCGGGCGCCGCCTGTTACCGGTCTTGCGCCAGTCCTTCGACAGGATCGCCTGGACGGTGGGCGGGCTGGGGGAGCAGGAAGCCTTGTCATGCTTGAAACTCAATGTCCCGCCGACCTTCGCCAGCCGATGGCTGGTGCCGCGATTGGGTCGCTTGAAGGCCCTGCACCCATCCCTCGAGTTGTCCATCACCACACGCTTCGAGGACGACCTGCTAGGCAATAATGATCTGGATGGGGTCATCCGCTTCGGTGCCGGCGAATGGTCGGCGGTCGACGCCGAGCTGCTGATTCAGGAGACGCATGTGGCGGTCTGCGCGCCCCACTTGCTGGCGGGGCGTCGGGGGCGCGAGATCGATCTGACCCGGCATACCCTGCTGCATGTGCTGCGCGACGACAATCGCTTCCACACCTGGGAGCACTGGCTCCAGGCAGCGGGTCTCGAGGGGGTCGATACCTCGGGAGGATTGGCCTTCGATGTCCTGGAACTCGCCATCCAGGCGGCCATCAATGGAGTCGGCGTGACGATCGCCGACCGACACATGATCGCCCGCGAACTGATGCGCGGTGATCTTGTGCAGTTACTCGATGTGGAGGTGACGGGTCACCAGTCCTACTGGCTGGTAACCCGTAGCGGCCACCCAGAATCCACCAACATGGCGCTGTTTCGACGCTGGCTGCGCCAGGAAATCAATGACCCACCCACCTAGAGCGCGGCGCGCAGGTGCTATCGCTGAAGCTCGGCATCTTCCGGTTGATCCTCGGGAGCGAGCAGATCCCGCAGCAGCGCGATCAGGTCGTCTCCGGCGGGGTGCTGAAAACTGGGGGAGCGGTGCAGCTCCAGCTGGGCCGGCGGCAAGGGGGGCAGCCCGTCTGCATCATCCAGGATGCGCCAGTCGGCGGGCAGCGTACGGCGATCGGCGACGGTCACGGCATCACGCTGATTGACGGCCATGCGCAACCCGGTGGGGCTCTGGCTGGTGTATTGCAGCGACCATTGGCGCCCCTGGCGGGTCAGGCTGTCTAGAGCGCGTTGACGATAGGGGCAATGGTCGGGGAACAACGCCAGGGGGAGCGCTGCCCTCGGGTCCTGACGGAAGTCTCGGTGGGCGGCCCATACCAGCGCTTCCGCCCCCAGGGCTTCGCCATGGCTGTGGTTGGCATGGCGCACCGTCAGCGCCAGGTCGAGCTCACCGCCTTCGAGGGCCTCGATCAGTTCGCTGGACATCCGACAATGGATATGCGGCCGGATGCGCGGGTGGCGCCGGGCGAAACGCTCGAGCAAGCGCGGCAACCAGGCCTCGGCGTAGTTCTCCGGCAGGCCAAAACGAATGACTCCCTCTCTATCACCGTGCCCCAGCGCACTGAGTGCCTCACGCTGCAGCTGCAGCAGGCGACGGGCATAGACAAGGAAAACCTCGCCATCCGGCGTCAGGCTCAGTCGTCGGCTGGTACGTCGCAGGAGCGCGACGCCTACCCGCTGCTCCAGGGTGCGGATGCGCTGACTGATCGTCGACTGCGTCTTGTGCAACTGGCGTGCCGCCGCCGTGAAGCCCTCGTTTTCGACTACCGCCACGAAGGCGCTGAGCAGCTCGGTGTCGAGAATCGGCAGGCTTGAGCGATCGGAATCGTCGATGGAATTCATCAGAACGAATCGTTTCCTCGATGCTTGGAAGATCTTCACTATGCCGGTCATTGCGACACGAGGCCAGTCACGACCGGCCGTACCCCTGCCATACCGACACCGAGGAGCTCCCCATGTTGACTGCCATGCAGTTAGCTGACGCCGAGCGTCATGACCTGTCCAGCCTCGTCGATACCGAGCGTTATCCCCTCGATCGGCCCGACGATCCGACCCTGCAGGCCGTGATCGAGCGGTCCCGGGCCGATCTGGATCGAGAAGGCTGTGCCGTGCTGCGTGGCTTCCTGCGCGAAGATCGTCTGGCGCAGATGCGCGAGGAGTGCGAGGAACTGGCGGACAAGAGTTTCTACAACACTCGCGAGGTCAATGCCTACTTCACTGCCGACGACCCGGCGCTGCCCGAAGAAGACCCTCGTCGTCTGTTCATGACCCGCACCAGCGGTTTTGTCACTCGTGACATGATCACGGCCGACCGCATCATGCAACGACTGTATGTCTCGCCGGCCATGAAGTCCCTGGTGGCTCGCTGTCTCGGCGAGGCTCAGGTCTATGAGTATGCCGATCCCTATGCCGGACTGGTGCTCAATGTGTTGCCCGAGGGCACCGAGCAACCCTGGCACTACGACACCAACGAATTCATCGTCACCATGATGACTCAGGCCCCGGAGGCAGGCGGCAGCTTCGAGTATTGCCCCGACATTCGCACGCCCCGTGACGAGAACTATGCGGGAGTCGGGGCGGTGGTTCGTGGCGAGGACCGTGACCGTGCCCGTCGCCTGAACCTGCAGCCTGGCGATCTTCAGCTGTTCAAGGGCCGCTTCAGCCTGCACCGCGTGGCACGGGTCGAGGGGACCACGCCCCGGCTGACGGCGATCTTCGCCTACTCTCAGTCGCCGGGAGTCGTCGGGCGCCTGGAGCGCACTCGCCAGCTGTATGGGCGAGTGTCGGAGCTGCATATCCAGGCCGAGCAGGACCGCGCCGAACGCACCGATGGCCTGCTCGATTGAGCCCAATGCCCGTCAATGACCGACACGGAGAATCGATGATGAACATGGATCTAGACGCTCTGGGCATTCTCGCCCCGACTCATCGCCCCGGGGATTGCGAGCCGACGCAGGCAGAGATCTCGCAGATCCTGTGCGATCGCCTGGAGCGAGTGCGGGCGCAACTCAAGGCGCGGGACATCTCCGCCGCCGTGCTGTTCGACCCGGCTCATGTGCGCTATGCCACCGGCTCGCGCAACATGCAGGTCTACAGTTCCCGCAACCCGGCGCGCTATGCCTTCGTGCCGTCCGAGGGACCGGTGGTGCTGTTTGAGTTTTCGGGCTGTGAGCACCTCGCCTCGCACCTGCCGACCCTCGACGAGATCCGGCCGGCCAAGGCGATCTCGTATTATTTCAACGAGCGCAATACCCATGCCGTGACGGAGGCCTGGGCCGACGAGATCGATGACCTGATCCAGCGGCAATGCGGTGGTGGCGGCAAGGTGGCGCTGGAGAGCGCTACCTCCCAGGCGGCTTTCGCGCTCAACGAGCGCGGCTATCGAGTATTGGATGCTCAGGAACCGCTCGAGCAGGCGCGGGCCTACAAGGTCCCCAACGAGATCAAGATGATTCGGTCCTCGCTGCGTGCCGTCGAGGACGGCGTGCGCCAGCTGGAAGCCGCCATTCTGCCCGGGGTGACCGAGAACGCGGCCTGGTCGAAGTTGCATCAGCATATCATCGCCACCGATGCGGATTTCGTCGAGACACGGCTGATGAACTCGGGGCCCAGGACCAACCCGTGGTTTCAGGAGTGTTCGGATCGTCGTATTCAGGCAGGCGAGCTGGTGGCGTTGGATACCGATGTGGTGGGGCGTTATGGCTACTATGCCGACTTCTCACGGACCTTCCTCTGCGGTCGAGGCGCGCCGACAGCGTCCCAGAAAGATCTCTATCGCATGGCCTACGAGCAGATTCGTACCAATATGGCCAACCTCAAGCCAGGGGTCAGCTTCAAGGAGTATGCCGAGCGGGCCTGGCAGATCCCGTCGGCCTACAAGGGACGTCGTTACTTTGCCTTGGCCCATGGCGTAGGAATGAATGGGGAATACCCTTACATCGTGCATCGCGAGGATATCGACGATAAAGGCTATGACGGCCTCATCGAGCCCGGTATGACGCTTTGCGTGGAGAGCTTCATCGGCCATGAAGCCGGTGGTGAAGGCGTCAAGCTGGAGGAGCAACTCTACATCCGTGAAGACGGCCAGGTGGAGCTGTTATCCGACTATCCCTTCGATGAACGTTTGCTGGGGTAGTGGGAGAGAAGCGCGCGCGTTTCATCGTCACATCGAAGTATCAGGCATGCGTTTTTCTCATCATGTGCATGAGGTTTTCGGCGGATTTGTGGCCGAAAACTCATGGTAGGCTGTGTTTTTCGAATCACGCCGACATTCACATCAAGAGGATGATTATGAAGAAGGTTTCCTTGTCCCTGCTAATGATGGGAGCACTGGTCTCGGGAGGAGCGACCCAGGCGAGCGACGAGCCATTGATCATCGGCACCAACAACTGGGCCGAGAACATCGCCGTGGCCAACATGTGGAAGATCCTCCTCGAAGAGGAGCATGGCTACGATATCGAATTGTCTAATGTTGGCAAGAGCATGCTTTACAGTGGCCTCGCCAGCGGCGATATCGATCTGTCGATGGAGATCTGGCTGCCGACCACCGATGCCTCTTTCCTCGAGCCCCATCGCGACAGCATCGATGTGCATGATATCTGGTATCAGGGCGCTGGCCTCGGTCTCGTCGTGCCGAGTTACGTCGAGATCGACACCATCGACGAGCTCGCGGAACAGGCCGACCGCTATCAGTATCAGGGACAAGCGGCGATCCTCGGCATCGATCCCGGATCGGCGATCGCCGGCATGACCGAGAAGGCCATCGAGGCCTACGAGCTGCCGATGAATCAGATCAACAGCTCCGGGCCCGCCGTGATGGCCGCGATGGATAGTGCCTATCGGCGGGGCGAGCCGGTAGTCGTGACCCTGTGGAGCCCACACTGGGCCTTCGCCGAGTATGACCTCAAGTACCTCGAAGACCCGCAAGGCGTCTATGGCGACAATGAAGACCTCTACTGGATGGCGCGCGGAGGCCTGGATGAAGAGGACCCCTGGCTGACCTCATTGCTTAACGCCTGGCATATGGATGACGACAGCCTGGGTGGCCTGATGGCTGAGATCGAGGAAGCGGGAGACCCGGAAGATGGTGCGCGAGCGTGGATCGAGGACAATCGTGGATTGATCGACGAGTGGTTCGAGGGTGCCGACCACGCGGAGGGATGATGCTGCAGCGGTGATCGTGGCTTATCGGGCCTCGAGTGGCAATCACTCGAGGCCCGGTATCGTTTGGCGTCGCGGTAGGCCGCCTGCCTGTCAGTCGATCAGAAGGTCCAGCGCACCATGGCCTGGGGGTGCGACTCGTCGGTATCGGCGAGGCCGAACTTGTTCTCCCAGTACTGGTACTCGAGGCCGACGCCGAGGTGCTCGGTGGCATGCCATACCAGCTGGGGCTGGGTCAGCAGCTGGTCTTCCAGGTCGCCCTCGTCGGTGATGTAGTCGACGAAGCCCTCGAAGGAGAAGCTTGCCCCGACGAGGGTGAAGGGCAGGTTCCAGGCGGCGGTGTACTGCTCGGAGCTGCCTTCGGCGCTGGCGCTCTCGTCGTTGCGGTACATGGCGAAGACCTTGAAGAACTGGAACCCGGGCACCGCCAGGTCGGCGGACAGGCCGGCCAGGTGAGTGGTCTTGTTCACCGTGCGGTTGCGGTCGATGTCCAGCTGGCCGGAGACATAGAGTCCGGTGACCGGGCCGGCGGAGAGGTCGACGCCCAGGGTCTTGCCGATGTTGCCGCGCAGGTTCCATTCGGCGTGGGCGCCCCCGAAGTCGTTCTCGCCGTCCCGCCCCTGGTCCAGGTTGGTGACGTCGACGAAGAAGAAGCTGTCGCCGTAGGTCCAGCCCGTGGCATTGGCGACGGTGAGGATGGCGTGATTTTCGTTGTCGATCGGAAAGCCGGCGTCGGCGGTGTCTTCGTAGTTCCAGCCGTAGAGCGCCTCCACCTTGGTGGTGCTGTAGAGCGCCGCGCTGGCGGTCTGGGTCAGCAGCAGCGAAGTGGCGGCAGCGGCCAGGGTGAGTGGGGTCCTGATAAGCATCTGGAGTCTCCATTATTGGCTGTTGTCGTGGGAGCGGGTCGATGCGCCGGAGCCCCATCCGCGTAAATGGCCGAGGCACTGTCCGCGGCGGTGGAGGGACGACACCGGAGCTTGTTGTTATATCTAGGAAGCCCCACTTCTGGAGGTGTTGTGGGGTATAATTATTGTGTACATAAATAGATTGAATTGTGGTCTTTATCAAATATTTTTGTATACACGATGTACGGAAAGACACCTGGCGCCACGCCGGACGTCTCTTGTGGAGGTGGTGACTTGCAGGCATATTGGACTTGCCAATAATTGATAATCCGAATGCCGCGTTCACGCGGCCACCAAGGACACTCCATGCCGACTCCCCGCTCTCTCGGGCGTCTCGCCGCCACCCTGGCCGGCGTCGCCCTGTTGACCTCGACGCTGACCGCCCAGGCGCGCGAGCTTTCCGTTTCCACCGTGCTGTCCGATGCCTTCCCCTGGGGGCAGGCCGCCCAGCAATGGGCCGACCTGGTGGAGGAGCGTTCCGGCGGTGAACTGACGCTGCGGGTTTACCCCAACGCTCAGCTGGTCAGCGGCGACCAGACCCGCGAGTTTTCCGCGATGCGCTCCGGGCTGATCGACCTGGCGGTGGGCTCGACCATCAATTGGTCGCCCCAGGTGCCGGCGCTCAACCTCTTCTCGCTGCCGTTCCTGCTGCCCGACGAGGCCGCCGTGGATGCGGTGACTGGCGGCGAGGCCGGCGAGATGATCTTCTCCGCCATCGAGGACAAGGGCGTGGTGCCGCTGGGCTGGGGCGAGAATGGCTTCCGCCAGCTGTCCAACTCCAGCGGTGACATCGACGCGCCGGCCGACCTCGAGGGGCTCAAGATTCGGGTGGTGGGCTCGCCGCTGTTCCAGGATACCTTCAGCGCCCTGGGTGCCAATCCCACGCAGATGAGCTGGGCCGATGCCAAGCCGGCGCTGACCACCGGCGCCGTGGATGGCCAGGAGAACCCGCTGTCGGTGTTCGACGTGGCGCGCATCGACCAGGTCGGGCAGGCCCACCTGACACTGTGGAACTACATGAACGACCCGCTGGTGTTCGCGTCCAACCGCCAGGTGTGGGAGTCGCTCTCCGAGGAGCAGCGCACGCTGCTGCGCGAGACCGCCGTCGAGGCGGGCGCCTGGGAAATCGCCAAAAGCCGTAGTGAACAGGCCGATCGGCTGGCGGCGATCCGCGAGCGCGGCGTGAGCGTCACCGAGCTTTCCGAGGCGCAGCACCAGGCCTTCGTCGACGCGACCCGAAGCGTCCATGACGACTGGGTGCCGCGTATCGGCGAGGAGATCGTCGAGGCCGCCCGTCGCGACATCGACGCGCCCTGACACGCCCGTCGCCCCGTGAGACGTCGCCCGGCTCCGGCCGGGCGACGTCGTGTGTTCCTCTTCGCCAAGATCCCTCGTCATGAAACGTCCCGATGCAAGACTCGAGCGCGTGCTCGCGACCCTGGCCATCCTGATCATCGGCCTGATCAGCCTGGCCAATGTGGTGGTGCGCTACGTCACCGACGCCTCCTTCGCCTTTACCGAGGAATTCTCGGTGTTCCTGCTGGTGTTGATGACCTTCGCCGGTGCCTCGGTGGCGCTGCGCCGCCATCGTCATATCCGCATCGCCGTGCTGGAGCGGGCCCTGCCGCCGGGGCCGCGGCGGGTGTTGATCGTCTTCCAGGGGCTGTGCGGGGGGATCGTGCTGGGGCTGGTGACCTGGTTCGGCGCCCAGGCGGCCTGGCAGGAGTATCGATGGGAGACTCTATCGCCGGGCCTGGGGCTGCCCCAGTGGTGGTACCTGGTATGGCTGCCGCTGCTCGCCGGGCTGATGCTGTGGCGTCAGTGCCAGCAGACCCTCGACCGCCTGCGCGGGGGGCTCGACGATGAGTCCTGACCTGTGGATGCTGCTGGCCTTCGCCGGCCTGCTGATCGCCGGGGTGCCGGTGGCCTTCTCGCTGGGGCTGTCGGGGGCGGTAGGCATCGTCGCCGGGCTTTCGCCGGCGATGCTGGCCACACTCGGCACCAACACCTACAACAGCGTCGCCAAGTATCCATTGATCGCTATTCCGCTGTTCATCCTCACCGGGCTGATCTTCGAGCGTGCCGGGGTGGCGGTGCGCCTGGTGCGCTTCGCCCAGGCGCTGATCGGCCCGCGCCATGGTGGACTGGCGCTGGTCGCGGTGCTGGTGTGCATGATCATGGGTGGCATGAGCGGCTCGGGCCCCGCCGATGCGGCGGCCGTGGCCATGGTGATGCTGCCGAGCATGACCCGCGCCGGCTACCCGAAGCCCTTCTCGGCGACGCTGATCGCCGCCTCGGCCTCCACGGCGATCCTGATCCCGCCCTCGGTGGCGTTGATCCTGTATTCCATCGTGGTGCCGGGGGTCGACCTGCGGGCGTTGTTCGCCGCCGGCCTGTTCCCGGGCCTGCTGGCCGGAGCGGCGCTGCTGGTGCCGGCCTGGTGGTTGTCGCGTCGCAACGGCTGGGAGGCCCCCGGCGAGGTGGAGCGCCCGCCGCTCGGCGAGAGCTTCCGCCAGGCGATCCCGGCGCTGCTCGCCCCGGTGCTGATCCTCGGCGGGCTTCGCTCGGGGCTCTTCACGCCCACCGAGGCGGCGGTGGTGGCGGTGACCTACGGCGTGGTGGTGGGGTTGTGGCTGACCCGCGAACTCGGCTGGCGTGACCTCTGGGAGCTGCTCGGGGAGGCCGCGGTGATCTCCGGGGTGGTCATGCTGATCATCGCCCTGGCCGGCATCTTCGCCTGGGCCGGCACCATGCTGGGCACCTTCCGCCATCTGGCGGAGTGGGTGATCGGGCTTTCCGACAACGGCACGCTGTTGCTGGTGCTGATCATGCTGGCGGTGTTGGTGGCCGGCATGCTGCTGGATGCCATCTCGATCTACCTGATCATGATGCCGATCCTGGTGCCGGTGATGCAGCACTTCGAGTGGCATCCGGTGTGGTTCGGGATCCTGCTGGCGATGAACATCGCCATCGGCCAATTCACGCCGCCGGTGGCGGTCAACCTGATGGTCACCACCGAGATCGCGCGGGTGCGCCTGGAGCAGACCGTGGGTTGGGCATTGGTGTTCGTGGCCGCCATGGCCTGCGCCCTGGCGCTGGTGGTGGTCTTCCCGAGCCTGGCGCTGTGGCTGCCGGGCATACTGGGCTACAACGTCTAGGCCATGCCTGAAGCGTGTCTGCGCTCGGCCATACGGCGTTAAGAATCAGCTCAAGGTCCTCATTTACGGCTCGTAAACTCGGGACTTCGACGAGCGACACCCTGTCGCTCGCTCTTCGAGCAGCAGGGCTGCCCAGATCGGCCATCCCTGCCGATTCGTCGCTGATCCTTGCCTTGCGCCCCACATGGATATGGGTACTGTGTTGGCCCGCTTGGAGCGGGCCTAGCCCTCGCCATCGCTCGCCGACTTTTCAGACAAGCCTTCGCGTATTCAGGCGTCGGCCAGGGTGTCGAGGGTGCGCCGATGCAGGTCGGTACTGGCAGCGTCGAACAGCACGAAGCGCACCCGCTCGACCGCGGGGCAGTGGGGCAGGGCGGTGAGTACGGTGGCCAGGGCGGTGCGCGCGGCCTCGGTGGCCGGGTAGCCGAAGGCCCCGGTGGACAGCGCCGGGAAGGCGAGGCTCACGATGCCGTGTCGCTGGGCCAGCGCCAGCGCGTTCCGATAACCGTCGGCGAGCCATTCATCCGAGGGCTCGTCGACGCCGTAGACCGGCCCCAGGCAGTGGATGACATAGCGGTTGGGCAGCCTGAAGGCATCGGTGATCACGGCTTGGCCGGGCTGGAGCGGTGCCAGGGGCGCACAGGCCTCGGCGAGCTCGGGGCCGGCGGCGCGATGCAGGGCACCGGCCACGCCGCCACCGCTGTGTAGCCGGGCATTGGCGGCGTTGACCACCGCCTCGATGTCGTCCTGACGGGCGATATCACCCTGGCGACACTCGATGCGTGAGGCGCTGGGGGACATGTCGGGCTCCTCGTGGCGTGCAAGGTGCCCATCAGTCTGGTGGGCGTGCCGCTCGCCTGGCAAGCCGCCGGTAGGCCCGCTCGGTTCCTCGGGTCGGGGCGCCGCGCTCGAATCGTTGACGGCAACTACACTTGGTAGGGGACATCAACCCGCCGAGTCGCATTTTTTTCGCTAAAGTAGGTATTGTCGATCAGATCGAACTAGCTCAGGATGCGACCGTCGATCGAATGCTGTCGCAACAGCTTTGCCAACAACGTCAACGAGGTGCGTCAATGAAACGCCATGCTTTCTCCACCGCCGCCTTCTCCGGCGCGCTTCTGGGAGCCGCCATGTTCGCGTCGCCGGCCATGGCGCAGGGCGAGGAACAGTTCATCACCATCGGCACCGGCGGCCAGACCGGCGTGTACTACGTGGTCGGTCAGTCCGTCTGTCGCTTGGTCAACCGTATCGATGATGCCAACATCAAGTGCAACGCGCCTTCTACCGGTGGCTCGGTGGCCAACATCAACGGCATCAAGTCCGGCGAGCTGGACATGGGCGTGGCGCAGTCCGACGTCCAGTACCAGGCCTACAACGGTACCGGCAACTTCGAAGACGAGGCCTACGACAAGCTGCGTGCGGTATTCCGCGTACACGGCGAGCCGTTGACCATCCTGGCCCGCGCCGATGCCGGCATCGAGACCCTCGATGATCTGGAAGGCAAGCGCGTCAACATCGGCAACCCGGGCTCCGGCCAGCGCAACACCATGGAAGTGGTGATGGACGCCAAGGGCTGGACCGAGGATTCCTTCTCGCTGGCCTCGCAGCTCGACGCCGCCGAGATGGCCTCCGCCCTGGCCGATAACAACATCGATGCCATGGCCTATGTGGTCGGCCACCCCAACGGCTCCATCCAGGAAGCCACCACCACCGTGGACTCCCAGCTGGTGCCGCTCAACGACGAAGCCATTCAGGGCATCGTCGACGAGTACCCCTACTACGCCACCTCGGTGATTCCGGGCGGGCTCTACAAGGGTAACCCGGACGACGTCGAGACCTTCGGCGTGGCGGCCACCTTCGTGACCGATTCCGATACCAGCGACGAGGTGGTCTACCAGACCGTCAAGGCGATCTTCGACAACTTCGATCGTTTCAAGCAGCTGCACCCGGCCTTCGCCAACCTGGATCCGCAGGAAATGGTGACCCAGGGGCTCTCGGCACCGCTGCACGAAGGGGCCGCACGCTACTATCGCGAGCAGGGCTGGATCGAGTGATCGTCAGCCGCTGAATCTGCGTCATTCGCCAGAGCATGCGCGGCCCTCGCCGAGGGGCCGCGCATTGCGTTTGTAATAGCGGAAAACGAGCGTCGTGCACGCCATGTGTCATCTTAACTAACCAGGCACGCTTATGACTGATGACAAGACAAGGGCACCGGACACCGGGGCCGACCTGGAGGACATGGTGGCCTCCAGCGACTCGGGGGCGCGCAAGCCGGCCGGCACGCCGGGCAAGCTGCTGCTGGGCATCGCCGCGGTGTGGTCGTTGTTCCAGCTGTGGATCGCCTCACCGATTCCTTTCATGCTGGGTTTCGGGGTCTTCAACGCCACCGAGGCGCGCTCCATCCACCTGGCCTTCGCGCTGTTTTTGGCCTACATGGCCTATCCGGCCCTCAAACGCTCACCGCGTGACCGTATTCCGCTGCTGGACTGGGGGCTGGCGTTCGCCGCGGCCTTCTGTGGCGCCTACATGTTCATGTTCTACGAGCAGCTGGCCCAGCGCCCCGGTGCGCCGATCACCCAGGATGTGATCGTCGGCGTGATCGGCATCGTGCTGCTTCTGGAAGCCACCCGGCGCGCCCTGGGGCCGCCGCTGATGATCGTGGCCCTGGTATTCCTCGTCTACAGCCTGGCCGGGCCCTGGATGCCGGGCATCCTCGCCCATGGCGGGGTCAGCCTGCGGGGGCTGATCAACCACCAGTGGCTGACCACCCAGGGGGTGTTCGGCATCGCGCTGGGGGTCTCGACGAGCTTCGTGTTCCTGTTCGTGTTGTTCGGCGCCTTGCTCGACAAGGCCGGCGCCGGCAATTACTTCATCAAGGTCGCCTTCTCGCTGCTCGGCCACTACAAGGGCGGTCCGGCCAAGGCCGCCGTGGTGGCCTCCGGCATGACCGGGCTGATCTCCGGCTCGTCGATCGCCAACGTGGTGACCACCGGCACCTTCACCGTGCCGATGATGAAGCGGGTCGGCTTCCCCGCCGAGAAGGCCGGCGCCGTGGAGGTGGCCTCCTCGGTCAATGGCCAGATCATGCCGCCGGTGATGGGTGCCGCGGCCTTCCTGATGGTCGAGTATGTCGGCATCTCCTATGTGGAGGTGATCAAGCATGCCTTCCTGCCGGCGCTGATCTCCTATATCGCGTTGGTCTATATCGTCCACCTCGAGGCGCTCAAGGCCAACATGCAGGGCCTTCAGAGCAGTAATCCGCCCAAGCCGCTGGTGCGCAAGGCGGTGGGCTTCCTGGCCGGGCTGTTGTTGATGATGATCACCGCGCTGGTGGTCTACTACGGCCTGGGCTGGCTCAAGCCGCTGCTCGGCGATGCCACGCCCTGGCTGGTGGCCGTGGTGCTGGCGGCGGTCTATGTGGGGCTGCTGAAGCTGGCCGCCGGTTATCCGGAGCTCGAGCTCGATGACCCCGACGAGCCGATCTATAAGCTGCCCCAGACCCGGCCCACGGTGATGGTCGGCCTGCAGTACCTGCTGCCGGTGATCGTGCTGATCTGGTGTCTGATGGTGGAGCGCCTCTCGCCGGGGCTGTCGGCCTTCTGGGCGACCGTGTTCATGATCTTCATCATGATCACCCAGCGGCCGATCACCGCCATGTTCCGCCATCGCAGCCACCTGGCGGCGGATGTGCGCGAGGGTTTCCTCGACCTATGGGATGGCCTGATCGGTGGTGCCCGCAACATGATCGGCATCGGCATCGCCACGGCCACCGCCGGCATCATCGTCGGCGCCGTCTCCCAGACCGGCGTGGGGCTGGTGCTGGCCGACGTGGTGGAGATCCTCTCCATGGGCAACCTGCTGTTGATCCTGCTGTTCACCGCGGTGCTCAGCCTGATCCTCGGCATGGGGCTGCCCACCACCGCCAACTACATCGTGGTGTCGGCGCTGCTGGCGCCGGTGATCGTGCAGCTCGGCGAGCAGAACGGCCTGCTGGTGCCGCTGATCGCGGTGCACCTGTTCGTGTTCTACTTCGGCATCATGGCTGACGTGACACCGCCGGTGGGGCTGGCGTCGTTCGCCGCGGCGGCGGTGTCCGGCGGCGACCCGATTCGCACCGGCTTCCAGGCCTTCTACTACAGCCTACGCACCGCGGCGCTGCCGTTCCTGTTCATCTTCAACACCGATCTGCTGCTGATCGATGTCTCGTTGTGGCAGGGCGTGCTGATCTTCGTGGTGGCCACGGTGGCGATGCTGATCTTCGCGGCGGCGACCCAGGGCTTCATGGTCACCCGCAGCCGCTGGTACGAATCGCTGCTGCTGTTGCTGGTGGCCTTCACGCTGTTCCGGCCGGGCTTCTGGATGGACATGATCCATGACCCCTACCAGGACGTGCCGCCGGCGCAGTTCGTCGAGGCGCTGGGCGAGGCGGACCCCGAGTCCTCGCTGCGCCTGCAGATCAGCGGCCTGGACGCCTACGGCGACCCGATGACCACCTACATGACCCTGCCGGTGCCGGAAGGCGAGACCGGCGAGGACCGCCTCTCGAACCTGGGGCTGATGCTGGCGATCGAGGACGACCAGGCGCTCGTCGACATGGTCACCTATGGCAGCGAGGCGGCGAAGCTCGGCTTCGACTTCGACCAGGAGATCATCCAGGTGCAGGCGCCGGTGGATCGCTGGACCAAGGAGTGGATGTGGATCCCTGCCTTCCTGGTGCTGGCCCTGGTGGTAATGCTGCAGCGTCGGCGCCGCGATCGCGGTGGCAAACCGGTCTCTGCCTGATGGAGGTAACCCATGTATAACAAGATCATGTTGCCGGTGGACCTCGATGAGGAGGCCTCCTGGGCCAAGGCGCTGCCCACGGCGCTGTCGCTGTGCAAGAGCTTCGATGCCTCGTTGCATGTGGTGACGGTGCTGCCGGACTATCGCATGCCGCTGGTGGGGAGCTACTTTCCCCGGGATTTCGCCGGCAAGGCCCACGAGGCGGTGACCAAGGCGCAGCACGAGTTCATCCAGCAGCACGTGCCCGATGACGTTCAGGCGCAGAGCGTCATCGTCGATGGTTCGCCCTGGGAGGCGATCATCAAGGCGGCCAAGAAGCTCGATATCGACCTGATCGTCATGGCCTCCCACAACAAGCGTAAGTTCGCCGATTACGTGCTCGGCCCCAACGCCGAGCATGTGGTGCACCACAGCAAGATGTCGGTGATGATCGTGCGCTGACGGCCGTACCGTCGACCGCGACGCCCACGTCCCCGCCCGGGGGCGTGGGCGTCGTGGTTTCTGCGGGTGCCTGACCGTGGCGGAGGAATCGAGTACCCTTGCCCGAGACCGACGACCCGGAGCCCCGATATGCGCATCCGCCGCCTGATACCCTCGATCTGCGCCCTGTTATGGTGGTGTTCGGGGGCGATCGCCGCCGCGCCCCCTTCCCTGGACGAGCCCCTGCCCGAGCCCCGAGGGAACGTGATGCTGACCGTCTGCGGGGATATCAGCCGCACCAACGGAGAGGGCGTGGCGCGCTTCGATCGTGCCATGCTCGAGGCGCTGCCCTCCCGCACCATCGCGACCCATACGCCTTGGCACCAGGGCGTCGGGCGCTTCGAGGGCCCGCTGGGGACGGCGCTGTTCGAGGCGGTAGGCGCCCGGGGCGATCAGGCCCGGGTGATCGCCTTGAACGGCTTCGAGGCCGATGTGCCGGTCAGTGATTTCAGCCGCTACGGGGTCATCCTGGCGATGCGCCACGATGGTGAAGCCATGCCGATCCGTCGCTTCGGCCCCTTGTTCGTGCTCTACCCCTTCGATGCCCGCCCGGAGCTGCTCAACGAGGAGATCCGTTTTCGCTCGGTCTGGCAGGTGGCGCGGATCGAGATCCACTGACCGACGAGGAGCCGTCTGGTGCGCTATTCTCCGCTGCGCTTGAAGCTCGGTGTCATCGCGGCCTTGCTGCTGTTCGTCGCGGCCATCCTGCTGGTGGGGCTGGTCGCCTGGCGCCAGGACAGCCTGGTACGCCGGGTCGGCGGCGATGCCGTCTGGCATGCCTACAAGCTCGATCGCGATGCCGTCGAATTACGTAGCAAGCTGGCGCTGAGCGAGTCGGACGCCGAGTCGCTGGATGAGGCGCGGCTGCGCTTCGAGCTGCTCTACAGCCGGCTGACCTTGTTGCGGGGTGGCCAGATCGCCGAGCTCATCGAGCGTATCCCCGGGGCCGGGGAACGGGTCGACGAGATCGAGCGGCAATTGCAGTCACTCGACCGTCGGCTGCAGGGCATCGAGACCCTGGGCCCGGTCGCGCGTCAGGCCCTGATCCAGCATCTGGGGCGAATCGGCCAGCCGGCCCAGCGCCTGATCATCACCATCAATGGCCACCTGGCAGGTGTCTCGACCCAGGAGCGCGAGCGCCTGCAGTGGCTCTATGGCCTGCTGTTGGCGTTGATCCTGGGCATGAGCGTGGCGGCGATGCTGGTCGTGACCTTCCTGGTTCGTGAGTCACGCGACAACGCCGCCGCGCGTCGTACCCTGGAATCGCTCAGCCGCGAGCTGGAGACCACGGCCCGGCGCGCCGAGTCGGCCAGTCAGGCCAAGTCCGAGTTCCTGGCCACCGTCAGCCACGAGATTCGTACGCCGCTCAACGGCGTGATCGGCATGAGCGATCTGTTGGTGGAACAGTCGCTGCCCGAGCGGGCCCGGCACTACGCCGATACCATCCATGAGAGCGCCGGTCGGCTGATGGAGCTGATCAACGATATCCTGGACTTCTCCAAGATCGAGGCCGGACGCCTGGAGCTCGAGCACGGGCCGCTGGCCCTTGACGAACTCGTCGAGGGGGTGGTGTCGCTGTTCCAACCGCATATCGAGGCCCGTGGCCTGCGCATCGAGCGTGTCTTCGACCCGGCCCTGCCGGAGCATGTCATGGGCGATGCCGGCCGGTTGCGCCAGGTCCTCTTGAACCTGCTCTCCAACGCCGTGAAGTTCACCGACGAAGGAACGGTGCGGGTCGAGGTGAGCCGCTCGGCCGAGGGCTGGCTGGGTATCGAGGTGAGCGATACCGGCTGTGGCATCACGGCCGATCAGCAGGCGCGGCTGTTCGAGCCCTTCCGTCAGGGGGACCCCGGCACCGCGCGCCGCTTCGGGGGCAGCGGGCTGGGCCTCGCCATCAGCAAGCGGCTGGTGGAAGCGCTGGGTGGCGAGATCGGCATCGACAGCCAACCGGGGGAGGGCAGTCGCTGCTGGTTCCGTCTGCCGCTGATCGAGGCGGCCGCACCTCGGGAGGGTGAGGTGGCGGCGCTGCCGGGCGACATGGCGGCGCTGTGCGATGCCCGACTGCTGGTGGTCGAGGACAATCCGGTCAATCAGCAGGTGGCACTGGCCATGCTCACCAAGCTCGGTTGCCGCGCCAGCCTGGCGGGCTCCGGCGCCGAGGCCCTGGCGAGCGTGGCGAAGGAGCATTTCGACCTGGTGTTCATGGACGTGCAGATGCCGGACATGGACGGCCTGGAGGTCACCCGACGCATTCGCGCCCGGGGCGGCTGGCTGGCCGACATGCCGATCGTGGCGATGACCGCGGGGGGGCCGCTTGGCGACCAGGCTCGCTGCCTGGCGGCGGGAATGAACGGCTATCTGGCCAAGCCGCTGCTGCAGGTCTCGCTGCTCAAGGTGATGCATCGTCACCTGGCGTATCACGGCTACGCCTCGGCGCCGGTGCCCCCTGCGGCCGCCGTCGAGGCGCCGATGGTGGAACCGACGCTGGACGACGAGGTGATGATGGCGCTGCGCGCGAGCCTGGACGGCGAGGCCATGGCGGCGCTGGTGGCGCATTATCGTCAGGAGGCCTGGAGGCATCTCGAGGGGCTGGCGGATGCCTGCGAGGCGCGACGGGCCGACGACGTGCGGCACCTGGCGCACCGGCTCAAGGGCGAATCCGCCTCGCTCGGCGCCGTGCACGTGGCCGCGCTGGCCGCACGCCTGGAGCATGCCGCCCGCGACGCCGCCCTGGGGGACGAGGCGGCGACCCTGGCGGCGCTGCGCGAGCGGTTGGGCGAGGCTCTCGCGGCGCTGGATGAGAGCGTCGCCGCGACCTGAGCGACGGCGGGCTTCGACGCGGGCGAGGGAGCGCCGTGCGCGGGAATTGTGGGCGGGGAGGGCGTGCGCCTACACTGCCTTCATGCTGTGCTCTCATCCCATCCTCGCGAGGCCGCCATGTCCGATGCCCCCGCCGCTTGCGCCTCGCCGCGCACGGCCGCCAGCGACAGCCTCGACCCCGACCAGGCCGCCGCCGAGCTGGCCGAGGCGCTCGCCGGCCCCGAGCTTGGTTGCGTGTTGTTCTTCTGCAGTGCCGACTATCCGCTGGCGGCGCTCGGCGCGGCCCTCGAGCGTGCCTTCGCGCCGGTGACCCTGGCGGGCTGCACCACCGCCGGCGAGATCACCCCCGCCGGCTACGGCCGCGGCTGCATCGTGGCCATCGGCTTCGATCGCGACGACTTCGCGATCGCCTGTGCCCGGGTCGCCGATCTCGAGGCCTTCGCGCTGCCCCAGGCACAGCGGCTGGTCGATGGCCTGCTCGCCGACTGTCGGCGTCGAGCGCCCGCCGTCGATGCGCGCCCCTTCGTGCTGACCCTGCTCGATGGCCTCTCCAGCAGCGAGGAGCAGGTGCTTGCGACCCTCGAGGCCGCGCTCGGCGGCATCCCGAGTTTCGGTGGCTCCGCCGGAGACGACAACCGGCTGAACCACACCTACGTCTACGCCGATGGCGGCTTTCACGACGCCTCGGCGGTGGTGGTGATGATCACCAGCCGGCGGCCCTTCGAGGTCTTCACCACCCATCATCTGCGCCCGCGCCGCGAGAAGCTGGTGGTCACCGCGGTGGATCGCGAACGGCGGCGGGTGATGGAGCTCAACGCCGCCCCTGCCGCCGAGGAATACGCCCGCCTGGTGGGGCGGACGGTCGACGAGCTGGATGCCGACATCTTCGCCCATCATCCGTTGGCGGTGCGCATCGGCGAGGCCCACTATGTGCGCTCGATACAGCGGGTCGACGATGAGGGTGGGCTGCATTTCTACTGCGCGGTGGAAAACGGCATCGTGCTCACCGCCATGCGGCCGGCACCGATGCTCGAGGAGCTGTCCGGGGTGCTGGACGACCTGAGCCGGCGGTTGGGGCCGCCGGCACTGATCCTCGGTTGTGACTGCTTCCTGCGGCGCCTGGAGCTGGAGGCCCGGGGCCAGGCGGACGCCGCCTCACGGCTGTTGGCCGAGGCTCGGGTGGTCGGCTTCAACACCTACGGTGAGCAGCATCAGGGGCAGCACATCAACCAGACCTTCACGGGGGTGGCGATTGGATCTCGGGGCTGAACCGCCGCACATCGAACCCGCCACCGAACAGGAGCGAGCGCTGGCGGAGGAGAACGCGCGGTTAAGGCGCATCTGCGGGGCGTTGATCGAGCGGGTGGAGTCCGCCGGCATGGGCGGCGGCGCGCCCTATGGCGCCTTCGAGCATGCCGTGCTGCTCGCCGAGCAGGTGCGCGAGCGCACCGATAGCCTGCATCGCACCCTGGAGGCGCTGGAGGAGGCGCGGGCCGAGGCCGAGGCGGCCAATCACTCCAAGACGCGCTTCCTGGCCGCGGTCAGCCACGACCTCCTGCAGCCGCTCAACGCCGCGCGGTTGTTCGCCAGTGCCCTGGAAGACCAGGCCTTGCCGGAGGATGCCGGACGGCAGGTCGGCCATATCGGCCGCTCGCTCAAGGATGTCGAGGCGTTGCTGGGCACCCTGGTGGATATCTCGCGCCTGGATGCCGGGGTTCTGACCCCCGATGTGGCGGTCTTCCCGGTGGCCGAGCTGCTCGATGTGCTGGCCGAGGAGTATCGCCAGCTGGCCGGCGCGCGGGGGCTCGACTTGCACTATGTCCCGAGCGGTATGGTGGTGAGTTCCGACCTGGCGCTGCTCGCCCGGGTGGTGCGCAACTTCCTGACCAACGCGCTGCGCTACACCGAACATGGCCGCCTGCTGCTGGGCTGCCGGCGACGGCATGACGGCCTCGAGATCCTGGTCGGCGATACCGGCCCGGGCATCGATGCGGCTCAGCAGCAGGCGATCTTCCTCGAGTTCCGGCGTGCCGTGGCGAGCCCCGAGGATGGCGACCGGGGCTTGGGGCTGGGGCTCGCCATCGTCGATCGCATCGCCACCATGCTCGAGCACCCGCTGAACCTGGTCTCGCGGCCGGGCCAGGGGGCGTTGTTCTCGATCCGTGTGCCCTATGGCCGGCCCCGCGACCTGCCGGTGGCCGAGGCGCCGCCCGGCCCGATCGATATCGCCGGCATGCGGGTCTGGGTGCTCGATGACGATCCGGCCATCCTCGAGGGCATGACGGCCTTGCTCGATGGCTGGGGCTGCCGGGTACGCTGCGTGGCCACCCCGGCGGCCCTCGAGGCCACCAGCCGCCGTGAGCGTGCCGACCTGTTGCTGGTCGACTACCACCTGGCGCCGGGCGACCCGGATGGGATCTGCGTGGCGGAGCGGCTGTGTCGGCGTCATCCCGAGCTTGGCGTGGTGGTGATCACCGCCAATCATGACGGCGAACTCAAGCAGCGGGCGCGCGAGCGTGGCTTCGACTACCTGCTCAAGCCGGTGAAACCGCTGCGATTGCGGCTGTTGATCGCCAACCGGCGCGAGGCGAACGGCGCCTGAGCGGTGCCGGCGTCTTCAGTCATGGGGGCGCAGGCGGGCCAGGCGGGCGGCCAGCTCGACCTGGTCGGCGGCCAGGATGGCCTGCACGCGGCTGCCGACGTCGAGCTTGCGCAGTATCGCCGAGACATGGGTCTTGACGGTGGTCTCGGCGATATCGAGCTGTCGGGCGATCACCTTGTTGGCGTCGCCACGCACCAGGCGCGCGAGCACCTCGAGCTGCTTGTCGGTGAGGGCATCCAGCGGCGAGGCCGCGTCGGGGGAAGCGACGCCGGCGAGTGGCGCATCCCCGGGGTCGGGCGGTGCGGGCCGGCGCATGATGTCCGGCGGGAGATAGACCTGGCCACCCAACACCTGACGCAAGGCGGTGAGCAGCGCGCGCCGCGGCGTGGACTTGGGGATGTAGCCCACCGCGCCCAGGGCGATGGATTCGAGGATGAGGCGGCGTTCGCGCTCGGCCGAGACCACCACCACCGGCAACGCGGGGCAGGCCTCGCGCAGCCGTTCGAGGCCGGCGAGCCCGGCGGCATCGGGCAGGCCGAGATCGAGCAGCAGCAGGTCGATCTCCTGCTCCTCCGTGGCGATCCCGTGCAAGGCCTCATCGAGGCTGCCGGCCTCGAGCAGCCGGCAGCTGGGCAGGCCGGCGCGGATCGCCGCGCCGATGGCCTCGCGGAACAGCGGGTGGTCGTCGGCCACCATCAGGGTATACATGCGTGACTCCTGGGATCGTCGGGCCTCCTACCGAAGGAGGAGGCGCTCTCCTGCCATCGAAGTATGTCTCAGACGACGGGGTTGGCCAAGACTGGGAGGGCACTCACATAACCACAAGAGCTGGAGACACATCATGATCTACGCCAACCCTGGTAGCCCCGAGGCCGTGGTGAGCTTCGCCTCGCGCTATGGCAATTACATCGGCGGCGAGTTCGTCGCGCCGGTCAGGGGGCAGTATTTCGACAACGTCAGCCCCGTCAACGGTGCGCCGTTCTGCGAGATTCCCCGCTCCACCTCCGAAGACGTCGACAAGGCGCTGGATGCCGCCCATGCCGCCGCGCCCTCCTGGGGCAAGACCTCGGCCGCCGAGCGCAGCAACCTGATGCTGAGGATCGCCGACCGCCTCGAGCAGAACCTCGAGGCGCTGGCCGTCGCCGAGAGCTGGGACAACGGCAAGGCGGTGCGCGAGACCCTGAACGCCGACATGCCGCTGGCGGTGGACCACTTCCGTTACTTCGCCGGCTGCCTTCGCGCCCAGGAAGGCACCGCGGCGGATATCGACGCCAATACCGTGGCCTATCACTTCCACGAGCCGCTGGGCGTGGTGGGCCAGATCATCCCCTGGAACTTCCCGATCCTGATGGCCGCCTGGAAGCTGGCCCCGGCGCTGGCCGCCGGCAACTGCGTGGTGCTCAAGCCGGCCGAGCAGACCCCGGCGTCGATCCTCAAGGTGATGGAGGCGATCGGCGACCTGCTGCCGCCTGGGGTGATCAACGTCGTCAATGGCTACGGTGCCGAGGCGGGGCAGGCGCTGGCGAGCAGCAAGCGCATCGCCAAGATCGCCTTCACCGGCTCGACCCCGGTGGGCTCGCAGATCCTGAAGTGCGCTGCGGAGAACATCATTCCCTCGACCGTGGAGCTGGGCGGAAAGTCGCCGAACATCTACTTCGCCGACATCATGAACGCCGAGCCCGAGTTCATCGACAAGGCCGTCGAGGGCCTGGTGCTGGCCTTCCTCAACCAGGGCGAGGTGTGCACCTGCCCGTCGCGGGCGCTGATCCAGGAGTCGATGTACGACGACTTCATGGCCAAGGTGATCGAGCGTACCCAGGCGATCAAGCGTGGCAACCCGCTGGATACCGACGTTCAGGTCGGCGCCCAGGCAAGCCAGGAGCAGTACGACAAGATCCTCTCGTACATGGATGTCGCCCGTGAGGAAGGCGCCGAGTTCCTGACCGGCGGCGGCAAGGAGCGCCTCGACCCGGCCTATGATCAGGGCTATTACATCCAGCCGACCCTGCTCAAGGGCCACAACAAGATGCGCGTCTTCCAGGAGGAAATCTTCGGCCCCGTGGTCGGCGTGACGACCTTCAAGGACGAGGAAGAGGCGCTGGCCATCGCCAACGACACCGAGTTCGGCCTCGGTGCCGGAGTGTGGAGCCGTGACATGAACGTGGCCTTCCGCATGGGGCGTGGCATCCAGGCCGGCCGGGTGTGGACCAACTGCTACCACCAGTACCCGGCGCATGCCGCCTTCGGCGGTTACAAGAAGTCCGGCGTCGGCCGCGAGACCCACAAGATGGCCCTCGAGCATTACCAGCAGACCAAGAACCTGCTGGTCAGCTACGACAGCAGCCCGCTCGGCTTCTTCTGATCGCCAGGCGCAAGCAGTGAATGACGGGGCGCGACGCGAGTCGCGCCCCGTGTTGTGTGTGGTGAGCCGTCGGCGTGTCGGATCAGGTGTCGTCGGCGAAGAGGCTCAGGTCGAGTGGATGGCTATGGCCCAGCCACATGGCGCCCTGGGTGTGATCGAAGCGGTCGTCGTCGGTACCGAGGTGGACGAGGACGTCCAGATCGCCGCGGTTGAGTGCCAGCCAGGGCACGAGTTCGGCGAATGCCTCGGGAGCGAAGGCCAGCTGGCAGCTCCAGCAAGGATGCGGGCCGACCGGGCGCTCGTGGAAGCGCCCTACCTGGATGTCGAAGCGTGCGGCGGCGGCCTCGGCGACCCGACGCGCCTCGGCCAGGCCGGCGGCGTCGCGGTAGTAGAGGTGGGCGTGGTAGTAGCGGATGCAGACCGGGTCGAGCGTGGGCGAGGCGGGCATGACGATGCTCTCGAAGGGCAAAACTCCAGCCTACCCGAGTCGGGCGCCAGCTTCACGGGGTGGCCCGCCCCTATACGCTGACGGCGACCCTTGGGTCGCCGTCCTGGCCTGGTTCAGGCGGGGTTGATGTCCTGGGGCGGTTCGCCCACCGACCCCGGCAGCGTCTGGACGTTGGCGTTGTCCTGGCCGGCTCGTGTCAGGAAGTAGAGATGGCTCTCGTACTCGGTGACCACATGGTGGATTACCTGCGCCCGGGTGTAGCCGTTGAGGTCCTGCTCCAGGCCGCCCTCGTTGAGGTAGACGTCGAAGCGTACATAGTAATCGTCGTCCACCGGCAGGAAGCTCGGGGTGTTCAGGCGGTGGGCCCGCACCTGGTAGACGAAGCTCGTGGCATCGTCGAAGTCCACCTGCAGGGTCAGCTGGCGCAGCGGCTCGCCCTCGACATCTTCTTCGCTCACCGTGGCCGACTGACCACGGCTCTCGAGCTCCTCGGCGAACTGGCGCAGGGCCGGCCGGATGGCGTGCTCGAGGGTGGCGGCGGCGCCGGCGCGATTGGAGGTGTCCAGGGCACGATCCAGGCGCTCGCGCCAGTCGCCGTGGATGCCCGTGCCACCGATCTGGCGGCGGGTGTCGGCCTTGGTGCACTCCAGCCTCAGCGCGCGGCTCATGCCGGCCATGATGGCGAATATCACCAGCGAGAAAGGCAGGGCGGTGATCACCACCGCGCTCTGCAGTGCCGAGAGGCCGCCGGCCATCAGCAGCGCCACGGTCACCAGGCCGATGGTCGCCGACCAGAAGACACGCAGGCGGATCGGGGCGTCGTGGTTCACATCCGAGAGGATGGAGGTGAAGTTCGCCAGCACCAGGGCGCCGGAGTCGGCGGAGGTCACGAAGAACACGATGCCAAGGATGGTGACCACCGAGGCGGTGACGCCGATGTAGGGGTACTGCTCCAGGAAGGTGTAGATGGTGGACTGGGGCGCGTTCAGCGCCTGCTCGCCGAGCGTGGCGAGGCCCTGGTTGGCGACCAGCTCGATGCCGCTGTTACCGAAGATCGACATCCAGGCCATCATGAAGCCGAGCGGCAGCAGCAGGGCGCCGAACACGAACTCGCGGATGGTGCGCCCACGCGAGATACGCGCCAGGAACAGGCCGACGAAGGGCGTCCAGGCGATCCACCAGCCCCAGAAGAAGATGGTCCATCCGCTTTTCCACTGCTGGGCGTCGGCGCCTTCGAAGGCATAGGTGTCGAAGCTATTGCCGATGAAGCCGCTCAGGTAGTCGCCGGCGTTGAGTACCATGGCGTCGAGCAGGTGCAGGGTGTCCCCCGCGAACAGCACGAACAGCAGCAGGGCCACGGCCAGGGCCATGTTGAACTCGGACAGCCGACGGATGCCCTTCTCGACGCCGGTGATCACCGAGAGGGTCGCCAGGATCATCACCAGCACGATCAGCACGACCTGGGTGGTCAGGCTCTCGGGTACGTCGAACATGAAGTTCAGGCCGTAGTTCAGCTGCATCACGCCGATGCCCAGGCTGGTGGCGATGCCGAACACGGTCGAGATCACCGCGGTGATGTCCACGGCGTTGCCGATGGGGCCGTTGATGCGCTTGCCGAGCAGCGGATAGAGGGCGCTGCGGATGGCCAGCGGCAGGCGATGGCGGTAGCTGAAGTAGGCCAGCGCCATGCCCATCAGCACGTACATGCCCCAGCCGGACAGGCCCCAGTGCAGGAAGGTCTGTGGCACGGCGGCGCGCATCGCCGCGGCGCTCTCCGGGGCCATGTCGGGCGGCACCAGGTAGTGCGACAGCGGCTCGGCGACGCAGAAGAACAGCAGGTCGATGCCGATGCCCGCGGCGAACAGCATCGAGGCCCAGGACAGTAGCGAGAACTCGGGCCGTGCATGATCGGGGCCGAGGCGGATGTTGCCGACCCGCGAGCAGCCGACGGCGATGACGAAGACCAGGTAGACCACGGCGGCGAGCATGTAATACCAGCCGAAGGTATCGCTCACCCAGGCCAGGGCGGCGTCGAAAAAGGCGCCGGCCTCCTCGGTGAACGTCATGGTCAGGGCCAAAAACACCAGGATGCCTGCCACGCTGCCGTGGAAGACGATGCGGTTGATACGATCCCGTCGCTCGGGTGGGGCGATGCTATCCGACATGCGCAGATGACTCCGGTCGCAGGGCGACTCTCTTTTTTAAATGAACGTTCAAATAAAATACGCACATCCCCAGGCGGCTGCAACCGGGCGGTCCGCAAGGCTAATAAAACTTTGTATTTGGGCACGAAAATGCCCGGCCAATGGCCGGGCATGAGTCACCGCGAAGGTCTTGCTGTGGTGGCGTTATTCGTCGCCTCGAGGGGAATGCTCCGGGCCGCCATGGTGGCCGGGCTTGCCGTGGTGGCCGGGGCCGCCATGAGGCTGGCGCATGGACTGCCCGAGCTCGGCGAGCTGCTGCGGGGTCAGCAGCTCGGCGAGTGCCTCGCGGTGCTCGTCGCGTAGCGACTGCTGAGCCTGATGGCGAGCGTCGCGGGAGTCGAACTCGCGGTCCTTGAGCGCCTGGCGATCGGCTTCGAGGGACTGGCGAAGTTCATCGAGGGACTGGCGGGCGTCGGCATCCAGGTCCCAGCTATCGATCACCGTATCGATGCGCGTCCGAAGGGCTTCCCGGGCCTCGGCACGGTGTTCCTGGCGCATGGCTTGGCGGGCTTCGTCGAGGGCTGCGCGCTGCTCATCGTCGAGGATGTCGTCGAGCTGCTCGCGGTAGTCCTGACGCAGTTCGCGCATGGCCTCGCGATGCTCCTGCTCGGCCTCCGCGAGGGCCTCGCGGGTATCGGTATCGATGCCGGCGCGTTCGAACAGCGCCTCGCGCTGCTCGGCACCCGGCTTGCCGTGAGGCTCGCCCTGGCCGGGGGCGGCGCTGGCGGAGAGTGCCATGGGCGCGATGGCAGCGGCGAGCAGGGCGGGGGCGAACAGCTTGCGTGTCAGGCGTGTTGTCTTCATGTCGAGCGGTCCTCGTGGCCGTGGGTTGACGCTTGCAGTGTCGTCCGGCGTCGTGCAAGGGGTGTGGACACAGGGTGCAAAGTCGGTGCAAGACGCCGGGCCGGCGCGCGTCACTCCTACTCCTCGGGCTGGTACTTGTAGCCCACGCCGTAGACCGAGCGGATGATCTCGCGCTCGGGCCACACCTCGGCGATCTTCTTGCGCAGCTTCTTGATGTGGCTGTCCACGGTGCGCTCGGAGACGATGCGGTGGTCGCGATACATGTGATCCATCAGCTGTTCGCGGGAGAAGATGCGCCCGGGCGAATGCATCATCACCCGCAGCAGCTGGAACTCCACCGCGGTCAGTGCCAGGTCGTGGCCGTCGGCCAGCGCTCGCCAGCCTTCGTCGTCGAGGCTCAGCAGCGCCTCGCTCGCGGCCGCGTCCGGCGCCGTCGCGGCGCGGCTGCGGCGCAATACGGCGCGGGCGCGCGCCACCACCTCGCGAGGGCTGAAGGGCTTGCAGATGTAGTCGTCGGCGCCGAGTTCCAGGCCCAGCAGGCGGTCGACCTCCTCGACCCGGGCGGTGAGCATGATGATCGCCACCTGCGGCCAGCGCTGGCGGATCTCGCGGCACAGGGTCAGGCCGTCGGTGCCGGGCAGCATCAGGTCCAGCAGCACCAGCTCGGGTAGCGTCTCGCGCTCCTCCAACCAGGGCAACACGGCGTCGCCGTGGTCCAGGTGATGGGGGGCGAAGTCGCTGCCCGCCAGGTAGTCGGCGACCAGGCGGGCGATCTTGGGTTCGTCCTCGACGATAAGAACGCTGTCGGTAGCGAGGTCCGTGGGGCTCATGTGTCTTCCTCCCTGAGCTGATGATCGGCGATGGCGGGGAAGGTCAGGGTCCAGCATAGCCCGTCGAGCGACGAGGCACTGGCGCTCATCTCGGCGCCATGGGCGCGCGCCAGGGCCATGGCGATCGACAGGCCGAGGCCGCTGCCGCCGCTGGAGCGATTGCGCGAACCCTCGACCCGATAGAGGCGTTCGGTGAGGCGCGGCAGTTCCGCCTCGGGGACGCCGGGGGCGCTGTCTTCCCAGCTCAACCGGTAATGGTCGCCGATCTCCGTGAGGGTCACCCTCAGCCGTCCTGGCGTGTGGGTGTAGGCGCAGGTGTTGTCGAGCAGGTTGGTCCACAGCTGGCGTAGCCGCTGGGTGTCGCCGCGGATCCAGGCCGGCCCGGCGATATCCGTCGCCAGCGTGATGTCGGCGCCGCTCAGCCAGCTGTCGGCTTCGTCGAGGCGATCGCTCAGGCTGGCGGCCAGATCCAGCGGCGCCAGCTGCACCTCCAGGGCGCCGGCATCGCTCTGGGACAGCAGCCGCAGGTCGGCCACCAGGCGCTCCAGCTGGCCGACTTCCTGGCCCAGCGAGCCGAGGCTGTCGAGGTCCAGCGGGCGGATGCCGTCCTGCATGGCCTCGATCTCGCCGCGCAGCACGGCGAGCGGAGTGCGCAGCTCGTGGGCGATGTCCGAGACCCAGCGGTTGCGCGCCTCACGGCTGGCCTCGAGGGTAGCGGCCAGGACGTTGAAGTCCCGCGACAGGCTCGACAGCTCATCGCGACCACGCTCCGGCAGGCGGATGCTGTAGTCGCCCTCGGTGAGCCGGCGGGTGGCCAGCATCATGCCGCGGGCACGCCGCCCCAGCCACCAGGAGAGCCCCCCGGCGAGCAGCAGCGAGGCCAGCCCCAGGGCGGCGACGATGATCGCCAGGTTGCGCCGTTGCTGGGTCAGGAAGATGCGGTCCATGCGCGCCATCAGCTGTTGCGGCGGGCGGTAGCCCAGGGTGCCGACGCGCTCACCCTCGCTGAGGATAGGCAGCCAGCGCAGTTCCGCGGCCTCCAGATCGTTGTCCGGGGGCAGGCCGATCACCGGCAGGCCTCGGGCGTCGTGAAGCACGAAGTTCTTGGGGTCGCCTAACCCGCGCTCGAGTCCTTCCGGTGGGGGGGCATCGCCGGGCCACAGCTGGCGGCGCACCACGTGACGCCAGGCGCGGGGCGACTGGCGTAGCCACTGCCAGCCTTCGCGCCGGGACCACTCGCCGGCGAGGCCCTTGGCCAGGGTCTCGGCCCGCTGGGTCTGGGTGTGATCCAGGTATTCGATGAAGCCCTGGTCGAGGCTGCGCGACACGGCGATGAAGACCAGCCCGGAGATGGCCACGTTGACCGCCAGAATGATCGCGAACAGCTTGACGCCGAGGCGAGAGACGGCCGGGTTCAGGGCGTGGCGAAGGGACATGGCGCAGGGTCTCGGCGGCGGGCAAGGGCACCCAGCGTAGCGCAACACACGGCCGGCAGGTTGCAATTCCGGTGCAAGTGCCCCGTCGGCCGCGACTCGTGAGGGGCTAAAGCGTCAGCAGGAAAAGGATCAGCGGCGGCGACAGCAGCGAGAGCAGGAAGCCCGAGACCACGGCCACCGGGACGCAATTCACGCCGCCGTGCTGCTGGATCACCGGCAGGGTGAAATCCATGCTGGTGGCGCCGCCGTAGCCGATCGCCAGCGCCGGATGTCGATGGATCACCAGCGGAATCAGCACGAAGGCCAACAGCTCGCGGCCCAGGTCGTTGAAGAAGGCCACGCCGCCGAGCAGCGGGCCCAGCTCGTCGCCGACCAGGATGCCCGACAGCGAGTACCAGCCGAAGCCGGCGGCCATCGCCAGGCCATGATTCCAGGGCAGATCCAGCAGCGGCGCGGCGAGCAGTCCGCCGATCAGCGAGCTCGCCGCCAGCACCGCGGCGATGGCCAGGCCGTGGCGGTTGAGCAGGATCTGTCGGAGCGGCATGCCGGAGTTGCGTAACTGGCAGCCGATCAGCGCCAGCAGGGCGTAGAGCACCCACTCGGCGAGGGTCTCGGCCCAGGCGAACGACGCCTCGCCGAGGGTGGCGCCGAGGATCAGGCCGAGCACGATGCCGGCCAGCACCACGCCGACCAGCGTCAGCGACCCGGCCATGGCGGCCAGCTTGCTGGTGGGCGCCCCGGCCACGGCGCGGGCCGGGTCCACGGTCAGGCGCAGGCGGCGCGACAGCCAGCCCAGGGCGACGAGGTTGCAGGCCGAGGTCACGGCCAGCAACAGCAGCGCCTGGCCGCCCATGCTCGAGAGCTGGCTACCGAGGCCGTCGAGCCCGGCCAGGCCGATGCCCATCAGCAGCAGGATGGCGTAGATCGAGGCGTTGACGCCGTGGTTGATGGTCGTCATGACGGGGTCGCGTCGGACCCGGATCAGATAGCCCAGGATCAGTGGCAGCAGAACGATCAGCAGTCCGGTGAGCATGCGAGAGTCCCTTCCCGTGCGGGCCGTTCGATGCGACGGCCAAAGCCGCCCACTCTAGCAGGTCGTCGCCGCCGTGGCAGGGGCTCAGTCGCCGTCGAGCCGAGTCAGCGTCAGGCGGCTCTTGCGCTCGCCGTCGCGGTAGTAGTCGAGGCCCAGCAGCAGACCGGGACGCTGGGCATCGAAGGCGATCACCAGGCGGCGATCGTCGTCGTCCGGCTCGGTGAGCGCGACCCGCACCGCCTCGAAGCGCCCCGCCGGCAGCGTCATCGGCTGGCGTTCGAGCACGCGATAATCGAGCCGCTCTTCACGGCCGCGATGGTCGCGATAGCGCAGCCGGCCCTGGTCATCCTCGGTGGCGCGCCTGGCCAGTGCTACCAGGGCACTCTGGCGGTCGGGCAGCGGGGCGAGGTCGGCGTCTTCCAGAGAATAGGAGCGGCGGATGCCCAGCAGCGAATAGCCGGCGGCGTAATGCAGCGAATGCACTCGGCCATCGTCGAGCCGGAAGCGCCCCCATTCGTGGCCGTTGGCGCCGGGCAGGCTGGCGCGCATCTCGCTCTGCCAGTGGCCGGCCTCCTGGGTCAGGCGGTGGTGGATGTCGACGTCCGGCCAGCCCGAGACTTCCAGGTGGTAGTGGGCATCGAAGGGGTGGGGCGCGGTGGCCGCCAGGCTCGGCAGGGCGAGGCCCAGCAGTGCCAGCAGCCAGGTACAGCGCAGCAGGCGAAATGGCATCGAGGGTGTCCTCGCAGTCAAACGATGAGGGTGGTTGATGAGGGTGGTCGGTGTGTAGAGGGTAACGAAGCCGCCGGGTTCCCCGCCGACATGGCCGGGTCATCGACGAGCGGTTAGGCTGGCGGGGCAGGCCCCGATTTTGGTCTTTCACAGGAGATGTTGTCATGGCCAGATTGCTGCTTATCGCCGGCGACTTCGTCGAGGACTACGAGATCATGGTGCCCTTCCAGGCCTTGCAGGCCATGGGACACGAGGTGGAAGCCGTGTGTCCCGAGAAGCGCGAGGGCGATCGCATACGCACCGCCATCCACGACTTCGAGGGCGACCAGACCTATACCGAGAAGCCGGGACACGATTTCGTGCTCAACGCCACCTTCGCCGAGGTCGCTCCCGACGACTACGATGGCCTGGTGATTCCCGGCGGCCGGGCGCCGGAGTACCTGCGACTCGACGAGCGGGTGCTGGAGCTGGTCCGCCACTTCTTCGATGCCGACAAGCCGGTGGCCGCCATCTGCCACGGCGCCCAGCTATTGGCCGCCGCGGTGTCGCTGGCCGACTTCCGGGTCTCGGCCTATCCCGCCTGCGCCCCGGAGGTGCACCTGGCCGGCGGCGACTATGCCGAGATCGGCATGGACCAGGCGATCGTCAGCGGCAAGCTGGTCACCGCGCCGGCCTGGCCGGCCCACCCCGCCTGGCTGGCACGCTTCCACGAGCTGCTGTAGCAGCCTCGGCCACGCCCTCCGCGGCCAGGGCCTCTTCTCGCGGGAGGGGACAGGCTCACCCTCCGCGAGCGTGCCTCTTCGCCCTCGTCGCTCCGACGCGACTCGTGGAGTCCGGCCGGCGTCTGGGCTTCGGCCCGGGAGCGATCAGTAGCCGGCCGCGGGATCGATGGTCTCGACGGCCTCGCCGGCCGCCAGGGCGCGTAGCGCCTCGGCCACCTGATCGAGTGCCTCGCCGAGCGGCGTAGGGCCGGCCATGTGCGGGGTGATGAGCACCCGCGGATGCGACCACAGCGGGCTTTCCGCCGGCAGCGGCTCCTCGGGGAAGGCATCGAGCAGGGCGCCACGTAGCCGGCCCTGCGTCTCGCTCGAGGCGTCGCCCAGCGCCGCCAGCAGGGCGGCCTCGTCGATCAGGGTGCCGCGGCCGGGGTTGATCAGGCTGGCGCCCTCGGGCAGGGCGGCCAGCGCCTCGGCATCGATCACCCGGCGGGTCGCCGGGGTATCGGGCAGCAGCAGCACCAGGCTCTTCACCCGCGGCAGCAGCTCGCGCAGGCCGGCGTCGCCGTGGTGGCACTCGATGCCCGGCAGCGTGCGCGGCGAGCGGCTCCAGCCATGAACCGGGAAGCCGTCGTCGGCCAGCGCCTGGGCGACCTTGGCGCCGATCGCGCCGAGCCCCAGCACGCCCACGGGCCACTCGGCCTTGTCGACCGCCGGATGCTGTCGCCACTCGGCGCGCGCCTGCTGGCGGCGATAGCGGTCGAAATCGCGCTGGAAGTGACACACCCCGTAACGCACGTAATCGGCGATGGGGCCGGCCATGCCGGCGTCGCGCAACTTGACGATGGGTACGCCCGAGGGCAGGGCGGGGTTGTTCAGCAGGGCGTCGACCCCGGCGCCGAGGTTGATGATGCCCTTGAGCCCTTCGAGCTCACCGAGCAGCTCGGGGGAGGGCTTCCAGGTCGCCAGGTAGTCGGCCCGACGGCGCTGGTCGGCGGGGGCGGCACTGGTGAAAATCTCGGCGTCTGGGAGGCGTTCGGCCAGGGCGTCGCGCCAGGCCTCGGCGGCCTCGGTGTGAACCAGTACTCGCATGATAATGACTCCTGATTAGTAGACGATCTGCATCATCGGTGGCGGCGCCTCGTCGAGCAGCCCGGCGAGGCGCGACAGGGCGCCCGCGAGGCGTTCGAGGTCCGGCTCGGCACCGAGGCTCAGGCGGATGCGCCGAGGGGCCGGCGTCTGTTCCACCATGAAGGGAACGGCGGTGGTGAGGGTCATGCCTTCCTGCTCGGCCTGCTGCTGGAGCTCCTCGGCGCGCCAGGCGGCGGGCAGCGATAGCCACAGATGCAGGCTGGAGGGCCGGGCGCTGAACTCATGGCCGGCGAGCCGGTGGGCGGCCAGGCGCTGGCGTTCGGCGAGCAGGGCCCGTTGTTCGACCGCCAGCCGTGCCAGGCTGCCGTCGGCGAGCCAGGCATCGGCGATCTCGAAGACCAGCGGCGTGGCCATCCAGCTGGTGGCGCGCATCCGCGGCAGGGTGTGGTGCAGCTGCCCCCGGGGCACGCTGAGGTAGCCGGCGCGTAGCCCGGGCAGCACGACCTTGGTCAGGCTGGTGACGTGGAAGCACAGGTGAGGCAGCCGGGCGGCCAGCGGCGTCAGCCCCGGTGGCTCGAGCAGCGCATGAACGTCGTCTTCGATCAGCCACACGCCGTGATGGTCGAGGACCCGGGCCACGGCGTCGCGCCGCGCCTCGTCCATGGTGGCGCCGGTGGGGTTGAGCTGGGTGGGCGTCAGGCACACGGCCCGGGGACGTCGGCGTCGGCAGGCCTGGTCGAGGGCCTCGGGGATTACCCCGCGTTCATCGATGGCCACGCCGCGTAGCTGGAAGCCCAGGGTGCGCGACAGCGCGATCAGCCCATGGTCGGTGAGCGCCTCGGTGAGCACCAGGTCGCCGTGCTGGACCACGGTGGAGATGGCCAGCATCAGGCCGTGGGCGGCACCGTTGCACAGCACGCGATCCTCGGGGCCACCCGGCACGCCGAGCCGCTCGACGAGCCAGTCGCTGGCCCGCTCGCGCTGGTGCATCAGCCCGGCGATAGGGCGATTGGCGGTGACCACCTCGGGGCGGAGGTGTCCGGCAAGCGAGGCCAGCGTCTCGCGGAAGCGATGGTGGTGATCCGGTGTACAGACCGGGTGGGCGATGGAGAGATCGATCAGCGGGCTCTCCTGGCGCGGCTCCTGGCCACGCAGATAGGCCGCTTCCCGGGCATCGTCGAGGGTATTGATCCAGGTGCCGCTGCCGACTCGCGACTGCACCAGCCCTCTCTTCTCGGCCTGGGCATAGGCCCGCGAGACGGTCTGCACGCTGACCCCCAGGGTCTCGGCGAGCCGGCGATGCGGCGGCAGGCGGGTCCCGGGGGCGAGCTCGCCCTGGCGGATCGCCTCGGCGAGGGCCCGGGCGATGGCCAGATACTTGGGGCCGGTGTCCTGCAGGAAGGGCGTCAGATCGAGTGTCATGATGCAATAAAGCCTTTGACCGTCGGCCAAGCGGGGGTGCTAGTATCGTCTCAAGGACATTGACTGAGATTGTCATGCATTGTGCTGTCATCAATCATGACAATTCAAGAGGCCCCGCGCGCGGCCGTCAACCGCCCTGGCGCTTCGGCCTCTCCCGGAACGAGAGGGGCCGGTATCGGTGACGTGATCGTTGGACGAGCGATTTCATGATTCAGGTTTCCCTGCCTTTTACTCGCGAGGAGTATGCCGGTCGGCTCTGGAAGGTCCGCGCCGAGATGGCGAGCCGGGGCATCGACGTGCTGATCATCAGCGACCCCTCGAACATGGCCTGGCTGACCGGCTATGACGGTTGGTCCTTCTATGTGCATCAGTGCGTGCTGCTCGGGCTCGAGGGCGAGCCGGTGTGGTACGGCCGGCGCATGGACGCCAACGGGGCGCTGCGTACCTGCTGGATCGATCCGGAGAACATCACCTACTACCCGGATTACTATGTCCAGAATCCGGACATGCACCCCATGGAGTACCTGGCCCAGTCGATCATGCCGGACCGCGGCTGGCACCGGGGCGTGGTGGGCATGGAAATGGACAACTACTACTTCTCGGCCAAGGCCTATCAGTCGCTGCTGCGCGAGCTGCCGCATGCGCGTTTCATGGATGCCAACGCCCTGGTCAACTGGTGCCGGGCCATCAAGTCGGCCCAGGAGATCGAGTACATGCGCATCGCCGGCAAGATCGTGGCGGGCATGCATTCACGCATCCTCGAGGTGATCGAGCCGGGGCTGCCCAAGAGCAAGCTGGTCTCGGAGATCTACCGGGTCGGTATCGAGGGCTGGAAGGATGAGCACGGCAAAGTCTATGGCGGTGACTATCCGGCCATCGTGCCGATGCTGCCGACCGGCAAGGACGCGGCCGCCCCGCACCTGACCTGGGACGACTCGCCGTTCCGCGAAGGCGAGGGCACCTTCTTCGAGATCGCCGGGGTCTTCAAGCGCTATCATGCGCCGATGTCGCGCACCGTCTACCTGGGTCGGCCGCCGGCGGAGTTCATCCGCGCCGAGTCGGCCTTGCTCGAGGGCATCGAGCGGGGGCTTGCGGTGGCCAAGCCCGGCAACCGCACCGCGGACATCGCCATGGCGCTGGGCTCGGCCATGGACCGCTATGGTTTCGACCGTGGCGGGGCACGCTGCGGTTATCCCATCGGCATCAGCTATCCGCCGGACTGGGGCGAGCGCACCATGAGCCTGCGTCCCTCCGACGAGACGATCCTCGAGCCGGGCATGACCTTCCACTTCATGCCCGGCCTGTGGGTCGATGACTGGGGCCTGGAAATCACCGAGAGCATCCTGATCACCGAGACCGGCTGCGAGACGCTGGCCGACTTCCCCCGCCAGCTGTTCGTCCAGTAAGGAGCACTTATGAGCAAGCGACCGAGCCCCATCTCCGCCACCGTCGACTTCGAGGCCCAGGGCGTCCAGCACGGTTTCCTCAAGCTGCCGATCTCCGACGACGAGTCGGCCTGGGGGGCGGTGATGATCCCGATCACCGTGGTGAACAACGGCGAGGGGCCGACCGCGCTGCTGACCGGCGGCAACCATGGCGACGAGTACGAGGGCATCACCGCGCTGCAGAAGCTGGCGAGCTCGCTTGCCGCCTCGGACGTGAGCGGGCGGGTGATCATCGTGCCGATGATGAACACCCCCGCGGCACAGGCCGGCCGCCGCACCTCGCCGATGGACGGCGGTAACCTCAACCGCAGCTTCCCCGGCGACCCGGACGGCAGTGTCACCGAGAAGATCGCCGATTACTTCACCCGCACCCTGGTGCCGATGAGCGATGCGGTGCTCGACCTGCACTCCGGCGGCCGCACCCTGGACATCGTGCCCTTCGCCGCCTCCCACGTGCTCGACGACGCCGACCAGCAGCGCCGGGCCCTGGCGGGCGCCAAGGCGTTCGGTGCGCCCTATGCGATGATCATGTTCGAGCTCGATGCCGAGGCGCTGTTCGATACCGCCGTCGAGCGCCAGGGCAAGGTGTTCGTGGCCACTGAGTTGGGTGGCGGCGGTACCTCCACGCCTCAGAGCCTGACCGTCACCGAACGCGGCATCGAGAACTTCCTGATCCATTTCGGGTTGCTCGAGGGCGAGCTCGAGGTGCCCGAGACGCCTCAGGTGTATCTCGATATGCCGGATGCCAGCTGCTATGTGCAGAGCGAGCACTCGGGCCTGCTCGAGCTGACGCTGGCGCTGGGCGAGACGGTGGAGAAGGGCCAGGTGATCGCCCGGGTCTACGACATGACCCGCAGCGGAACCGCGCCCGTCGAGTACCGCGCCGAGCGCGACGGGCTGCTGATGGCGCGCCGTTTCCCGGCCAACGTCAACATGGGTGACACCATCGCGGTGATCGCCGAGGTGGTCGACTCGCTCGACGCCGATCAGACCCAGCCCCAATGAGCGCTGGCCAGGCAAGACGAACGGCGCCGAAAGCACGGAGCCTACGAGGGGCAAATGAGCATCTTGAGAAGCGGTTCAACGCGGCATGGCCGAGCGCGATCAGCAGGGATGGTGGTCTGACATGAAGCTCGATCGTTACGACCTCAAGATCCTCGAGATCCTCTCGCGTGACGGACGCATCACCAAGTCGAAGCTGGCCGAAGCGATCAACCTCTCGATCAGTCCTTGTTGGGAGCGCGTGAGGCGTCTGGAGAAGGCCGGCATCATCGAGGGCTACGGGGCGCGAATCGATGCGACGGTGCTCCAGCCGCGTACCCCGGTGTGGGTGCAGATCGAGCTCAAGAGCCACAACGCCGAGAGCTTCGCCCGCTTCGAGGCCCTGGTGCGCGACACCCCCGAGGCCACCGAATGCGTGGCCGTGGGCGGCGGCGTGGATTACCTGGTCAAGTTCGAGGCCGCCTCCATCGACGCCTACCAGCGTCTGATCGACGCCTGGTTGATGTCCGACGCCGGCATCGAGCGCTATTTCACCTATATCGTCACCAAGCGCGTCAAGCGCCCCGACGACGGGGTTCGCCCCGAGGACCTGATCGGCGCTTGAGCCGCGCTTGCCAAAAAAATCGCCACTCCCGGGCGCCGGAACGAAAAACCTCCTCCTTTCCGGCGCTCGACTTCGAAAACTCTCGCCCGCCCGTCTGCCTTACCCTGACACCATCACGTGGCGATCGCCACGCGAGTCATACCATCGTCGGTGCGCTGCTGCACCGGCGTCTCAGGGAGGTTTTATGATGCTGTCCAACATGCTCGAGGACCCGCGCCTGTTCCGGCAGTACGCCTATATCGACGGCAAGTGGACCCACGGCGACGAGGGGCGCGAGGACGCCGTCGTCGACCCCGCCACCGGCGAGGTGCTGGGGCATATCCCGCTGCTCGAGGGGTCACAGATCGGCGCCGCCGTGGATG
Organism: Halomonas borealis; assembly: GCF_004798905.1. Taxonomy (GTDB): domain Bacteria; phylum Pseudomonadota; class Gammaproteobacteria; order Pseudomonadales; family Halomonadaceae; genus Halomonas; species Halomonas borealis. Next base: position 154,095 of record NZ_SDMO01000007.1, on the reverse strand, counting down.
CCGCCGAGGAGGCCTTCGTGCATTGGCGGGCGCTGCGCGCCGATGAGCGCTGCGAGCGGCTGCTGGCCTGGTATGACCTGCTGCAGGCCCACCGCGAGGATCTGGCGATCATCATGACTCATGAGCAGGGCAAGCCGCTGCCGGATGCCCGTGGCGAGGTGGAGTATGGCGCCAGCTTCGTGCGCTGGTTCGCCGAGGAGGGCAAGCGTACCTTCGGCGAGACCATCCCCAGCCACATTCCCAATGCCGCCCTGGGGACCCTCAAGGAGCCGGTGGGGATCGCCGCGCTGATCACGCCCTGGAACTTCCCGCTGGCGATGATCACCCGCAAGGCCGCCGCCGCCATGGCCGCCGGCTGCCCGGTGATCGTCAAGCCGGCCCACGAGACGCCGTTCTCGGCGCTGGCGCTGGCCGAGCTTGCCGAGCGCGCCGGGATCCCCGCCGGCATCTTCAACGTGGTGCTGGGCGATGCCCCCGAGGTGTCGAAGCTGCTGTGCGATGAGGAGCGCATCAAGGCGCTGTCGTTCACCGGTTCCACCCGTGTCGGCCGGTTGCTGATCGAGCAGTGCGCCCACACCGTCAAACGCGTCTCGCTCGAGCTCGGCGGCAACGCGCCCTTCATCGTCGGCCCCGACATGGACCCGCGGGAAGCGGCCTTCGCCGCCGTGGCGGCCAAGTTCCAGACCGCCGGTCAGGACTGTTTGGCGGCCAACCGCATCCTGGTCCACGAATCGATCCATGACGACTTCGTCGAGCAGTTCGCCAGCCGCATGGCGGCGCTGACCGTGGGCAATGGCCTGGAAAGCGAGGTCGACCTCGGCCCGTTGATCCATCGTCAGGCGGTGGAGAAGGCCGCGGCCATCGTCGACGACGCCGTTTCCCGCGGGGCGTCCCTGGTAGCCGGCGATCAGTCCCAGGCACCGGGGCCCAACTTCTTCATGCCGGTGCTGCTGACCGGCGTCACGCCGGCCATGAAGGTGTGGAACGAGGAGAACTTCGCCCCGGTGGCCGGCATCACCGCCTACCGCGACGACGACGAGGCCATCGCCATGGCCAACGACACCGAGTATGGGCTGGCGGCCTACGTCTATACCCATGACATCCGGCGCATCTGGAAGCTGCTGCGGGCGCTGGAGTACGGCATGGTCTCGGTGAACTCGGTGAAGATGACCGGCCCGCCGGTGCCGTTCGGCGGCGTCAAGCAGTCGGGGCTGGGCCGCGAGGGCGGCGTGACCGGCATCGATGAGTACCTGGAGACCAAGTACTACTGTCTCGGAGCACTGGGTTCCGTTTCCGGGAGCTAGCTGCGCTCGACCATACGGCGTTGGATCCTGGGTCGAACAGGCTCATTGACGGAACGTAGACTCCACTGTTCTCTCCAGGATCCGCCTTGTCTGGTCGTCGCTCGCGGCGCCCTCGGGTTCAGAGGAAAAGGTGCTGACGCCGAGCGGCCCTGCAAGATCCTTGCATGCCGTGAGCAGACCGGTCGCGGCCAATGAAAGAAACACAAACGATATCGACGAACCTCCTCCCCGATGGCGTCGGGGAGCCTCACTGGAGACACGCATGACCACGCATCAGGATCTGATCGACCGCGACCGCAAGGTGACCTTCCACGCCTCCACCCACCTGCGCGACTTCGCCCATGGCGACGCCCCGGGCCGCGTGATCACCGGCGGCAAAGGCATCAACATCGTCGACAAGGACGGCCACGAGTTCATCGACGCCTTCGCCGGTCTTTACTGCGTCAACATCGGCTACGGCCGCACCGAGGTGGCCGAGGCGATCTACCAGCAGGCCCTCGAGATGTCCTACTACCACACCTATGTGGGGCACTCCAACGAGCCGCAGATCGCCCTGTCCGAGAAGATCCTCGAGCTCGCCGGTCCCGGCATGTCCAAGGTCTACTACGGCATGTCCGGCTCGGATGCCAACGAGACCCAGCTCAAGATCGTGCGCTACTACCACAACGTGCTGGGCCGGCCGCACAAGAAGAAGGTCATCTCGCGGATGCGTGGCTACCACGGCTCCGGCATCGCCAGCGGCTCGTTGACCGGCCTCAAGGCCTTCCACGACCAGTTCGACCTGCCGATGGAGGGCATCCTGCATACCGAGGCGCCGTACTACTATCATCGTGCCGCCGAGCAGCAAGGCATGAGCGAGCGTGAGTTCTCCGCGTACTGCGCGCAGCGGCTCGAAGCGATGATCCTGGCCGAGGGACCGGACAGCGTGGCGGCCTTCATCGGCGAGCCGGTGCTCGGTACCGGCGGTATCGTGCCGCCGCCGGAAGGCTACTGGGACGAGATCCAGGCCGTGCTGGCGAAGTATGACGTGCTGCTCATCGCCGACGAGGTGGTCTGCGGTTTCGGGCGCATCGGCGCCGACTTCGGCAGCCACCACTACGGCATCAAGCCGGACCTGATCACCACCGCCAAGGGCCTGACCAGCGCCTACCAGCCGCTGTCCGCGGTGATCGTCGGCGACCGCGTGTGGCGGGTGCTCGAGCAGGGCACCGGCGAATACGGCCCGATCGGCCACGGCTGGACCTATTCCGGCCATGCCTTGGGCTGTGCCGCCGGCCTAGCCAACCTGGCGATCATCGAACGCGAGGGGCTGACCGCCAACGCCGCCGCGACCGGCGCCTACCTGCAGCAGCAGATGCAGGCGGCCTTCGGCGACCACCCGCTGGTCGGTGACGTGCGCGGCGTGGGCATGCTGGCCTCCCTGGAGTTCTCCGCCGACCCGGCCAGGCGCACCCATTTCGACCCGTCGCTCAAGGTCGGCCCGCGCATCGCCGCGGCGGCGATGCAGGAGAACCTGATCGCCCGGGCCATGCCGCAGGGCGACATCCTCGGCTTCGCGCCGCCGTTGATTGCCAGCCGCGAGGAGGTCGACGAGATCATCGCCCGCGTCGAACGCGCGGTGAACCGGGTCACCGACCAGCTGACCCGTGAAGGCGCGCTGCAGACCGCCTGACAGCGCGTGTCGTCACCCGACGCCGCGGGGCCACCCGCGGCGTTCGTCGTTTTGAGGCTTGGTACGCGCATTCTTCCTGCCTCGTGGCTTGTGCCTCCTGCCCGGCTGTTCCAGTCTGGGGAGGTTCATTGGCACGAGGAGGAAGGACTCCCATGGCGACACTACTGGCCTTCGATGTCTACGGCACGCTGATCGATACCCACGGCATCGTGACCGAGTTGGAACAGCAGCTGGCGGCCCCGGAGCAGGCGGCGGAGTTTTCGCGCCGCTGGCGCGACAAGCAGCTGGAATACAGCTTCCGCCGCGGCCTGATGGGGACCTACGTGGACTTCGCGCGCTGCACCCGCGAGGCGCTCGAGTACACCGATCGTGCGTTGCAGACTCGGTTGTCCGAGGCCGACAAGGATCACCTGATGAGCCGCTACGCTCAGCTGCCGGCCTTTGCCGATGCCGAGCCGGCGTTGGCGCGACTGGCCGAGGCCGGCATCAGCTGCGTGGCCTTCTCCAATGGCAGCCAGGAGGCCGTGACCCGCTTGCTGGCTGGGGCGGGGCTGCGCGACCGCTTCGAGGAGATCGTCAGCGTCGACGAGGTGAAACGCTTCAAGCCCGACCCCTCGGTCTACTTCCATCTTCGTCAGAGCCTCGAGGCCGAGCCGGCCGACACCTGGCTGGTCTCCAGCAACGCCTTCGATGTGATCGGTGCGCGTCACGCGGGCCTGCACGCGGCCTGGGTGCGGCGCAGCCCGGAGGCCCCCTTCGACCCCTGGGGCATCGAGCCCGACTTCACCGTGCCCGGTCTCGATGCGCTGGTCGACCGGCTGACCTGAGCCGGTCTCAGCCCGGGCAGTTGGGCGGCGCGGGGCTCGCCGAGAGCGTGAGCCGGCTGAACCAGGCGGTGGCATCGCCGCCGGCGTTGTCGCCATCGGTCATCAAGGCCAGGCCGGCGAGCCGCTCGGGCCGTTCGCCGAACAGCCGCCGGTAGTCGGCCCGCACATCGCGCACCTCGGCGACCCACTCGCCGACTCGTTCGGGGCCGCCCTGCAGGGCCAGCAGTCGGGCGCGGTCGGTGAAGGCATTGGCCCAGTCGGTGCCGGCGGCCTGGGTCGAGGACCACACGTAGTTCACCGACTGGACCTGCCAGGGCAATAAGCCGGTGCGACGCACCACATAGACCCTGGCCGGATAGTCGTCGCCGGCCTTGCGGCGCTCGTCGAGTCCGGGGTAGAGCCCCGAGACCCGCCAGCACCACTTGAGGTAGGGCGTGGCGGCGAGCTGGGTCTCGCGTTCCAGGTACTTGGCCGAGGCCTGGCCCCGGGCGCGAGCCTCGAGCACTCGTTCGCCGTCGAGGGTCGCCAGCCGATACTCGGTGTCGCCCTCGAAGGCGCGCGTCGGCCAGGCCAGGATCTCGTCCGGCGCGAAGCGCGCCTCCTGTGCCAGGGCCGGAAGGCCAGGCGCCAGCAGGGCCATGGACAGGCCGTATCGCCACAGGCGGCGAAGCAGGGGCAGCATGAGGATTCCTCCCTTCGTGGATGCGCGGCGCGGTCCCTCGAGCCTAGCAGCCTGCCGGACGTCTTGCGCCTGCCGGCGCGACGAAGGGATGGATTGTCATGGCGGGCGGGCTCGGCCATGCTGAAGGCTTATGTCACAAGCCAGGAGGCTCCATGTCGATAGCCAAGACCGTCGCCGCCGTATCGTTGTTGCTGTGGTTCCCGCTGGCCGCCCAGGCCGCGGAAAACGGGGTTCGTCACCTCGACTCCGACGCGGACATCGAACGGGTCGACGAACGCTTGCGTGCGGCGCTGGAGGCGCGCGATCTCACCCTGATGCAGGTGGTCGATCATGCCGCCAATGCCGAACGGGCGGGGCAGTCGCTGCCGGCGACTCGGACCTTCATCTTCGGTAATCCGGCGGTCGGCACGCCGATGATGCGCTGCCAGGGCAGCATGGCGCTCGATCTTCCGCAGAAGCTGGTGATTCGCGAGCTCGAGACGGGCGTACGGCTGGAGTGGAACTCGCCACATTATCTCGCCGAGCGTCACGGGCTCGAGGGATGCGATCTGCCGCTGGACAAGGTGGCCGACGTGCTCGAGGGGGTGGCCACGAGCGCGGCCACCGATTGAACGGCACGCCGGGGCGGCGTCACTTCGTTTCCTCGCCGTCCTGGGGTTCCTTGCCGTCCTGGCGTTCCGGCGCGAAGCGCTCGCCGACACCATGCAGCAGCGTGAACTGACGGTCGCACTCCCGGCAGGCGCCGCACATGGCCAGGTGCAGGCGTAGCGACAGGCGCTCGCCCAGCCGCAGCGGGCGGTCCAGCTTGAGCGACATCAGGCGCGTGGCTTGTTGGCACATCAGCATGTCGTTTCCTCCGTCAGCCAGCCGCGCTCGATGCAGGCCCGCAGGCGCAGGCGGGCACGGTGCAGCATGACCCAGCAGTTGTTTTCCTTGATACCCACCTCATGGCAGATGTCGCCGGTGGAAAGCCCCATCAGCTCGCGTAGCGAGAAGACCCGGGCCAGGTTGTCCGGCAGGCCGATCATGCAGGCGTCGAAGACCTGCCAGAAGTGATCGTTCTCGAAGGCGGCCTCCGGCTCCCCCCAGGCCGACGGTCGTGCCTGGGGCTGCCAGCGTCCGCTATGTTGAAACTGGCGATCGATGGCCTCGTCATCGGCCTCGTCGTGCAGAGGCTCCCACCTGCCGTGCCGCTTCTGGGCGCGCATGGCATCGAGGATCTTGTACTTGAGGATGCCGAAGACCCAGGTCTCGTAGCCGGAGCGGCCGGCGAAGGCGTCGTGTTTCTCGATGGCGGCCACCAGGGCCTCCTGAACGGCGTCCTCGGCCTGGGTGCGATCGCGAAGATGCAGCAAGGCGAAGGACTGAAGCCTTGGGCGCACGGCGGCCAGGCGCCGACGGTAATCGTCCTCGGCAGGCTCGCGAGGGGCGGGGTCGGGATGGGCGGTCACGGGGTCTCCTGGTCGTCCATGGGGGCGTGGTCTGGTCTCCAGCCTAACCGGTGGAGGTCGTGAGTTCGATCACACGCCCCCCGGCCGCCTCGGCGTCCTCTCGGTCGTGGGTCACCATCAGGGTCGGCAGGCCCCGCGCGCGGATGCGCGCGAACACCAGTCGGCGCATCTCGTCGCGTCGGGCGGCATCGAGCTTGGCGAAGGGCTCGTCGAGCAGCATCGCCCGGGGCTCGGCCAGCAGCACGCGCATCAGCGCCACTCGGGCCTGCTGGCCGCCGGACAGGGTCGCCGGGTCACGGTCGGCGAAGCCGGAAAGGCCGATATCGTGCAGCGCTGCCTCCACGCGCCCGCGTCGCGCGCGGCGCCGGCCGCCGGCGGGCAGCCCGAAGGCCAGGTTGCCCGCCACGCTGAGGTGAGGGAACAGCAACGGATCCTGGAATAGCAGGCCCAGCCGGCGATGTTCCGGGGCGAGTCGCGTCAGGTCCTCGTCGCCCAGGCGGATGCGGCCATGGGCGGTGAAGGCCGGCGAGAGGAAGCCGGCGACCTGGGCCAGCAGGGTCGACTTGCCGACCCCGGAGGGGCCCATCAGGGTCAGCACGTCGCCCGGGGCGATACGGGCATTCACCTCCACCAGGGGATGCGGGCCTTGGAAGATCGCGACCTCGTCCAGCAGCAGGGCGCTCGTGTCGGGCATGGATGCAGGGCTCCAGGGGTCAGTGCGAAGAGGCATGGCGATGGTGCCACAGCAGGCGTGGCAGGCCGGCCGCCAGCATGAAGCCCAGCGCCGGCAGGGCCATCTGGCTCAAGGCGTAGACCGCGGTCAGCCGGCGGTCGCCGCCGCTGGCCAGGCTAACCGCCTCGGTGGTCAGGGTGGCCAGCCGGCCGCCGCCGAGCAGCAGGGTGGGCAGGTACTGGCCGATGCTGACCGCGAAGCCGACCGCCGCGGCCACGGCGATCGGGGCCGTCAGCATGGGCAGGCGCACCCGCCAGAAGACGCGTGCCCGCGAGGCGCCGAGGGCGGCGGCGACCTGTCCCCAGCGCGGGTCGAGGCGGCGATAGCTCTCGGCCAGCGAGAGGAACACATAGGGCAGCACGAACAGGCCATGGCCCAGCGCCGCCGCCGGCCAGCCGGGCGACAGTCCCAACTGGGTCTGCCACTGTACCAGGCCGTAGAGGAAGGCCACCGGTGGCACCATCAGCGGTAGATAGAGGATCAACTGAGCGCCGGGGCGTAGCGTGCGGCGGCGTTGAGTCTCGGCCTCCAGGCAGCCGATCGTCAGCACCAGCGACAGTGCGACGGCCGCGAGGCCCAGGCTGGCGGTATGGCCGAGCGGGGTCAGGCCGGCCTCGGCCGCCTCGCGCCAGGCGTCCAGCGTCATCGGCGAGGGCCAGGCGGCGGGGAAGGGCCACCAGGCGGCCAGCGACCACAGCACCAGGCCCACCAGGCTCGCGCCGAGCAGCAGGATGGCGAACCCGGTGAGCCCGGCGGCCAACCCGCGGCCGCAACGCTCAAGGTCGGCGCGCCGGCCGTTCACCAGCCAGCCGGCGGCCATCCGGGCCACCAGGCGTTCGGCGAGCCACCAGATGGCAAGCGCCAGGGCGGTGAGAGCGAGCTGGGTCAGGGCGGCAGCCGAGGCCTGGAAGCGTAGCGCCAGGTCGGGGTCGTTCAGCCAACGCATGGCCGCCACGGCCAGCGTCGGCGGCGTCGAGGGCCCGAGGATGATCGCCACCTCCACCGTCGAGCTGGCGAAGGCGATGACCGCATAGATCGGCAGGCGAATCAGCGGATAGAGCCCCGGGAGCACGGCCCGCAGGAAGGCATTGAGCCGGCCATACCCCAGCGAGCGGGCGACCCGCAGGCGCTCCTCGGCTCGGCACTGGGGCAGAGCGGCGAGGCTCATCAGCAGCAGGAAGGGCACCTCCTTGAGCACCAGCCCGGCGATCAGGGCGCCGCCCCCGGGGTCGCCGGGGAACAGGTAGTCCGGCGGCTGGGTCCAGCCACTCGCCCAGGGCGAGGCCAGCCGGCTGGCGAGCCCCGAGGGTGCCAGCAGGAAGGCCAGACCGATCGCCGCGGCGGCATGCGGCACCGCCAGCAGCGGCGACAGCAAGCGTCGCACCAAATGGAAGGGCCGCGTGTCGAGGAAGGCGCCGAGGAACAGCACCACGATGACAAGCGCCACCAAGCTGCTGGCGAGCCCGGTGACCAGGCTCAGTCGTAGCATGTCGACCAGGCCCGGTGCCTGCCACAGGTCGCGCCAGGGCGACAGCGTCAGGGCCTCGCCGCCCAGGGCGGGCAGCCACCCGAAGGCCGGCGCCACCACGCCGGCGAGCCCCGCCGCCACCGGCAGGATCAGCAACCACAGGGTCAGGTGCGGGAAGCCGCGGATCGTGCGCTCGAAGGCCGTCATGGTCGCCGGGCTCGGTCGAGGGCGTCCACCACGAGCCTGCCATCAACCCTCGGCATAGCGCTCGCGCCAGCCGGCTTCCACGGCCTCCATCCAGCTGGGGTGAGGCTCGGGTAATAGCTTGTCGAACGCCTCGGGCGCCAGCTGGGCGGGCGAGGCGTCGTCGTTGTCGAAGGCGGCGCGCTGCTCGGGCGAGAGTGTCGCCATGTCGAGCACCGTGGGATCGCCCCAGACGTCGAGGTCCTGCTTGCGGGCCTGGGCCTCGGGGGAAAGCAGGAAGTTGGCCAGCACCATGGCGCCGGCCCGATGGGTGGCGTTGAAGGGGATCGCCACGAAGTGCACGTTCCCCAGGGTGCCGCCGTCGAGCACGTAGCTGCGGGTGCTGGGGGGCAACCGGTGAGCGGCCACCGCGGCGGCGGGTTCGGAGGGGTTGAAGGTGAAGGCCAGCGACAGCTCGCCATCCCCCATCAGCCGCTTGAGCTGCGGGCCGCTGGCGGGGAAGTCGCGGCCGCCCCGCCACAGATGTGGATGCAGGGCGTCGAGATATTCCCATAGCGGGGCGGTCACCGCCGCGACATCATGGTCGCCGGCCGGTTCGGCGAGCACGCCGGGGTCCTCGACCCGCTCGATCAGCGCCTGCTTGAGGAAGGTGCTACCCAGGAAATCAGGCACCAGCGGGTAGGTGAAGCGCCCGGGATGGGCGCGGGCCCAGTCGAGCAGCTCGGCCATGCTGGCGGGGGGAGTGTCGACGCGCTCGGCGTCATAGTAGAAGGTCAACTGGGCCTTGCCCCAGGGCGACTCATAGCCTTCGGTGGGCAGGGTGAAGTCGGTGGTGACCTCGGGATGCTCATCCGGGGCGGTCAGCGAGAAATGCGGCAGGCGCGAGGCGAAGGGCCCGAAGAGCAGGTCGTGGCGTTTCATGGCGGCGAAGTTCTCGCCGTTGAGCCACACCAGATCGATGGCGCCGTCGTCGACGTTGCCGGCCGATTTCTCGGCGACCACCCGCGACACCGCGGCGGCGCCGTCGTCGAGCTTGACGTGCACGACCTCCATGTCGAAGCGCGCCTCCAGGCGTTCGGCGACCCAGTCGATGTAGCGATTGACGGTGGCGTCGCCGCCCCAGGCGTTCCAGTAGACGGTCTGGCCCTGGGCCTCGGCCTCGATATCGGCCCAGGCCTTGGGTGCCTCCTCGGCGTGGCTCGGCGTGGCGAAGGGCAGCACCGCGAGCAACGCCAGTGGCAGAATCAACAGGGAGCGGCTGGCACGACGCCGTGATGGGCGTGGAGGCATCGGGGATATCCTTAGCGGTGAGTGGCATCGGCGATGGCAAGTGGGTCGTCGGCGAGCCGTATTCCTTACAGAGCCCCAGCATAACGCGGGCCGACGTTGCTCTCTCGCCGACATGATAAACGCAGCGGCCGCGTTATGGGTGATGGCAGCTACACTGATCGACAGGCCTTGGGAGTATCGGGAGGCATCGCTTGTCCGGCCCGATGCCCGCCAGGGTGGCTTCATCCCCCGTTCGAGGCGAGACGCCGATGTTGTCCCGATTCGCCCTGTCGCACCGTCTGCTGCTATGTCTGAGCCTGGCCTGCCTGCTGCTGGGGGGCTTGGGCGCCTGGCATGCCGCGGCGCAGACACCGCGTGACACGGCGTTGGTGATGACCCTCGACGGCGCCGTCGGTCCGGCCACCGGCGACTATTTCCAGCGTGGGCTGGATATAGCCGCCGAGCGCGAGGCGCGGCTGGTGGTGGTGCGGCTGAACACGCCCGGCGGCCTGGATGCCTCGATGCGCGACATGATCGCGGCGATGCTGTCTGCGAAGGTCCCGGTGGCCGTCTATGTCTCTCCCGGCGGTGCCCGGGCGGCCAGCGCCGGCACCTACCTGCTCTACGCCAGCCACGTGGCGGCCATGGCGCCGGCGACCCATCTGGGCTCGGCCACGCCGGTGCGGCTCGGCGGCGGATTCCCCGGCGGCGACGAGCCGGCGCCGCCCGACGGATCTCAGGCACGAGACGCGGAAGGCGACGACGGCCAGGGCGAGTTTAGCGCCGGCTCGGCCACGCCGGCGACGGAGGCGAGCGATGCCGAAGCGGACAAGCGGCGCGGCGAGACCGCCATGGAGCGTAAGGTGTTGGAGGATGCCGTCGCCTACATCCGTTCGTTGGCCGAGCGCCACGGCCGCAACGCCGACTGGGCCGAGGCGGCGGTGCGCGAGGCGGTCAACCTCACCGCCCGCGAGGCGCTGGAGCAGGAAGTCATCGAGGTGCTGGCCAACGACCTCGACGACCTGCTCGCGCAGCTCGACGGTCGCGAGGTGGTGATGGAGGACGGCACCCGGCGCCTGGATACCGCGGATCTCGCCATCGAGCGTTTCGATCCCGACTGGCGCACCCGGCTGCTGGCGGTGATCACCGACCCCAACGTGGCCTATTTCCTGATGCTCATCGGCTTCTACGGCCTGGTCTTCGAGCTCGCCAATCCCGGCAGCCTGGTGCCCGGCACCATCGGCATCGTCTGCCTGCTGCTGGCGCTGTTCGCCTTCCAGGTGCTGCCCATCAACTATGCCGGCCTGGCGTTGATCCTGGTCGGGCTGGCGTTGATCGTCGGCGAGGCGCTGATGCCGAGCTTCGGCATCCTGGGCATCGGCGGTATCGTGGCCTTCGTGATCGGTTCGGTGATGCTGATGGACGCGGACACCCTGAACATCTCGCTGCCGTTGATCGGCGGCGTCGCCCTGGTGGCGGCGGGACTGATGCTGTGGGTGGCCACACGCTTCCTGGGGCTGCGCCGTCGCCCGGCGCGCACCGGCCAGGAAGGGCTGGTGGGCTGCGAGGGGGTGGCGCTGGAGGACTTCCAGGGCGAGGGGCACGTGCGCCTCCAGGGCGAGCGCTGGAACGCCCGCGGCCGGGCATCGCTGCATCGTGGGCAGGCGGTGCGGGTGGTCGGCCTCGACGGGCTCACCGTCGAGGTGGAGCCGCTCTCGGCGCCGCCGCGCGAGGCCTGACGGCGTGCTGCGCCCGCGTCGTGGAGGCATCGCCGCCCGAGCCGCCGCTGTCTGCCACCCTGATACTCGACACCCTGCCTTCAGGAACCAAGGAGCCATGCCATGATGATTTCCTATCTCGTGCCGGTCGTCGTACTGCTGCTGTTGATCGCGGCCTCGATCCGCATCCTTCCGGAGTACAAGCGCGGCGTGGTGTTCTTCCTGGGTCGCTTCCAATCGGTGAAGGGGCCGGGGCTGTTCATCATCATTCCGGGCATCCAGAAGATGCAGGTGGTCGACCTGAGGGTGATCACCATGGACGTGCCCGAGCAGGACGTGATCTCCCAGGACAACGTCACCGTCAAGGTCAATGCCGTGCTGTACTTCCGGGTGGTGGACCCGGAGAAGGCCATCATCCAGGTCGAGCACTTCGTCAATGCCACCAGCCAGCTGGCTCAGACCACCCTGCGCTCGGTGCTCGGCAAGCATGACCTGGACGAGATGCTCTCCGAGCGCGACAAGCTCAACGACGACATCCAGGAGATCATCGATGCCTCGGCGGAAAGCTGGGGCATCAAGGTGGCCAACGTGGAGATCAAGCACGTCGACCTGGACGAGAGCATGATCCGCGCCATCGCCCGCCAGGCCGAGGCCGAGCGCGAGCGGCGCGCCAAGGTGATCCACGCCGAGGGCGAACTGCAGGCCTCGAAGAAGCTCGTCGATGCCGCCAACGTGATGTCCGAGAATCCGGCGGCGTTGCAGCTGCGTTACCTGCAGACCATGAACGACATGAGCAACAAGAACGCCTCCACCATCGTGGTGCCGTTACCCATCGACCTGATGGAGGCCTTCAAGTCGATGGCCGGCGCCGTCGGCGACAAGGGTGATCTACAGCGGAATCGATAGCGCCGCACGGTGACGTCTTTCGAGGGACCAGCACGCCGTGTCGGATCGCGACGCGGCGTGCCGGTGGCATGTCTCGCCGGATGCAGCGATCCGGCGTGTCTGGTAGACTCCCGCGTTCCTGACGGGCTGGCCCGAGCGGCCGACTTCCCGTCGATTCAGTGCCAGGGAACCGACACACCGTGATGACCCCTCATACCGGGCTGGCCACGCCGCCCTAGCACTTCCCTCCCGAATTCGGGCCGCGATGACGTCGTCATGATGGCATCGCGGCCGGGCATCGTCGCGATGCTCAGGGCGCCTCGCGCCCGCCGGTAATGCCAGTTCCTGATCCCATGCGCCACGGCGTTCTCGATACGCCTCGGCGTCGGCTTCCTTGCGATGCCGGACAGGGCTGCGCTCGACACGACCCTGAGGCCTTCGTGGCTTACACCTCCACTCTCGACTGGACCGCAGCATGACTCGATCCCTCAAGCAAGACTGGTTCTCCAACATCAAGGGCGATCTCCTGTCGGGCATCGTCGTCGCCATGGCGCTGATTCCCGAGGCCATCGCCTTCTCGATCATCGCCGGCGTCGATCCCAAGATCGGCCTCTATGCCTCCTTCTCCATGGCGGTGATCATCGCCTTCACCGGCGGGCGGCCGGGCATGATCTCGGCGGCCACCGGTGCCATGGCGCTGCTGATGGTGACGCTGGTCAAGGAGCACGGGCTCGAGTACCTGTTAGCGACCACGCTGCTCACCGGCGCGCTGCAGGTCGTCGCCGGCTACCTGCGTCTGGCGGACCTGATGCGCTTCGTCTCGCGCTCGGTGGTGACGGGCTTCGTCAATGCCTTGGCGATCCTGATCTTCATGGCGCAATTGCCGGAACTGACCCACGTGACCTGGCATGTCTATGCGATGACCGCGGCGGGGCTCGGCATCATCTACCTGTTCCCCTATGTGCCGGTGATCGGCAAGACGCTGCCCTCGCCGCTGGTGTGCATCCTGGTGCTGACCGCCGTGGCCCTGGCCGTCGGCCTCGATATTCGCACCGTGGGTGACATGGGCGAGCTGCCGGACACCCTGCCGGTGTTCCTGTGGCCGGACGTGCCGTTCAACCTCGAGACCCTGACGATCATCTTCCCCTACGCCATCATGCTCACCGTGGTGGGGCTGCTCGAGTCGATGATGACGGCCACCATCGTCGATGATCTCACCGACACCAAGAGCGACAAGAACCGCGAGTGCAAGGGCCAGGGCGTCGCCAACATCGGCACCGGCCTGCTCGGTGGCATGGCGGGCTGCGCGATGATCGGCCAGTCGGTGATCAACATCAAATCCGGCGGTCGTAGCCGGCTCTCCACGCTGTTCGCCGGCGTGATGCTGCTGGTGATGGTGGTATTCCTCGCCGACTGGGTGTCGATGATCCCCATGGCGGCGCTGGTGGCGGTGATGATCATGGTCTCCATCGGCACCTTCAGCTGGTCCTCGATCCGCGACCTGAAGAAGCATCCGCTGTCGTCCAACCTGGTGATGCTGGCCACCGTGGCGGTCACCGTGAGTACCCATAACCTGGCCATGGGGGTGTTCGTCGGTGTGCTGCTGGCGGCGCTGTTCTTCGCCAACAAGGTCGGCAATATCCTCTACATCGGCGATGAGCCGGCCGACGAGGGCAGCCGTCGGGTCTATCGGGTGGTGGGCCAGGTGTTCTTCGCGTCTTCCGAGCGCTTCAGCAATGCCTTCGACTTCAAGGAGAGCGTGGCCAAGGTCACCATCGACCTGTCGCGGGCGCACTTCTGGGACATCACCGCGGTTCAGGCCCTGGACATGGCGGTGATCAAGTTCCGCCGCGAAGGCACCGACGTCGAGCTGATCGGCCTCAACGAGGCCAGCGCGACCATCGTCGACCGCTACGCGATCCATGATGATCCGGAAGCCGTCGAGAAGCTGATGGGCGGCCACTGAGCCGCGCCGCATCGATAACAGGGACGGGCCGGGGCCTCGCCGCCGGCCACCGAGACGAAAACCAGGAGCGACGAGATGTCACAGAAGGTCTATTGCACCGCCCAGTTCCAGCCCAAACCCGGCCGTGAGGAGGCCGTGTTCGCCGCCCTGCAGGCGCTCGAGCCCAACGCCCATCGCGAGGATGGCTGCCTCCAGTACACCGTGACCCGCCGCATCGAGCATCCCAATGCCGCCGGCGAGAGCTATCCCATCGTGTTTCACGAGATCTGGGCCAGCCGCGAGGCCTTCGAGGCGCACTGCAACCGCCGCGAGCTCCAGGCCTTCTTCGCGGCCCAGGTCGAGGCCGAGGAGGGCGACGTGGCGAACGTCAATGTCTGCGTCTATACCGATGAGCCCCATGACTTCGACGCCTCGACGTTCTGATCCCGATGGGGTAGAACACGGGTAACCACAACCATATACGCCGGCTTCAGGACAGACAGATGACAGAACAGGTGATGGCCGCCATCGACGGCTCGCAGTATTCCGAGGGCGTCTGCGATTACGCCGCCTGGGCCAGTCAGGCGCTCGACGCGCCGCTGACCTTCCTGCACGTGGTCGACAATCATCCCCAGACCGCCGAGGCGGACCTCTCCGGCACCATCGGGCTGGGCTCCCGCGAGCATCTGCTCGAGGAGCTCTCGCAGCTCGATGAGCAACGCGCCAAGGTGGCCCAGGAGCAGGGGCGACTGATGCTTCAGGCGGCCAAGGAGCGTGCCGTCGAGGACGGTATCGACGAGCCCGCCGGCCGCCAGCGCAATGGCACCCTGGTCGAGACCCTCACCGAGCTGGAAGACGAGATCCGCTTACTGGTAGTGGGCAAGCGCGGTGGCAGCGCCCATCGGGACAGCGAGCACCTGGGCTCCAGCCTCGAGCGAGTGGTGCGTGGCCTGCATCGCCCGATCCTGATGGTGCCGGAGACCTTCAAGCGCCCGGAGCGGGTGATGATCGCCTTCGATGGCAGCAATACCACCCGCAAGGGCGTCGAGTTGCTGGCGAAGAGTCCGCTGTTCGCCGGCATCCCCTGCCATGTGGTGATCGTCGGCGCCGAGACCGGCGAGCATCGTTCCCAGCTCGACTGGGCGCTCGGCACCCTGCGCGAGGCCGGCCACGAGGCCGAGGGGGAGATTCGCGCCGGCGAGGTGGAGGAGACCCTGCGAGCCTACAAGGACGAGCATGGCATCGACCTGATGGTGATGGGCGCCTACGGTCACTCGCGCATTCGCCACCTGCTGGTGGGCAGCACCACCGCCGAGATGCTGCGCCATGCCAGCGTACCGGTGTTGTTGCTGCGCTGAGGCGTGGGAGTGTGACGTTCAAGGCCAGGGGCCCCGCGATGCGGGGCCCCTGGCTTTCTACTCCCTGGAGCGTGCCATGCGTGATCGGACCCCGCTGCGCGTCCATCGGCGGGCTGTTCGGCATCGCCTGGCTGGCCGTGTCGTCACGGGCGGTGGCCCGGTCCGCCACTCAGCCGGCGCCCCAGCAGGCGATCCAGCGAGAGCGCGCCGGGGCCACGCAGCAGCAACGTCAGTAGTCCCGTCGCCCAGAGGCCGTGGGTCACCCAGGCCTCGGAATAGACGAAGGTCTGGATCACCAGCGTCATGGCCAGCAGGCCCAGGGCGGCCAGGCGCGTGGCCAGGCCCGCCCACAGCAGCAGCGACAGGCCGAATTCGGCGCTGGTCGCCAGGTAGGCGGCGAGCACCGGCGGCAGCAATGGCAAGGCATACTCGTGCTCGAACAGGAAGAAGGTGCTCTGGCTGATCGCCAGGCCGTCGACCTTGGTCAGCGCCGAGCGGAAGAAGACGCTGCCCAGCACGAGCCGCGCCAGCAAGGCCACGGGATCAAGGGGCAGGCGCTCGAGGGCTGGCTCCAGCCGGTGGTAGTAGAGCCGCAAGGGGATCAGCAGGGCCTTCATGGGGTGTCCTCCTCGTCGCGCCCATCTTCGATCATGGCCAGGGAACCTGCACCGAGCAGGGTGCCCAGCGCCTCGCCGGCGGCCGCCTGCCCATGAGCGTCGGCGCTGATCGACAGGGCCATGCCCAGCGCCTGGTTCCGTGGCCCGGCTGCCTCGAGCGCCCGGTAGAGTTCGGCGCTGGCCGGGCTGACCGGCAGCGGCTCGACCCGTGCCCCGCGGCGCACCACCAGCCACGCCATGCCGCCCCGCTCGCCGAGCGGGGCGGCCACCCCATCCCGCTCGAGGTGCCGCCACAGCTCTTCCACGTCGTGGCGGCAGGCCACCAGCGACGTCGCCGCCCGAGTCGTCACGCGCAGGCTCTCCGGGTCGGGGTGGGCGGCCAGGCGTTCCGCCTCCAGTAGCGGTGTCTCGGCGGCGTGGCTGACGTCCAGGCGGGCGCGTTCGAGCCGGCAGATATCGCTCACGTAGCGGTGGTCGGCCAGCGGCGGCAGGTCGTCCAGGAAATCGGCGAAGCCCGTGCCGTAGGATGCCAGGCGTGGGTCGCCGGGTGGGTGGTCGCGGGCATAGTCCCCGGCCGCGGCGGCGAAGTAGCGCTCGCCGAGCAGCACACGGGTATGCGGAAAGGCGATGGCCAGCGCCTCGGTCAGGCTCTGGCGCACATTGTTGCGATAGACGTCGAGCCCCGCGGCCTGGCCAAGATCGGCGTCGGCCTCGGCGCCTGGATCGCGCAGGGCGGCGACGAAGCGCCGCTGCCAGTCGGCCAGCGCACTCATGCCGTCTTCCTCGCCGCCGTCGGACGTGCCGCGAGGCGCTGGGCACGGGCCAGCCCGGCTTCCTCGAGCCAGCGCTCGAGTGTCGGCACCCGGGCGTCCCATTCGATCAGGGTCGGGGCGTCGGGCGCGGCGGTGACCAGGCGGCGATACAGCGCCCAGACCGCCTCGCCGACCGGGCTGCCGTGGTCATCGATGCGCAACGGTGGGTCGACCGCCGTGTCGAGGCTGTGCCCGGCCAGATGGAATTCGCCCACCGCTTCCCAGGGCAGGGCGGCCAGGTAGGTGTCGAGGTCACGGCCCAAGTTGTGGGCGCTGATGTAGGCGTTGTTGACGTCCATCAACAGCCCGCAGCCGGTGCGGGCCACCAGCTCGGTGAGGAACTCGGCTTCGTCGAGGGTGTTGATGTCGAGGCCCACATACAGGCTGGGGTTCTCGATCAGCATCCGGCGCCCCAGGGCCTGCTGGGCGATGTCGATATTGCGGGCGACCAATGCCAGGCTCTCCTCGGTGAGGGGTACCGGCAGCAGGTCGTTATAGTAGTCGCCGTCGAGCCGGCTCCAGGCCAGGTGCTCGGAGACCAGCGCCGGATCGAGCGTCTCCACCAGTCCGGCCAGTCGTGTCAGGTGGGCCGGGTCGGGGCGCTCGGCGCCGCCCAGCGACAGCCCTACGCCATGCACCGAGAGCGGGTAACGCTCGGCGAGGGCATGGAGCCGCTCGCCGGCGGGGCCGCCGTCGCTCATGTGGTTCTCGGCGTGCAGTTCCAGGAAGTCGGTGGCTCGGGGCGTGTCGAGCAGTGCCTCGGCATGTCGGGGCTTGAGGCCGATGCCTACGGCATCCGGGGGGAGGGGCGGGACCATGGCGATCTCCTCAGGGTGCCCGGCCCGCCGGGCGGCGGGCCGGGGTGGGCGATACGTCCAGATCTTGTTCGAAAAGTGGGCGAGCGAGGGATAGATAAGGCAAAAATCAGCGAAGAAGCGGAGTTTACAGGCTGTAAATGAGCATTCTGAGCTGGTTTTTAACGCCGTATAGCCGAGCGCAGGCACTTTTCGGGCATGACCATCAGGGACGCTCGATTTCGCTCAGGCTACCGTTGCCATGGGGCGTCTCGATGCTGGTGCAGGACCCTTCAGGCACCAGCTTCCAGGCGTTGCCCTGGTAGTCCACGGTGGAGGTGCCGGCACAGGTGGTGCCCGGTCCCGCCTTGCAGTCGTTCTGACCGGCCATCGCCACGCCGTAGCACTTCTCCATGGCCTCGCCGTCCGCGGCCTGGGCGGCGCTCATGGCGCCGGCCTGGGCCAGGGCGGTGGTGAACACGGCGGCCATCATGGTGGAACGGTTCATGGGAACTCTCCTCTGTGTCGTCGGGTACGCCTCGCGGTCAATCGCCGATGCGCCTCCTTCTGTCGACGGGGGAGAGGAAGGCTTACAGCGCCGTCGCCGTTCCGTTCAGGAGATCGTGCCGAACGGGCGGAACGAGAGAAAGCGTGGTCATCTGCCGGAGGATGTTCCTGCCAACGTGTTCTAATCCATGATAAAGGGCTGAAAAAACACCGCTATTTGGTGAGTGGGCCGGATTACGTGGCGAGGGCGCTAGGGTAAGATCGTGTTCCCTCTTCTCTACCCTTCAGGAGCGATGCTATGACCATTCAGCGCCATGACACCAAGGCCCGCATGAGCCGAGCCGTGATCCACAACGGCGTGGCCTATCTGTGTGGCCAGGTGGCCGGCCCCGAGGCCCGCGAGGGTGGCATCAGCGTGCAGACCGAAAGCATGCTGGCTCGGGTCGACGGCCTGCTCGCCGAGATCGGTTCCGACCGTGAGCACCTGCTCACCGCCACCGTCTATCTCAAGGATGGCGGCGACGTGGCGGCCATGAACGCCGTGTGGGATGCCTGGGTGCCCGAGGGCCATGCTCCGGCGCGGACCTGCGTCTGCGCGCCGCTGCCCGCCGATGAGCTCAAGGTCGAGGTCACCGTCACCGCCCTGGTGAAGGACGCCTGAGGCGAGGCGACCCCAGTGCCGTAGACAAGAGGCCGACGCATCATGCGTCGGCCTCTTTCGTCGAGTGGCCGGGGCGCATGGCGGCTCAGCGTAGGCAAGCTTCCTCGTGGGGGGTGTCGCGAGGCCTGAGCCGGCGCGACAGGGCGTCCACGGCGATGTTGAGCCCGGCGGTGACCAGCAGCAGGAAGGCGGCCACGTCGAACATCAGGTACTGGAAGTTCGCATCGATGTAATAGCCAAGGGTGGTCACGCCCAGCATGCCGAGGATCGCCGTCTCGCGCAGGATCACCTCGGCCCGGTAGTAGAGCAGGGCGAGCAGGCTCGGGTAGAGCCGCGGCAGCAGTTCGTAGGCCATCCGACCCGAGGCGGGTAACCCCGGCATGCCGGGCTCCAGGGCATCGGCGTGACGCGCGGCGAGGAAGGCGATCAGCGCGCCGTTGTGCAGCGCCAGCGCCAGCCAAGCGGGCAGCATCGAGGGGCCGAGCAGCAGCAGGAAGACGAAGGCCAGCAGCAGTTCCGGCGTCGAACGCAGCAGCACCAGCAGTCCTCGGCCGGCCAGCCGGCTCGCCGGGTTGCCGAAGTGGCGGCTGGCCAACGGCCACAGGAGCAGCGCCACCAGCAGGGCGCCGACGGTGCCGAGCAGCGCCAGCAGCAGGGTATGGCCGATGGCGGGCCCCAGCTCGGGAATGCCCGCGAACCAGTCGGCGAGCCCCGCCCAGTCGCCGTCGAGCAGCGGCGCGGGCCACAGGTCCTGGCTGACGAAGCGCCACAGCAGCCCGCCGTCCACCGCGGGCCAGGGGCCGAGCAGGAAGGCGCCGGCGACCAGCAGCAGCGGCACCAGCCGCCGGTGGCTCCACCAGGGCAGGCTGGCGATCAACAGGTAGAAGCACCACAGCAGGGCGCCGGCCTCGGGATAGCGTCCTTCGCGGAAGGCGGTCTCGAGCTGGAAGCCCAGCGTCGGCAGGCCGACGAAGCCCAGCAGCACGCTGGCGCGCAGGCCGCATTCGAAGCGGTAACGGATGTAGGCGGCGAGCTGGGCCCAGGCCAGCGGCAGCTCGGCATACAGGAAACGTGACAGCCGCCCACCTCCGGGCGGCAGGGCCTCGGCCGGCGCGCGCGGCGTCTGCTCGAGGATCTCGGCGAACACCTTGGCGAAGATGCCGGCGTAGGGGATCGCCAGCGCCGCCAGGGCGGTTAGCGCCGAGAGCCCGAAGACCTGCAGGAACAGCAGGGCCCAGAATAGCTCGTGGATGGCGCGCACGAAGGCGCAGCCGGCGCGCACCAGCCGCGAACGGGTGAACAGCAGCGCCAGCGGGAAGCCCAGCACCACGCCGGCGAGCGTGCCCCACAGGGCCACCGACACGGTCAGCCCCAGGGCATGGAAGGGCGATTCCACGCCGCTGAAGTTCGGCCAGGCCAGCCCCTGGGCGAGGCGGCCGAGCTCGGCCCAAGGGTCTCGGGTGGTCACCGAGAGGTCGGCCAGCGGCAGCAGCAGCAGCGCCAGGGCGATCAGCGTCAGGCTATGGCGGGCCAGGCGAGGCCCCATGGCGTGGCCCGCTAGCCAAACGGGGCGGCGGGGTAGCGCAGCATCGTTCATGCGTGTGCCCGAGCGCAGGGCTGGGCTTCCGGCGGGGTCTCGTCGGCCATGCCGGTGGCATCGGCGTCGGGGTAGAGGGCATCGAGCTGGGCCAGGGTCAGCGCGTCGCTCGGGGCGTCGATGACCAGTCGGCCGTCACGCACGCCCCAGACGCGGTCGAAGTGGCTGAGCGCCAGCTCGCGCTGATGCAGCGCCACCACGCTGGTGGCGTGACGTTCCTCGATCAGCCCCAGCAGGCGCTGAGCCTGGTGAGGGTCGATGCTGGCCACCGGCTCGTCGCCGAGGAATACCTCACGCGCCTGATAGAGCGCGCGGGCGATGGCGGTGCGCTGGCGCTGGCCGCCGGACAGCCGGCCCACGGGGCGGCGCATCAGGCCGTCGAGGCCGAGCCGCTCGCAGAGCTCGGCGACCTCGCCCCAGGGAACACGCAGCGGGCGCACCAGGTTCCACAGGTTGGCCAGTGCCGAGTGTTCGGCGAGCCGGCCCATGTAGACGTTGTGGTAGACCGCGAGCCCCGGCACCAGGCCGTGATGCTGCGGACACCAGGCGGCCGCGGCACCGAGCCGGGCGCGCAGGGCGGCCAGCAGCGTCGACTTGCCGGCGCCGCTGGGGCCGAGCAGGGCGACGCGCTCGCCGCGCCTCAGCCTGAGGTGCACCCGGGGCAACACGACCCGCTCGCCATGCCCCAGGTCGACGCCGTCGAGGGTCAGCAGTGTCTCGCTCGGGCGCGCCATCAGCGTAGCAGGCCGAGCTCTTCCGCCACGTCCTCGATCGGCGTGTACATGGCGTTGTCGGCGGGAATGAAGGCCGAGCGCGGGAAGCTATCGAGCAGCGCCGGGTCATCCATCTCGAGCAACGCCTGGCGCACGCGGTCGGAGAAGCCATCGCCGTAGCGCTCGTCGGCATCGCCGCGCAGGGTCCACTGGTAGTCCGGATAGGTCGGAGTGGACCAGATCACCTGCACCTGATCGGTGTCGACGCGACCGTCTTCCACCGCGGCCTCCCACACCGCGTAATTGACCGCACCCAGCTGGTAGGTGCCGGCCTCGACCAGGGCGATGGTACGGGTGTGGTCGCCGGAGAAGCCGACCCGCGAGAAGAGCTCGTCGGGGGCCTCGTCGAAGCGCTGATGCAGGTAGTAGTCGGGCATCAGGCGGCCGGAGGTGGAGGTCCGCGAGCCGAAGGTGAAACTCATGTCCTCGACGGCGTCGGGCAGCGTCTCGCCGGGCTCGAGGCCGGTGGAGTCATGGGCGATGAAGTAGGTCTTGAACGCCGCGTCCTCGGCGCCCTGGGCGAGCGCCTGGGAGCCCGGCACCAGGCGGCGCGCCTGAACGCCGGAGAGGCCGCCGAACCAGGCCAGCTGGACCTGGTCGTTGCGAAAGGCACTGACCGCCGCGCCGTAGGACTTCACCGGCACGTACTCCACCTCGACGCCGAGCCGCTGCTCGAGATAGTCCGCCACCTGGGAGAAGCGCTCGACCAGGCGCGACTGGTCCTCGTCGGGGATGGCGGTGAAGCGGAAGGTGTCGGCCGCCGCGCCCTGGGCGAACAGGGCGAGGGCGGCGAAGGAAGCGGCGAACCAGCGCATGGGCGGTCTCCTAGGGAATCGAAGCCGCTATTGTTGTGGTTGGGGGCGGGCCTGGCAAGCTCGGTCTCGGGAATCCATTGGACCAAAGGCGCATGACGCGGCGGCATCGTTCGACTTACACTGACAGGGTAAATGTCAGACATTTTTCGGTCGCACCCTCGGAAACCCCGGCGGCGTGGGGCGACAGCGAGAGGAGCCCGCGATGAGTCTCGAGTCACTTGGTCCCCATCAGGGGGGTGCCGATGCTTTGGCTCGGCGGTTGGCCCGGGCGCTGCTCGGCGGTCGCTGGCTACCCGGCGAGGCTTTCCCCAAGGAGCTCGACCTCGCCGCGCATTTCACCGTCAGCCGTAACCTGGTGCGCAACGCGCTGGCCGCCCTGACCGCCGCCGGGCTGCTCGAGCGCACCGCCGGGCGCGGCACCCGGGTGCGCGAGGTCGGCGACTGGCATCTGCTCGACCCGCAGATGAGCGACTGGCTGGTCGGTCTCGAACGGCCCCAGCCGCAGCTGGTGCGCGAGCTGCTGGCCTTCCGCCACTCCGCGGAGCCGGTGGTGGCGGAGCTGGCCGCGGGGGCCGCCGACGCCGACGATCTGGCGCGCCTCGAGGCGGCCTTCCGCGGCATGTCGGAGACCGCCGAGGCGCCGGGCCAGGCCGCGCAGCACGTGGAATATGATGTGGCCTTCCACGAGGCGATCTACGAGGCCAGCCACAACCTGGTGTGGCGCCAGATGGGCCATCTCCTGCGCCCGTCGATCCTCGCCCTGGTCCAGCACTCCCAACGGCCCGCCCGCGGCGACGGCGGCCTCGGTGACAGCCTGGGTCGCCACGCGGCGGTGCTCGCGGCGATCCGCGACGGCGACGGAACACGCGCCGCCCGGGCCGCCCGCGAGGTGCTGGGGCTCACCGCTCGAGACCTGGCGCTCGACACCGCGACCGGCGTCCGCGCCGATCGATAGCGACGGCCGCCATGGCGGCCGTCCACGTTCAATGACAAGGAGCCTTGCATGAAGATCACCCGACTCAAGACCTGGCAGGTGCCGCCGCGCTGGTTGTTTCTCAAGATCGAGACCGACGAGGGCGCCTATGGCTGGGGCGAGCCGGTCATCGAGGGCCGCGCCGCCACCGTCGAGGCCGCGGTCCATGAGCTGTCCGACTACCTGATCGGCGAGGACCCGCATCGCATCGAGCACCTGTGGAATGTCATGTATCGCGCCGGCTTCTACCGTGGCGGGCCGATCCTGATGAGCGCCATTGCCGGCATCGATCAGGCGCTGTGGGACCTCAAGGGTCGTGACCTGGGAGTGCCCGTGCACCAGCTGCTGGGCGGCGCGGTGCGCGACAAGATGCGCATGTACGCCTGGACCGGCGGCGACCGTCCGAGCGACGTGGGCGCCGGCGCCAAGACCCTGGTCGACCAGGGGTTCACCGCCTTCAAGATGAACGGCACGCCGGAGATGCAGATCGTCGACAGCCATCGCAAGGTCGACGAGGCCGTGGCGCGGGTCGCCGAGGCCCGCGAGGCGGTGGGCCCGGATGTCGGCATCGGCATCGACTTCCACGGCCGCGTGCACCGGCCCATGGCCAAGGCGCTTTTGCGCGAGCTGGAGCCCTTCCACCCGATGTTCGTCGAGGAGCCGGTGGCCCCCGAGCACCTGCCGTGCCTCAAACACATCGCCGGCGGGCTCGGTTATCCGCTGGCCACCGGTGAGCGGTTGCACACCCGCTTCGAGTTCCGCGACCTGCTGGCCGACGGCATGATCGACATCGTCCAGCCCGACCTTTCCCATTGCGGCGGCATCAGCGAGGGCCTGAAGATCGCCGTCCTGGCCTCGGCCCATGACGTGGCGATGGCGCCGCACTGCCCGCTCGGCCCGCTGACGCTCGCCACCTCGCTGCACGTGGATGCGGTCAGCCACAATGCCTTCATCCAGGAACAGAGCATGGGCATTCACTACAACAAGGACAACGACGTACTCGATTACCTGGTCGACAAGTCGGCACTCAGCATCGAGGACGGCTTCTGCGCCATTCCCCAGGGCCCAGGGCTGGGGGTCGAGATCGACGAGGCCTTCGTCGAGGAGCGCGCCAAGGTGGGCCATCGCTGGCGCAACCCGGTGTGGACCCACGAGGACGGCTCGATCGCCGAATGGTAAGGGAGGCCATGATGGAGACATCGATTCCACAACGCCTGGCCTGGGTCGCCGTCGACTGGGGCTCCAGCAACCTGCGTGCCTGGGCCCTCGCCGACGGCGGCGAGGTGCTGGCCGAGGTCGAGGCCGCCCGCGGCATGCTGGACCTCGCCCCGGCCGACTACGAGCCGGCGCTGCTGGCCGCCATCGGCGATTGGCTGCCCGTCGAGGGGCGCACGCCGGTACTGGTATGCGGCATGGCCGGCGCCCGCCAGGGCTGGCGCGAGGCGCCGTATCGTCCGGTGCCCCGCGCGCTCGACGCCCTGGCCCAGGGTGCGGCGCGGCCAGACACCGAAGACGCGCGCCTCGATGTGCACCTGCTGCCGGGGCTCTGCCAGGGCGGGGAGGCCGGCGGTTTCGACGTGATGCGCGGCGAAGAGACGCAGCTGGCCGGGCTGGCGGCCCTCGAACCGGGAGTCTCCGGGCCGGTGTGCCTGCCCGGCACCCACGCCAAGTGGGCGACCCTGCAGGCGGGCCGGGTAGAGCGCTTTCATACCTTCATGACCGGTGAGCTCTATCGGCTCTTGGCCGAGCGCTCGGTGTTGGCCCATTCGCTGGGCGAAGACGACCTGGCTGACTCGGCCTGCCGCGAGGCCTTCACCACCGCGGTGACGGAGGTGGTCGCCGCGCCCGAGGCCTTCACCCGGCAGCTGTTCGGGCTGCGCGCCATGGACCTGCTCGACGAGGCCTTGCCGAGTGGCGAGGCTCGCGGCGCGGTGCTGGCCGCGCGGCTCTCGGGGCTCGCCATCGGCCTGGAGCTGGCCGGCGCCTGTCGTGGCCTGGACGACGCTCAGCGCGTGCGGCTGATCGGCGGCGAGGCGCTGTGCCGGCGCTATGCCCTGGCGCTCTCGGCGCTGGGTCACGAAAGCGAGATCATCGCCAACCAACGCGCGGTGCTGGCCGGCCTCGGCCTGGCCCGAGCCGCCCTCGACCATGACTGAACAGGAGCCTTACCCCATGTCCCTTCCGTTGATCGGTATCCTGCGCGGCATCACCCCCGACGAGGCCGTCGCGGTCGGCGAGGCACTGCTCGCCGCCGGCCTCGAGCGCCTCGAGGTGCCGCTGAACTCCCCCCAGCCGCTGGAGAGCATCCGCCGCCTGGTGGAGGCGCTGGGCGGGCGTGCCGAGGTGGGCGCCGGCACCGTGCTGACGGCCGAGCAGGTGCGCGACGTGCATGCCGTCGGCGGGCGGATGATCGTCTCGCCCAATTGTCGCCCGGCGGTGATCGAAGAGACCCGCCGGCTGGGCATGGCCTCTTATCCGGGCATCGTCACGCCCTCCGAGGCCTTCGATGCCTTGGACGCCGGCGCCACGGCGCTCAAGCTGTTCCCGGCGGTGCAGGTCGGCCTGGAGGGCATGAAGGCGGTGCGGGCCGTGCTGCCGCCGGGCACCGAGCTCTATGCCGTCGGCGGCATCGGCGCCGATAACTTCGCCCAGTGGCGGGCCGCGGGCGTGGATGGCGCCGGGCTCGGCAGCGCGCTCTACCGCCCCGGGCTCACCGCCGAGCAGGTGGGTGAGCGAGCCCGTGAGCTGATCGCCGCCTGGCGCAGCGCCGGGGAATAGCGAGCAGCGACGCCATCGCCATGCGTCGGGCAGGCGAGCATCATCAACGGGAGAGGAGAGGGTCGTGGGTGAGACACGAGAGACGAAGGCGCGCCGCGCCGTGGCCAGCGGTTGTGAACTGGGCGAGGGGCCGCAGTGGCACGCCGCATCGAACCGCCTGGTGTGGTGCGACATCCTCGCCGAGCGGCTGCACTGGCTGGCGTCGGCGAGCGGCGAGACGGGCCGGATCGCGCTCGACCACATGGCCTCGCTGGCCGCGCCGCTGGCGGACGGCGGCATGCTGGTGGTCGGCGAGGATCGCCTGAGCCGCCTGGATCTGGACGGCGGTGCGCGGGAGCGGCTGATGGGGTTCGAGGCCGACAACGCCGTGACCCGCAGCAACGACGCCCGCGTCGACCGTCACGGCAGCCTGTGGCTGTCGAGCATGGGCAAGGCCGCCGAATCCGGCGCCGGTAGCCTCTATCGGCTGCATCGTGGCGAGCTGGTTTGCCTGAGACGCGGGCTGACCATCCCCAACGCCCTGTGCTTCTCGCCCCAGGGCGAGCATGCGCATTTCGCCGATACCGCGCGCGGCATCGTCTATCGCTGGGTGCTGGACGCCGAGGGCTGGCCCGTCGGCGAGCCCGAGCCCTGGGTGGACTTCTCGCGGCGTGAGGGCAACCCCGACGGCGCGGTGATCGATGCCGAGGGCGCCATGTGGCTGGCGCTATGGGGGGCCGGCAAGGTGGTGCGCCTGGACCGTGAAGGGCGCGAGATCGGCGCTGTCAGCCTGCCTACTTCCCAGCCTTCCTGCCCCGCCTTCGGCGGCGAAGGGCTGGCCTCGCTCTATGTCACCACCGCCCGCGAGGGCATGAGCGCCGAGCAGCGCGCCCGCGAGCCCGAGGCCGGCGACCTGTTCGTTGCCGATCTCTCGGTGGCGGGGCTCGCCGAGCCGACGCTGCGGCTCGGTTGACGCGATCTCCCGAGGCGCATGGCGGCGTATGCGCCTCGTCGGGGTGCGCCGCTGTCGGTCGCCTCGGCGCTGGGTCAATCCGCGTCGTTCATCGGATAGCGGGTCTCGCGCAGGCTGTCCTTGATCTGCTTGAGGTGGGGCAGGAAGTCCTCGCCGCGGCGCAGGGTGACGCCGGTGGCCAGCACGTCGATCAACGCCAGCTGAACCATCCGCGAGGTCATCGGCATGTAGTGGTCGGTGTCTTCCGGGGCCGAGACCGCCAGCGTCTCGGTGCACTC
This sequence comes from Halomonas borealis, assembly GCF_004798905.1. GTDB lineage: Bacteria > Pseudomonadota > Gammaproteobacteria > Pseudomonadales > Halomonadaceae > Halomonas > Halomonas borealis. Next base: position 127,022 of record NZ_SDMO01000007.1, on the reverse strand, counting down.
GTCGGCCAGCGGCGAGCCCGGCGCGGTGATGCCCAGCACTACCGCGCCGTTGTGGCGGGCGAGCTGGGCGATGTCGACCAGCTCGCGGGTGCGCCCGGTGTAGGAGAGGACCACCACCACGTCGCCGGTGTGGCAGGCGGCGGCGATCATGCGCTGCATCAGCACGTCGATATAGGCCGATACCGGGATGTTGAAGCGGAAGAACTTGTGCTGGGCGTCCTGGGCCACGGCGCCGGAGGCGCCCAGGCCGAAGAAGTGCAGCTGCTTGGCTTGGGTCAGGTAGTCGACCACGCGTTCGACCCGCACCGGGTCGGCTTCGCGCCGGGCGAGGTCGAGGGCGGCGATGGTGGCACCGAAGATCTTGCCGGTGTATTCCCGCGCCGCGTCGCCGGGCTCTACCGCCTGGGTGACGTAGGGGGTGCCACCGGCCAGGCTCTGGGCCAGCTTGATCTTGAAGTCCGGGTAGCCCTTGGCGTCGAAGCTGCGGCAGAAGCGATTGACCGTGGGTTCGCTGACCGAGGCCGCATGCGCCAGGCTGGCGATGCTCATGCTGGTGGCGGCGGTCGGGTCGGCGAGGATGACGTCGGCGACCTTGCGTTCGGATCGGTTGAGCTCATCGAGGCGGCGACGAATGCGGTCCAGCAGATCGTGACTGACCATGCGCGAGGGAGTCTCCGTGAGGCGGCTACGGCGTCGGGTACCGCCGGTGTGTCGATATGATGTGGTGATTTAACTACATTATGCCCACTATCCTAGCGCGTGCGTAGAGGTCGCGGCCAGTGACCGGCGCCTCGACATCTCCTTATCAAGTAGTAATTTTACAAAGTTTTTGGAGATGGCCGGCGTGATAGGCTAGTATTTTGTTAATTTAACCAGATGAGGGTGCTCATGAGCCAATATAAGCGGCCCCAGGCAGGACACGCCTTCGGCGATGTCGGCGCGCCAATCGACCTGGCCCTGTTCGGGGCGCTCGGTGACCTGGCTCAGCGCAAGCTCTTCCCGGCGCTCTTCCATCTGGAGCGCGAGGGGCTGCTCGACCCCGCCACGCGGCTACTGGGGCTGGCCCGCCAGGAGCTGGATGTCGACGCCTTCAAGGCGCGTGTCGAGGCTTCCCTGGCGACCTATGTCGCGGCCGAGGAGCTCGATCGCGAGTCGCTCGCCCGCTTCACGGCGCGGCTCGATTTCCTGTCCCTCGACTTCACCCAGCCCGATGGCTACGCCGCCATTCGCGATTGGCGCCAGGGCATCGAGCGGCCGATGGTGGTCTATCTGTCGGTGGGTGCCAAGATCTATGGCGATATCTGCCAGCATCTGGAATCCAGCGGCAGCCTCGACGCCGAGAGTCGGGTGGTGGTGGAAAAGCCGATCGGCTATGACCTCGCCTCGTCCGCCGAGATCAACGACGCCATCGGGGCGGTGTTCCCCGAGTCGCGCGTCTATCGCATCGACCATTACCTGGGCAAGGAAACGGTCCAGAACCTGATCGCGATGCGCTTCGCCAATCCGCTGTTCGGCACCCAGTGGAACCAGAATCACATCTCCCATGTGGAGATCAGCGTGGCCGAGAAGGTCGGCATCGAGGGGCGCTGGGGCTACTTCGACGAGGCCGGCCAGCTGCGTGACATGGTCCAGAACCATCTGCTGCAGCTGGTCTGCTTGATCGCCATGGACCCGCCGGCCAACCTCGACGCCGATGCCATCCGCGACGAGAAGGTCAAGGTGCTCAAGGCGCTCAAGCCGTTCAGCGACGAGATGCTGGGGCGCGACGTGGTGCGCGGCCAGTACATCGCCGGCACCATCGACGGCCAGCCCGTGCCCGGCTACCACGAGGAAGAAGGCGCCAATCAGGGCAGCCACACCGAGAGCTTCGTGGCGATGAAGACCGAGGTGGCCAACTGGCGCTGGGCGGGAGTGCCGTTCTATCTGCGCACCGGCAAGCGCATGCCGGAGAAGCTGTCGCAGATCGTCATCCATTTCCGCCAGCAGCCGCACTACATCTTCGACCCCGACCAGCGCAACCTGGCCGCCAACAAGCTGGTGATCCGCCTGCAGCCGGAGGAGGGCATCGCGCTGGAGGTGCTGACCAAGGATAGCGGCCTGGACAAGGGCATGCGCCTGCGGCGCGGCCCGTTGCACCTGGACTTCCACAACGCCTTTCCCAAGACGCGGATTCCCGACGCCTATGAACGGCTGCTGCTCGAGGTCATGAAGGGCCAGCAGGCGCTGTTCGTGCGCCGCGATGAGGTCGAGCATGCCTGGCAGTGGTGTGACAGCCTGATCGCCGCCTGGGAGAGCCGCGACGAGCCGCCACGCCGCTACCCGGCCGGTTCCTGGGGGCCTGTCGCCTCGATCGCGATGATCACCCAGGACGGCCGCAGCTGGTACGAAGACTACTGACGCCGAGACGCCTATCGGCCCGAGGCCATCCGCAATGAGGACGATGGAGATGAGTCAATCCCGTGAGCAACTGGCTCGGCAGCTGGCCGAGGCCGTGGCCGAGGCCCTGAGAGCCGACCTGGCCCAGCGCGAGCGCGCCTTGCTGGTGGTGTCCGGCGGCTCGACCCCGGTGCCCTTCTTCGAGGCCCTGGCCGCCATGCGGCTGCCCTGGGCGCGCGTCGACGTGACGCTGGCCGATGAGCGTTGGGTGGCCGAGACCGATGACGCCAGCAATGCTCGCCTGGTGCGTGCCCACCTGCTGCAGGGGGCGGCCGCCGCGGCCACCTTCGTGCCGCTGACCAGCACGGCCGCCACCCCCGAGCAGGGCGTGGCCGAGGTGAGCGAGCGTCTCGCGGCGCTCGACTGGCCGGCCAGTGTGGTGATCCTGGGCATGGGTGGCGATGGCCACACCGCCTCGTTGTTCCCCGACAGCCAGGAACTCGCCCTGGCGCTATCCACCGACGACTCGGTGGTGGCGGTGCGCACGCCGAGCCAGCCGCAGCCACGGATCACCCTGAGTGCCGATCGGCTGCACCACTGCCCGCGCCACTTCCTGCATATCACCGGCGAGGAGAAGCGCGCCGTGCTGGGCCGCGCCCTGGCCGGCGACGACACCCGGGCGCTGCCGATTCGCGCCTTCCTGGCCGGCCCGCTCGGCATCTACTGGGCGCCCTGAGCCCCGGACCTCTTTCTGGAGCCATGACATGACGATCGACAAACAGCTGCCCTCCACGCGCACCACCGAGATCGACAGCATCTGCCTCAAGGCCGAGGTGATCCCGGTGCTGGCCATCGAGCGCGTGGAAGACGCCGTTCCCCTGGCCACCGCCCTGGTCGAAGGGGGGCTCAGCGTGCTGGAGGTGACCCTGCGCACCGACTGTGCGCTGGAAGCCACGCGTCGCATCAAGGAGGCGCTGCCCCAGGCCAGCGTCGGCATCGGCACCGTGCTGACCCCGGCGCAGTATCGCCAGGCCGAACAGGTCGGCGCCGACTTCGTGGTGACCCCGGGCACCACCGAGGCCCTGTATCGCTACGGCGTCGAGAGCCCGGTGCCGATGCTGCCTGGTGTGGCCACCGTCTCCGAGCTGATGATCGGCTGGCAGTACGGCTATCGCCGCTACAAGTTCTTCCCCGCCGAGGCCAGCGGTGGCGTCAAGGCCCTCAAGGCCTTCGCCGGGCCGATCGCCGAGGCACGCTTCTGTCCGACCGGCGGCATCAGCCTGGATAACGCCGGCGACTACCTGGCGCTGCCCAGCGTGATGTGCGTGGGCGGCTCCTGGCTGACGCCCAAGTCGCTGGTCGAGGCCGAAGACTGGAGCGCCATCCGCCGACTGGCCCAGGAGGCCGCGGAGCGTTTCCACCACTGAGTTTCCTTATCGAGCCCACCGGGTTCTCTCTCGACAGCCATCGGCTGTCCTTGTGCCCCGGCCAGTTTGGCCGGGGCTTTTTTGTCGTGCACCACGGGCGCGGGGCATGGTTCAGGAAGAAGGGCGGTCGCCCTCGGCGGGAACCGGGCCATCCACATCGCCCCGGGTGGGCAGGGCGACATAGCTGCCGGGGCGGGTGACGGCGTGGGCGCCGCAGCGGCAGGCGAAGGCCAGGGCGATCCCCAGGCGTGCCGTGTCGCGGTGCCAGCCTTCCGTGAAGCCGCTTTCGGCGAGGGCGGCCAGCAGCCCACCGATGAAGGCGTCTCCTCCCGCCGTGGTGTCAACGGCCTGCACCGCCGGCGGGGTGACGGATAGCGACAGCCCGGCCCCCAGGGCGCGCGCGTCGCCAGCGCCGTCGGTGATCACCGCCAGCTTGACCCCGGCGGCCAGGCGTTCGGCCAGCCAGGCGTCTTCGGGATGATCGCCGCGCAGGTCGTCGACCTCGTCGCGGGATAGCTTGAGCAGGTCGGCGCGGTCGAGCAGCCGGGTGACCAGGGCGGCGTCGGCGCGGCCTTCGGCCCAGAGACTGTGGCGCAGGTTGGCGTCGACGCTGACCACACAGCCGGCCCGGGCGGCCATCTCGGCCATGGCCAGGGTGGTCTCGGCGATCGCCGGGTCGGTCAGGCTGTTGCTGCACAGATGCAGCACCGCGGGTTCGGCGAACACGCCGGCCGGCAGGTGCTCGAGGCGATAGAGCAGGTCGGCGGCGGGCGGTCGGTAGAAGTCGAAGCTGCGCTCGCCCTCGGCATCCCGGGAGACGAAGGCCAGCGCGGTGCGCGCCTCGCGGGTGCGCCGTACGCCGGAGACATCGACACCCTGGGCGGTCAGCTCCTCGGCCAGGAAGTCACCGAAGTGGTCGTCGCCGAGCATGCCGAGGAAGCGGCTGGGCACGCCGAGCCGCGCGCAGGCCACGGCGACGTTGGCCGGGGCGCCGCCGGCATAGGGGGTGAAGGCTTCACGGGCGAGGGTCTCCGACGCCTCGTCGGCGGGTTCCCCCAGCCGGCTGGAGAGCATGTCGACGAGGGCCTCGCCGAAGGCGATGACGGGCAGCATGAGCGCGGTTCCTCACGATAAGCGGTGGGCGGGCTCAGGCCACCTCGTGGCCGCGGGCGGCCTCGAGCAGGGCGAACCAGGCCGGGCGCGGCAGCGTGAGCTCGGCGTCACGACACAGCGTCTCGATGCGTTCGGGCTTGAGGCTGCCGATCACCGGCAGCGGTCGCCCGGGCAGGGCGCGCAGCCAGGCCAGGGCCAGGCCGGCGGGGCTGACGCCGAAGGCCTCGGCCTGGGCGTGCAGCACAGGCGCCGCCGGGCCGTTCAGCGTCCGGCCGCCGCCCAGCGGCGACCAGGCCATGGGGGCCTGGCCGTCGCCGACCACGGCATCGAAGAGGCCATCGAACAGCGGCGCGGGGTGGTCGAGCGACAGCTGCAGCTGGTGAGCCGACAGGCGCCCGTGCATGGCGCCCTGCAGCCGGCGCCAGGCCTCCGGCGGGAAGTTGGAGACGCCGGCGGCGCCGATCTTGCCGGCGGCGATGGCGTCGTCGAGGGCCCGGCCGGTGGCCTCGGCGTCCATCAGCGGATCGGGGCGATGGAGCAGGAAGTGGTCCAGGCGCGCCACGCCGAGCCGCTCGAGGGAGGCATCGATGGCCCGGGTCACGTAGGCCGGCGAGCTGTCGTAGTGCTTGACGGCGAACGGCGAGGTATCGCGCTCAGGGGTGACGATGTCGGTCTTGGTCACCACCCGGACGCGCCGGGCGAGGCCCGGGCGAGCACGCAGCGCGGCACCGAACAGCGTCTCTCCGGCCCGGTCGCCGTAGATGTCGGCGTGGTCGAACCAGTGCAGACCCTGGTCGAGGCGTGCCTCGAGCCAGTCGGCCAGCCGTTCGGGGGCGTGCAGCTCAGGTGCCTCGTGCAGGGACATCATGCCCAGCGCGAAGGGAGCGTCGAAGGTCGGGGCGTCGCTCATGCGTCGCTCGCAAGGGAAAGGGTGGTGCCCAGCAGGTGCTGGGCGCCGGGCACCAGCCACACCGGGTCGAGCCGGGTGTTGGCCGCCTCGACGCACAGGAAACGGCGGCCCGCGGCGGCGGAGGTGTCGGTCGGAAGCGCGTCGCCGGGATGCCAGACCACCGCCGAGTCGCTGTCCTGACGGGCGATGCGCAGCCGGCGGTGGCCGTCGTCCAGCGTCAGCTCGGCGTTGGTGTGGTAGATGCGATCGAGGCCGCCACGCACGCCCAGCTCGCCTTGTTGCTCGCGCTCGGCGAAGTCGGCGAGCTTGTCCAGGTAGCGGGCGCCGACCAGCCCTTCGACGCGACAGGCCGTGGCGTCGTTCACCGCCAGGTAGCTGTGCAGGGCGCCGGTGATCTTGACCGGCGTCTCGCCGCGGTGCTCGGTGATCAGCTCCACGTGCAGGCGATGGGCGTTGGCCTGGATCACCGCGCGCGGCACCAGCTGGGTGTGCAGGCGCTCCAGCGGCGAGAGGTGCAGCTCGACGCCTTCCTCGTGCTCATCCACGGCGTCGAGGCGCCAGTCGGCCTTGCGCGCCGGGCCGTGCATGGGGCCGGAACGGTCCGCGGACTCGTCGGCGGTGTTCTCGTCGGCGAACCACGGCCAGCACAGCGGGATGCCGCCGCGGATGGCGCCGGGTAGCGTCTGGGGGGTGGGCGTGACCCACAGCCAGCCGCCGGGCACCAGGGTTTCTTCGTCGTTCGTTGTCTCGCCGGCCGGTGATGTCGCGGCGTCTCGCGCGGCATCGGGCGCGGGAGAGGAGTTCTCGGCGTGCGCGTCTTCGGGCGCACGGGAAGGAGAGCCCTCGGTGGTCGCGTCTTTGGGCGACGGCAAATAGTGAAGCACCTGGGCGCCCTGAAGCGACACCACGAGTTCACCCCAGGCCTCGCGGGCCAGCCATATCTCGCGGCCAGCCCATTCGGCGCGGCGCTGGCCGTCGGTGGCGTCCAGCAGGGCGCGCAGGGAAGCGGGAATCATGCGATCTCCTCCATCGGGTCGCTCGACGCCTGGCGTCGAGTCATTCGACCTCTTCGTTGTGCAGGGCCTCGGCGGCGCCCAGCAGGCCCGTCCAGGGCGCGGTGACCACCCGGACCGGGATGTCGGCGTTATAGGCGTTCATGCGCCCCTTGTCGGCGAAGGCCTCGCGAAAGCGGCTCTGCGGCAGCCAGTCGAGCAGCCGTGGCAGGATGCCGCCACACAGGTAGACCCCGCCTCGGGCACCGAGGGTCAGCGCGGCATCGCCGCTGACGTCGCCGAGGATCTTCAAAAAGCGCAGCAGGGTATCACGCGCCACGGCGTCTCCGCTCGCGGCCGCCGCGCTAACCTCGGCGGGCGTCGTGCAGCTCGGATTGCTGCCCTTCAGCGAACAGTGAGCCAGGTAGAGATCCAGCAGCCCCTGGCCGCACATCAGGCGTTCGACCGAGATACGCCCGTAGCGGTTGCGGAAGTAGCGCAGCAGGTTGTGCTCGCGCTCGTCGGTGGGGGCGAAGGTCGCGTGGCCACCCTCGGTGGGCAGCGGGATCCAGGCATGGCGGCCAGGAAAGACGCCGGCCATGCCGAGCCCGGTGCCGGGACCGATCACCAGCCGCGCGGCATGGGGCATCGCCTCGCCGGGCTGTACCTCGAACAGTTCGCCCTCGGCCACGTGGGGCACGCCCAGGGCCTGGGCGGTGAAGTCGTTGATCGCCTTGAACAACTCGAGCCCCAGGGCCTCTCGCACCCCGGTGCGGGAGAACGACCAGGGGTTGTTGGTCAGCTTGATATGCTCGCCGTGGGTCGGGCAGGCGAAGGCCAGGCAGGCCTCGCGCGGGGCGTTGTCGCCCACGGCGCCGACCCGTTCCAGGTAGTCGCGTATCGCCTCGACCAGGCCGGGATAGTCGGCACAGGGCAGGCTCAGGATGTCGTGGGGCGCGAAGGCCCCCGGGGTCACCAGGGCGAGGCGGGCATTGGTGCCGCCGATGTCACCAATTAGTGCGGGTCGGGTCATCGTCAGGTTCGTCTCTCAATCAGCCACGCCAACCGGGTCGGGTGCCGCGCTTTCGATAGCCACACCAATTAGTGCGGGTCGGGTCATCGTCAGGTTCGTCTCTCAATCAGTCACGCCAGCCGGTCCGGGTGCCGCGCTTTCGATAGCCACACCAATTAATGCGGGTCGGGTCATCGTCAGGTTCGTCTCTCAATCAGCCACGCCAACCGGGCCGGGTGCCGCGCTTTCGATAGCCACACCAATTAGTGCGGGTCGGGTCATCGTCAATTCGTCTCTTTCAAACAATCGCGGGAGCGGGGCCTGGTTCCCCGCTCCCGATGGCTATATCCACGCTGTGGCACGAGGCGAACGCGGCGTGGGTATCGCCTCAGGCGTCCTCGTCATGGATCTGGCCGGCCTGGCGGGCCAGGTCGTCGGCCTCGAAGCCACCGAACACCCCGGCGCCTTCCTCGCCGCGCATGGCCAGATGGCGGAAGCCACCGAACAGCTCGCGGCCCAGGCCGACATGGTAGTGGTCCAGCTCGGCCACGCGCTGCTCGCGCTCGGCCCAATCGGCGGCGCTCACCTTGGCCTCCAGGGTGCCGGCGTCGGCATCGAGGCGCACGATATCACCATCGTGGAGTTTGGACAGCGGTCCGCCGTCCAGCGCTTCGGGGCTGATATGAATGGCCGCCGGGACCTTGCCGGAGGCGCCGGACATGCGGCCATCGGTGACCAGGGCGACCTTGTGGCCGCGATCCTGCAGTACGCCGAGGAACGGCGTCAGCTTGTGAAGCTCCGGCATGCCATTGGCCTTGGGCCCCTGGAAGCGCACCACGGCGATCACATCGCGGTCCAGCTCGCCGGCGTCGAAGGCCGCCTTGAGGTCGTTCTGGTCCTCGAAGATCCGCGCCGGGGCCTCGACCACGCGGTGTTCTTCCGCCACCGCCGAGACCTTGATCACGCCACGCCCCAGGTTGCCGTCGAGCACGGTGAGCCCGCCGGTGGGGGCGAAGGGCGTGGCGACCGGGCGCAGCACGTCCTCGTCGAGGCTCTGCTGCGGGCCCTCGCGCCAGGTCAGCTTGCCGTCCTCGAGGAAGGGTTCCTGGGTATAGGCGGTCATGTCGGTGCCGAAGGCGGTGGGGATATCGCTGTGGATCAGCCCGGCGCCGATCAGTTCGCGGAAAAGGTAGCTCATGCCGCCGGCGGCCTGGAAGTGGTTGATGTCCGCCTGGCCGTTGGGATAGACCCTCATCAGGCTCGGCGTCACCGCCGAGAGATCGGTGAAGTCGTCCCAGGTCAGGGTGAGGCCCGCCGCGGCGGCCATGGCCACCAGGTGCATGGTGTGGTTGGTAGAGCCGCCGGATGCCAGCAGGCCGACCACGGCATTGACGATGGCGCGTTCGTCGATCTGCTGGTAGAAGGGGCGATAGGTGCCGCCGGGCTCGGTGTTGCGGATCGCCTGCTCGGTGGCGAAGCGGGTCAGCGCCTCGCGCATCTCGGTGCCCGGGTTGACGAAGGAGGTGCCCGGCAGGTGCAGCCCCATCATCTCCATCATCAGCTGGTTGGAGTTGGCGGTGCCGTAGAAGGTGCACGTGCCCGGGCTGTGGTAGGACTCGGACTCCGCTTCGAGCAGTTCCTCGCGGCTGGCCTTGCCCTCGGCGAACCGCTGGCGCACGCGGGCCTTCTCCTTGTTGGGCAGGCCGGTCGGCATCGGGCCGGCGGGCACGAACACGGCCGGCAGGTGGCCGAAGCGTGCCGCGGCGATGAACAGCCCCGGCACGATCTTGTCGCACACGCCGAGATACAGCGCGGCATCGAACATGTTGTGCGAGAGCCCCACGGCGGTGGCCATGGCGATCACGTCGCGGGAGAACAGCGACAGTTCCATGCCCGGTTGGCCCTGGGTGACGCCGTCGCACATGGCGGGCACGCCGCCGGCGAATTGGGCGGTGGAGCCCATGTCGCGGGCGGCGGCCTTGATGGTCTCGGGGAAGGTCTCAAGCGGCTGATGGGCGGAGAGCATGTCGTTGTAGGCGGAAATGATGCCCAGGTTCGCCGAGTTCATCATCTTCAGGGCATTCTTGTCCTGGGTGCCGCAGGCGGCGAAGCCATGCGCCAGGTTGCCGCAGGAGAGTTCGCCGCGATGCACGCCGCGCTGGTGCTGGTCGGCCATGCGCTGCTCGTAGAGCGCACGGCGCTCGGCGCTGCGCTCGCGGATGCGCTGGGTGACCTGCTGGACGGTGGCATTGAGTGGCGTGGATGCTTGGGCCATGGGACACCTCGGCAACGTGAGAGATAAGTTTTCGTAAGTTTAGCAAAAATAACACCCTGCATAGGGGTTTGCCCGGGGTGTTTGGCTATAGTTGTAATTATTTTACCATGCGGGCGTTCGAGAGCCCTGCATCGCCAGGAGAGGGTATGCCTCATGATGTCATCTAGGGTAGGTGTTGCGTCGGCTGACGTCAGCCGGTGCCCGGGGGAGCGTCCATGAGCGACCTGCGAGTCGTCGAGCAGCCCGCTGTGGCCGCGGTAGCGGCCGAGGCCTGGAACGCTCTGGTGGGCGACGATCACCCCTTCCTGCGCCACGAGTTCCTGCATGCCCTGGAGGCCAGCGGTTCGGTGTGCGCCGAGAGCGGCTGGACGCCGCGCCACCTGACGCTGTGGTGCGGCGATGCGTTGGTCGGGCTGCTGCCGCACTACCACAAGCAGCATTCCTTCGGTGAGTACGTCTTCGATTGGGCCTGGGCCGACGCCTGGGAGCGGGCCGGGGGACGCTACTACCCCAAGGGGCTCAGTGCGATCCCCTTCACCCCGGCGCCGGGGCCGCGGCTGGTGTTGGCCGATGGCGTCGATCCCCTCGCGGCGCGGTGCCTGCTGGCCGAGGCCTGGGAGGCCACGACGCTGTCGAGCTGGCACCTGCTGTTCGCCGAAGAGGGGGAGGTGGCCGGCTGGCGCGAGGCGCGGCCTGAGCTGATCGCCCGCGGTGGCGTGCAGTTCCAGTGGCGAGACCGCGGCTACGGCGACTTCGATGGTTTCCTCGCCGCCCTGACCGCCAAACGGCGCAAGGCCATCCGTCGCGAGCGCCGCCGGGTCGCCGAGCAGGGGTTGACCCTGCACCGGCTGGAGGGTGAGGAGATCGGTGAGGCCGACCTGGCACACTTCTATCGCTGCTATCGGATCACCTACCTGGAACGCGGGCAGCAGGGCTATCTCAACGAGGCGTTCTTCCTGCGCCTACGCCGCGATCTGCCCGAGGCGCTGGTGCTGGTACAGGCGCGCCTCGACGGCCGGCCGGTGGCCGCGGCGCTGTGCCTGCAGGGGCGCCACACGCTCTATGGTCGCTACTGGGGCAGCGAGATCGAGGCCGATGGTCTGCACTTCGAGGCCTGCTATTACCAGGGCCTCGAGCATTGCCTGGCGCGGGGGCTCTCGTGCTTCGATCCCGGTACCCAGGGCGAGCACAAGCTGACCCGCGGCTTCGCGCCGCGCCGGCTGATCTCGCTGCATCATATCGCCGACCCTCGTCTGCGTGACGGAGTGGCACGCTTCTGCGCCGAGGAGGACGCCCGAGTCACGGCCTACATCGCGGCCGCCGAGCGGGCCCTGCCGTTTCGCGCCGCCGAATGAGCGCCGACACGCCGGCGGCGGGGCGTCGAGCGATCCGCCGCCGCCAGGGTTTCGATGGATGAGGCGGCCGAGGGAAGATGGCATACTACGCCCTTGAATTCTCTGGTGACGGACCCTCTTCATGCTCAAGTGGCTGGCCATCGTGCTCATCGCCCTGCAGGCGCTGTTGCAGTATCGCCTGTGGTTCGGCGAGGGCGGACTGCGCGAGCTGGCCGAAGTGCGCCAGCGGGTGGACCGCCTGGAGGCCGAAAACGCGCCGCTGCGAGCGCGCAACGAGCGACTCGCCGCCGAGGTGGTCGATCTCAAGAACGGCCTCGATGCCATCGAGGAGCGCTCGCGCAGCGATATCGGCATGGTGCGCCGCGACGAGCAGTTCTTCTGGGTCCCCGATGCCGGGGAGCCCGGCGCAGGAGAGTCACGGTGAGCGAACGACTCTGGCTGGTGGTGCCCGCGGCGGGCCGCGGACGCCGCATGGGCGCCGCGCTGCCCAAGCAGTATCTGCCTTTGGCCGGCCGCACGGTGCTGGCCGCGACCCTGGCGCGGCTCCACGCGGCCTTCCCCGCGGCGCGGCTGTGCCTGTGTCTGGACCCTGGCGACGCCCACTTCGATCCGGCCACGGTGCCCTTCGCCGACTGGCGACGGGTGGCGGGGGGCGATGAGCGTGTCGATTCGGTGACCAACGCCCTGGCTGCCATCGCCGACGAGGCCGATGAGGCCGACCCGGTGCTGGTGCATGATGTGGCCCGCCCCTGTGTGCGTGTCGACGACCTGCACCGGCTGGCGGCGACGATCGCCGAGGACGCGGTGGGGGGCCTGCTGGCCGCGCCGGTGGCCGATACCATGAAACGCGACGATGGCGCCGGGCGAGTCGAGACCACCGCGCCGCGCGCTGGCCTGTGGCACGCCCTGACGCCCCAGGGCTTCGCTTACGGGGTGCTGCGCCGGGCGCTTGCCGAGGCCGGTGCGCGTGGCCTCGCGGTCACCGATGAGGCCTCGGCGGTGGAGGCGCTCGGCCTCTCGCCGCGTCTGGTCAGCGCTCGCCGCGACAACCTCAAGATCACTCACCCGGAGGACCTGGCGCTGGCCGAGGCGATCCTCGCCGCCCAGGGCATGTCCGATCACCCCGCTGACAGGAACGACACCGCATGATGCGAATCGGCCACGGCTTCGACGTCCATCGCTTCGGCGAGGGCGACCACCTGCGGATCGGTGGTGTCGCCATTCCCTTCGCGCAAGGCTTCGTCGCCCACTCCGATGGCGACGTGCTGCTTCACGCGATCTGCGATGCCCTGCTCGGCGCCTGCGCGCTGGGCGACATCGGTCGTCACTTCCCCGATAGCGATCCGGCCTGGGCCGGCGCCGACAGCCGTGAGCTGCTGCGCCGAGTCGTCGCACTCGTGCGCGAGGCCGGCTACCGGGTCGGCAACCTGGACGCCACGGTGATGGCCCAGGCGCCGAAGCTCTCGCCGCATGTCGAAGTGATGGCCGAGCGCATCGCCGCCGACCTGGCGGTCGAGCGGGGCGCGGTCAATGTCAAGGCGACCACCACCGAGCGGCTGGGTTTCACCGGCCGCGGCGAAGGCATCGCCGCCGAGGCGGTGGTGCTGCTGACGGGAGAGGCCGGCGATGCCTGAGACGACGTCCACGGAGCAAGCCGCGCCGATCGTCTGGCCGCCGAGCTGGCCCCGGGTGCTGGATGCGCGCTTCGGTGCGCCGTTGCCCGGCGGCTATCGGGCGACGCCGGAGGATTTCCGGGTCGAGGAACAGCTGGGCTTCGCCCCCGAGGGGCAGGGCGAGCATCTGTGGCTGTGGCTCGAGAAGCGCGACTTGACCACCAGCCTGGTCGCCCGTCGGCTGGCCAAGGCCTGTGAGGTCACGCAGCGCGATGTCGGCTTCGCCGGCATGAAGGATCGCCACGCGGTGACCCGCCAGTGGTTCTCGGTGCACCTGCCTGGCCGCGAGGCGCCGGGCGATCTCGAGGCCCGGCTGGCCGACCTGCCGCTGACGCTGCTCGAGGTCATCCGCCACCCGCGCAAACTCAAGCGGGGCGTGCATGCTGCCAACCGGTTTCGCCTGCGCGTCACCGGCGAGGCGTTGAGCGACCCGCATCTCGCCGAGCGCTGGGCCTGGCTGTGTCATCATGGCGTGGCCAACTATTTCGGCCCGCAGCGTTTCGGCGCGGATGGCCGCAACCTGCATCATGCCTCACGCGTGCTGGCTCGTGGCTGGCGCAAGCGCGACGACCGCGACGGCATGCTGCTCTCCGCGGCGCGTAGTTACCTGTTCAACGAACAGCTGGCCGCGCGCATCGTCGAGGGCGACTGGTCGACGCCGCTGCCCGGCGAGGCAGTGATCCTCGACGGTTCATCGAGCCTGTTCGTCGCCGAGTCGCTCGACGATTCGCTGCGCGAGCGTGCCGCGCGGCTCGACCTGCATCCCAGCGGCGTGCTCTGGGGGCAGGGCGACTCGCTGGCGCTCGACGAGGCGCGGGCCCGTGAGCAGGCCCAGGGGGCGGCGCATCCCGAGCTGTGCGCCGGCCTCGAACGGGCCGGGGTGAAGACGGCCCGCCGCGCGTTGCGCCTGCGTCTGCAAGCACCATGCCTCGAGCCGGGCGAGGGGGAGGCATGGTTCTCCTTCGCGCTGCCCCGCGGCGCCTTCGCCACCGCCGTGCTGCGTGAGCTGATCGCCCACCCGACCCTGAGTTTCCATACGCCCCGATCGGGGCCCGAGCAAGGAGCCGCGGATGCGTCGACTGCTGCTGTCCAATGATGACGGAGTGCATGCCCCGGGCCTGCGTGCCCTGCATGATGCCCTGGCGGCCCACGCGCGGCTGCGCGTGGTGGCTCCCGACCGCGACAAGAGCGGTGCCAGCAACTCCCTGACCCTGACCCGGCCGCTGGCGCTGTCGACCCTCGATAACGGCTTCTACAGCGTCGACGGCACCCCGGCAGACTGCGTCTACCTGGGCGTCAACGGGGTCTGGGGAGAGCGCCCCGATCTGGTGATCTCGGGCATCAACCACGGCGGCAACCTGGGCGACGACGTGCTCTATTCGGGCACCGTGGCCGCCGCCATGGAGGGCCGCAACCTGGGCATGTCGGCGATCGCCATGTCGCTGGTCGGAAGGCATCATTTCGAGACCGCCGGGCGGGTGGCGGCGAGCCTGGTCGGTGCCGCCGACCGGCTCTCGCTGCCGCCGCGCAGCCTGCTCAATGTCAACGTGCCGGACCTGCCCTGGGAGGAGATCCGCGGCCTGCGGGTGACGCGTCAGGGACACCGAGGCCCGGCGGCGAAACCGCTGGAAGTGCGTGACCCGCGCGGTCGCAAGCGTTACTGGATCGCCGCCGCGGGTGAGAGCGCCGACGACGGACCGGATACCGATTTCGCCGCCGTGGAGGCCGGTTTCGTGTCCATCACCCCGCTGCAGATTGACCTGACTCGGCATGCGGCTCGTGACGACGTGCAGGAATGGCTGGATGCGCTCACCTGATACTCGCCGCTACCCTCGCCCCGAGTGGTTGCAGGGAGTCGGCATGACCTCCCAGCGCACCCGCGACCGCATGGTCGAGCGTCTCGCCCGCCAGGGCATCGCCGACCACCGGGTGCTGGAGGTGATGGCCGGCGAGCCGCGCCATCTGTTCCTCGACGAAGCCCTGGCGCATCGTGCCTACGAGGACACCTCGTTGCCCATCGGTCATGGTCAGACGCTTTCCCAGCCGTGGATCGTGGCGCGCATGACCGAGCTGCTCCGCGAGCAGGCGCCGACGCGGGTACTGGAGATCGGCACCGGCTCCGGCTACCAGACCCTGGTGCTCGCCAGGGTGGTGACGGAACTCTGGTCGGTGGAGCGCATCAATGCCCTGCATCGCCGCGCCGGCGAACGGCTGAGGCTGCTCGGTGCGCACAACGCGCGCCTGCGGTTGGCCGACGGCGGACACGGCTGGCCGGAAGCGGCGCCATTCGATGCCATATTGCTGACCGCCTGCGCCAGCACGCTGCCCGAGCCGTTGCTGGCCCAGCTGGCCGATGGCGGGGTGCTGATCGCCCCGCTGGCCGAGCAGGATGGCACGCAGCGGCTGGTGCGGGTGCGTCGGGAAGGAACGCGGTTCGAGACGCAGCGCCTGGAAACGGTACGCTTCGTGCCGTTGCTGGAGGGCGTCATCCGTTAGGCCGGAGCTGGAAGGGCCAGGTGGAGTGGCGGATGCGGGACAACGAAAGCGTTGATTTATGTCGTGAGGCCCTATGGCAAGCGTCGTCATACATCAGTGTTTTCTGGGGAGTAAGTTCTTGAAGCGTCAACTAGGCCTCTTGTTACGGGGCATGGGGATGGGGGCCGCCGATGCGGTGCCCGGTGTCTCCGGAGGAACCATCGCCTTCATCACCGGCATCTACGAAGAACTGCTGCTGACGGTGCGCCGCTTCGGCCCCAGCGCCATCGGGGCCTGGCGGCGTGGCGGTGGGGCCGGGCTGGTCGAGCATCTCAACCTGGGGTTCTTGCTGCCGCTGCTGGCGGGCATCGCCGCCAGCCTGATCAGCGTCGCCCACCTGGTGGTGTGGCTGATGGCGGATCAGCCGCTGTTGCTGCGCGGCTTCTTCTTCGGCCTGGTGGCGGCATCGGCGCTGGTGGTCGGCCGGCATCCCGCCGACTGGCGCGTGTGGCACCTGCTGCCGTTGGCCATCGGCCTGCTGCTGGCCCAGGCGCTGCCGGCGTTGATGCCGTTGATCGGTCGGCTCGGCAGCCCCGAGCTGGTCCTGGTAGTGGGCGGTGCCATCGCCATCAGCGCGATGCTGCTGCCGGGGGTATCGGGCAGTTTCCTGCTGCTGACGATGGGCCTCTATGGCAAGGTGATGGACACGATCCGCGAGTTCGACCTGGGGGCGATCGCGCTGTTCGGCGGCGGCTGTCTGATCGGATTGTTCGCCTTCTCGCGGTTGTTGTGCTGGTTGCTGGTGCGTTTTCACACCGCGACCCTGCAACTGCTGGTGGGGTTCATCCTCGGCTCGCTGCCGGTGTTGTGGCCATGGCGCGAGCTGGTGAGTTACCAGCTCGGCGCCGATGGCCAGATGATCCCCCTCGATTACCGTTATTTGACGCCGTCGGCGTTCACCGAGACCACCGGCGATCCCGCCCAGCTGGTGGCGGTGGTCGCGCTGATGCTGGCCGGTGCCGCCTTGGTGTGGGGCATCGGCAGGAACCAGGGCGGCGGTCAGTCCGCCGCGCTGGGCGGCCGACACGAGGACAAGGAGTAAGCATTCAATGCATAAGGTTTTGCTGATTTCAGGGCTGGCCCTGTCTCTGGGCGGCTGTGCCGCCTCCCAGGAGGCGCCGCCACCGGTACAGGTACAGGACCTGTCATCCAGCCGCGCGGGCGACCGCCCGGCCGCCTATACCGTCGAGGCCGGCGATACGCTCTACGGCATCGCCTGGCGCCATGAGATGGACTATCGCGACCTGGCGCGGCTCAACCGTATCGAGCCGCCCTATAACATTCAGCCGGGACAGCAGCTGTCGCTGGGTGGCAGCGGTGGTGGCGCCGGCGGTGGTGAATCGGCTGCGGCGGCGAGCTCGGCCGGAGCCGCGGCGGGCGCCGGCGCCGTGGCGACCGGTCTCGGCGGCGATGATCAGGGCGATGGTTCGATGGAGTGGCTGCTGCCCGATGGCAGCACCGAGCGCAGCGGTGGTGAAGCCAGTGTCGACAGCGAGGCCGTGGCCAGCGCCGAGGCCAGCACCCAAGGCCCGGGGCCGGTCTACGACCCCGAAAGCCCGGGCGCCGACGGGACGCTGAGCGAGGCCGACCAGGCCGAGCGCCAGAGCCGCGAGCAGCAAGAGCAGGCGGCGTCGGCAGGCGAAGAGACAGCCACCGAGCAGGCGCCCGCCGTCGACGACGGTGCCGATGCGGGTGGGGCTCAGGCCGATACCGGCACGGAACCCGAGGCCGATGCCGGGACCCAGGTGGCCGGCGAGCCGGAGACCGGCGGCAGCGAGACACGCGAATACACGCCGGTGGACGAGGTGCCCTGGCAGTGGCCCGCCAACGGCGAGGTGGTCGGCAATTTCGGCACGGGAGGCAGCATCACCGCTGGCATTGATATCGATGGGCAAAAGGGGCAATCTGTCAAGGCGGCCGGGCCAGGTATCGTGGTCTATGCGGGCAGCGGGGTGCGCGGCTACGGCAACCTGATCCTGCTCAAGCACAACGACGAGTTCCTGAGCGCCTACGCCCATAACGACAGCCTGCGTGTGAAGGAAAACGATGTCGTCGAGACCGGCGAGGTGATCGCCAGTATGGGCGACAGCGACGCCGAGGATGTCAGGCTGCACTTCGAGGTGCGCAAGGACGGCCAGCCTCAGGATCCGCTGGAGTACCTGCCGAAGCGTTGAAGGAAAGGGTCGCCAAGCCGCTCGTGTCAGCCACGCAACACCATACAATGACAATCTCTGACAGCGATCGTTTCGAGCATGACACGATGCTCGATACAACCAGGGGCAGCCATCGATGAGCATGCTTGAACGGGACCTGAACGAGGTGGACATGGAGTCGGCCGCAGAAGCGGGGGAGCGAGAGGTCGAGCTCGGCGACGCCGCGCCCGACGCTGGCGATGCGGCGGCCTTCGAGAAGGCGCTGAGTCGCGAGGACCGCCATAACCATCACAGCCTCGACGCCACCCAGATCTATCTCAATGAGATCGGCTTCTCGCCGCTGCTGACGCCGGAGGAGGAGGTCTTCTACGGCCGCCTCGCCCGCGATGGCGACCCCGCCGGTCGATCGCGCATGATCGAGTCTAACCTGCGCCTGGTGGTCAAGATCGCCCGGCGCTATCTCAACCGTGGCCTGACCCTGCTCGACCTGATCGAGGAAGGCAACCTGGGGCTGATCCGTGCCGTGGAGAAGTTCGATCCCGAGCGTGGTTTCCGCTTCTCGACCTACGCCACCTGGTGGATTCGCCAGACCATCGAGCGAGCGCTGATGAACCAGACCCGCACGATTCGTCTGCCGATCCATGTGGTCAAGGAGCTCAACATCTACCTGCGGGCGGCCCGCGAGCTGACCCAGAAGCTCGATCACGAGGCCACCGCCGAGGAGATCGCCGATCACCTCGACAAGCCGGTGGCGACCGTCAAGAAGATGATGGGGCTCAACGAACGGGTCTCGTCGGTCGACTACCCCGTGGGCGGTGAGAGTGACAAGCCGCTGATCGAGACGCTGGCCGACGATCACGAGCAGGGGCCCGAGTCGACCCTGGTGGACGGCGACGTCAAGCAGCACGTCGATGACTGGCTGGCCGAGCTCACCGAGAAGCAATGCGAGGTGGTGGTACGACGCTTCGGCCTGCGTGGCCATGAGGCTTCGACCCTGGAGCAGGTCGGTGAGGAGATCGGCCTGACGCGCGAGCGGGTGCGCCAGATACAGGTGGAAGCGTTGAAGAAGCTGCGCCGGCTGCTCGACAAGCAGGGGCTCGATCTGGATGCCATCTTCGAGTGAGCCCGCCGAGGCTATCCTTGACCGAAAGCCAGGGCCGAGCCCTGGCTTTTTGCGTTGGAAGGGGTGGGTGGGAGATATATCCTGCCCGCCGATATAAATGCAGAGATAAATCTCGCAATGCAGAAATATTTTGGTCGTTAGTGGCGTGAAAAAGCCTCAGGATTGAAAAATAATAGGGCCCTTTCCCTCGTATCCGGAGACTCCCCGCATGGCCCGACCGCTGCGTGCCGACATCGACCTGGACGCCCTGCGCCATAACTATCGCCTGGCCCGTGATCTCGCGCCCGACAGCCGGTCCGTGGCGGTGCTCAAGGCCGATGCCTACGGCCATGGCCTGGTGGCCTGTGCCCGAGCCCTGGAGGGGCTCGCCCCGGCCTTCGCGGTGGCGTGTCTCGAGGAGGCCGAGACCCTGCGCGAGGCCGGCATCGGTGCACCCATCGTGCTGCTGGAGGGCATCTTCGAGAGCCAAGAGCTCGCCCGCGTCGAGGCCCTGGGGCTGTGGATGGCGGTGCACAGCGATTGGCAGCTCGATGCCTTGCTGGCGTGGCGTCCGACGAGGCCGATCCCGGTATGGCTCAAGGTGGATTCCGGCATGCACCGGCTGGGCTTCCCACCCGAGCGGGCCGAGGCGGCCTGGCGACGCCTGCGCGCGGCGCCTGACTACGCCTGTGACCTGCACCTGATGAGCCACTTCGCCACCGCCGATGCCGTCGATAGCGGCTACTTCCACCGCCAGTCGGCGCTGCTGGCCGAGCTCGCCGGGCGCCTGGGCGCGCCCACCTGCCTGGCCAATTCGCCGGCGACCCTGGCGTGGCCCGAGGCCCACGGCGCCTGGAATCGCCCGGGGGTGATGCTCTATGGCAGCGACCCCCTGGAGCACGCCAATGCCGCCAGTCGGCGCCTCGCGCCGGTGATGACGCTGCGCTCCGAGATCATCGCCGTGCGCGAGCTGGAAGAGGGTGAGCCGGTGGGCTATGGCGGCCGTTGGACGGCGCCGCGGCCTTCGCGTGTCGGCATCGTGGCCTGTGGCTACGGCGACGGCTATGACCGCCACGCCGCCGACGGTACCCCGGTGCTGGTCGATGGTCGGCGTACCGCGATCGCCGGCAAGGTCTCCATGGACATGCTGATCGTCGACCTGACCGCGCTGCCCGAGGCCGGCATCGGCAGCGAGGTGGTGCTGTGGGGGCGCGGCTCCGGCGGCGAGACGCTGTCCGTGGATGAGGTGGCCCGCCACTGCGATACCATCAGCTATACGTTGCTCACCGGGGTGCTGCCCAGGGTGCCGAGGCGCTATCATGGGGCGGAACCCGAGTAAGAGTGCCCCATGTCCCAGGACGAGACCACGACCTCCTTCGCCCATCCCCGCTACTGGCCGACCTGGTTGTCCATCGCCGCCATGCGCGTCTCCGCCTGGCTGCCCTGGCGGCTCAAGCTGTGGATCGGCCGAGCCATCGGCCTGGCCGCCTGGCGCTTCGCCGGGCGGCGCCGACACATCACCGAGACCAATATCCGGCTGTGTTTCCCCGAGCTGGACGAGGCCCGACGTGCGCGCCTCGTCAGGGAGTCGTTCATCGCCAACGGCATCGGCATCCTGGAGACGGCCACCGGCTGGTGCCGGGACCCCGAACACCTGCGACATCGCGTGACCTTCAAGGGGCAGGAGCACATGGCCCGTGCCCAGGCCCAGGGCACGGGGGTGCTGATCATCGGCGTGCACTTCTCGACCCTGGACCTGGGCGGGGCCCTGCACTCGCTGTTCTTCCCCGCCGATGCGGTCTATCGGCCCCACGATAACCCGCTGTTCGAGCGTTTCATGACCCGGGCGCGTTCGCGCGTCTTCGGCCGCGCCATCGATCGCCATGACCTGCGTGGCGCGGTGCGTCGGCTCAAGGCGGGGCACAACGTCTGGTACTCGCCGGACCAGGACTTCGGCCGCGATGCCAGCGTGTTCGCTCCCTTCTTCGGCGTCGAGGCGGCGACCATCAAGCTGACCGCCAAGATCGCCCGCATGACCGGGGCGCCGGTGATGCCGCTGATCTTCCACCGCAATCCCGATGGGCGCACCTATAGCCTGGAATACCTGCCGCCGCTGGAGGACTTCCCCAGCGGCGACGAGGTGGCCGATGCCACCCGGATCAATGCCGTCATCGAGGACGCCATTCGTCGCCACCCCGAGCAGTACCTGTGGCTGCATCGGCGCTTCAAGACCCGCCCCAAGGGCGAGTCGAAGCTTTATTGAGCGTCGCCGCCGGCGGGCGGCAGCTCGCCGGGCAGCGCCAGTCGATGGCGGCCTCGGGTCAGCCGGTCGCCGACGAAGGCTCGATCCATGGGATGGTCAGACAGTCGGTCGAGCCGCGCGACGACGCGCTCGGCCATGGCCTGCAGGGCGCGGAGAGGCTCGCCGCTGGCCTCGCGTGACAGCGCCTTGAGGGCCTTGAGCAGGCCCAACAGCACGCTCTGGTCGTCGCCGCCGTAGTGCAGCAGGGGCACGAACAGCCGATGCAGCAGGCTGTCGAAGGGCTCCAGCGGCCAGGTGACGCGTAGTCGTCCCTCCGCGTCGAGCCGCGCATTGGGCGGTTGCCAGGCCAGATGCTGGTTCAGCAGGTCGGTCAGGCGGTGCAGGCACAGGCGTGCCGTGCCCGGGTCGTTGATGCCCGGCGACAGGGCCTTGAGCGCGACTTCCATCAGCTGGGTCATGCCGTGCATGTAGTGCTCGCTCACCGATTCGCCGTCCAGGCGCACCAGGCAATCCTGCAGCGCCTCCTGCCAGGCCGCATCAGGGGGTTCGGCACCCTCCAGGATGGCCAGCGGAGCGCCCCGGATCAGGTAGTCGCCGAAGCGAAAGCTCAGGTGCAGCCGGCCGTTCAGGCGTCTCGCCAGGTCCGCCATGGCGGCGATATCGGCGTTCTGGACATAGCCTTCCTGACGCATCGTGATCTCGTGGCAGGGCGTGCGTGGCAGCGGGCGCGGGTCCAGGCAGCGCCAGTGCTCGCCTTGCCGCCGCCGTGCCTGCTGACGGCGCATGGCCGCCAGCGCCGTACCATGCAGGCCGCGGATCACCGCATCGATCTGTACCGACTGTGAGGCGTTGTGGATGAAATAGACGAACAGCCCCAGGCAGTGGACGACCAGCAGGCAGGCCAGATAGATGGCTGGGCCCATCCAGCCGCGTGCCTCTTCCGGTGCCATCATCAGTAGCAGCAGGAACAGGATGGTCCCCAGGTAGTGGCCCAGTACCCACTGATGGCGGCGTTCGCTGACCAGCCCGAACACCAGCTTGTGGGAGAAGTTGCCGCCGGCCTGAGAGAGCGTCGACATGACCATGGAGAAGCTGAACACCATCAGCGAGATCATGCCGCCGAGCAGCGCGGCCAGCAGTGAGCGGGCGCCGTCGGGCAGTTCCGGGATCCAGGGGGCGAGGCCGTCGGGAAAGCCGATGTCGAGGGTGGTGCTCAGCAGGATCAGCAGGCCCAGCAGGCCGTAACTCGCGGCGGCCAGCGTCGGCAGGTAGGCGATGCTGCTGGTGAAGCTGCGGATGAGCTGAAGGGGGTGCAGCAGGAGCGTCGGCGACATGTCCGGTCCTCGCGCGGCCAGGGGGGCATCGAAGCCGTGTCGACTCCGCTACAGGCGGGCGCGGCGCCCCGCGACTCGCCATGCTCTTCTTATGGCGGCTTCGAGCGTCGCTGTCTAGCCTCGGAGCCAACGCTCGCCGACCGTCGGCGCCAGGGCCCAACCAGAAAGACCCCACGACCTTGCGGCCGTGGGGTCTTGTCGAGCGTGCCGCGCAAGGCGTGCGGCTTAGGCGTCGATGCGCTTGTACTTCATGCGGTGCGGGGTCTCGTCACCGACGCGCTTCTTGTGATCCGCCTCGTACTCGGTGTAGTTGCCCTCGAAGAACTCCACGTGGGACTCGCCTTCGAAGGCGAGGATGTGCGTGGCGATGCGGTCGAGGAACCAGCGGTCGTGGGAGATGACCAGGGCGCAGCCGGGGAAGGCCAGCAGGGCCTCCTCGAGGGCACGCAGGGTCTCGATGTCCAGGTCGTTGGACGGCTCATCGAGCAGCAACACGTTGGCGCCCTGCTTCAGGGTCTGGGCCAGCTGCAGGCGACCGCGCTCGCCGCCGGACAGGTCCGACAGGCGCTTCTGCTGGTCGTTGCCCTTGAAGTTGAAGCGTCCCACGTAGGCTCGCGACGACACCTCGTAGCCGTTGATGTTGAGGATGTCCTGGCCGTCGGACACCGCTTCCCAGACCGTCTGCTTGTTGTCCAGGGCGTCGCGCAGCTGTTCCACATAGGCGATGTCGACGGTCTCGCCGCGGACCACCTCGCCGCTGTCCGGCTGTTCCTGGCCGGTGATCAGCTTGAACAGCGTCGACTTGCCGGCGCCGTTGCCGCCGACGATGCCGACGATGGCCCCGGGCGGCAGCGCGAAGTCCAGGTTCTCGTAGAGCAGCTTGTCGTCGAAGGCCTTGGACACGCCGTGGAACTCGATGACCTTGTCGCCGAGGCGCGGGCCGGGCGGAATGTAGATCTCGTTGGTCTCGTTGCGCTTCTGGAAGTCGCCGGACTGCATCTCCTCGAAGCGGTTGAGGCGCGCCTTGCTCTTGGCCTGTCGACCCTTGGCGTTGGAGCGCACCCACTCGAGCTCTTGCTTGATGGCCTTGTTCTTCGAGGCCTCCTGCTTGGCCTCCTGCGCGAGGCGCTGCTCCTTGGCCTCCAGCCAGCCGGAGTAGTTACCCTCGAAGGGAATGCCTTCGCCGCGGTCGAGCTCGAGGATCCAGCCGGCCACGTTGTCGAGGAAGTAACGGTCGTGGGTGATCGCCACCACGGTGCCGCTGTAGTCGTGCAGGAAGCGCTCGAGCCAGGCCACGGACTCGGCGTCCAGGTGGTTGGTCGGCTCGTCGAGCAGCAGCATGTCGGGGCCGGAGAGCAGCAGGCGGCACAGCGCCACACGGCGGCGCTCGCCGCCGGAAAGGTTGCCCACCTGGGCCTCCCAGGGCGGCAGGCGCAGGGCTTCGGCGGCGACCTCGAGCTTGCGCTCGATGTTGTGGGCATCGGAGGCCTCGATGATGTTCTCGAGGCGCGCCTGCTCGGCGGCCAGGGCGTCGAAGTCGGCGTCGGGCTCGGCATAGGCGGCATAGACGCCGTCGAGTTTCTCCTGGGCCTCCTTGATGGCGCCCAGCGCCTCTTCAACGGTCTCGCGGACGTTCTTCTCGTCGTCGAGTTCCGGCTCCTGGGGCAGGTAGCCGACCTGCATGTTCGGCATCGGACGGGCTTCACCCTCGAACTCGGTGTCGACGCCGGCCATGATGCGCAGCAGGGTCGACTTGCCGGCGCCGTTGAGGCCGAGCACGCCGATCTTGGCGCCCGGGAAGAAGGACAGCGAGATGTCCTTGAGAATCTGTTTCTTGGGGGGAACGACCTTGCCCACCCGATTCATGGTGTAGACGTATTGCGCCATGGAATCTCACTAATGTTTTGAAAAGCGGAGTGCGGGTTGGAGGTTCTGATAGCAGAATCCGTAGGCCCACGATGATAGAGCCCGGGCTGCGCAAAGGCTAGTCGTGTTGGCCCGGGCATGCGGTGGTGGGCCTTCAGGGCAGGCCATGTTCGGCCTTGAGCCGCGCCAGCGCTTGCTGGGCCTCGACGCGTTCGGTGACATCCTTCTGCACGCCGATGAAGTAGGTGAGCGCGTCCTGCTCGTCGAAGACCGGGGTGATCGACAGCTCGTTGTAGAAGAGGGTGCCGTCCTTGCGGTAGTTGCGCAGCACCTCGCGGCACGGCCGCCCCTCGGCGAGAGCCTGGCGGATCGAGGCCAGGGCCGGCTGGTCGCGGTCGTCGTTCTGCAGGAAGCGACAGTCGCGATAGAGGATCTCGTCGGCGCCGTAGCCGGTCAGGCGTTCGAAGCCTCGATTGACGTAGATCAGGATGGTCTCGTCGCCTTCCCGTTCGGCGATGACGATGCCGTCCTCGGAGGCATCGACCATGCGTTCGAGTAGCTCCGGGCTGATCAGGGGCGGGCGTTTCATCGAGGCATTCCTGTCGCGGGGGCGTGATGGGCGGCGCGCCAGGCGCCGCCCCGTGGCCGAATATCATGGCTAGCCGGGCTCGGGATTTCAACGCCGGACGGGCTCATTCGACCTTCAACGCCGGACGGGCTCATTCGACCTCCGGCAGCCGCATGGTGCTGGCCGCGGCCGCCAGCGCCGTGGCCGCCAGCGCCAGCAGCAGGGCGCCGCCGCCGAGCCATTGCGCCAGTGCCCCGGCCAGGCCGCCCACGACGAGCATCAGCACGCCGGTCAGGGTGTTGGAAAGGGCCACGCAGAGGGCGCGATCTTCGGCGCCGGCCAGGTCGACGACGTAGGTCTTGCGGCCCAGCCGCGCCCCGGCGTGGACGATCACCAGCAGCGCATAGAGCAGGGCATAGGGCCAGACGCTGGCCGTCCAGGCGCCGGGTAGCCAGCTCAGCAGCGCCCCGGCGCTGCAGCATACCGCGGTCCCCAGGGCGGCGAGGCGCATCACGCGGCGGCTCGAGGCATCGGCGAGCTTGCCCCACAGGGGGCTTGCCAGCATGCCGGCCACGCCGGACACGATCACCAGCAGGCCCAGGCCGCCGAGCTCACTATCGCCCTGACGTTGGCCGAGCAGGGCCAGGTAGGGCAGCGCCAGGGCGCTCGACAGCAGCAACGCCCGAGACAGGCTGAAGTGCCGGAAGGCACGGTCCTCGCGCAGCAGGCGCAGGCCTTCGCGCAGCGTCGAGGCGATGCTGTCGCCGCCCTGGGTCGCGCCGGGCACCTCGTGGATCAGCGCGGCGCAGGCGGCATTCAGTGCCCAGCCCAGGGCGGCCACCGCCAGTAGCGCGGCCAGGGCGAGCTCGCCGGGACGGTCGCCGAAGCCCATCAACACGGCGCCGGCGGCCAGCGTGGCGGCGCCGGCCAGGCTGCCGCTCCAGCCCATCAGGGTGCCGCGGCGCCGTTTGGCGATGGTCTTGCCCAGCACGTCCTTGGTGGCGATGGACGACAGCCCGCGGGCCAGCGAGAGCGCCACCAGCGCGATGAGCACCAGGGTGCCGCCGAGCCCACCACGGCCGAACAGCGCGAGCACGGCCAGGGCGGCCGCGGCCAGGGCCTGAAACATGGCGCCGGCCACCCAGATGCCCTTGCGTTCCGGGCGGCGGCGGATCAGACCGGCCACGAAGACCTGGGGCAGCAGGGCGCCGGCCTCGCGGATCGGCACCAGCAGGCCGACCATCCACACCGGTGCTCCGATCGCCCCGAGCAGCCAGGGCAGCACCAGCCGTGCGCTCGCCAGCTCATCGGCCAGCTTGTTACCGAGCGACGCGACCAGATGCAGGAAGAAGTTGCGCGGCTGCTCCCGGCAGGCCTCGTCGGGGATGTCCCGACACATCCGGCTGTCTTCATCACCGGTGAGCCGTTCGAAGAGGCGGGTCTGGCTGATCTCGGGGGCGGCCATGGTCGCTCCTTTCGCCGTCGGTAATGAACGACATTGTTGCGACATCGCCGGCCCTTGTCACCTCGACTAGCCGCGCCCGCCGTCGGGCCTAGCGGCCAGCGGCGCCCCGCGACGCTGGGTGATCGGCGCCAGCAACAGGGCGCCGACCAGGAACAGCCCCAGGTAGCCGATCAGCGGATAGAAGAACGCCACCAGCTGGGTGAAGCCGGCGAAGCTCGCCACGAAGCCGACCGCCAGCGTCGCCAGGCCGAAGCGCCGGGCGGCGGGGGTGCGCAGCGCCACGAAGCGGGCGATGAAGGCGTAGAACATGCTGGTGGCGGTGCTGAAGATCATGCCGAAGAGGATGAAGGACATGAACGTCGACAGCCACGGCGAGATGCCGTCGATGATCGAGAGCATCGGCATCGGGTAGCCCGCCACCGCCTCGACCCGGGAGAACAGCGCCAGGTGGCTGACCAGGATCAGCACCCCGATGCCCGCGCCGCCGAGCAGCCCGCCCCAGCCGGCGATGCGCTCGTCTTCCTCGGCGCCGCCCATCACCAGCGCCATGGCGGCGCCCACGGCGATGTTGAACGACACATAGTTGATCGCCGAGACCAGCCAGTGGGGCAGGGTCGAGGGCAGCGCCTCGGCCACCGGTGCCAGCTCGTCGAAGCCGCGCTCCAGGGTGAGCAGGCTATAGCCGCAGGCCGCCACCAGCGCCAGCACCAGCAGCGGCGTGATGCTGCCGATCATCGCCACCACCCGCTCGACGTCGAGCATCACCGTGAGGGCCACCAGCACCGTCATCAGCACGCTGCCCACGGCGGGCGGAAGGCCGAACTGCTGCTCGAGGATCGAGCCGGCGCCGGCGATCATCACCACGCCCACGCCGAACAGCGTGAAGATGATCACGTAGTCGACGATGCGCCCGATATGGCGGCCGCTGATTCGATAGATCACGTCCCGATGGGAGCGGGTGTGAAGGCGGCTGCCCAGCCGCGTCAGCATCATGCCGAGATAGGCGAACAGCGCCGTGGCGACCGCCGCCGCGGCGGTGCCCCAGTGGCCGAAGCTGGTGAAATACTGCAGCACCTCCTGGCCCGAGGCGAAGCCCGCCCCCACGATGACGCCGATGAAAGCGCTGGCCAGTTTGAGTATTTTCCACATGATGCGCTGGATTCCTTGCTGATATAGGTCGATGGGCCTATGTATTTCTTATAGGCAACGGGGTTTATTTTAGGATACGAGGTTTCTCGGCGTATCTTCGCCAAAGGTGGTAGGCGCGGCCGAGCGGGCGCGGGAGGGGGCGGTCATCGAGGAGGGGGGCGGCGCAGACAGTGCCGCGCGCTTGCCTTAGGATGAGGTGTCCACACTCAGCGTTGCGACAGGGAAGGATCGTGTCACATATCAGAATTCACTATTGCACCCAGTGCCAGTGGCTGCTGCGCAGCGCCTGGTATGCTCAGGAGCTGCTCTCGACCTTCGGCGAGGACCTCGAGGAGGTCAGCCTGGTGCCGTCCCATGGCGGTGAGTTCGAGATATTCTGCGGCGCCGAGAGCCTGTGGGAGCGCAAGCGTGATGGCGGCTTCCCCGACGTCAAGGCACTCAAGCGACAGGTGCGCGACCGCCTCGATCCGGTGCGGGATCTGGGGCATATCGACCGATAATCGGCCGCGGGTGGCGGCTCGTCGCCGCCCGATAACGACAGGGAGACATCATGACATCGGATCGTCGTGCCATGCTGTACGGGCTGGGCGCCGTCGCGCTGTGGTCCACCGTGGCCACCGCCTTCAAGGTGGCGCTCGAACGAATGACGCCGCTGGAACTGATGTGGCTCGCCGCGTTGGTGTCCTGGGCGCTGATCGGCGCGCTGGTGGTACGCCGTGGGCTGCTCGGCGAGGCGCTCAGGCGCGGTTGGCGGACCGCCGCCTGGGCCGGGTTGATGAACCCGGTGGCCTACTACCTGGTGTTGTTCGCCGCCTATGATCGCCTGCCGGGCCAGGAGGCGATGGCGCTCAACTACACCTGGGCGCTGGCCATGGCACTGCTGGCGGTGCCGATCCTC
This sequence comes from Halomonas borealis, assembly GCF_004798905.1. Lineage (GTDB taxonomy): Bacteria > Pseudomonadota > Gammaproteobacteria > Pseudomonadales > Halomonadaceae > Halomonas > Halomonas borealis. The sequence continues at coordinate 98,556 of NZ_SDMO01000007.1, read as the reverse complement.
GGCCAGCGGCTCACCGTCATGGACGCGCTGGCCGGGCTGGTCGCCTACGGCGGCGTGTGGGTGATCGCCACCCGCGGCGAGGTGTTCGAGGTGGCCTTCGCCGATCCGCTCGGCGTCGGCCTGGCGCTGGTCTCGACGCTGATCTGGGCGTTCTACTGGCTGTTCAATGTGCGTGACCATCGCCCGCCGCTGGTCGCTCAGTGGCAGAACTTCAGCGTCGGGGTGCCGGTGCTGACCCTGCTGTTGCTGCTGGGGCCGGGGTTCGAGTGGCACGGCGTCGATGGGCTGGCCGCCGGGATCTACGTGGGGTTGTTCGAGATGGGTATCGCCTTCGTGCTGTGGCAGATGGCGGTGGGCACGGTGTCGCGCACCGCCAAGGTCTCCAACCTGATCTTCCTGTCGCCGCCGGTGTCGCTATTGCTGCTGTATGTCGTCGTCGGCGAGCCGATCCGGCCCTCGACCCTGGTGGGGCTGGTGCTGATCCTCGGCGGGCTGGCCCTGCAGCAATGGCAGAAGGCGCCGGCCTCGCCGGACGCGAGCTGAGGCCCAAGGGCGGGCCTGACATGCCTCATCGACGGCGTCATTGACCTGTGTGCAGCACCAGGCTGCGATCATCGTGGTTGATCACCGATGGCCGATGGAGGCACCTGATGATGCATATGACAGCGAACGACTGCGGCATGATGATGGGCGCGATGGGGTGGGCGATGCCGGTGATCGGCATCGCCCTGTTGACGCTGCTGGGGCTCGGCATCGCGAGCCTGGCCAAGTTCCTGTTCACCTCCCGGTGAGTCGAGGGGACTGAGGGGCGCCGGCGTACAAGGCGACGAGCAGGCCCGTGGCGGGTCGTGGAGCGCGCGCCGTGTCAGCCCTTGTCGCCAACGCCATGCCGGCGTCTTTCAGCAGTGGCTCCAGCGTGGGCCAGACGTTATCGAGCAGGGTCGGTTGGGCCGCCGCGGTGGGGTGGATGCCGTCGTCCTGCATCAAGGAATCGTCCAGCGCCACGCCTTCCAGCAGGAAGGGCACCAGCGCGACCCCGAAGCGTTCGGCGAGCTCGTCATAGACCGCGGTGAAGGCATCGCGGTAGGCCGGTCCGTAGTTGGGTGGGATATCGATGCCGAGCAACAGCACCTCGGCGCCGGCGGCCTGGCTTGCCTCGATCATGCCCGCCAGGTTGGCGCGCAGTTGTGCCGGTGGCAGGCCGCGCAGGCCGTCGTTGCCGCCGAGTTCGAGCAGCACCAGGTCCGGGGCGTGTTGCTCGAGTAGGTCGGGTAGTCGGGCCGCACCGCCGCCGCTGGTCTCGCCGCTGATGCTGGCGTTGATGACCCGGGCCTTTCCCTCCAGCCGTCGAGACAGCAGACTGACCCAACCGGCCTCGCGCTCGATGCCGTAGGCGGCGCTCAGGCTGTCGCCCATCACCAGCACTCGCGGGCGTTCGTCGGCGGCGGCCGGCGCGGCCACCAGTACCAGCAGCGTCAGGGCCCGGATGAGCTGTCGCGCCAGGATGCCTCGTGCCCGACCCACAGGGATGCGCTTTCTCATGTTTGACTCCTCGCCAGCAATGTCCGGTCCGATTCTACGCGCCGCCCACCTGAACAAGCGGGTGGAGAGCGGCGAGCGCTCGCTGACCATTCTGAACGATCTCGACCTCGAGGTGTTCCCCGGCGAGAGTCTCGCCATCCTCGGCCAGAGCGGGGTGGGCAAGTCGACCCTGCTCGGCCTGCTGGCCGGGCTCGACGCGCCGAGCGACGGCGAGCTCGAGCTGTTCGGCGAGCCGCTCGGCGCGCTCGACGAGGACGGCCGTGCCGGGCTCAGGGCCGGCCGGGTCGGCTTCGTGTTCCAGAACTTCCAGCTGCTGCCGACCCTGACCGCGTTGGAGAACGTGCTGCTGCCCCTGGAGCTTGCCCCGGGCGCTGACGCCGAGGCGCGCGCCCGCGACTGGCTCGGTCGGGTCGGGCTCGGCGAGCGCCTCGACCACTTGCCCAAGCAACTCTCCGGCGGCGAGCAGCAGCGCGTGGCCCTGGCCCGCGCCTTCGTCACCGGCGCCGAGCTGGTGTTCGCCGATGAGCCCACCGGCAACCTCGACCCCACCACCGGGGAGCGTATCATCGACAGCCTCTTCGCCCTGAATCGTGAGGCCGGCACCACCCTGGTGCTGGTCACTCATGACCTGGCCCTGGCGCGGCGCTGCGACCGCTCGCTGCGGCTCGTCGACGGCCGGCTCGAGCCGATCGCGCGTGAGGAGGTCGGCGCATGATGAGGCCACGATACCGGGCGCTCGGCCATGCCGTGCGGCTCTCTTGGAAAGGGCTCCGTCGAGACCTGCGCGCCGGTGACGTGCGTGCGTTGTTCGTGGCCCTGACCCTGGCGGTGGCCGCCGCCACCATGATCGGCTTCTTCCTCGATCGCCTGGAGCGCGGCCTGACCCGCCAGGCCGGGCAGCTGCTGGGCGGCGACGTGGTCCTCGAGCAGTCGCGGCCCTTCGATGCCTCGCTGCGCGGTGCGCTCGAGGACGCCGGGCTGACGCTCTCCGATCAGGTCGACATGGTGTCGATGGTCAGCTTTGGTGAGGCCTTCCAGCCGGTCAGCGTCAAGGCGGTGGACGCCGCCTATCCGCATTACGGCGAGTCCGTGGTCGATCTCGGCGAGGGCGCGCAAGCGCGGCCCAGCGGCCCCGCTCGGGGCACGGCGTGGGTCGCCCCGCGCCTTGCGATGCTACTCGATCTCGAGATCGGCGACCGGCTGCGGCTGGGGCAGACCGAGCTCGAGGTGAGCGGGGTGATCGAGCGCGAGGCCGATCCCTCGGCCGGCTTCGGCAGCTTCAACCCGCGGCTGATGGTGCGCGTCGCCGATCTGGAGGCCACCGGCCTGATTCAGCCCGGCTCGCGCATCGAATACGAGCTGTTGGCCGCCGGCTCCCCTGCGGCGGTAGAGGCCGTGACGCCACGCCTCGAGCGGCTGCGTGGCGAAGGGGTGGAGGTGCGCGACGTGCGCCGCGACCGGCCGCGACTCGGCAGCGCGCTGGCCCGTGCCGACCGTTACCTGAGCCTGGCCGGGCTCGCCGCGGTGCTGCTGGCCGGGGTGGCGGTGGCCATGGCCACCCGGCGCTATGTCGAGCGTCACCTGGACACCGCGGCCCTGTTGCGTTGCTTCGGCGCGCGCCAGGCCGAGCTGGTACGGCTGTTCGCCCTACAGTTGCTGTGGCTGGCGCTGGCGGCCTCGGCGTTGGGCGCGCTGTTGGGGTTGGCCGGGCAGGCGCTGCTGCTGGCGTTGCTTGGCAGCCTGCTGGCGGTGGAATTGCCGCCGCCGGGGCCGATGCCGCTGGCGCTTGGGGTGTTCACCGCCCTGGCCGTACTGGCCGGGTTTGCCGGCCCGACCCTGCTGCGCCTGCGCCGGGTCAGCGCGCTCAAGGTGCTGCGCCGTGAGCTGGACCCGCTGCCGGCCTCCGCCTGGTGGGTGGTGGGCGCCGCGGCGCTGGTGTTCGGCGCCCTGCTGTGGCTGTATTCCGGCGACCCCATCCTGGCGTGCGCGCTGTTGCTGGGTGGTGGGCTGGCGCTGACGATCCTGTGGGGGCTGGGCGGGCTGTTGCTGAGCGCTCTGCTGGCGCTGTGCTCCCGACTGCCGGCCCGCGGCGGGGCGGGGCCGCGACAGGCGCTACGTCTGGGCGGGCGCCAGTTGGCCCGGCGCCGTGCGGCCAGCCTCGGCCAGTTGCTGGCCTTCTCGGTGGCGCTGTTCGCCATGGCGATGATCGCCCTGGTGCGCGGCGACCTGCTCGATGCCTGGCGCGAGCAGCTGCCCGAGAACACCCCTAACCAGTTCGCCATCAACATCCAGCCCGACGAGCGTGACGCCTTCGCCGCCGCCCTGGGCGAGGCCGCCGAGGGCCGTAGCGATCTCTATCCCATGGTGCGGGGGCGGCTGACCGCGATCGACGGCGACGCGCCCCGCGAGTCGGTGCCGCCGGAGGCGCGGGGCGACAACGCCCTGCGCCGAGAGCTCAACCTGACCTGGCGTGCCGACCTGCCCGAGGGCAATCGTCTGGTGGCGGGGGACTGGTTCGACGCCGGCGCGGTCTCGGGCGACGAGGCGGCGTCGCCGGTGCCGATCTCGCTGGAGAGCGGGCTGGCCGGGCGGCTGGGCCTGGAGCTCGGCGACACCCTGACCTTCACCATCGGCAGCGCCAGCGTGGCGGGCGAGATCACTAGCCTGCGCGAGCTGAACTGGGACAGCTTCCGGCCCAACTTCTACGTGATCTTCCCGCCCGGGGTGCTCGAGCGTTTCGGCCATAGCTACATCACCGCCTTCCACCTCGAATCCGGCGACAGTGCGGTGCTGGGCCGGTTGGTACGCGACTTCCCCGGTGTGACCCTGCTCGACGTGGAGGCGATCCTCGAGCGGGTCCGCGAGGTGCTCTCCCAGGTCACCCGGGCCGTGGAGCTGGTGCTGGTGTTGGTGCTGCTGGCCGGGATCAGCGTGCTGCATGCCGCATTGGCCGCCAGCCTGCCGGTGCGTGCCCACGAGGCCGGGCTGCTACGGGTGTTCGGCGCCGGCGATCGCCTGCTGTGGCGGGTGCAGGGCGCCGAATATGCCTTGCTGGGGCTGGCCAGTGGCCTGCTCGCCGCGGCGCTGGCCGAGCTGGCCGCGGCCGGGTTGTATGGTGGCTGGCTGGACCTGACGCCGCGTTGGCATCCCTGGCTATGGGGCCTGTTGCCGCTGGGCGGAGCGCTGCTGGTCGGTGCCATCGGCCAGTGGTTGTCGCGGGACATTCGACGCCGGGCGCCGGCGGAGAGCCTGGGGTTGCTCGGCGAGACTTGAGCCCCCGACGAGCGATCGACGGCGGAGTGGGGCATACTCGACGGGTCGTCGCGAACGCCCGAGATCGACGACCATGACCCTTGCCGTATCCGCGAGGCATTGCGATGCCCCGCGGCTCATCACCAGGGAGGTGAACCCGATGCGCATGAATCCATCCCGAGCCGCCGTGCTCGCCGCCATGCTGGCCGCTCTGCCGTGGGCAGCGGCCCAGGCCGATGCCGAGCGCCTCGAAGCCGATCTCCGCGCGCGCTTCGCCGCTGCGCCGGGAGAGCTGACGATCGGCGAGCTGTCCGACGGCCTGCTCGGTGGGGATGCCACCGCCGAGAACCTGAGCTTCGTCGAGGACGACGGTTCCCGGGTGCGAGTGGCGCGGTATGTCGTCGAGGGCGACTACGACGCCCCCGACGCGGTCGTCATGGAGGGTGTCAGGCTCGAAGGCGGTGGCCGCGAGGCCGGCATGTTCAGCGTCGAGCGGTTGCGTCTCGAGAAGCCCAGTGGGCCGCTGCCATGGCCCGAGGGTCGCTGGAACGGGGCCGATCTCGATGCCGAGGCGCTGACCGCCGAGGGCCTGCGCCTGGAACTCGAGTCGGCCCCCGTCACCTCCGCCGACGGCAAGAAGGTCCTTGGGGGGCAAGCATCGCCCCATGGCTGGCTGACGATAGAGCGGCTGCAGGCCAGCGAGCTGTCGCCCCAGGCCATCGGCCACCTGGAGGCGAATGGCATCGCGGGGCACGGCGAAGGCCTCGACGAGATGGGGGTTGCCGACCTCACGCTGGCCTCGCTTGAGCTGGACGGCATGCGACGCCTGGCGGATGACGGCGAGGGGCCGAGCCTGGATGGCCTGCGGCTCGAGGCGCTGTCCATCGAGTCCGACCGCCTGGTGGCCGATCTCGAGAGCCTGAGCGTCGATGGCAACCTGCGTGACGGCGAAGGCGGGGCGCGCTTCGAGGCCCTCGACCTGGATCTGACGCGGATGATCGAGCGGGCGCCGGCCGCGCAGCGGACCCAGCTACGCCTGGCCAGCAACGTGCTGACCGGCGGCAGCGGTCAGCTGCGCCTGGACGGCGAGTTCGATGGCGGCTGGGAGGCGCTGGGCCGCAAGAGCCTGTTGACGGGCGAGGGCATGGTCACCGCCGATGATGCCTTCCGCTGGCGGTTCGACACCGAGCTGCCGGTGCGCCTGCCGGAAGGCGTGGATCCGCAGGCCTACCTGTCCACGATGACCGACCCGAGTGACATGACGCTGCTCGGCGGGCGCATCGAGACGACGCTCTCTGAGCTGGGGCTGTTCGCTCGGCTGCCGGCGGTGATGGCCGCCAGCCGCGGCATCGGCGAGGCCGAGGCGCTCGAGCAGGCACGCACTCAGGCCAAGGGCTTCGGCACCATGCTCGGGCCGCGGGTCGGCCGCCTGTTGAATGGCCTGGTGGACATGATGGAAGGCCAGGCCAGCGAGTTGACGGTACGGCTGACCCTGCCGGCTGCCAGCGACGCCAGGACGCTCACCGCCGACCCGCTGGGCCTGCCGAGCAAACTGTCGATGGAAGTGGAGACGCGTTGATCGCGTGGGCATGGCGGTGGGCCTGCCTTCAGAATTTCTGAACATGAGATGAGAAATCATGGGGCGCCACATGACGGGGTTTCAAGTGAAAGCCGCCGGGTGCTGGGGTATGATGACGGCCTTCGATTTCTCCGTTGATGCGAGGTTTCCCGCCGATGTTCAGCCGTGACATGCAGATTGCCGGTTTCGATGATGCCCTGTTCGATGCGATGCGCAAGGAAAGCACGCGTCAGGAAGCACACATCGAGCTGATCGCCTCCGAGAACTACGCAAGCCCCCGGGTGATGGAGGCTCAGGGCAGCCAGCTGACCAACAAGTATGCGGAAGGCTATCCCGGTAAGCGCTACTACGGCGGCTGCGAGTACGTCGACGTGGTCGAGCAGCTGGCCATCGACTACGCCAAGGAGTTGTTCGGCGCCACCTACGCCAACGTCCAGCCGCATTCCGGCTCCCAGGCCAACGGCGCCGTCTTCCAGGCGCTGATCAAGCCCGGCGACACCGTGCTGGGCATGAGCCTGGATGCCGGCGGTCACCTGACCCATGGCGCCAAGCCGAATTTCTCCGGCAAGCACTACAACGCCGTGCAGTACGGCATCGACGAGCACGGCCGCATCGACTACGACCAGGTGGCCCGCCTGGCCCGCGAGCACCAGCCGAAGATGATCATCGCCGGCTTCTCCGCCTATTCCCAGATCATCGACTGGGCCAAGTTCCGCGAGATCGCCGACGCGGTGGGTGCCTACCTGCTGGTCGACATGGCCCACATCGCCGGCCTGGTCGCCGCCGGGGCCTATCCGAGCCCGCTGGCCCATGCCCATGTGGTCACCACCACCACCCACAAGACCCTGCGCGGCCCGCGTGGCGGCCTGATCCTCTCCGCCGAGGGCGACGAGGCCATCGAGAAGAAGCTGCAGTCCGCGGTCTTCCCGGGCATCCAGGGCGGCCCGTTGGAGCACGTCATCGCCGCCAAGGCGGTGTGCTTCAAGGAAGCCATGGCGCCCGAGTTCAAGACCTACCAGCAGCAGGTGGTCAAGAATGCCCAGGCCATGGCGGGGGTGTTCATCGAGCGTGGCTTCGACATCGTCTCCGGCGGCACCGAGGACCACCTCTTCCTGCTGTCGCTGGTCAAGCAGGGCGTGACCGGCAAGGACGCGGATGCCGCCCTGGGGCGTGCCCACATCACCGTCAACAAGAACGCCGTGCCGAACGACCCGCAGAGCCCGTTCGTGACCTCCGGGCTGCGCATCGGCACCCCGGCGGTGACCACCCGCGGCTTCGGCGAGGCCGAGTGTGCGACGCTGGCCGGCTGGATCTGCGACATCCTCGACGTGCTGGCCAAGGGCGAAGACACCGCGGCCATCGAGGCCGAGGTCAAGGGCCAGGTCGAGACCGTCTGCGCGAGCTTCCCGGTCTACCGCTGATCGGCGCCTGATCCGCGCGGAGCGCCCCGTCCCGGTTTCCGGGGCGGGGCGCTCGCGTTTGGGGCCGGCTATGGCGCGCGGCTATCTAGCGACCTTCCTAATATAAAAAATAAGTATAATGATATAACCTTATGCCTTGTTATGATGCGGGCATCGGCCGGCCCGGCATCGCGCCCCGGCCTACCATTCCCGCTGCCAACGGAGGCATGCCATGACTCAACGCCCGATCGTCACGGCCTTCTTCGACGAGGCCACCAGCACCTTCAGTTATGTGGTCCGTGATCCGGCGTCTCGCGCCTGTGCCATCCTCGATTCGGTGCTCGACTTCGACTACGCGGCCGGGCATACCGACGTGCGTTCCGCCGATGCGATCATCGCCTTCGTCGAGGAGCAAGGGCTCAGCGTCGAGTGGCTGCTCGAGACCCATGTGCATGCCGATCATCTCTCGGCGGCGCCCTATCTGCAGGAGGCGACCGGCGGCAGGACCGGCATCGGCGCGCGCATCGTCGAGGTGCAGGAGATCTTCGGCAAGGCCTTCAACGCCGGCAGCGAGTTCGCCCGGGATGGCAGCCAGTTCGATCGACTCTTCGAGGAGGGCGACACCTTCGCCATCGGCGGCCTCGAGGGGCGGGTGCTGCACACGCCGGGCCACACGCCGGCCTGTCTGACCTACGTGATCGGCGATGCGGCCTTCGTCGGCGATACCCTGTTCATGCCCGATTACGGCACGGCACGCTGCGATTTCCCCGGCGGCGATGCGCGTGCCCTCTATCGTTCCATCCACAAGGTGCTGGCGCTGCCCGACGATACCCGGCTCTTCCTGTGTCACGACTACAAGACGCCGGAGCGCGAGGCGTTTCGCCACGAGACCAGCGTGGCCGAGCAGCGCCACCATAATCGCCATGTACACGCAGGCGTCGGCGAGGATGAGTTCGTGCGCATGCGCACCGAGCGCGACGCGACCCTGGGCATGCCGCGGCTGATCATCCCCTCGGTGCAGGTCAACATGCGCGCCGGCCGGTTGCCGCCCGCCGAGGACAATGGGCAGGTCTACCTCAAGGTGCCGCTCGACCGCCTCTGAGCCACCCTTCGCTCCCCACAACGCCACCATCTGGAGGCCGTCATGCCCCATGCGTCCATGGAATCCCCGGCGCTTCGCCACGATATCGTCGTCATCGGCGGCGGCGCGGCCGGCATCGCCGTCACCGCGAGCCTGCTGAAACGCCGCGGCGACCTGGACATCGCCATCGTCGAACCCGCCGAGATGCATAGCTACCAGCCCGGCTGGACGATGGTCGGCGGCGGCATCTTCTCGCCCGAGGCCACCCGCCGGCCGATGGACGCGGTGATTCCTCGGCGGGCGACCCGCTATGCCACGCATGTCGAGCGGGTCGACCCCGAGGCCTGTGAGGTGGCCCTGGGCGACGGTCGCCGGCTGGGTTATACCCGGCTCGTGGTGGCGCCGGGGCTGGTGCTCGACTGGGGCGCTATCGAGGGCCTGGAGGCGACGCTCGGCCAGCACGGGGTGACCTCCAACTACCGCTTCGACCTGGCGCCCTACACCTGGTCGTTGGTGCAGTCGCTGCGGCGGGGGCGGGCGCTGTTCACCCAGCCGCCGATGCCGATCAAGTGCGCCGGCGCGCCGCAGAAGGCGATGTATCTGTCCTGCGATCATTGGCGCCGCCAAGGGCGGCTGGACGACATCGAGGTCCGCTTCTGCAACGCCGGCGCGGCGCTGTTCGGCGTGCCCGACTACGTGCCGGCCTTGCAGCGCTATATCGACGGTTACGGCATCGAGGCGGGCTACGGCGAACGCCTGGTCGCGGTGGACGGGCCGTCGCGCACCGCGCGTTTCGTGGTCGGTGGCGAGGACGGCGAGCGGATCGAGGAGCGCGGCTTCGACATGCTGCACGTGGTGCCACCGCAGCGTGCGCCGGCCTTCATCGCCGAGTCGTCGCTGGCCAACCCGGGCGGCTGGCTGGACCTGACCCCCGAGACGCTGCGCCATACCCGTTACCCGGCGGTGTTCGGGCTGGGCGACGTCAGCGGCACCGGCAACGCCAAGACCGCCGCGGCGGTACGCGTCCAGGCCCCGGTGGTGGCCGAGAACCTGATCGCCTCGTTGGACGACGAACCCCCGACGGCGGCCTATAGCGGCTATGGCTCCTGCCCGCTGACGGTGGAGTGCGGGCGCGTCGTGCTGGCCGAATTCGTCTACGGCGGCGAGGTGCGACAGACCTTCCCGCGCTGGCTCAACGACGGCACCCAACCGACCCGCCTGGCCTGGTGGCTCAAGGCCAGGCAGCTGCCCTGGCTGTACTGGAACCTGATGCTCAAGGGGCATGAATGGCTGGCTCGGCCGGCCCGCCGGAACGCGAGCGACCGATGACGCCGTCACGCTGGATACCACTGCTCGGCTGGCTGCCCGGCTACCGACGCGACACCCTGGCCCGGGACCTGCTGGCGGCGCTGATCGTCACCCTGATGCTGGTGCCGCAATCGCTGGCCTATGCCCAGCTGGCCGGCCTGCCGCCGGAGATGGGCCTCTACGCCAGCCTGTTGCCGCTGCTGCTGTATGCCGTGTTCGGCACCAGCCCGTCCCTCGCGGTCGGGCCGGTGGCGGTGATCTCGCTGATGACCGCCTCGGCGTTGGGCGGCATCGCCGCGCCCGGCAGTGCCGAGTATGTCGGGGCGTCGCTGGTGCTGGCGGCGCTCTCCGGGGCGTTGCTGGTGGCGATGGGATTGCTGCGGCTGGGATTTCTCGCCAACTTCCTGAGTCATCCGGTGATCTCGGGATTCGTCAGCGCCTCGGGGCTGCTGATCGCCGTCAGCCAGCTACCCCACCTGCTGGGGATCGAGGCCGCGGGCGGCAACATGCTGGAGCGGGGCGTAGCGCTGGTGGGCTCGCTGGGCGAGTTGCATCCGGCCACGGCGGCCATCGGCCTGGGCACCTGGGGCTATCTGCTGTGGTGCCGGCGCTATCTCCGAGGCGGGTTGGGCCGCCTGGGGCTGCCGGCCATGGTCGCCGAGCTCGCCGCCAAGGCCGCCCCGATCTCGGCGGTGATCGTCAGCGGCCTGCTGGCCTGGCGCCTGGGGCTCGGGGAGCATGGCGTGGCGTTGATCGGCGAGGTCCCGGGAGGGCTGCCGTCGCCGGCGCTGCCGAGCCTCGAGCCGGGGCTGTGGTCGAGCCTCGCCTCCGCGGCGGCGCTGATCAGCCTGGTGGGATTCGTGGAGTCGGTATCGGTGGCGCAGACCCTGGCCGCCAAGCGCCGCCAGCGGATCGATCCCAATCAGGAACTGATCGCCCTGGGGCTCGCCAGCGTAGGCACCGGGGTGAGCGGCGGCGCGCCGGTCTCCGGCGGTTTCTCGCGCTCGGTGGTCAACTTCGAGGCCGGCGCCGCCACGCCGCTGGCCGGCGCCTTCACCGCACTTGGCATCGCCATGGCGACCCTGACCCTGACCGCGCCGCTGGCCTTCCTGCCCACGGCGACGCTGGCCGCCACCATCATCGTCGCCGTCGGCGGGCTGATCGACTTGCCGGCCATTCGCCGTACCTGGGCCTATTCCCGGGCCGACGGCGCGGCCATGCTGGCGACCCTGGTGCTGACCCTGGCACAGGGCCTGGAAAGCGGCATCCTGGCCGGCGTGGCGCTGTCGGTGGGCCTGCACCTCTATCGCACCAGCCGCCCGCACAGCGCCGTGGTGGGGCGGGTGCCCGGTAGCGAGCACTTCCGCAACGTGCGTCGCCATGAGGTGGAGACCGACGAGCGCCTGGCCATCCTGCGGATCGACGAGAGCCTGTACTTCGCCAACGCCCGCTATCTGGAAGACACCGTCATGGCGCTGGCGGCACGCCAGCCGGGCCTGGAGCACCTCGTGCTGGCCTGTCAGGCGGTCAATATCGTCGATGCCTCGGCGCTGGAGAGCCTGGAGGCCATCAACCGCCGGCTCAAGGACGCCGGGGTGGCGCTGCACCTGGCCGAGGTCAAGGGGCCGGTGATGGACCGCCTGGCGGCGACCGACTTCTGCCAAGCGCTCGAGGGGCGGATCTTCCTGAGTACCTTCGACGCCTGGCAGGCCTTGCATGGGGCCGAGGCCTGCCGCCCGGTGGCCGAGCGGCAGGCCTGATCGTCGGGTTCCATGGCCGGGGAGCCCGGCACGGCAGTCGGCCTCAGGGTCGCGGGCCGAGGATCTCGTTTAGCCTGCCGTCGCGCGGCATGCCCTGGGCGGTCTTCAGCAGGCCGTCCTGTCGATAGACGATGCCCGGGGTGGCGACCAGGCTGAGGCTGTTCATCAGCGTGTGGTTATCCTGCAGGGCCAGCTCCCAGCGGCGGGGCAGGGAATCGAGGACCTCGACCGGCGTGCCGGCCTCGTGGGCGGCTAGCGTCGCGGCCGGGTCGTCGGCGGCCAGCATCGAGACCGCCTGGCGTGGGCTCTTGGCGGCCAGGATGCCGACCATGACGTGGCGTAGCTGGACCTTCCCGGCCTCGACCCAGGGGCGTGCGGCCTGCCAGAACTGCCGGCAGTAGGGGCAGTTGGGGTCGGTGAACACGTAGACCTTGCGCTCGGCGCTCGCCTCGCCGTCGGGGATCCAGGCCGCCTGTTCGAGGTCGGCCCAGGTCTCGGCATCCTTGGGGCCGCGCACCAGGCGGTCCAGCGGGGCCTGGGAGAGGTTCTCGCCCTCGGCGTCCACCAGGTTGCCGATCACGGCATGTTCGCCGTCGGCGGTGACGAATACCGTCATCGGCTGGCCCTGGGCGCTGGCCGCGTAGCCGGTCAGCCCCGTGGGGGCCTCGAAACGGCCGTGCACGGTGAGGCCGTCGGCCTCGAGGGCCTGTAGCGGGGCCGGGAGTTCCTCGGCGGCGGCGGTGAGCGGCAGCAGCAGGGCGGCCGGCAACAGGACGCGGGGCAGGGCGAGCATGGCGATCCTCCTTGAATGGGTCTCCTAGCTGACAACGATGTGGCCCCGGGGTTCGCTGGGGCTACGCCGCCAAAACCGTTACAATATGGCGACATCGTCCTCGACCCCGGAACCTTGCTTATGCACTGCCCCTTCTGCGGCGCCTCCGACACTCGCGTGACCGACTCTCGGCTGGTCGTCGATGGCGATCAGGTGCGGCGGCGGCGCCAGTGCGCGGCCTGCGGCGAGCGCTTCACCACCTACGAGACCGCCGAACTGGTGATGCCGAGGGTGATCAAGGGCGACGGGTCCCGGGAGCTGTTCGACGAGGCCAAGCTACGTGCCGGCATGCTGCGCGCCCTGGAGAAACGGCCGGTGAGCGCCGAGCCGATCGAGGCCGCGGTGGAGCGCATTCGACAGACGCTGCGCGCCCGGGGCGAACGCGAGATTCACGCCCGCGACGTCGGCGAGGAAGTCATGCATGCCTTGAAGCGCCTCGATCAGGTGGCCTATATCCGTTTCGCCTCGGTGTATCGCCGCTTCCAGGACATCGATGAGTTCCGTGCCGAGATCGACCGACTGGCCCAGGAACCGAGCTTCCAGTCCGACGAGTCCGGCGAATCATGAGCGCCGTGGCTCACTCGCCCGAACACTGGATGGCGCGCGCCCTGGTGCTGGCCCGCCGCGGCCTCTATACCACTCATCCCAATCCGCGGGTGGGCTGCGTGCTGGTCAAGGACGGGCGCCGGGTCGGCGAGGGCTGGCACGCACGAGCCGGCGAACCCCACGCCGAGGTCCATGCCCTGCGCGCGGCCGGCGAGGCCGCGCGCGGCGCCACGGCCTACGTCACCCTGGAGCCTTGTTCCCATCACGGCCGCACCGGCCCCTGTGCCGCGGCGCTGGTCGAGGCCGGTGTCGCCAGGGTGGTCCTGGCCATGCGCGATCCCAACCCGCAGGTGGCGGGGCGCGGCATCGCCCGGCTGCAGGCGGCCGGCATCGAGGTCGAGGTCGGCCTGTTGGCGGCGCGGGCCCATGACCTGAATCCCGGTTTCGTCTCGCGGATGGCCGCCGGCCGGCCCTTCGTGCGGTTGAAGATGGCGATGAGCCTCGACGGGCGCACCGCCATGCGTTCCGGGGAGTCTCAGTGGATCACCGGCGCAGCGGCGCGCTGCCAGGTGCAACGCCTGCGGGCCCGCTCCGGCGCGGTGATCACCGGCGTGGAGTCGGTGATCTTCGATAACTCGCGCCTGACCCTGCGTGCCGAGCAGCTCGAGCTGCCGGATGCCGAGGCCATCGCCGGCCGCCAGCCGCTGCGCGTGGTGGTGGACTCGCGGCTGCGCCTGCCCGAGGCGGCGGCCTGCCTGCGCGAGCCGGGCCGCACGCTGGTGGCCACCGTCGAGGGCCATGACGCCGAGCGCCGGGCTCGCCTCGAGGCGCTGGGGGCCGACGTGCGGGTGTTGCCGGCGGGCGAGGACGGCCGCGTCGATCTGGCGGCCCTGCTGGACCACCTCGCCGCCGATGAGTCGATCAACGAGGCGTTGCTGGAGACCGGCGCGACCCTGGCCGGGGCCATGCTGGACGCCGGGCTGGTCGACGAGATGCAGCTGTTCGTCGCCCCGACCCTGCTCGGTGGCGAGGCGCGGCCGCTGTTCGCCCTGCCCGGGCTCGAGCGCATGGCCGAGCAGCGGCCGCTGGAGATCCTCGATATCCGCGCGGTGGGCCACGATTGGCGGATCACCGCCCGGCCGGCGCACCAGGCGTGAGGCGTCAGGCGCCGACGTTGGCGCGGCTAGCCGACACGCGGCCGGCGGGCGCTTCCCTGGCTCCTCAAGAGACTGGCGCCGAGGGGCGCGCCACGGTACCCTGACGCGGTTTCGAGCGGGCGACGCTCGACGGCGACTCCGCTGTCGTTGCGTCGCGACGACCGCAGTAGCATCAATGGAGATTCCATGGAGCACTCCTCCTCCGGGGGCCTGGCCCCCATCGCCGAGCTGATCGATGACATCCGTCAGGGGCGGATGGTGATCCTGATGGACGACGAGGATCGCGAGAACGAAGGCGACATCATCATGGCCGCCGAGAAGGTGGAGGCCGAGCACATCAACTTCATGGCTCGCCACGCCCGGGGCCTGATCTGCCTGCCGATGACCCGCGAGCGCTGCGAGCACCTGCAGCTGCCGCTGATGGTGCGCGACAATGGCTCCGGCTTCGGCACCAAGTTCACGTTGTCGATCGAGGCCGCCGAGGGGGTGACCACCGGGATCTCCGCCGCCGACCGCGCGCGCACCGTCCAGGCGGCGGTGGCCCGCGACGCCCAGGCCCAGGATATCGTGCAGCCCGGTCACATCTTCCCGCTGATGGCCGAGCCCGGCGGAGTACTGCGTCGCGCCGGGCATACCGAGGCGGCCTGTGACCTGGCGTCGCTGGCCGGCCTGGATCCCAGCGGCGTGATCTGCGAGGTGATGAACGAGGACGGCAGCATGGCGCGCCGCGCCGAGCTCGAGGCCTTCGCCCGCGAGCACGGCGTGAAGATGGGCACCATCGCCGACCTGATCCATTATCGCATCCACAATGAGCAGACCGTCGAGCCGCTGGAGTCGATGCCGGTGCAGACGCCGCATGGCGAACTGACCCTGCATGTCTTCCGCGACCGCATTCAGGGCGCCGATCACCTGGCGCTGGTCAAGGGGCGCCCGCACCCTGAGGGGCTGACCACGGTGCGGGTGCATCTCGCCAATGTGATGCGTGACCTGCTGTCGTTGCAGCGGGGCGATCACGAGAGCTGGACCGCCCACGCGGCCATCGCCGAGATCGCCGAGGCCGAGCATGGGGTGTTCGTGCTGCTCGACGATGCCCGTCCGCGCCAGGGGCTGCATGACCTGCTCGAGGTCTTCCTGGAACGCCGCCGGCCGCCGCGCACGACCGATTCCGATGGCGCGGGCAACTACCTGACCATCGGCACCGGATCGCAGATCCTGCGCGAGCTGGGCGTGGGCCGCATGCGTCTGCTCAGTTCGCCGTGGAAGTTCTCGGCGCTCTCCGGCTTCGACCTGGAGGTGATCGAACGCCTCGAGCCCGGCCAATCGCCCGTCGCCGAGTCTGACGACGGCGCCTGACGCCTCCAACCGACATCTCGCCGGGGCGCCGTTCGTCGCGCGCCCCGGCGATTCCGTTTTCATCGGGTTCAGCAGGAAACAGATCATGCAACCGATTTCCCAAGTCGAAGGTAGCTTCGTCAACGTCGATGGCCGCTACGTGATCGTGGTCGGCCGCTTCAATCATCATGTGGTGGACAGCCTGGTCGAGGGCGCCGTGGACAGCCTCACGCGCCACGGCGTCGATGAAGAAAACATCGACATCGTGCATGCCCCGGGCGCCTGGGAGCTGCCGCTGGCGATCAAGCGTGCGCTCCAGGTGGTGCGTCCCGAGGCGGTCATCGCCTTGGGCGCGGTGATCCGTGGCGGCACCCCGCACTTCGAACACGTGGCCGGCGAGTGCAACTCGGCTCTGAGCCGTCTGCAGCTGGAGTTCGACACCCCGGTGGCCAACGGCGTGCTGACCGTCAATTCCATCGAGCAGGCCATCGAACGCGCCGGCACCAAGGCCGGCAACAAGGGCACCGAGGCGGCCATGGCGGCGATGGAAATGGTCTCGCTGCTGCGTCGCTTCGGCGCCGGGGAGAACAGTTGATGAGCGAACAGCGACGCGAGCCTTCCAAGGCGCAGTTGAGCCGTCATGCGGCCCGTGAACTGGCCGTTCAGGGCCTCTATCAGTGGCACCTGACGGAGAAGCCGATCGCCGCCGTGGAGGCCGAGTTCCGCGCCCAGGTCGCCGACGAGGACCTCGAGGATCACGAGAACTGGCACAAGGTCATGGGCATCGCCGATCTGGCCCTCTTCCATCATCTGCTGCACGAGGTGGCGCGCCACCGCCGTGAGCTGGATGCCTCGATCGCGCCGTTGCTCGACCGTCGCCTCGAGGACCTCGACATGATCGAACTGGCGATCCTACGCCTCGGCGCCTATGAGCTCGCCAAGCGCCCCGAAGTGCCTTACCGGGCGGTCATCAACGAAGGGGTCGAGCTGGCCAAGTCCTTCGGCGCCACCGAGGGGCACAAGTATGTCAACGGCATCCTCGACAAGCTCGCCGCCAGGCTGCGCGGCGCCGAGGTCTCCGCGCGGCGTCGCTGAAGGCCTCGATCGGATGTCCAACGAATTCGAGCTGATCGCCCGCCATCTCGCCCCGGCGCCGGCCTCCCGCGATGCGGGAGTCGATCTTGGGGTCGGCGACGACTGCGCGCTGCTCGTGCCGACGCCCGGCACGCGGCTGGCGACGAGCGTCGACACCTCGGTAGCCGGCGTGCATTTCCCCGCGGATGCCGCGCCGGCGGCCATCGGTTATCGGTCGCTGGCGGTCAGCCTCAGCGATCTGGCCGCGATGGGCGCCCGTGCGCGCTG
Organism: Halomonas borealis; assembly: GCF_004798905.1. Taxonomy (GTDB): domain Bacteria; phylum Pseudomonadota; class Gammaproteobacteria; order Pseudomonadales; family Halomonadaceae; genus Halomonas; species Halomonas borealis. The sequence continues at coordinate 81,405 of NZ_SDMO01000007.1, read as the reverse complement.
GTGCCTGATGTCGTTGACCCTGCCCGAGGCCGAGGAGGCCTGGGTGGCGGACTTCGCGGCCGGCTTTCATGCCCTCTGTGATGCCTGCGGCGTGACGCTGGCCGGCGGCGACGTCACCCGTGGCGAGCTCGCGGTGAGCGTGACGGTGATGGGCGAGGTGTCCGAGACGGGCGCGTTGACCCGCGCCGGCGCGCGCCCCGGTGAGATCCTGGCGGTGACCGGCGCCCTCGGCGGCGGCGCCGGCGGGCTGGCTCGCTGGCAGGCCGGGGTGCGCGATCCCGACGATGCCCTGCTGCGTCGCTACCTGCGCCCCCAACCACGCCTCGCCGCCGGCCAGATGCTGTGCGGGATGGCGTCGGCGGCGATCGACGTCTCGGATGGCCTGCTGGCCGACCTCGGCCATCTCTGCGAGGCCTCGGGCGTCGGGGCCGTGCTGACCCCCGAGGCATTGCCGCTGGCCGAGGGGCTGGTGGCGGCGCTTGGCGAGCAGGCGGCGATGAACGCGGCCCTGCGTGGCGGCGACGACTACGAGCTGCTGGTGGCGCTGCCCGAGGCGCACCTCGAGCCGGCCCGGGCGCGGCTGGCCCGCGAAGGCCTGGCGCTGACCGCGATCGGTCGAATGAGCGAGACCACCGGTATCGCCGGCGTGGCGTCGGGTGACGCCACGGGCTGGCAGCATTTCTCAGGAGACACGCCATGAACCGCGCCCCTCAGAGCGTCTGGCATCGGCCGGTCCACTTCCTGGCCTTCGGCTTCGGCAGCGGTGCCGTGCCCTTCGCCCCGGGGACCGTCGGCACCCTGGCGGCCATTCCCTTCTACTGGCTGATGTCCGAGCTGTCGCTCGGCTGGTACCTGTTCGTGGTGGCCGTCACCTTCGTGTGGGGCGTCTGGCTGTGCGAGAAGAGCTCTCGCGATATGGGGGTCCACGACCACTCGGGCATCGTCTGGGACGAGTTCGTCGGCTACTGGCTGACCATGACCGCTGTCCCCTTCTCCTGGGAGGCCGCCCTCTGGGGCTTCGCGCTCTTCCGGGTGTTCGATGTCTTCAAGCCCTGGCCGATCCGTTGGGCCGACCGCCGGGTCGCCGGCGGCTTCGGGATCATGATCGACGACGTCCTGGCCAGTGCCTACGCCTGGTGTACCATGCACCTGTGGTTCTGGCTCCACTGAGGCCGACGCGCCGGCCGGGGCAGGGGAGTCTCGTCGACAAGGAGTGAGCGATGCGCAAGGAGCGCTTGATCGTGCCGGTGCTGGTGGCGCTGGCCCTGGCTTGGGCCGTGGCCCAGACCCTCGCCGGCCTGCTATTCGAGCGCGAGCTCACCCGGACCCTCGCCCAGCTGCAGGATGGCAGCGAGCTGAAGGCCCGGCGCAGCGACGTCGAGCACGGCTGGTTGACGTCGAGCGGGGTGATTCACCTGGCGCCGCTGTTCGGCGATGCCTGGCATCTCGATATCGTCTATCGGGCTCGGCACGGCGTGCTGGAGACCCGGCTGGACGGCACCCTGCGTCCCCATGTGCCGAACGATGAGCCCGACCATGACGCGGTCAGCGCGACTCCGCCACGTTGGGATGCCCATTTCCGCCCCTACTCATCGACCCTCGACGGCACCCTGGAACTCGCCCCCATCGTCTTCCAGCAGCAGGCGCGTACCCTGACCCTGCAGGGTGGCCGGATCGCCGTTCACGGTGATATCGGCGACTGGCGGCTGCGCGCCCGCCTGGGCGAGCTACGCCTCGATGATGGCGAGACCCACCTGAGCGCCGGGCCATTGGTCCTGGAGAGCCGCTTCTCCTATACCCAGGGCGCCTACCATTTCAATCAGCAGGACCGGCTGCGCATCCAGAACCTGGCCTGGCGCTCGCCGGAGCTGACCTTCGATGCCGAGCAGCTGAGCCTGCAGACCCGTACCGTGCTGGATGCCGAGGAACTGCGCCTGAAGGCGAGGCTGGACCTCGGCGAGGTGCGCTCCGCCGACGAGATCCTGCTGAGCGGCACGCTCGCCGGGGAACTGTCGCGTCTCGATGCCGATGCCCTGCGCCAGCTGGCGGCCGAGCTGCAACGAGCGGTATCCCGTGGGCGCGGCGCGGACGAGGACGCGCCAGGCGAGGCGTTGGCCCCGGCGCTGCGCGGGCTATTGGTCGACTCGCCGCGGCTGGATATCCGCGAGGTCGACCTGGCGAGCCCCATGCTGGGGCTGTCTCTCGATGGCGAGGGCGTGCTGATCTTCGATGCCGGCGATCTCGCGGCGCTGCACCCGCTGTCGCTGGGTCGCGAGGCGGAGCGCGAAGCCTGGCGCGAGCGGCTCGATGGCGACTTCCTGTGGCAGGACCTGCCGCCGGTGGTCGCGCTCGGGCTGGGGCTGCCGCTGGACACCCGAGAACTGCAGATCGATGTGGTGCGTGGCGAGGTGCGGATCAACGGTCGACCGCTTCCTCCGGTACTCGAACGCTGGCGATGACTTGAAGTTCGGCGCCGTCGCCCGCATTCCGAAGACATCACGGGTCGAGATGTCCCGTTCCTTCAGGATGAGGTAGGCATGAGCGAAGACGATCAGCGTTATGAACAGGGCGGCCTGGAATGGCTCGAGGCCGACAAGGACGGCGAGCTGAACCTCGATGAGGGCGCCGGCCATGCGGTGGTGCCGGCCAGCGACACCCTCCCCGAGCGGCTCTACCTGCTGCCGATCCATAATCGCCCCTTCTTCCCCGCCCAGGTTCAGCCACTGGTGATCAACCGCGAGCGCTGGGAGGACACCATCGGTCAGGTCGGCAACACGCCGCACCACATGGTCGGCCTGGCCTTCGTCGGCGAGGCCGGCGTCGAGGATCTTGGCCCCGATGATTTCCCCGAGATGGGAGCCGCGGTCAAGGTGCACAAGCTGCAGGGCGAGGAGTCGCAACTGCAGTTCATCGCCCAGGGCATGCGCCGTTTCCGTATCCGGCGCTGGCTATCCACCGAGCCGCCCTACCTGGTCGAGGTCAGCTATCCCCGCGAGCCGGTGGATGCCGAGGATGAGGAGACGCGTGCCTACGCCATGGCGCTGATCAACGGCATCAAGGAGCTGTTGCCGATCAATCCGCTCTATGGCGAGGAGCTCAAGCACTACCTCAACCGCTTCAGCCCCCATGAGCCGGGTCCGTTGACCGATTTCGCCGCCGCCATCACCTCGGCCAAGGGGCCGGAGCTCCAGGACGTGCTGGAATGCCTGCCGGTGATGGAGCGCATGCAGAAGGTGTTGCCGCTGCTGCGCAAGGAGATCGACGTCGCACGGCTGCAGAGCGAGATCAGCGAGCAGGTCAACGCGAAGATGCAGGAGCACCAGCGGGAGTTCTTCCTGCGCGAGCAGCTCAAGATCATCCAGCGTGAACTGGGCATCTCCAAGGACGACCGCGAGAACGATGTCGACACCTTCCGCGCGCGCCTCGATGACAAGGTGGTGCCCGAGCGCGTTCAAGGGCGCATCGACGACGAGCTCGACAAGCTCTCGGTGCTCGAGACCGGCTCGCCCGAATACGGCACGACCCGTCATTACCTGGACTGGCTGACCTCGTTGCCCTGGGGCGTGACCAGCGACGACCAGCTCGACCTGGAGCACGCCCGGCAGGTGCTCGATCGTGACCATGACGGCCTCGACGACGTCAAGGAGCGCATCGTCGAGTTCCTCGCCGAGGGCACCTTCAAGGGCGACGTGGGCGGCTCCATCCTGTTGCTGGTGGGCCCGCCCGGCGTCGGCAAGACCTCGGTGGGACGCTCCATCGCCGAGGCGCTGGGGCGCGAGTTCTATCGCTTCTCGGTGGGCGGCATGCGTGACGAGGCCGAGATCAAGGGCCATCGCCGCACCTATGTGGGCGCCATGCCCGGCAAGCTGGTGCAGGCCGTCAAGGAGGTCGACGTCGAGAACCCGGTGATCATGCTCGACGAGATCGACAAGCTCGGCCAGTCCTTCCAGGGTGACCCGGCCTCGGCGTTGCTCGAGGTACTCGACCCGGAGCAGAACGTCGACTTCCTCGACCACTACCTGGACGTGCGTCTGGATCTGTCCAAGGTGCTGTTCGTGTGTACCGCCAACACCCTGGATGCGATTCCGCCGGCGTTGCTCGACCGCATGGAGCAGATTCGCCTCTCCGGCTACATCGCCCAGGAGAAGATGGCGATCGCCAAGCATCACCTGTGGCCCAAGCTCCTCGAGCGTGACCGTATCGCCAAGAAGCGCATCAACCTCACCGATGCCGCGTTGCGCCAGGTGATCGAGGGGTATGCCCGCGAGGCCGGGGTGCGGCAGCTCGAGAAGCAGCTACACCGCATCGTGCGCAAGTCGGCGGTCAAGCTGCTCGAAAGCGACCAGCAGACGGTCAAGGTCTCGGTGAAGAACCTCGAGGAGTTCCTCGGCGCGCCGACCTTCCGCAAGGAGAAGGTGATGAAGGGCGAGGGCGTGGTCACCGGCCTTGCCTGGACCGCCATGGGCGGGGCGACGCTGTCGGTGGAAGCCGGCAAGGTTCATGCCCTGGACCGCGGCCTCAAGCTGACCGGCCAGCTCGGCGATGTGATGAAGGAGTCCGCCAATATCGCCTACAGCTATGCGCTGGGCCATCTCGGCGAGTACGGCGCCGATCCGGACTTCTTCGACTCCGCCTTCGTGCACCTGCACGTGCCGGAAGGTGCTACGCCCAAGGATGGCCCCTCGGCCGGCGTGACCATGACCACGGCGCTGCTGTCGCTGGCCAGGCACCAGCCCATCGGCCGGTCGCTGGCGATGACCGGCGAGCTGACCCTGACCGGGCATGTGCTGCCGGTGGGCGGTATCCGCGAGAAGATCATCGCCGCCCGGCGCAGCGAGATCTTCGAGGCGATCCTGCCCGAGGCCAACCGGCGTGACTACGAGGAGTTGCCCGACTACCTCAAGGAGGGCGTCACGGTGCATTTCGCGAGCCACTATCGCGACGTGGCCCGGGTGGTGTTCGACTAGCGGGCCACGCCGGCCGGCGGGCACTGCGCCGATCCGGCATCGGATCGGCGCATCCCGTGGCAGGGTGCTGGCCTGACGCCCGGGGGCATGACAGAATCGGAGTGACTGGACACCAAGATCGCCCGGACCGTCGCGGCGCTGCCATGCGTCATGCAGGGTGTGCTCACGCGCCGGACCACGGGCGGCAGCAGCATATAAGAGGACACCATGCCCGAATATCGCTCCCGCACCACCACCGCCGGTCGCAACATGGCCGGAGCCCGCGCCCTGTGGCGCGCCACCGGCATGAAGGATGACGACTTCCACAAGCCGATCATCGCGGTGGCCAACTCCTTCACCCAGTTCGTGCCCGGTCACGTGCACCTCAAGGACATGGGCCAGCTGGTGGCCCGCGAGATCGAGAAGGCCGGCGGCGTCGCCAAGGAATTCAACACCATCGCCGTGGACGATGGCATCGCCATGGGTCACGACGGCATGCTCTACTCGCTGCCCAGTCGTGACATCATCGCCGACAGCGTCGAGTACATGGTCAACGGCCACTGCGCCGACGCCTTGGTGTGCATCTCCAATTGCGACAAGATCACCCCCGGCATGCTGATGGCCGCCATGCGCCTCAACGTGCCGGTGATCTTCGTCTCCGGTGGCCCCATGGAAGCCGGCAAGACCAAGCTGCTCGACCACGGCCTGGACCTGGTCGATGCCATGGTCATGGCCGCCGACGACTCGGTGGACGACGAGACCCTGAGCGAGGTCGAGCGCAGCGCCTGCCCGACCTGTGGCAGTTGCTCGGGGATGTTCACCGCCAACTCCATGAACTGCCTCACCGAGGCGCTGGGTCTGGCGTTGCCGGGCAATGGCACCCTGCTGGCCACCCACGGCGATCGCCGCCGCTTGTTCGAGACCGCCGGTCATCGCATCGTCGAGCTGGCCAAGCGCTACTACGAGGGCGACGAGGCACATCTGTTGCCGCGGGCCATCGGCGCCAAGGCGGCGTTCAAGAATGCCATGACCCTGGACATCGCCATGGGCGGTTCCACCAACACCATCCTGCACCTGCTGGCCGCGGCCCAGGAGGCCGGCGTCGACTTCGACATGGACGACATCGACCGCCTGTCCCGCGAGGTGCCGCAGCTGTGCAAGGTGGCCCCCAATACTCAGAAGTACCACATCGAGGACGTGCACCGGGCCGGCGGGATCATGGCGATCCTCGGCGAGCTCGACCGCGCCGGGGTGCTGGATGCCTCGGTGCCGACGGTCTACGGCGATAGCCTGACCGCGGCGCTCGAGGAGTGGGACATCATGCGCTCGCCGAGCCCCGAGACCGTGGAGTTCTATCGCGCCGGCCCCGGCGGCATCCCGACCCAGACGGCGTTCTCCCAGAATGCCCGCTGGCCGAGCCTCGATGGCGACCGCGCCACCGGCTGTATCCGTGATCTGGAGCATGCCTTCTCGCTGGAGGGCGGCCTGGCCGTGCTCAAGGGCAACATCGCCCTCGACGGCTGTGTGGTGAAGTCCGCCGGGGTCGACGAGTCGATCCTGGTCTTCGAGGGGCCCGCCCGGGTGGTGGAATCCCAGGACCAGGCGGTGGAGCACATCCTCGATGGCAAGGTGGTCGAGGGCGATGTGGTGGTGATCCGCTACGAGGGGCCCAAGGGTGGGCCGGGCATGCAGGAGATGCTCTACCCGACCTCGTACCTGAAGTCGAAGGGGCTGGGCGAGGGCTGTGCCCTGCTGACCGATGGGCGCTTCTCCGGCGGCACCTCGGGGCTGTCGATCGGCCACGTCTCTCCGGAGGCCGCCGCCGGCGGCGCCATCGCCCTGGTCCAGAGCGGTGACACCATCCGCATCGATATCCCCAACCGCACCATCGACGTGAAGCTCTCCGAGGCGGAGCTCGAGCGGCGTCGTGAGGCCGAGGAAGCGCGCGGCCGCGAGGCCTGGAAGCCGAACATCCAGCGCGTGCGCAAGGTGTCGGCGGCGCTCAAGGCCTATGCCTTGTTGGCCACTTCCGCCGACAAGGGAGCGGTGCGCGATGTGACCAAGCTCGACTGAGCGTGAGGCTTTGAGGGTGGTGTGCCGGGGCCTGTAGCGAGACGGCATCAAGCAAAGTTAAGCTCGCTTAATCGCTGGTAGTTCTTCATCCTGTGTCTCCTGAGAAGGGATCCGGCGGGCGGCAGCGCCGGCCGCCGGGTCATGGATGTGCAGCAGGAAGACGACGGATTCTCTATGAAGACACAGACCCTGAACGTGGGCCTGGTGGGCTATGGCATGGCCGCCAAGACGTTTCATGCACCCTTGATCCAGGCGGCGACCGGCCTGGAATTGATGGCGGTGGTCAGTTCCAATCCCGCCGCGGTGGAAGCCGACTGGCCGGAGGTGGAGGTGGTCTCCAACCTCAGCGAACTGCTCGCCGAGCGGCTCATCGATCTGGTGGTCATCGCCACCCCCAACGAACATCACTTCCCCATGGCCAAGGCGGCGCTGGCGGCCGGCAAACACGTGGTGGTCGACAAGCCGGTCACGGTGTCGTTGTCCGAGGCCCGCACGCTCAGGGCTCAGGCCGATCGCTCCGAGCTGATGCTCAGCGTGTTCCAGAATCGCCGCTGGGACAGCGACTTCCTCACCGTGCGCAAGCTGCTCGATGAAGGGCGGCTGGGACGGCTGGTCTCCTTCACCTCGCGGTTCGACCGCTATCGGCCCCAGGTCACCGACCGTTGGCGCGATCGCAACAAGCTCGGCGGCGGCATCTGGTACGACCTCGGCCCGCACCTGCTGGATCAGGCTCGGGAGCTGTTCGGCATGCCGCGAGCCATCCTGCTGGAGCAGGCGACGGTGCGCGAAGGGTCCGAGGTCGATGATGAGTTCGTCGCCATGCTCGATTACGACGGCCTGCGGGTGACACTACAGGCCAGCACCCTGGTGGCCGAGCCTAGCCCGCGCTTCTTGCTGCACGGCACCCAGGGCAGTTATTCGATCCACGGGCTCGATCCCCAGGAGGCCTGGATGAAGGCGGGCGGGGAGCCGCACGAGGACTGGGGCGTGGATCCCTCGCCCGGCCGGGTCACCCTCAACGAGGGCAGCGACGAGAGCCCCGAGCTGGTCACCCGCGAATACCCGTCGGTGCCGGGCAACTATCCGGCATACTATGCCGGCATCCGCGAGGCGTTGTTGCTCAAGGGCGGCCAGCCGCCGGTCTCGGGCGAGGAAGGCGTGGATATCATGACCCTGCTGGAAGCCGGGCGTGACAGCTATCGCCAGGGGCGCTGGGTCAAGATCAAGGAGGGCGGCAGCCTGCCGCGCCGACTGAACGCCAAGAGCTGATTCGCGCGCGTGGGTCGCCTCGCGTCGGCTTGGCCGGCACGAGGCGACCCACGTTCGTTTACGTCACTACCACAGGCTGGGCCGGCTGGCCTCGGCGCGCATCTTGTCGCGAGCGATGTAAAGCGCCGCGATGGCGCGGGCCTCATGGAAGTCTTCGCGGGCCAGCAGCGCGCCGATCTCATCGATGGCATGGGTCTCGACGATCAGTGGTTCCGGCTCGTCGCCGGGCAGGCGCCTGGGGTAGAGGTCGGTGGCCAGCATCACCTGCATGCGGTGGCGCATGTAATTGGGCGCCAGGGTCAGTTCGACCAGCGGCTCCAGGTGCTGGGCGCCGAAGCCGCATTCCTCCATCAGTTCGCGATTGGCCGCGGTGACCAGGTCTTCGCCGGGATCGACCAGCCCCTTGGGCAGGGTTAGGGCGTAGTCCTCGAGGCCGGCGGCGTATTCGCGGATCAGCAGCACATGCTCGGGGTCGGGCATGGCCACGATCATCACCGCGCCGACGCCGCGCCCGGTACCGCCCAGCCGCTCGAAGGTACGCTCGGCGCCGTTGGCGAAGCGCAGCTCCATCTCCTCGACATGAAACAGCCGGCTGCGGGCGACGCTGCGGCGGGCCAGGACCTGGGGCTTGTGCGGGGCATGCTCGTCCGTCATGGGATCTCCGGTCGTGGGCACTGGAATGCGTCCTCGGCATCGTTTGGGTACACTACCACGTCTTGTTCGGGGTGGGCGCGTAGCGTCGCCCCACGACGGCCCTTGAAAGGAATCCCATGATCGACTGGCGCGCCATCGATACCGTCCTTCTCGACATGGACGGCACCCTGCTGGATCTGCATTTCGACAGCCACTTCTGGCTTGAGCACCTGCCGCGCCGCTACGTCGAGCTGCATCGGCTCGACGCGGCGAGCCAGGAGACGATCCGTGCGCGGATCCTCCGCGAGCAGGGCACGCTCAACTGGTACAGCCTGGCGTACTGGAGCCGCGAGCTGGGCATCGATGTGTTGTCGCTCAAGCGTGAGGTCCAGCACCTGATCGGCCTGCGCGGCGATGCGCTGGACTTCCTGCGCTGGTTGAAGCGCGCCCATCCGCGGGTGGTGCTGGCGACCAACGCCGATCGCGAGGGGCTGGCGCTGAAGCTGCCGTTGACCGGGCTCGAGGAATACCTGGACGCCATCGTGTCCTCCGCCGACCTGGGGGTGCCCAAGGAGGCCCAGGAATTCTGGTTCGCGCTGCAGGAGGTCGAGCCCTTCGACCCCGAACGTACCCTGTTCATCGATGACAATCCGGCGGTGCTGGAAAGCGCCCGGGAGTTCGGTATCCGACATCTGCTAGGCATCAAGCGGCCCGACAGCCAGAAACCCGAGAAGGAGCTCGAGGAGTTCATCGCCCTGGACCGTTTCGCCACCCTCCTGCCCGAGGAGCGCCCCGGCGACGAGGAGGACACATGAGTGGAGTGCGGCTCGACAAGTGGCTATGGGCGGCGCGGCTCTTCAAGACCCGGGCGCTGGCCAAGAAGGCCATCGAAGGCGGCAAGGTGCACTACGACGGGGGGCGCGCCAAGACCAGCAAGATCGTGGAGGTGGGCGCCCTGATTCGTGTGCCCCAGGGATGGGACACCTGGGAGGTCGAGGTGGTGGCGCTCTCCGAGCAGCGCCGCGGCGCCCCCGAGGCCCGCGAGCTCTACCGTGAGACCGCACAGAGCGAGGCGCGCCGGGCCAAGGAGGCCGAGCAACGCCGCCAGGCCAATCAAGCCATGCAGCATCCGCTCAAGCGTCCCGACAAGAAGCAGCGCCGCGAGATCAAGCGCTTCATGCGGGGCGAATGAAGAAGGAAGAGCGATAGAGGGAAGCAAGAAAGGCGTCGGGCGAGAGAGCCTGGCTTTCTTTCCTCTTCTCTCTTATCTCTTACCACTCAATCTTAGGCAGTCATCATGAGCGACCAGATTCAGCGTTTCCTCTTCGAGGCGACCAACGTCCGCGGTGAGATCGTCACCCTTCAAGAGGCGCGCGCCGAGGTCATGGAGCGCCACGACTATCCGCCGGCGGTGACCCGTCAGCTCGGTGAGCTGTTGGCCGCGGTGGCCCTGCTCACCGAGACCATCAAGCTCGATGGCACCATGAGCATCGAGGTGCGCGGCCAGGGGCCGCTGTCGATGCTGATGGCCGAATCCAACCCGGGTGGCGACCTGCGTGCCATCGCCCGGCTCGATGAAGAGGCGGCGATTCCCTCCGAGGACGCGAGCTTCTCCGAGCTGGTCGGCGAGGGCAAGGTGACCATCACCCTGGACCCGCGCGACGGGCATCGTTACCAGGGCATCGTGGCATTGAGCCGCGACAGCCTGGCCGGCTGTCTGGAGGACTACTTCGCCCAGTCCGAGCAGCTGCCCACCCGCTTGTGGCTGGCCGATGATGGCCAGCGTGCCGGGGGGCTGATGCTGCAGCGCCTGCCGGATGAGGCGCAGAACCAGGATGATGACGCCTGGGAGCGTACCACCCACCTGGCCGCGACCCTGAGCGATGCCGAGCTGCTCGGCGTGGAGCGGCACGAACTGCTGCATCGCCTGTATCACGAGGAGACCGTGCGGATCTTCGAGCCCAAGGCGTTGCGCTTCGCCTGCACCTGCTCCCGGGAGCGCATCGCCGGAGCCCTGCTGTCGCTGGGCACCGATGAGCTTCGCGAGATCCTCGCCGAACAGGGTGGCATCGCCACCCAGTGTCACTTCTGTCATACCCGCTACGAGTTCACCCTCGCCGAGGTGGAGACGATGCTGGAAGACCCCGAAGGGCCCGCGCCGACCGTGCACTGAGGCTCGCCGTTGTCGACGGGGAGCGCGGCATCCCGAGGAGGCTAGTAAAGTTACGAGTGCGCCGTTGATTCGGCGACGTTTCCTGACGTTCGAGTTGTTTGCCATACTCTTTTGGCCCACCTGCGTTCCGGTCGCCGTGTCGACGAGTCGAGCGGTGGCCAGGGGAAGGGGTAGGGAGAAGGGGGCACGCAAGCCCGGCAAACGAGACGAGAACAGGGCCGCAAGGCCCAGGAAACGCCATGACGACGACACGACACCCGCAGGCCCACCACGACCTGTCCCGCGCCGAGCTGATCGAGCGGGCCCTGGCCAACGGTGAAGGGCGCCTGTCCGCTCAAGGGGCGCTGGTGGTCCATACCGGCGAACGTACCGGGCGCTCCCCCGGGGATCGCTTCATCGTCGATGAGCCTTCATCGCGCGATGCCATCGACTGGGGGCGCGTCAACCAGCCCTTCGATGCCGTGCGTTTCGAGGCCCTCTGGGAGCGCGTCGAACGCTTCCTCGAGGGCGGCGAGCACTACGTCGCCGAGCTGCATGTGGGCAGCGATCCGGCGCATTACCAGCCGGTGCGGGTGGCCACCCAGACCGCCTGGCACAACCTCTTCGGGCGTACCCTGTTCGTGCGCCCCGAGGTCTATAACCCCTCGGCCAAGGCGGAGTGGCGGATTCTCAACGTCCCCGGCTTCGCCTGTGATCCGGCCCGTGACGGGACCCACTCCGAGGGCTGCGTGATCCTCGACTTCGCCGGTCGGCGGGTGCTGATCGCCGGCATGCGCTACGCCGGCGAGATGAAGAAGGCGATGTTCTCGGTGCAGAATTACCTGCTGCCCGAGGTCGACGTGCTGCCCATGCACTGCAGTGCCAACGTCGGCGAGGATGGCGAGACCACGCTGTTCTTCGGCCTTTCCGGCACCGGCAAGACCACGCTCTCCGCCGACCCGGCGCGCTACCTGATCGGCGACGACGAGCACGGCTGGGGGCCGGGTACGGTGTTCAACCTCGAGGGCGGCTGCTATGCCAAGTGCATCGATCTCTCGGCGCAGAACGAGCCGGTGATCTGGCAGGCCATCCGGTTCGGCAGCGTGCTCGAGAACGTGGTACTCGACGAGCATCGGACGCCGGACTACGCCGATGATCGCCTGACCCAGAACTCGCGTGCCGCCTATCCGCTCGAGCATATCGACAAGCGGGTCGCCGCGAATCGTGCCGGCGAGCCCAGCGCCATCGTCTTCTTGACCTGTGACATGAGCGGCGTCCTGCCGCCGGTCTCGGTGCTGTCCCGGGAGGCCGCCGCCTATCACTTCCTGTCCGGCTACACGGCCAAGGTGGGGTCCACCGAGATGGGCGCCGCCTCGGGCCTGGAGGCGACCTTCTCCACCTGCTTCGGGGCGCCGTTCTTCCCGCGCCCGGCCCGGGTCTACGCCGATCTGTTGATCAAGCGCATCGCCGAGCGCGATGCCGCGGTCTATCTGGTCAACACCGGCTGGACGGGTGGCGCCTACGGGGAGGGCGGGGCGCGCTTCTCGATTCCCACCACGCGTGCCATCATCGATGCCATCCAGTCCGGTGCGCTGCGTGGCGTGAAGACCCGCCACCTCGCGGGGTTGAACCTGGCCGTGCCGGTCACCGTTCCCGGGGTCGACGCGGGCCTGCTCGACCCGCGTGAGACCTGGCGCGACAAGGCCGCCTACGATCGTCGGCGCGACGCCCTGATCGCCAGCTTCGTCGACAACTTCGCGGCGTTCGAAGGCGTGAGCCCGGGCATCGTCGCGGCGGGGCCGCGGCCGGCCTGAGGCCGTCGTGTCGAGGCGGCGAGCCAACGCGGTGTCGAGGGTGTCTACCGTGGGCGTAAGGATGCCGCGATAAGATCGACACAGGGATATCCCGTATCAATGGAGGCGCATCATGAAACGACGCAATTTCCTGGGGCTCCTGGGCCTCGGCGGGCTGGCGGGACTGGCGCCGGGACTGGCCTCGGCGCGGCCCAAGCCCGAGCTGCAGCGTGCCTCGGGGGTCGAGCCCCTCGAGCTCAGCGAGGCCGAATGGCGCGAGCGGCTGAGCGAGGAGCGCTTCCAGATCCTGCGCAAGGCCGATACCGAGCGGGCCTTCTCGAGCCCGCTCGACAAGCAGACCGGCGAGGGCGAGTATCGCTGCGCCGGCTGTGATCTGCCGCTCTTCACCAGCGACATGAAGTACGACTCCGGCACCGGCTGGCCGAGCTTCTTCACCCATATCGAGGGGCATCTGCTCAGCGAGTTGGACTTGGTGATGCTGATCCCGCGTACCGAGTATCACTGCGCGCGTTGTGGCGGTCATCAGGGCCACGTCTTCGACGACGGCCCCCAGCCGACCGGCCTGCGCTGGTGCAACAACGGCCTGGCGCTGCGCTTCGTCCCGGCATAGGCGGACCGGGGCGCGTCCGGGAGCTCGAAGCTGGAAGGGCGTCGCTTCGTGGCGGGGGCCTGAAGAAAACCCGACCGGGCTGCGCCCGGTGTGATAGGCCATCAGCTTCCAGCTGCCGGCGCCGACGGCGGTGTGATACCTTGTCGCGATCGTCTGTCCCGGATTGCCAAGGATTACATGGACGCACAAGCCAAGATCATCGACCGTCTCGCCGAGGAACTCGGCGTCCGCGCGCCCCAGGTGGCGGCTACCGTAGAGCTGCTCGACGGTGGCGCCACCGTGCCCTTCATCGCCCGCTACCGCAAGGAAGCCACCGGCGGGCTGGACGACACTCAACTGCGCCAGCTGCACGAGCGGCTGGGCTATCTGCGCGAGCTCGAGGAGCGCCGCGAGGCGGTGCTGGCAAGCATCGACGAGCAGGGCAAGCTTAGCCCCGAGCTTGCCGCCAGCCTGCGCGCCGCCGACACCAAGCAGCGCCTGGAAGACCTCTACCTGCCGTATCGCAAGAAGCGTCGCACCAAGGCGCAGATCGCCCGCGAGGCCGGTCTCGCGCCGCTGGCCGAGGCGTTGCTGGCGGATGCCTCGCTCGACCCCGAGCGCGAGGCCGCCCGGTATCTACGCGCCGCCGACGGTGACATCCCGGCCATCGAGGACACCAAGGCGGCGCTGGATGGTGCCAAGCAGATCCTCATGGAGCGCTTCGCCGAGGAGGCCGAGCTGGTCGGCCGGCTGCGCGAGCGGCTGTGGAGCGACGGTGAGCTTTCCTCGCGGGTGATCGCCGGCAAGGAGCAGGAGGGTGCCAAGTTCTCCGACTACTTCGAGCATGACGAGCCGCTGGCCAAGGCGCCCTCGCACCGGGCGCTGGCGATGTATCGCGGCCGCAACGAGGGCGTGCTGGCGCTGACCCTGCGCCTGCCCGGCGAGGAAGAGGCCGCCGTGCATCCCGCCCAGGTGGCGATCGCCAAGCACTTCGAGATCGCCGATCATGGTCGCCCCGCCGATCGCTGGCTCGCCGAGGTGGTGCGCTGGACCTGGCGGGTCAAGCTCTATACCCACCTCGAGACCGAGCTGATGGGACGGCTGCGCGAGCGCGCCGAGCTCGAGGCCATCGAGGTGTTCGCCGCCAACCTCAAGGACCTGCTGCTGGCTGCGCCGGCGGGCCAGGAGGCGACGCTGGCCATCGACCCGGGGCTGCGCACCGGCTGCAAGGTGGCGGTGGTCGATGCCACCGGGCGTTTCCTGGAGCATGCCACCATCTTCCCGCATGCGCCGCGCCACCAGTGGGACGAGTCGTTGGCCGTGCTGGCGCGCCTGGTGGATAGGCATCGGGTGGCCCTGGTGGCGGTAGGCAACGGCACCGCCAGCCGCGAGACCGACAAGCTGGCCGGCGAGCTGGTCAAGGCGCTGGCCGGTCAGCGCCGACTCTCCAAGGTGATGGTCAGTGAGGCCGGCGCGTCGGTGTACTCGGCATCGGAATATGCCGCCCGCGAGCTACCTGAGCTGGACGTGACCATCCGCGGGGCGATCTCCATCGGCCGTCGGCTGCAGGACCCGCTGGCCGAGCTGGTCAAGATCGAGCCCAAGTCGATCGGCGTGGGCCAGTATCAGCACGATGTCTCCCAGGTGCAGCTGTCGCGCAGCCTGGAGGCGGTGATCGAAGACTGTGTCAACGCCGTGGGCGTCGACCTCAACACCGCCTCGAGCGCCTTGCTGTCACGGGTCGCCGGCCTCAACGCGGGGCTGGCCGACAACATCGTCGCGCGCCGCGACGCCGAAGGCGCCTTCGCCAGCCGGCGCCAGCTGCTCGACGTCAGCCGCCTGGGCCCCAAGACCTTCGAGCAGTGCGCCGGTTTCCTGCGCATCATGGGCGGCGACAACCCGCTGGATGCCAGCGCCGTGCACCCCGAAACCTACCCGCTGGTCGAGCGCATCGCCACGCAGAGCGGCCGCGAACTGGCCGGGCTGATCGGCGACAGCGCCACCCTCAAGGTCTTGAAACCCGCGGACTTCGCCGACGAGCGCTTCGGCGTGCCCACCGTCAGCGATATCCTCAAGGAGCTCGACAAGCCGGGCCGTGACCCGCGCCCCGAATTCAAGGCGGCGGAGTTCCGCGAGGGCGTCGAGACGCTCAAGGACCTGGAGCCGGGCATGGTGCTCGAGGGCAGCGTCACCAACGTCACCCATTTCGGTGCCTTCGTCGACATCGGCGTGCATCAGGATGGCCTGGTGCACATCTCGGCGTTGTCCGACAAGTTCGTCGAGGATCCGCGTTCGGTGGTCAAGGCCGGCGCCATCGTCAAGGTCAAGGTGATGAGCATCGATCTCGAGCGCGCCCGCGTCGGGCTGACCATGCGCCTGGACGATCAGCCCGGCGAGGACGGCCAGCCGACCCGGCGCGGCGGCCCGCAGGAGCGTCAGGGCCGTAAGGCGCCGCGCCAGGGCGGCGGTGGCGCCAAAAGCAAGGGGGCGGACGGCCGACAGGATGACCAGCTGGGCTCCCTCGGCGCGGCGCTGCTCAAGGCCAAGAAGGGGCACTAGACCGAGAAACGATTATCCGGCTAACATTGAAACGCCGTTTTTCGGCACCATAATCTGAGGTCTTTACGGGCGCCGCGGCGCCCGAAACGTCCACCGGGATGCCGACATCGGCGTCCCCGACATGGGGTGATCACCTTGTCCGAATCGCTTTTCCCCGACATCGAACGCCTCGGCCGACTGGCCAGCGAGGGGCGCTTCGGTCGTCTGCGCCGCGGCATCGAAAAGGAGGGGCTGCGCGTCGATGGCGCGGGGCGTATCGCCCAGAGCCTGCATCCCCGAGCGCTGGGTGCCAAGCTGACCCATCCGCACATCACCACTGACTATTCCGAGTCGTTGCTGGAATACATCACCCCGGTCTATAGCCGCCCGGAGGATGCCCTGGAATTCCTCTCCGACCTGCACCGCTTCAGCTATCGCCGGCTGGGCGATGAGCGGATCTGGCCGGCCAGCATGCCGTCGCGCCTCGATGGCAACGACAGTGTGCCGATCGCCGACTACGGTGACTCCAACGTCGGGCGCATGAAGCACGCCTACCGTCGCGGCCTGGACGTGCGCTACGGGCGGATCATGCAGGCCATCGCCGGGGTACACTACAACGTCTCGCTGCCCGACGACCTGTTCGCGCTGTTGCGTGAGCTCGACGGTGAGGGCGAGACGGCCATGCAGGATTATCGTTCGGTCCGCTACTTCGGGTTGATCCGCAACTTCCGGCGCCACAGCTGGCTGTTGCTGTACCTGTTCGGCGCCTCTCCGGCGGTCGACCGCAGCTTCCTGCCCGACGGGCGAGTGCCGGAAGGCCTCGAGCCCCATGGTGACGAGACCCTGATCTCGCCCTACGCCACCAGCCTGCGGATGTCTGACCTTGGCTACCAGAACAAGGTCCAGGAACAGCTCAAGATCTGTTTCAACTCGCTGTCCAACTACGTCAATACCCTGCGCCATGCCATCTCCACCCCCTGGGGCGACTACGAGCAGCGCGGCGTGCAGGTGGACGGCGACTGGCGTCAGCTCAATGCCAACATCCTGCAGATCGAGAACGAGTATTACAGCGACATCCGCCCCAAGCGGGTGGCGCGTCACGACGAGACCCCGAGCCAGGCCCTCGAAGCCCGCGGCGTGGAATACATCGAGGTGCGTTGCCTCGATCTCAATCCCTTCGACCCGCTGGGCATCGATGCCGTCCAGAGCCGCTTCCTCGATACCTTCCTGATGTGGTGTCTGCTCAGCGAGAGCCCCTGGATCTCGGATGAGGAGTGCGAGCATCTGGATGACAATCGTCGCCTGGTGGTCTCGCGGGGCCGCGATCCCGAGCTGCGTCTGGACCATCACGGGTGCAAGCGCAGCATCGCCGATTGGGGCGGAGAAATATTCGCCGAGCTTGCCGAGGTCGCCACGCTGCTGGACCGGCTCGAGGATGGCACGCCGCACGGCGAGGCGCTGGCTGCGCTGGCCCCGCGGCTCGAGGATCCGTCGCAGACTCCGTCCGGGCGGCTGCTGGCACGCCTGCAGAGCCGCGACGAGGAATTCATCGAGGCGATCCGCTCGCTGGCCGATGAGCAGGCCGAAGGCTTACGTGAGGCGCCCATCGGGCGCGCCCGGGAGGCGTTGCTCGACCAGTTGGTGGAAACCTCCCTCCAGCAGCAGGGCGATATCGAGGCCGCCGACGTCGAGTCCTTCGCCGACTTCCTGAGCGACTACTTCGAGCGGGCCCGGGAATCCCGCGCCCTGTCGCCGTTGCATCAAGGAGCATCGTCATGATCGATCGGCTGCGTGGGGCCGGCGTGCGTGGCTGGAGCCTGGTGGGGCTCGGTGGCTGTGTATTGATGATGGCCGTGGCCCTGGGTCTCGAGCACCTGGGCGGGCTCGACCCCTGCCCGCTGTGTATCTTTCAACGCGTGGCGGTGATCGCCGCGGGCGTGGTGTTGGCGGTGGCGGCCCTGCATGACCCGCAAGGCCGGCGAGGCGCGGCGCTCTACGGGCTGCTCTCGCTGCTCGCGGTGGCCGCCGGCATCGGCCTGGCCGGGCGCCATCTGTGGTTGCAGTCGCTGCCCGCCGACCAAGTGCCAAGCTGCGGGCCGGGCCTCGATTACATGATGGAGGTGCTGCCCCTGCAGCAGGTGGTGTCGATGGTGCTCGGTGCCTCCGGTGAATGCGCCGAGATCAGCGCACACTGGCTCGGCCTGTCGCTGCCGGGCTGGACGCTGATCGGCTTTGTGGCCTTGATGTTGGTGCCGCTGGGCTTGCTGTGGCGGGCCTTGCGTCCTGCCCGCGGCTATCGTTGGCCGGGGGGCGAGGCGCAGGATTGACAGTGCCTCCCCCAGGGAGGACTCTGTGCCTCCAGGCTCGGCGATGGGTGACGCCGGCCATCGTGCCAGGTAGCACCGGGGGGATGCACCATGCTGGAAGACTGCAAGAGCGCCCAGGAGCGCTGGGGGAGCGTGCACAGGCTGATCGACCGTTGGCTCGCCGAGCGCCATGCGTTGCAGACGCATTTCGACGCGCTCCGCGAGGCCTGTGACGCCGACATGGAAGCGGTCACCAAGCCGCAGATCGATGCCTTCAGCGAGCTGCTGATGGACTACATCAGTGCCGGGCACTTCGAGATCTATCCTCAACTGCGGGGCGAGGCCGAGGCCTTCGAGGATGACGATGCCCTGGCGATCGCCGATCGCCTGCTCGAGCGCCTCGAGATGTCCACCGAGCTGGTGCTGGCCTTCGACGAAGACTACGCCACTCCGGTGCGTTGTCAGCACTACCTGAGCCGGCTGCCGGCCTGGCTGGACCGCCTCGCCAAGGGGCTCGACGAGCGCTTCGCCCTTGAGGATCGCCTGATCGCCAGGCTCCATGCGGTCCATGACCCCGCGAATCGGGCCTCCAGCGAGGCCTGAGCCCCGCTTCGCGGCGTCGGCGCATCGGCGCGAATTGAGTTTTCGGCAGCGCAGGCATACCATTTCCCTCGGTTTTGATATCGGCCGGGCCGCTCTCAGGCGCCCCGGTCGACCTTCATGGCGACATCCCGCGCGTTGACAACCCAAGGAGCCACGATGAAAGACCCCGTCCGTATTGCCATTACCGGTGCCGCCGGTCAGATCAGCTATTCCCTGGCCTTCCGCATCGCTTCCGGTGACATGCTGGGCAAGGACCAGCCGGTCATTCTGCAGCTGCTCGAAATCACGCCGGCCCTGGAAGCCCTCAACGGCGTGGTGATGGAACTCAACGATTGTGCCTTCCCGCTGGTGCAGGACATCGTCGCCACCGACGACGCCAACGTCGCCTTCAAGGATGCCGATTACGCGCTGCTGGTCGGGGCGCGCCCGCGTGGTCCGGGCATGGAACGCAAGGACCTGCTCGAGGCCAACGCCGCGATCTTCTCCGTGCAGGGCAAGGCCCTGAACGACAATGCCAGCCGCGACGTGCGGGTACTGGTGGTGGGCAACCCGGCCAACACCAATGCCCTGATCGCATCCTGCAACGCGCCGGACCTCGATGCCGGTCAGTTCACCGCGATGATGCGCCTGGATCACAACCGTGCGTTGACGCAGCTGGCCCAGAAGGCCGGCAAGCACGTCAACGACGTCGACTCGATGGTCGTGTGGGGCAACCACAGCGCGACCCAGTACCCGGATCTGGCCCATTGCAAGGTAGACGGCAAGCCGGCCCTGGAGCTGGTCGAGCGCGACTGGTACGAGAACGACTTCATCCCCACCGTGCAGCAGCGCGGCGCCGCCATCATCAAGGCGCGTGGCGCGTCTTCCGCGGCCTCTGCGGCCTCCGCGGCGATCGACCACATGCGTGACTGGGCGCTGGGCAGCGACGGCATCGTCAGCATGGGCATCCCCGCCGACGGCAGCTATGGCATCGAGCCGGGCATCATGTATTCCTACCCGGTGATCTGCAAGAACGGCCAGTACGAGATCGTCCAGGAGCTGACGGTCGACGACTTCAGCCGCGAGCGCATGACCGCCACCGAAACCGAGCTGCGCGAAGAGCGCGCCGCGGTGGAGCACCTGCTGGGCTGAACCCCAGCGGTAAGCGTTAAGCGGTAAGACACAACGACCCCGCCAGGCCATGCCTGTGCGGGGTTTTTGCTGGTGGGGCTTACGTGCTGGCAGCTTATCGCTTACGGCTCTGAACCGGCCGAAGGCCGGATCAGTCGCGCAGGCTGATGATTCGCCAGTCGCGCGCCTCGGCGGCCGCGCGCAGCGAGGCGTCGGGATCCACCGCCACCGGATGGTCGACCCGTTCGAGTAGTGGCAGGTCGTTATGGGAGTCGCTGTAGAACCAGGTGTCGTGCAGTGAGAGCGCGCGTCGCTCGAGCCACTCCGTGAGGCGCGTCACCTTGCCCTCCCGAAAGCTTGGCACGCCGCTGACCCGGCCGGTGTAGCGTCCATCGATCCTTTCCGGCTCCACGGCGATCAGCTCGTCGATGCCCAGACGCTCGGCGATCGGACCGGTGATGAAGCGGTTGGTGGCGGTGATGATCAGCAGGGTGTCGCCGTTGGCCCGATGGCGAGCGACCAGCTCTTCGCCGCGTGGCAGGATATGCGGCTCGATCTTGCTGACCATGAACTGCTGATGCCAGGCCGCCAGCTGCGCTGGCGAATGCTCGGTCAGCGGCTTGAGGGCCACCGCCAGGAATTCCGCCATGTCCAGGGTGCCGGCCTCGTAGTCCGCCATGAATCGGTCGTTGGCTTCCTTGTAGGCCACCGGGTCCACGGCGCCCTGTTCGAGCAGAAACTCGCCCCAGGCGTGGTCGCTGTCGATGGAGAGCAGGGTATTGTCCAGGTCGAAGATGGCGAGGCTCACGGCGTCTCTCCATGGTTGTCGGGGTCGTATCGAGCCCGCGAGTATGTCAGAAGCCTCGGCCACCTTCGAGCATGGCCATAATGGCGTATTGATACGATTCATGGCCTTGTGGAAGAATGCAGTGAAGACTGGATTCATAAGGTGAAGTCCGTGATCGACGCAGACGGCTTTCGCCCCAACGTTGGCATCATCCTCGCCAACGAGCAGGGGCAACTGCTTTGGGCGCGTCGGGTAGGGCAGAATGCGTGGCAGTTTCCCCAGGGAGGCATCAAGGCGAACGAGACACCGCAACAGGCATTGTTTCGCGAACTTTACGAGGAGGTCGGCCTGACCGCCGACGACGTCGAGGTGCTTGCCTGTACCCGGGGCTGGTTGCGTTACCGCCTACCGCGACGCATGGTGAGAACGCGCTCCCGGCCGGTGTGCATCGGCCAGAAGCAGAAATGGTTCCTGCTCAGGATTCGCTGCGGCGAGACCCGTATCAGCATGGATGGTGGTACCGCCAAGCCCGAATTCGATGGCTGGCGCTGGGTCAGTTACTGGTATCCGCTGGGCCAGGTGGTGCCGTTCAAGCGCGAGGTCTATCGGCGCGCGTTGCGTGAGCTGTCGCCTCGCGCCCAGCGCCTGGCCTTGGGGCATGGCTGACGCGCCGATACAAGTCGGGGGTGGCCCCGGCGACACCCTCAGCGAGGCATGACGACAATGGACAGCAAGACGCCGATGCTCGAGGTGCTGCGTCGTATCATCCTGGAGGTCAACGGGGCGCGCAATCTGGACGCCGCCCTGTCGACCATGGTGCGGCGCATCCGCAAGGCCATGCGCACCAACGTATGCTCCTTCTACCTCTTCGATGCTCAGCTCGATCGCCTGGTGTTGATGGAGACCATCGGCCTGCGTACCCAGGCCGTGGGGCGGGTGTCGCTCTCGGTGGGGGAGGGGTTGGTCGGGCTGGTGGCCCAGCGCGAGGAACCCCTCAACCTCGAGGATGCCCATGCCCATCCCTACTTCCGCTACTTCGAGGCTACCGGGGAGGAACGCTATTCCAGCTTCCTCGGCGTGCCGATCATCCATCAGCGCCGCATGCTCGGCGTGCTGGTGGTCCAGCAGTCCGACAAGCGGCGCTTCGATGAGGCCGATGAAGCCTTCCTTGGCACCATGGCGGCTCAGCTGGGCGGCGTGCTGGCCCACGCCCTGGCTACCGGCAGCCTGACCCGGCCGTCATTGCCTGGCGGCCAGGCGATCTTCACCGGGGTCGCGGCCTCGCCGGGCATGGCCATCGGCGAGGCGGTGGTGATCGCGCCGCCGGCCGACCTCGACAGCGTGCCCGACCTTATCCCCACCGATGAAGAATACGAGATCGCACGGCTCAAGGAGGCGATCGGCTGGGTCCGCGACGAGATTCGCTCGGCGGGCGAGCGGCTGGCCAGCCGCATCTCGGCCCAGGAGCTGGCGTTGTTCGACGTCTACCAGCAGATGCTGGGCGAGGCGGCGCTGTCTCAGGAAGTGGTCAAGCGCATCCGCGAGGGCCAGTGGGCGCCGGGAGCGCTGGCCGATGTGGTGCGTCGTCACGTGCAATACCTGGAGCGCGTCGACGACGACTACCTGCGTGAGCGGGCCGCCGACGTGCGTGACTTGGGGCGGCGGGTGCTCGCCCATCTCCAGGAGGACACCGCCTCGACGCCCGCGGTGTATCCGGATCACTGCGTGCTGGTCAGCGACGAGATCAGCGTGGCGATGCTCGGCGAGGTCCCGCGCGACAAGCTGGCGGGCATCGTCTCGGTGCGTGGATCGAGCACCTCTCATGTGGCGATCATCGCGCGGGCCATGGGCATTCCCACCGTGCTTGGCATGGTCGACCTGCCGTTGCCGCGCTTGAACGGTGCCCGGTTGGTGCTCGATGGCCATCGCGGGCGGTTGTTCGTGCGTCCGAGTGCCGATGTCGAGAGCCATTACCAGGGATTGATCGAAGAGGAGCGGGCGCTCGCCGAGCTGCTCGAACACGAGCAGGACCTGCCCAGCCGCACGCCGGACGGCTACGACATGCCGTTGTTGGTCAATACCGGCCTGACGGTCGATGCCATGGCATCGCTCAAGTCGCGCATCGGCGGGGTCGGGCTGTATCGCACCGAGGTGCCGTTCATGGTCGCCGAGCGCTTTCCCGGCGAGCAGGAGCAGACCAAGCTCTATCGCGAACAGCTCGAAGGCTTCGCCCCGTTGCCGGTGGTGATGCGCACGCTGGACATCGGCGGCGACAAGGACCTGCCCTATTTCCCCATCGAGGAAGCCAACCCCTTCCTCGGCTGGCGGGGGATTCGCGTGACCCTCGACCATCCCGAGGTGCTGATGGTGCAGCTGCGGGCCATGCTGCGTGCCTCCCAGGGGCTCGACAACCTGCAGATCCTGCTGCCGATGATCACCAACGTCGACGAGGTCGACGATGCGCTGCGCTTGCTCGAGCGGGCCATCCGCGAGCTCGGCGAGGACGGTGTCGAGGTGGTGAGGCCCCGGGTCGGCGCGATGATCGAGGTGCCGGCGACGCTCTATCAGCTCGATGCGCTGGCCGAGCGGGTGGACTTCTTCTCGGTGGGCAGCAACGACCTGACCCAGTACCTGCTGGCGGTGGATCGTAACAACCCGCGGGTGGCGGACTTATACGATGCCTGCCATCCGGCGGTCCTCTCGGCGATGGCGCGCCTGGCCAGCGAGACGCGGGCGCTGGGGGTGCCGACCTCGGTATGCGGTGAGCTGGCCGCCGACCCGGCCGGCGCGCTGCTGCTGATGGGAATGGGCTTCGAGGCGCTGTCGATGAACGCCCCGAGCCTGCCCAAGGTGCGTGCCGGTATCCGGCGCGTCAGCCACGCGTCGGCCGCGGCGCTGGTCGATGAGGTCCTGGCCGAGACGTCGCCGACGGGTGTGCGGCGCTGCCTGGAGGCGCGCATGAATGAGTGGGAGCTCACGCATCTGCTGCCGCCCAAGGACACCTGAGGCCGCTCAGGTTCATGACACGCTCGGTAGCGAGGGCGTGGCGAGCGTCAGCTGATGCTCGCCCAGCATGATGCCGTTCGGCCCGAAACGCCGCTCGCCGATGCTCAGCCGGCCGTCGGCGCGCCATTCCAACCAGCTGGTGGCCCGAGTGCCATATTCCTGACCGACGATGAACGCCGCCGAGAGGCGGCGTTCGAGTGTCCGTCCGATGCCGGTATCCGGCAGTCGAGCGTCCTCGGCCTCGCGGCTGTCGCTCATTACGGCCAGGGCGTCATCGGGCCAGCGGCCCTCGCGCAGGCTGTCGGCGAGGCCGTGGCGTGCGGCGATCAGCTTCGGCCAGGGGGTGTTGCGCTCGGCGTTGGAGAGGCCGTGCAGGCCGGCGGGCAGGCGTTCGAGGGTGATTCGCTCGCGGCCACGGTGTAGGCACCACAGCCGTCGGCCATCGCCGGTCAGCAGGTTGAAGCCAGCGTAGCGCCGGGCACCGCCATCGGCGAGCTCGCCCAGCCAGGCGGCCGGATCGTCGCATTCCAGCGCCGCGCGCACCAGGTCGCCGCGACTGGGGGGCCGTGCGGGCGTCGGCAAGCCAGGGTCGCGCACGTTGGTCACGGCGGCGAAGCGTCCGTCGCGATGGACGGCGAGCCAACCTCCGCCGGCTTGCAGGTCGCGCCCGCCGATGATGTCGGGCGCGTCTTCCCAGGCGTCCAGCGCCGCCGTGGGGCGCGCGTGGGACTCGTCGCGGTTGGCCACCAGGCGCAACACGACCGGGGAATCGGGATGGTGGGCGAGGGCGATCAGGCACATGGTCGCCAGCCTACCCCGCTCGCCGCCACGCGGAAAGGCCCGCCATGACAGGGCTTGCCCGGCATCGTACACTCGGGTCGACGATAATCGAGGCGGTGCAGGGATGACGATGAGAGTCAAGACAGACAAGGAGCGTAGCTGGTCGCGTCTGGTGACGCCGATCCTGTGGCCGTTGTTGGCGCTGCAGGTGGTGTTGCTGGGCCTGTGGCTGGCGGTCGGACTGAGTGGCCGCTGGTTGGTGCTGGCGCCGGCCTCCTGGGGCGATACCTTCTGGTGGCTGTTGGTCCTGATGGTGGGCAGCGGCCTCAATCTCACGGCGTTCCTGGTGCTGCTGCGTCAGCGCCTGCGTGGCGAGGAGGCGAGGCTCGAGGCGGCCTTCGTCCGCCTCGGTAAGCGGCTGGAGGAAGGTGACGGCGAAGGAGGCTCCGAGGGCGGGCGACTCGTCGACCCCGATCTGCCCCTGGAGCGTCGACTCGAGGCCGTGGGTGAGCTGTGCGATGCCATGAGCGAGCGCTGTCAGGCCGACCTCGACGCCGCGCGAGACGCCGAACGCCGCCTCAATGACGACCTGCAGGCCCAGCATGATCGCCTGGCGAAGCTCGAGACCGGGCGTGTGCGTGCCCAGGAGGAGTCGCGGCTCAAGTCCGGCTATCTCAGCCACCTTCAGCAGATGCTTAACCCGCTGATGGAGGCCGTGTCCGAGGTCCTGCGAGGCGAGCGTTGGCAGCGTTGCGACGGCGCCGCCGAACGCGTGGCCATCGAGCGGCTGCAGGAGCGGCTGGCGGAGACCGCGGTGTTGCTGGAGAATCTCGGCGACCCCGAATCGCACGAGTCGGGGGCGGCCCCGCGCCCGGCCAGCCGCATACTGGTCGTCGATGATGGTCCGGTGAATCTGATGCTGGCGCGCAAGGTGCTGGAAGGGCAGGGGCTGGAGGTGGTCACGGCTACCAGCGGCCGCGAGGCCCTCGATTGCCTGGATACCGCCGCCTTCGACCTGGTGTTTCTGGATATCTACATGGCCGACCTGGACGGCGTGGAGACCTGCCATGCCTGGCGGGCTCGCGAAGCCGAGCGTCCGGGGCGGCCGCGCAGCGTGCTGGTGGCGCTAACCGCCAACGCTGGCGATGCGGATCGCCGACGCTTCCGCGAGGCCGGCATGGACGACTACCTGGCCAAACCCTATCGCCCCCAGGACCTGCTGGACCGAGTGCGGCACTGGTTGCCCGGCCGGCTGGCTCGCGAGGAGCAGGCATGAGTGTGCTGATGCTGGGCGCGGGGTATGTGCTGCTGGGCGGCTTGGCCGGGACCCTGGCAGGGCTGTTCGGCATCGGCGGCGGATTGATCATCGTGCCGGCCCTGGTGTTCGCCTTCGAGCTGCAGGGGGTGGCGCCGGAGAACCTCATGCATCTGGCCGTGGGCACCTCGCTGTCGACCATCGTGGTGACCGGGGCCTCTTCGGCCTGGGGGCATTACCGCCGCGGTAGCGTCGATCGCGACGGATTCCTGGCGCTGCTGCCGGGGCTGGTGCTGGGCGCCATCGCCGGCGTCTTCGTCGCCGACGGCTTATCCGGTGGTGCGCTGGGTCGCCTGTTCGGCGTCTTCCTGTTGGCGGTGGCCGCGAAGATGGCGCTGGGGCTCGGGCCTCGTTCCGGGCAGCGCCCTCCCCGCCGAGGCGTCATGGGGCTGGCCGGCGGGGTGATCGGGGGCGTCTCGGCGCTGTTCGGCATCGGCGGCGGCACCCTGTGCGTGCCCTGGCTGACGCGCTGCGGCGCGCCGATGACCCGGGCCGTGGGCACATCCTCGGCCTGCGGCTTGCCGATCGCCGCCTTCGGTGCGACGACCTTCATCGTCGTCGGCTGGGGCGAGCCGAGCCTCCCCGCCGGCGCCCTGGGTTACGTGATGGTGCCGGCCTTGGTCGGCATCGTGGTCGCCAGCGTGCCCTTCGCGCGGGTCGGCGTGCGGCTGGCGCATCGTCTGCCGGCACGCCTGTTGCGCCTGTCCTTCGCCGGGCTGTTGGCGGTGGTCGGGCTCAAGTTCCTGATTTAACGCTTTACGGAGCAAACGTGAAGCGTTAAGCAAGGCCTTGACCCGGCGCGGGCGGATGGGGACCCTTTGGTTTCCAGCTTCCGAGGATTCCATGATGCCTTACCCCGATATCGACCCCGTGGCCATCGCGCTTGGGCCGCTCCAGATCCACTGGTATGGCCTGATGTACGTCATCGGCTTTCTTGCCGCCTGGTGGCTGGGGCGCCGTCGCGCGTCGCGCATCGGCCTGAACGGCGATGACGTGGGCGACCTGATCTTCTATGCCGCGCTGGGTGTGGTGCTCGGCGGGCGGCTGGGGTATGCGTTGTTCTATGGCCTGGATCAATGGCTCGCCGACCCGCTGTGGGTGCTGCGCGTGTGGGACGGCGGCATGAGCTTCCATGGCGGCTTGCTCGGCGTGCTGGTGGCCTCGCTATGCTTCGCGAGGAAGAAACGGCTGGCGTTCTTTACCCTCACCGATTTCGTCGCCCCGCTGGTGCCGATCGGCCTGGGCGCCGGGCGCATCGGCAACTTCATCAATCATGAGCTGCCGGGGCGTGTCACGGAACTACCCTGGGGGCTGGTCTTTCCCGGCCAGGGCCCCGAACCGCGTCATCCCTCGTCGCTGTATGAGGCCCTGCTGGAAGGCGTCGTGCTATTCGCCGTGCTGTGGTGGGTCTCGGCCACGCCGCGTCGGCGCGGGTTGGTCTCGGGTCTGTTCCTGGTGCTCTACGGCGTCTTTCGCTTCGGCGTGGAGTTCGTGCGCCGCCCGGATCCGCAGCTCGGCTTCATCGCCTTCGACTGGCTGACCATGGGCATGCTGCTGTCGCTGCCGATGATACTCGCCGGCGTGGTGCTGATGAGCTGGTCGCGTGGGCGGCCGGTGGACGCCGAGGCGTGAGGCGTGAGGCGCGTAGCCGGGATGGGCGGCCAGGGTCCGGGCATGTAGAATGCAAGGCCCACTTCTCAGCCGCCGACCATGCCCGTGACTGCCAACGCTCCTCCCGCCCTCGAACAGCCTTACCTGGACCTGATGCGCGCCGTGCTCGATCACGGCGTGGAGCGTGACGACCGCACCGGCGTCGGTACACGCTCGTTGTTCGGTCATCAGATGCGCTTCGACCTGTCGCGCGGTTTCCCGCTGGTCACCACCAAGAAGCTGCACCTGCGCTCGATCATCCACGAGCTACTGTGGTTCTTGGCCGGCGACACCAATATCGCCTATCTCAAGGCCAACGGGGTGCGCATCTGGGACGAATGGGCCGACGAGAACGGCGAGCTGGGGCCGGTCTACGGCTATCAGTGGCGCAGCTGGCCGGACCCGCGAGGCGGCCACGTCGACCAGCTCGCGGGCTTGCTGGAGCAGATCCGCCACAACCCGCGCTCGCGACGGCTGATCGTCTCGGCCTGGAACCCGGCGCTGGTCGACGAGATGGCGCTGCCACCGTGCCACTGCCTGTTCCAGTTCTATGTGGCCGATGGCAAGCTTTCCTGCCAGCTCTACCAGCGCAGCGCCGACATCTTCCTCGGGGTGCCCTTCAACATCGCCAGCTACGCGTTGCTGACGCGGATGATCGCCCAGGTGGCCGGCCTCGAGCCCGGCGACTTCATTCATACCCTGGGCGATGCCCACCTCTATCTGAATCACCTGGAGCAGGCCCGGGAGCAGCTGTCGCGGACCCCGCGGCCGGCGCCGCGCCTGGAGCTCGACCCCGATGTCACGGGTCTGTTCGACTTTCGCTTCGAGCATATCGCCATCGCGGATTACGAGCCGCATCCTCATATCAAGGCGAAGGTGGCCGTATGAACGACGACACGCTGATCCCGGTGGCGATGATCGCCGCCTTGTCCACGAACCATGTCATCGGCGTGGACAACCAGCTGCCCTGGTACCTGCCGGAAGACCTCAAGTTCTTCAAGCGCATGACCCAGGCCAAGCCGTTGATCATGGGACGCAAGACCTTCCAGTCCATCGGCCGGGCGTTGCCCGGGCGGCTCAATATCGTGGTGACGCGGGATGCCGGCTTTCAGGCCGAAGGCGTGCGCGTCTGCCATGACCTGGACGCGGCGCTGACGCTGGCCGACCAGCAGGCCACCATCGATGGCGTCGACGAGATCATGGTGATGGGCGGCGGCGAGATCTATGCCCAGGCACTGGCGAAGGCGAGCCGGCTGTATCTCACCGAGGTGGCCGTCGAACTGGAGGGCGATGCTCGCTTCCCCGACCTTGACGCCGTCGATTGGCAGGAGTGCCAGCGCGTGCCGGGCGAGCCCACCGAGGGGCAGCCGGCCTATGACTTCGTGGAATACCGTCGCCGGGGTTTGCCAGACGCTCCGGAGTGACACAGACTGACGACTGGCGCCGCGGGCCTGCCGGCCAGTCGCGCGAAGGATGTTGTCTTCTCCCCGGGCATGCATGGAGGATCCGGAGTTGATCGATGAACGCCCCCGTCGTCTCATGACGGCCCTGGAATCGCGCCTCGATGCCCTGCTCGAGGCCCGCACCGAAGCTCGGGTGCAGCATCACGCCCTGCAGACCCGCCTGGGCGAGTTGGAACAAGGACGTCAGGCCCTGGAGGCCCGTAACGCCGAACTGCAGGCCCGGGCCGAGGCGGCTCTGGCGGAGCGCGATGAGCTGGAAGGCCGCCTCGCGGCGCTCGATGCGACGCTGGCCGAGTCGGTGGAGGCGAAGCGGGAGCTGGCCGAGGAGAACCGCGAGCTCGACGAACAGAACCGCGAGCTCGAGGCGTACACTCAGCGCCTCAAGGCGCGGCTCGATGACAGGAGCCCACCCGCGGACGAGCCGCCGCCGCGCCAGGCCCGAGGGCTTTCCGCCTTGATGGGCCACCATCGCGCCGCGGCGCCGGCCGCTCCTGAGAGCGTCACGTCGGCCGCCGAGGCGTCGCCCGCCCTCGAGAGCGCCACGCCTGCCGCCGGGGATGATCGGCCGGCGCCTGGCGATGCCCCCGCCGCGGAGGCGCCGTCTCCTCAGGCGCTGCTGTCGCAGTGGTATCGGCGCTATGGTGATGCGTTCTTCAAGGGGCATACCCGGCCGCTCAAGGTCGGTATCCACGAAGACCTGAGCGCCCTCGAGCCCTGGCCCGAGAAGCTGGTGCGCCGCGCCTTGGCCTGCTACGTGAACCTGCCGCGCTATCTCAAGGCCGTGCGCGAGGGCGCCGAGCGCATCGACCTGAACGGCGCCCCCGCCGGGGGCGTGGATCACGGCGCCGCCGAGCATGCCCGGCATAAGCTGGAGCGCCTGCAGGCCGAACGGCGGCGCAAGGGCAAGCCCACCAAGCCGCGTTCCTCGCCTCGGCCGCGTGGCGAGCGGCGAGCCCCGCCGCAGGGCAGTGCCGAGGCCGCCGAGCCTGTCTCGTCGGCCCCGTCGCAGCCGGATGAGCCCGCCGATGACCGCCTGCATCGCAAGCTCGACGAGCTGAAGGCCCGCCATAACGATCGCTGAACGGCCCCGGAGCGTTGACGGTGAGGCGCTATGCCCCCTTCGTCTGACTTGAAAGCGTCATATCCCCGGGGCATGATAACTCCGCTCATCGCGACTGAACGTCGTGTCAGGCCCCGGCGATGCGAGGCGTGGTGCCTCGCATCGCCGGTCCGATACGGGTAGCCGTGCAGAGGCGCGCTGATAGGTGCCTGTGTCGCGATCGTGGATGGACGCTGCGGCAAGCGGGGGATGTGATGAAGGAAAACAGTGTTTTTTTCTTGTTGCGCTCTCGTAAATCCCGGTATAGAGTTCCTTCTGCGAGCATTGGACTATAACAAGGTTTCGCCGTGGTCAGGCTCGCTGCTGCCACTCCCCGTAGAGGGGCCGGGCAACAACGAGAACCGGCACCAAGACCGGCAAACCCGCCGCAAAGACTCGAAAAGAGCGCGCGGCCATCGATCGAAACAGCAAGCTAGTCAAAAGGATTATCGCAATGAAAAAGACACTGTTAGCGACTGCCATCGCCGGTGCCATGGCCGCCTCCGGCGCCCAGGCCGCCACCGTCTACAACCAGGACGGCACCAAGCTTGACATCTACGGCAACATCCAGATTGCCTACACCAATATCAAGGACGAAAACGGCGATAGCGACGACCAGATTGGTGACAACGGCACCACCTTCGGCTTCGCCGCCGAGCACGTCATCTACGACGGTCTGACCGGCTACCTGAAGCTCGAGTTCGACGACATCCAGGCGGATGAGATGAAAACCGCCAATGATTCCGAAGACTCTGGCGACACCGCCTATGTCGGCCTGAAGGGCAACTTCGGTGATGTGCGCCTCGGTTCCTACGACTCCTTGATGGATGACTGGATCCAGGATCCGGTTACTAACAACGAATACTTCGATCTTTCCGACACCTACATTAACGGTGCTGAAGAGACCGATAAGGTGACCTACACCTCGCCAGTATACAGCGGTTTGCAGTTTGCCGTGGGTACCCAGTACAAGGGTAGCGCAGAAGGCGAGAACGTTACGGACTCCGGTAATGCCTCCTTCTTCGGTGGTGCCAAGTACGTTATCGGTGGCTTCTCCATCGCGGGTGTCTACGACAACCTCGATAATTACGAAGTGACTCAGGAAGGTTTCGATAACGGCGAAGAATTCGGTGATCGCTATGGTGTGACCGCTCAGTACACCATCAATGCCCTGCGCATGGCCGTTAAGTACGAGCGCTTCGAGTCTGATCGTGATGACATCGAAGATACTGATTATTATGGCGTTGGTGCTCGCTACGGTTACGGCATGGGCGATGTCTACGCCGCCTACCAGTATGTCGACGAAGGCGGTGAAGGTATCACCGAAGTGAATGCCAACAACCAACCGAATGACGACGATAACGACGACGATAACCGTAATGAAGTCATCCTCGGTGCTACTTATAACATCTCCGACGCCATGTATACCTGGGTCGAGGCAGCCTGGCGTGACCAAGACGAAGATGAAGGTGACGGCATGGGCGTGGGTGTCACCTACCTGTTCTGATCCAGGCGGCAGGGGTATCCTGCTTATGGGTTGAACATCGAAAGCCGATCCCCAGGGGTCGGCTTTTTTCATTGCAAAGCGACGAACGAGTAAGCGAGGTGTTATGAAACGGCCGATCATGACCGCGAGCCTGCTGGCGCTGGGGGTGACGCTCAGCGCCGCGCCGGCGCTGGCCAGCGAGATGGAGGAGCGCTTCCGCGAGGAAGGCAAGGGGATGGATCTCACCGGTTTCTTCAACGCCGAGACCGATGCCCATAGCCGCAGCTTCCTGTTCGGTGGTGTCAACGAACATGCCTTCAGCGTGAGTGAGGCGGGCGACTACCGCTTCTCCAGCGAGGTGAGTGCCGGCTATCCCGATGACTACCGCATCGCCGCGGTACTCGAGGATGCCCAGGGCCAGGTGATCGCCCGCAGCGAGGCGATGGGCCAGAATGGCGGGCTGGCAATGCGCCAGCGGCTGGCGCCTGGCGACTACGTGTTGCGTGTGGAAGCGCAGCGCTTCGGCACCCGTGGGCGGGCCGGCGACGGCTACTCCGTGCACGTGGCTGGCCTGGACGACCAGGGGCGCGTCATTGAGGAGGGCGTCAGCGACGGCGAGGGCATCTTCTTCACCGGCGAGAATCGCCAGGGTGGCGACTCGGTGTTCGTGCGCGGCGACAATGCCGTGGCGACGCTGGGTGGTGGGGCCTCCGCGACTCAGACGGCATCGACCGGTGAGACGACAGGTGCAGCGGCCGGTGCAGCGGTGGGGGCCTCGACTGGCGCGGCGGCCGGAGCATCGAGGGAGGCCGTGGATAGCGCCGCGAGCCATGACGCCTCGACGGCCCAGGCAGCCGAGCAGGCGGAGCCGCAAGCACGGTCCGGTTTCGAAACCATCGTGACCGACGTCAAGATTCGTGCCCGTGGCGAGGTGCTGACCTTTAACGTGGCCGAGCCGGGTAAGATCGACATCGCCACCTCCACGTATCCGACGGGCTACGAGGATACCTACCGCATCGAGCTCGAGGTGCTGGACGAATCGGGCCGGGTGGTCGCCGAAGGCGCCGGGCAGGGGTTCGATGGTGACGTCGAGATGACCACCGAGCTGGCGCCGGGCCGCTACAGGGTCCGCGTGCAGGGCCAGAAGTTCGGCACCGCCCGTGAGGGCGTCAACAACTATGAGTTGCGGGTGGAGAAGCGCTGAGCGCCGGGCGCATGAAGGGGCGCCCGGAGGCGCCCCAGGAAGGAGGGGAAATCAGTTGGCCTGGTCTTCTTCCATCATCATGTGGATCAGTTCCTGCAGGTCTTCCACCTGCTGCTCCAGGGCGGCGACGCGATCCTCGGCGGCGCCTTCTTCGGCCTTCTGATTGATCTCGGCCATCTTCTCCTCGAGCACCTCGGATTCCATGGCGAAGGCGGTTCCGCCCAGCATTAACGTGGCCATGGTGCTGGCGAGCAGTGTCTGCTTGATGGTCATGGGGTACCTCATGATCGTGTGGGTGAACGTGTCCTTTGCCAGGATTGGCGTAGCTTCGTACCTGCGCTACCGCTTTCCTTACAGCTGGATTAGCAGAGGTACATATAAGGTATAGCAGAGATGTCGATGGCTCGCCGCTCCCGGGCGACATTTTGGCCCGAGAGTCGGTGAGTGGTGCGCATTCGCCGACCATTCGGCGTCAGGCATGATGCCGCGGGCCCGACGGTCGGTCGGCTCCGTATGACAACGCCGCTATTCGCTTCGACTGTGATGCCGGCTATATTGATAAGGCTTACCTGATACATTGCTCTGGCCCTGTCACAAGGAGGTGGTGGCGTGTTGTTTCGATGGTCGACCTGCAAGCGTCTCGCCCTATCTCTCAAGGGCCGCTTGATGCTGGGCATGATCGCGACCTGGGTCGTGGGCATGGCCTTGCTGCTGGTCTTCGGTTGGCGGACCGGCGACACCCTGCTCGATGCGTCGAACCATACCCACCTGCGCTATGAGGCGCGGTTGATCGCCAATGACCTGACCGAACAGGTAGATTCTCGCCTCGATGCCCTCACGCGGCTGTCGACACGCCTGGAGTCGGAGACGATCGCGAGTTCGGAGGCGTTGCAGCATAGCGACGGCCTGCTCGAGTGGTTCGATCAACTCATCGTCACCGATTCGACGGGGCGCCTGACGGCGACCTGGCCGGACAATGTTCGCCTGCATGGGGTCGACCTGGCGTTTCGCGATTACTTCCGGCAGGTCCGTGCCTTCCGGCGCCCCCATGTCAGCGAACCGATCCTGTCCCTGCCGCGGGGGGTTCCGGTGGTGCTGTTCGTGGTGCCAAGGCGGGACGATGACGGGCGCTTCGCAGGGCTGATGGGCGGTGTCGTGAGGCTCAATGGGGATGGCCTGTTCCGGCGCCTGGATCGCCTGCGGCTGGGGCGGGAAGGCTATGCCACGGTCATGAGCGCTTCCGGGACCTTCCTGTACCATCCACGGCGCGACAGGGTGCTCGAGTCGGTGCCCGATAGCCAGGCCGGGCCTTGGCGCGACCTGGCCCTGCTCGGTTGGGAGGGCGAGGCCGAGGAAGTGCTGGCGAACGGGACATCGGCGTACCTCGCCTATCGGCAGATCTGGCCGGCGAACTGGGTGGTCGGCGTCACTCTGCCGAGACACCAGGTCATGGCGCCGCTCGAGGGATGGTGGTGGCGCCTCGGCTGGTGGATCCTGCCGCTCGCGGGGTTGATGCTGCCGGTGACCGGGTGGCTGCTGTGGCTGGCGTTGCGCCCGTTGTTGCGTCTGGAGTCCCAGATCGAGGAGGTCGGACAGGGCAGGCGCGGCCAGGTCACGCTGAATACCCGAATGCATGAACTGCAGCAGGTGGCCGAGACCTTCAACCGGGTCGAGGTGGAGCGGAGCCACGCCCTGGCCCGCCTCGAGGACCGCCAGGCGTTCCTGGATGCGGTGCTCGCCAGCTCCCCCGCCGGCATGTTCGTGACCGATACGCGAGGCAATATCACCTACATGACCCCGGCGCTGGTCGAGCTGGTCGGTTTCGACGAGTCGGAGACCTGTGAAGGGGAGTGGATGCGTCATATCCACCCGGACGACCGCCAGTCGGCGCGCGACCTGTGGCACTTCAGCATGCAGAGCGGGCAGGATTTCCAGCGGCAATATCGCTATGGCCACCGCCATGGCGAGCAACTCTGGCTCGAGGTGCATGCCCGCCGGGTGGCGATCGGCGAGCGCATCATCGGCTTCGTGGGCACGGTCAAGGACATCACCCAACGACGCGAGGAGGAAGCCCTGCGTCAGTGGGAGGCGGAGCACGATCCGCTGACCGGCCTGCTCAATCGGCGTGGTTTCGAGCGGCGTCTCGATGAGGCCTTGGCCGATTGGCGCAAGACTGGCACGCCTTCGTCATTGATCCTCTTTGACCTGGATCATTTCAAGCCGCTCAATGACGAGGGCGGTCATGCGCTGGGTGACGCCATGCTGTGTCGCATCGCCCGGGCGGTGGCCGGGGAGGTGCGCCGCAGCGACCATGTGGCTCGCCAGGGCGGCGACGAGTTCGCGGTGCTGCTGCCGGGTTGTAGCGTCGAGCAGGCCGACAAGGCCGCCCAGGCGCTGATTCGCGGGGTCGGAAGCATCGAGGTCACTCATCGGGGGCGCGCGTTCAGGGTCACGCTGAGCCTCGGGGTGACCAGCTTCCAGCCGCAAGATGAGCGTATCGACACGATCATCGGGCGCGCCGATGATGCCGCCTATCGTGCCAAGCGAGAAGGCCGTAACCGCGCCGTGCGCTGCGCGGCGACCGCCGACGGCTGACGCGGATCTTGTTGCTTGGCTAAACAATAGACAGCGAAGGGGTTGTCCGCCCGGTGATTCGTCACCATATCCTTGCTCAGACCGCGCTGGTCTTCATCGTTGAGATCGGCGAGAGGATTCCACCCGATTCTGTGCAAGGAGACGTGACATGTCCGCCAATACCCTGTTGGCCCCGCTGCGCTTCGGCGAACTGACGCTGCCCAACCGTATCCTCATGGCGCCGCTGACCCGCGCTCGTACGCCGGACAGCGTGCCCGGCGAGGCGCAGCAGGCCTACTATGGCCAGCGGGCCGGCGCCGGAATGATCATCAGCGAGGCGACCAACATCTCGCCCACGGCGCGTGGCTATGTCTATACACCGGGCATCTGGAGCGATGAGCAGGAGCAGGGCTGGAAGGGCGTCGTCCAGGCGGTGCACGCCAAGGGCGGGCGCATCGCGCTGCAGCTCTGGCACGTCGGCCGCGTGTCCCACGAATGGGTGCAGCCAGACGGCCAGGCCCCGGTGGCACCCAGCGCCCTGCGTGGCGAGGGCGCACAGTGCTTCGTCGAATTCCCGGACGGCAGCGCCGGGCGTCATCTCACCAGCACGCCCCGCGCGCTGGCGACCGACGAGCTGCCGGGCATCGTCGAGGACTATCGCCAGGCGGCACGGCGTGCCGACCGGGCCGGCTTCGATATGCTCGAGGTACACGCGGCCAACGCCTATCTGCTCAACCAGTTCCTGGCCACCGGCAGCAACCGGCGTACCGACCGCTATGGCGGCTCGCTCGAGAACCGGGCGCGCTTCCCACTGGAGGTCATCGACGCCGTCGCCGAGGAGGTCGGGCCGCAGCGTGTCGGCGTACGCTTGACGCCCTTCATCGAATTGTTCGGCCTCACCGACGATGAATCGGAAGCCATGGCGCATTATCTGGCCGAGCAGCTGTCCGCGCGTGGCATCGCCTATCTGCACCTGAACGAGCCCGACTGGGCCGGCGGCGAGATCCAGTTCAGCGACGACTTCCGCCGCAGCATGCGCGAGCGTTTCTCCGGCAGCCTGATCTTCTGTGGCCACTATGACGCCGCGCGCGCCGAGCGCCTGATCGAGGCGGGCATCGCCGATGCGGTGGCCATCGGCCGGCCGTATATCGCCAACCCCGACCTGGTCGAGCGCATTCGTACCGGGGCGGCCTGGAACGCGCCGAACCCCGAGACCTTCTATGGTGGCGGGGTCGAGGGCTACACCGATTACCCCTTCCTCGACAACGGCTATGACCGTCGGGGTGGCGAAGGCTGAGTCGTCTTCCCGGCCGTCGGCGTCGAGGCGCCGGCGTCGGCCAGGCTTCGGCCACGCAGGGGACGAGAAACTCGGGAGATATAGGGGAGGGCGTGGCGCCCCCTGCAGGATTTGAACCTGCGACCTGCCGCTTAGGAGGCGGCCGCTCTATCCAACTGAGCTAAGAGGGCGAAACGGGCGCTAGTATAAGCGCCTGAGCGGGCAAGATAAAGTCGTCGTCGGCCTGCCTCGGGCCGGCGTTAGCGGTTAGAATGGGGCCTTCGATGCAATCGGCGGCTGGCATGTCCGATCCTTCCCCTTCCTGTCTCTCGCCGGCGGGCGATCGCCATTTCGATGGTCTGGCCGACAAGTTCGCGGCGAGCCTCTATGGCGGCCTGCGCGGCGAGCTGCGCCTGGCGCTGCTCGACCGTCTGCTGCCCGAGATGCTGGCCCTGCAGGGCCAGCCGGCCCTCGAGGTCGGCGGCGGCCTCGGCCAGCTGGCCGGTTGGCTCGCCGAGCGCGGCCATGTCGTCACACTGTGTGAACCCGCCGACGAGATGCGCGAGCGCGCCCGAAAGGCCCTGGAAGGCCGCCGGGTGCACTGCCTCGATGCGCCGCTGCAGGCGCTACCCCTCGAGGCGCCGGGCCCCTGGCCGCTGATCACCTGTCATGCGGTGCTCGAATGGCTGGGCGATCCTCGCGCGGCGCTGGCCACCCTGGCCGGGCTGCTGGCGCCCGGTGGGCAGCTGTCGCTGATGGTCTTCAATCGCGATGCGTTGCGCCTGTCCAACGTGACCAAGGGCAACCTGACCAAGGCGTTGGCCGACCAGCTGGAAGGCCAGGGGCGAGGCAAGCGGCTGACGCCGATCTCGCCGCTCACCCATGACCAGATCGTCGCCTGGGCCGGCGAGGTCGGGCTCGAGGTGCGGGCCACGGCCGGGCTGCGTGTCTTCCACGACTACCTGCATCAGCCACCCCACAGCGAGGCCGAGCGTCGCGACCTGCTGGCGCTGGAGTGGCAGTACTGCCGCGTCGACCCCCACTGGCGGCTGGGCCGCTACCTGCTGTATACCCTGATTCGCCCCGAGGAGCCCGAGCGATGAATGCCGAGACCCCCGTCTGCCAGCTGCTGCAACGCCAGGACGCCGACTATCGCGGCTGGCTGTGGGTGGCACCGCCCCGGGATGCCTGGTTGGAAGGCGGCGAGGGCACCCTGATGGCCGCCGACCAGGCGCTGCTGACGGCCTGGCAGGCGCGTGGCCGGCCGGCGCTCTCGCCCTTCGCCGACGATGTCCCGGCACCGCCCGGGGTCGTGCTGTTCTGGCCCAAGGCTCATGCCCTGGGCGAGTGGTGGCTGCTGTGGCTGTGCGCGCGGCTGCCGGCGGGCACGCCGCTGCAGGTGGTGGGCGAGAATCAGGGCGGCATCAAGCGGGTGCTCAAGGTGCTGGCGGCACTGGGCCTGGGATGTCGCAAGGTCGATAGCGCGCGGCGCTGCAGCCTGTTCGCCTCGCGCCTCGATCGGGTCGCCCTCGACCCCGACGCGGCCTGGACCTCGTTCGAGGCGGACATCGGCAATGAGCGCCTGGCCCTGGCGAGCCATCCGGGGGTGTTCGGCCACGGCAAGCTGGACGACGGGTCGCGGCGGCTGCTCGAGCGGCTGCCCGAGGCCCTGCCGGCCTCGGGCGAGGTGCTGGACCTGGGCTGCGGCGATGGCATCCTCGCCGCCTGGCTGGCGCGTCGCGGTCACGGGGTGACCGCCGTCGACGTCAACGGTTTCGCGGTGGAAGCCACGCGGCGCACCCTGGCCGCCAACGGGCTCACCGGCGAGGTGTTGACCGGCGACGTCTTCGAGGGCCTCGAGGAGCGGCGCTTCGATGCCATCGTCAGCAACCCGCCCTTCCATCAGGATCGTGCCATCGACTATGGCCCCGCGGGCCGGCTGATCGCGCAGGCCCCCGAGCACCTGCGCCCCGGCGGCCGGCTGGTGCTGGTGGCCAATGCCTTCCTGCCCTATCCCGATCTGCTGGAACGCGCCTTCGGTGGCTTCGAGGTGCTCGCTGACGATCGACGCTTCCGGGTCTATCAGGCCACCCGGCGCTGATCAGGCCCGGGGGTCGCGGTAGGCGATCGCGGTGACGAGGTACGTGGTCTCGCCGCCGGGGGCGGCCACGCTCACCTCGTCGTCCAGATGCTTGCCGAGCAGCGCCTTGGCCAGCGGCGCATCGACGCTGATCCAGCGCTTGGTGGTGTCGGTCTCGTCGTGGCCGACGATGCGTAGCGCCAGCTCCTCGCCGTCCTCGTCCTCCAGGCTCACGAAGGCGCCGAAGAACACGCGCTCGGTGTCCTCGGGCAGCCGGTCCACCACCTGGAGCTCGTCGAGCCGCTTGGTCAGGTAGCGGATCCGGGCGATCACCCGGTTGAGTTCCTTCTTGTTGTAGGTGTAGTCGGCGTTCTCGCTGCGATCGCCCAGGGCGGCGGCCTCGCCGACCTTGGTCGAGAGGGCAGGGCGTTTGACCCGCGATAGATGGTCGAGGATACCGCGCAGGCGGTCGGCGCCTTCGACGGTGATCAGGTTGCTCTTGGGTTCCTGGCGCGGGTCCTTGGCCGGATCGCGCCAGCGCGTCATGTTACGGCCCTTCATCGGCGTTGGTCTCCTGCGGGATTTCGGGCAAACATACGCCATTGTGAAACGCCGGGACAGCGTGTGGCCGAGCTGGCGATTAATTCAAACGTTCGTTACATTTTCCAGGGAGACGCCGCACTACCACCCGCATGAGGATAGCGCCATGTTCGTACGCCGCCTGCTCGCCATCGCCTTCGCTACGGGGCTCGCATTCGCGCCATGGGTCACCGCCCTGGCCTGGGAGGACGAGCTCTTCTCGCTGCGCAGCCGCTGGGAGCACACCACCACGGCCATGCCGGAGGCGCGCCGCGCCACGGCCCTGGACGCCCTCGCCATGGAAGCGAAGGCCTTGAGCGAGGCTCATCCCGAGGCCGTCGGGCCGCGCGTCTGGCGGGGCATCGTCCTGGCCTCACTGGCTCGAGAGAGCGGCGGCCTGGACGCCCTGGGGGCGGCCAAGGAGGCGCGTCGGGTGCTGGAGGCGGCCCTCGAGAAAGATCCTCGAGGATA
Source organism: Halomonas borealis (assembly GCF_004798905.1). GTDB lineage: Bacteria > Pseudomonadota > Gammaproteobacteria > Pseudomonadales > Halomonadaceae > Halomonas > Halomonas borealis. Next base: position 41,602 of record NZ_SDMO01000007.1, on the reverse strand, counting down.
CCAAGGCTCGGCCTACGTGACCCTGGGCGCGCTCTACGCTCGTGCCCCGGGGTGGCCGGTGGCCTTCGGCGATGAGGAGACCGCCGAGCGGATGTTCCGCCGCGCCCAGACGATTCGCCCGGAAGGCATCGACGTCAACGCCTACTACGCGGCCTTCCTCGAGGACGAGGGGCGCGAGGCCGAGGCGCTGGCCCATGCCCGGCGTGCCGTGAACGGACCGCTGCGCGAGGGGCGCAAGGCCTCCGATGCGGCGCTGCGTGACCAGGCGCAGGCGATGATCGAGCGCCTCGACAACGACTAGCCCGCCTCGCAAGACCGACGCGGACGGCCGCCGGCGAGCTTGGCAGGCCCTGCCTGGGCCACGATAATGGGAGCTTTCGCGAACATCGGAGAGAGCATGTCGGAACACGACCCACGCCAGGCGCCCGAGGCATGGCGGGCCGCGCCCTTCGACGCCGGCGACGTGGCGCTGAGCGAACGACGCTGCCTGCACCAGGGCTTCTTCCGGCTCGAGGAACTGCATCTGCGCCATCGCCTCTTCGAGGGCGGCTGGAGCGCCCCGCTGGTGCGCGAGGTGCATCGTCGACATGACGCCGTGGGCGTGCTGCTCTACGATGTGGAGCGAGACGCCGTGGTGCTGGTGGAGCAGTTCCGCCCGGCCGCCCTGGATGACCCGGCTTCGCCCTGGAAGCTCGAGATCGTGGCCGGGCTTGCCGAACGCGGCGAGAGCCGCGCCGACGTCGCCCGCCGCGAGGCCGAGGAGGAAGCCGGCTGCTCGGTGGGCGAGCTGCTCGAGCTGCATACCTACTACCCGAGCCCCGGGGCCTGCGATGAGCGCGTCACGCTGTTCTGCGCGCTGATCGATAGCCGAGGCCTGGGCGGTATTCATGGCCTCGACGCGGAGCACGAGGACATCCGGGTGCATGTGCTTTCCTTCGCCCAGGCTCGGGAGCTCATGCAGGCCGGAAGACTCGACAATGCCATGTGCCTGATCGCCTTCCACTGGCTGGCGGCGGAACGGGCCTCATTGCGAGCGAGGAGATAGCGTGTCGAGAAACGCCTATGTGACGGACCTGAAGACCCTGCAGGGCGAGTGCACCGCCAACTATGTGCGGCTGAGTCGCCTGTTGGGTGACATGGCGGTCGACGAGACCCGCGAGGTGGAGCTGGTCAGCCATGGGCGCCGGGTCGGCGCATTGTGCCTGGAGCTGCTGGAGCGAGCCCCCTATACCAGCATCGTGAGGGTCTCTCAGCGTGGCCTGCTCGATGGTGTGCTCGAGGCGCCGCGGATGCGCGTGCATCTCTATCACGACGTGCGCATGGCCGAGGTCAACGACTTCCAGCGCCAGCGGCATTTCGACGGCCGTTATCGCTACCCCAACGCGCGCATGCACCAGCCGGACGAGAAGCTGCAGCTCAACCGCTTCCTCGGCGAATGGCTCGACCATGGCCTGGCCCACGGCCATTCCATGGACCTGCCGGAACTGCCCTGACGCCCACCGTCCCTTCCGACCGTCGACGGCCTCGCCCAGGGCCGCCCCCAAGGACCCCGGCCCGATGCGATTGATCCAGATCACCGACTGCCACCTGCATGCCGACCCCGAGGCGCGCTCGCGTCATGGCGTGCCACACCGCCAGCTGGAACGCGTGGTGGAGGCCGCCGCCAGGCTGAGCCCCGACCGGGTGGTGGTGACCGGCGACATCAGCGAGGACCGCACCGCGGCCTCCTATGCCGAGGCCGAGCGGCTGCTCGCGCCGCTTGCGTGTGCCTGGTGCTGGCTGCCCGGCAATCACGACGAGCCGGGCCTGATGGCCGATCGTCGTCCCCTGCATGACACCCTCGATCTGGGCGGGCGCCGTCTGCTGCTGCTCGACACCCAGTGCATCGGCCAGGCGGCCGGCACCCTCGGCGAGACGCGCCTGGCGGCGTTGCGTGCCCGGCTCGCCGAGGATGGGCGGCCGACGCTCTTGGCCATGCATCATCCACCGGTGGCGGTGGGCTCCGCCTGGATGGATGCGCTGGGCCTGACAGACGCCGCGGCCTTCTGGGAGAGCCTTGCCGGTCATGCGCACATCGAGGCGGTGTTCTGTGGACATGTGCATCAGGCCTTCGCCGGGCATGGCCCCGTGTCGAGCGGGCGCATCCCCGTCTACGGTTGCCCCTCGACCAGCGACCAGTTCCTGCCCGGTTCCGCGGACTTCGCCGTGGACGAGGCCGCGGGCCCCGGCTTTCGGGTCATCGACCTGGGGCGCGAGGGGCTCGCCACCTGGGTGGAGCGCGTCGAACAGGCGTGAAGTCGAAATAGCGCCAATTAATATAAAAAGATAGATATTAATTCTTTTACGTTATTTCCGAGGAGGCGGTACGCTCGGCGCATGATCCTTTCCCGCCCACGTCATGCGAGGTAGCCGGGCCATGAACAGTCTCCATGCACCGACACGCGAGAGTGCCGACACGGCCGAGGGCCAGCGCGCTACTGCCGGCCTGACACCACGGCGGCTGACGCATCTGCAGCAGCTGGAAGCCGAATCCATCCACATCATTCGCGAGGTGGCGGCCGAGTTCGCCAACCCGGTGATGCTCTACTCCATCGGCAAGGATTCCTCGGTGATGCTGCACCTGGCGCGCAAGGCCTTCTATCCCGGCCCGCCGCCGTTCCCGCTGATGCACGTCAACACCACCTGGAAGTTCCGCGAGATGATCGCCTTTCGCGATCGCATGGCCGCGGACTCCGGCATGGAGCTGATCGAGCACATCAACGAGGAAGGGCGTGCCGCCGGCATCAACCCCTTCGACCATGGCTCCAGCGGCTACACCGACGTGATGAAGACCCAGTCGCTCAAGCAGGCGCTGGACAAGTACGGCTTCGATGCCGCCTTCGGCGGCGCGCGCCGCGACGAGGAAGCCACCCGCGCCAAGGAGCGCGTGTTCTCGTTCCGTGACAAGCACCATCGCTGGGACCCCAAGAACCAGCGCCCGGAGCTCTGGAACCTCTACAACGCCCGAGTCAACAAGGGCGAGTCGATCCGCGCCTTCCCGCTCTCCAACTGGACCGAGCTGGATATCTGGCAGTACATCTACCTCGAGTCGATCCCCATCGTGCCGCTGTATTTCTCCGCCCCGCGCCCGGTGGTCGAGCGCGACGGCATGCAGATCATGGTCGACGATGAGCGCCTGCCGCTGGAGGAGGGCGAGGTGCCGGAGGAGAAGTGGGTGCGCTTCCGGACCCTCGGCTGCTATCCGCTGACCGGCGCGGTGGAGTCCCGAGCCACCACGCTGCCCGAGATCATCCAGGAGATGCTGCTGACGCGTACCAGCGAGCGTAGCGGCCGCGCCATCGATCATGACCAGGCCGGCTCCATGGAGAAGAAGAAGCGCGAGGGGTATTTCTAAATGTCACACCAATCGACACTGATCGCCGACAACATCGAGCAGTACCTGCACGAGCACGAGACCAAGGACCTGCTGCGCTTCATCACCTGCGGCAGCGTCGATGACGGCAAGTCGACGCTGATCGGGCGGCTGCTGCACGACTCCAAGATGATCTTCGACGACCAGCTGGCGGCCATCACCCAGGCCTCGAAGAAGAGCGGTACCACCGGCGAGGAGGTCGACCTGGCGCTGCTGGTCGACGGCCTGCAGTCCGAACGAGAGCAGGGCATCACCATCGACGTGGCCTATCGCTTCTTCTCCACCGACCGTCGCAAGTTCATCATCGCCGACACCCCGGGCCACGAGCAGTACACCCGCAACATGGCCACCGGGGCCTCCACCGCGGGCCTGGCGGTGATCCTGATCGATGCCCGCTACGGCGTGCAGACCCAGACCCGGCGGCATAGCTTCATCGCCGACCTGGTGGGCATTCGCCACCTGGTGATCGCGGTCAACAAGATGGACCTGGTGGGCTACAGCCAGGCGCGCTTCGATGAGATCGTCGCCGAATACCGTGCCTTCGCCGAACAGCTGGGTGCCGAGGACATCCGTTTCGTGCCGCTCTCGGCGCTCAAGGGCGACAACGTCGTCAACCCGAGCGAGGCGATGAGCTGGTATCGTGTCGATGGAAAACCCGGCCCGGCGCTGCTCGAGCTGCTCGAGAGCGTCGAGGTGCGCCACGACCACAACCTCACCGACCTGCGCCTGCCGGTGCAGTACGTCAACCGGCCGAACCTGGACTTCCGTGGCTATGCCGGCACCCTCGAGGCGGGCGTGCTGCGCCCCGGTCAGGCGATCAAGGTGCTGCCTTCCGGCAAGGTCTCGACGGTCGAGCGCATCGTGACCTTCGATGGCGACCTGGAGGATGCCTGGCCGGGCCAGGCGATCACCGTGACGCTCGCCGATGAGATCGACGTCTCGCGCGGCGACTGGATCGTCGCCGCCGATGCCGAGGTGACCGAGGCCGCGGCCTTCGACGCCGACATCGTGTGGATGAGCGAGCAGGCCCTCGAGCCGGGGCGCGAGGTTGATATTCGCCTCGCCGGGCGCTCGGTGGCCGGCCATGTCGAGACCATCCACCACCAGGTGGACGTCAACACCCTGGCGCGGCACGCCGCCGAGCGGCTCGAGCTCAATGCCATCGCCCGCTGCCGGGTGGCGCTGAACGGCGAGGTGCCGCTCGATGCCTACGACCGCAGCCCGGGCACCGGCAGCTTCATCGTCATCGATCGGCTGTCCAACATCACCGTGGGCGCGGGGATGATCCGTGGCGCCGCCGAGGCCGGTGCCGAGGTGGCGGCGGGCGAGGTCGACTGGGCCGGGTTCGAGGTCGAGCTCAACGCCTTGGTGCGCAAGTACTTCCCGCACTGGCAGGCCCGGGACGTTCGCGACCTGCTCGAGTAGGCGTTCGAGCCGGCGCCACGGCTCCGGTGAGGCCCGTGGTGCCTGAGGGCAGGGCGTCTCGTGGCGGCCCGCGCCGGGCTATCCGCCAGGCATGAAGAAAGCCGCTCCCCGTAGGGAGCGGCTTTCGCGTGCTTGCCGGGCCGTGTGTCAGGCCTTCTTGAGCATCCGGTAGCCGGCCAGCAGGACCAGGGCGCCCACGATGGCCGTGATGAAGCTACCCAGGCTGAAGTCGCCCATCGAGCCGATGCCGATGAAGGCCCCCAGCCAGCCGCCGACGAAGGCGCCGGCGATCCCGATCAGGATGGTGACGATGAAACCGCCCGGATCCTTGCCCGGCATGATCCACTTGGCGAGGATGCCGGCGATCAGGCCGAATAGAATCCACGATAGAAAGCCCATGATGGCACTCCTTGCTTGACGAGTTTCCTTCTCGATGATCACCGCGCCCCTGGCGTTCGGTGCCCGCAAGGGGCGCGGTGTGTAGCGTTCATCATCACGGTAACACATCGCCTCGGCCCTGCCATTCGGCCGGGCTCAGCCGGGGCGGTTGGCGACCAGCACCGCGCGACGCGGCGCGGGGTGACCTTCGCGGGTGCGGCTCGGGTCTGCGGGATCGAGGAAGTCGGCCAGCGACTGGAAGGTCATCCACTCGGTGGCGCGCTGCTCATCGAGTGAGGTGTCGGCCTCGTCGACCACCCGCACGTTCTCGAAGCCCGCTCGCTCGAGCCATCGACACAGGGCGGCGGAGGAGGGCAGGAAGTAGACGTTGGGCATGGCGGCGTAGCGGCCGGGGGGCAGCAGCACCGTGGTGGCGTCGCCCTCGACCACCAGCGTCTCCAGCACCAGCTCGCCGCCGGGGCGCAGCGCGGCCTTGAGCTGGGCCAGATGCTCCAGCGGGGAGGGGCGGTGGTAGAGCACGCCCATCGAGAACACGCTGTCGAAGAAGGCGAGCTCCTCGGGCACGTCCTCGATGCCCACCGGCAGGAAGTGCACCGCGCCGCCGTCGGCCTCGCCGACGAAATGACGCACCGCCTGGAACTGCCAGTAGAAGCGCGGCGAGGGATCGATGACCAGCACGAAGCCGGCGCCGTCGCCGGCCATGCGCCAGGCGTGGTAGCCGTTGCCGCCGCCCACGTCGAGCACGCGCCGGCCGGCCAGCGGCGCCAGGTGCGGAGCCACTCGCTGCCATTTCCAGTCGGAGCGCCATTCGGTGTCGATGTGCACTCCGCCGAGGTAAAAGGGCCCCTTGCGCCAGGGTGCGAGCGCACGCAGCAGGCTCTCGCTCTGGCGGCGTCGCGAGGCATCGAGGTCGGCGTCCACCGTGACGTGGTCGGCGTCGAGCCGTACCTCACGGCCCTCCGGCAGCGGCGGCAGCTTGGCCACGGCCTTCTCCCAGGCCGGCAGGTCGCCGAAGCGCGTGCGGTCGAGGCCGCGGGCCAGCTGCTCGGGCAGCCGGGCCAGCCAGGTGTCGAGCCCTTGGTCGAGGAAGGCCCGGTAGAGCGGGCGATGGGTGTCGGGAATCGGCACCTCAGTCCTCCTTGAAGGCGATCAATGAGGCGAAGTTCAGGTGCTGGAACCACACCAGCGAACGCGTGAAGCCGGCGCGGGCCAGCCGCTCCCGGTGCGCCTCCAGGGTGTCCGGCACCAGCACGTTTTCGAGCGCGGTGCGCTTCTGGCTGATCTCCAGCTCGCTGTAGCCATTGGCGCGCTTGAAGTCGTGGTAGCGCTCCACCAGCCAGGCGTTGTCCTGCTCGTCGGTGGCCTTGATCTTCTCGGAGAGCACCAGCACGCCACCGGGTTCCAGGGCATCGAAGAGCCTGGCGATCACGGCGTCGCGATCCTCCGGGGCCAAGAACTGCAGGGTGAAGTTGAGCAGGATCATCCCCGAGGGGGCGTAGTCGAGACGCCGGATATCGTCCTCGATGACCGTCAGGTCGTGATCGGGGGTCTCGGCGGCCAGCGTCTCCCGGGCGCGTTCGACCATGGCCGGCGAGAGGTCCACGCCGGTATAGCGGAATGCCGAGGGCGGCAGCTGGCCGGCCAGCGCCAGGCCGGAGGCGCCCAGCGAGCAGCCCAGGTCGTAGACGTGACCGCCGTGGCGCAGGTGGCGCCGGGCCAGCGGGCCGAGCATGGCCAGGATCTGGCCGTAGCCCGGTACCGAGCGGCGGATCATGTCGGGGAAACAGGACACCACCCGCTCGTCGAAGGAAAAGCGCGCCACCCGGTCCAGGGGTGTCGTAAAGATGGCGTCACGGTAAGATGCGTCACACATAGGCAAGGATCCGTGGGCTGGAAGCCCGCCATTCTACGCTCCCCCGTTTTCGGCTGCACGACAGGATGTCAGGAGGAAACCCATGAGCCATACCCCGATCGATCAGCAGCGGGCCTGGTGCGCCCTGGCCGAGCATGCCGCCGGCATGGGGCGGCGGCACCTGCGCGACCTGTTCGTCGAGCAGCCCGGCCGCTTCGAGGCCTTCGGCCGCAGCGCCGCCGGCCTGACGCTGGATCTCTCCAAGCAGCGCTGGACCGATCAGACCCTCGAGCTGCTGCTGGACCTGGCCCGGGAGGCCGAGGTGCCCGAGGCGATTCGTGGGCTGCTGGCCGGTGAACGCGTCAATCGCAGCGAGGACCGCCCGGCGCTTCACACCGCCCTGCGCCTGCCCGCCGATGCGCGCTTCATGGTCGAAGGCGAGGACCTGGTGGCCTCGGTACACGCGACTCTGGACCGCATGGAAGCCATGGTCGAGCGCTTCCATGCCGGGCAGTGGCGTGGCGCCACCGGCAAGCCCATCAGCGATGTGGTCAACCTCGGGGTCGGTGGCTCCGACCTGGGGCCCCTGATGGTCACCCATGCCCTGGCCGATTACCGCCCCAAGGTCGAGCAGCGCATCGACGTGCACTTCGCCTCGACCATGGACGGTTCGCAGCTGGCCGACTACCTGGCGCGCCTCAATCCCGAGACCACGCTGTTCGTGCTGTCGTCGAAGTCGTTCACCACCATCGATACCCTGTCCAATGCGCGTACCGCGCGGGACTGGCTCAAGGCACGGCTGCTGGGTGGCGCTCGCCAGGAAGGCGTCGATGACGCGCTGCTGATGCGTCAGCATTTCATCGGCGTCTCGGCGAGCCCCGAGAAGATGCGCGAATGGGGCATCGCCGACGATCACCAGCTCGAGTTCTGGGAGTGGGTCGGCGGACGCTACTCGTTGTGGGGCGCCATCGGCCTGCCCATCGCGCTGGCCGTCGGCATGGAGCATTTCCGCGGCCTGCTGGCCGGGGCCCACGACATGGATCGCCATTTCCGTGAGGCTCCGCTCGCCGACAACCTGCCGGTGCTGCTGGCCCTGGCGGGGATCTGGAACGTCAACTTCCTCGACATTCGCGCCCACTCGATCCTGCCCTATGACGGCCGGCTCGAGTACTTCGCCGCCTATCTCGAGCAGCTGGAGATGGAGTCCAACGGCAAGTCGGTGAACCACGACGGCGAGGGGGTGGATTACTCCACCTGCCCGGTGCTGTGGGGCCAGCTCGGGCCCAATGCTCAGCATGCCTTCTACCAGCTGCTTCACCAGGGCACCCAGTCGGTGGAATGCGACTTCATCGCCCCCAAGGCGCGCTACGACGACGTGGCCGACCCCGCCACTCGTGATCATCTGATGGGCCAGCATCGCCTGACGCTGGCCAACTGCTTCGCCCAGTCTCGGGCGCTGATGCTCGGCGACGCCGCGGTGGCCGAGGACGGGCCGCGGCCGGGGCATCGTCGCTACCGCGGCAACCAGCCGTCGAGCACGCTGCTGCTCGATCGCCTCACGCCCGAGACCCTGGGCGCGCTGGTCGCGCTCTACGAGCACAAGGTGTTCGTGCAGGCGACGATCTGGGACATCAATCCCTTCGACCAGTGGGGCGTGGAGCTGGGCAAGACCCTGGCCGGCGAGACCCAGCGCATCCTCCAGCGTGAGGCCGGCCTCGATGGCATGGATGCCTCCACCCGGGGGCTGATCGAGGCGGTATGGGCGGCCGAGCCGGTGGTCGATCAAGAAGCCGATGGTTAGAGCAAGCGTTGTTCGGTTATCGCTTGGGTCCGTCCCGTCGACGGGGCTACGAGGGGGCGCTGTGCCCCCCACCCAGGGCGCTACCGACGCCATCCATGGCGTAGGACTCTTTTTGCGACCCGTCTCCGGCGCCCCTCGCGGGCTCCGTTCCAAGCCCGCTGGAAGCTGTGCAACCAGGCTGGCCATTTATACAGGGTTTCGGGTATGCTGAACGCCGCTCTGCCGCGCCAGCCGGCCAGCGGCGTTCTCTACCTGCACGGCTTCAACAGCGGCGCCGCCTCGCCGAAGGCGGCGCTGATGCGCGCAGCCTGCGCGGCGCTCGGGTTGCCGTGCGCGGCGCCGGACCTGCCGCATCGTCCTGACGGGGCCCTGAACGAGGCCGAGGATCGGCTCGCCGAGCTGGGCGCGTGCCCGCTGGTGGTCGGCAGCTCGTTGGGGGGATTTTTGGCCACGGTGCTCGCCGAGCGCCATGGCCTACCCGCGGCGCTGATCAATCCGGCGGTGGCCCCGGCGCGCCTGATGGCGGGGTGGATCGGCGAGGCCTTCATCAATCCCTACCATGGGCAGCGTTTCATGGTGGAGGCGGCACATCGCCGGGCGCTGGAGGCGATGACGCCCGGGCGCCTCACGCCGGCCCATTACCTGCTGCTGCTGGGCACCGCCGATGAGACCCTGGACTGTCGCGACGCCTTCGCGTGTTATCGCGGTGCCAGGATGATCCTCCAGCCCGGCGGCGATCACGGCTTCTCGGTGCTGGCCGATTACCTGCCGGCGATCTTCGCTCACGGGGGCCATGCCCTGGAAGCCGGGCGTGTGGCACCCCGTGGTTGAGCGCGCGGATTCGAACATGCATAGGACACAGACGACGCCATGACCCAATACAGTGCCAGCTCGATCGAGGTGCTCGCCGGGCTCGAACCGGTGCGCAAACGCCCCGGGATGTACACCGACACCGCGCGCCCCAATCACATGGTGCAGGAGGTCATCGACAACAGCGTCGACGAGGCGCTGGCCGGTCACGCCGGGAAGATCGGCGTACGCCTGTTCGAGGACGGCGGCGTCGAGGTCAGCGACGACGGTCGCGGCATGCCGATCGACATCCACCCGGAGCATGGCGTCTCCGGGATCGAGCTGATCATGACCAAGCTCCACGCCGGCGGTAAGTTCTCGTCGTCGAGCTACCGTTTCTCCGGCGGGCTGCACGGCGTCGGGGTCTCGGTGGTCAATGCCCTGTCGCGTCGCCTCGAGGTCGAGGTACAAAAGAACGGCAGTCGTCATGGCATGGCCTTCGAGCACGGCGAGCTGGCCTCGCCGCTGGACGTGATCGGCTCCGCCGCCAAGCGGGCCTCCGGCACCACCCTGCGCTTCTGGCCGGAAACGAGCTACTTCGATTCGCCGCGGCTCTCGATGTCACGGCTCAAGCACCTGCTGCGTGCCAAGGCGGTGCTCTGCCCCGGGCTCGAGGTCACCCTCATCGAGGCCGATGGCACCCAGAACGTGTGGCAGTTCCAGGATGGCCTGCGCGACTACCTGGCCCAGGCCACCGACGGCTATGAGGTGCTGCCGGCCTCGCCGTTCGTCGGCCATTTCGCCGACGATGAGCACGGCGTCGACTGGGCCATCCAGTGGTTGCCGGAAGGCGGCGAGCCGCTGCTCGAGAGCTACGTCAACCTGATCCCCACGCCGCTGGGCGGCACCCACGTCAATGGCCTGCGCGCCGGCCTGCTCGAAGCGCTGCGCGAGTTCTGCGACTACCGCAGCCTGCTGCCCCGTGGCGTCAAGCTGACCGCCGAGGACCTCTGGGAGCGCGTCGCCTTCGTGCTCTCGGTGAAGATGCTCGAGCCCCAGTTCGCCGGCCAGACCAAGGAACGGCTGTCGTCGCGCACCGTGGCCGGCTTCGTCTCGGGGGTGGTCAAGGACGCCTTCTCGCTGTGGCTCAACCACCACGTCGACCAGGCCGAGGCCCTCGCCGAGCTGGTGATCAGCGCCGCTCAGCGTCGCCAGAAGAGCGCCAAGAAGGTGGCGCGCAAGAAGGTCACCTCGGGGCCGGCACTGCCCGGTAAGCTGGCCGACTGCTCCGGGCAGGACCCGGCGGGGAGCGAGCTGTTCCTGGTCGAGGGCGACTCGGCCGGCGGCAGCGCCAAGCAGGCCCGCGACCGCGAGAGCCAGGCGATCCTGCCGCTGCGCGGCAAGATCCTCAATACCTGGGAGGTCGAGGCCCAGGATATCTATGGCTCCCAGGAGGTCCACGACATCGCCGTGGCCATCGGCATGGACCCGGGCAGCGACGACCTCGCCAAGCTGCGCTACCACAAGATATGCATCCTCGCCGATGCCGACTCCGACGGCCTGCACATCGCCACCCTGCTGTGCGCGCTCTTCGTGCGCCACTTCCCGGCGCTGGTCGACGCCGGCCACGTGTTCGTGGCCATGCCGCCGCTGTATCGCATCGACCTGGGCAAGGAGGTGTTCTATGCCCTGGACGAAAGCGAGAAGGCGGCGATCCTCAAGCGCCTGGAAGGCAAGCGCGGCACGCCTAACGTGCAGCGCTTCAAGGGCCTGGGCGAGATGAGCCCGCTGCAGCTGCGCGAGACCACCATGGCCGCCGACACCCGTCGGCTGGTGCAGCTGACCCGTGAGGAAGGCGACGGCACCCTGGAGATGATGGACATGCTGCTGGCCCGCAAGCGCGCCGCCGACCGCAAGAGCTGGCTTGAGGACTACGGCAATCTCGCCGAGATAGAGGTATAGGGCTAAGCGCCAAGCACCGAGCCACATGCCAAGGCGAGCGGCGCCGGGGACGGGGCGAAGGGGAGGTCCTTTTCCAGGGAGGGAAAAGGTAGCGCCCAGGGAGGGGTTCACAGCGCCTCCCCGACGACCCGTCGCCGGAATAGTCGCGGGTGGTGAAGACATCGATTTTGAACCCTGACCAAGGGCATACCGTATGACCATGGATATCCAGGTGGCGGAGGGCGACGTCGAACGTCTGTCGCTTCGCGAATACACCGAGAAGGCGTACCTCGACTACTCGATGTACGTGATCCTCGACCGGGCGTTGCCGCACATCGGCGACGGCATGAAGCCGGTACAGCGGCGCATCGTCTACGCCATGCGCGAGCTGGCGCTCAATGCCAGCGCCAAGTACAAGAAGTCGGCGCGTACCGTCGGCGACGTGCTCGGCAAGTTCCACCCTCACGGCGACAGCGCCTGCTACGAGGCGATGGTGCTGATGGCCCAGCCGTTCAGCTATCGCTATCCGCTGGTCGATGGCCAGGGCAACTGGGGCAGTCCCGATGACCCCAAGTCCTTCGCCGCCATGCGCTACACCGAGGCGCGGCTGTCCAAGTTCAGCGAGGTGCTGCTCGGTGAGCTCGGCCAGGGCACCGTGGACTGGACCGCCAACTTCGACGGCACCATGCAGGAGCCGGTGGTGCTGCCCTCGCGGCTGCCGCATGTGTTGCTCAACGGCGGTACCGGTATCGCCGTGGGCATGGCCACCGACATCCCGCCGCATAACGTCGGCGAGGTGGTCGATGCCACCTGCCACCTGCTGCGCCACCCCGAGGCGACCACCGTCGACCTGATGGAGCGCCTGCCGGGGCCGGATTTCCCCACCGATGCCGAGGTCATCACCCCGCATCGCGAACTGCGCAAGATCTACGAGAGCGGCCGCGGTTCGGTGAAGATGCGCGCGCGTTATGGCCTGGAGGAGGGCAGCGTGGTGATCTCCGCGCTGCCCTACCAGGTCAGCGGCGCCAAGGTGCTCGAGCAGATCGCCGCCCAGATGCAGGCCAAGAAGCTGCCGATGGTCGCCGACCTGCGCGACGAGTCGACCCACGAGGAGCCCACCCGACTGGTCATCGAACCGCGCTCGAACCGGGTCGATATCGAGGCGCTGATGGCGCACCTGTTCGCCACTACCGACCTCGAGAAGAACGTGCGCATCAACATGAACGTGATCGGCCTGGACGGCCGGCCGCGGGTCATGCCGCTGCCCGATCTGCTCGGCGAGTGGTTGCGCTTTCGTCGCAGCACCGTGCGCCGGCGCCTCGAGCATCGCCTGGGCAAGGTGCAGGACCGCCTGCATATCCTCGAGGGCCTGCTCGCGGCCTACCTCGATATCGACGAGGTGATCCGCATCATCCGCGAGGAGGACGAGCCCAAGGCCGCGTTGATCGAGGCCTTCGGGCTCAGCGAGCGCCAGGCCGAGGCGATCCTCGAGCTGCGCCTGCGCCATCTCGCCAAGCTCGAGGAAATGAAGATCCGCGGCGAGCAGGACGACCTGGAGGCCGAGCGCGCCAGGCTCGAGGAGCTGCTCGGCTCCGAGGCCGCGCTCACCGACCTGATCGAGCAGGAACTGCGCCAGGCCGCCGCCGACTACGGCGACGCGCGTCGCTCGCCGCTGGTCGAGCGCGAGGAGGCCAAGGCGCTGTCCGAGGTCGAGCTGCTCGGCGCCGACCCGATCACGGTGGTGCTCTCCGAGAAGGGCTGGATCCGGGCCGCCAAGGGTCACGAGATCGATCCGACCGGGCTGTCCTACAAGGCCGGCGACCGTTTCCACCTCGCCGCCTGCGGCAAGACCAACCAGCCGCTGGTGTTGCTCGACGATACCGGCCGCGCCTATACCCTGGCCGCCCACAACCTGCCCAGCGCGCGCAGCCAGGGCGAACCGGTCACCGGTCGCGTCAACGTCGCCGCCGGCGCCCTGATGGCCGGCTTGCTGCTGGCGCCGCCGGCGACCCGCTACCTGCTGGCCTCGGATGGCGGTTACGGCTTCGTGACCTCCCTCGAGGGGTTGACCGGCAAGAACAAGGCCGGCAAGGCGGTGCTCAGCGTGCCGCAGGGCTGCAACGTGGTCGCGCCCCGGGCGGTGCCGGAAGGCGAGGACATCAGTGTGGCGGCGGTGTCCAACGAGGGGCGGTTGCTGGTCTTCCCGCTCGATCAGCTGCCCGGGCTCGCCAAGGGCAAGGGCAACAAGATGCTCGATATTCCCGGCGCGCGAGCCGCGCGGCGCGAGGAGTTCCTGCGCGACCTGACGCTGCTGGCGCCGGGCCAGGCGCTGGTGGTGCATGCCGGCAAGCGCAAGCTGACGCTCAAGGCCAGTGAACTCGACTATTATCGTGGCGAGCGGGGCCGGCGTGGCAGCAAGCTGCCCCGGGGGCTACAGAAGGTCGATCGGCTCGAGGTAGACGCCTGAGCCGCGGGCTTCCAGTTTCGGGTTTTGAACGTCGGGCGTCGGGGCGCGTGGCAAGCCCCGAGGCTCGTGGCGACGCATGACACGAGGGCATCATGACAAGACGAGTACTGATTCGCGCCAGCGGCCCCGCCAGGCCCGGCCAGCTGGCCGGGTTGGGTCGCGCCCTGGCCCACAGCGGCGCACGGCTGTTGGACATCAACCAGAGCGTGACCTTCGGCATCGTGTCGCTGGAGGCCCTGGTGGGACTCGACCACGACAGCGACCTGGAGGGCGCGCTGTCCGCGGCCGGTGGCCGGCTGGGCCTCGATGTGCAGGCGATCCAGGTCGGCGCCGAGGACTATCACCGCTGGAGCGTGCAGGCCAGCCAGCCGCGGCTGATCCTGACGCTGCTGGCGCCGCATCTGCCGGCGGGCATCCTGGCCGAGGTCGGCGTGCTGACCGCCGAGCAGGGCCTGACCGTGGAGTCGATTCATCGCCTGTCCGGGCGTGAGCCGCTGGATGGCGGTGTGCCCGGCGAGCATGACGCCATCCAGGGTGCCTGCGTCGAGTGCTGGCTACGTGGCGACGAGATCGACCTGGAGGCCCTGCGTGAGAAGGCCCTGGCGCTGGGGGCGGTGTATGGCGTGGATATCGCCCTGCAGGAAGATTCCATCTGGCGTCGCCATCGTCGCCTGGTGTGCTTCGACATGGATTCGACCCTGATCCAGGCCGAGGTGATCGACGAGCTGGCGCGCCGTCACGGCGTCTATGATGAGGTGGCCGCGGTCACCGAGCGTGCCATGCGTGGCGAGCTGGACTTCCAGCAGAGCTTCCGCGAGCGCATGGCCAAGCTCCGCGGCCTCGACGAGTCGGTACTCGCCGAGATCGCCGAGCAGCTGCCACTGATGGATGGCCTGGAGCGGCTGATGAGCCAGCTCAAGCGGTTGGGCTATCGCACCGCGATTCTCTCCGGCGGTTTCACCTACTTCGCCGAGCACCTCAAGGAGCGGCTCGGCTTCGACGAAGTCCATGCCAACGAGCTGGTGATCGAGAACGGCAAGGTGACCGGCGAGGTGCGCGAGCCGATCGTCGATGCCGACCGCAAGGCCGCCTTGCTGTGCGAGATCGCCGAGCGCGAGGGGCTGGTGATGGAGCAGACCATCGCCGTGGGCGATGGCGCCAATGACCTCAAGATGCTGGCCACGGCCGGCCTTGGCATCGCCTTCCGTGCCAAGCCGCTGGTGCGCGAGCAGGCCCGGCACTCGCTCTCCACCCTGGGGCTGGATGCCGTGCTTTACCTGATCGGTTATCGGCAAGGCGATCTCGAGGCAGCGTGAGACGATTTTCGCTGGCGTCGTCGGGCCAGCGGGGGTAGCGTCGGGTGAACGCTCACGACAATAACGAGGAAGGCGCCATGTCCCAGTCCCGCTATACGCCGCAAGTGTTCGACGAGCTCAAGGTGCTCGGCCTGTTCAACCCGACCAATCATCAGGAGGGCATCAAGGTGCACTCCAGCGCCGAGCCGGAGATGATCGAGGCCACGCGCCGGTTGCACGACAAGGGCCTGGTGACCCAGCCCGATGGCGGTTACCTCACGACCCTCGGACAGGAGGCGGCCGAGCATGCCCGCGACCTGCTGACCCTGCTCGGCACGGCCGATGTTGCCACCTGAATGCCTCCCGGGCGGCGTGGGGGAGTTGACACGCCGCCGCCAGGCTGATTTGCTAGCGTCATGAATACGACATCGCACAACCTCGTTCTCGACCTACGACTACTAGCCCGCCGCTGAGCGCGCCGGGCGATGCCGTCTGCATCGCCCTCTTGTCCAGGTCGAATTCGAGGTTGTCACATGTCCCGCACCGTTACCGCCAGACCCAGGATCATCCCTCCCCATGTCTCGCCTGTCAGCCGACCGGTAGGCGTCACGATGATCATCCCCGAACGCTCCGACGACGCCCCGTCTGCCTTCCGGCAGGCGGGGCGTCGTCGTTTCTGAATCCGTCAAACGCCCCCGGGAGAACGCCGCCATGATGCTCGATAACCCTTCCACCAAGTACCGTCCCTTCGTGGCCGTCGATCTGCCCGATCGCCAGTGGCCGAGTCGGCGCATCGAGGCGCCGCCCCAGTGGTGCGCCGTCGACCTGCGCGATGGCAATCAGTCGTTGATCGACCCCATGGACCAGGAGCGCAAGCAGCGTTTCTTCGACCTGCTGGTGAAGATCGGTTTCAAGCAGATCGAGGTCGGCTTCCCCTCGGCCTCCCAGACCGACTTCGACTTCGTGCGCTCGTTGATCGAGGACGACAAGGTGCCGGCGGATGTCTCCATCCAGGTGCTCACCCAGGCCCGTCCGCACCTCATCGAGCGTACCTTCGAGGCGCTGAAGGGGGCCAGGAACGCCATCGTGCATGTCTACAACGCTACCGACCCGGTCTTCCGCCGCGTGGTGTTCAACGTCAGCCGGCCCGAGTGCATCGAGATCGCGGTGGATGCCACCGCCCGCATCCGTGAGCACATGGCGGCGGCGCCGGAGACGAACTGGACCTTCCAGTATTCGCCGGAGCTGTTCTCCACCACCGAGATGGACTTCGCGGTGGAGATCGTCGACGCCGTGGAGGCTACCTATGGCGCCAGCGTCGAGGCGCCGATGATCGTCAATCTGCCGGCCACCGTGGAGTGCGCCACGCCCAACAACTACGCCGACCAGGTGGAGTGGTTCTGCCGTCACGTCGCCAAGCGCGATCACCTGATCGTCAGCGTGCATCCGCACAACGACCGTGGCACCGGCGTGGCGGCCGCCGAGCTCGCCGTGATGGCCGGGGCCGACCGAGTCGAGGGTTGCCTGTTCGGCAACGGTGAGCGTACCGGCAACGTCGACCTCGTCACCCTGGCCATGAACCTCTATACCCAGGGCGTGCACCCGGGCGTCGATTTCTCCAATATCACGCCGATCATGCGCGAGGTGGAATACTGCAACCAGCTGCCGGTGCATCCGCGCCATCCCTATGTCGGCGACCTGGTGTTCACCGCCTTCTCCGGCTCCCACCAGGATGCCATCAAGAAGGGCATGGCCGAGCGCCGTGAGCATCCGGACAGCATCTGGGCGGTGCCCTACCTGCCGATCGACCCGCTCGACGTGGGGCGTAGCTACGAGGCGGTGATCCGCGTCAACAGTCAGTCCGGCAAGGGAGGCGTCTCCTACCTGCTGGAGCAGGAGCACGGCATCGAACTGCCGCGCCGGCTGTCCATCGAGTTCAGCCAGGTGGTGCAGGACGTGGCCGAACGGCTGGGCCGCGAAGTCACCTCCGAGATGATCTATCAGGCCTTCGTCGACGAGTATCTGGAACAGCACCGGCCCTTCGGCCTGGTCAGCCACCGCATGGCCTCCGAGCCGGACAGCCCCACGGTGACCCTCGAGGCCATCATCGAGGAGGGCGGCGAGCGTCGCGCCATCCAGGGGCAGGGCAACGGGCCGCTGGCGGCCTTCGTCAAGGCGCTGGCAAGCGAGGGGCATGATGTCGAGATCATCGACTACCACGAGCACTCCCGCGGCCAGGGCGCGGACGCCGAGGCGATCGCCTACGTGGAGGTGCGCGTCAACGGCGAGGCGGTGTTTGGCGTGGGGACCGACGAGAGCATCACCAGTGCCTCGATCGAAGGCGTGCTGAGCGCGATCAACCGCCAGCATTCCAGCGAAGCCCCGGCGGCCAACGTCACCGCCGAAACGCTGGCCTGACAGCGACAAGCGCCGAGCGACAAGCAAACCCCGAGGGTCTAGCCTTCGGGGTTTGCGTTTGCATCGAGCGGTTTCACGCTGCTGCTTGGCTGTCTAGAGCGGCGTCTTGCTGGCCTCGCCGGGGATCTCACGCACCAGCGTCGGCATCAGGAAGCCGGGCAGCCGTGTCCTGAGCTCGGCGACCAGCGCGCGGGCCTCGTCGTCGGGCACGTCGAAGTGGGCGGCGCCGCTCACCGGGTCCAGCACGTGCAGGTAGTAGGGCAGGATGCCGGCCTCGAACAGCCGCTCGGAGAGCGCGGCCAGGGTCGCCGCATCGTCGTTGACGCCGCGCAGCAGCACGCTCTGGTTGAGCAGCGTCACGCCTGCCGCCTGCAGCCGGCGGCAGGCCTCGATCACCGGCTCGTCGATCTCCTGGGCATGGTTGATGTGCAGCACCATGACCTTCTGCAGCCGCGTGCCGCCCAGCCAGTCGAGCAGGGCGCCGTCGATGCGATCGGGGATCACCACCGGCAGCCGGGTGTGAAGGCGCAGCCGCTTGAGGTGGGGGATGGCCTCGAGGCGTTCCACCAGCCAGGCGAGCTGGCGGTCGCTGGCCGCCAGCGGGTCGCCGCCGGAGAGGATGGCCTCGCCGATCGAGTCGTCGTCGTGCAGGTAGGCGAGCGTCTCCTGCCACTGGGCGCGCGATGGCGCGTTCTCCTCGTAGGGGAAATGGCGCCGGAAACAGTAGCGGCAGTTCACCGCGCAGGCGGGGCTGGCGATCAGCAGCACTCGGCCGGCGTACTTGTGGATCAGGCCGCGGCGTTGGGTGTGGTCGGCCTCCTCGAGGGGGTCGGCCACGTAGCCGGGCGTGGCGTCGGCTTCCTCGCCGAGCGGCAGTACCTGGCGCAGCAGCGGGTCGGCCGGGTCGCTCAGGCGGATGCGGGCGAGATAGGCCTCGGGCACACGCACCTCGAACAAGGCGTGGCCGGACTCGGCGCCGGGCCACCAGTCAGCGTCGAGGTCCAGGCGTCGGCACAGTTCGCGCGGGTCGCGGATCGCGCCGGCGAGTTGCGCCTGCCAGGCGCCGGGTTCGGGGGTGGCGGGCCGGCACTGCAAAGGAATCGGGCTTCGGGTTATCATGCGGGGCACACTTCGAGGCGAGCGAGGGGTTGCCCCTCGGCCACTGTCATTTGCTTGCTCGCGCCTGGGGCATTCGCCGTCGGCGCGCTGGAATATGGAACGATCATCATGGCGAACTATTCTACCAACGAATTCAAGGGCGGTCTGAAGGTCATGTTGGATGGTGACCCCTGTGCCATCCTCGAAAACGACTACGTCAAACCCGGCAAGGGCCAGGCCTTCAACCGCGTCAAGCTGCGTAACCTGATGACCGGCCGCGTCGGAGAGCGCACCTTCAAGTCCGGCGATTCCCTGGAAGGCGCCGATGTCCTCGAGCTGGACATGGAATACCTCTATACCGACGGCGACATGTGGTACTTCATGCAGACCGACGGGTCCTTCGAGCAGTATGCCGTTGAGAAGAAGGCGCTGGGTGACACCGACAAGTGGCTCAAGGAGCAGGTGGTCTACACCGTGACCCTGTGGGACGACAAGGCCATCGTCGTGAGCGCGCCGAACTTCATCGAGCTCGAGGTCACCGAGACCGACCCCGGCCTCAAGGGCGACACCGCCCAGGGCGGCTCCAAGCCGGCCACCCTGTCCTCCGGCGCCGTGGTGCGCGTGCCGCTGTTCATCAACCAGGGTGAAGTGCTGAAGGTTGATACGCGTACCGGCGAGTACGTCTCCCGCGCTTGACGGTTCGTCGTCAGAGTTATTGCGCTCGGTGATACGGCGTTGACATCAGGCTCGCCATGCTCATTGACGAGCGTCAACTTCGCTGGCTCGCCTGGTGTCGCCTTGTCTTATCTACGCTCATGACGCTCTGAGCCACGACCGTTCAGTGAGCATAGGGTGCTTGTACTTGAAGGCCACACTCTCTCGGGTGTGGCCTTTTGTTGTCTCAGGAGACATATCGATGACGGTTGATTGGCAGCCCACCGCCGAGATCGCGACGCTGCACGAGCGGGCGCGCCTGCTCGGCGAGGTGCGGGCCTTCTTCGCCGAGCGAGGTGTGTGGGAGGTGGAAACACCGGTGCTGGGCCACGGTGGCAGCACCGATGTGCAACTGGCCTCGCTGTCTTGTGAAGCCGCGACGCCGGCCGGCCGCGAGCGACTATGGCTGCAGACCTCGCCGGAGTTCCACATGAAGCGGCTGCTGGCGGCGGGCAGCGGGCCGATCTTCCAGATCGCCCGCAGCGTCCGCGACGGCGAGGTCGGCGGGCGCCATAACCTCGAATTCAGCATGCTCGAGTGGTATCGCCCCGGCCTCGACCTGGAGGGCCTGATCGCGGAGACCGCCGCGCTGATCCGGAGGGTGTTGTCGTCGGATCCCGGGCCGGTACGGTGCCGGCGCTATCGCGAGCTGTTTCGCGACTACCTCGCACTCGACCCCTTCCGCGAGCCGCTGACGGGCCTGCGCCGTCTGGCCGCCGAGCGGGGTGGGCTCGACATGGCGCAGGCGCCTCGCGACGCTTGCCTGGACCTGTTGATGAGCTTCGTCATCGAGCCGCAGCTGGGCTGGGAGGGCATCGACGTGGTGCAGGACTACCCGGCCAGCCAGGCGGCGCTGGCCCGGCGCCATCGCGACCCGGAGGATGGCGAGTGGGTCGCCTCGCGCTTCGAGGCCTATCGCCAGGGGCTCGAGCTCGCCAACGGCTACGACGAGCTCACCGATGCCGAGGAGCAGCGTGCCCGCTTCGATGAGGATAACGCCGAACGGCGGGCGCAGGGCCTACCCGAGGTCGACGTGGATCGGCGCCTGCTGGCGGCGCTCGAGGCCGGCCTGCCGGCGGGCAGCGGTGTGGCCCTGGGGCTCGATCGGCTCATTCAGCTGGCGCTCGCCAAGGCGAGCGTGGCCGAGGTGATGGCCTTCGCCACGCCGCGCGCCTGAGGGCCTGGCCATGGCGTGCCCGCCGGTCGCGAGGGAGCGGCTCGCCATCGCCGATGGTCGGCATGGGGGCTGTCAGCGATTTGGCTAAAGTTGTGTGCGATATCTCTTACACGGAAGGTTTGTTAACAAATTCACACATATATGTGTCTAATTTTCGCGCCATTAAGAGAAGTTCGCGTTTTTTTACGGCTTATATGGCGACTTGATACAGGTCTGCAACATTCCTGACCGTTCGGTCGGCGACCTGCTTCCCCGTGTGGATTGATGATACCCTCGCGACCTCTTTTCAAGCCTGTCGATGGGTGCTGTTGTCGCCAGTCGGCGGGCCGAGGTTCGTTTGCCGAGGTTTGCGTGCGCCGATCCGCTCGAGCGAGCGGGTCGGCGTCGATGGGCTGGGGCAATCTCAACTCGAGTCGTCATTCGCAGGGAGAAGGTTCGCCATGTCTAAAGAAGGGTCCGTTGCGCCCAAAGAGCGCATCAATATCAAGTACGTGCCCGCTACCGGTGATCAGCAGGCCGAGACCGAGTTGCCCCAGAAGCTGCTGGTGGTCGGCGACTTCAAGGGGGGCGCCGAGGAGGCGTCCATCGAGGAGCGCGAGGCGGTCTCGGTGGATAAGAACAACTTCCAGTCGGTGATGCGCGAGGCCGGCCTCGGCCTGCAGACCAGCGTGCCGAACCGCCTCGAGGAAGGGGCCGAGGAAGACGGCCGCGAGCTGGGTGTCGACCTGCAGTTCAACTCGCTGCAGGATTTTGCGCCGGACAGCGTGGCCCGCCAGGTGCCCGAGCTGCGTCAGCTGGTCGAGCTGCGCGAGGCGCTGGTCGCGCTCAAGGGCCCGCTGGGCAACGTGCCGGCCTTCCGCGAGCGCCTGCAGGCGCTGATCGAGAATCCGGAGGCTCGGGATCAGCTGTTGAACGAGCTCGAACTGCTCGACGACGAATCCCCCACGAGCGATTCCTGATTTCCCACGCACGGAGGCGAGGCCCCATCATGAGCGAATCCAAGCAATCCCAGGCCCAGGCGGCCGAGAGCACCGAAGAAGACGTCTCCCTGCTCGATCAGGTGATGGCCCAGACCCGCATGGCGCCGGCCGACGAAGGCTACGACGTGGCCAAGCAGGGCGTGGCGGCCTTCATCGGTGAGCTGCTCAAGAGCAACGATGAGCAGCAGCAGGTCAACAAGTCGGTCGTCGACCGCATGATCGTCGAGCTCGACCGCAAGATCGGCCATCAGGTCGACGAGGTCATCCATGACCAGGAGTTCCAGCAGCTGGAATCGGCCTGGCGCGGCCTCAAGCTGCTGGTCGATCGCACCGATTTCCGCGAGAACATCAAGCTCAACGTGCTGCATGCCACCAAGGAGGAGCTGCTCGAGGACTTCGAGTTCGCCCCCGAGATCAGCCAGAGCGGGCTCTATCAGCACGTCTATGCGGCCGAATACGGCCAGTTCGGTGGTGAACCGGTGGCGTCGATCATCGGCCACTATGACTTCACGCCGTCGACGCCGGACATCAAGCTTCTGCAGTACACCGCCTCGGTGGGGGCCATGTCGCATGCGCCCTTCCTGTCCTCGGTGGCGCCGAGCTTCTTCGGCATCGACAGCTTCGAGGAGCTGCCCAACATCAAGGACTTCAAGGCGATCTTCGAGGGGCCCAAGTATGCCCGCTGGCGCAGCCTGCGCGAGTCCGAGGATGCCCGTTACCTGGGGCTGACCGCGCCGCGCTTCCTGCTGCGCATGCCCTATGATCCGGTGGAGAACCCGGTCAAGTCCTTCCATTACGAGGAGTCGGTCAGCGAGAGCCACGACGACTACCTGTGGGGCAACACCGCCTACCTGCTCGCCGAGCGCCTGAACGACAGCTTCGCCAAGTACCGCTGGTGCCCGAACATCATCGGTCCGCAGAGTGGCGGGGCGGTGGAGAACCTGCCGGTGCACACCTACGAGGCGCTGGGGCAGCTGCAGAGCAAGATCCCCACCGAGGTGCTGATCACCGACCGGCGGGAATTCGAGATGGCCGAGGAAGGCTTCATCTCGCTGACCATGCGCAAGGGCAGCGACAACGCCGCCTTCTTCTCCGCCAACTCGGTGCAGAAGCCCAAGTCCTTCCCCAACACGCCCGAGGGGCGCGAGGCCGAGACCAACTACAAGCTCGGCACCCAGCTGCCCTACATGTTCATCGTCAATCGCCTGGCCCACTACATCAAGGTGCTGCAGCGCGAGCAGATCGGCTCCTGGAAGGAGCGCCAGGACCTCGAGCGCGAGCTCAACACCTGGATCCGCCAGTACGTCGCCGACCAGGAGAACCCGCCGGCCGACGTGCGTAGCCGTCGCCCGCTGCGCGCCGCCTCGGTGCAGGTCTCCGACGTCGAGGGCGATCCGGGCTGGTATCAGGTGTCGCTGGCGGTGCGTCCGCACTTCAAGTACATGGGCGCCAACTTCGAGCTGTCGCTGGTGGGACGCCTCGACAAGGATTGAGTTCATGACCGCCTTCAGGGATCGAAGCGGACCGTCCGGCGCCCGGCTGTTCGAACGCCTGTCGGCGCCGGCACGTCCGGCGCCGACAGGCGACGAGGCGGCCGAGGCCACCCTGGTCTCCATCAAGCGCCATCTGGTCGACC
Source organism: Halomonas borealis (assembly GCF_004798905.1). Taxonomy (GTDB): domain Bacteria; phylum Pseudomonadota; class Gammaproteobacteria; order Pseudomonadales; family Halomonadaceae; genus Halomonas; species Halomonas borealis. The sequence goes on along the minus strand of NZ_SDMO01000007.1, from coordinate 18,198 downwards.
TGCTCAACAGCCATCCGGGGCATAGCGAGTGTGCCCCGGCGCTGGGTCTGCTCGACTTCAACGACGCCACGCTCGGGGTGCTGGACCTCGAGCTCAAGGTCGAGCGTGCCATCCGCGAATGCATCGAACGCTTCGAGCCACGGGTGAGCCGCGTCCAGGTCGAGACGTTGCCCAACGACAGCAGCCCGCTGCAGCTGCATTTCCAGGTCCAGGCGACCCTGGACATGGGCCGCGAGTCGACCCAGACCACCATCGACCTGTTGCTCAACGACAAGCGCTACCAGTGCCTGAACTGAGACCGATATGCTGAACCGCTATTACCGGGACGAACTGGACTTCCTGAAGCGCCAGGGCCGAGAGTTTGCCGAGAGCAACCCTGGGCTCAGTCGCTTCCTGTCCGAGCAGAGCACCGATCCCGACGTCGAGCGCCTGCTCGAGGGGTTCGCCTTCCTGTCCGGGCGGTTGCGCGAGAAGGTCGACGACGAGTTTCCGGAACTGACTCATTCGCTGATCGGCATGCTGTGGCCCAACTACCTGCGCCCGGTGCCGAGCATGACGGTGATGCAGTTCACCCCGCACTGGCATGGCCTGAGCGGCGCCCAGACGGTGTCACGCGGCACGGCGCTGTCCAGCCGCGAGGTAGAAGGCACGGCCTGCGGATTTCGCACCTGTCACGAGCTGACGCTCTACCCGCTGGCCCACGATGGCGTCTCGGCCCATCATTCCCGGGAAGCCTCGGTGGTCGAGCTCGACCTGGCGGTGCACAGCGACCAGCCCCTCGATGCGTTGGGCGTGAATGATCTGCGCCTGCACCTGGGCGGCAACGGCTACACGGCCCGCACCCTCTACCTGTGGTTGAACCACTACCTGGCCGGCCTCGAGCTGGAGGTCGACGGCCAGCGCATGGCGTTGCCCACGCGCCTGTTGGTGCCGGTGGGCTTCGCCGCCGAGGATGCCTTGCTGCCGTATCCGCGCAACGTCTATCAGGGCTATCGCATCCTGCAGGAATACCTGTGTTTCCCCGAGGCCTTCCAGTTCTTCGACCTGCAGCGCCTGGGGGAATTCCTGCCGGCGCGTGCGGCCGAGCGCGTGACGCTGCGCTTCACCTTCTCGCGCACCCTGCCGGCGGACGCCCGGGTGAGCGACGCGAGCCTGGCGTTGTACTGCACCCCGGCGATCAATCTCTTCGATCACGACGCCGATCCGGTGGATCTCAGCGGCGAGCGCAGCGAATACCGCATTCGCCCCAGCAGCCGCTTTCCGTCGCACTTTGAAGTGTTCAGCGTCGACCGCGTGGAGGGCTGGTTGGAAAGCGAGAGCGGCCGCATTCGCGGCGAGCCGCGTCGCTATGTGCCGTTCGAGAGCTTCGAGCACCAGATCGAGCGCGACCGCAACCGCGAGGCGCGCTACTACCGGGTGCGGGTCCGCGACAGCCTGCGTGGCGATGGCTTCGACCATGACATCGGCTTCGTGCGCGGCGACGAGCAGGCCTGCCTGGGGCTGCGCGAGACCATCTCGCTGAGCCTGACCTGCAGCAACCGCGAGCTGCCCGAGCGGCTGGCGGTGGGCGATATCTGCGTGCCCACCGAAGACAGCCCGGCCTTCGCCGAGTTTCGCAACATCACCAGGCCGACCCCGGCGATGCGGCCGACCCTGGACGGCAGCCTGCTGTGGACGTTGATCTCCAACCTGTCGCTGAACTATCTATCGCTGCTCGACCGCGATGCGCTGTGCTCGGTGTTGCGGGTCTACGACTTCCGCGCGCTGGTCGACCGCCAGGCCGAGCGCATCGCCCAGAAGCGTCTGGCCGGCATCATCGACATCCAGACCCAGCCGGTGGACCGGCTGTACCGCGGGCTGCCGGTGCGCGGGCTGCGTTCCGAGATGACCCTGGACCAGGAGGCCTTCGGCGACGAGGGCAGCCTGTTCCTGTTCTCGAGCGTGCTGTCCCGGTTCTTCTCGTTGTACGCCAGCATCAACTCCTTCCACGAGTTGCACGTCATCAATCTTCATAACCGTGAGCGCTACGCATGGACCTTGCAGTCGGGCCAGCAGCCCCTGATGTAGCGCTCGCTCCGCTGGTCGACAGGGCCCGGCGCTACGATTTCTACCAGCTGGTGGAGTTGCTCCACCGGCACCATGGCGACGACCTGGAGGGCGACCGCGAGGCCGATCCGGCCGCCGAGCGGGTGCGCTTCCAGGCCTCGGCATCGCTGGGCTTCCCGGGCAGCGACATCGTGTCCCTCACGCCCCTCGATGCCGGGCGCTACACCATGCGTGTCAGCTTCCTGGGGCTGCAGGGCGCCCAGTCGCCGCTGCCCGGCTACTACCTGGAGGCGATGGCCCACGCCGAGGCCCATCGCGAGGGCGCGGCCGGCGACTTCCTGGACCTCTTCAACCACCGGGTGCTGTCGCTGTTGCATCGTGGCTGGCGCAAGTATCGCCATCACGTGCGCTACCAGGACGGCGCCGAGGATGGTTTCTCGGCGGCGATCTTCGCCCTGGTGGGGCTCGCCGACGAGCGGCTGCGCGGCGAGACGCCGATCAACTGGAGCAAGATGCTGGCCTACGCCGGCCTGCTGGCCGGTCGTTCACGCTCGCCGGACGTGGTGGCGGGCATCGTCGGCCACTGCTTCGACCTCGACGGGGTCGAGGTCGAGTCCTGGGTGCATCGCTGGGTCGAGATTCCGCCCGACCAGCGCAGCCGCACCGGCCTCGGTGGCTCGACCCTGGGCGAGGACATGGTCGTCGGCAGCCGGGTCGACGACATCAGCGGCAAGTTCGCGCTCTGCCTGCGCGGCCTGGACCTGAGCCGCTTCCGCGACTTCCTGCCCGATGGTCGCGACCACCAGGCGCTGCGCACGCTGATGGAGTTCGTGCTGCGCGAGCCCCTGGCCTACGACCTGGAGCTCGAGCTCCTGGAACGCGAAGTGACCCCCATGCGCCTGGGCGAGGGGGGAAGTTGCCAACTGGGCTGGACGACCTTCGTCAAGCCCGAGGCCGATGCGGCGGCCCGGCGCCGCCGGGTACGCATTCAGATGACACGGTGAACCCCATGAACGTGACGCTCTCCCAGCAGCAGGCCATCACCCTGGTGGTCACCAACAGCGAACGGCTCGAGGGTCGTTCCACCAGCAGCCACGTCTTCCCGGCCGAGGGCGGCACCCTGGGCAGTGCGGGGGGCGACGACTGGCTGCTGCAGGACCACGCCGGCCGGGTACGCCCCGGGCATGCCGAGATCCAGCGCCTGGACGGGCGTTTCTGCCTGATCGATCGCAGCGGCCGGACCTTCGTCAATCGAGCGACCCTGCCGGTCGGCCGCGAGCGCCGCGTGGCGCTGCGCGATGGCGACGAGCTGCAGGTCGGCGAATACCGCCTGCGGGTGCATCTGGGCGACCGCCAGGCCGATGTCGCCGGGGTGCAGCCGCTGGCGACCCTGGTCGACGATGAACACGACATGCTGGACGGCGCGGAACCGACACCGGCCAGCGCCGTGGTCCCGCGGCCCCAGCACGACCCCCTGGAGGCGCTGGGCGAGGCATCGCCGGCCCGGCGCCATCAGGACCCCATGACCGCGCTGGCCGACGAGAGCACCGCCGGCGAGGACGACCATCATGAACTGCTCGATGCCCTGGATGGGCAGGGCGCTACCGCCGGCGCACCGGCCGCGCCGAGTCACCGACGCTACGAGGACCCTGACATGGACGAACGCCTGTTGAACGATCTGGAACGCTCGGTCGGCGAGCAGCTCGAGGACCGCTGGCAGGAGCCGGCGGCAGGGGAGGGCGGCCACATCGGCGCCTCGCCGCTGCTCACGACCCTGGGTGGCGAGCTGCGCTTTCGCGACAGCGCCGAGCAGCATGCCTTCCTCGAGGAGGCGGGGCGTACCCTCAAGGCCGCCGTGGATGGCCTGCTGGCGCTGCACCAGTCCCACGACGGCAGCCGCTATCCGCTGCGCGATCGCCGCCTGCAGCCCATCGAGGACAACCCACTGCGCCTCGGCCAGCCCTATGATCAGACCCTGACCACGCTGTTCTCCGCCCAGCGCAGCCCGGTGCATCTCTCGGCGCCGTCGGCGGTGGCGGAATGCCTCGAGCATCAGCAGCAGCACCAGGCGGCGATCGAGGAAGCCATCGGTAGTGGCCTGCGCTCGATCCTCGATGCCTTCTCGCCGGACGCCCTGCTCAAGCGCTTCCACGCCTATCGCGGGGCGGGTCGCCAGGGCGAGGACGAGAACGGTTGGGCCTGGGAGATGTATCGCCACTATTACCAGGAGCTCAACTCCGGCCGTCAGCAAGGCTTCGAGAAGCTGTTCTGGGAAGTCTTCGAACAGGCCTACGACCAGTCGCTGCGTCGCCAGCAGCGGGAGGAGGCATGATCCCCCGCTGGACCGGGGCCGCGTCGCTGGCGCGGTGCCTGGTACTCGGCGGCCTGCTGGTGACGCTGGCCGGCTGTGCCTCGACCTTCGAGGCCGCCGACAAGACCTATCAGGTACTGAAGGATCCCTCGATCCCGGTGGGCTACCCGGAGGATCGCCCGTCGCGGGTCGACCTGAGCATGCTGGCCGCCCCCAATATCAATCCCAATGTCGAGGGCAAGGGCACGCCGCTACGTTTCCAGATCCTGCAGCTCAAGGACGACTCGATGCTGATGTCGGCCGATCACTTCCAGCTGCAGGCGGATCTCGAGGAGGCGCTCGGCACCAACTACCTGGCGCATGACGACTTCACTCTGTTGCCCGGTCAGTTCAAGTTCTACGAGCCCTTCGAGGTCGAGGAAGACACTCGTTACATTGGCATCATCGCCTTCTACGCCAGCCCCAACCAGGCGCAGTGGAAGAAGGTGGTGGAGGTCGACGCCCGAGGGCGCGACTACCACCTGCTGGTGCACCTGCTGGAGCGCGAAGCCGCGCTGAGGAAAGAGACCTGATGGCCAGTCGCAATCCCGTGGTCTGGAGCGAGGGGCTGTTCATCAAGCCTCAGCATTTCCAGCAGCAGCGTCGTAGCCTGGAAGGGCTGGTCGATACCCGCCTGCGCGGCGTCGGTGGCTACCTGCACGGCTTTCTGACCCTGACCCTCAACACCGAGTATCTGAGCTTCGGGCGCATCGCCTTGAGCCACGCCAGCGGCGTGCTCCCCGACGGCACGCCCTTCCGCCTGCCCGACGACGATCTGGAGCCCCCGGCGCTGGAAATCGACGATGCCTCGGTGGCCAACCAGGTCGTCTACCTGGGCGTGCCGCTGGCCACCGACGGCGTCGCCGAGGTGAACTGGGAGACCTCGTCGTTGCCTTCGCGCTATCGGGCCGAATCGCGTGGCGTGCGTGACCTGCACTCCCGGGTCGGCGACCTGGCCGACCTGGACCTGGCGCGCGTCGCCCCGCGGCTGCTGCTCGAGCAGGAGGACCGCAGTGCCTATGCCTGCCTGGCGGTGGCGCGCATCCTCGAGCGGCGCCCGGATGGCAGCCTGGTGCTCGACGAGACCTTCCTGCCGACCCTGCTCAACGTCCAGGCGGCGCCGGTGCTGCAGCGCTTCGTCGGTGAGATGGCCGGGCTGATGCGCGAGCGCGCGCGCAACCTGGCGCAGCGCCTGGCCACCCCCAATCAGTCGGGGGTCGCCGATGTCGCCGACTTCATGTTGTTGCAGTCGCTCAACCGTGCCCAGCCGCGTTTCCAACACCTGGCACGGCTCGGCCACCTGCATCCCGAGCGGCTGTATGCCGACATGCACGAGACCTGCTGCGAGCTGACCACCTTCACCGCGGAGTCGCGGTTGCCGCCCGAGTTCCCGGCCTACGATCATGATCGCCCGGACGCCGCCTTCCGGCCGCTGATGCAGAGCCTGCGCCAGTCGCTGTCGACGGTGCTCGAGCCGCGCGCCATGGCCATCGAGCTGCAGTCGCGGCGCTTCGGGCTCAAGGTCGCGACCCTGGCCGACCGCAGCCTGCTCGACGACGCCGATTTCATCCTCGCGGTGAGTGCGGACCTGCCGCCGGAGCGCCTGCGCAAGCTGTTCGTGCAGCAGACCAAGGTGGCCAGCGTCGAGCGCATCCGCGATCTCATCAGCCTGCAGCTGCCGGGCATTCCGCTCGAACCGCTGCCGGTGGCGCCGCGCCAGCTGCCCTTCCATGCCGGCTATACCTACTTCCGCCTCGACCGCCAGAGCGAGGCCTGGAGCATGCTGAACGGGGCCAGCGGCTTCGCCTTCCACGTCGCCGGCGACTTCCCGGGACTTGCCATGCAGTTCTGGGCGATCAGGAGCTAAGCCATGAACGAACTCGCCACCCGCGACGCGGCCCGTCGCCACGAGGACAGCATCGACGTCCAGGGCCTGGAACGGCTGATCCATAGCCATGCCGGCCACCTGGATGCCGATGAGGACTACTGGTTTCGCCTGCGTGGCCACAACCTCAACCCGCTGGTCGATGCCGCCAGCTCGTTGCTCGGCATGGTGGTGAGGGTCCGCCAGCTCGAGCGGCTCGACGACATCGAGCGCCTCTATCGCCAGGTGGTCGACGAGATCGCCGCCATCGAGATCGAGCTGACCGAGCAGGGCTACGACCGGCCGGCCCTGCTGGCCTATCGCTATGTGTTGTGCTCGTTCATCGACGAAGCGGTGATGAGCACCGACTGGGGCCAGCAGAGTCAGTGGGCGGGGCATTCGCTGCTGACGCGTTTCCACAACGAGACCTGGGGCGGCGAGAAGGTCTTCTCGATCCTCGCCCGTCTGCGCCAGGAACCGCGTCGCTACCGCGACCTGCTGGCCTTCATCTACCTGTGCCTGTGCCTGGGCTTCGAGGGCCGCTACAAGGTCATGCCGCATGGCCGCGAGGAATACGAGCAGGTGCTGCGCGAGCTGGGCGACCAGCTGGTGGCCCTCGACGAGCCCGGTGAGGACGGCCTGACCCGCCCGCTGGACAACGTGCTCGTCGCCGCGCGCCGCCAGGGCGATGGCCTGCCGCTGTGGGGCATCTTCGCGCTCTTCGCCCTGGCCATGGCGGTGGTCTATGCCGGCTTCTCCTTGTCGCTGGAGGAGCAGGCCGATCAGCTCGGCCTGCTGCTGGAACGCATCATCGACTAGCCGCTCGGCTGCTCGGACAACCGCTTCGCTTATGACATCACGGGAGAGACCATGCTCAGGGTAGAGCTATCGGCACTGATCGGCCGACTCAACACCATCGCCCGCCAGGGCCTCGAAGGCGCCGCGGCGCTGTGCGCCGAACAGCAGGCGCCCGAGGTGGGTGTGTCCCATCTGTTGCTGGCCTTCCTCGACCAGCCCTTGTGCGACCTGCGGGTGCTGCTCGACGGCGAGGATATCGCGCCCGACACGCTGCGCCGTGCGCTCACCGAGGATGCCCGCCCGCCCCGCGACCTGGAGGTGGCCACGCCGAGCTTCTCGCCGTTGCTGGTCGAGCTGCTGCAGGATGCCTGGCTGCTGGCGAGCGCCGAGTTCGGGCATCACGAGCTGCGCAGCGGGGTGATCTTCACCGCCCTGCTGCACCATGCCGAGCGTTACCTGGGCCCCCGGGGCGAGCGGCTGTTGGCCGGCATCAACCGCGAACGGCTGCGTCGCGACTTCCCCCGGTTGACCGGTGATTCCGCCGAGGCCGGTGCGCCGGAAGGCGAGCGAGCGGCCGCCGCGCCGACGCCGACGGGCGACGACAGCGCGCTTGCGCGCTTCGCCACCTCGCTGACCGAGCAGGCGCGCCGCGGCGAGCTCGACCCGGTGCTGTGCCGCGACCCCGAGATCGACCAGATGCTCGACATCCTCGGTCGGCGGCGCAAGAACAACCCGATCGTGGTCGGCGACGCCGGGGTCGGCAAGAGCGCCGTGGTCGAGGGCCTGGCGTCGCGCATCGTCGAAGGGCGAGTGCCCGAGGCGCTGGCCGGCGTGGAGCTGGTATCGTTGGATCTCGGTGCGCTGCAGGCCGGGGCCTCGGTCAAGGGCGAGTTCGAGAAACGCCTGAAGGCGGTGATCGAGGAGGTCAAGCACGCGGCCGTGCCGACGCTGATGTTCATCGACGAGGCGCATACCCTGATCGGTGCCGGCAACCCGGAGGGCGGCGCCGACGCCGCCAACCTGCTCAAGCCGGCGCTGGCCCGCGGCGAGCTGCGTACCATCGCCGCCACCACCTGGCGCGAGTACAAGAAGCACATCGAGAAGGACCCGGCGCTGTCGCGGCGTTTCCAGCCGGTCGCCCTGGGCGAGCCGGACGTCGAGCAGGCGCTGGTCATCCTGCGTGGCCTGCGCGACGTCTACGAGTCGACCCACGGCGTGCTGATCGGCGACAGCGGCCTGCGTGCCGCCGCCGAGCTCTCGGCGCGCTACCTGGCCGGCCGGCAGCTGCCCGACAAGGCCATCGACGTGCTGGATACCGCCGGCACGCGGCTGGCCCAGGCCCTGGACACCCCGCCGCGCCGGCTCAGCCACCTGATGAGCGAGCAGCTGGCCGCCCGGCGTGAACACGACCAGCTAGAACGCGAGGCGCTGCTGGGTCGCCATCCCGATGCCGCGCACCGTGATGGCCTGGCCGAGCGTCTGGCCGGCCTGGATGAGGAGCGCGCGACCCTGGAGGCCGCCTGGCGCGAGCAGCGCGACGCCGTCGACGCCATCCTGGCGCTACACCGCGGGTTGCTCGCAGGCGAGCACGAGGATGCCGAGGCCCGCGAGCGCCAGACGGCGGCGCTGGCCGAGCACGAGGCCCGCCTGGCCGAGCTGCAGAGCGAGTTCGCGCTGGTCAACTCAAGCGTCGAGGAGGCGCAGATCGCCCAGGTGATCGGCGACTGGACCGGCGTGCCGGTGGAGCGCATGACCCGTGACGAACTGGCGCGCCTCACCGAACTGCCCGAGGAGCTGGGCCGGCAGGTCAAGGGCCAGGACCTGGCCATCGAGCGCCTGCACCGCCACCTGCTCACCGCGCGCGCCGACCTGCGCCGCCCCGGCCGTCCGCTGGGTGCCTTCCTGTTGGTCGGCCCCAGCGGCGTGGGCAAGACCGAGACCGTGCTGCAGATCGCCGAGCGCCTGTATGGCGGCCGTCAGTTCCTGACCACCATCAACATGTCCGAGTACCAGGAGAAGCACACCGTCTCGCGGCTGATCGGCTCGCCGCCCGGCTACGTGGGCTTCGGCGAGGGCGGCCTGCTGACCGAGGCGATCCGCCAGCGGCCCTACTCGGTGGTGTTGCTCGACGAGGTCGAGAAGGCCCACCCGGACGTGCTCAACCTCTTCTATCAGGCCTTCGACAAGGGCGAGCTGGCCGACGGCGAAGGGCGCGCCATCGACTGCAAGAACGTGCTGTTCTTCATGACCTCGAACCTCGGCTATGAGGCCGTGGTGCGTCATGCCGACGACCGCGCGGCGATGGACGAGGCGCTCTACCCGGTGCTGGCCGACTTCTTCAAGCCGGCGCTGCTGGCGCGCATGGAGACGGTTCCCTACCTGCCGCTGTCGCGGGAGATCCTCCACGACATCGTCACCGCCAAGCTCGAGACCCTGGCCGGGCGCATCCGTGATCGCCACCGCCAGGCCGAGGTGGTGCTGGAGCCGGCGTTGGCCGAGGCCATCTGCGAGCGCGCCACGCGCAGCGAGAACGGCGCCCGGATGCTCGAGTCGGTGATCGACGGCGAGCTGCTGCCGCCGGTATCGCGGGCGTTGCTCGATCGCCTGGCGCGTCACGAGCCGGTGACCCATGTCGCCCTCGGCGTGGACGCGCAGGGCTTCACCGCGGAGGTCGGGTGACGTGAGAGGCGATGGCGTGCTCGAAGGGGGCGAGGCGTGCGCGCCGAGCCCGGCGCTGGTCGGCATGGCTGAGGCGCTGCGGCTGGTCGAGGGCGATTCGCCGGCCGAGCTGCGTCGGCGCGCCGTGACGCTGCTGCGCGAGCGCCTGGCACTGCCCTGGGCACGCTGCCTCGGCCTGGATACCAGCGGCCGCTGGCTGAGCGAGGAGGGCGAGGCGCCGCGCCTGGCCTGTGATGACTTCCGCCATCCCTACGCCCATGCCATCCGTGGCGGTCGGCCGCTGGTGCTGGGCCTCGGCGAGGCCCGCTCGCGGCTGGACCACGAGGCCTTCCAGGCGGCCATCGGCGGGCTGCCCGCGGCCTGGCGGCTGGCGGTGCGACCGCTGCGTGCCCGCGATGGCAAGCGCGAATGGCTCGGCGTGCTGGCCTTCGCCGGCCCCGCCGAGCGCATCGCGGCGCTCGGTGAGTGCGACGACTTCCAGGCCTTCGAGGCGCTGTTGTGCCGCCTGTGGGCCTGGCTGGCCCGCCAGCACGACGAACGCCGCCATCAGGCGCGCCTGCGTGACTCGCTGGCCGAGCTCAACGACGGCGCGCGCCGGCGCACCCTCAGCGAACGCCTCGGGCGGCGAATCCTCGGCGAGTCGTCGGCTATCCGCGCCTTGCGCGACCAGCTGGTGCGGGCCGCCGAGACCAACCTGGCGGTGTTGCTGCAGGGCGAAACCGGCACCGGCAAGGAGCTGGTGGCGCGGGGCATCCACGAGGTCTCGGCGCGCCACGCGGGCCCCTTCCTGGCGATCAATTGCGCGGCGATCCCCGAGAGCCTGCTCGAGGCCGAGCTGTTCGGCCACGCGCGGGGCGCCTTCTCCGGCGCCGAGCGTAGCCGCGAAGGCCTGTTCGGCGAGGCCGATGGCGGCACCCTGTTCCTCGACGAGATCGGCGACATGCCGCTGGCGTTGCAGGCCAAGCTGCTGCGCGTGCTGGAGTCGGGGCGCTATCGCCCGCTGGGTGACGACCGTGAGCGGCGGGTCGACCTGCGACTGGTCGCGGCGACTCATCAGCCGTTGCATCGCCGCATCCGCGAGGGTGCCTTCCGCGCCGACCTGTACTACCGCCTCGGCCAGTTCCCGCTGACGCTGCCCGCCCTGCGTGAGCGCCGCGACGATATCCCGGCGCTGACCCAGGCCTTCATCGACGACTTCTGCCGGCGTGAGGGGCGCGAGGACCTGGGGCTGAGCCGTGCGGTGCTGCGCACGCTCGCCGAGCGCGACTTCCCCGGCAACGTGCGCGAGCTCAGAAACCTCATCGACTACGCCTGCGCGATGACCCACGACGGCGAGGACATCGCCCCCGAGACCTTGCCCGACGAGGCCGTGGCGCCACCCGCCGACGACGAGGCTGCGGCGCCGGCCGCGACCCCGGCGGCCGACCACGAGGAGGTCGCCGACCTGCGTCGGGCGCTGCGCGACTACGAGGCGACGCTGATCCGCCAGCGCCTGGCCCGTTTCGACGGTAACCGTACCCTGGCGGCCGAGAGCCTCGGCCTGCCCAAGCGGACCCTGGCCCACAAGTGCCGACTGCTGCAACTGGATAGCCCATGAACGCGATCGACCTTCTTCCCGCCCCGCGCCCCCGCTGGCTGGCCGGCCTGGCCCTGCTGCTCGGCGCCGGGCTGTCATCGGCCCCGACCCCGGCTCAGGACACCCGCCTGCAGGCGGCCGAGGCGTGTGCCGAGCAGCCCTCCCGGCTGGGGCGGCTCGAGTGCTACGACACGCTGTTCCTCGAGCGCTCGGGGGTGGCCGAATCGTCGCCGACGCGCTCGCCGTTGTGGCAGGCGGTCGCCGATCAGGAGGCCGGGCGGGACGATGCCGCGTTCGGCGTGCGGGTGGGCGAGACCGCCGATACGGTGCTGATGAGCGTGCCGGCACTGGGCACGCTGCCGCCGCGCCCGCTGCTGGTGATCAGCTGCGACGCCGCCATCACCCGTTTCCAGCTGCATCTGAACGCCCCTATCGAGGCCTCGCGGGCGCCGCTCACGCTGCACGGCGAGGGCGCCACCCTGGAGCAGACCTGGCGGGTGCTGGACGACGGCCATGTGATCAGCGGCGGGCGGGGCCTGCCGGCCATCGGTACCCTGAAGCGCCTGCTCGGCGGCGAGCGGTTGCGGCTGACGAGCGAGCAGCCCGCCATCGACGGGCTGCGTTTCGATCTCGATGGCTGGCGCACGGCGATCGAGCCGCTGCGCGCCATGTGTCGCTGGTAACGGAGTCATCATGCAGATCACCCAATACCACCAGCTCGCGGCGTTGCTCGACCCGATCGCCGAGGGTGTCGGGCAGCCGGTCGTCGACCATGAGGACTACGACTGGCTCGACGAGGAGATGATGAAGGTCGGCTCGCTGCGCCACGGCGAGGTCGACTGGCACGGCGCCGAGACGCGGGCCGCGCGGCTGCTGGCCGAGCACGGCAAGGATCTCAAGGTGCTCGGTCACCTACTGCACTGCCTGCAGCACGACGGCGATCCGGCACGATTCGCGTTGTCGCTGGAGTTGCTGGCCGGCGCCCTCGAGGGCTGGTGGGAGGAGGCCTACCCCTTCGCCGGGCCGCGTGGCAAGCGGGCCCGGCCCAAGCTGTTCCAGCAGTTCGCCCAGCGCGCGTTGACGCTCGCCGAAGGGCTGGATTTCCTGGGGGCCGCCGAGGAGCATGCCGCCTGTCGCCAGGGGCTGGCCCGGCTACGCGAGCGGGCGACCGGCCACGAGTTGCCGGACGAGCCGTTGGCGGATCTGGCTCGCCTGTTCGAGAAGGCCACGCCCTCGGCATCGGCGCCCGCGCCCGCTTCCTCGCCGCAGGCCGCCGGCGGCGAGGCGACCGCCACGCCCTCGGCCGAGGCCGAGCCCGCGACGGCTCGGGCCCCGGAGGCACGGCTCGAGTCCGGCAACGATCGCGGCAATCGTCAGGCGCTGCTCAAGATGGCCGATTTCCTCAACGAGCAGTCACCCGGCGAGGCGCTGGGCTACCGGCTGCGTCGCCATGCGGTCTGGCATGCCATTCAAGGGCTGCCGATGACCCGTGACGGGGCGCGCACCGAGCTTGCGCCGGTGGCCGGCGATCGGATCGCGGAGTATCGCGAGGCCGCGGCGGGGCGCCCGACGCTGGATGACTGGCGGCGCATCGAGAACAGCCTGGCGTTGGCCCCCTACTGGCTGGAAGGGCATCGCTTGAGCGCCGAGGTGGCGCGGCGGCTCGAGCATCCGCGCTGCGCCGAGGCGATCCGCGACGAGACGGCACGCTTCATCGGCCGCCTGCCGGGCATCGAGGCGCTGACCTTCAGCGACGGCACCGCCTTCCTCGACGCCGAGACGCAGACCTGGCTGGCGGACGTGGCGGGCCCCGGGGCGCCGGCCGCGGTGATGGGCGGTGGCGACCCCTGGCAGGCCGGACTGGAAACGGCCCGGGAGCGCCTCGCCGAGGAGGGGCTGGCGCCGGCGCTGGCGGTGCTCGACGAGGGGCTGGCGGCGACCGCCTCGCCCCGCGAGAACATCTATTGGCGCCTGGCCAGCGCCGACCTGCTGCACGAGGCCGGGCTCGCCGCCCTGGCCCGTCAGCACTATCAGGCATTGCACGATGCCGTGGCGAATCTCGAGCTGGAGCACTGGGAACCGGCCCTGCCGGCACGGCTGGCGGCGGCGCTCGAGGCATGAATCACGGTGATCCGATGGAATCGACAGGGACGAGGGAGCAAGGCTCATGTGGAGACGAATAAAGGCGGGGCTGAGCCGCTGGGTGCCGGGCATGTCCCAGGCGGACAGCCAGCTCAACCAGGCGCGCGGGCACGCCAACAAGGCCAAGGGCCTGAAGCGCCTGGGCGCCTGGCTATGGTGGTTGCTGGTGGTCGCCCTGCTGGTGGCGATCTGGTGGCTGGGGCCGCAATGGCAGGCCTTCGATAGCCGCCCGCTGGGGCCTTGGGTCAATCGTCTGTTGGCCACCCTGGCGCTTGCCGGGGTGGTGGCGGTGGTGTGGGGCATTCGCCTGGCGCGCCGCCTGCGCACCCTGAACGACGAGCGCCATGACGAGCAGCAGCGTCAGCAGGACCCGGTGCTCGGCCAGATCGAGCGTCAGGAGGAGAGCCTCGACGCGACCCTGCATGAGCTCACCGACAGCCTGGGTGGCGGCCACAATGCCCGCTACAAGCTGCCCTGGTACCTGGTCATGGGCGTCGAGAATGCCGGCAAGACCAGCCTGATCAATCGCTCGGGGCAGAACTTCGCGCTGACCCACGTGATGAAGGCCTCCGGCCAGGGCAAGCGCGGCCGGCTGGGCTTCGACTGGTGGATCGGCGACAAGGCGGTGCTGATCGATCCCGATGGCGAGCTGCTGACCCAGGGCGCCCTGCAGGGCGGCGAGCCGGCCGAGCTGGAGAGCCGGCTGTGGGATCACTTCGTCGACTGGCTGGAGCGGCATCGCTCGCGGCGCCCGCTGGACGGCGTGGTGCTGGTGCTCGACCTGGCGCGGCTCAGCGATGCCGAGGTGGCGGTGCGCAAGGCCTATGCCTCGCTGCTGCGTGCGCGGCTGCGCGAGCTGATGGAGCGCCACGGCAGCCGCCTGCCGGTCTATGTCACCTTCAGCAAGATGGACCTGCTGCACGGCTTCGATGACTTCTTCCGGCATTATTCCCGGGCCGCCCGTCGGGCGCCGCTCGGCTTCACCTTCTCGGCGGCGTCGCTCGACAAGCCCGGCCGCTGGGAGTCGGAGTTCGCCGAGGCCTACGACGGCATGCTCGAGCGGCTCAACCAGACGCTGCCGACGCTGCTCGCCGAGTGCCGCGACCGCGACGAGCGCGAGGCGGTGTTCCGCTTCGTGCGCCAGCTGGCCGGCCTGCGTGACGTGCTGCTGGGCTTCGTCGGCGAGGCGTTGTCCAGCGACCGCTTCTCCACCGCGGCGCTGGTGCGCGGCGCCTACTTCACCTCGGTCTACCAGCAGGGCGTGCCGGAGGACCCCTTCGTCGATGCCGCCGCACGGCGCTATGGCATGAACGATGGCGTCCAGCCGGCCCATCGGGCGACCCGCTCGGCGCTCTACTTCACCGAGGAGCTGTTCGAACGCATCATCTACCCGGAATCGGGACTGGCCGGCGACAACGCCCGGGCGGCGCGCCGACGGCGGCGGGTGCGCAGCGTCAGTTCCCTGGCCTGCCTGTTCGTCGGCGCGGCGCTGGTCGGCGGCTGGTACCACTTCTATGAGAAGAACGGCCAGGCCCTGGCGGCGGTGGAAGACAAGGCCGAGGCCTTCCTCGCCGTGCGCCCCGGCAACTGGCAGAGCGACGACCCCACCGGCAAGGCACTGCTCGAGCCGCTGGACCGGCTGCTGGGTGCCACCCAGGAGTTCGGCGACTACCGTTCGCGCCCCTGGCTGCTGGCCGACATGGGTCTCTACCAGGGCCACGAGCTGGGCGTCGAGGTCGACAACGCCTACCTGCGCCTGCTCGAGCAGCAGTTCCTGCCGGCGCTGATGATCGGCATCATGGACGACATGAACCGCGCCCCGGAGGGCAGCAACGACAAGCTGGCGCTGCTGCGTATCCTGCGCATGATGGCCGATGCCAGCGGCCGCCAGGCCCAGCGCGTCCACGACTTCATGGAAGACCGCTGGCAGGAGGCCTTCCCCGGCCGTGGGGATGTCCAGCGCCGCCTGCTTTCGCACCTCGACTACGCCCTGGCCTATACCGACCTGGCGGGGCATGTCGAGGCCGACGAACCCGGTGCCCGCGAGGCCATGGCGCCGCTCGAGGGCAGCATCGCGGCGGCTCAGCGCGAGCTCGCCCGCCAGCCCATGGCCGAGCGGGTCTATGCCTCGCTCAAGGCCGGCATCTCGCAGGGCAGCGCCGCCCCGATGGACCTGCGCTCGAGCGTCGGCCCGGCCTTCAGCCTGGTGTTCATGGCGCGCAACGACGACGCCGAGCAGGTGCGTATTCCGGGCCTGCTGACCCGCAACGGCTTCGAGGGCTACTTCCTCGACCGGCTGGATAAGGCCACCGAGCTGGCCCTGATCGACACCTGGGTGCTCGGCCAGCGTGACGACATCGACTTCAGCGAGGCCGATCGTCGCCGCCTGCAGGATGCCCTGCGCGAGCGCTACATCAGCGACTACCACGTCACCTGGCGCGAGGCGCTGGCCGATATCCGCCTGGTGCCGCTGCCCGACCTCCATCAGGCGGTGGTGGTCGCCGACGGCCTGCTGGGGGCCAGCCGCCCGCTGGATCGCCTGCTCGGCGAGGTGAGCGAGCAGACCCAGCTCTATCCGCAACTGCCGGAAGACGACGAGGCGGCCCGTCAGGCCCTGCAGCAGTCGCCGCGTTACGATCTGGCCAGCGAGATCGCGCGCCACTTCAGCGCGCTCAACGAGCTCAGCGAGGCGCGGGGCGACAATCCCTCCAACCTCGACGAGATCAAGGCCGCGATTGCCGAGCTGCGCGATTACCTGCGCCAGGTCGACGAGGCCAGCAACCGTGGCCAGCGGGCCTTCCTGCTGGCGCGTGACCGACTCTCGCTGCAGGGTGAGGACCCCATCGCCCGGCTGCAGCGCATCGCCGAGGATGCCCCGGCGCCGGTGGGCGGCATGCTCGACAGCCTGGCCGACCAGAGCTGGCAGCTGCTGATGGCCAGCGCGGTACGCCACCTGGAAAGCCAGTGGATGGACGAGGTCGTGGTGCCCTTCCAGCAGCGCCTGGCCGGCCGTTATCCGCTCTCGCCCCAGGCCTCTCGCGAGGTGGCACTGGCCGACTTCGAGGAATTCTTCGCCCCGGACGGCACCCTCGACACCTTCTATCAGCGTAACCTCCAGCCCTTCATCGAAGGCGCGCCGGAGGCCCTGCGCAACGCCGAGGGCGATTCCCTGCTGCGCCAGGGGGTGCTCGATGCCGTGCAGCGAGCCGAGCGCATCCGCGAGGCCTACCTCAACCGTGACGGCGTGCTCGACGTGGCCTTCAGCCTGGAGCCGCTGAGCCTGAGCGCCGACAGGCGCCGCGGGGTGATCAGCGTCGACGGCCAGTTGATCGACTACGCCCACGGCGCCAGCCGCCGGGTGCCGATGATCTGGCCCAACGGCCTGCGCGACAGCAACGAGAGCCGCGTCACCCTGGTGCCGAGCCAGGTCAATCACTCGCCGCGCACCCTGCGTCGCGACGGCCCCTGGGCCTGGTTCCGTCTGCTCGACGAGGCCCAGCTCACCGGCGCCGGCGAGCGCGAGCTGGAGATCAGCTTCGAGGTCGATGGCGGCAGCATGCGTTATCGGCTGATCGCCGACGGGCCGCGAAACCCCTTCACCCGGCCGCTGGTGGCGGGCTTCCGTCTGCCCACGGCCCTCTACGCGGAAGGAGGGTAGGGCGATGCTGACGACGCTGAAACGCTGGTTGGGCGCGGCCGACGCCGCGCCCGGGGAAACAGCCGGCGCCAAGCCCGCGCCGCAGGACGCGGCCCCGGAGCTGGTGGATGCCGGCGAGGACGATGTCGCGTTGCTGCTCGAGGCCGCCCGGCGCGCCGAGGGGGAGGGGCTCTCTCCCTGGGTGCTGCGCGACGAGGCACGCCTCGAGACCCTGCGTCGCTCGCTGGAGTTCGTGGTCCATCGCGGGCTCTGGCTGCAGCGCGAGGCGGGGCAGGTGGCACACTGGCAGGGCCGCTTGCTGGCGCTGCGTCACGGCGACGGGCCGGTGCTCGGCATGCTGCTGGTGTGCCGCCGCGATGACGAGGCCGCCTGGCAGCTACGCTTCTTCTTCATCGCACCGCAGTGGCAGGGCCGTGGCCATGGCGCCCGGCTGCTGATGGCCGCCCGGCGTGAATTACGCGGTACGCCGCTCAAGACCCGGATGCCGCTGACTGGGGCGGCGCCGGCCAGCCTGGAGGCGGCCGGCTTCCAGCGCATGCACGTGGACGCCGGCGGGGTGGCCAGCTTCGAGGCCCCCGCGCAGTGGAACGATCAACGCGAACGTAAGCACGGCGCCTGAACGGCGCCGCGCATCGGCAGGAGGACGACGCATGGGACGCAAGTTCGTATTGTTGGGGGATATCGGGACCGACCACGAGGGCTTTCCCCCCACGCCGGTGACCGCCGGCAGCCCCACGGTGATGATCGATGGCAAGCCGGTGGCCCGCCAGGGCGATCCCCTGGCCCCTCACGACAAGCCGAACCACAGCCAGCACCCGCGGGCCATCGCCGGCGGCTCGGGCAGCATTCTGGTCGATGGCATACCGGTGGCGCTCACCGATCACGCGGTGGACTGCGGTGGCGTGGTGATCGGTAGTGCCAGCGGGGAGGGCAGCTGACATGGCCGATCGTAGCGGACTACAGTTCACCCTGAGCCTCACCGGCATCGATGCCGAGGGCGACGCCGATCCGGCGGTGATCGACTTCACCCATGAGGAGGCGCTGTCGGCGCCCTTCCACCTGCGGGTGCGTTTCGCCAGCCGCGC
>NZ_SDMO01000079.1 GCF_004798905.1 Halomonas borealis | reverse complement strand
CAGAGATTTTAGCATATCCTTCTTTTTCAAGACGTTTCGCAAGTTCGGCTCCGCCTGTCATAACAACGCGGCCTTCCATCATGATGTGAACGACATCTGGGGTAATATAGTCGAGTAAACGTTGATAGTGGGTAATGATAAGGGCACCAAAACTATCGCCACGCATAGCGTTCACCCCTTTTGAGACTACTTTAAGCGCATCGATATCAAGCCCAGAGTCAATTTCATCCAAAATAGCAAAAGTTGGTTCTAACATCAAGAG
>NZ_SDMO01000078.1 GCF_004798905.1 Halomonas borealis | reverse complement strand
GGACCGGTAGTTCAGTTGGTTAGAATGCCGGCCTGTCACGCCGGAGGTCGCGGGTTCGAGTCCCGTCCGGTCCGCCACGATGACGCACAATCTAAGCAGTACCGCGTGGGCGATTAGCTCAGTTGGTTAGAGCACCAGCCTCACATGCTGGGGGTCACTGGTTCGAGTCCAGTATCGCCCACCACGCGGACCGGTAGTTCAGTTGGTTAGAATGCCGGCCTGTCACGCCGGAGGTCGCGGGTTCGAGTCCCGTCCGGTCCGC
>NZ_SDMO01000077.1 GCF_004798905.1 Halomonas borealis | reverse complement strand
CTCTGATAGTAGAAAAAGAATCAGGAACTTGGTGATTGGTGCTCTTCTTACGGCTTTAGGGATTTTAATTCCGATGATTATGCCGGCAAAAATCGTAATTGGCCCCGCATCATTTACTCTTGCTTCACACGTGCCAGTTATGGCCGCTATGTTCTTTAGCCCTTATTTAGCAGCGCTTGTAGCTGTTGGGACCACACTTGGTTTCTTTATTAGTGTCCCAGTTCCCCTTATCTGGATGCGAGCGGCAACTCATATTGTAGTAA
>NZ_SDMO01000076.1 GCF_004798905.1 Halomonas borealis | reverse complement strand
AAAAGACTAACACTGAACTTTCTGCTCTGATATAATTTTGGGAAATACTCATCTTAAAAATAAAAAAAGTCCTTTAGGGACTTTTCAAGTAATTTGTCAGAATATTAAACAGAAAATTGCTCCATCAACTCCACATCAGGGTATTTATCTTTAAACCAACGCATGGCAAAGTCATTTTCAAAGAGGAAGAGTGGATGATCGAAGCGATCTCGTGCCAAGATATTACGGCTTGACGACATTTTTTCATCTAAATCTTCGGGTTTA
>NZ_SDMO01000075.1 GCF_004798905.1 Halomonas borealis | reverse complement strand
GAACAAGGATAACAAGTACTCCAAACCAGAAATAACCCTTGAAAAAGATAATGCTCCAGATAAAGTTGAGGAATAACTGGATGACATAAAGCAAGAGAGCGGGCTGGGCTTCACTTTTTCTTAATTTTAAATTTTGAAAAACTATAAAACCTGCTACAGCAATCAAGGCATAGAGAATTGGCCAAACAATACCAAACAGATAATCTGGTGGCGCCAATGGCGGAAGTTGTAAGTTGTTATAAATTGATTTGATATCACCAGCTA
>NZ_SDMO01000074.1 GCF_004798905.1 Halomonas borealis | reverse complement strand
CAATACCATATGAGATGGAGTAGCCAAGACCCATAAATACTGAAGCAAAGAAGGCTGGAATAGCTTCACTCAATTCAGACCAGTTGATTTCCTTGAATGATGACAACATCATCATACCTACAATGATCAAAATTGGAGCCGTTGCTTGCGTTGGAACAATGGCAAGTAATGGTAAGAAAAGACTTGAGATCGCAAACATCACAGCAACGACAATCGAAGTCAATCCTGTACGTCCGCCTGCTCCAATACCAGCTGCTGATTCTA
>NZ_SDMO01000073.1 GCF_004798905.1 Halomonas borealis | reverse complement strand
AAACTTAAAAGCAATGCCAGCGACAAATGAAATTGTTGATAAATGTATTGAGTGTGGATTCTGTGAGCCTACATGTCCATCAAATGACATTACATTAACTCCGAGACAAAGAATTGTAATCAATAGAGAGATTTCAAGACTAGAGAGAGCTGGTGAGTTTGATGAAGCCAAAGAGTACAGAGATTTATACCAATATGATGGTATTGAAACATGTGCAACATGTTCTTTATGTTCAAGTGCCTGTCCAGTTAAAATTGATACAGGTT
>NZ_SDMO01000072.1 GCF_004798905.1 Halomonas borealis | reverse complement strand
ATGAAAGCTCAGGATTCAATCGAAGATACTTTGGAAAACATTCGAGAAGTGATCAGCCAAACCCGTTTAAATTAAACTAGAAAGTTAATGATAAAGGAGGACCAAAATGGCATTTACTGAAACAAAAGGACGCTATGCAAGCTATGGAACTGTCTCTAGTATTCCTGGTGAAATCATTGACAGTTTTTGGTTCATCATTGACAATCAGCTAAAAGGCGTTATCCCGCTTGAGCCTCTTATCAATTTTGAATTACTCAACCAAAAAGG
>NZ_SDMO01000071.1 GCF_004798905.1 Halomonas borealis | reverse complement strand
CACGTGCTTTAACCTTTACTGTCGTGACGATGTTTTTACTGGTTGGTTTCATGATTGCCTTTATTCTTTGGAATAATCAAACGCAACATAGCGGTGGATTTGCTCAGGAAAATCCAGAAAAAACTGTAGAGCAAACCACGGAGCAACAAACAGAACAGACTACTGAAGAAGTGAAACCAGAAGAAAGTACTGTAGCTCCACCGCCAACCACTGAAGAATCTTCCACTGAAGAGGGTGGAACTTATGTTATTGTAGCTGGAGACGATCCA
>NZ_SDMO01000070.1 GCF_004798905.1 Halomonas borealis | reverse complement strand
AAAGATGGAGTGGCAATTGCAGCTGGTGTCTTTATTGAAGTCAATCAAGAATTTCTTTACCTTTATGGTGGATCTGACGGCGCTTATGGCAAGTTAGGTGGCCCTTTCCTTATGCAGCATACAGCCATGCTTCATGCAATTGAGCGTCAGATGAAAACCTATAATTTTTATGGTATCTCAGGAAACTTTGATGGCAGTGATGGTGTTTTGAAATTTAAGCAAAATTTTGGGGGCTATATCACACAAAAAGTAGGAGAATTCTCCTACTATC
>NZ_SDMO01000006.1 GCF_004798905.1 Halomonas borealis | reverse complement strand
ACGGCCGCGACAAGTCCCACCACTCGCTGGAGGAGTACTCCGACCTGAAGAGCGTGTGGATGACGCTCGCGCCCTGAGCACCGACAAGGGTAGCGTTCCCTCGCTGCGCCGGTCATGGCTTGCCATGGTCGGCGTTGACGTGTCTAGCCGCCCTGTTGGCGGGAGACCAGTGCCACGTGATCGAGGAACAGCCGGAACAGCTGCGACTGGCTGGAGACCTCGAGACGCTGGTAGATATGCTTGCGATGGACCTTGACGGTGCCATCGCTGATGTCGAGTTCCCGGGCCGCCGACTTGGTGGAGTGGCCCGCCAGCAGCAGCCGGACGATCTCCCGTTCACGCTGGGTCAGGGCCTCCTGACCGAAGCTGCCGAAGGCCGCTTCCACCGGCTCGCGCTCATCGAGCCGTGCCTGGAAGCGCTGTCCCTGCCATTTCCAGTACTCGCCGAGCAGTGCATCAACCACGGGAGCGATATGGCGCAGCGCCAGCATGTCGCGTCGTGTCACCCGCGGGCCGTCGCCGCGGTAACCCAGCGAGACCACCATCACCACATCGACGTCGACCCGGGCGAACAGCCCGATTTCGTCGGACAGGCCGAGGGCCCGGTAGTAGTGGTGGTAGTACTCGCTTGCCTCGAAGCGGTCCGGGGCCAGTTCGCGAAGACGGTGGGCGCCGTGGTCGAGTCCGTCGTGGACGGCCATGAAAAAAGGATCGAGCAGATAGGCCTGGCTCAGGTAGCGCTCGATGCCCTGTTCACGGAGATGGGCAGGGTAGTTGTCATGGACCAGCAGCGGGCGGTGGCGCCCCTTGTAGGTGTTGATCAGCACCGTGTCGAAGGCCACCAGCTCGCGCAGCGTTTGCTCGAGGGCCTTCGGGAAGCCTGCCGCGCCGGCTCCCTGGATCAGGCGCGCGAGGTGCTGGTGCCAGTCGAGGCTGGCGGGGCTGGCAAGCAGGTCGATGGAGGTCACGGCGCGGGATCGAGACGAGCGATGAGTGGGAGAATGAGGCGCCTAGCATAGCATGGGCGGGCGGGGCTTGACGCATGGCCACGGGCTGCCGTGTCAACGAAGGGAGGCGAGGAAGGCTGCCCGGGATACCGGGGCTGGACTATGCTGCTCTAGAGCAGCCATGCCTTCCTGCCCCGCGCCGCGGGTGCATCGCCCGCCGGCGGTGAGCCGATCGCTCAGGATCAAGGCGCGGCGCAGGGGGGAAGATGAACGATGCCAAGAACGTCTTCGTGGTGGGGCTCAACGACTTCAATCGCCAGCGGCTCGAGCAGCTGCGTGGCGCCGAGCATTACCGTTTTCACGGGGTGATACCTCCGGGGGAGGTCTACGATACCGAGGTCTTCTCCATCGCCGACATGCTGGACGAGGCCGGCGCCTCCCTCGAGGCCTTCGAAGGGCGCATCGATGCCATCGCCGGCTACATGGACTTCCCGGTCTCGACCATGCTGCCGATCCTCTGCGAACGCTTCGGCACCCGCACCACGACGCTTGCGAGCCTGCTCAAGTGCGAGCACAAGTACTGGAGCCGCTCGGTCCAGCGCGAGGTGATCCCCGACTTCATTCCTGCCTTCACCGCCTTCGACCCCTTCGACGACGAGGCGCTGACGCGGATCGGCGAGGCCGGGCTGTACTTCCCGTTCTTCGTCAAGCCGATCAAGTCCTCGGGCTCGCGGCTGGGCTTTCGCATCGATACCCCCGAGGACTTCTATCACGCCATCGAGCGGCTGCGTCAGGACATCGGGCTGATCGCCGACCCCTTCAACACCGTGCTCGAGCACGCTCGACTGCCCGCGGAGATCGCCGCCGTGGACGGCGGCTTCTGCATGGCCGAGGCGATCATCGGCGGCTGGCAGTGCACCGTGGAGGGCTATGTCTATCAGGGCGAGGTGGTCAGCTACGGCATCGTCGATTCGCTGCGCTACCCCCAGGTGCTGAGCTTCTTCCACTATCGCTACCCCTCGGGGCTGCCGGACGCCATCCAGGCCAAGATGGTCGAGCTGACCGCGACGGTGATGGCCCATATCGGCTACGACAACGCGGCCTTCAACATCGAGTACTACTGGGACGAGGTGCAGGACCGCATCTGGCTGCTCGAGATCAACACCCGCATCTCCCAGTCCCACTGCGACCTGTTCGAGAAGGTCGACGGGGTCAGCCACCAGCAGGTCACCATCGACCTGGCGCTGGGCCAGCGTCCCGACATGCCTACCCGGGAGGGCGATTTCCTGGTGGCGGCCAAGTTCTTCTACCGGGTGTTCTTCGTCGACGCGGTGGTGACCCGGGTGCCCAGCGAGGCCGAGCTCGCCGCCCTGCAGGCCGAGTTCCCCGGGACCCTGATCGCCCCGCAGGTGGTCGAGGGTCAGCGGCTCTCGACGCTCCCCGAGCAGGACAGCTACAGCTATGCCCTGGCCTATATCTGGATGGGCGCCGACGACGAGGCCCAGTTGCTGGCCAACTATGAGAACTTGGCGGCGCGGCTAGCCTTCGAGTTCGACGACATCACCGGCTGAGGGAGAGGCCTGGCCTATGCGTATCATCGAGACCTTTCCTCGTGAGGTGATCGAAGAGGAATCCTGGATCCCGCTGGCCGACGGCACGCGCCTGGCGGTGCGCCTGTGGCGACCGGCGGACGCCGAGCGTGCCCCGGTGCCGGCGATCCTCGAGTACCTGCCCTACCGCAAGCGCGACCTGACCGCCGAACGCGACGCCCAGACCCACCGCTACTGGGCCGGCCACGGCTACGCCGGCGTGCGGGTGGATATTCGCGGCACCGGCGAGTCCGACGGGGTGCTCACCGACGAGTATCTGCAGCAGGAGCTCGACGACGGCCTGGCGATCCTGGACTGGCTCGAGGCGCAGCCCTGGTGCACCGGCGACGTGGGCATGGTGGGCATCTCCTGGGGCGGCTTCAACGGCCTGCAAATCGCCGCCCTGCGCCCGCCCCAGCTCAAGGCGGTGATCACCCTGTGTTCCACCGATGACCGCTACGCCGACGATATCCACCACATGGGCGGCTGCCTGCTGGGCGACAACCTGTCCTGGGCCTCGACCATGTTCGACGGCAACGCCTGCCCCCCGGACCCCGATCTGGTCGGTGAGCGCTGGCGCGAGATGTGGCTCGAGCGCCTCGACGGCAGCGGCTTGTGGCTCGCCACCTGGCTCCAGCATCAGCGTCGCGACGCCTACTGGAAGCATGGCTCGGTCTGCGAGGACCTGTCGCGCATCGAGTGCCCGGTGTATGCCATCAGCGGCTGGGCCGATGGCTACTGCAACGCGGTGTTTCGGCTCCTCGAGGGGCTCTCGGTGCCGCGCAAGGGGCTGGTGGGCCCCTGGGCCCACAAGTACCCGCACCTGGGGGTTCCGGGGCCGGCGATCGGCTTTTTGCAGGAGTCGCTGCGCTGGTGGGACCAGTGGCTCAAGGGCGAGTCCACCGGGATCATGGATGAACCCATGCTGCGAGTCTGGATGCAGGACAGCGTGCCGCCCTCGGCGCGTTACGACGTGCGCCCCGGGCGCTGGGTGGCGGAGCCGAGCTGGCCGTCGCCGAACATCCTGGCGACCTCCTTCCGGCTCACCGTGGGGCATGACCTGCTGCCCGAGGCGGAGGGCGTCGATGACGAGGCCGTGGTGGAGGTCCGTTCGCCGCTCTCGGTGGGGCTCTACGCCGGCAAGTGGTGTTCCTACAATGCCCCGCCGGACCTGCCCCACGATCAGCGCGACGAGGACGGCGGTGCCCTGGTGTTCCAGACCCCGCGGCTCGAGGAGCCGCTGGAGATCTGCGGCCAGCCGGTGGTTGAGCTGGAGCTCGAGGCCGACCAGCCGGTGGCCATGGTGGCGCTGCGGCTCTCCGATGTCGCCACCGACGACAAGGCCACCCGGGTCTCCTATGGCCTGCTGAACCTCACCCACCGCGACAGCGACGAGCACCCCGAACCGCTGGAGCCGGGCAAGCGCTACCGGGTGCGGGTCTGCCTCAAGCATATCGCCCAGCAGTTTTCCGCGGGGCATGCCCTGCGCCTGTCGCTGTCGACCAGCTACTGGCCGCTGGCCTGGCCGTCGCCGCGGCCGGTGCGGCTGACCCTGTGCCCCGGCCGGAGCCGGCTGATCCTGCCCGGGCGGGCGCCACGGCCCGTCGAGGAGGCGGCGCTGCCGGCCTTCGCCGAGCCGGAGGGCGCCCCGCCGCTGGCCAAGACGCTGATCCAGCCGACCCAGGAGACCTGGCGGGTGATTCGCGACCTGGCCAACGACCGCACCACCTTGGAGGTGATCAACGACGAGGGCTGCCATCGGCTGGACGATATCGGCCTGGAGATCGCCGCCCGGGTCACCGAGCGCTACACCTACGCCTACGGCAGCTACGACAGCGCCAGCGGCTGGACCGAGTGGGAGCGCACCTTCCGTCGTGGCGACTGGCAGGTGCGGACGTTGACCCGCACCCTGATGACCGGCGACGCCGAGAACTTCCGGCTGCGTGCCACCCTGGACGCCTACGAGGGCGAGACCCGGGTGTTCGCCAAGACCTGGGACGAGACGATTCCCCGAGACCTGGTGTAGGCCGACGCGGATGATCGGGGCGGCCTCGATGGTCGGCGCGCGCCGCGGCTGCTATCTTGGCCTCTTTCTCGACAGGGATGGCCGATGAGCGTGACCGACGCCGCCGCGCCCGCGAGGCCCTGGGCCTCGCGCAAGGAAATCCTGGGCTGGGCGATGTTCGATTTCGCCAACCAGGCCTATACATTGCTGATCATCACCGTGGTGTTCGGCGAGCTGTTCACCACGGTGATCGTCGGCGAACGCGGCGGCGACTACCGCCTGGCCAACGCCCTATGGAGCCTTGCGCTGGCGATCAGCTACCTGCTGGTGGTGATCACCGGGCCGCTGTGTGGCGCGGTGATGGACTACCGGGCGGAGAAGAAGCGTTTCCTGTTCGCCAGCTACCTGGTCACCATCGTGGCCACGGCGCTGCTCTACTTCGTCGCGCCGGGTCAGGTATGGCTGGGGCTGATCCTGATCGTCGTGTCGAACTACGCCTACTCGATGGGCGAGTCGTTCATCGCCGCCTTCCTGCCAGGCCTCGGCCCCCCCGAGTCGCTGGGCCGCATCTCCGGTTTCGGCTGGGCGCTGGGTTATGTCGGCGGGCTGTTCGCCGCCGGCTTCACCCTGGTCGTGCTGGGCGAGACCAGCGCCGAGAACTTCGAACGCATCCGCTGGGTGGGGCCCTTCGCCGCGGGCTTCTTCCTGGTCACCGCGATTCCCACCTTCCTGTGGTTAAGGGAGCGCGGCACCCCGCAGCCCGTGAGGCTTCCCTATCGGGCGATCGCCTGGCGGCGGGTCGCGACGACCCTGCACGAGCTCAAGCGCTTCCGCGACCTGGCCACCTTCCTGGTGTCGCTGCTGTTCTCCATGGCCGGGGTCTACATCATCATCGCCTTCGCCTTCATCTACGGCGCCCAGGTGATCGGTTGGGACGCCTCCGTCCGCAATGTCATGTTCATCATCGTGCAGGTCACCGCCGCCATCGGGGCGCTTGGCTTCGGCGCCATCCAGGACCGTATCGGCACCCGACGCACCTACCTGATCACCCTGGCGCTGTGGGTGATGGCGATCCTGGCGATCTGGGCGACGCCCTCGCTCACCGCCTGGTTGAATGCCACGTTCGGCCTCGACTGGCAGGCCCAGCACCTGTTCCTGCTGGTCGGCTGCCTGGCGGGGCTCAGCCTGGGTTCGAGCCAGTCGGCCAGCCGCGCCCTGGTGGGGCTGTTCTCGCCCAGCCGCAAGGCCGCCGAGTTCTTCGGCTTCTGGGGCCTGGCCAACAAGCTCGCCGGGGTGGTGGGCATCGTCGCGCTGGGCCTGCTGCAGTCGGTGGTCGGCCTGCGGGCCTCGATCCTGCTGTGCGTGGTGCTGTTCCTCGTCGCCATCCTGATCTGCCTGGGCGTCGATCAGGCGCGGGGGATGCAGGCGGCGCGTGACTGGGAGGCTCGCCATGGCCGGTAAGAACGATGGACGGCCGGGCATCCATGAGCGCGGCGGCACCCGGCGTACCGGGCTGGGCATGATGCTGCTCTTCTGGGCGTTGCTGATCGGCCTCGGTAGCTGGTGGTTCCAGGGGTTTCTCGAGGAGCGGGCCAATCCCAATGCCGACCTGGCCGAGTCGCTGGACGGCGGGCCACTGACGCTTGCGCGTAACGCCAACGGCCATTTCGTGGCCACCGGGCGCCTCAACGGCGAGCCGGTGACCATGCTGCTCGACACCGGTGCCACCCAGGTGGCGGTGCCGGCCGCCCTGGCCGAGCGGTTGGGGCTGTCGTCGCATGGCGAGGCGTCGTTCTCCACCGCCAACGGCCGGGTACTCGGCCATCTGACCACCCTCGACGAGGTGCGCCTGGGCGGGCTGGTCGCCCGCGACGTGCGCGGCGCCATCGTGTCCGGCCTCGAGGATGGTGTGGTGTTGCTGGGCATGAGCTTCCTGGGTCGCTTCGAGCTGCAGATGCGTGGCGACACCCTGACCCTGCGACTGCCGCAGGAGGGCCGCGAGTGAGTAGCGTCGCGCCGCGGTCGCCAATCCCCCTTCGTGAACAGGACGTCCGACATGTCATGGATCCATGAGCTCGGCCTGCGCTGGCCGATCCTGCAGGCCCCGATGGCCGGCGCCCAGGGTGTCGAGCTGGCCATCGCCGTTTCCGAGGCCGGTGGCCTCGGCGCGCTGCCTTCGGCGATGCTCGACCCCGAGGCGTTGGATGCCGCCCTGGGCGACTACCGCCGGCGCAGCGCGCGGCCCCTCAACGTCAACGCCTTCAGCCATGTGACGCCGCCCGTCGATGCCGCGGCGCAGGCGCGCTGGCAGGCCTCGCTCGCCCCCTATTATGCGGAATACGGGCTGACGCCCCCCGAGCCGGCGACCGGGCCCGGGCGCCGGCCCTTCGATGCCGAGACCTGCGCGGTGCTCGAGGCGCATCGGCCCGCGGTGGTGAGTTTTCATTTCGGCCTGCCGTCTCCGGCATTGCTGGCTCGGGTCAAGGCCTGGGGCGCCCGGGTGTTGTCCACCGCCACCACCGTCGAGGAGGCCCGCTGGCTGGAGGCGCGGGGCGTCGATGCGATCATCGCCCAAGGGCTGGAGGCCGGCGGCCACCGCGGCCATTTCTTGAGCGACGACCTCAGCCTTCAGCTCGGCACCCTGGCGCTGCTACCCCAGGTAGCGGCGGCGGTCGAGGTGCCGGTGGTCGCCGCCGGCGGCATCGCCGGGCCAAGAAGCGTCGCCGCGGCGCTGACACTGGGCGCCTCGGCGGTGCAGGTGGGCACGGCCTGGCTGCGTTGCCCGGAGAGCACCATCAGGCCCCTGCACCGGGAGGCCCTGGCCTCGGACGCGGCTCGCCACACCGCCCTGACCAACCTCTATAGCGGCCGGCCGGCGCGCGGCATCGTGACCCGGCTGATGCGCGAACTCGGCCCGCTGAGCGAGCGGGCGCCGGCCTTCCCGCTGGCCGCGGCGGGGCTCGCACCGCTGCGTGCCGCCGCGGAGGAAGCCGGCAGCGGCGACTTCTCGCCGCTGTGGGCCGGGCAGGACACCAGCGGTTGCCGGGCCGTACCGGCGGCCGAGCAGCTGCGCTGGCTGGCGGGAGACGGTGGGCCCTGAGGGCCGGTGTCGGGCGGCAGCCGACGACGCTTGCCCGGGTATTCGTGGGGCGCTAATGTTGCGTTGTTTCGTCGGAGACAGGATGGGAGCTCCATGCCGCGCCTCGCCGCTCGTTATCGCCATTCGCTGTGTGCGTTGGGGGCCATCCTGGCCCTCGGCCTCATCGTCGCACCGGCCCAGGCCGAGCCCAGGGTGCGCATCTTCGCCGCCGCCTCTCTGACCGATGCCCTGGACAGTGCCATCGCACGCTTCGAGGCGAGCCATGACATCGAGGTGGTGCCGGTCTATGCCTCGTCGTCCACGGCGGCGCGCCAGATCGCCCGAGGCGCGCCGGCCGCCCTCTACGTCTCCGCCAACGAGCGCTGGATGGACTGGCTGGCCGAGCAGGGCGTGATGCTGGGTGAGCGGGCCGACCTGCTGCACAATCGCCTGGCGCTGATCGCCGCCGATGATGCCACCGTGTCGCTCACTCCGGGCGAGGGCGCGCCCCTGAGCCATCTATTGGAAGACGATGAGCGCCTGGCGGTGGGCGACCCCGATCATGTGCCGGCCGGCATCTACGCCAGGCAGGCGCTCGAGTCGCTCGGCGAGTGGGGCGCGCTGGCCCCGCGCTTGGCGCGGGCCGACAACGTGCGCGCGGCGCTGGTGCTGGTCGCCCGCGGCGAGGCGCCGCTGGGCATCGTCTATCGCAGCGACGCCCTGGTCAGCGACGGCGTGCATGAGCTGGGCCTCTTCCCGGCCGACAGCCATGCGCCGATCCGCTACCCGGTGGCGCTGATCGAGCCGCCGGCCGGGGATGCCGCGCGAACCTTCCGCGCCTGGCTGGGCGGCGACGAGGCGCTGTCGATCTTCGCCAGCTTCGGTTTCGAAACCGCCGGCCCAGACGCCAGCGCCGAGCGCTAGCCGATGCTGACCGCGGCCGAGACCGAGGCGATCCTGATCAGCCTGCGCGTGGCGGGAAGCGCGGTGGCCTGGATCCTGGTGCCGGGCATCGCCCTGGCCTGGCTGATGGCGCGCCGCGAGTTCCGCGGCAAGGCGCTGCTCGACGGCCTGCTGCACCTGCCGCTGGTGCTGCCGCCGGTGGTGGTCGGCTACCTGCTGCTGCTGTCGCTGGGTCGCCAGGGCTGGCTGGGGCGGTGGCTGGATGAGGGGTTCGGGGTGACACTGCCGTTCACCTGGCAGGGTGCGGCGGTGGCCGGCGGGGTGATGGCCTTGCCGCTACTGGTGCGTGCCGTGCGCCTGTCGCTGGAGGCGGTGGACGTCGACCTGGAGGCCGCGGCCAGCACCCTGGGGGCGAGCCGCCTGCGGGTGCTGTTCACCATCACCCTGCCGCTGGCGCTGCCGGGGCTGTTGACCGGCACCGTGCTGGCCTTCGCCCGGGCGCTGTCGGAGTTCGGTGCCACCATCACCTTCGCCGCCAACATCCCCGGCGAGACCCGCACCCTGCCGCTGGCGCTCTACAGCCTGATCCAGACACCCGGCGCAGAGGCCGCCGCGGCGCGGCTGTGCGCCATCGCCGTGGCCATCGCCATGCTCTCGTTGATGGCCTCGGAGTGGCTGGCCCGTCGCGCCCGGCGCCGGCTTCGCCAGCGTGATGGGTGACGACGAGCCTGTGCCACGAAGGCGCTGAGCTATCCCGGCGCCAAGTCGAGCGAGGGCGCGGTGGCCCCTTCCATGGGCGCTACGTTGGCCCTGCGGCGCTCTCGCGTCCTGCTACGCTTGCAGGGCCGGTGCTGGCCATCCTTGGCCGGCCCGTTCGGCGAGAGCCGCCTCACCCCTGGCCAACAACCCCTCACTCTGACTCGTCCCCGGCGCACATCTCGGCCCGAACGGGTAAGGAGTCCTGAGAGAATGCCATGCAATATGTGATCGCCGCCCACGACCGCCATCCGGACTCGCGGGGCGCCCTGGCCCTGGATGTCGAGCAGCGCCTCGGCGACTTCTCGCTGGCGGCCTCACTGACGCTGCCCGCCCGCGGCGTCACCGCCCTGTTCGGCCCTTCGGGTAGCGGCAAGACCAGCCTGCTGAGGCTGATCGCTGGGCTCGATACGCCGCGACGCGGTTCGATCCGCCTCGGCGGCGAGGTGCTGGTGGATACCGCGCGCGGCATTCGGGTGCCGCCGCATCGCCGCCACCTGGGTGTGGTGTTCCAGGAGGCGCGGCTGTTCCCCCACTACCGGGTGCGCGGCAACCTCGGCTACGGCATGCGCGGCGCGGGGCGAGCGCGTTTCGACGCCGTGGTCGAGCTGCTCGGCATCGGTGACCTGCTGGAACGCTTCCCGGCGACGCTGTCCGGCGGCGAGGCCCGCCGGGTGGCGATCGGGCGGGCGCTGCTCAGCGAACCGCGGCTGCTGCTGATGGACGAGCCGCTGACCGGGCTCGACGGCGCCCGCAAGCAGGAATTGCTCGACTACATCGCGCGACTGGCCGCCGACATCGACATTCCCATCGTCTACGTGAGCCACGATCCCGATGAGCTGACCGCCATCGCCGATCACCTGGTGCTGCTCGAACACGGCCGGGTGCTCGCCGATGGTCCCCTGGATGACCTGCTGCAGCGCTTCGCGCTCACCGACCGGCTCGGCGGCTTCGATGCCGCCTCGCTGGTCACGGCGACGGTGGATGGCCATGAGCCCCACTATGCGCTGACCCGGCTACGCCTGGCCGACGGCCAGCGACTGACCCTGCCCGCGGTCGACGCCGCGCCCGGTACGCGGCTGCGGCTGCGCATCCCGGTGCGCGAGGTGGCGCTGGCCCTCGACGTGCCCGGCGCCACCAGCTACCGCAATCGGCTGCATGCGGTGGTCGAGGAAATCGGGCCAACGTATCCCGAGCGGGCCGCGGTGGAGCTGCGGTTGCGGCTCGGCGAACAGGCGCTGCGCGCGCGGCTGACCCGCAAGTCCCTCGACGAGCTGGGGCTCGCGCCGGGGATGCCGGTCATCGCGCTGGTGCGCAGCGTCTCCTTCGATACCCGGCGGGAAAGTGGCGGCGCTCGATGATACGGCGTGAAAGATCCTCTCGACGTGCTCATTGCCCCCTCTTGTAAACTCCGCCTCCTCGACGATTTTTGCCTTGTGACCCACATGGAAGTGGGAAATGCGTTGGCCCGCCGGGAGCGGGTCTCGCCTGCGCTCGCCGACTCTCCACAAGTGCGGTTCGATGAGTCCAATGGTTAAAAATACGTTGCCCAGGTGTCGGTGACCCGCAGGCGCTCGTCGACCAGGTGGAGCTGGCGCCACTTGTCGAAGGTCAGGCAGGGGTGGGAGGCGCCGAAGGCGATGACATCGCCGACCCGCACATCGCCCGCCTGCCCTTCATCGGCGCCCTCGGGCAGGGCGATGAAGGTGTGCTGGTCCATCTGCTTGGTCACCCGCCAGCCGTCCACCGACAGCGGCGCGGCGACGTCGCCACCCTCGCGATAGCGCACCAGCGGCTCGGGCGGATGGTCGGCGCCGATGTCGCGCTTGCCCAGCGCCACGATGGCCAGCCCCGGCTCCGGCAGCGACTGTACCTGGGCGTAGACCTCGAGCGCGGGGCGCAGGCCCTCGTGGAGGTCCGGGCGCCGCGACAGCACGCCGCGCTGGGCCTCGCGATAGATGCCGTGGTCGTGCACCACGTAGCAGCCCGGGCGCAGCACCGGGGTGAAGCGCCCCTCCAGCCCGCCGTCGCGGAACGCCTCGGCGATCAGGTCGTACCAGGCCGAGCCCGAGGCGGTGACGATCGGCGCCGCGACGCCCATCAGCCCTTCCCGTTCCAGTCGTTGGACATCGGCCACCAGGCGCTCGGCATAGGCGCGGATGCCGGTCGCCGGGTCATCGCCGTGGACCACGCCCTCATAGCCCTCCAGGCCGGCCAGCGTCAGCCCCGGTCGCGCGGCGATCTCGCGGGCCAGCGCGATGACCTCCGCGTCGCGACGGCAGCCGCAGCGCCCGCCGTCCACGCCGACCTCGATCAGCACCGGTAGCGTCAGGCCGGCCTCGCCGAAGAACTCGCTTAACTGGGCGACGTTGTCGTGGCCGTCCACGGTCACGTAGAGCTCGGCACCGGCGCGCATAAGCTCGGCGGCGATGGCCATGTTGGCACGGCCGACCAGCTGGTTGGCCAGCAGCAGCCGTGTGGCGCCCTCGGCGAAGGCGGCTCGGCACTGGGGCAGGGTGGCCAGGGTGATGCCCCAGGCGCCGGCCTCGAGTTGGCGACGGAACAGTGCCGGGGTCATGGTCGTCTTGCCGTGGGGCGCCAGCTCGGCCCGATGATCGCGGGCGAAGTCCTGCATCCAGGCCAGGTTGTGGGCTAACGGTGCCTCGTGGATGACGGCGGCGGGCAGGCTGACGTCGGACAGCAGGTCGCGGCCGGTCTCCAGGGTGCCCTTGTGGCCGTCTTGCCAGGTGGAGGATGTCGTCGGTGCGGCGTCGGGAATGGGGTGAGTCATGCGGGCTCCGGTGAAGGACGGCGGGTCTCCATCATACGACCTCGATGATCGGCTCTAGGCGTCGGGGACTGCGATCCTTGTTTTAAATTTTCATGAAATATTGACTACTTGTTAGAAACTAACATAGCGTGATTCCCATGATCCATTCCCGTGGTAGGCGCCGGCGAGCAGAACCGATCGCGGCCGGCGCCGGAGGAACCGACCCATGAGTCAACAGATCGACATCCTCTCCGGCATCACCGCCAGCGTCGGCTCGCTGAGCGAGTCGGAGCGCAAGGTGGCGGAGCTGATCTTCGAGGACATCGATTTCGTCACCGAGGCCAGCATCACCGCCATCGCTAACCGATCCGGGGTGAGCGAGGCGACGGTGACCCGTTTCTCCCGCTCGGTGGGCTGCACCAGCGTGCGCGACCTGAAGCTGCGCCTGACCCGGGCCCTGGCCGCCGGGCGACGCTTCATCCAGGACGCCGATCCCGCCGAGGGGCCAGGGGTGGTGTACGACGTCGCCACCCAGACCCTGGCGCTCAACCGCGAGCTGCTGCTGGAGGCCGACGTGGCCGGGGCGGTAGAGCGCCTCGACGGCGCTCGCCAGATCCTCGCCTTCGGCTGCGGCGGCGGCTCCAGCGTGATGTGTCAGGAACTGCAGTTCCGCCTGGTGCGCCTGGGTTATGCGGTCAGCGCCTATCCCCAGGGGCTGCTACCGCGGATGGTGGCCTCGACGCTGGATCCCGCCGACGTGGTGGTGGTGCTTTCGGTGTCGGGCTACACCCCCGAGATGGTCGAGTCGGCCCAGATCGCCCGCCAGTACGGCGCCCGGGTGATCGCCATCACCGCCGTGGGTTCGCCGCTCGCCGACAACGCCGACCTGGTGCTGCCGATCGCCGCCCGTGAGACCGACTTCATCCTCCACCCTTCCGCCTCGCGCTACGCGCTGATGGCGGCCATCGATGTGCTGGCCCTGGAGCTGGCCCTGCGCCATCGCGACCAGGCGCGCGACAAGCTGCGCCGCCTGAAGATCACCCTCGACGACCACCGCGGCGGCGACAACCGTCAGCCGCTGGGAGACTAAGATGCGCCACGATCTGTTGATCCGCCGCGCCCGGGTGCTCGATGGCACGGGACGCGCCCCCTTCACGGCCGACGTCGCCGTGGACGGCGCACGCATCGTCGCCGTGGGCGAACTGGGGGATCGCGACGCCGAAGAGACGATCGATGCCACGGGCCTCTACCTGACCCCGGGCTTCATCGACGTCCATACCCATGACGACACCAACGTGATCCGCGCCCCCGAGATGCTACCCAAGCTCTCCCAGGGGGTGACCACGGTGGTGGTGGGCAACTGCGGGATCAGCGCCGCGCCGGTGGTCCTGAGCGGCGAGGTGCCGGACCCCATGAACCTGCTGGGCGAGGCGGTCGACTTCGCGTATTCGAGCTTCGCGGCCTATGGCGAGGCGGTGGAGCTGGCGCGGCCGGCGGTCAACGTCGCGGCGCTGATCGGCCACACCAGCCTGCGCAGCCAGGTCATGGACGACTTCCACCGTCCCGCCACGGACGACGAGATCGCCCACATGCGCGAGGCCCTGGTGAAGGCGCTGGCGGAGGGGGCTCTGGGGCTGAGCTCCGGGCTCGCCTATCACAACGCCTTCCATGCCCCCGACGATGAGCTGGCGCCGCTGGTGGCGGCGGTGGGCGAGGCCGGGGGCCTCTACACCACCCACCTGCGCGACGAGTTCGCCGGCCAGGCGGCGGCCATGGACGAGGCCTTCGCCACCGCGCGTAAGAATGGCGCGCCGCTGGTCATCTCGCACCTCAAGTGTGCCGGGGCGGGCAACTGGGGCCAGGCGCCACGGGCCCTGGCACAGCTGGAAGGCGCCGCGGGGCACCAGCGGGTGCACTGCGACTGCTACCCCTACACCGCCGGTTCCTCGACCCTGGACCTGGGCCAGGTCACCGACGAGATCGCCATCACCATCACCTGGTCGCGGCCGCATCCCGAGCAGGCCCGGCGTCAGCTGGCCGACATCGCCCGCGATTGGGGGCTGTCGCTGATGGAGGCCGCCCGCCACCTGCAGCCGGCCGGGGCCGTGTACCACAACATGAGCGAGGACGACATGCGCCGGGTGCTGGCGCATCCCCTGGCCATGGTCGGCTCCGACGGCCTGCCCAACGACCCGCATCCGCATCCGCGGCTGTGGGGCGCCTTCCCGCGGGTGCTGGCGCATTACAGCCGCGACCTGGCGCTGATGCCGCTACCCGAGGCGGTGCGCAAGATGACCGGGCTCTCGGCGGCCACCTTCGGCCTGGTGGATCGCGGCGAGATCCGCGAGGGCGCCTATGCCGACCTGGTGCTGCTGGACCTGGACGCCCTCGAGGACACCGCCGACTACGACGCTCCGGCATCACCCGCCCGGGGCATCCGGCGGGTGCTGGTCAACGGGGCCACGGCCTATGTCGACGGCGCCCCGAGCCGGACGCGCGCCGGGCGCATGTTGCGGCGCAGCCTGAGGCTGAGCCCTTCACCCGACCAGGTGCCCGACATGTCCCATCATCAACACGACCATCAGGAGGATATTCCATGAGCATCACACGCTATGGCGCCGAAGGCGGCGTCGGTACCGGCGGCCAGAAGCTGCCGTTCTCTCGCGCGGTGGAAGCCGGGGGCTGGCTGAAGGTGTCGGGGCAGACCCCGATGACCGACGGTGAGGTAGTCGAGGGTGGCATCGTCGAACAGACGCGGCTGGCCTTCGACAACGCCCTGACCATCGCACGGGAGGCAGGCTATTCGGTGGAGGACGTGGTGCACGTCACCGCGGTGTTGACCGACGCGCGGTACTTCTCGTCGTTCAACAAGGTCTTTTCCGAACTCTTCCTGGACCACCCGCCGGCGCGCATCTGCAGCGTCCAGGACCTGGTGGTGGACTGTAAGGTCGAGGTGGATCTGACCTGCTATCGCGCCGATCGAGCCTGACGCGTCGGGCGGCAAGGCATCACGCCTCTCGGCCGCCTAGGCGACATCAACGACACGACACCCATGACAAGAGAGGGCGCCGGATCCCGGCAAGGACCCGACGCCAGGCACAGCAAACGGCAAACGTTCACTGCCCCGGTCGCGGCAACGACCGGGACGACAATTATAAGAGGTCTGCATGAACAGTCACCTTTTCCTCGGCAGTTTCTTCGTCTATATCCTGGCGATGATCGGCTTCGGCTGGTGGGTCTCGCGCCACACTCGCGGCACCGGCGATGACTTCCTGCTCGGTGGGCGCAGCGTGCCGCTGTTCCTCACCGTGGGTACCACGGTGGCGACCATGGTTGGCACCGGCTCGAGCATGGGCGCGGTAGGTTTCGGCTACACCAGCGGCTGGGGGGGCGCCCTCTACGGCATCGGCGGCTCCATCGGCGTGCTGTTGCTGGCGCTGTGCTTCTCCGGCGTCCGGCGGCTGCGCTTCATGACCATGAGCGAGGAGCTTTCGTTCTACGTCGGTGCCAACCGCATCGTGCGCAACGTCGTGGCGCTGTTGATCTACATCGCCTGTATCGGCTGGCTGGGCGCCCATATCCTCGGTGGCGGGCTCTACCTGGCGTGGATGGCCGACATCCCGGCCTGGCAGGCCAAGATGATCGTGGCGCTGGGCTTCGGCATCTACTGCGTGATCGGCGGCTACATGGCGGTGGTGTGGACCGACACCGTGCAGGCCATCGTGCTGTTCGTCGGCTTCTTCCTGATGGCCGGCGTGGCGGTGGTCGAGGTAGGCGGCATTGACGCCATGACCGCGGCGCTCGACGATTCCGCCACGAGCTTCCTGGCCATCGACAAGATCGGGGTGCTGCCGGCGATCTCGCTGTCCACGGTGATCGCGGTCGGCGTGCTGGCGACGCCGTCGTTCCGCCAGCGCATCTATTCCGGGGCCTCGGTGCGCTCGGTGCGACGCTCCTTTTTGCTCACCGGCGTGCTCTACATGGCATTCTCCATCGTGCCCGCGATCATCGGCATGGCCACCCATGCATTGAATCCCGACCTCGAGAACAGCAACTTCGCCTTCCCCTACCTGGCCACCGAGGTGTTGCCGCTGGGGCTCGGCCTGCTGCTGCTGGTGGCTGGCCTGTCGGCCACCATGTCCAGCGCCAGCAGCGACGCCATCGCCGGCGTCACCACCCTGATCCGCGATGTCTACGTGCTGTTCAAGGGTCGCGCGCCCTCGGCCAGGAACGTGGTGCTGTTCTCGCGGGTGGGGCTGGTCGGCACCATCGGCCTGGCGCTGGCCTTCGCCTTGACCTCCGACAATGTGATCTCCTACATCACCAAGATGGTCTCCACGGTGCTGGCCGGGATGTTCGTATGCGGCATGCTGGGACGCTTCTGGCCGCGCTATAACTGGCAGGGCGCCATCGCCTCGCTGGTGGTGGCCTCGGCGACGTCGCTGGCGATCATCGCCGATGACGACTGGAGCGCCTACTGGGGCAACCCGAGCATTCCGGCGGTGGTGTTGGCGGCCCTGGCCGGCGTGGCGGTGAGCCTGCTGACCCCGGCCTCGCGGCGCAACGAACAGGAGGCCCTGGCGGTGATCTCCGAGGAGCGCGAGCGCATGGAGGCGGTGCCCGAGGTGCCGATCGGCCAGCAGAAGCCCGCCGGCACCTGACCCTGAAGCTCGCCCGTGCAACGCAGACCCCGCTCCGGTTCGGCGCGGGGTCTGATGTTTTAGGGTCGCTCTGGTGGGCGCTCGGGAGCGGTGGTGGCGATGTCCTCGTCGGCCTCGAACAGCTCCTCGAGCTCTCGGGCGGCCTGATGGATGGACTGGATCTGCTCGTGTTGGTTGCCGAAGGCCTCGAGCTGGCGCTCCAGGGCGCGTTCGTCGTGGGGGCGGAAGGTGTCCACGGTGTGCTGGGCCTGGTCGCGGGAAATGCCGACGCCGACCAGCACCTCGCGGGTCAGCTCCAGGCTCGCCGGCAGCAGCTCGCGGATGATATCGCTGACCCCGGCACGCACCAGCAGTTGGGCGTGGTAGCGGTCCCGGGCACGGGCGTAGAGGCGCAGGTGCGGGAAGCGGCGTCTGACCCGCTTGACGATGCGCATCGAGGTCTCGACATCGCCGATCGCCACTACCATCACGCGGGCCTTGTCGGCGCCGGCGGCCTCCAGCAGGTCGAGGCGTGAGGCGTCGCCGAAGTAGATGTCATTGCCGTAGCGGCGCACCACGTCGACGTGCTCGGCGTTGCTGTCGAGCACCGTGTAGGGAATCTTCAGCCCCTGCAGGATGCGCCCCATGATCTGCCCGAAACGCCCGAATCCGGCGATGATGATCTGTGGGCCGATGGGCGGCGGGCGATCGTAGTCGCGGCGCGGCTTGCCGGCCTTGAACAGCGGCCGGACCAGCCGCGCGTGGAGCTGGACGAGTATCGGTGTGGCGGCCATGGAGAGCGACACTACCAGCACCAGCAAGCCGACCAGTGAGGCGTCAAGCAGGCCGGCGGCACCGGCCGCGGTGAGCAGTACGAAGCCGAACTCGCCGCCCTGGGAGAGCAGCGCGCCGAGGTTCAGTGATGTCTTCCAGTCACCACGACGATAGAGCCGGGCGGCGAGCGTCACACTCAGCCACTTGGCGACCAGCAGGCCGGCGGCGAGGCCCAGTGCCAGGCCGGTTTCGTCGGCCAGCAGGTCGATCTGGGCGGTCATGCCCACCGCCATGAAGAACAGCCCCAGCAGCAGCCCGCGGAAGGGCTCGATATCGGCCTCGATGCTGTGGCGATACTCCGAGTCGGCCAGCAGCACCCCGGCGATGAAGGCGCCGAGCGCCATGGACAGCCCGGCCAGCTCCATCAACAGGGCGGCGCCGATCACCACCAGCAGCGCGGTGCCCGCGAACACCTCGCGGCTGCGGGTGGCCGCGGCGAAGCGGAACAGCGGGCGCAGCAGGTAGCGCCCGCCGACGATCAACCCGGCGAAGGCACCGATGGCGATCAGCGCCTCGCCCAGCAGGTGGCCCCAGCCGCCGGCCAACGGGTCATCGCCGGCCAGCAGCGGAATGGCCGCCAGCACCGGAATGGCGGCCAGGTCCTGGAACAGCAGCAGGGCGAAGGCGTAGCGGCCGTGGCGGCTTCCGAGCTCGCCGCGCTCGCCGAGCAGCTGCAGCACCAAGGGCGTGGAACACAGCCCGAGGCTGAAGCCGACCACCAGGGCGGCGGCGGGCGAAAGTCCCGCCGCCAGCGCCAGGCCGGTGAGCAGCGCCGTGGTGACGGCGACCTGCAGGCCGCCGAAGTGGAACACCGCCTTGCGCATCAGCCTGAGGCGGCTCGGCTTGAGCTCCAGGCCGATCACGAACAGCAGGAAGACGATGCCTACCTGGGAGAACTGCAGCACCGCATCGGCATCCGGCACCAGGCCCAGCGCCGAGGGGCCGATCACCACTCCGGCGACCAGGTAGCCCAGTACCTCGCCGAGCCCCAGGCGCTTGACCAGCGGCACGATCAGCACCGCGGCGGCGAGGAAGATCAGGGCGTTGTAGAGCAGGGTGATGGCCAAGAGGGCTCCTCGGTAGTCGGGCGTTAGCGGGCGTTGGGCACCATCCTAGCGCATGGCACGGCGCGTCGGCTCGCCGTCCGGCGGCTCGCCTCGGTCGCACTTGAGGCATGCCAGGGCCAGGCCGAGCCGCGAGCGTCGCCCCGCCTCGGTGGTCACCCAGGGGCGTTCGACCCAGGGTGGCTGGTGGCGGACGTGCTGATAGTGACCGCAGGCCAGCTCGGCGACCCAGTGGCCCTCGTCGTCGCGGTGATAGCCGGTGATCGGTTGGCGCATGTGCAGGCTCCGATCGGCCTAGAAGGCCAGTTCCACGCCGGCATGCACGCTGCGGTCTGGCGCCGTGTAGTAGTAGCGCGCATTTCGAGCGTTGATGGCGATGTTGTCGAAGTGCTCGCGGTCGAACAGGTTCTGCACATCCACGTAGGCCTTGAGCAGGGCCTCGTCGCCGAGGCGCCAGCCGTCACCGGCACGCAGGTTGGCCAGCCAGTAGTCGTCGACCTTCACGCTGTTCTCATCATTGGCAACCATCGACCCCACGTAGCGGGTCTCCAGGGTGGCGAAGCGCTCGCCGATGCCCTGCCAGGTCAGCCGGTTGACCCAGGTGCGTTCGGGCAGGCCCGGGATGCGGTTGTTGTCGTAGTTGCCGTCTTCATCCTCGTAGTCCTGGAACTCGTAGCGCGCCAGGGTCAGGGCGCTGTCGAGTCGCCAGTCGTCGGCGAACTGCCAGCCGAGGGCCACTTCCAGTCCGTCCTGGCGGCTGCGGCCGGCGTTGCGGTAGAAGTCCCGGTCGCTGTTATCGAGCTGGTAGGAGATCAGCGAGTCGCGCACGCGGGTCGAGAACAGCGCCACGTCGTAGTCGAGGCCGGCGTCGGCGACATCGCCGCGCAGGCCGAGTTCGCGGTTCCAGGCTTTTTGCGGCTCGATGTCCGGGTTGAAGCCACCGACGCCGGCCGGGTTGGCGAATTCGGCGAAGGTCGGCGTCTCGTAGGCGGTGCCCGTCGAGAGGTAGGCCTGGTGGTCGGGCCGGTAGCGATAGCTCAGCCCGGCGCTGCCGCTCCACTGGTTGAAGTCGCGATCGCCGCCGTTGTCGCCGTCGGCGAGGTAGTGGTCGTCGATATCGAACCGGGTGTGGTCGAAGCGGGTGCCGAGCGATAGGGTCCACCGATCGCTTAGGTCCAGGTCGCCCTGGGCGAACACGCCGAGCGAGGTGGCGGTCTGGGTCTCGTCGGCCGCGCGGCCCTCGTGGTCGCCGTCGATGGCGACGTCGTCTCGGTAGCGCGCGTCTTCCTGGCGCGCCACGTCGACGCCGGCCACGTAGTCGAGCGGCAGGCCGCCGACGGTCAGCGACTGGTGGTACTCGGCGCTGCCGCCGAAGTAGTCGCGATCGTAGGCGACGAAGCTGTCGCCGGCATAGGCCAGCTGCTGCTCGAAGTCGCGCTGCAGGTAGAAGCCGCGCAGGGTTAGCTCACCGGGGCCGGCGGCCAGGTCCTCGTAGGTGAGGCCCAGCACCTGCTGGTCGACCGACTGCCCTGCACCGATGCGGGTCGGCGAGTAGTACGGGCTGTCGACGGTGCCTTCTCGGTCCTCGTTTACCGTGCTTTCGCTCATCCCGCCCGGATCCTCGGAGCGCGGGTTGTCGAGCAGGTTGACGATGGCGGTGATCGAGCGGTCGGCGTCCAGTTCGCGCTTGAGCTTGGCGTTGAGCTGGTACTTCTCGACCTCGCTGTGATCGCGATAGCCGTCCATGCCCAGCGCCGAGACGCTGACGTGGTGCGACCAGGGGCCTTCGACGCCGCCGTTGCTGAGGTTCAGCTTGCGATAGCCGTCGCTGCCGCCCTCGACGCGCAGCCGGGTGCCGGGGTCGCTTGCGCCGTCGGCGGTGGTGACATCGATCACCCCGCCGGCGGCGTTGCCGTACTGCACCGCCGCCGGGCCGCGGATCACCTCGATGCGCCGGGCGCTGTCGAGGTCGATGGCATCGAGCTGGGCCTGGCCGTCGGGCAGGGTGTAGGGAATGCCGTCGACGCGCACCGTGATGCCACGCACGCCCCAGGGGGTACGCGCGCCGAAGCCGCGGATCGACACGCGCTCGCCCTGGACGAAGTTGTGGCGGTTCTGGAGGAAGAGCCCCGGCACGCCGGCGAGCGACTCGCCGAGGCGCTCTCGCGACTGGCCTTGGGCGATCCGCCCGTCTTCCACCACCGACACGGCGGACGGCGTGGCGTAGAGCTCACGCTCGAGCCGTGAGGCGCTGACCGTCAGCGGCTCGAGCGTGAGCTCGGCGGCGTGGCCGGCGATGGGCAGCAACAGGGGCAACAGCAAGGGGGTGGCGAGTGACCGACGCGGCATGGGATGAAGCCTCCAGGGCGAGAAAACGAGTGGGGCAACGCCGCCCGCGGCCAGGGGTGAGTCGTGGCCGTGCCGGGCGGCGTGCTCCGGTCAGATCATTGCTTGGGCGGTTCGACGTGGCCACCGAAGCCGAAGCGCATCGCCGAGAGCAGGCGGTTGGCGTAGGTGTTGTCCTTGCGTGAGGCGAAGCGCGAGAACAGCGCGTTGGCCAGCACCGGTGTGGCCACGCCCTGCTCGACGGCGGCATCGACGGTCCAGCGGCCCTCGCCGCTGTCGGAGACCGCACCGCTGTAGTGGTCGAGGCGTGGATCGCCGGCGAGTGCCTGGGCGGTAAGGTCGAGCAGCCAGGAGGAAACCACGCTGCCGCGACGCCAGACCTCGGCGACATCGGCCAGGTTGAGGTCGAAGCGTTGGTCTTCCGGCAGGTCCGACGAGGCCTTGCTCTGCATCAGCTCGAAGCCTTCGGCGTAGGCCTGCATCAGGCCGTACTCGATGCCGTTGTGGACCATCTTGACGTAGTGGCCGGCGCCGACCGGGCCGGCGTGGATGTAGCCGCGCTCGGCGCGTTCGTCCGGGGCGTTGCGGCCGAGGGTGCGCTCCAGGTCGC
Organism: Halomonas borealis; assembly: GCF_004798905.1. Lineage (GTDB taxonomy): Bacteria > Pseudomonadota > Gammaproteobacteria > Pseudomonadales > Halomonadaceae > Halomonas > Halomonas borealis. The sequence goes on along the minus strand of NZ_SDMO01000006.1, from coordinate 180,509 downwards.
CGTAGCCGGGGGCCAGGGTGTCGAACAGCGGCTCGAGGCGGTCGAAGATCGGGGCCTCGGCACCGATCATCATGCAGTAGCCGCGCTCCAGCCCCCAGACGCCGCCGGAGGTGCCGACATCGACGTAGTGCAGGCCCTGAGGTTCGAGCGCCTTGGCACGGCGGATGTCGTCCTTATAGAAGGTGTTGCCGCCATCGATGATGGTGTCGCCCGGCGCCATCAGCTCGGCCAGGGTGCGGATGGTGTCCTCGGTGGGGTCACCGGCGGGCAGCATCACCCAGATGGCGCGTGGCGCCTCGAGGCTTGCGACCAGCGCGGCCAGACTCGTGGCGTGGCCGATGCCGTCGTCGCTCAGCGCCGTGGTGGTGGTGGCGTCCTGGTCGTAGGCGACGACGTCGTGGCCGCCGCGGACCAGGCGACGCGCGATGTTGCCGCCCATACGGCCGAGTCCGATGATACCGAGTTGCATGGGGTTTCCTTTGACGTGATACGGGATGAGGGAGCGGGACGGCGGCAAAGCCTACCCATGGCGGCGGCGCGACGCAAAGCGGGCCATGCCGCCTGACATGGCCCGCCGAGCGTGCCGCTCGCGTCTATCGATGGGGAGCGGTGCGCTCCGTGGCGCGAGCGATCAGTCCCAGCTCAGTGCGCCGCCGACCTGATATTCGGTGACGCGGGTCTCGAAGAAGTTCTTCTCCTTGCGCAGGTCGATGATCTCGCTCATCCACGGGAAGGGGTTCTCGGCGCCCGGGAACTGCTCCTTCAAGCCGATCTGCGCCAGGCGGCGGTTGCAGATGAAGTGCAGGTACTCCTCCATGATCGCCGCGTTCATGCCCAGCACGCCACGGGGCATGGTGTCGCGGGCGTAGGCGATCTCCAGCTCGGTGCCCTCGAGGATCATCTGGGTGACCTCGTCCTGGAACTCGGCGGTCCACAGGTGCGGGTTCTCGATCTTGATCTGGTTGATCATGTCGACGCCGAAGTTCAGGTGCATCGACTCGTCGCGCAGGATGTACTGGAACTGCTCGGCGACGCCGGTCATCTTGTTGCGGCGGCCCATGGACAGGATCTGGCTGAAGCCACAGTAGAAGAAGATGCCCTCGGTCACGCAGTAGAAGGCGATCAGGTTGCGCAGCAGCTCCTGGTCGGTCTCCGGGGTGCCGGTGTGGAAGTCCGGGCGCGCCAGCGACTGGGTGTGCTTGAGGCTCCAGGCGGACTTGGCCGAGACGGAGGGCACCTCGCGGTACATGTTGAAGACTTCGCCTTCGTCCATGCCCAGCGATTCCACGCAGTACTGGTAGGCGTGGGTGTGGATCGCCTCCTCGAAGGCCTGGCGCAGCAGGTACTGGCGGCATTCGGGGTTGGTGATCAGGCGGTAGACCGCCAGCACCAGGTTGTTGGCGACCAGCGAGTCGGCGGTGGAGAAGTAGCCCAGGCTGCGCTCGACGATGCGCCGCTCATCCGCGGTGAGGCCGTCCGCGCTCTTCCACAGCGCGATGTCGGCGTTCATGTTCACTTCCTGGGGCATCCAGTGGTTGGCGCTGCCGTCCAGGTACTTCTGCCAGGCCCACTCGTACTTGAAGGGCACCAGCTGGTTGAGGTCGGCACGGGCATTGATCATGCGCTTCTGGTCGACATCGATGCGCTGGGCACCGACTTCGAGCTCTTCGAGGCCGGCGGCCACGTCGAGATCCTCGAGGGACTGCTGGGCACGCGCCAGGCGGTCCTGCTCGGCGACCTGGTAGGCACCGGCGGTGTCGCGGACTTCCTCGGCGGGAGCCTCGGCCTGGGTGGCGCTGGGCTTGGGGGCCGCGGGCTTGGGAGCCTCGGCGACCGCGCTTTCGTCTTCGTGGAACTCGTTCCAATCGATCATGTGGTCTCTCCCGGTGGTCGGCCGGATGTTCCGCAGGCGTTCGCGTCGGGGGAGCGGCTGCGGCGATGGCAGAAGGGGCAAGGCCGGAGGGGCACCCCCTCCGACCCATTAGATGGCGTGTGCGGCCATTCGTTTACTGGCAGGCCTCGCAGCCCAGCTCGTCGATCTCGCCGGCGGAGGGCGCACGGGAGCCGCCGCCGTTCTTGCCCTTCAGGAAGTCGTCGATGCCCTGAGGGGCGGCCGCCTGGGCCGAAGGCGCTTCGGCGGCCGGGGCGGCGGAGGCGCTAGGCGCCGGGGCCTCGGGCGGCGTGGCGTTGCTCACCGCGTTGAGGTTGCCGCGATCGACGGTGGACTTCTCGACCGAGGTGGCGCCCAGGGCACGCAGGTAGTAGGTGGTCTTGAGACCGCGGAACCAGGCCATGCGATAGGTCACGTCGAGCTTCTTGCCGGACACGCCCTGGATGTAGAGGTTCAGCGACTGGGCCTGGTCGATCCACTTCTGGCGACGCGAGGCGGCTTCCACCAGCCATTTCGGCTCGACCTCGAAGGCGCTGGCGTACTTGGCCTTGAGATCCTCCGGGACGCGATCGATGGGCTGCACGCTGCCGTCGTAGTACTTGAGGTCGTTGATCATCACCTCGTCCCACAGGCCACGCTCCTTGAGGTCGTTGACCATGTAGGAGTTGACCACGGTGAACTCGCCGGACAGGTTCGATTTCACGAACAGGTTCTGGTAAGTCGGCTCGATCGACTGCGAGACGCCGCAGATGTTGGAGATGGTCGCGGTCGGGGCGATGGCCATGACGTTGGAGTTACGCATGCCCTGGCTCGCGACCTTCTCGCGGATGCCGTCCCAGTCCTGGGTGGTCGAGGTGTCGACCTCGATGTACTGCTCGCCGCGCTCCTGCTTCAGCTTCTCGATGGAGTCGATGGGCAGCACGCCCTGGCTCCACAGCGAGCCCTCGAAGCTCTGATACTGCCCGCGCTCGGCGGCGAGATCAGAGGAGGCCTCGATGGCGTGGTAGCTGACCAGTTCCATGGAACGGTCGGCGAACTCCACCGCCTGCTCGCTGGCGTAGGCGATGCCGTGGGCGTAGAGGGCATCCTGGAAGCCCATGATGCCAAGCCCCACCGGGCGGTGCTTGAAGTTCGAGTTCTTGGCCTGGGGCACCGCGTAGTAGTTGATGTCGATGACGTTATCGAGCATCCGCACCGCGGTGCGCACGGTCTTCTTCAGCTTGTCGCCGTCGAGCTCGCCGTCGACCATGTGCTGGGTCAGGTTGATCGAGCCCAGGTTACACACCGCGATCTCGTCGGGGCTGGTGTTGAGGGTGATCTCGGTGCACAGGTTGGAGCTGTGGACCACGCCGGCGTGCTGCTGCGGGCTGCGCAGGTTGCACGGATCCTTGAAGGTGATCCACGGGTGGCCGGTTTCGAACAGCATCGACAGCATCTTGCGCCACAGATCCTTGGCCTTGACGCGCTTGAAGAGCTTGAGCTGGCCGTTGCGGGTCATCTCCTCGTATTCCCGATAGCGCTTCTCGAAGGCCGCGCCGTACAGGTCGTGGAGGTCCGGGCAGGTGGCCGGCGAGAACAGCGTCCATTCCTGGTCGTCGAAGACCCGCTTCATGAACAGGTCCGGCACCCAGTTGGCGGTGTTCATGTCGTGGGTACGGCGGCGATCGTCGCCGGTGTTCTTGCGCAGCTCGATGAACTCCTCGATGTCGAGGTGCCAGCTCTCGAGGTAGGCGCAGACGGCGCCCTTGCGCTTGCCACCCTGGTTCACGGCCACCGCGGTGTCGTTGACCACCTTGAGGAACGGCACCACGCCCTGGGACTTGCCGTTGGTGCCCTTGATGTAGGAACCCAGCGCGCGCACCGGCGTCCAGTCGTTGCCCAGGCCACCGGCCCACTTGGAGAGCAGGGCGTTGTCGCGGATGGCGCTGTAGATGCTGTCCAGGTCATCTGACACGGTGGTCAGGTAACAGCTGGACAGCTGGCTGCGCGCGGTACCGGCGTTGAACAGGGTCGGCGTGGAGGCCATGTAGTCGAAGCTGGACAGCAGCTCGTAGAACTCGATGGCCCGCGCCTCGCGGTCGTCCTCGTTGAGCGAGAGGCCCATGGCGACACGCATGAACAGCACCTGGGGCAGCTCGTAGCGCACCTCGTCCTGGTGGATGAAGTAGCGGTCGTAGAGGGTCTGCAGGCCCAGGTAGGTGAACTGGGCGTCACGGGTGTGGTCCAGGGCATCGCCGAGGCGCTCGAGGTCGAACTCGGCGAGCACCGGGTCGAGCTGTTCGAACTCGATGCCGCGCTCGATGTAGGCCTGGAAGGCCGGCTTGTAGAAGTCGGCCATCTCCTGGTAAGTCGCCTCGTCGGCGATGCCCAGGAACGACAGCGCCTCGCGGCGCAGGCTGTCTTGCAGCAGGCGAGCGGTGACGTAGGTGTAGTTGGGGTCCTTCTCGACCAGGGTGCGAGCGGTCATCATCAGCGCCTGGGAGACGCCATCGGCGGAGACGCCGTCGTAGAGGTTCTTCAGCGAAGCCTCGACGATCTTCGTCGAGTCGACGTTAGCGAGATTCTCGCAGGCGTCGTGGACCAGGGTCTCGACCCGGCCCAGGTCCAACGGGCGGACGCTGCCGTCCGGCGCGGTGACGTTGAGCGTCGGGTGCGGCTTCTCGATGTCGGCGTTGGCCTCGGCGCGGGCACGGGCGTGCTCCTCGCGGTACAGCACGTAGGCGCGGGCGACCTTCTGCTCGCCGGCGCGCATCAGGGCCAGCTCGACCTGATCCTGGATATCCTCGATATGGACCGTGCCGCCATCGGGCATGCGGCGTTGGAAGGCCTCGGCGATGTTGGTGGAGGCCTGTTGCACGAGGTCGCGCACCCGCGAGGAAGAGGCGGCGTTGTCGCCCTCGACGGCGATGAAGGCCTTGCTCAGGGCCACGGCGATCTTGCCGGCATCGAAGGGCGCGACATCGCCGGTGCGCTTGATAACACGCAGGGTCTGCGGTGCGGTAACGGAGACGGACGAGTGGTCCGGGGCAGCGGTGGTATCCATGGCGCCGGGGGTCCCTACCTTGTCGGTTGAAGAAGGCCGTCGAGGGACGACGGTTGACAGCAACTTCAGTGGTTGCTATGGCACAGGATGTGGTGTCCCGGCCGAATATGGGCACAAGATAGTGTGCTTTTTGCCAACCATCAAGTGGATAACTTGTGGATGGGTTGTGGCCTTTCGGGGGAGCGTCTGGCGCGCCTCGCCAGCCCGCACGGTTGGGCGGCTGGCGTCGATTCGTGAAAGCGCTCGACGAGCGAAAGGACGCATTGTCGGGTACTCTTTGACTATCGGCACTCGGGTGAGTGCCGATCGCCTGATCTTCGCACGCCCTTCGAGGAAGATGACGCACCCATGGACGACAGCCTGGACCCCGCAGCGCAGGATCACGTGCTGATCATCGAGGATGATGAGCGCCTGGCCGAGTTGACTCGTGACTACCTCGAGGCCAATGGCTTCCGGGTGACGCTGGAGCCCGATGGGGCCCGTGGCGTCGATGGCATCCTCGGCCTGCAGCCCGACCTGGTGATTCTCGACCTGATGCTACCGGGCGAGGATGGCCTGTCGATCTGTCGCCGCGCGCGGGCCGATTATGCCGGGCCGATCCTGATGCTCACCGCGCGTACCGATGACATGGACCAGGTGCTGGGGCTGGAGATGGGCGCCGACGACTACGTGGCCAAGCCGGTGCAGCCCCGGGTGCTGCTGGCGCGGATGCGGGCGTTGTTGCGTCGCCGCGAGGCGGGGGCGAGCGTCGAAGAGCCACGGCTGGTGTTCGGGCCGTTGGAGATCGACAACGCCACCCGCGAGGCCTTCCTGTCGGGGGAGCGCGTCGACCTGACCAGCGCCGAGTTCGACCTGCTGTGGCTGCTGGCCAGCCATGCCGGCCGGGTGCTGACCCGGGAAGAGATATTCTCCCAGCTGCGCGGCATCAAGTACGACGGCCAGGATCGCTCCATCGACGTCCGCGTGTCGCGGATTCGCCCCAAGATCGGCGACGATCCCAATCATCCGCAGCGGATCAAGACCGTGCGTAGCAAGGGCTACCTGTTCGTCAAGGACGGCTGATGGCCTCGTTCCGTGTGCTGCCCCGTGCGCTGTCCGACAGCACCTTCCTCCGGGTCTACGTGCTGCTGGCCCTGGCCCTGGTGATGATCTTCGCCTTGGCGCTGCTGGCCGTCACCGCGGTCGACAAGGTACGCCGCCAGCACTATCAGGAGCAGATCGCCGAGGCGCCGATGACGCTGTTCGGCGCCCAGCTCGAGGCGCTGCCTCGTGCGCGGCGCGACGACTGGCTGCGCGAGCAGAGCGCGCGGCTCGGCATCCAGCTGTCGCTGCACGAGATGGGGGACTCGCCGCTCGGTTACTTCGATCGGGCCCGCCTCGAGAGCGGCCAGACGCTGGTGCGACAGATCGAGGCCGGGGGCTGGGTGCTGCATCGCCGCTTGGCGGGAGACGCGCCACGCCTGCTGCGGGTAGAGCTGGCCTCGCTGGGCGAAAACCAGTTGATGGGGCTGGCCCGTCAGCTCGGCGAGTGGCTGATGGCGGTGCCACCCGAGCGGCGCGCGGCCCGGCTCGAGCGGCTGCGCAGCGGGGTGATCCAGCTGCAGCTCACCGAGTCCCCGCCGGAGGGGTTGGCCCCGGAGCGCCTGGCCACGTTGGGCGACACCGAGGTGGTGGTGCGCCTGCTTCCCCAGCGCTGGGCGATGTCGCTTTACCTGCAGCTGTCGAGCGCCGAGGGCGGCCGGCAGTGGGTCGAGGTCGGCCCGCTGTATGCCTTCGAGCCACTGCCGGTGTCGCTGCTGCTGCTGCTGTTGCTGCTGTTGCTGGCCATGCTGGCGGTGATCATCTACCTGATCGTGCGTGGCGTGGAGGCACGCATGGCCCGACTCGAGCTCGCCGCCACGCGGATCGCCGCCGGTCGCCTGGATACTCGGGTCAAGGTCGAGGGCAATGACTTCCTGAGCCGGCTGGGCATGGCGCTGAACGGCATGGCCACCCAGGTGCAGTCGCTGCTGAGTGGCCAGCAGGAGATGATCCGGGCGGTGTCCCACGAGCTGCGCACCCCGGTGGCGCGCATCCGCTTCGCCGCGCAGATGGTCGAGGACATGACCGACGACCCGGGGATACGCCGTCACCTGCAGGGCATCGACGCCGATATCACCGAGCTGGACGACCTGGTCGACGAGATCCTCACCTATGCGCGTCTGGGCAGCGAGTCGGCCAACGGCGTGACCCTCGAGACCTCGCTGGTAGACTGTCGGGCGATGGTCGAGCGCGTCATCGAGGCGCTGCACCCCCTGCATGTCCACCTGAGCCTCGGCCTGGCGCCCGGCGATGAGGTGGAGGCCGCGGCCGAGTCGCGCTACCTGCAGCGTGCGCTGCAGAACCTGGTGGCCAACGCCTGTCGCCATGCCCATGGCCGGGTGGTCATCCGCCTGCACGGCGAACCGAGGCTGGTGCGCATCGATGTCGAGGACGATGGCCCCGGGGTGCCGGTGGCCCGGCGCAGCGAGATCTTCAAGCCCTTCGCGCGGCTCGATGACAGCCGCGCCCGTCACTCGGGAGGCTACGGCCTGGGGCTTTCCATCGTGCAGAAGGTCATGGCCTGGCACGGCGGCAGCGTGATGGTCGATGCCAGCCCCGTACTCGGCGGGGCGCGCTTCACGTTGCTGCTGCCTCAGCGGGCCGCCGCTCGGGAAGACTGACGACGCTCATGCCGCCATGGAGGGTGTCAGGCCGGCCTGACGCCCTCCAGCACCGCGAAGGAGGTCTCCCGAGCGGTACGCAGGAAGTCTTCCATCCAGGGCGCGTCCCGTGTCTCCTCGCGAATCGCCGCGAACAGCGTGCTCCACACCCCGTGCTCGCCCAGCGGCACGGCCTTCACGTAGTCCCGCTCCAGGTACTCGGTCAGCGCCCAGTTGGGCAGCGCACAGACCCCGCGGCCGCTGGCCACCAGCTGCATCATCATGATGGTCAGCTCGGCGGTGCGGATCTCCCGGGGGCGGCGCTCGGCCGGATCGAGGAACTGGGTGAAGACATCCAGGCGGCCGTGCTCCACCGGATAGGTGATCAGTGTCTCGTCGACCAGGTCCTCGGGGGTCGCGAAGGGGCGGCCGGCCAGGCGGTGCTGGCGCGCCACGGCCAGCAGCCCCTGGTAGCGGAACAGCGGCTCGTAATGCACGCCGTGGATCCGCTGAGGGTCGGCGGTGATCACCAGGTCGAGCTGTTCGCGCGCCAGGGCGGGCAGGGGATCGAAGTGATGGCCGCCGGGGATGTCGATCTCCACCTCCGGCCAGTGGTCGCGGAAATGGTCGACGGTAGGCATCAGCCACTGGAAGCAGCTGTGGCATTCGATGGCCATGTGCAGTCGGCCCTGCTCGTTGCCGGCCAGGCGTGCCAGGTCGCGTTCGGCCATGCGGACCTGCGGCAAGACCTGTTCGGCCAACGTCAGCAGGCGCAAGCCGGCACGGGTGAATTCCACCGGTCGGGTCTTGCGCAGGAACAGCGGGTTGCCCAGCCGTTCCTCCAGGTCCTTGATCTGGTGAGAGAGGGCGGACTGGGTCAGGTGTACGCGCTCGGCGGCTTCCACCAGGGAGCCGGCGTCGCGCAGGGCGATCAGCGTGCGGAGGTGGCGGAGTTCGAGCATTATCCTGAGCACTGTTCATGTTGAGGATTAGAGAGTTTAGTTTGATTCACTCATGGTGGCCAGCCAGACTCCGTGGAATCATTCATGAACATGGAGATTCACCATGATATTCACTCATGTGCTGGGGTATCCACGCATCGGCGCGGATCGCGAGCTGAAGCGAGCCTGCGAGGCCTATTGGAAGGGCGACATCGACCGTCAGGGCCTGGAGGACGAAGGCCGCGAACTGCGTCGCCGCCACTGGGCTGACCAGCGAGAGGCCGGCCTGGATAGGGTCACGGTCGGCGACTTCGCCTTCTACGACCAGGTGCTCAATGTCTCGGCCCTGCTCGGGGCGGTGCCGGCGCGCTTCGGCGCCGAGGACGAGCTGGCCCGCGGCGAGGTGGCGCTGGACACGACCTTCCGCATGGCCCGCGGCCGCGCCCCCAGCGGCGAACCCGCCGCGGCCTGCGAGATGACCAAGTACTTCGATACCAACTATCACTACCTGGTCCCCGAGCTGCACCCAGGGCAGCGCTTCCGGCTGGCCAGCACGCGGTTGTTCGACGAGGTCGAGGAGGCCCAGGCGCAGGGCCATGCGGTCAAGGTGGCGCTGACCGGGCCGCTGACCTGGCTGTGGCTGGGCAAGGGGCGCGGCGAACATGTCGAGGACTTCGACCGCCTGAGCCTGCTCGATGGGGTGCTGGAGGTCTATGACCAGGTGCTCAACCGGCTCGCCGCCCAGGGCGTCGAGTGGGTGCAGCTCGACGAACCGGCCCTGGTGCAGGACCTTCCGATGGACTGGAAGCAGGCCTATGAGCGGGCCTACCACCGCCTGCAGGCGGCGCCGGTCAAGCTGCTGCTGGCGACCTGTTTCGGTGGCCTGGGCGACAACCTCTCGCTGGCGGTGGGCCTGCCGGTGGCGGGCCTGCACCTGGATGCGGTGCGCGCCCCGGAGCAGGTCGAGGCGGTGGTCGACCGTTTGCTGCCCCACAAGGTGCTGTCGCTGGGCGTGATCGATGGCCGCAACGTGTGGCGCGCCGACCTGGCCGCGCTACGTGGCTGGCTGGCGCCGCTGGCAGAACGGCTGGGCGAGCGGCTGTGGTTGGCGCCGAGTTGCTCGTTGCTGCACGTACCGGTGGACCTGGATGCCGAACCCGATCTCGATGCCGAGCTCAAGGGCTGGCTAGCCTTCGCCCGCCAGAAACTCGACGAGACGGTGCTGCTGGGGCGCGCCCTGGGCGCCCGGCTGAGCGCCGACGACGAGGCCCGCCTGGCCGAGGCGGGGGTGGCGCTGGCCGCCCGTCGCAGCTCACCGCGCATCCATCGCCCGGCGGTCGCCGAGCGGCTGGGGGCGGTAGGCGCCGCCGACAGCGAACGGGCCAGCCCCTATGTCGACCGGGCCCGGGCCCAGCGGCGCCGCCTCGACCTGCCGCTGTTCCCGACCACTACCATCGGCTCCTTCCCACAGACCGCCGAGATCCGCGCCGCGCGCCGCGACCACAAGGCCGGCGAGCTCTCCAGCGCCGACTACCAGGCGCGCATGGAGGCCGAGATCGAGGGCGCGGTGCGTCGCCAGGAGGCGCAGGGGCTCGACATGCTGGTGCACGGCGAGGCCGAACGCAACGACATGGTCGAGTACTTCGGCGAGCGGCTCGACGGCTTCGCCTTCACTCGCTTCGGCTGGGTGCAGAGCTACGGCTCGCGCTGCGTCAAGCCGCCGATCCTGTTCGGCGACGTGGCCCGCCCGGCGCCGATGACGGTGCGCTGGAGCGGCTATGCCCAGTCACTCACCGAGCGGCCGATGAAGGGCATGCTCACCGGGCCGGTGACCATCCTGCAATGGTCCTTCGTGCGTGACGACCAACCGCGCGCCACCACCTGCCGGCAGATCGCCCTGGCGTTGCGCGACGAGGTGGCCGACCTGGAGGCCGCCGGTCTTCAGGCCATCCAGATCGACGAGCCGGCGCTGCGCGAAGGGCTGCCGCTGCGCCAGGCCGAATGGCAGGGCTATCTCGACTGGGCGGTGGAGTGCTTCCGGCTGAGTGCCGCGGTGGCCGACGATGCCACCCAGGTCCACACCCACATGTGTTATTCGGAGTTCAACGACATCATCGGCGCCATCGCCGCCCTGGACGCCGACGTCATCACCATCGAGACCTCGCGCTCCGACATGGAGCTGCTCGATGCCTTCCGTGACTTCGCGTATCCCAACGAGATCGGGCCGGGGGTCTACGATATCCACTCACCCAACATTCCCGAGGTGGACTGGATGGTGGCGCTGATGAACAAGGCCGCCGAGCGCATCCCCGCCACGCGGCTGTGGGTCAATCCGGACTGCGGCCTGAAGACCCGCGGCTGGGCCGAGGTGGAGCCGGCGCTCGCCAACATGGTCGAGGCGGCGCGGGAGCTGCGTCGGCGCCACGGTTGAGCGCTTGGCCAGCCACCGGCAGGCCGCTCGGTGGAGCGGCCTCGCACGGATGACCGGTCGCGGCCGGCCCGAGGCCTCGCCCCCCGGGCGGCCTCAAGCCGCCCGGGGGCTGGTATGCTGACGGCGATGGAGTCCCGCCGCACAAGGAGTCATTGCCATGCCCCGTCTCTCGCCCTTTCGGATCGCCCTGCCGCTGCTGATGGCGCTGGGCCTGTCCGGCTGCGTTACCTACGTGAACTCGCCGACCCCCGAGGCCGCGCCCGAGCCGTCGGCCGGCGCCGACTCCCAGGCCGACGCCTCGCCCAAGGCGCCGCTGCTACCAGCGATGCTGTTCCCCGGCGAGGCCGACCGGCTGGTCGGCTGGCGCTGTACCCCGGCCCAGGACCTGGTCACCGCCGAGGGAGATGACGCGCTGCGCCTGTGGTCGGCCCTCGGCGCCACGCGGTTGACGCCCTCGGTGGTGGCCAGCGGCAGCCGCTATCAGAACGGGGGACTGAGCGTGTGGCTGAAGGACGACGAGGCGCGGGTGGAGAGCCAGCGCGGGCGGCTGGACTGCGAGCGTGGCGTCACCCTGGATGCCCTGACGCGTGAGGGGCATCCGGGGGTGATGTTCCATGGCCGCGGCAACGAGCCCGGTTGGCACGTCGAGCTGGCCAACGACACACCGCGACTCGACCTGTCGTTGGACTACGGCGAACGCGAGCTGACGCTGCCCTATCGGGTGACCACCCTGGACAACGGTGCCGGGCGCGTGATCCTGGCCAGCGGCCAGGCGGCGCGGCCCTTCACGCTGCGCATCGAGGCCAAGGCCTGCTTCGACGACATGAGCGGCCAGCCCTGGCCGGCTCGTGTGACGCTCTCGCTCAACGGCGAGACCTATCGGGGTTGTGGCCAGGGCATCGCTCCCTGAACGAGCGCCTTCAATTCGAAACACTCGAAAGATAGCTACGGTTTTACCCGCTTTTCGTGGTCAAAAACGAAACTATAATGGCGATCATTCCTCAACTAACGATGTCTCAAGGAGATCGCCATGACCCGCATCCTCGTTCTGACCGCTTCCATCCTCGGCGGGAACTCCCAGCAGCTGGCCGACCATTTCGTCGCCCTGGCCGGCGAGCGCGATGATGTGACGATCACCCGTCGTGACCTGGTGGCCGATGAACTACCGCATCTGGGCCTGCCGGAGCTATCCAGCTGGCAGGTGGCGCCACAAGAGCGCACCGACGAGCAACGTGAGCTGGCGGCGCGTTCCGATGCGCTGGTCGAGGAGCTCCAGGCGCATGACGTCGTGGTGCTGGGGGTGCCGCTCTACAACCTCGGCATTCCTTCCCAGCTGAAGGCCTGGTTCGACCGGGTGATGCGCGCCGGGGTGACCTTCCGCTATACCGAGGATGGCCCGCAAGGCCTGCTCGAAGGCAAGCGCGCGCTGATCCTGGCGGCGCGTGGCGGCGAGTACGTCGGCACCGATCTCGACAGCCAGACACCTCACCTCAAGGCGATGCTGGGACTGATGGGGATCGTCGAGGTGGACATGGTGTTTGCCGAGGGCCTCAACATGGGCGAGGCGAAGCGTGACGCCGCCCTGGGCGAGGCGCGTCAGGCCATCGCCGGGCGGATCGACCGCGTCTGAGGCCGCTGGCGGCCCGGCGTGCTAGGCTCGTGCCCAGGCGGGGCTGGCGGCGAGGATGCGCGCCTGCACCGGGCAGTCGTCGCGATGGGCACCGGGCAGGTAGCCGCAGCTCATCAGGAACTCATTGACGATCTCGGGGCCGGTGAAGCGGAAGGTGCGCTTGAATAGTTTGACCCAGTCGGCGTGGGCGAGGGGATGGTGATGATCCAGCCAGGCCTTGAAGCTACCGTGCTCGGCCCGCAGGTCCTGGACCACGCCGGCGTTGTGGATGACGGCATCGACCTTGCGCCGATTGCGGATGATGCCGGCATCGGCCAACAGGCGAGCACGCTCGGCGTCGTCGTAGGCGGCGACACGGTCGATGGCGAATCCCTCGAAGGCCGCGTGGAAGGCCTCGCGCTTCTTGAGCACCGTCAGCCATGACAGCCCGGCCTGATTGATCTCGAGCGCGAGGCGCTCGAACAGCGTGTCGTCCCCGGCGACGGGGAAACCGTACTCGCCGTCGTGATAGGGCCCGTGAAACGGATGGCCGGGGGCCAGGTCACAGTAGTGGCTCATGGAACCTGCTCTTGCGGAGGGGTCGGGAGATATGACGCCATCAGGATGCCTCATCGCGCCCCCTTGTGAAACCAGACCGACCCGTGAATAGGGAGAGAGACATGCAGTATCTGCACACCATGGTCCGGATCAATGACCTGGATGCCTCGCTACACTTCTACTGCGACCTGCTGGGGCTCTCGGAAGTGCGCCGCAAGGACAGCGAGAAGGGCCGCTTCACCTTGGTGTTCCTCGCGGCACCCGCCGACGAGGCGCGCTCGACGGAGCGTCAGGCGCCGGAACTCGAGCTGACCTACAACTGGGATCCCGAGACCTACGACGGCGGCCGCAACTTCGGCCACCTGGCCTATCGGGTGGATGACATCTATGCGCTCTGCGAGCGGTTTCAGGCGGCAGGGGTGACCATCAATCGCCCGCCCCGCGACGGCCACATGGCCTTCGTCAGGAGTCCCGACGGCATCTCCGTCGAGCTGCTGCAGGCAGGCGAGCCCCAGGCGCCGAAGGAGCCCTGGGCCTCGATGGAGAACACCGGCAGCTGGTAAGACCGGTACCCGCCGAGCAGGACCGCTCGGTGTATAAGCGCCCGTCGATACTCGCGAGAGAGCCGCCCATCGGGCGGCTCTCTTCGTTAGGCGTGTGGCACGATTCAGAGCCGGCTGGCGGGGCGCAGGTCGTAGTCGAAGTAGTGCGCCATCAGGCGCTCGAAGGTGCCGTCGGCGTAGACCTCGTCGAGGGCCTGGTTGAAGCGCTCGGCGAGCGCCGCGTCGCGCTGGCGGACGGCGATGGCGTTACCGCGGCCAAATATCGCCTCGGGGCTGTTGATGCGCTCGCCCATCTGGGTGAAGGCGCCGTCCGGGTCATCGATCGCCAGAGTTTCGATGGCCATCGGGTAGTTGATGAAGGCCAGATCGAGCCGCCCGCTCTCCATGTCGAGGGCGATGTCATCGGCCGTGGCGTAGCGTCGAATGTCGAGCACGTCCGCGTAGCGTTCGGTGACGTAGGTGTCCTGGGTGGTGCCACGCTGGATGCCCACGGTCAGGCCATCGAGGGCCTCGGGGGCGGCCGGGTCGAGGCCTTCGCCCCGGCGGGCGACCCACACCTTGGGCGACATGGCGTAGGGCTCGGTGAAGAGGACCTGGCGCTCACGGGCCGCGGTGATGCGCATGGACGACAGGATGGCATCGTACTTGCGGGCCAGCAGGCCGGGGATGATGCCGTCCCAGCCCTGGACCACCCATTCGCAGTCGAGCGCCGCGCGCTGGCAGAGTTCGTTGCCGAGCTCGATCTCGAAGCCGGCCAGTTCGCCGTCGGCGGTGCGGTACTCGAAGGGCGGGTAGGGCACGTCCACGGCGATGCGAACCGTGCGGGGTTCGTCGGCCCCGGCGGTGCCGGCGCCGAGGGTGGCCAGGGCCAGCAGGGCGAGAGACGCCGCGCGGCGGGGCAGGGAGAAGCGTCGAGCAGGCATGGTGGGGACCTCTTGTTCTCGGTATCGGGGTGGCCGGGCGGGCTCGTTGTGATGCCGAGCCCGCCGTGGGTCAGGTGCGGGCCGGCGTCGTGTGTGCGGCTCGCCGGCGATGGCGAATGGCGAGGACGATGGACAGGGCGGCCAGCGCCAACAGCGCCAGCGAGATCGGTCGGGTGAAGAACAGCGTCCAGTTCTCGTCGGACATCAGCGCGCGGCGCAGGTTGGTCTCGGCGATGGGGCCGAGGATCACGCCCAGCACCAGCGGCGCCAGCGGGTAGTTCAGCTTGCTGAGAATATAGCCGAAGACGCCGATGCCGAGCAGCAGGTAGACGTCGGTGACGCGGTTGTTCAGCGCGAAGGCACCGATCACGCAGCACACCAGCACCACCGGCACGATGACCGACTTCGGCACCTCGGTGACTCGCAGGAACAGACGCATGCTGAACAGGCACACCACCAGCACCATCATGGCCGCGACCATCATCGCCATGAACATGCCGTAGACCAGGTCACCATGGTCCATGATCAGTCGCGGGCCGACACCGATGCCGTGGACCATCAGCGAGGCCATCAGCACCGCATCCACGGCGCTGCCGGGGATGCCCAGCGCGATCATCGGGATCAGACCGCCGCCGGAGGTCGCCGAGTTTCCGGACTCCGAGGCGATCACGCCCTCCGGGGTGCCGGTGCCGAAGGCCTCCGGGGTCTTCGAGGCGCGCTTGGCCTGGTCGTAGGCCAGCAGGTTGGCGATGCTGCCGCCGGCGCCGGGCACCGCGCCGATGAACACGCCGACCAGCGAGGAGCGCACCAGGTTGACCGGATAGCGCAGTACCTCCTTCAGGGCGGTCAGCGGCTCGAAGCTGACATCGTCGGGCATCAGCGCCTTGCCCTGCTTGACGCCGGCGGCGTCCTCGACTTCGGAGAGCAGCTGGCTGACGGCGAAGATGCCGATCAGCACCACCAGGAACGGGAAGCCGTTGGCGAGCAGGTCGGAATCGAAGGTGAAGCGGGCGACGCCCATCATCGGGTCGGCGCCCACGGTGGCGATGAACAGCCCCAGCAGGCCGGTCATCAGCCCCTTGAGCATGGAGGTGCCGACCAGGCTTGCCACCACCGTCATGGCGAAGATGATCAGCGAGAAGTATTCCCAGGCGCCGAGCTTGACGGCGATCATCGCCAGCGGAGGTGCGGCCAGGATCAACACGATCACGCTGACCAGGGCGCCGAAGAACGACGCCCAGATGCCCAGCGCCAGGGCGCGCCCCGGCTCGCCCTTGCGAGCCATGGGGAAGGCGTCGAAGGTGGTGGCCACCGAGGATGGGGTGCCGGGGATGCCCAGCAGCGCCGCCGAGATCAGGCCACCGGTGTAGCCCCCCACGTAGACGGCCAGCATGGTGGCGACGCCTTGGAGGGGGGGCATGGTAAAGGTCAAGGGCAGCGTCAGGACGATGGCCATGGTGATGGTGAAGCCGGGAATCGCCGAGGCGATGACCCCGGCGATCACGCCCAGCGCCATGGAAATCATGGTCGAGACGGTGAAGAGTTGATCCATGCCGGAGAGCAGCGCTTCCATCATGAGCAGGTTCCTCGAGGAGTCGTTGCCGCCTCAGCCGAACAGGCCGCGGGGCAGGCTGATGATGAAGACGTCGCGGAACAGGGTGTCCACGCCGAGGGAAAACACCAGGGCGATGACCAGCGCGATGGCCAGCCCCTTGAACGAGCGGGCACCGAGCAGCCACTGTCCGGCCAGCAGGAAACCCAGCGAGGCCAGGGTGAAGCCGAGCCAGGGCAGCAGCAGGATGTAGGCCGCGAACAGCGACAGCACGCCGAAGGCCAGGCGGTGGCGCCAGATCCAGGCGCTCACCTGGCCGCGTTCCCCGGCGGGCTGGGCGATGAAGGCGCGCAGCTCCTTGACCATGATGGTCAGGTTCAGCATGACCAGCACGGCCAGCACCAGGCGCGGGAAGCTGCCCGAGCCGAGCGGCTCCCACATGGAAGCCGGCAGGGCCTGGGCGCGGAAGAACAGGGCCGTGAACAGCGCCGCGAGGGCGCCGTTGACGATCAGGTGGGCCAGCGGCCCGCCTCGGCCGGAAGCGGTGGGCTCCCCCTGGGAGGAGCGGTCGGTGTGGGCCTGGCTCATCGTGCCAGCTTCCCTGACAGGCGCTCGATGGTGGCGTCGCTGGTCTCGAGGTACTCGCCGAAGGCCTGCGGGCCCTTGAAGGCGACGCTGGCGCCGGCATTGTGGATGGCGTCGGCGAAGCCTTCATCCTGTGTCATGGCCTCTAAGGCGCTGGCCAGCGTCGCGATGCGCTCCTCCGGAGTCCCCGCCGGGGCCAGGATGCCGCGGATGATGTTGAGCTTAAGCTCCGGGTGGCCGAGCTCGGCGAAGGTCGGCACCTCCGGCGTTTCGGATTGGCGCTCCGCGCTGCCCACGGCCAAGAAGCGCAGGTCGCCGTTCTTGACGAACTCTCCGGCGGAAGAGACGTCACCGATGGCGGCATCGATGTGTCCCCCCACCAGCGCACGCACGCGCGGGCCGGTACCTTCGAAGCCGACGTAGCGGAACTGCAGGTCCTCGGCTTCTTCCATCATGGCGGCGTGGATATGCGGCACGCCGCCCAGGGTGACGCCGAAACGCACCTCGCCCGGGTTGTCCTGGGCGTAGTCGACGAACTCCCCGAAGGTCTCGTAGGGCGCATCGGCCGGCACGGTCAGGTACTGCGGCGACTGAGTCACCGCGGCCACCGGCTCGAAGTCGTCATAGTTGAGCGGCGTGAGGCCGGTGTGATGGGCCACCAGCAGGCCCTCGTGCACCTGGCCGATGGTGTAGCCGTCGGCGTCACGGCGCGACAGCTCCTTGAGGCCGGTGGTGCCGCTCACGCCGGGCATGTTGATGACCGGCAGCGGCTGCTCGAGATGGGCCTCGGCGTGATTGGCCACCACGCGCATCAGGGTGTCGCTGCCGCCACCCGGCGACCAGGGCACGATGAACTCCACCGGCTCGTCGGGATAGGCCGACTCGGCAAGGGCCGTGCCGGCGCCTGCCAGGGAGGTAGCGGCGAGCAAGAGGGCGAGGGACGTCTTGGAACGCATCATGGGAATGTCCTTTGCGGAAGAATGTTGTAGGTCATTGTTGTCGAGGCCCCGATGACGGGGTCGTGAGGATGGCGGACGCCATCGCTTCAGGTGCCTCCCAGCAACAGGGCGCCGTAGGCGATCCCGAAGCACACCACCAGGGCCGGATGCGCCTTGATGCGGATCAGCAGCAACGCGGCCACCGCGGCGATGATCAGGGTGTGCACGAGGCCGGAGGTGGCCATGCCTTCGCGCAGGAAGCTATAGGTCAGGAAGGCCATCAGCACCATCACCACCGGCCGCACCCACTGGCTCATGGACTTGACCTTGAGCGAGTCGCGGTAGCGATACAGGGTGCCGAGGGCCGCCAGCATCAACAGCAGCGATGGCCCGACGGTGGCCAGCACCGCCACCATGGCGCCGCCGAACCCGGCCACGTCATAGCCGATGTAGCCGGCCATCTTGGTGGCGATGGGGCTCGGCAGGGCATTGCCCAGCGCCAGGGTCTCGGCGAAGCCCTGATGAGTCATCCAGCCGTAGGTGCCGACGACCTCGTTCTCGATCAGCGGGATGATCGCGGGGCCGCCGCCGTAGCCGACGATATTGGGCACGAAGAAGGCCAGAAACAGTTGCCAGTAGATCATCGGGCGCTTTCTCCCTGGTCGGCGGTGTGGGGTTTCTCCGGGCGTAGCAGGGCGGCGATCAAGAGCGCGCCGATCACCAGCCCCGGGTGCACGCCGATCCCATAGATCAGTCCACCGGCCACGCCACCCATGGCCAGGGTGATCACCCAGCCGAGCCCGGCCCGCGACTTACGGAAGAAGTCGAAGGTCAGCTGCGCCATCATCACCATGACCACCGGCACCACGCCCATGCCCATGCCCTGCACCCAGCGCTGATCGCCGTAGCGGCTGTAGAGGCCGAGCAGGGCGATCATGGCGAAGATCACGGGGATGATGGTCGCCAGCACCGCGTTGATGGCGCCGACCACGCCGCCGACCCGATAGCCGATGTAGCCGGCCATCTTGGTGGCGATGGGGCCGGGCAGGGTGTTGCCGATGGCCAGCACGTCGGCGAAGGCGTCGTCGTCCATCCAGGCGTGGCGCTTGACCACCTCCTGGTGGACCAGCGGGATCATCGACGGGCCGCCGCCGAAGCCGAAGATGCCGATGCGAAAGAAGGCGGCGAACAGGGAGGCTTGTACGCTCATCGCCTACAGCACCGCGATGGCGGCATCGGTGCGGGGCTCGGTGCCGCCGCAGTAGATGCCGGTGTCGGGGTCACGCAGGATGACCTGGCCACGACCGTAGTTACGGCTGTCGGTATCGACCTTCATCTGGTGGCCCCGGGCGAGCATCGCCCGCACCAGCGGGGCCGGGTAGCCGTGTTCGATGCCGATGGTCTTGTCGCCCAGCCACTGCCAGCGCGGGGCGTCCAGGGCCGACTGGGGGTTGAGGCCGAAGTCCACCAGGTTCATCACCACCTGGACATGGCCTTGGGGCTGCATGAAGCCGCCCATCACGCCGAAGGGCCCCAGCGCCTTGCCGCCGCGGGTGAGAAAGCCCGGGATGATGGTGTGGAAGGTCTTCTTGCCGGGTTTGAGCACGTTGTCGTGGCGCTCATCGAGGCTGAAGTCGTGGCCGCGGTTCTGCAGCGCGATGCCGGTGCCGGGTACCACGATGCCGGAGCCGAAGCCGTGATAGTTGCTCTGGATGAAGGACACCATGTTGCCGTCGGCGTCGGCCGTGGCCAGGTAGACGGTGCCGCCGGCCTTGGGCGTGCCGGGCTCGGGGTCGATGGCCGAGTCCTTGATGAGCACGCGGCGCTGTTCGGTATAGGCATCGGAGAGTAGCGCCTCCACCGAGTGGGTCATGGCGGAGGGCTCGCTGATGTGGGCCTTGCCGTCGGTGTAGGCGAGCTTCATGGCCTCGAGCTGGCGATGCAGAAGCTCCGGGTCGTCGCGGTGGGAGGGCGCGTCGCCGTCGAGCAGGCGCAGTGCCATCAGCGCCACCAGGCCCTGACCATTGGGCGGGATCTCCCACACGTCCACGTCGCGGTAGCGCGCCGAGATGGGGGCGACCCACTCCGGCCGATAGGCGGCCAGGTCGTCCTTGCGCAGGAAACCGCCGGTCTGGCGCGAGAAGGCGTCGATGGCATCGGCCAGTTCGCCGCGATAGAAGCTTTCGGCTCCGGATGCGGCGAGGGCCTCCAGGGTTCGGGCCTGGTCCTCGTTGCGGAACCACTCGCCGGCCTCGGGGGCGCGGCCGTCCACGGTGAAGGTATCGAACCAGGGCCGGGTGGCCTCGCCCTCGAGATGCTTATGGAAGGTCGCCGTGTCGCGCTGCCACAGGCTGGCGATCACCGGCGACACCGGGAAGCCCTCGCGGGCGAGGCGAATGGCGGGTTCGAGCAGGGAGGCGAAGTCGAGCTTGCCGAAGCGCCGCGATAGTTCCGCCCAGGCGGCCGGCGTGCCGGGCACGGTCACCGGGGTCCAGCCGTAGAGCGGGACTTCCTGGTGGCCCGCCTCGATGAGGGCCTCGCGCGTCAGCGCCTGGGGCGCGACGCCGCTGGCGTTGAGCCCGTGGAGTTCGCCGTTGCCCTGGTCGTCGTTGGCGATCCACACCAGGGCGAAGGCGTCGCCGCCGATGCCACAACCGGTGGGCTCGACCACGGTCAGCGCCGCCGCGGTGGCGATGGCGGCATCCACGGCGTTGCCGCCGCGGCTCAGCACGTCACGGCCGACCTGCGCCGCCTGCGGCTGTGACGCCGCCACCATGCCATGGCGCGCATAGGTCGGGCTGCGGCGAGACGAATAGGGCGTGGTGTCCGGGTAGTGCTTGGGGCCCAGGGATGACATGACGTTCTCCTACAGTGAGCGGTAAATCGCGAGCGATGGATCCATCCAGCCGATGCTGGATGACCGCCCCCATCGTGCCCCGTCGATCCATGCGTGAGCGGGACGAGAAGGCGCGGGGGCGGGTGTGTCGGGCTAAGGCGTGTGGCCCTGAGGCCGGGCCTCCTCCGTGGTGCGCGTGTCGGGGTGGTTCAGCGTCAGGCCGGTGACCACATACAACAGCGAGAAGGCGATGGCGCCATAACAGAGGATGGCGTAGAGGAAGAAGTCCGCGGTGGCGACGCCCAGGGTCGCGGCGGTGAAGGCGCCGGTCACGCCCCAGGGCACCAGCGGCGATAGGGTGGTGCCGGTATCTTCCAGGACGCGCGAAAGGTTCTTGGTCGGGCTGCCGCTTCCGGCGACCAGGGGACGCAGCAGCGGACCGAGCAGCGAGAAGGTGACGTAATAGCTGCCGGTCAGCAGGAAGGCCAGGCTGTGCAGCGCCATGGAGCCGCCGAGCACCTGGCGACGCCCGGCGTGGCGGCGTGACAGATAGGCGATGGCGGCATCCAGGGTGCCGGCGCTCTTGAATGGCGTGCCCAGAACGGCGGCGGCGATCAGCACCGCCACGGTGGACATCATGCCCTGCAGGCCGCCACGGGAGAGCATCTTGTCGACCATGGCGACACCGGTGTCGGCCGCATAGCCGCCGTTCATGGCGCTACCGATCTCGCCCAGGCTGGCGCCCTGCATGATCAGGGCGAGCAGCGCGCCGCTGACGATGCCCAGCATGAAGGCGGGCAGCACGGGCTTCTTCAGCAGGATGCAGCCGAACACCACCAGCGGCGGCAGCAGGACCAGCGGGTTGTCGCTGAAGGTCGCCGCCAGGGTGTCGATGATGGCCTGGGTCTCGCCGGACATGCCGGCACCGCCGCTGGCCACGTCGCTGCCGAGCCAGGCGTAGACGACCAGGGCGATCAGGTAGGGGGGCAGGGTGGAATACAGCATGTGGCGGATGTGGCTGACGATGTTCACGCCACACACCGCCGAGGCCATCACCGTGGTGTCGGACAAGGGCGACAGCTTATCGCCGAAGAAGGTGCCGGTGATGATGGCGCCGGCGGCATAGGCCGGCGGGATGCCGAGGCCCAGCGCCACGCCCATCAGGGCCACGCCGATGGTGCTCAGGGTGCCCCAGGAGGTGCCGGCCATGATCGACATCAACGAGCACGACAGGCAGGCCACCACCAGGAAGAGCCCGGGAGTGAGGGACTCAAGGCCCAGGGTGACCATGGCCGGGATGGTACCGGAGAGCATCCACACGCCGACCATCATGCCCACCGACATGAGGATCAGGATGGGCACCAGCATGGCTTGGATGCCGGTCAGCAGGTCGGCCTCCAGGCGCGCCCAGGGAATGCCCCAGAGCAGACACAGGGCCATGGCCAGGCTGCCGGCGAGGATGAGGGCGACGGCGGTGGGGATGCCAAGACCCATGATGGCGAACAGCAGGCTGCCGATGGCGAGCACCAGCAGCACGAGGTGGCGGGTGCCGCGCCATGCCGGAGGCGATGCCGTGGAGGTGGCGTCTTGAGACACGAGAGGATCCTTATGAGGTTGTTGTGGTTATGCCCCGGCGACTGGCTCGGGGGTGTAGCGGAGCGTCAGCGCTCTCGCGGGGCCGTGTCGGTAACTCGATTTATTTTAGTGAAACGCATATATTGTCTAATAATCGATTTTTTTGTGAACTATGGCCCACCGCTTGGCGGACGTCAATCGGCGACGTACCCTGCACGCTGATGGTTGAGAGTGGCGATATGACAATCCCGAAAGCGGCTGAAACGATGCCTGGCGCCGGCACAGGGGAAACCGCGGCCAGCCAGGTGTTCGATGCCCTCAAGCGAGATCTGATAAGCGGACGCTTCGCGGCCGGCGAAAAGCTCGCGATCAGCACCCTGAAGCACCACTATGCGGTGGGCCTGAGCCCTCTGCGTGAAGCCCTGAACCGTCTCGCCGCGTATGGCCTGCTCGAGCAGCACAATCAACGCGGGTTTCGTGTGCCGCCATTGGCGGCGGAGGAACTGGAGGATATCGCCCGGCTGCGCATGCGGTTCGAATGCATGGCGTTGAGCCAGGCCTTCGAGGCCGGGGATGCCGAGTGGGAGTCGCAGCTACTGGCCGCCCAGCATCGGCTGCTGAAGGCCGATGAGGAACCGCAGGATCTGGAGCACTGGGAGCAGGCTCACCTGCGCTTCCACCGTACCCTGCTGGCCCCTTGCGGCTCCCCTTGGCTGTTGCGCTTCATCGGTCAACTGCACGATCAGTTCGATCGCTATCGCCGCCTGGCGCCCGGCGATACGGTCATTCGCACGCGTCTCGACGCCCAGCATGGCGAACTGGCCCAGCTGGTACTGAACCGACGTATCCAGGATGCTAGCGACCTGCTCGAGGAGCATATTCGCCTGTCCTGGGAGATCGCCCGGGGCGCCTGTGTCGATCGCCCGGGGTAGCGGCTAGACTCGCCGTCATCGAGAGGCATGACCGAGGGCGCCGTGAGGCGCCCTCGGTGTATGGGTCACCGGCGGGGCGGCGGGTGAGTCGGGCCGGACTCAGTCGGGCCGGGTGGCCATGCGGCCACTTCCCAGGAAGACGATCGCCAGGGCGCCGAACAGGAACAGGCCTTGCGTCTCCAGCACCCAGCCGCCGCTGTCGCCGAGCATCAGCAGCTCGCCGCTGTGCGCCAGGATCAGCGCCACCAGCATGTTGCCGGCCATCAGCAGCCCCGCCAGCCGCGCCTGCCAGCCGACGATCGCCATGATGGGCGCGACGACCTCGCCGAGCAGCACCCCGTAGGCCAGTTCGGTGGGCAGGCCATGGTTCGCCAGCAGGCCGCCGATCCATTCGATCGGGCCGGGGCCGAGCAGCTTGGCGACACCGTGGAACAGCATCAGCCCGCCCACGGCGAGGCGCAGGATCAGCTTGCCGAGGGCGTCGTTGTGCAACGCATTGAGCATGGGACGTCTCCGTGTCGTTTTTTTGAGGGGGGGGCTGCAAGGATTGTCCGAAAGGCCGACCTGGGGCAAGCTTGGGCGCGCAATCCCGTCATTCTCCCCTCGAGGTCCGCGCCATGTTTATGCTCCTACGCCACTCTCTGCCATTGATGCTGCTCGTGCTGCTGGCCGGCTGTGCCGCCGGCCCTGCGTCGGTGAGTCAGCCCGGCGGGGGCGAGACCCTCTCCGGCCCGGTGGTCGGGGCGCAGTGGAACCTGCTGCTGTTGGGCACCAACGAGCGACTCGACCTGCCGACCACGCCGCGCTTCCAGATCTCGCCGGACGGCCGGGTGAACGGTCATGATGGCTGCAATCGCTTCACCGGCAGCGTCGAGCTGGGCGCGAATAATCGCATCGAGTTCGGCCAGCTGGCCTCCACCAGGAAGGCCTGCCCGCACATGGACGAGGCCGGCCGGGTGACCGCGATGCTGGATAACGCCTACCGCTACCTGATCGATCACGATCGGCTGGTGTTCTTCGGCCCCGACAAGCGGGTGCTGGGCGGTTTCCGCCGCGCCAACTGAGAAAACCTGGGTTCGCTACTGCGCTCGACGACCCACATGGAAGAGGGAAGTGCGTTGGTTCGTCGGGAACGAACCGAGCCATCCTGGCCACCGGCGGTGCTCGCCATCCTGATGTAACAGGCTGCGCTCCGGGGGCGGCCGGTCTCTCTTCGCTCGTGACGCGAAACCCGGCTTTCCCCCAGTGAGATCAGTCTTATACGAAAACGGCCCGCCGAAGCGGGCCGTTGTATCGTCATGGCCGGGGCTGTCAGAGCGCGGCGATCTTGTCGCGCTGCTCCACCAGCACCTTGCGGGCGGCCTGGAAGTCGGCGAGCTTGCCGCGCTCCTTCTCGACCACCGCCTCGGGGGCCTTGGCGACGAAGCTCTCGTTGCCGAGCTTCTTCTCGATACCGCCGATCAGCTTGTCCTGCTTGTCGATCTCCTTGGCCAGGCGCGCGAGCTCGGCGTCCTTGTCGATCAGCCCGGCCATGGGCACCAGCACTTCCATCTCGCCGACCAGCTGAGTGGCGGCGAGCGGCGCCTGCTCGGGAGCGTCGAGCCAGCCGACGCGCTCGAGCTTGGCTAGCTTGGAGAGGAACAGCCGGTTGGCCTCCAGGCGCTCGCGGTCGGCCTCGGAGCCCTTGGTCAGCAGCGCCTCCAGTGGCTTGCCGGGGGCGATGTTCATCTCGGCGCGGATGTTGCGCACCGCCACGATCACGCCCTTGAGCCATTCGATGTCGCGGGTGGCGTCGTCATCGAGCAGCGCATCGTCGGCCAGCGGCCAGGGCTGGGTCATCACCGATTCGCCCTCGGCGTGGGTGCCGGCCAGGGGCGCCACACGCTGCCAGATCTCCTCGGAGATGAATGGCATCATCGGGTGGGCCAGGCGCAGCACGGCCTCGAGCACGCGCACCAGGGTGCGGCGGGTGCCGCGTTTGGAAGCCTCGCTTGCCGCGTCGTCCCACAGCACCGGCTTGGAGAGTTCCAGGAACCAGTCGCAGTACTCGTTCCACACGAAGTCGTAGAGCGCCTGAGAGGCGTGGTCGAAGCGGAACTCCTCCATCGCCTTGGTCACCTGGGTCTCGGTCTTCTGCAGCTGGGAAACGACCCAGCGGTCGGCCAGCGACAGCTCGACCTCGGCGTGGGGGGCGGCGCCGCAGTCCTCGCCTTCGGCGTTCATCAGCACATAGCGCGAGGCGTTCCACAGCTTGTTGCAGAAGTTGCGGTAGCCATCCAGGCGGCCCATGTCGAACTTGATGTCACGCCCGGTGGTGGCCTGTGACAGGAAGGTGTAGCGCAGGGCGTCGGTGCCGTGGGGCTCGATGCCCTCGGGGAACTCGGAGCGGGTGGCCTTGGCGATCGCCTTGGCCTTCTGCGGCTGCATCATGTTGCCGGTGCGCTTGTCGATCAGCGTCTCGAGGTCGATGCCGTCGATCAGGTCGATGGGGTCGAGCACGTTGCCCTTGGACTTGGACATCTTCTGGCCCTGGCCATCGCGCACCAGGCCGTGCACGTAGACCTTCTTGAAGGGCACCTGGCCGGTGAACTTGCAGGTCATCATGATCATCCGGGCGACCCAGAAGAAGATGATGTCGAAACCGGTGACCAGCACGCTGGTGGGGTGGAAGGTCGCCATTTCCTCGGTCTGCTCGGGCCAACCCAGGGTGCCGAAGGTCCAAAGCCCGGAGCTGAACCAGGTGTCGAGCACGTCCTCGTCCTGGGTCAGGGCGAGATCGGCGGGCAGGCCGTGCTTCTCGCGGGCCTCGGCCTCGCTGCGTGCGACAAAGACGTTGCCGCTCTCGTCGTACCAGGCGGGGATGCGATGGCCCCACCACAGCTGGCGCGAGATGCACCAGTCCTGGAGGTCGCGCATCCAGGAGAAGTACATGTTCTCGTAGTTCTTGGGCACGAACTCGATGTCGCCGTTCTCCACCGCGGCGATGGCCGGCTTGGCTAGCTCATCGACGGACACGAACCATTGGTCGGTGAGCAGCGGCTCGATGACATCGCCACTGCGGTCGCCATAGGGCAGGGTGTTGTTGACCGCCTCGACCTGTGCGAGCAGGCCGGCCGCGTCCATGTCGGCGACGATGCGCTCGCGAGCCTCGAAGCGGCCGAGACCGGCGTAGGCGGCGGGCAGGCCGGTGTCGATGTCGGCGAGCGGGCGGCCCTGGAGGTCGAAGGCCTCGGCGGCCTCGAGCACCGCGGCGTCCTGGGTGAAGACGTTGATCAGCGGCAGGCCACAGCGCTTGCCGACCTCGTAGTCGTTGAAGTCGTGGGCCGGGGTGATCTTCACGCAGCCGGAGCCCTTGTCCATGTCGGCGTGCTCGTCGGCCACCACCGGGATGCGCCGCCCGACCAGCGGAAGCTCGACGAACTTGCCGACCAGCGAGGCGTAGCGCGGGTCTTCGGGGTTGACCGCCACGGCGCTGTCGCCGAGCAGGGTCTCGGGACGGGTGGTGGCGACCACCAGATGGTCCTCGCCGGCGTCGGTGGTCACGCCATCGGCCAGCGGGTAGCGGAAGTGCCAGAACTGGCCCTGCTGGTCGCGGTTCTCTACCTCCAGGTCGGAGATCGCGGTATGCAGGGTCGGGTCCCAGTTGACCAGCCGCTTGCCACGGTAGATCAGCTTCTCTTCATGCAGGCGTACGAAGACTTCCTGCACCGCCTGGTAGAAGCCGTCGTCCATGGTGAAGCGTTCGCGGGACCAGTCGACGCTGGCGCCCATGCGCCGCAGCTGGCGGGTGATGTGGCCGCCGGACTCGTGCTTCCACTCCCAGACCTTGTCGATGAAGGCCTCGCGCCCGAGATCGTGGCGGCTCTTGCCTTCCTCGGCGGCGACCTTGCGCTCGACCAGCATCTGGGTGGCGATGCCGGCGTGGTCGGTGCCGATCTGCCACAGGGTGTTGCGTCCCTGCATGCGTTGCCAGCGCGTCAGGGTGTCCATGATGGTGTCCTGGAAGGCATGGCCCATGTGCAGGCTGCCGGTGACGTTGGGCGGCGGGATCATGATCGAGAACGGCTCGCCTTCACCCGATGGGGCGAAGCGGTTGTCGGCTTCCCAGCGCTCGTACCAGCGGGATTCGATCTGCTCGGGTTGGTAGGTCTTGTCCATGGTGTCTTCCGGGTCGAAGGAGGAGGCGGCCACGCGGCACGCTGGGCCCTCGAGGCCGGCGGTGCGGGACGCGAAAAATGGGCTCGATTATAGCCCGAGGGGGCGGGTGGCGTCATGGGCGCGAGGGCAGGCCAGGACTATCGTTTCTCACCGCCTCGATCTTGGGACTTGTCCGGCGGCAGACCTGCGCGAGGGCGCTGTGAACCCCGCTACTCTTGCTCTGCGGCGCTGTCGCTTCCTGCGCCGCTGGCAGGGCCTGGGTTGGCCCTCCATGGCCAAGCCCGCTCGGCGGGAGGATCATTCACCGGATGCCCTTCTTCCACCTCGCCCCTGGTCAAAAGACCCTCGCTTAGGCCTACCCCTCGGCGCTCCTTCACCCTGCTCCACTGAGCGTGCGGGGTCAGGCTCCCGCGCGCAGATGGTGCGGGGTGACCGGATAGCCGCGTTTCTTGTAGGTCTGCCAGCAGCGCCGCTTGGCGGTCAGCACCGCCTGGTGCTGGTTGATGATCTCGGCGACCCGCTCGAAGCGCGAGAACCATTCCGGGATCTCCGGGTGCAGGTTGAGCATCGCCTGCACGCCGGCGTCGCCGGGCGGTGGTTCCTGCCAGCCGATGGTCACCGGCACGCTCGAGGCCTGCTCGCTGCCGAGAAGGGCATGCGGCAGGTAGGCGTCGGGGCGGAAGGTCCACAGGGCGTCATCCAGCTCTCGGGCCATGGCCTCGTCCTCGGCGTGCAGGTGCAGCCGATAGCCCTTGCGGGCGATGGTCTCGGCCAGTCGGCAGGCGAAGGCCAGCCGCGCCTCAAGGGTCGTCTCGGGGAGGATGTAGAAATCGATACGGGTCATGGGGCCTCGTTACACGCCACCGTCGACGTCGATGATGGAGCCGGTCGAGAAGCCGCTGCCGCTCAGCCACAGGATGGCCGAGGCGATCTCTTCGGGGTCGCCGATGCGTCCGAGAGGAATGCGTTGGCCGGCGAGTTCGACCTTGTGCGGGTTATTGGCGCTGGCATGGATGGTGGTGCGAATCACCCCCGGGCGTACGCCATTGACGCGGATGCCGTCGCCTGCGACCTCGCGGGCCAGGCCGCGGGTCAGGCTGTCGATGGCGCCCTTCGAGGCGGCGTAATCGACGTATTCATCGGCGCCTCCCAGGCGCGCGGCCGCGGACGACACGTTGATGATGGTGCCACCGTGACCGCCATGGCGGGTCGACATGCGCCGCACGGCCTCCCGTGCGCAGATCATGGGACCCGCCACGTTGATGCGCATCATGCGCTCGATGCGGGCGAAGTCCATGTCCTCGAGGCGGCAGTTGGCGTCCACCACGCCGGCGTTGTTGACCAGCGCGTCCAGGCGCCCGAGCTTGGCATCGACGGTCTCGAACAGCGTCTGGATGCCGGCGTCGCTGGCGACGTCGGCGGGGATGGCGATGGCTTGTCCACCGGCCTGGTGGATGGCCTCGACCACGCTCTCGGCGGCATGATGGTCACGCCGGTAGTTGATGGCCACCGTATAGCCCTCGCGGGCCGCGAGCCGGGCGGTGGCCGCGCCGATGCCACGGCCGGCACCGGTGATCAGCATCACGGGATTCATGTGGCGTCTCTCCTGCCGGGAGGCATGAACCCCCGGGCGCTGGCCCGGGGGAGGGGCATCATGCCAGGCGCGTCAGCCAGCCGTGCTTGTCCTCGCTGCGGCCGTACTGCAGGTCGAGTAGGCGGGTACGCAGGCGCTTGGCGATCGCGTTGTCGCCCTCGGCGTTCAGACGGATGGTGTCGTCCTCGCTGACCAGCTCGCCCACCGGGGTGATCACCGCGGCGGTGCCGCAGGCGAAGACCTCGACGATCTCGCCGTTGGCCGCCCCTTCACGCCATTCGTCGATGCTGATCGGGCGCTCTTCCGGGGTCAGGCCTTCGTCGCGGGCCAGGGTCAGCACCGAGTCGCGGGTCACGCCCTCGAGGATGGTGTCGGTCAGGCGCGGGGTGACGATGCGGCCGTCGCGGTAGACGAAGAACAGGTTCATGCCGCCCAGTTCCTCGATCCACTTGTTCTCGGCGGCGTCGAGGAAGGCGACCTGGCTGCACTCGTGCTCGGCGGCCTCCTTCTGGGCGGCCAGGGAGGCGGCGTAGTTGCCGCCGCACTTGGCGAAGCCGGTACCCCCGGCGGCGGCGCGCTTGTAGTGCGAGGACAGCCAGATCGATACCGGCTTGATGCCGCCCTGGAAATAAGCCGCGGCCGGCGAGGCGATGACGTAGTAGTCGACCTCGTGGGACGGCCGCACGCCGAGGAAGCTCTCGCTGGCGATCATGAACGGGCGCAGGTAGAGGCTCGATTCGTCGGCCTCGCTGGCCGGCGTCGGCACCCAGGCGTGGTCCTGGGCCAGCAGCGCCTTGAGCGAGCCGATGAAGTCCTCGTCGGAGAGCTCCGGCAGGGCCAGGCGGCGGGCGCTACGGCGGAAACGCTCGGCGTTCTTCTCGGGGCGGAAGGTCCATACCGAGCCGTCGGCATGGCGATAGGCCTTCACGCCCTCGAAGATCTCCTGGCCGTAGTGCAGCACGGCGGCGGCCGGGTCCAGGGTCAGCGGGCCGTAGGGGCGCACCTCGTGGCCCTGCCAATCGGCATCGATGGTCCAGCGAATGTGGGCCATGTGATCGGTGAAGTAACGCCCGAAACCGGGATCGCTCAGGACGTCCTCACGGACCGAGGTCGCCGTGGCGTCGGCGGTGGGCTGCACGGAAAAACGTTGGGTGGACACGGCTGGGTCTCCGCTTCAGCGGGGCGCCGTCGGCGCCCCGGCATGCTGTTCGGTATCACCGGGCGAGGGGCCGCTCGGGACATGAAAATCGCGCTTCAGGGCGGGAAAGGCATCGCCACGCCCGCAGGGTGAGCCGGGCGTGGCGATGGGCCTTATGCCTCGCTGTTTTCCTCGACCCGGCCTTCGGCCTCACGATCCAGCAGGTACTGGGTGAGCAGGCTCACCGGGCGGCCGGAGGCGCCCTTCTGTGCGCCGGATTGCCAGGCGGTGCCGGCGATGTCCAGGTGCGCCCAGGGGAACTTGTCGGCGAAGCGCGAGAGGAAGCAGCCGGCGGTGATGGTGCCCGCCGGGCGGCCGCCGATATTGGCCAGGTCGGCGAAGTTGGAGTCCAACTGTTCCTGGTACTCGTCCCACAGCGGCAGGTGCCAGGCACGGTCCCACGAGGTCTCGCCGGCGTCCAGCAGGTCCAGCGCCAGGTCGTCGTCGTTGGCCATCAGGCCGGTGGCATGATGGCCCAGCGCGATGATGGCGGCGCCGGTGAGGGTGGCGATGTCGACCACGCTGGCCGGCTCGAAGCGCTCGGCGTAGGTCAGGGCGTCGCACAGCACCAGGCGGCCCTCGGCGTCGGTGTTGAGGACCTCCACCGACAGGCCGCGGAGGGTCTTGATGATATCGCCGGGCTTGGTGGCACGGCCGCTGGGCATGTTCTCGGCGCTGGCGACGATCGCCACCAGGTTGATCTTCGGGCGCACGGCGAGCACCGAGGTGACGGCGCCGAACACGCTGGCGGCGCCGCACATGTCGAACTTCATCTCGTCCATGCCCGCCCCGGGCTTCAGCGAGATGCCGCCGGAATCGAAGGTGATGCCCTTGCCGACCAGCACATGGGGCGCCTCGTCCGGATCCTCGGCGCCCTGGTACTTCATCACGATCAGCCGCGAGGGCTCATCGCTGCCGTGGCCTACCGAGAGCAGCGAGTGGGCGCCCAGGGCTTCCAGGGCTTCCTCGTCGAGGATCTCGGTGCTCAGCGCGCCGCCGGACTCGGCGGCCAACTGCTCGGCGCGGCCGGCCAGGTAGCGCGGCGTGCAGACGTTGCCGGGCAGGTTGCCCAGGGTGCGGGTGGTGTTGATGCCCTGGCCGATGCCGTCGCCGACTCGCGCGCCCTCGCGGGTTGCCGCGGCGTCGTCGCCTTCGCTGACCAGCAGGGTGACGCGCTCGAGCTTCGGCGCCGGGCCGGGTTCGGACTTGAAGTCGGTGAAGCGATAGACGGCGCGGTGGGCGGCCTCGGCGACCATGCGGGCCTTCCAGTCGCAGGCACGGTCGGGCACCGGTACGTCGGTGAAGGCCACGGCGGTGTCTTCGACGGGCAGCTTGGCCAGCGCCGAGAAGGCGGCGTCCACGGCCTTGCAGAAGGCGCCTTCCTGGCACTTCTCACGAGTTCCCAGGCCGACCAGCAGCAGGCGGTCGGCGTTCAGGCCCGGGGCGAAGGGGATCATCTGCACGTTGCCGAGCTTGGGATCGAAGTCCTCGCGCTCGATCAACTGGCCGATCAGACGCTCGCTGGCATCGTCGAGCTTGGTAGCGGCGGGTAGCAGGTCGCCATCCTTGAACACCGGTACCACGAGGCAAGCCGTCTCGGCCTTGGCGGGATTGGCCGTCTGAACTGGGAATTCCATGGTGTCTCCACAAGACAAGCGGTGGGGGATTCTGGATAATGCCGGCACGTGGCCGATTCGGCCCAGTGTACCCTAGGAGCCCGCCGGACTTCACACCGATCTGTGGCGTGCGCGGGTCTATCGCCGTGGTATATGGCGAGGGGCACCGGGGCGGGGCATGGAGAGGGGCGGTGGCCATATCCACCCCGGGGATGCCGCTATCCACGATCGCTCGAATGGCGTTCGACACTCCCCCGGCCCCGTGTCTCATTGCATGGAAGA
The DNA here is from genome assembly GCF_004798905.1 of Halomonas borealis. GTDB lineage: Bacteria > Pseudomonadota > Gammaproteobacteria > Pseudomonadales > Halomonadaceae > Halomonas > Halomonas borealis. The sequence goes on along the minus strand of NZ_SDMO01000006.1, from coordinate 148,603 downwards.
GGGTCGGGCCGGAAGGCCCCGGACCGGGAGACAACGTTGATCATATTCCGCTATCTGTCCCGTGAGATCCTGCAGACCATGGCCGCCGTGGCCGGGGTGCTGCTGCTGGTGATCATGGGCAGCCGCTTCATTCGCTACTTCGCCAACGCCGCGGATGGCGAGATTCCCCTGAACATCCTCGGCACCCTGATGCTGTTCCACCTGCCGGGCTTCCTCGAACTGATTCTGCCGCTGGCTTTCTTCCTGGGCATCCTGTTGGCCTATGGGCAGCTCTATTTGAACAGCGAGATCACCGTGTTGGTGGCCTGTGGCACCAGCCCCAACAAGCTGCTGCAGGTGAGCCTGGTGCCGGCCACCGTGGTGGCGGTGATGGTCGGGCTATGCAGCCTGTGGCTGAGCCCCGCCGGCGCGCTGCACAACGAGGTGATGCTGGAGAAGCAGCGCAGCCAGCTGGATTTCTCGGTGTTGAACCCAGGGCGCTTCCAGGAGTTCGGCGGCGGTCGCACCGCCTATACCGAGGCGCTGACCGCAGACGAGACTCGCATGGATGAAGTCTTCATCAGCGAGCGTCAGCGCCGCTCCGACGGCACGCCGACCACCGTGGTGACCCGTGCCGATGGCGGCTACCAGGCCGTCGACGAGGACACCGGCAGTCGCTTTCTGGTGCTGACCGACGGCGAACGTTACAGCGTCGACCCCGGCCGATCCCAGGCCGAGCGGCTCGAGTTCGGCACCTACGCCGTGCGGCTGGCCCGGGACGAGAAGAGTCTCGATCTCGATGATCCCGAGTTCGCCACCACGCAGGCCCTGCTGGCCGCCGACTCGTCGCCCGCCGCGGCCCAGCTGCAGTGGCGCCTGGGGCTGCCGCTGATGGTCTTCATCCTGACGCTGATGGCGATGCCGTTGTCGCGGGTCAATCCACGCCAGGGCCGCTTCGCCAAGCTGTTGCCGGCGATCTTCCTGTACGTGGCCTATCTCAGCCTGTTGCTGGCGTCCCTGGATGCCATCACGCGGGGGGCGTGGCCGGCCGGGTTCGGCATGTGGCCGATCCATGCCGCCTTCCTGGTCATCGGCCTGGCGATGACGCTGCAGGCCCAACGCAAGGGGATGAGCGGATGATCGCCGACCGTCTCGACCGTTATATCGCGCGCCAGATCCTCGGCGCCATCCTGGTGGTCCAGGTGGTGTTGCTGGGGCTCGACCTGGTGATCACCTACATCAATGACCTGGGTGACGTGGAGGGCGACTATGGCGCCCTGCAGGTGCTCCTCTACCTGATCTTCCAGCTACCCTGGCGCTTCTACCAGTATGCCCCGGTGGGGGTGCTGATCGGCGCCCTGATCGGGCTCGGCGGCATGGCCTCGAGCAATGAGCTCACCGTGATGCGCGCCGCCGGCCGCTCGCTGGTGCGCATCCTGTGGGGCGTGATGAAGCCGATCATCCTGGTGATCGCGGTGGTGCTGTTCGTCGCCGAGTTCGTCAGCCCCAAGACCGAGCAGTTCGCCAGCGCCTGGCGGCTCGAGCAGATGCAGGGCGAGGGTGCGGTGCTGACCGAGAGCGGCGGCTGGCAGCGCGAGGGCGACGACTTCTACCGCTTCGGGGCGATCCGCGCCGATGAGGTGGTGCTGGAGCTGACCCGTTACCGCTTCGAGGGTCGCGAGCTTAAAGAAGCGCTGAGCGCCCGCCGTGCGGTGTGGCAGGACGGCGGCTGGATGCTGCACGACGTCGACGAGACCCGTTTCCTGGATGGCCGCACCGAGACCTCTCATCAGTCGACGCGCGCCTGGCAGACCGAGCTGACCCCCCAGCGCCTCGATCGCCTGTTGCGCGACGTGGAGACCCAGGCGCCCAGCGAACTGTGGGCCTATGCGCGACATCTTCGCTCCCAGGGGCAGGACGCCACCCAGCCGCTGATCTACTTTTGGCAGAAGATGCTGATGCCGCTGACCATGGCCTCGCTGGTGCTGGTCGCGGCCTCCTTCGTGTTCGGCCCGCTGCGCACCGTGGCCGCCGGCACCCGGGTGTTCTATGGCGTGGTCACCGGGCTGGTGTTCAAGTACCTGCAGGACCTGCTGGGGCCCGCCTCGACGTTGTTCGGCTTCTCGCCGGCCTGGGCCGTGCTGGTGCCGACGCTGCTGTGTGCCGGGTTGGGGCTCTACCTCTTGCGTCGTACCGGCTGAACCGGAGTCATCATGTCGCGCCGTTTCGATCACCTCGATGACGCCTGGCCCGCCGGCCTCGGCCGGCGGCTCGGGGCGATGCTCTACGATGGCCTGCTGGTGCTGGCGCTGTGGGTCCTGCTCACCGCCGCCCACGTGGCGGTGAGTCGCCTGCTGCTGGGCATTCCCCCCGACCGGGTCGGCCTCGGTGCCGTCCAGGTGTGGTCGTTGCGCCTGTTGCTGGCGTTCGCCGCCGGCGCCTTCTTCACCTACTTCTGGACCCGCGGCGGCATGACGCTGGGCATGCAGGCCTGGCGGCTGCGGGTACAGACCCGTGATGGCCACGCCATCGGACGGCGCCAGAGCCTGGCGCGCTGCCTGATCGGTGGGCTGGCCTTCCTGCCGCTGGGGCTCGGCCATCTGTGGGTGTTGTTCGACGGCGAGCGGCGCAGCTGGTCGGACCTGGCTTCCGGCACCCGCATGGTGGTGCTTCCCCGGCGCCGCTGAGCCTGCCGCTCGCACCTCGCACCTCGCACCTCGCACCTCGCACCTCGCACCTCGCACCTCGCACCTCGCACCTCGCACCTCGCACTGCGGCCGAGGAATAGTCGGCGGCCATGCTTGCGATAGCCCATGCGAATCATTTACATTCTATGTGTGATCTAGACGAGGTGATGTCATGTATGTGTGTCTGTGCAAGGGTGTGAGTGACAAGGCGATCCGCCGTAGCGTGGAAGAGGGCGCGCGCAGCTGGCGCGATGTCCAGCACGAGACGGGGTGCGGCACCCAATGCGGAAAGTGCGCCTGCATGGGCAAGAGCATCACCCGTGAGGCCATCCAGGAGGAGCGGGTCGTGGCTCGGCAGGGGCTCGCCTACGCCGTGTGATGGCAATCGCTATCGTTTCTGTTGTCGTTTTCAACCATTTGATTTATTTGAGTTTTTGTAGGCATCGCCTAGACTGTCTGTCATGAATGGCAGCGCCGCCCCGCGCGTGCCAAGCTGAAAGACGATCCCGACGACAGTGAAGAGGTGGTGTCATGAAAGGCGACAAGAAGGTCCTCGAGTACCTCAATACCGCACTCGGCAACGAGTTGGTGGCGATCAACCAGTACTACCTGCATGCCAAGATGTATCAGGACTGGGGCCTGGCGGTGCTGGGCAAGTTCGAGTATGAGGAATCCATCGAGGAGATGAAGCACGCCGACAAGCTGATCGAGCGGATCCTGTTCCTCGAGGGCGTGCCCAACCTGCAGGACTACGGCAAGCTGCTGATCGGCGAAGACGCCAAGGAAATGCTCGAGTGCGATCTCAAGCTCGAGCACCAGGGCCGCGATGACTACATCGAGGCGATCGCCTACTGCGAATCGGTGCAGGACTACGTGACCCGCGACCTGTTCCGCGACATCCTCGCCGACGAGGAAGAGCACATCGATAAGCTCGAGACCGAGCTCTCGCTGATCGACAAGGTCGGCATCGAGAACTACCTGCAAAAGCAGATGCACGACGCGGAATAAGGCATTGTCGAGGGATGAGGTTGCCGGCGTGAGGCGCGATACACGCCTCCACCCTTGGGCGCCTCATTCGCCACCTGCGGCGGATAACCCGCGCCGCTTGGCCCTCCGACAGTGGCCCATCATCGTTCGCCAGAAGGCGCCCCGAGGGGCGCCTTCTTCGCGTTGGGTACCGTTCAGGAGAAGGCCTTCTCCAGCGCGAAGCGTGGCAGCGGCTCGCCCTGCACCTCGACGGTCTCCATGAACATGTCGAGCGGGCGCACCCACAGGCCGTAGTCGCCGTAGAGGGCGCGATAGGCCACCAATGGCGCTTCGGTCTCGCTGTGATGGGCCACGCCGATCACCTCGTAGAGCGGGCCCTTGTAGTGGCGGTAGATGCCGGGCGTGGGAGGCACAACGTCCATGAACGTCTCCAGGGGTTAACGGGCGGAATTGGCGTCGCGGGCCAGCCGTGCCAGGGTGCGCGAGGCGGCCACGAAGCCGAAGCTGCCGGTGACGAAGGTCGCCGCGCCGAAGCCCGAGGCGCAGTCGAGGCGCGTGGCTTCACCGGTGCCGGGCTTGGTATGGCAGACCTCGCCGTCGGCGCCGGGGTAGACGAGCTGCTCGTTGGAGTAGACGCACTCGACCGAGAAGCGGCGTTTCGGATTGCGCGAGAAGCCGTGGTCGCGGCGCAGCCGGGAGCGCACCTTGGCCAGCAGCGGGTCATGCTCGGTACGCGTCAGGTCGGCGACCCGGATGCGCGTGGGGTCGGTCTGGCCGCCCGCCGCCCCGGTCACGGTGAGTGGTAGCTTGCGTCGCTTGCACCAGGCGATCAGGGCCGCCTTGGCGACCACGCTGTCGATGGCATCGATCACGTGGTCGAGGTCCTCGGGCAGCCGTTCGGCCAGATTGGTGGGGGTCACGAAGGCGCTGTCCGCGATCACCTCGATGCCGGGCTGGATGGCCCGGCAGCGTTCGGCCAGCACCTCGACCTTGGGACGGCCGATGGTGCCGTCCAGGGCGTGCAGCTGGCGGTTGACGTTGGACACGCAGACGTCATCCAGGTCGATCAGCGTCAGCCGGCCGATGCCGGAGCGGGCCAGGGCCTCCACGGCCCAGCTGCCCACGCCGCCCACGCCGATCACCGCCACATGGGCATCGCGGAAGCGCTCGAGGGCGCGGGCACCGTAGAGGCGCCGGATGCCGCCGAAACGCAGCTCGTGATCGTCGGCCTCGAGAGAGGCGGGGCTCGGGAAGTCGTTCATGGCAGTTCACTGGGCTCGGCGGAGGGAACGCGGCGTGGATGGGGCAGGTGGCCCGCCCAGCCGAAGCGTCGCAGCAGCTCGGTCATGGGCGCGTCCAGGGCGCATCCCAGTTCGAGGCGTCGCCCCTCCATCGGGTGGTCGAAACTCAGGCTCACGGCGGCCAGTAGCAGCCGTGGGCACTGCAGGTGATCGGCGAAGAAACGGTTATGCACGCCCTTGCCATGCTTGGCATCGCCGATGATCGGATAGCCGCGGCGCGACAGGTGGCGGCGAATCTGGTGGCGTCGCCCGGTCAGCGGGCGCGCCTCCATCAGCGAGTAGCGACTGGTCGGGTAGCGCTCGACCCGTACCGGCAGCTCGACGCTGTCCAGGCGCCGCACCTCGGTCACGGCCTCCATGGCCGGCATCTCGGCCTTGGGTCGGCGACCATCCTCCTCGCGCAGCGCATAGTCGAGGCGTTCGCTCGCCGGCCCCGTGCCGCGCACCACCGCCAGGTAACGCTTGGCGACCCGTTGCTGGGTGAAGGCCTCGCCCAGGCGGCGGGCGACCTCGGGTGACAGCGCGAACACCATCAGCCCCGAGGTCGGGCGGTCGAGGCGATGCACCGGATAGACCCGCTGGCCCAGCTGGTCGCGCAGTGTCTGCAGCAGGAAGTGGCGCTCGCCCCGCGCCAGGGCGCTGCGATGCACCAAGAGCCCGGCCGGCTTGTGCACGGCGACCAGGTGTTCGTCGTGATGGAGGATGGGCAGCGGTTCGGTCATCGGGCGGCTCGGGAGATGCGGCGAGGGTGCCTATTGTCGCCGCACGGGGCGCCGCTGTCGACGGCGACCGCCGCCGAGGCCCTCGGCGGCGGGGCCGGCATGTTAGGATGCCGGCCCCGTCCGCGACGATGCCAGCACCATGAGAGACCCCCACGATTCGGCTTCCTCAGCCGCCGATGACAGCGCCTCGCCGACCACGGCGCCCGAGACGTCTGCCGAGCAGGCGTCGCCGCCGCGGCGCGAATTCAAGGCCCGCGGCAGCTTCGTACGGCGCTGCGATGAGTGCAACCTGCCGGCGCTGAACTGCCTGTGCCCCTATCGGGTGACGGCGGACAGCCGCTCCCGCGTCTGGCTGCTGACCCATCCGCTGGAGCACTACAAGCCGACCAATACCGGACGACTGATCCGCGATGTGCTGCCCACCACCGAGGTCTTCACCTGGTATCGCACGGCGCCGGACCCGCGGCTTTTGGCGTTGCTCGCGGACGAGCGCTACGCGCCGTTCGTGGTCTTCCCCGACGACCAGGACGACTACGCCCATCGTGTGGTGAGCATGGAGCGCGTGGTGGCGCGTCAGTGTGAGGGGCGGATCCCGGTGTTTGTGATCCTCGACGGCACCTGGCGACAGGCGCGGCGGATCTTTCGCCGCAGCCCTTACCTCGCCGAGCTGCCGGTGCTGCCGCTCAGCACCGAACGGCTGAGCCGCTACCGGTTGCGCAAGGCGGCCTCGGCGGCCCATCTGTGCACCGCCGAGGTGGCCGTGGAGCTGCTACGCCAGGCCGGCGACGAGGCGGCGGCCGGCCGTCTCGACGATTACTTCGACGTCTTCAACGACAACTATGCCGCGAGCCGGCGGCACGGCAAGATCGAGGCGCCGACACCGGCCATGCAGCGGCTACTGGCCGCGCGGGCCGACACCCAAGCCTAGGCGTCTTCCTGGGCGCCGGGGGCCTGCTGGAGGCGCCGGTCGATCAGCTCGAGGGCCTCGACCAGGGTCTCGAGTTGCGTATCGCTCAGCTCGCTGAGCAGGGCCTGCTCGGCCTCGAGCAGGTCGGCCCGCAGGACGCCCACGGCCGCCTCTCCCGCGGGCGTCAGGAAGACCCGCTTGGTGCGCCGATCCTGCTCGTCGCCGACGCGCTGGACCTGATCCTTGGCCTCCAGGCGGTCCAGGTGACGTACCAGGCTGGAGCCTTCCATGCCCACACGCTTGGCCAGTGCCTTCTGGCTGAGACCATCGCCGCCCGAACCGAGATGCATGAGCGGGGCCCAGCTGGCGTCGGTATGGCCGGCCAGCGCCATGTGATGATCGAGGGCGCGGCGCCAGCGGCGCGAGACGGTGGACAGGCGGATGCCGAAGCGATTGCGTGCGTCGGATGAGGTCATGGCATTAATGTTTTACCGCTAATTATTGATACTCGAACCTATCATGCGTGCTCGGGGTGTGTCAGCCAACCCGGGGAGAGCGTCGTCGGCCGGCCATTGCCCGCCTCCGGCCGAGCGACGATGATGGCATGGCGGGGCCACCCGATGAGCGGGGGTGGGCCCAGCCTCGAGATTCCCTCATCCCACAATAAGGACGCGTCATGCCCTATTTCGAGCGCTTCAATCGTCTCTTCCCCGTCTGGGCGATACTGCTGGCCGTCGTGGCCGCCTGGCAGCCGCAGCTCTTCACCGGCCTGGCAGGCGGCATCAAGACGCTGCTGGTGGTCATCATGTTCGCCATGGGCCTGACGCTGTCCAAGGCCGACTTCGCGCGGGTGGTGAAGTCGCCGGCACCGATCGCGGTGGGCGTGGTGCTGCAGTTCCTGATCATGCCGCTGGCGGCCTTGGCGATCTCGCGGCTGTTGGGGCTGTCGGATGCCCTGACCATCGGCATGGTGCTGGTCGGGGCCACCGCCGGAGGCACCTCGTCCAACGTCATGACCTGGCTGGCCGGCGGTCGGGTGGCGCTGTCGGTGTCGATGACCATGGTCTCGACGCTGCTCTCGGTGGCCGCCACGCCGCTGCTGACCTGGCTGCTGGTCGGCAAGAGCGTCGATGTGCCGGTGGCCGGCATGCTGGCCAGCATCGCTCAGCTGGTGGTGGCGCCGATCCTGGTCGGGGTGATCGTGAACCACTGGCTCGGGGAGCGTATCGCGCGGGTCGAGCCGGCCCTGGCGAGCCTGGCGATGCTGGCCATCGTGGTGATCATCGCCATCGTGGTGGCGCTCAATGCCGGGCGGCTGGCGACCCTGGGGCCGATCGTCGCCCTGGCCGTGGTGGCCCACAATGCCATCGGGCTGGCCGGAGGCTATGGACTGGCCCGGGCGCTGCGCTTCGACGAGCGCACCGCGCGGACCATCGCCTTCGAGGTGGGGCTGCAGAATTCCGGCCTCGCGGTGGCCCTGGCCAACCAGTTCTTCACCGCCACGGCGGCCCTGCCCGGGGCGCTGTTCTCCGTGTGGCACAACGTCTCGGGCTCGTTGCTGGCGGGCTGGTGGAAGCGCCGCACGGCGGCGGATGACGCCGAAGCGGCACCCGTCGCGCGTTGAGCCCGTCGCCGGGGCAGCGGGTTAGCCGAACAGCGCCCCGGCGATGCGGAAGCCGGCGATCCAGGTGCCGGCGGCGGAGCCGAGGGTGGCGGCGAGGAACACCAGCAGGGTGCGCGAGACCCGGTTGCGCCACCAGCCCTTCACCTCGGTGACGTCGTGGCGCAGGGTGGCGAAGTCGCGCACCTTGGGCTTGCGCATGGCGAGCTCGACCCCTGCGGCCACGAAGCCGGCGCCGACGGTGGGGTTGAGCGAGGTCAGCGGGGCGGCGATCACGGTGGCGATCACCGTGACCGGATGGGCCAGCGCCACCAGGGTGGCCGCGCCGGACAGTACGCCGTTGATCAAAAACCACTCGGCCACCAGCTGCCAGCCGAGTTCGGTGTTGCGCGAGAAGCCGATGGCGAAGCCGGTCAGCACCAGCGCGGTGATGACCCAGGGCAGCGCCTTCCAGACCTTCGAGGGCGGCGGCGTGGCCTCCAGGGCCTCGCGCTCCGGCGTCGGAGCCTCGGGCAACGGCTGCTCCAGATGCTCGGCCATGCCCTTGAGGTGGCCGGCGCCGATCACCACCAGCACGTGGCGATAGTCGCCCGGTGGACACTGTTCGGCCAGGCGCAGCGCCATGTAGCGGTCGCGTTCGCTGATCAACGGCGTGTAGAGGGTCTCGGACTCGGCGGCGAATTCGCTGAAGGTGGACTCCAGCACGTCGCCTTCCTTGAGCCGTTCGATGTCCGCCGCGGAGACGTCCTGGCGCGACAGCACGCCGCCGAGCAGCCCCGAGAACAGCGAGAAGCGCTGCCACCAGGGCACGTTGTGGTAGATGCGCTTGAGTGTCACGCCGACATCGCGATCGATCAGCAGCAGCGGCAGGTCGCCCGCACGGCTGGCCTCCAGGGCGGCACGCATCTCGGCGCCGGGCTCGATGCCGGACTGCTCGGCGACACGCTGCTGGAAGGCGCCCAGCGCCAGGCTGGCGGCGACCATGCCCGCCTTACCTTGGCGAAATATCTGGAACAGGTCCTGCTCGCCCAGGGCATCGGGGTTGGCGAGATTCTGATGACGCGATTCGCACAGCTCGATGGCCACGGCGTCGAACTCGCCGGAATCGATCAGCTGGCGGACCTCGTCGGCGCTCTCGGCGGAGACGTGGGCGGTGCCCAGCAGGGTATAGCGGGTCGCGCCGACCGTGAGGGTGCGACGCGGACCGCCGCCGGCAGCCTGCTCGCGTTCGACGGTGGCGGTGTCCTGGGAGTCGGTCATGGACGCTCGAGTCTGTGAGGGTGAAGGCTCGATTATCCACGAAGCCCGCCGGCGGGCCAAACCCGCCGCGGGCGCTTGCACCGGCTTTGCGACTTGTCGCTATACCGCGTCTGCCGGAATTTCGGGGGCGCTGATGTATGTCGCGAGCGAGGCGAGGCGGGTCGCCGCCGGAGCGCAGCAATGAATCCGCGCTTGCCTATTTCCGCCAGAACATCGGCGTGAACAGCACCAGCACGGTGAGGATCTCCAGGCGGCCCATCAGCATGCCGAGGCACAGGAGCCACTTGGCGGCATCGGGCAGGGAGCCGAAGTTGCCCGCCGGGCCGATGATGTCGCCGAGCCCCGGGCCGACGTTGGCGACCGCGGTGACCGCGCCCGACAGCGCGGTGACCAGGTCCAGGCCGAGCAGCGACAGTCCCAGGGCGAGCCCGGCGATGGTCAGGAAGAAGAAGAACGAGAAGGCGATGACCCCGCGGGTCACGTCATCGGTCAGTGGGTGGCCGTTGTAGCGGGCCGAGAAGACGCCGTTGGCATGCACCAGGAAGCGCAGCTGGTTGCGCAGCAGGGTGAGCGCGACCTGGAAGCGGAACACCTTCATGCCGCCGCTGGTGGAGCCGCTGCAGCCGCCGATGAAGGAAAGGTAGAAGAAGGCCACCGCGGACAGGCTGCCCCAGGCCGTGTATTCGTCGCCGGCATAACCGGTGGTGGTGACCACCGAGATGACGTTGAAGGTCACCTGGGTCAGGGAAGTGAAGGCGTCGTTGCCGCTCCCGATGCGCCAGGCGGTGAGCATCACGATGACGATCGTCAGCAGCCCCAGTAGGCCGCGCACCTGCTGGTCATGCCACAGGGCCATGCGGGCGCCGCGCAGGACCCGGATGTAGATCACGAAGGGCAGGGAGCCGCCGAGCATGAACAGGCTGCCCATCCACAGCAGGTGGGGCTGGTCGGCGTAGGCCCCGAACGAGGCATCCGAGTTGGCGAAGCCACCGGTGGCGACGGAGGTCATGGCGTGCACGATGGCGTCCAGCGGGAGCATGCCGCCGAGCCAGTAGCTGGCCACCGCGGCCAGGGTCATGCCGCAGTAGATGATCAGCGTGGCCTTGGCGATGCCGCCGGTGCGTGGCATCACCTTGTCGGACCAGTCCGAGGACTCGGTGTGGAACAGGCGCATGCCGCCGACCTTGAGGAACGGCAGGATGGCGATGCCCATGACGATGATGCCGACCCCGCCCAGCCACTGCATCATGCCGCGCCACAGCTTGAGGCCGTCGGAAAGATTATCGATGTCGCTGAGGATCGTGGAGCCGGTGGTGGTGATGCCCGAGACCGATTCGAAGACCGCGTTGGTGAGCGACAGCTGAGTGGCTCCCAGGACTAGCGGCAGGCTGGCGAAGCCGCTGATCGACACCCAGCTCAGGGTGGTGATCACGAACATCTGCCAGGGCTTGAAGCTGACCTCCACCCGCAGGGTCGACAGTAATACCACGGCCGACGAGCCGAGCAGGATCAGGATCGACAGGCCGAACGCCATGGTGTCGACGTCGTCCTCCAGCAGCAGCACCAGCCAGGGCACCATCATGAAGGCCGCCAGCACCAGCCACAGCAGGGCCAGCACCTTGAACACCGGCGCCCAGTGGCGTGTCCGCGTGATGGGCGTCCGACCCACCAGCAGGCTCACGAGTGCGCCTCCAAGGCGCGGGTGGCCGGGCGACGAATGGCGTCGGACGATGGCAGGTGCTTCATGCGGATTCCCTCGCGTGCAGGCTGGCAGCGGCTCAGAAGAAGGTCAGGCCGACCTGGAAGAGCCGTTCCACGTCGCGGATGCGGCGCTTGTCGATGACGAACAGGATCAGGTGGTCGCCCGACTGGATCACCACGTCGTCGTGGGCGATCAGGACCTCCTTGCCGCGCACCACGGCGCCGATGGTGGTGCCGCGGGGCAGGTCGATCTCGCCGATGGCCCGGCCCACCACCTTGGAGGACTGGGTATCGCCGTGGGCGATGGCCTCGATGGCCTCGGCGGCGCCGCGGCGCAGCGAGTGGACGTTGACGATGTCGCCGCGGCGGACGTGGGTCAGCAGGCTGCCGATGGTGGCCTGCTGCGGTGAGATGGCGATGTCGATCTCGCCGCCCTGGACCAGGTCCACATAGGCCGCGTTGTTGATCAGGGTGAGGACCTTCTTGGCGCCCATGCGCTTGGCCAGCATCGACGACATGATGTTGACCTCGTCGTCGTTGGTCAGCGCGCAGAAGATATCGCAGTCCTCGATGTTTTCCTCTTCCAGCAGGCGCTTGCTGGTGGCGCTGCCATGGAGGACCACGGTGCGGTCGAGACGCTCGGAGAGCTGGGTGCAGCGCTCGAGGCTGTGCTCGACGATCTTCACCTGGTGACTGTGCTCGAGGTGCTCGGCGAGGCGTTCGCCGATGTTACCGCCGCCGGCGATGATTATCCGGCGGAAGTCGCGCTCGAGGCGGCGTAGCTCGCTCATCACCGCCCGGATGTCACGGCGGTCGGCGATGAAGAACACCTCGTCGTCGGCCTCGATGACGGTATCGCCGCGCGGGATGATCGGCCGGTTGCGGCGGTAGATGGCCGCGACCCGGGTGTCCACGCTGGGCATGTGGCGGCGCAGGAAACCGAGCTCCTGGCCGACCAGCGGCCCGCCGTAGAAGGCCTTGACCGCCACCAGCTGGACCTGGCCGCCGGCGAACTCCAGCACCTGCAGCGCCCCGGGGTGCTCGATCAGGCGGCGGATGTGGTCGGTGACCACCTGCTCGGGGCTGATCAGCACGTCGATGGGCACCGCCTCGTGGGCGAACAGCCCCTTGCGGGTGAGGTAGGCGGTGGCGCGGACGCGGGCGATCTTGGTCGGCGTACGGAACAGCGTGTAGGCGACCTGACAGGCGATCATGTTGACCTCGTCGGAATTGGTCACCGCGATCAGCATGTCGGCGTCTTCACAGCCCGCCTGGCGCAACACCACGGGATAGGAGCCGGCCCCGGTCACGGTGCGGATATCGAGCCGGGTATGAAGCTCGCGGAGCTTCTTGGCATCGGTATCCACCACCGTGATCTCGTTTTCTTCGTGCGCCAGATGTTCGGCCAGGGTGCCGCCGACCTGGCCGGCGCCGAGGATGATGATCTTCATCGCGTATCACAGTCCGCAGCAAGACGGACGGCGCCGCGGGTGCGCCGTCGCATGGGTGGCGGCAAGCCTAAGCAAACGCTGCACAAATGTCTATGCGGGCAAAGGGCTGCGTGTCGCGGTGCTCAGCATCTTCACCTATACCGCATAGGCTCCGGTTCTTGCGCGCCGGACGCCTGGCACCTTACTCCGCTCGCCGATTTGTGCAGCGCTTCCCTAAACTCGCCGTGGTTGGCTGAACAGGGCGGGATCCTCAGTCCAGGGTGAAGCCGACCTTGATCGTGACCTGCCAGTGGGCGACCCGACCGTGCTCGATATGGCCGCGGGTGTCGAGGACCTCGAACCAGCGCATGCCGTGCAGGCTCTCGGAGGCCTTGGTCAGCGCGCCCTGAATGGCGTCCTCGATGCCTCGCTCGGAGGTGCCGGTCAGCTCGAGATGCTTGTAGGTGTGGCTCATGGTGTCGTCCTTCGGCAGCGGGGAAATGACCAGGATGCCCCGACGACACTCGCCGTCGTCGGGGTATCCCCTGGCCGCTCAGGCGGCCTGTTTCCTCAGTCTGGCATAGAAGAAGCCATCATGGCTGTCGACGCTCGGCAGCAGCTGGCGGCCGGCGCCGGCGGGGCGGCCCCAGGCCACGCCCTCGGGCGTCGTCGCCTCGGCGTCCGGCGTGCGTTCGAGGAAGGCCGCGACCTGGTCGGCGTTTTCCTCGGGCAGCACCGAGCAGGTGGCGTAGAGCAGGGTGCCGCCCGGGGCCAGTAGCGGCCAGAGGTTGTCGAGCAGCCGGGCCTGGAGCTCGGCCAGCTTGGCGATATCCGAGGGCCGGCGCAGGCGTTTGATGTCCGGATGGCGGCGGATCACGCCGCTGCCCGAGCAGGGCGCATCGAGCAGGATGGCATCGAAGGGCGTGCCGTCCCACCAGTCGCGGAGGGTGGCGTCACCGTGGGCCAGGTTGGCCTCCAGGCCGAGCCGCGCCAGGGTGTCCTCGACCCGCACCAGGCGGGTGTCGTCGCTGTCGATGGCCTGCAGGTCGATATCGAACAGCTCGAGCAGGTGGGCGGTCTTGCCGCCCGGGGCGCAGCAGGCGTCCAGTACTCGGGCGCCGGGGCGCGGCGCGATCATCGGCCCGAGCAGCTCGGCGGCGAGCTGGGCCGCCTCGTCCTGCACGCTGACCCGGCCTTCCTGGAAGCCAGGCAGCTGGCTGACGTCGCAAGGTTCGTCGAGGGTCAGGCCCTCGGGAGAATGCAGGCACAGCCGGGCGTCGATGGCCGGTGCATCGAGGCACTCGAGATACTGTTCGCGGTCGCCATGACGGCGGTTGACCCGCAGCGTCATCGGCCCGGGCCGGTTGTTGGCCTCGCAGATCGCCCGCCAGTCGTCCGGCCAGGCCTGGCGGAGGGTCTTGAGCCACCACTTGGGATGCAGCAGCGCCACCGCCGGGTCGCGATCGACCTCGGCCTGGAGGGCGGAGGACTCGCGCTGCAGGCGGCGCAGGCAGCCGTTCAGCACCCGGGTGGCCCAGGGCTTGTTGATCAGCCGTGCGGCGCCTGCGGTCTCGCCCACCGCGGCGTGCGGTGGGATGCGCATGTAGAGCAGCTGGTAGATGCCCACCAGCAGCAGGGCCTGGACATCGGCGTCGCGGGCCTTGAAGGGCTTGTCCAGCAGCTTGCCGGCGAGCGCCTCGAGGCGGCACAGGGCGCGGCAGCTGCCGAAGCACAGCTCCTTGAACAGGCCGCGATCCCGGGACACCACCTGATGATCGTCGAGATTGCTGAGCGAGCCTCGGCCGGTGATCACCGGCATCAGGGCGCGGGCGGCCGCGGCACGCACCGCCTGGCCGTTATCGGGGGAACGGGAAGGGTGGCGCGGCTGGTTCATGCGGGGGTCTCCTGGTTCGACCGGCCCAGGCGGATGCCGGGCGCGAAACGCTCTGCGCGAGCCTTGAGGAGCTCACGCACGTCGAGGGGCTTGCCGCCGGGCAGCTGGGCCCGGGTGATGCGCAGCACCTGGTCGCCCTGCTCGCCGCAGGCGATGCACAGCGCGTCATCCTCGCCGGCGAGCAGGGTGCCGGGGGCGGCGTGTCGGTCGCCGGGGGCGGCGTCTGCCATCAACAGGCGCAGGCGGTCATCGCCCAGCGCACACCAGGCCACCGGCCAGGGGTTGAAGGCACGGATGCGAGCGGCCAGCACCTCGGCATCGGCGTGGAAGTCGAGCTCGGCCTCGGCCTTGGAGAGCTTGGCGGCGTAGGTGACGCCTTCCTCGGGCTGGGGCGTGGCGGCGAGGCCGTCGCCGGCCAGGGCGTCGAGCGTCTCGACCAGCGCCTGGCCCCCCTGGGCGGCCAGGGTGTCGTGCAGCGTCCCGCCGGTGGTGGTGGCGGTGATCGGCGTGCGGGCGACATGCAGCATGGCGCCGGTATCCAGCCCCTCGTCCATCTGCATGAGGGTCACGCCACTCTCGCTGTCGCCGGCCTCGACGGCGCGCTGCAGAGGGGCGGCGCCGCGCCAGCGCGGCAGCAGCGAGGCGTGGACGTTGACGCAGCCGAGACGCGGGGTGTCGAGTACCGCCTTGGGCAGGATCAGGCCGTAGGCCACCACCACCATGATATCCGCCTCCAGCGCGGCCAGTTCGGCCTGTGCCTCGGGTGCCTTCAGGGACGCGGGCTGGTAGACCGGCAGCGCGTGGTCGAGCGCCAGCGCCTTGACGGGGCTCGGCGTGAGCTTGCGCCCTCGGCCGGCAGGGCGGTCGGGTTGGGTATAGACGGCGACGACGCGATGGGCGCTCGCAAGCAGCGCCGCCAGGCTTTCGGCGGCGAAGTCGGGCGTGCCGGCGAAGATGACGCGCAGGGGTCGGGACATGGGTTCGGTGGCCTTGCCGGAATGAATGCCCCCCATGATAACGGAGCCGGACCCAAACGACGAAGGCCGGCGCCTTGATCGGCGCCGACCTTCGTTCGTGTCGACTCGGTGCATGACCGTCGAGGCGCGTCGGCCGCCCCGGCGTCAGGCCGGCTGGGCCGCCCGGTGGCGTTTCTGCATCTTCTTCATCACCCGGTCGCGCTTGAGCGGCGAGAGGTAGTCGACGAATAGCACGCCTTCGAGGTGGTCGTATTCGTGCTGGATGCAATGAGCCAGCAGGCCCTCGGCCTCCAGCTCGTAGGGTTGGCCGTCGCGTCCCAGGGCCTTGAGCCCGACGCGCAGCGCGCGTGGCACCTCGGCATAGTATTCGGGGATCGACAGACAGCCTTCCTGCATCGGCTCGCGCTCGTCGTCGAGCGGTGTGTACTCGGGGTTGATCAGCACCAGCGGGGCGCTCTGATCATCGCTGACGTCTATGACGATGACCCGGCGGTGGGCGTCCACCTGGCTGGCCGCCAGGCCGATGCCGGGCGCGTCGTACATGGTCTCCAGCATGTCGTCGACCAGCTGGCGTACCTCGTCGTCGACCGTCTCGACGGGAGCCGCCTTGGTGCGCAGCCGCTCGTCGGGGAATTCGAGAATAGGGAGTTTGGCCATGGCGTTGCTGTCACCGTTGTGCTGTCATTCGGGAATCATGACTATTCTAGAAGCCTGTGGCGTGCCGGGGAACCGCGGTTCACGCATCGTATTGATAGCGTCAGACTATACCACGGCAATAAGGTTCCTGGCGCCGCCGCGGCCAGCGGGCGGGAGTGCGACACGATGAAGCAGATCGGACACGGCAGGCGAGCGACGCATTGGCTGGGCGGACTGGTGTTGGGCGTGCTGGCCGCCGGTGCCCATGCGCAGGGGCTCGACTGGGATGAAGGCCTGAGAGACGACGCTCCGGAACGCTACAGCGTGGTCCGGGGTGACACCCTCTGGGACATCGCCGGACGCTTCCTGCATCACCCTTGGCAGTGGCTCGAGGTGTGGCGCGGCAATCCGCAGATCGACGATCCCCACCGGATCTATCCGGGCGATACCCTCTACCTCGACGACTGCGGCGATCGGCCGTGCCTGGGTCTGGAGCGCGGCCGGGAGGTGGTGCACCTGTCGCCGGAAGTCCGCACCGTCCCGCGGCGAGAGGCCATCGCGCCGATCCCACTTTCCTCGGTACGCCTGTTCCTGCGCGACCATCGGGTCATCGACGATCCCGCGAGCCTCGAGGCGCTGGGGTATGTGGTGGGTGGCGACGACGGCCGCTTGATCAGCGGTGCCGGCGATCGCTTCTATGCCCGAGGCCGCATGCCCGAGAGCGGCCGCATGGGCCTCTATCGCCGCGGCGAGCGTTACCTCGACCCGACCAGCGGCGATCCGCTGGGCCTCGAACTCGAGAGGGTGGGCGAGGCTCGCTGGCTGCGCCAGGAAGGCGACATCGCGGTGCTGGAGGCGACCCAGGCGTATCAGGAGATCCGCAACGGCGATATCGTGCTGCCGCGGGAGGCCTCCGAGCTGGCCACCGAGTTCCAGCCGCGGGCCCCGGATCGGGCCGTCGAAGGGCATATCCTGTCGGTGCCCGGCGGCGTGCGCTTCATCGGTCGCGGGCGGATGGTCGCCCTGGACCGCGGCATCCGCGACGGCCTGGCCCCCGGCCATGTGCTGGCGGTCGAGCAACGCGGAGAACTCGTCGATGACCCGCGTACCGGCGAGCCGCTACGCCTGCCCGGCGAGCAGGCCGGCCTGGTGATGGTCGTGCACCCCTTCGAGAAGATGAGCTACGGCCTGGTGATGCGCGCCTCCCACCCCCTGGAGGTGGGCGATCGCCTGTCCACGCCGGGGGCGGCCTTGCACACGGCACGACGCTAGGAGCCACGCCTATGCCGACGGCCCGTGAGTGGTTGCTGCTGTCGCGCCTGCCCGGCCTCGGGGCCGGCCGGCTGTCCGAGCTGGCGGCCCGCTCGCCGGCCTGGCCCGAGGGCTGGCTGGCGGTCATGCCGGCCAAGGCGGCCGCCGCCTTGCGATGGTGGCTCGAGTATCCCTCCCGCAGCCCGCTGAACGCGGCGCTGGATGCCGACGAGGCGTGGCTCTCGGCGGCCCCGGACCGCCACCTGCTGTTTCCCGAGCATCCCGCCTGGCCACGGCTGCTGGCCGAGATCCCCGATCCGCCGCCGGTGCTCTGGGCCTGGGGCGACCTGGCGGCGCTCGCGCCGCCGCGGCTGGCGATGGTCGGCACGCGCAAACCGACCCGCGAAGGGCTCGCCAATGCCGCCGGCTTCGCCCGGGCGCTGGTCGAGCGTGGCTGGAGTGTGGTCAGCGGCATGGCGCTGGGCATCGACGGTGCCGCCCAGCACGCGGCCCTGGAGGCCGGCGGGCGCAGCGTGGCGGTACTGGGTGGCGGGGTCGACGTGGTCTATCCGGCGCGTCATCGCGCCCTGCACGAGCGGCTGCGCGGGCCTGGTGGCCTGTTGCTCGCCGAGCATCCGCCGGGCACCAGGCCGCATCCGGGCTTCTTCCCACGCCGCAATCGCATCGTCACCGGGTTGGCGTGCGGCGTGCTGGTGGTGGAGGCGGCCGAGCGCAGCGGATCGCTGGTCAGCGCTCGACTGGCCGGGGAGCAGGGTCGCGAGGTGTTCGCCGTGCCGGGGTCGATCCACAACCCCCAGGCACGCGGCTGCCTGGGGTTGATTCGCGAGGGGGGCGTGCTGGTGCGCGAGGTCGACGACATCCTCGCCGAGTTGCCGGCCTGGGAAGCGCCGCCGGCGCGTCCCGACGCGCCACCCGCCGAGGCCGACGATGGAGACGATCCGCTGCTGGCCTGGCTCAGCGATACCCCGGCACCGGTCGATGCCCTGGTCGGCCTGACCGGGCTATCGGTGGCCGACTGCCAGCGTCGGCTGCTGACCCTAGAGCTGGAGGGGCGCGCCGGTCCCACGGCCGGCGGCTGGGTGCGTCTGCCGGGCCCCGCAGGAGCGTGGTAGAATCCGGGCTCATGTCCGAGGCCGCCGGAACCCCACGATGATCCAGGACCCTTCCCTCGCCAACGCCGTGGCCGCGCTGCGCGCCGGCGGCGTGATCGGTTATCCCACCGAGGCCGTCTGGGGCCTCGGCTGCGACCCCGATGATGCCGCGGCGCTGACCCGACTGCTCGCCCTCAAGCGCCGTGACCCGGCCAAGGGGGTGATCCTGGTGGCCGCCGACATCGCCCAGTTCGAGCCCTGGCTGGACGGCCTCGACGCCGAGTGTCGCGCGCTCCTGGCGACGCCCCGCGAGACGCCCACCACCTGGCTGGTGCCCGACAACGGGCGCTCGCTCGCGCTGGTGCGCGGTGAGCATGAGCGGGTGGCACTCAGGATCAGCGGCCACCCGCGGGTGGCCGCTCTGTGCCACGCCTTCGGCGGGCCCGTCGTCTCCACCTCCGCCAACCGTGCCGGTGAGCCCTCGGCGATGAGCGGCGCCGAGGTCCGCGCGATCTTCGGCGAGGCGCCCGAGGGCGAGCTCGCCGCCGTGCTCGACGGCCCCCTGGGCGGTCACGACCGCCCGAGCACCATCCGCGACCTGATCACCGACCGCGTGCTGCGCGACTGACCCTTTCGCTGCCGATCAAGGAGGCCCCGTGGCCTACGCCCATCTCGACCCCGTGAAGACCTACCTGCTCGACCTGCAGGACCGACTGTGCGAGGCCCTGGCCGCCGAGGACGGCCGGGCCAGCTTCCGCGAGGACAGCTGGGAGCGCGCCGAGGGCGGCGGCGGCCGTTCGCGGGTGATCGAGAACGGCGCCGTGTTCGAGAAGGGCGGCGTCAACTTCTCCCATGTGCACGGCACGACCCTGCCGCCCTCGGCCACCGCCGCGCGCCCCGAACTCGCCGGCCGCGGCTTCCACGCGGTGGGCGTGTCCTGGGTGCTGCATCCCGAGAACCCCCACGTGCCGACCAGCCACGGCAACGTGCGCTTCCTGATCGCCGAGAAAGAGGGCGAGGCGCCGGTGTGGTGGTTCGGCGGCGGCTATGACCTGACGCCCTTCTACCCGGTGCTCGAGGACGTGCGCCACTGGCACCGGGTGGCGCGGGACGCCTGTGCGCCCTTCGGCGACGACGTCTACCCGCGCTACAAGGCCTGGTGCGACGACTACTTCCTCCTCAAACATCGTGACGAGACCCGTGGCGTCGGCGGGCTGTTCTTCGACGACCTCAACGAGGGCGGCTTCGATCGTTGCTTCGCCTTTCAGCGCGCGGTCGGCGACAGCTTCCTCGAGGCCTACCTGCCGATCGTACGCCGCCGCCGCGAGACGCCTTACGGCGAGCGCGAGCGCGATTTTCAGCTCTATCGTCGCGGCCGCTACGTGGAGTTCAACCTGGTCTGGGACCGTGGCACCCTGTTCGGCCTGCAGAGCGGCGGGCGCACCGAGTCGATCCTGATGTCGATGCCGCCGCTGGCGCGCTGGGAGTATGCCTGGACGCCGGAGCCCGACAGCCCCGAGGCGTCCCTCGACGCTTACCTTCAGCCCCACGACTGGCTCGGCGAGGCAGCCCAGGAGAGCGACACATGACCGATCGTTACTGCGTGTTCGGCCACCCGGTAGGCCACTCGAAGTCGCCGGCCATCCACTCGGCCTTCGCCGAGCAGACCGACGAGGCGCTCGAGTACACCGCCATCGAGCCGCCGTTGGAGGGTTTCAGCGCCACCTGGCGCGCCTTCGTCGACGCGGGAGGGCGTGGCGCCAACGTCACCGCCCCCTTCAAGGAGGAGGCCTACCGGCTGTGCGATGCGCTCACCCCGAGGGCCAAGCGTGCCGGGGCGGTGAATACCCTGATTCGGCAGGCCGACGGGCTGACCCGCGGCGACACCACCGATGGCGCCGGCCTGGTGGGAGACCTGCGGCGCCGCGGCGTGCGACTTGCCGGCGCGCGCATCCTGGTGCTCGGCGCCGGTGGTGCGGTGCGCGGGGTGCTGGAGCCGCTGCTCGCGGAAGCCCCGGCGTGCCTGCATGTCGCCAACCGCACCGCCGCGAAGGCCGAGGCGCTGGCGGCGGACTTCGCGGACCTGGGTGAGGTCACGGGCGGCGGCTTCGAGGCGCTGGAAGGCCCCTACGACCTGGTGATCAACGGCACCAGCGCCAGTCTCGGTGGCGAACTGCCGCCGTTGCCCGAGGGCCTGTTCGTCGCCGGGGCCAGCGCCTACGACATGATGTACGGCGCCGAGCCGACGGTCTTCCTGCGCTGGGCCGACGAGCGTGGCGCGGCCACCATCGACGGCCTGGGCATGCTGGTGGGCCAGGCCGCCGAGTCCTTCATGCTGTGGCGCGGCGTGCGCCCGGACGTCGCCCCGGTGCTGGAGACGCTGCGCCGGGGTCTCCAGGCAATGCCTGAAACGTGACTGCGCTCGGCTATACGGCGTTAAGCATCTGACGCCCGTAAACGTCGGCTTTTGACGAGCGACATCCTGTCACTCGCTCTTCGAGCAGCGGAGCCGCCCAAATCGGCAATCCTCGTCGGTTTGTCGATTGTGCCCCACATGGAGGTGGGAAGTGCGTTGGTCCGCCTGGAGCGGGTCTAGCCCTAGCCTTCGCTCGCCGACTTCCCGACACAACCTGGCCGCCGCGTGGCATCTCGCAAAACGCCCCGAGTCGCTGTCCGGCTCGGGGCGTTTTTCATGAGGCCTGCTCAGAGCTCTCTTCAGGCTCAGGGCTTTCCATCCGCTCAGGGCTTTCTACAGGCTCAGGGCTGTCCGCAGTTCGGCGCATCGCCGGCCTGGCGATAGCGCTGCAGCGCCTCGGGCATGTCGGACTCGAGGCCCGAGATGCGGCTGCCGTGGCTGGGGTGGGTGGACATCCACTCCGGCGGCTGGCCGCCCCCGGCGTTCGCCATGTTCTGCCACAGGGCGATGCTGGCCCGCGGGTCGAAGCCGGCGTTGGCCATCAGGCGCAGGCCGATGGTATCGGCTTCGCTCTCGTGGCTGCGTGAGAAGGGCAGCAGGATGCCGTACTGGGCGCCCATGCCCAGCGCGGCCATCACCTGCTGACCGCCCGCGCCCTCCAGGCCAGCGGCCGAGGAAAGCACCGACAGCCCCAGCTGGGTGGCGTTCTGGGTCGAGGCGCGTTCGTTGGCGTGGTGGGCCAGTACGTGCCCGATCTCGTGGCCGATGACCGAGGCCAGCTGGTCCTGGTTGTCGGTGATCTCGAGCAGTCCGGTGTTCACGCCGACATAGCCGCCGGGCAGGGCGAAGGCATTGGCCGAGTCGTCCTCGAAGACTCGCACCTGCCAGTTCTCCTGCTGTAGCTCGGCGGGCAGGTTGGCGACGATCTCGCGGGTCACGCATTGGGCGAGTCGGTAGGGTGCGCCGTCGACGGTGGGGCGCTCCTGCTGATACTGGTCGAAGGCCTTGGCACCCATCTGGTCGAGCTGATCGGCGGACATCAGGGTCAGCTGCGAGCGCCCGGTGGGCGAGGTGCTGCAGGCGGCCAGGGCGATGCTCAGCGCGCCCACGGCGAGACACGGAATCCAGCGCATGAAAGACCTCCTGGGGGGCCGGCCGTGGCGGTGCCACTGGACGGCGAATAAGCGTTCGCCACAAGATACCCCGAACGCTTGTCAGGTCAACCGCCAAACCTGCAATCACGGAGGAAGTGCATGGACGATGAACTGTCGCAACGCCTGCTGGCGTTGCTGGCCCGGGTGGAGCCCTGGCTGCCGCCGGCGGCCGAGGGCGTCGACTGGACGCATGACGTGGCCGCCCTGTGGGAGCGCCACGCGCTGGGTGGGCGCCTGGTGCCGGTGCCGCCCCGCGATGCCCTGGCGCTCGACGACCTGCTCGGCATCGAGCGCCAGAAGCGGGCGCTGGTCGACAATACCCGCGCCTTCCTGCGCGGCTACCCGGCCAACCATGCCCTGTTGTGGGGCGCCCGGGGCAGCGGCAAGTCGTCGCTGGTGCGCGCGCTGCTCAACGGCCTGGGAGGCGAAGGCCTGCGCCTGGTGCAGGTCGACCGCCACGACCTGTCCGACCTGCCGACGCTGGTCAACCAGCTACGCCACCAGCCGCAGCGCTTCGTGGTCTACTGCGACGATCTCTCCTTCGAGGGCCACGACGATGCTTACAAGGCCTTGAAGAGCGTGCTCGACGGCACCCTGACCGGGCCGCCCGAGAACGTGCTGCTCTACGCTACTTCCAACCGTCGCCACCTGGTGCCCGAATCGCCGGCCGACAACGACGCCACCCGGCTGGTCGGCGAGGAGCTGCATCACGGCGACGCCGTCGAGGAGAAGATCTCGCTGTCCGACCGCTTCGGGCTGTGGCTGGCCTTCCATCCCAGCTCCCAGGAGGCCTACCTCGAGGCCTGCCAGCACTGGACGCAGCGCCTCGGCACCGCGAGCGACTGGCACGAGCAGGCGCGCGCCGAGGCGCTGCGTTACGCCACCCTGCGTGGCGGTCGCAGCGGCCGGGTGGCCTGGCAGTTCGCCTGCCAGTGGATCGGCCGCCAGCGGCTCTATGACGAAGGCTGAGCGCCGCTCGAGCGCAGCGTGCCGTCTTCGCCGACGACGAGGCGCAGGGTCGGCGCCAGCAGTCCGGACGGCAGGCTCACCCCCAGGCCGCTGAGGCCGCCGGGGGTGATCGAAAGCTCGCTGCCGGTGGGCAGCTCGCCGCTGCGGACCATCTGCCGGGCCAGGTCGAGCAGCGGCGCCAGCTTGTCGCGGTCGCCCTGGAGCAGGTCGAAGGCCAGCGGCAGTCGCAGGTCGCTGTCATCGCCCGGCGTCAGGGCTACCCGCTGGTCGTAGCGGCCGCCGACGGAGTCGAGCCCGGGCATGTCCAGCCGCCAGTCGAAGCCGTCCATCTGCATGGCGGGGAGTCCGGCGGGCAGCTCCAGCCCCATCGCCATGGTGGCCTGCACCGGCAGGCTACCGCTGCCGAGGCTTGTGGCGATCAACGAGCCGAGGTCGCTGGCGGAGCCGGCATCGAGGGGCCGGGAGTCGAGGCGGATATCCTCGACATCCAGCGAGGTCACCTTCGGCTGGAAGGTGGGCAGGCCGGCCTGGGACAGGGCCTGGCAGCCGCCGAGCAGCAGCGCCAGGCAGCCGGGGATCAGCATGCGCGCGCCACGGCGCGGAACATTCAGGGGCATGGTCGTTTCTCGCTCATGGGGGAAGCAGGGGCGTGGGGGACGCTCGCCGCGGGGCGGCAGACGCACACCGCCGGCTCGCGAGCCGGCGGTGTGCGATCGACGAGGCTCACCCCGGCGCCGACAGGCGTCGACGACGGGGCCGCCGAGGAACTCAGCGCCGGCTGCGGCGTGATTCCTTGGTGCGGTTGAGCTCGCGCTTCTTGGCCTTCTCGCGGTCGCTGGCGCCGCTCATGTGATCGTAGGGGTTCTTGCCCGAGCGGAACTCGAAGCGTATCGGCGTGCCGCGGACCTTGAGCACCTTGCGGAAGATGTTGGTCAGGTAGCGCTTGTAGGCCTCGGGCAGCGACTCGGTCTGGTTGCCGTGGACGACGATGATCGGCGGGTTGCTGCCGCCCTGGTGGGCCATGCGCAGCTTGATACGCCGGCCGTTGATCATCGGCGCCGGGTGCTGCTCCACGGCGTCGCGCAGGATGTTGGTCAGGCGGTTGGTCGACCAGTGGCTGTTGGCCGAGGCGAAGGCGCGCTCGATGGACGGGTAGAGGTCGCCCACCGCGGTGCCGTGCAGCGCCGAGATGAAGTGCAGGTCGGCGTAGTCGGCGAAGCCCAGGCGGCGCTTGATCTCGGTGCGCATCTTGTCCTTGGCCTCGCTCTCCAGGCCGTCCCACTTGTTGACCGCCAGCACCAGCGCGCGGCCGCTGGTCAGCACGTAGTCGAGCAGGTGCAGGTCCTGCTCCACCAGGCCGCTCCTGGCGTCGAGCACCATGACCGCGACGTGGCATTCCTTGATCGCCTCGAGGGCCTTGATGATCGAGAACTTCTCGGTGGTCTCGCTGACGTTCTTGCGTCGCCGCACGCCGGCGGTGTCGACCAGCACGTAGGGCTCGCCGCGCCGCTCGAAGGGGATCTCGATGGCATCGCGGGTGGTGCCGGCCTCGTCGAAGACCACCACCCGATCCTCGCCGAGCAGGCGGTTGACCAGCGTCGACTTGCCGACGTTGGGGCGGCCGATCACGCCGATGCGGATGCCCTTGGTGCCGGTATCGGCGGGGATGTCGGCATCGCGCTCGGGGAAGGGCGTGAGCACCTCGTCGATCAGCGTGGTGACATTGCGACCGTGGGCGGCGGCGATCGGGTAGGGCGAGCCGAGGCCGATCTGCCAGAAATCGGCCATGGCGGAATGCTCTTCCAGGCCGTCGGTCTTGTTGACCACCAGCCAGGTCTTCTTCTGGTTGATGCGCAGGTGATTGGCGATGGCCTCATCGGCCACGTTCAGGCCGCTGCGGCCGTCGACCATGAACAGCACGATGTCGGCTTCGTCGATGGCCTGCAGCGACTGCTCGGCCATGGCCGCATCGATGCCCGCCTCGTCGCCGCTGATGCCGCCGGTGTCGATCACCGTGTAGGCCTTGCCGCCGAGCATGCCATTGCCGTACTTGCGGTCCCGGGTCAGCCCGGGAAAGTCGGCCACCAGGGCGTCACGGGTACGCGTCAGGCGGTTGAACAGGGTCGACTTGCCCACATTGGGGCGGCCGACCAGTGCGATAACGGGATTCATGGTTGCAGTTCCAGGGCCTCTAGGCTGCCGTCGTCGGCCAGGGCGTAGACGCGCTTGCCGTCGGTGAGCGGAGCCACGCTGACGGTGTCGTCGACCTCGGTGCGGCCGACCAGGCCGCCCTCGCGGGCATCGATCAGGTGCAGGTAGCCCTCGAAGTCGCCGACCACCAGTCGGCCGTCCGCGAAGGCCGGGTCGGTGAGCTCGCGCCCTTCGAGGTCGTCGAGCTCCCAGATAGTGTCGCCGTTGCCGGCATTGATGGCCATCACATGGCTAGCCTCGTCGACCACGAACAGGTAGTCGCCGGCCAGGATCGGGCTGCGGTAGCTGGAGATGTCGCGCGCCCACAGGATCTCGCCGCTGGTGGCCTTGAGCGCCGCCAGGCGACCGTGATAGCTGGTCACGAACAGGCGCCCGTCGGGGGTCAGCAGCGGCTGGCCGGCCAGGTCGACCAGGCGTTCGATCTCGCTACGGCCCTCGGGGACGGCGATGCGGCGCTCCCACAGCGGCTCGCCACGGCGATTGTCCAGGGTGACCAGCTGGCCGTTGGCCTGGCCGGCGAAGGTCACCTGATCGATGATCCGCGGGGTGCCGGTGTGGCGCAGGGTCAGGGCCGGGCGGCTGCCGCTGTAGACCCAACGTTCGGTGCCGCTGGCGCGATCCAGGGCGGTCACGCTGCCGTCCACCGCCTGCACGACGACCAGCTGGCGGTTGGCCTGGGGAGCGGCCAGCACCTCGCTGTTGACGCGGGTGCGCCACAGCACCTCGCCGTCGGACTGGTCAATGGCCAGCACCTCGCCGTTGCGGGTGCCGAGGTAGACGCGCTCGGCCACCGCGGTCAGGCCGCTGGAGACGCCGGCGTCGAGCTCGATGTGCCAACGAGACTCGCCGCTGTCGGTGTCGATGGCCTCGATGCGGCCGGCATGGTCGGCGACGAACAGGGTGTCACCGTCCCGCGCCGGCTCCAGCGGATAGCCGCCCTGGCCCAGCCCCTCGCCGACCTGGGTGTCCCACAGGGTGTCGACGCTGGTGGTGCCGGCGGTATCGCCGAGCGCCTTGGGCGGATACTCGGGCTCGACCTGGCCGGCACAGCCGGTCAGCAGGCCGAGCGCGGCGGTCGCGGCGATGGCGAGTGTGGTCTTGCTCATGAGGTCTCCTCGACGCCCAGATCGTCCAGTTTGAGTTGCACGCCGTAGAGCGATTGGTCGCTGGCCTCGGACAGGCTCAAGGCTTGCTGCCAGGCCTCGCGGGCGGCCTCACGGTCGCCGAGCGCCAGATGGGCATCGCCGCGGACGTCGGCGCGCTGAGCATTCAGCGGCTCGGGGATGTCGCCGTCGAGGGTAGCGAGCGCCGCCTCGGCGTCCTCGCCGGCCAGCTGCAGGCGCGCCAGGCGCAGCCGCGCCACGCCTTGCAGGTAGGGGCGCTCGCCCTCGGCGACCAGCGCTTGCAGGGTGCTGGCGGCGGCGTCGATATCGCCGGCACCCACGGCCACGCGGGCGTCCATCAGGCGCGCCAGATCGGCGTAGAGGCTATCGCCGTGATCCTCGACGATGCGGCTCGTCAGGCTCTCGACCTGTTGGCGGGCGCCATCATCGAGCTCGTCCTGGCTGCTCAGGGTCAACAGTTGCTGATAGGAGGCCGAGGCCGCCTCGGCCTGGCCGGCCTGATAGTCCTGCCAGGTGTGCCAGCCGAAGACACCGGCGGCGGCGATCGCCGCGCCGGCGATCAGCGAGGTGCCGTTTTCCTTCCACCAGCGCTTGATGGCTTCGAGCTGTTCTTCTTCCGTTCTCATCTCCGCCACGGGCGGTCTCCTTGTCTATCCTCGGGCGTCAGGCTTGGCCTGCCAGCAGGGAGGCGAGGGTGTCGGCGAGCGCGTCCTGGTCGAGGCGCTGCTGTTCGCGCTCCTCGCGCAGGAACTTCAGCGTCACGGTGTTTTCGGCGAGTTCGTCCTCGCCGAGCAGTAGGGCCAGGCGGGCACCGCTCTTGTCGGCCTTCTTGATGCGGCTCTTGAAGCTGCCGCCGCCGCAGTGCAGCTGCACGCGGAGCTCGGGGTGCGCCTCGCGCAGGCGCTCACCCAGCAGCAGGGCGGCCGACTCGGTGGCCTCGCTCATCGGCAGCAGGTAGACATCCAGGTCGCCGCGGGCCTCGTCGGGCACTAGGTCCAGGGTGTCGAGCAGCAGGATCAGGCGCTCGATGCCCATGGCGAAGCCGACCGCCGGCACCGGCTTGCCGCCGAGCTGCTCGACCAGGCCGTCGTAGCGCCCGCCGGCACACACCGTGCCCTGGCTGCCCAGTGCCGTGGTGGTCCACTCGAAGACGGTGCGCGAGTAGTAGTCCAGGCCGCGCACCAGCTGCGGGTTGATCGTATAGGCGATGCCGGCCTCGTCGAGGATGGCGGTCAGGCGCTCGAAGTGTTCCTTCGATTCGGCGTCCAGGTGATCCATCAGCCGCGGCGCATCGGCCAGCATCGGCGCCATGTCCGGATTCTTGGCGTCGAGGATGCGCAGCGGGTTGGTCGCGAGCCGGCGACGCGAGTCCTCGTCGAGCACCTCCATGTGCTGTTCGAAGTAGGCCACCAGGGTGTCGCGGTAGGCGGCGCGCGCCTCCGGCGAGCCCAGGGAGTTGAGCTCCAGGGTGACGTGTTCGAACAGCCCGAGCTGCTTCCACAGCCGCGCCGAGAGCAGGATCAGCTCGGCGTCGATGTCCGGCCCCTCGAGGCCGAAGGTCTCCACGCCGACCTGATGGAACTGCCGGTAGCGCCCCTTCTGGGGGCGCTCGTGACGGAACATCGGGCCCTGGTACCACAGCCGCTGGGTCTGGTTGTGCAACAGGCCGTGTTCCATGGCGGCACGCACGCAGCTCGCCGTGCCTTCGGGACGCAGCGTCAGGCTGTCGCCGTTGCGGTCCTCGAAGGTGTACATTTCCTTCTCGACGATGTCGGTGACCTCGCCGATGGAGCGCTTGAACAGCGCGGTCTGCTCGACGATGGGCGTGCGGATCTCGTCATAGCCATAGCGGCCCATGAGCGCGCGCATCTGGCCCTCGAAGTACTGCCACAGCGGGGACTGGTCCGGTAGCAGGTCGTTCATGCCGCGAATGGCCTGGATCTTCTTGCCGCTCGGCTCTTTGCTATTTGCTTGGGGCTTGCTCAATGCTGGCTCCTTGTCGGCACGCCTCAGGCGTCCCGGGCGATGACATCCTGCTCGGCTTGTTCTTTCTCGCGGACCTTGTCGCGGATCATCCGTTCGAGGTCGTCGACCAGGTGGTCGTTGCGCAGCTTGCTGGCCGGCTTGCCGTCGATGTAGACGAGGTTGGCGGGGCTGCCGCCGGTCAGGCCGATGTCGCTTTCCTTGGCCTCGCCCGGGCCGTTGACGACGCAGCCGATGACCGAGACGTCGAGCGGTGTCATGACATCTTCGAGGCGCTCCTCGAGTTCGTTCATGGTGCCGATGACGTCGAAGTTCTGGCGCGAACAGCTCGGGCAGGCGACGAAGTTGATGCCCTTGGCCCGCAGTCGCAGGCTCTTGAGCATGTCGAAGCCGACCTTGACCTCCTCGACCGGATCGGCGGCCAGCGATACGCGGAGGGTGTCGCCGATGCCATCCATCAGCAGCATGCCGAGCCCGATGGACGACTTGACGGTGCCCGAGCGCAGGCCGCCGGCCTCGGTGATGCCGAGGTGCAGCGGCTGCTCGATGCGCGCCGCCAGGTCGCGGTAGGCGG
Source organism: Halomonas borealis (assembly GCF_004798905.1). Lineage (GTDB taxonomy): Bacteria > Pseudomonadota > Gammaproteobacteria > Pseudomonadales > Halomonadaceae > Halomonas > Halomonas borealis. The sequence continues at coordinate 119,707 of NZ_SDMO01000006.1, read as the reverse complement.
CCACCGCCATGAACACGTCGGAGGCCTTGACGCTGACCTTGAAATCGGGGAAGTCGAGGCGTTCGAGATGGTCGATGTGACGCATCGCCGACTCGACCAGCGCCTCGGGGGTCGGCTCGCCGTATTTCTTCTGCAGGTCCTTCTCCAAGGAGCCTGCGTTGACGCCGATGCGGATCGGGATGCCGTTGTCACGGGCGGCGCTGACCACGGCCTGGACGCGGTCTTCGCGGCCGATGTTGCCGGGGTTGATGCGCAGGCAGTCGACGCCGAGCTCGGCGACGCGCAGGGCGATCTTATAGTCGAAGTGGATGTCCGCGACCAGCGGGACGTCCACCTCGCGCTTGATGCGACCGAAGGCCTCCGCGGCGTCCATGGTCGGTACCGAGACGCGCACGATGTCGGCGCCGGCCGTCTCCAGCTGGCGAATCTGCGCCACGGTAGCCGCCACGTCGTGGGTGTCGGTGTTGGTCATGCTCTGCACGGAGATGGGGGCGCCGCCGCCGACCGGCACCTGGCCGATATGGATACGGCGAGACTGGCGACGGGTGATGGGCGATGTAGCGTGCATGGTCGGACTCATTCTCCCAGAGTGAAACGGGCGACGTTGTTGGCGCCGGTGTGCGAGGCCAGATCCACGGACTCGCCTTGCCAGGTCAGCGCGACGCCGGTGGCGTTGCCCACGGTCAGGCGGAAGGGCGGCTCGCCCTCGACGCGGGCCGTGGTGTCGGCCTCCTGGAGGCCGACGAAGACGCGTTGGTCGTTGGCGTCGAAGATCTCGGTCCAGGACGATTCGTCGAAGGTCAGCTCCAGCACCCGCGGATCGCCGGCCGTCTCGGCGGCGGCATCGTCGCCGTCTTCGGCCACGGCGACGCTCTCGGCATCGCTGGACGCGTCGCTGTCGGTGTCGGGCGTCGCCTCGTCGGCGGGCTCGCTCGGCGCGGCGGGGGTGTCACCTTCGGCGTCGTCCTCGACGGAGCCCGCCTCGGTCTCGGCCGGGGCGGCCTCGTCGGCGCTGGTGGTGGCGACCTCGCGGGTCCAGTCGCCGGTGCTGTCGTCGAGCTCGTCGCTCGTCGCGTCGCCGCCCTCGGTGATGGTGGTGCCGTCGAGGCTGTCCACCGCGACCGGGGCATTGTCGCCCGGGGTGGGCGGTTGGCTGCCGCCGCGGCTTTGCCACCACATCAGGGTCAGGCCGATCAGGCCGGCGATCACCAGCACGGTCGCCAGGCGGAACAGCCAGGCGCCGAGCCGCGAGGGCGGCTTGTTGACCACGTGCACCGGGGTGACCCGGGTCTCCGCATCGTTGCCGCCGTGGCGTGCCTGGTAGGCGGCCAGTACCTGCTCGGGGTCGAGCCCCAGCAGGCTGGCGTAACTGCGCAGGTAGCCACGCCGATAGGTGGCGATCGGGACCTCTTCATAGTGGTCATGCTCCAGGCCGTCGATCACGGCCAGGCGCAGGTTCAGGGCCTCGGCGACCTCGCCACGAGACAGCGCCAGGGCATCGCGCTGGCGGCGCAGCAGTTCGCCGGGAGAGGCCTGGGAGGCGGCTGCGTCGGGCTCCGAATAAGGGGTGTCGCTCATGCATGCATCCTTCATGGAAAAACGGCGTCAGGGCGCGTCAGCGGGGGCCGTCGACGATTCGCTCGCGAGGTCCTCGGACAGCCGTTGTGCCGCCGGCGTGGCACCGGCTCGGCGCCGGTAGCCCTGGAGCTGCTGCTCGGCAAGCGCGTAGCGGCCCTGGTCGTACTCGAGCTGGGCGAGGCGCAGGTAGCTGTTTGCGCGCCGCGGATCGATGCGCTGGGCGCGCCGCAGGCTCTCGCGGGCGGCCTGGGTATCGCCGCGACGGCGCTGGCACTGGCCCAGGTTGGTGAACAGCTGGGCTCGGTTGGCGTACTGAGTGTCGGCAGTAGCCCGTTCGAGCTGCTGGCAGGCCTCGCGGATACGCCCCTGATCATACAGGAAGGCAGCATAGTTGTTGCGTGCCTGGGTCAGTTCGGGGGCGGCCTCGAGCGCGCGACGAAAGGTCTCGCCGGCGAGCGACGTCTCGCCCTGACGCTGGTAGACGATGGCCATGGCCTGCAGCGCCTCGGGGGCGTCGGCGTCGAGTTCCAGGGCGCGGTCCAGGGCCGAGAGCGCGCGCGGCAGGTTGTTGCGCTCGAGGTAGGCGGTGCCGAGCCGGGTGTAGGCGGCGACCGGTTCGCCGGTGTCCGTCTGGGGTGCCGTCACGCCGGGCCGTGTGGCGCAGCCGGTCAGCCAGAGGACGCTCGCCAGGACGACGGTGACGGATAGCTGTCGGGAGCCGTGCGGGCGGCGTGTCATGGCATCCTCGCTGGGCGGTGGCATGGGGCCTTCGACCGTGGGTGAAAAAGGCCCGACCATCAAAGCGTCGTGCCCGGTGGAAGTCAAGGCGCTCCCCGAGCTCAGTCGGCGTCGATCTGGATCGACTGGATGTAACGGGCATGGCGCTTGGTGCGGTCCTTGACGCGGCCCACCAGCTGGCCACAGGCGGCATCGATGTCGTCGCCGCGGGTGGAGCGCACCGGCGCGGTGTAGCCCAGGTCGGCCAGCCACTGCTGGAAGCGCATGGTCTGGTTGCGCGACGGCGTCTCGTAGCCCGAGTGCGGGAAGGGGTTGAACGGGATCAGGTTGATCTTGCAGGGCAGATCCTTGAGCACCTCGGCGAGCTCGCGCGCGTGCTGCTGCTGATCGTTGACGTCCTTCATCATGGTGTACTCGATGGTGACCACGCGGGCGTCGTCGCACTTGGCCAGATAGCGTTGGCAGGCGTCGAGCAGAGTACGGATGTTGTACTTGCGGTTGAGCGGTACCAGCTCGTTGCGCAGCTCGTCGTTGGCCGCATGCAGCGAGATGGCCAGGCTCACGTCGAGCTCGTCGCCGAGGCGATCGAGCATCGGCACCACGCCGGAGGTGGAGAGCGTGACGCGGCGCTTGGAAAGGCTGTAGCCGTTGTCGTCGAGCATCAGCTTCATCGCCGGCACGACGTTATCGTAATTCAGTAGCGGTTCGCCCATGCCCATCATCACCACGTTGGTGACCGGGCGGTTGGCGGTGTCCTTGCGCGGGCCGAAGCTGTTGCTGGCGACCCACACCTGGCCGATGACCTCGGCGGCGGTGAGGTTGCGCTGGAAGCCCTGCTTGCCGGTGGAGCAGAAGCTGCACTCCAGCGAGCAGCCGACCTGGGAGGAGACGCAGAGGGTACGGCGCTTGCCGTTCTCGGCGGGGATCAACACCGTCTCCACGTAGCTGCCGTCCTCCACTTCCAGCACCCACTTGCGAGTGCCGTCGCTGGAGGAGCCCTCGTAGACCACGCTGGGTCCGCGGATCTCGGCGACCTCCTCGAGACGCGTGCGCAGCGCCTTGGAGAGGTTGGTCATGGCCGCGAAATCGTCACAGCCCTCGTGATGGATCCATTTCATCACCTGAGCGGCACGGAATTTCTTCTCGCCGATGGAAAGGAAGAAGGCTTCCATCTCCTCGCGCGTCATGCCGAGCAGATTGGAGCGTTGGGAAGCATTGGTGGCGGTCATGGGCGGTCAGCGGAGTCGGTGGGGCAAGATGCGGGGGCACGATCGCCCCCGCTCGGCAGTGAGGCTGCCATGGCGGAAGGAAACGGCCGATCGGGCCGCCGGTGCGGCCATCGATCGGCGTCTCCCTCAGCGGGGGCAGATCTCGCTGTCTTCGAAGAAGTAGGCGATTTCACGTGCCGCGGATTCCGGCGCGTCGGAGCCGTGGACGGCGTTGGCGTCGATGGACTCGGCGAAGTCGGCGCGGATGGTGCCGGCCTCGGCTTCCTTCGGGTTGGTCGCGCCCATCAGGTCGCGGTTGGTGGCGATGGCGTTCTCGCCTTCCAGCACCTGCACGACGACCGGGCCGGAGGTCATGAAGCCGACCAGCGCGCCGAAGAAGGGACGCTCCTTGTGCTCGGCGTAGAAGCCTTCGGCCTTCTCCTGGGAGAGGTTGATCATCTTGGCGGCGACGATCTTCAGGCCGGCCTTCTCGAAGCGGCTCTCGATCTCGCCGATGGCGTTCTTGGCGACGGCGTCGGGCTTGATGATGGACAGGGTGCGTTCGGTAGCCATGGTGTGTCTCCAGTTGGGGAAGTCACGAGCGTTGACGGCCTCGTGCCGCCCCGGGAGGGCCGGGGCGGCACGAGGCCGGAGAAAGAGGCAGTTCGGCGCCGGGCGCCGAATTGGTCGCAGAGTATACCGTCCCCGGGCGACGATGGACAATCAGTGGCACGGGCTCAGACGCTGAAGCTCTCGCCGCAACCACATTCGTCCTTGACGTTGGGGTTGTTGAAGCGGAAGTAGCGGTTGAGGCCTTCCGAGACGTAGTCCACTTCGCTGCCGTCGAGGACTTCCAGGGCTTCCGGGGCCACGTAGACCTTCACGCCGTGTTCCTCGACGATGATGTCGTCGTTGGCCGCCTCGTCGGCGAAGTCGAGCACGTAGCTGTAGCCGGAGCAGCCGCTGGGCTTGACCGAGACCCGCAGGCCCAGGCCGTGGCCGCGCTCGCCGAGCACCTGACGGATCTGGTCGGCGGCGGCGGTGGTGATCGAGAGTGTCGCCATGATGTTTCTCCTGCGGAGTCAGAGGTCGTGTACGAAACGCTGGCCGTCACGCGCTGTGGGTCAGCGGCGCAGGCCGAGCAAGGCGTGTCGCAGGGCCTCTAGGGTGCGGTCGATGTCGGCGTCGGTGGTGAAGCGTCCGAAGCTGAAGCGTAGCGAGGCCAGCGCCAGACGGCGCGGCACGCCGATGCCCTTCAGTACATAGGATGGCTCGACGCTGGCCGAGTTGCAGGCCGAGCCGGTGGATAGCGCGATGTTGCGCAGCGCCATCAGCAGTGATTCGCCGTCGACGCCCTCGAAGGCCAGGTTGAGGATGTTGGGCACCGCCTGGTCGATCGTGGTGTTGTGATGAACGCCTTCGAGGTCATCGAGCCCGGCGAGGAAGCGGTCGCGCAGGGCCTGGATGCGTGCCTGGTCCTGCTCGCCTTCGGCGGTCGCCAGGGCGAAGGCCTCGCCCATGCCGGCGATCTGATGGGTCGGCAGAGTGCCGGAACGCATGCCGCGCTCGTGGCCGCCGCCGTGGATCAGCGCGGCGAGGCGTAGGTCCGGGTCGCGTTTCACGTAGAGCGCGCCCACCCCCTTGGGGCCGTAGGCCTTGTGGCCGGAGAGCGACATCAGGTCGATGCCCTGGGCGGCGACGTCGAGCGGGATTCTCCCGGTCGCCTGGGCGGCATCGGTATGGAAGACCGCGCCGCCTGCGTGAGCCACCTCGGCCAGGGTGGCCAGGTCATGCACGCTGCCAAGCTCGTTGTTCACCGCCATCAGCGAGACCAGCACGGTGTCGTCGCGCATGACGGAGCGCAGCGCCTCGGGGGAGATCCGGCCGTCGGCGTCCGGGGCCAGCCAGCTGACCTCGAAGCCTTCGGTCTCCAGCGCCTTCGCCGTGTCGATCACCGCCTTGTGCTCGATGCTCGAGGTCACCATGTGCCGGCCGCGCGCGCGGTTGGCGCGCATGTAGCCGGTCAGCGCGAGGTTGTTGGCCTCGGTGGCACCGCTGGTCCAGACGATCTCGCGCGGGTCGGCGCCGATCAGGTCGGCGACCTGGCGGCGGGCGCTCTCCACGGCCTGTTCGGCCTGCCAGCCGGGCATGTGGCTACGCGAGGCCGGGTTGGCGAAGGTGCCTTCCAGGGTCAGGTAGCGGCTCATGACCTCGGCGACCCGCGGGTCGACGGGGGTGGTGGCGGCGTAATCGAGGTAGACGGATGCGCTCATGGTTCAAACCGGTAAGAGGATCAGGACGAGACGGTGGGGATCTGGTTGTCGTCGAGGCGTTGCCGCTGGCGCGTGGCGATGCGGCGGAATTCCTCGCGACCGGCCAGCTGGCCCAGGGTCACGCTCTCGAGATAGCCGTGGATCTGGTCGGACAGCTCGTTCCACAGATGGTGGGTCAGGCAGGTATCCCCCTGCTGGCAGTCCGACAGGCCACCACAGCGGGTGGCGTCGACCGATTCGTTGACCGCGTCGATCACCCGGGCCACCGAGATGTCGGCCGGCGCCAGCGCCAGCAGGTAGCCGCCGCCGGGGCCGCGCACGCTGTCGACCAGCCCACCGCGCCGCAGGCGGGCGAACAGCTGCTCGAGATAGGACAGCGAGATCTCCTGGCGCCGCGAGATGTCGGCGAGGCTGGTTGGGCCTGCGTCGGCATGCATGGCCAGGTCGAGCATGGCGGTGACGGCGTAGCGTCCCTTGGTGGTCAGGCGCATGGGGGTATTACCTCGGTGCCGGTACGGGCCTCGGCCCACGGCGAGGCGGGCCGATTCCGGCGGCGTCGGATCGGGGGAGTATTATGAGGAAACCCGAGTATGAGGGTCAACCATTATGGCGCTGCTTCGCCGCCGTGTCCTGTCGTTCGGCATCGGGTCGGTCGGCGTCGGCCGGCGGCTCACCCTGGGGGCCGCAGCAGCTGTCCACGTCGGCGAGCACGTTGGCGAAGTCTTCGTCGCGCAGCTCGGGCAGATGGCTGTCGCGGAAGCCGGCGTCGATCTGGCGCAGCGCCGAGCACATGTGCTCGACGCGCTCGTCCACCGCGTGCATGTGGTCGAGCATGGCCTGCATCGAGCGCGCCACCGGGTCGGGCATGTCCTGGCTGACGCCGTAGGCATCGAAGCCGAACTTGCGGCGCATGGCCTCGCGGCGTTCGGGGTCGACCGAGAGCGGGGTGACGGTGTCGGGCTCGTCGCGCTTGACCACCTTGCCGGGGATGCCTACCACGGTGGCGCCGGCCGGCACCTCCTTGGTGATCACCGCATTGGAGCCGACCTTGGCCCCGGCGCCGACGCTGAACGGGCCGAGGATCTTGGCCCCGGCGCCGACGATCACGCCGTCTTCCAGGGTGGGGTGACGCTTGCCCTTGTTCCAGCTGGTGCCGCCCAGGGTCACGCCCTGATAGAGGGTGACGTCGTCGCCGACCTCGGCGGTCTCGCCGATCACCACGCCCATGCCGTGGTCGATGAAGAAGCGTCGTCCGATACTCGCCCCGGGGTGAATCTCGATGCCGGTGAACCAGCGCGCCAGGCTCGACAGGGTGCGCGCCAGCCACTTGAAGTTCCTGCGCCACAGCCGGTGGCTCAGGCGGTGGGCGAGCAGGGCGTGGAGTCCGGGATAGTTGGTGAGCACTTCCAGGAAGTTGCGCGCCGCCGGGTCACGGTCGAATACGCTGTTGATGTCTTCGCGCAGACGTTGAAACATGCGGCGGATCCTTGGTTGAAGAGCCTGAGGACGAGGCGCCGACGGTGTCAGAGGTCGCGACGCTGCCTTCATAGTGAGGGTGTGGCGAGCCGGCTTCAAGCGCTGGCGGCTCAGTCGTGCGCCGCGCGCTCGCCGGTGGCCGGTCGCTCGGGGTGGGCCAGTTTCTCGGTGCTCGAGAGGATGCCGCGCAGGATGTTGAGCTCCATGCGCTCCGGCCGGGCGCGCAGGGTGAAGCGGCGCAGCCGTGCCATCAGCTGGCGCGGCTGTGCCGGATCATGGAAGCCGATGGCGATCAGGGCGCGCTCGAGGTGCGTGAAGTAGTGCTCCAGTTCCTCGTGGCTGGCCAGTGTCGGGGCGTCGGACGCTTCCTGCGGGGGCTCGCCATGCTCGAGCCAGGCCAGCCGGCATTCGTAGGCCAGTACCTGCACCGCGGCGGCGAGGTTCAGCGAGCTGAAGTCGGGGTTGGTGGGGATGTGCACATGGGCGTGGCAGCGTTGCAGCTCGGCGTTGGTGAGGCCGCTGTCCTCGCGGCCGAAGACCAGCGCCACGCGGTTCTCCGATGAGGATAGCTCTTCGGGCAGCCGCTCGCCGAGCGCCCGTGGGGTGACCATCGGCCAGGGCAGGGTGCGTGAGCGGGCGCTGGCGCCGACTACCAGGGTGCAGTCGGCGACGGCCTCCTCCAGCGTCTCCACGCTGCGGGCATCATGCACCAGGGCATCGGCGCCGGAGGCGCGTGACACGGTGTCCGCGGTGAGCGCTTCGCAGCGGGGTGCCACCAGGGCCAGGTCGGCCAGGCCCATGTTGTGCATGGCACGGGCGGCGCCGCCGATGTTGCCGGGATGACTGGTGCCGATCAAGACGATACGGATGCGCTCGAGCATAGAGGGGGTCCGGTTGGGGCTGACGAAGAATGCAGGGGCGTAGTCTAGCATGCGGGCTGCGGGCTGCGGGCTGCGGGCTGCGGGCTGCGGGCGCATGGCGCGGTAGCCGTGCTTCTGCTAGGATTCGCGCCGACCCGTTCTTTAACACCACCGACTCCCCAAGGCCTGATCATGCATCCGATGGTCCAATACGCCCTGCGTGCCGCGCGCAGTGCCGGCGAACAGTTCCTGCGTATCCGTGAGCGTATCGAAAACTCTCACGAGGAACACAATCTCGACAAGCTGCTCGAGGACACCGCGCGCAACGCCGAGGCGCTGATCACGCGCCAGCTGTCCCGCGGTTACCCCCAGCACGGCGTCGTGGGTCGCTACACGCCGCACCGCGCCGGCGAAGACGAAGGGGCCGACGTGCTGTGGCGCATCGAACCCTTCCACGGCTATTCCAACCTGTCCGTCGCCGCGCCGAGCTTCGCGCTGTCGTTGGTATGCCTGGTCAAGGGCCGTCCGGAGCATGCGGTGGTGATCTGCCCCTTCAGCGATGACGAATACCTGGCCAGCCGTGGCCGCGGTGCCCAGCTCAACGGCAAGCGTCTGCGGGTTTCCCGGGCCACCGCGATTCCGGGCTCGCGCATCGCCATGAGCCTGCCGGACAGCTGGCTGCGCGAGCGCCAGCTGCCGTCCTACCTGACGGTCACCCAGCAGCTGGCGCCCCAGATTGAGCTGATGCGGGCCTCCGGTTGTGGGCTGCTGGATATCGCCGATCTGGCTGCCGGCCGCGTCGATGCCGCCTTCGTGATGGGCATCGAGGAGCAGGACCTGCTGGTTGGCTCGTTGCTGCTCAAGGAATCCGGCGCCCTGCAGGGGGTTCCGGACGGCCAACCCTCGGTCACCACCGAAGGCCAGCTGATGGCCGCCGGTCCGCGGATGTTCAAGGCGTTGCTGAAGCAGCTCAAGCCGCATTTCTGACCCGACGCCGCGTTCCAGCGACGCTCGAGACGCCCCCACGGCCCCGCCGTGGGGGCGTCTCGCGTGATGGGTCGAGGGCGTCGGATGGTGGATGTTTTCAGGGCTGTTCTAGGCGCGTCACTGGGTGTAGCTTTGGGGAGGTCGGCGGCGTTGTTGCCCCGGCTCCATGCACCCCGGCCCGCAGGCGCTCGACGCCGGGCCATGCCCCTCATTCGCGAGAGGAGTGATGATGGAACCGCTCAGCTATTACTACTATAACGTGCTGGAAAGCCTGGAGAAGCCGTGCGATGTGCCGGCCCTGCACCTTCAGGAAGGCTACGACCTGCTGTATCGCTATGGCGGCCGGGTCGAGATGGACCTGATCCGCCGAGCCGAGGCGGCCAGCGCGAATGGCGAGCCCTACCACTGGCACGAGTCCCTGGACGATGAGCAGCGCGACAAGCTGCGCCGTGCCCTGGACGACGAGAATCCGGCCAAGATCCTCAAGGTGATGCAGCGCAACGGCTACGCCGGGGTCCTCTATCACCATGCCCGCGAGGACTATTCCCCCGCTGCGGATGGCGAGGCCCAGGGCGTCGCCTAGGCGCACCCCGTCCCGACGCGGGCCCGCCGTCGCCTGATCCGGCGATACGCGGCCACGAGAAGCCTCCGGCGATCCCGGGGGCTTTTTGCTGCGCGTCGCTCAGGCAGGGTGATCCAGTTCGTGTCGTAGCCAGTCGGCCAGCCGTTCGATATCGCGTCGCGGCGGCCCCGCCGGCAACCACAGCCCGAGCCGGGCCGGCGTCTCGATGAAGCCCCAGGGCGCGATCAACCGCCCTGTGCGCAGGTCCTCCTCGACCAGGTAGGACGGCGCGATGGCGACGCCCAGGCCGACCAACGCCGCTTCGAGCATGTAATGCAGGTGCTCGAACGACTGATCATGACGCATCGTGGTGGGGGCGAGCCCCCGGGCGTCGAACCACTGCGACCAGGCCTGGGGGCGCGATTGGGTATGCAGCATCGGTAGCGCGGTCAGGTCGCAGGCCTCGGGGTGAGGCGTGGCGAGCCACTCCGGCGCCAGCACCGGGCCCATGCGTTCCGGCGCCAGCTCCACGACGCGAACGTCGTCGGGCCAGGGCGGCTCGGCGAAGCGCAGCACGGCGTCGACGTCGCCACCGAGCCGGTCGGCCATCGACTCATCGGCGGTCAGGTGCAGGTTCAGCTCCGGGCATTGAGCCTTCAGCCGATCCAGGCGGGGGATGAACCAGCGGGCGAGGAAACTGCCGGGGCAGCCGAGCACCAGCGGTGCGTCCGAGGCGCGCCGGCGCAGCTGGGTGCAGGCCTGGGTGAGCCGGTCGAAGGACGGTGAGGTCGAGGCCCTCAGCTGCTCGCCCTCCCGGGTCAGCGTGAGGCCGCGGCCCTGGCGGCGGAATAGGGCCACCCCGAGTTGCTGTTCGAGCTGCTTGAGCTGCCGGCTGACCGCGCCATGGGTGACATGAAGGGCGTGTGCCGCGCGGGTGACACTCAGCGTGCGGGCCGTTTCATCGAAGGCGCGCAGGGCATTCAGCGAGGGTAGGCGGTCGCTCACGGCGGGCTCCTGATACGTCAGCTTTTCTCACAGATTAGCGAGTAATGATCGATTATCACAGGCCGCTGGCGCGCTTTATCCTGAGCGTCATTCCCCCCGTCATGGAGTCGTTGCCATGGGTCTGTCGCACCCGCTCGCCGATACCGCCCCCGATGCCGATGGCTTCTTCGGCCGCTTCGGTGGCCGCTTCGTTGCCGAAACCTTGATGCCGTTGATCCTCGATCTCCAGGAGGCCTATGAGGCGGCGAAGCGGGACCCCGCCTTTCACGCCGAGCTGGACACGCTGCGCCGCGACTACATCGGACGCGAGAGTCCGCTCTATCATGCCGAACGCCTGAGCGACCACCTGGGCGGCGCGCGGATCTATCTCAAGCGCGAAGACCTGATGCATACCGGCGCGCACAAGATCAATAACTGCATCGGCCAGGTGTTGCTGGCCCGGCGCATGGGCAAGCGGCGCATCATCGCCGAGACCGGCGCCGGCATGCACGGCGTGGCCACCGCCACCGTGGCCGCCCGCTTCGGCATGGAGTGCATCATCTACATGGGCTCGGTGGACATCGACCGCCAGCAGGCCAATGTGCATCGCATGCGGCTGCTGGGGGCCAGGGTCATCCCGGTTACCAGCGGCGCCGGCACGCTGAAGGACGCGATGAACGATGCCATGCGCGACTGGGTCACCCATGTGGATAACACCTTCTACATCATCGGCACCGTCGCCGGCCCCCACCCATACCCGGCGATGGTGCGTGACTTCCAGTCGGTGATCGGCCGCGAGGCGCGCGAGCAGCTGCAGGCCAAGGAGGGGCGGCTGCCCGATTCTTTGGTGGCCTGCATCGGTGGCGGCTCCAACGCCATGGGCCTGTTCCATCCCTTCCTCGAGGATCAGAGCGTGCGGTTGATCGGCGTGGAGGCCGCCGGCGAGGGGCTTAATACCGGCAAGCATGCCGCCAGTCTCCAGGGCGGCAGTCCCGGGGTCCTGCACGGCAACCGGACCTTCCTGCTGCAGTCGAGCGACGGCCAGATCCAGGACGCCCACTCCATCTCGGCCGGCCTCGACTACCCGGGCATCGGCCCCGAGCATGCCTGGCTGCACGAGTCCGGGCGCGGCGAGTATGTGGCCATCGATGACGCTGAGGCGCTGGCGGCGTTCCAGGCCCTGTGTCGCCTGGAAGGCATCATCCCGGCGCTGGAGTCCTCCCACGCCATCGCCCATGCCATCCGGTGGGCGCCGAGCCTGCCGGATGACCATCTGATGGTGATCAACCTGAGCGGGCGGGGCGACAAGGACATGGATACCGTGACCCGGCACCTGGCCGATGAACTCGCAGACTGAGGGAGACGAGACGATGACCCAGCCCCACCACCGCATCGCGCGCCGCTTCGCCGAGCTCAAGGCCGCCGGCCGCGCCGGCCTCATCCCCTTCATCAGTGCCGGTGACCCCGGCTACGAGGCCAGCCTAGAGACCCTGCTGGCCCTGCCCGAGGCGGGCGCAGACCTGATCGAGCTGGGCATGCCGTTCACCGATCCGGTGGCCGATGGCCCCTCGGTGCAGGCCGCCTCGCTGCGTGCCCTGAAGGCCGGCCAGACCCTGGCCAGGACACTCGATATGGTGCGTGCGCTGCGCCAGCACGACGCCACGACGCCGCTGATCCTGATGGGCTACTACAACCCGATCCACCGCATGGGGAGCGAGCGTTTCCTGGAAGAGGCGGTCGAGGCCGGGGTGGATGGGTTGATCGTGGTCGACCTGCCGCCGGAGCACGACGAGGAGTTCGCCGTGCCGGCCCGCACGCACGGCATCGATGTCATCCGCCTGGCGACGCCGACCACCGATGCGCGACGCCTGCCGCGGGTACTGCATAATGCCTCGGGGTTCCTGTATTACGTGTCGAGCAATGGCGTCACCGGTGGCGCGGCGCCGAGCGTCGCCGGGGTGGAAGCCGAGCTGGCGGCGATCCGTCGCCATACGGCGTTGCCGATCGGCGTCGGCTTCGGTATTCGCACTCCCGAGCAGGCCGAGCGCATCGCCCGCTTCGCCGATGCGGTGGTGGTCGGCTCCGTGCTGACCGATGCCGTCGGCGAGGCGGACCGGCCGCAGGCGGGGGTGCGCCGGGTCGTCGAGCTGACGCGGGGCCTGGCCGAGGCGGTGCGCGGCGCCCGGAAGGCGCGCACCGTGGCGACTTGATCCGACGCTGAGGCACGGTGATGCGACGTAAAAAGCCACCCCGTGGGGTGGCTTTTTAGTGGGCGGGAGGAGGCTTTCCGTCAGGGCAGCTCCTCGTCGTCCGTGTCTTCCTTCTTGGCCGGGATCAGGTCTTCGCGGCTGAGCTTGAGCGGCAGCAACAGCGCCGCGGCCACGTAGATGGACGAGAAGGTGCCGACCACGATGCCGATGAGCAACGCCACGGCGAAGTGATGGATCATGTCGCCGCCCAGGATCAACAGGGCGAGCAGCACCAGCAGGGTGGTGCCGGAGGTGGCCAGGGTGCGTGACAGGGTCTGGTTGATCGCCTCGTTGAAGATCGTCGGCATGTCGTCGATACGCGACTTGCGAATGTTCTCGCGGATGCGGTCATAGACCACGATGGTGTCGTTGAGCGAGTAGCCGATCACCGCGAGTACCGCGGCCAGCACCGTCAGGTCGAACTCCAGGCCGAACAGCGCGAAGGCGCCGACCACGATGATCACGTCGTGGACCAGGGCCATCAGGGCGCCGAGGGCGAACTTGTACTGGAAGCGGGCCGCCACGTAGAGCATCACGATGCCCAGTGCCACCAGCATGCCCATGCCGCTCTGGTCGCGCAGCTGGTCGCCGACCTGGGCGCCGACGAACTCGGCGCGGACCAGGTCGACGCTGGCGCCGCCCTGGTTCAGCACATCGACGACGCGGTCGCCGACGCCGGCCTCGAAGACCTGTTGCAGGCGGATCAGCACCTCGGTGGAGGCGCCGAAGGTCTGCACGGCCACGTCCTGGAAGCCGGCGGCCTCCAGGGCGTCACGCACGCTGGCCAGTGCCGGTGCCGATGGATAGCGCACCTCGACCAGGGTGCCGCCGGTGAAGTCGAGGCCGAGGCTCAGCCCGTTGACCAGCAGGGCGACGACCGACACCAGCAGCATTGCCCCGGAGGCGATGAAGGCCAGCCGGCGCTTGCCCATGAAGTCGAGCTGTCGATTGATAAACGCTTGCATGACCTTCTCCTAGATCCAGAGCTTCTTCACGGGCTTTCTGCCATAGCACAGGTTGACCATGGACCGCGTCACCATCAGCGAGGTGAACAGCGAGGTCAGGATGCCCAGCGACAGCGTCACGGCGAAGCCCTTGACCGGGCCGGTGCCGATCGAGAACAGGATCAGCGCCACCAGCAGGGTCGTGATGTTGGCGTCGACGATCGAGGTGAAGGCTCGCTCATAGCCGGCGTGGATCGCCTGCTGGGCGGAGAGCCCGGTGCGCATCTCCTCGCGTATTCGCTCGAAGATCAGCACGTTGGCGTCCACCGCCATGCCCAGCGTCAGCACGATGCCGGCGATGCCGGGCAGCGTGAGCGTGGCGCCGAGCAGTGACATGGCGGCCACCAGCAACACCAGGTTGAAGCCCAGGGCCAGGTTGGCGATCACGCCGAATACCTTGTAGCGGATCAGCATGAAGGCCACCACCAGCAGCAGGCCGATCTGCACCGAGAGGATGCCGCGCTCGATGTTCTTCTCGCCGAGGCTCGGCCCGATGGTGCGTTCCTGGGCGAAGTAGATCGGCGCGGCCAGCGAACCGGAGCGCAGCAGCAGTGCCAGGTCGGCCGCCTCGGTGGGCGATTCGAGCCCGGTGATGCGGAAGCTGTTGCCCAGCGCACTCTGGATGGTGGCCAGGCTGATGATGCTGCGCTCGGTATAGGGCGTGCGGACGGTGGTCTCCTTGCCGTCCTCCATCACCGTGCGATCGCGGGTCTTGTGCTCGATGAACAACACCGCCATGTTGCGGCCGATGTTGGTGCGCGTCGAGCGGTTCATCAGCGTGCCGCCGGTACCATCGAGATTGATGTTGACCTGGGGACGGCCGTTCTCGTCGAAGCTACGGTTGGCGTTGGACACGCTGTCGCCGGTGATGATGACGTCGCGCATCAGGGTGGCGGTGCGTTCGGTATTGCGGAAGTCGTAGCTCTCGGTCTCGGCCTGCGGGGTATCCGGGCGGGCCTCGAGACGGAACTCCAGGTTGGCGGTGGCACCGACGATGCGCTTGGCGGCGGCGGTGTCCTGCACGCCGGGCAGCTCGACGACGATGCGTGCCGGGCCCTGACGCTGGACCAGTGGCTCGGCCACGCCCAACTCGTTGACGCGGTTGCGCAGCGTGGTCAGGTTCTGGTTGACCGCGTAGTCCTGGATCTCCTGCACGGCGGTATCGGTCAGCGTCATGGCCAGGCCGGCACCACGCTCACGCTCGAGGTCGCGGTAATCCAGATCGGGGAAGTCGCGGCGGATCAGGCTGCGGGCCTCGTCGCGGTCCTCGGCGTTCATGAAGTCCATGTGGATCGAGCGTTCCTGGACCTCGGTGTTGCGGTAGCGGATCCGCTCGTCGCGCAGGGTCTCGCGCATGGCGCTGGCGTTGACCTCGAGACGCTGGGTCAGGGCGGCCTTCATGTCGACCTCGAGCAGGAAGTGCACGCCACCGCGCAGGTCCAGGCCGAGGGTCATGGGGGAAGCAGACAGCGATTTCAGCCAGCCCGGCGTGGACTCGGCCAGGTTCAGTGCCACGACATAGTCGTCTCCGAGGGTCTCGCTGAGCATGTCGCGAGCCAGGATCTGATCGTCGGCATTGTGCAGGCGGATGAGTACGCTCTTGGCGTCGCGCTCGATGGACTGGATGTCGATATCGGCATCGGTCAGGGAGCTCTCGAGGCTATTCAGGCGGCGTTCGTCGAGGCTGAAGTCGCCCCCGTCACTGCTGATCTGTACCGCCGGATCCTCGGGGAAGAGGTTGGGGAGGGAGTAGATCAGGCCGACGAGAAGCACGAGAAGTATCAGCAGATACTTCCACAGGGGGTAACGGTTGAGCATGGGGGCCCTGCCCTCAGGTTGCTGATGATGGTTCGGACACTATGCCATCACGAGCACCGGGCGGAGCCGGTCGGCCGGGCCCCGCCTCGGTGGTCGCAGGGCGGCCCGCACGGCCGGGCGGCGGTGCGGGCGCGAGGGCATCCGATCAGATGG
Source organism: Halomonas borealis (assembly GCF_004798905.1). Classification (GTDB taxonomy): domain Bacteria; phylum Pseudomonadota; class Gammaproteobacteria; order Pseudomonadales; family Halomonadaceae; genus Halomonas; species Halomonas borealis. Next base: position 103,817 of record NZ_SDMO01000006.1, on the reverse strand, counting down.
ACTTGAGCGTGCCCTTGGGCAGAACGGAAGCCACGGCGGTCTTCTGGACGCTGACCTCGGTGCCTTCGGCGATTTCCATGGACAGGAACTCGCTATCTTCGCTGACCTTGGTGATGCGCCCCATCATGCCACCGCCGATGACGATCTCGTCACCCTTGGACAGGCCGGCGATCAGCTGCTTGTGCTGCTTGGCTCGCTTGGCCTGGGGACGCCACAGCAGGAAGTAGAAGATCAGCACGAAGCCGCCCAGCATCACGATCTGAGCGATGCCTCCACCTGTGGCGCCGGCGTCTTGGGCCATGGCCGGGGAAATGAGGAAGTCCAGCATGTACGACAATCTCCTGAGTCGCGGGAAAACAAGGCGCCGTCCATCGGCGCTCGGTGGCCGGCCGTGAGCGCCGGCCGCCGGTTAATCGGGGGCGGGGGGAACCGGCAGACCGCGCTGCGCATAGAACCCTTCCACGAAGTTGGCCAATGTACCCGCTTCGATAGCACCGCGCAAACCAGCCATCAAGCGTTGATAATGGCGCAGATTATGGATGGTGTTGAGCATCGATCCGAGCATCTCTCCGCAGCGGTCCAGGTGGTGCAGATAGGCGCGCGAGAAATTCTGGCAGGTGTAGCAGTCGCACGCGTCGTCCAGCGGACGTGTGTCATGGCGATGCTTGGCGTTGCGGATCTTGACCGTGCCTTGTTCGGTGAACAGGTGGCCGTTTCGCGCATTGCGGGTCGGCATCACACAATCGAACATGTCGACGCCGCGGCGCACGCCTTCCACCAGGTCCTCGGGCTTGCCGACCCCCATCAGATAGCGCGGCTTGTCGGCCGGCATCCACTCGGGCAGGTAGTCGAGCACCTTGATCATCTCTTCCTTGGGCTCGCCCACCGACAGGCCGCCGATGGCATAGCCGTCGAAGCCGATCTTCTCGAGGCCCTCGAGTGACGTCTCGCGCAGCTCGGGATACATGCCGCCCTGGATGATGCCGAACAGCGCCGAGGAGGAGTCGCCATGGGCGTCACGGGAGCGCTGCGCCCAGCGCAGTGACATCTCCATGGAGCGCCTGGCCTCGTCCTCGGTGGCCGGGTAGGGCGTGCACTCGTCGAAGATCATCACGATGTCCGAGCCCAGCGAGCGCTGCACGGCCATCGACTCCTCGGGGCCCATGAATACCTTGGAGCCGTCCACCGGCGAGCGGAAGTGCACGCCTTGTTCGGTGATCTTGCGGGTCTCGCCGAGCGAGAAGACCTGGAAGCCGCCGGAGTCGGTGAGGATCGGCTTGTCCCACTGGGCGAAGTCGTGCAGGTCGCCGTGACCCTCGATCACCTCAACGCCCGGGCGCAGCCACAGGTGGAAGGTATTGCCGAGGATGATCTCGGCGCCGATGCCTTCCACCGACTCTGGCGTCATGCCCTTGACGGTGCCATAGGTGCCGACCGGCATGAACGCCGGTGTTTCCACGGTGCCTCGCGGGAAGCTCAGGCGGCCGCGGCGCGCCCGGCCATCACTGGCCAGGTGCTCGAAGTTCATGAAACATTCGTCTCGCATGGAAGATCTCAATACTGGGACAAGATGCCCTGAAGACAGCCAGGTTGGCGCTTTCGATCCCCATGGCCTGAAGGTGCCTTCGAGGCAGCGCTACCGGCCGCAGGGGGAATCAGGGGGTCTTGCGGGTCAGGAACATGGCATCGCCATAGCTGAAGAAGGCATAGCCCTCGCGTACCGCTTCTCGGTAGGCATTCATCACGGACTCGTAACCGGCGAAGGAGGCGACCAGCATCAGCAGCGTCGACTCCGGCAGGTGGAAGTTGGTGATCAGGGCATCGACCACCCGCCATTCATAGCCGGGATAGATGAAGATATCGGTCTCGCCGCTATAGGGCGCGATCTCGCCGTCGGCGCTCTTCATGCAGGCGCTTTCCAGGCAGCGCACGCCGGTGGTGCCCACCGCGATCACGCGGTTGCCCCGGGCGCGGGCGGCGCGAACCTGCTCGCAAACCGTGTCGGAGACCTCGATCCATTCGCTGTGCATCTCGTGGTCCTGGATATGGTCGGCGCGTACCGGCTGGAAGGTGCCGGCGCCCACATGCAGTGTCACGAAGGCGCTCTCCACGCCCTTCTCGGCGAGCCGTTGGAGCAGCGCTTCATCGAAGTGCAGCCCGGCGGTCGGTGCGGCTACCGCACCGTCGCGGCGGGCGTAGACGGTCTGATAACGCTCGCGGTCCGAGAGCTCGTCCTCGCGGGTGATGTAGGGCGGCAGCGGCATATGGCCGTGACGCTCGAGCAGCTCCACCAGCGGCGTCTCGCCGTGGAAACGCAGCTCGAACAGCGCCTCGCGGCGGCCCTCGACCACGGCGCGGATGCCGCCCTCGAACTCCAGCTCGGTGCCGGGCTTCGGCGACTTGCTCGAGCGCAGGTGGGCCAGGCCGCGGTGGGCGTCCAGCGGGCGTTCCAGCAGCATCTCGACGCGTCCGCCGCTGGCCTTGTGGCCGTGCAGGCGTGCCGGGATCACACGAGTGTCGTTGAACACCAGCAGGTCGCCCGGCGCGAGGGTCTCGAGCAGGTCGGGGAAACGACGATGCGTGAGCGCGCCGCTCTCGCCGTCGACGCTCAGCAGCCGGCAGTCGCTGCGGCGCTCGGAGGGATAACGGGCGATCAGCGCCTCGGGAAGCTCGTAATGAAAGTCGGCGCGCTGCATGAGGTGAAACGTCCGGATAATGGGATGACAGAAGGAAGAAAGCGTCGACGGGCTCGAGCGAGCCGTGACAAGCCGCCAAGGATACCCTGTCGCCGCCGCGAAGTCAGGGGGTTGTGATTGACCTTCCGTCTCGCCTGCGTATAATACAGCGCCGTTGCCGGTGTGGCGGAATTGGTAGACGCAGCGGATTCAAAATCCGCCGCCTTCACGGGTGTGTCGGTTCGAGTCCGACCACCGGCACCATTGCAGAATCAAATGCTTAGCAGCATTTCCCTCCCTCTTCGTAGCACCCCTCCTCAGTGCTTGGTCGCAGTTTGGTCGCAGATGGCCGCATTCAGCGACGGCAGCCGCGCGCCAATATCATCGAGTCCAGCGTCGAACATGTGGCTGTATCGACTGGTCACGATCAGGCTCGAGTGCCCTAGAAGATCCCGCACCGTGGTCATGCTCTCGCCGGCCTGGGCCAGCATGCTCGCATAGCTGTGGCGCAGGTCATGGAAACGCAGTTCCTTGCGGCCGACGGCTGCGCGGGCAGTCTCCCAGGCATGGCGTAGGCGCGAATACGTAGTGGCGAACGGCAGATCCACCAGCCACGGGCGCGCGTCTTCCGGTACCGGTACCACTCGAGCCTTGCCGCTCTTCGTCTGGTCTGGTCGCAGTAGGATGCGACCACCGTGGACGTTCGAGGCATCCAGGCTGAGTAGTTCCCCCTGGCGCAAACCTGTGAGCGCTGCCAAAGCGATGACCTTCTTCTCGACCATGTTGCGGTCGGGTATGGCCTGTAGCAGCTCGCCGAGGTCCTCGGTCGTCAGGTAGACATGCCGCTCGTTCTTCGGCGATTTCTTCCTGAGCTTGTCTCCCAGCGGCTGCTCGAGCCATCCCCACTCGCGATAGGCCAGGTTGAGCACCCGTTTCACCACCTGGAGGTGGTTATTGATCGTGCTCTGTGCGCGGCCCTTCTTGCGCAAATCCCGGGCCATCTCTCTGGCCTTGTCGAGCGACTCCTGGCCGAGCATCACCCGGTCGCCCATGTAGGCCGCGACCGGGCGGATAGCCTTCACCTGGCTGGCTACGTCGTACTCATCGATCCAGCGCTCGAGGCCTTCGATGAAGGTGCGCCGTGGCTGGCGCCCCATCACCTCGCCGTGGAATTCGGCCTCGTTCAGTGCTGCTTCGCGCTTGGCCGCGTACTCGTACGCCTGGCGCTCCCCTTCTCGAGTCCCTGCAAACGTTTGTTGATGTCGCTGACCGTGGTGCGTTTCCGTGACCACCCACCGGTCGCGCTTCTCCCTGTATCGGACAGTGATTCCCATGTGTTGCGTCCCCCTGGCTGAGGGCCGCGCTTGCAGCCCTCAGAGTATGCCGCGACGTCGCCCGCCTCAAACCGGATCGCAGCACCAATTTGGTGGTAGCCGATGCGGTGCTTGTTCGAGTAGACCCAACTCAGGCTCATGGCGAGCCGCTGGGCCACTTCTTCCGGTGTGAGCAAAGCCATCATCAGTCTCCTGTGTGCCGGCGTCCGCCGTGGCCACGGCCACCGCCTTCTCGCCATTCCTGTTCGCGCTGGACCCAGTCCGGCGGCTCTTTCCCTTTCTTCGCATTCCTTGCTTGCAACGCTTCCTGTATCTCGGGGAGCGCAAGCACCTGATCCCGCTGCTCGATGATCCGCTGCTGGCGCTGTATGACGCCCAGGGCGACCTCGGCCACATGCCAGCAGTCTTCAGGGCGTTTACCGTTCTGCATCACTTTGCCCAGCCCGTAGCACCCGCCGCAGGGGTTGGCCTTGTTGCCCTTGATGGCGTCGGTGCCGGTGCCCAGGCATAGGGTGCAGTCGTCGGCGGCGATCGGCTTCCAGTGCTGCTCCCAGTCCTTCGCCGTGGTGGCGGTCTCGATCTCGCGATCCAGGTCGCGGTAGATGACGATCATCTGCGCCTCGAGGGCGGTGTCGCCGTTGTAGTGCGCGACCATCGCGAACCGGCCGCCATGCTGCCGGTGGGTGTGGGTGGGCTGGGTCATGTCTCTCCCCCGTTCATGCCGGCCTGCTCGGCTTGGCGGCGGTAGTCGGCGACGCGGGCGCGCAGCTCGTCTCGGGTGGCGTCTAAGGCCCCTCGATCGCTGCCAACCTCTCGATCCATGTACTCAAGGGCCTCCAGCGCCTCCTGCATCCCGTAACACTCCTTCTCGGCATCCCGGCGGGCGAGGGAGGTGGTGGGCGTTCCGTCAACGATCACGTCCCATGTGGACATCGCAGCGCTCGTCTCGGGGTCTCGCTCTGTGAGCGACCACTGCTGAAGCTCGCGATGGAGGTATCTGCCACCGCGAATTAGCCGCTCCACATGCGCCGCCAGGGCATCGCGCTCTTCCTCGGCCGTGTCCCGCTCAGCGAGGGCGTTGTCTCTGGCGCTCGCGGCATTAGAGGCTTGCCGACGGAGGTCGCGGCTTTCGGCGCGGTAGCGGTCGCGCAGCCGCTCGGCCCCATCGCATCGCGCCGCCAGGGCCTGCTCAAGGGCGAGGGACCCGCGCAGCCGTTCGATCAGGGCGATAACGGCGTCGGGATCGCCGGCGGCGATGTACTGCATATTGTGGTGTCGCTGTTCCTCGTCACCGTGGCCGGTGTAGTCGTCACCGCATACGTCCAGCCGGTAAGCCATGTCGGGCGACCCCGGCGCTTCCACAAAACAGTCGCCGCCCATCTCGCGGACATGCCACGGCCCCACGCTGGCCATGCGGGCCAGCTTCTCCAGCTTGTCGAGGGTGATGCCGGAGCTCAGTTCGCCAGTATGTGCACCATGCTGCTCACCATCGCTGGCTGGCTGTACGGTATTTTGCTTAGTTGTCATGTTCACCACCATTTCATGTCGGGCTGGGCCGGCTGCTGCCGGGTGTTGCCTTGCGGTCGGTCGTGCCAGTAGATCGCCAGCAGAAGGTCGTCGAGCTTGCGCCGGGCGGCCCGGGTTAGCAGGTGTATTTCGCCGGCCTGCTGGGCGGCTGGATCGTCCTGGAGCTGGCGCACCTGCTCGGCGAGCTCGGCGCGGGTGTAGCGCTCGTGAAGGCGTAGCGCTCGGCTCATGCCACGGCCCTCTCGGTTGCTGCGCCGGCATAAAGCGGCTCCATGCTCACTCGTCACCTCCTATGCGCTTCGCGCCGTCGTGGGGCAGGAAGTCGCTACCCTGTTCCCGCCCGGTCACCTTGAGGTAGTCGACCTCGACCTTGGCGCTGTCGATCAGGCTGCCGGCGACGCCGCTGATGGCGCGGGCGCGAAAAAAAAATCGTCGCCTAGCCGCTCGAGTTCGGCGAACAGGTGGTTGCGCAGGTCGTGGATTTTGTTCCTCATGAGCGGGCTCTCCGGTTGATCTTGCGGGTGAGTGAGCCGCGGAGCCGACAGAGGTCAGATAGCTCCGGCGGCAGGCGGTGAATGCTGTTACGGCGCATGTTCTCGGCCGTGGTGATGCACATCAGGTTTTCGGGTGTGACGTTGGCCTTGTCACCGTCACGGAAGGCCACGATGTGGCCCTCGGGTACCGGTCGGCCGTTGTGCTCCTCCCACACCAGGTGGTGCACCATGCGCCAATCGCGGGGTGGGTAACCGGTGTCGGTCACCTTGCGCTGGCGGTAGCCGTCCTTTGCCAGTCGCTCACTGCCCAGCGGGACCCAGTTGTGGGATTTCTGCCCTTTCTTGAAGTGGGTGTCCTCGCTGCCGAGCTTCAGACCGGTCAGCCCCTTGCACCACGGCTGGTTACCGGGCGGGAATTGCCCCGGGCCCGTGGCCATATAGGCCTCTGATTTCCTGAGCCCTAGCGCCAGGGCTTTCTGCTGCACATTCCTCGGGCGGCGACCGAAGATCTTGCCCAGGGTGGCGTTGCTGTCGTTCGGGTAGAGCTGGTGCAACAGGCGCTCGTCGGTGTCGCTCCACGGCTTGCCGTCATTTCTCGGCATGGCTGACCTCCCGGGCGGGGCGCTGACGGCTGTGGGAATGGCGCCGCTTGCGGGCGGCATCGATGCGGCCGATCGTCATGCGCGGCCATGACTGCCACAGCTCTTCGCCCAGGGCGTTGCGGAGCGCCTTGATCTCGATGCCGATGTCGTGGGCGAGGGTTCTGCGTGACAAACGCCGCTCGCGGTACCAGAGGGCGATCCGCGCGAGGGTGCGCCCGTGCTGGCGCTCGAAGCGCGTGATGCGCGCTTGGCTGCGGCGATTGGGGTGCACCAAGCCCCGCAGGGCGGCGCGAGTCTTCACGGCATAGATGCTGTGCCCGGTGCGTTGGGCGATGACGCCCAGCGCCACGCCATCGGGATAGTCCCGGTCCAAGATGGCGAGCTGGCGCGTGGTCCATTCCTTCCAGGTGCGCATTACGACCTCCTCGTGTTGCCAAGCCAGTGGTCAAGAAACCCTTGATGACTGCCTCACCACTGCCCTGAAAAAGCCCGACCCGTAGGCCGGGAAACGCAGGGAACAGTTGGGGTGCTGGCGCCCGAGCGATGGGGGAACTCGTCGCCAGCTGCCGGCGTTTTGCTCGCGATCCCCGTGGCACTGGCCGGCGATGCCTGGGGCGAGACCCTGGTGTGACCAGGGCGATCGTCGATGTCAGGCGGGGTGAGGCGTGGTGGCGCCGGCCTGAGCCTCGCCACCCAGCCACCCGATCAGCCGGTTGATGCTGTCGGCCAGGGCTTGAGCCATCAGCAGGAAGTCGGTCTCAAGGCGCACGATGGCGTCGTCGCCGTCGTCGGTCTGGCTGGCCTCGTCGATCAGCGCGTCGTCGAAGCGCAGCGACTTGATCGCGAGGTCGTCGTGGAGCACGAACCGGACGAGACCCTCGATGCCGACGGCGAGCTTGCTGGCCTGGCGGCCTGATTCGAGCAGCTGCTGCATCTCGTCGCTGTCGAGATCCACCTGCCGGCCGCGCACCACGCCGTCGTCACCCTTGGCCTTGAGCTCGACCTGATCACCGAGCACCAGGTCGGTGGGCCGTGAAGCGGGCTCGCCGAGCCAGGTGGTCATGGCGCGCATCGGCAGGGTCTGGGTGGCCAGCGGCGTGACCTTGAGTGAGCCCAGGGTCTCGCGCAGCAGGTCGAGCAGCTCCTCGGCGCGCTTGCGGCTGCCGGTGTTGATGCCGATCAGGCCGCGGCGGGTATCCCACCACAGGTCGATCTTCTGGCTGCGCACGAAGGCCTGGGGCAGCAGTTCCTCATAGGCCTGCTCCTTGATCGCAAGCCTCTCCTGCCGGGGCAGCTTGCGGCTCTCGGCGGTCTCGATGGCCTCGACACGTTCGTCGACTTCTTCGCGGACCACACCGCTTGGCAGGATGCGTTCCTGACGCAGGGCGCTGATCAGTCGGTGGCCTTGGAGTTCGTGGCACAGCAGGGTGCTGGCGCGGCCGGCGGGCGAGCACCACCCCAAGCGGCGGGCCTCACTACCGCCGAGCGGGCGGAAGGCCTGTTCGCCCAGGGCGGCCTCGAGGGTGGCGGCGTCCAGATCGGGCGCGTCGTGCAGGCGGTAGAGGTGCAGGTTTTTGAACCACATGTCAGGGCTCCTGGCGGCTTTTCAGTTGTTTTCCGTCGACGACAATGTTGCTGATACCGATGGCATTGACCTCGTCATGGGTAAGGCTCTCGCCCATCCAGCCGTTTACGTCAGGCTCGATGACCAGCTTGACGATCAGGCTGCCGGGACGGCCGATCACCGCCTCGCCGGCCTTGGGATACATGCGGCCGTCATCGCCATGGAGCTGGCCGGCGACATCTTCGCCATAGGCATTAGCCGTGGCGGCGGCCTCGATAATCGGAGCGACCAAGGTGGTGAATGCTTGCTGAACGGCCTGTTTATCGAGCCAAACCGAGATCGCGTCGATGCTGTGTTTTGGGGGTGGTAGGGCGGTGATTCATGCCTGCACCTCCGCTTCATCGACCTCGGCCATCAGGGCGCGAGCCAGCGCCGTGGTCGGCTTCACCGCCAGCATCACGATCTCGGAGTCTTCGTTGCTCCAGCGGTCCAGCTCGGTGAAGCCTTCGGGCACGCTGAACGGCAGCGCATCCATGTAGGCTTCGATGTCCGCCAGGAAGCGTTCGCTCTCTTCCGGCTGCTCATCGGGATCGGGCTCCTCGGCGATCTCGACGTGAACCTCGAACCCCATCGGCTCGAAGATGAACTTCACGGGCCGCTCCTCGAGGAGCGGGTGGTTTGTCAGCTGGTCTATCAGTCGCATTTCGGCTCTCCTCAGAACTGCGCCAGCTGGCGCTCGTGGGTCGGGGCGTCCGGGCGCAGGCGGGCAGGACACTGTTCGTCGGCGATGTCGCGATAGTCGGGTTGTCCGGCGCGTCGGTTAAGCGGGATGCCGCGCTCGACCTCGGCCTGCCACAGCGCCACGTCGTCGCAGTACTGGCGGTGCGCGGCGTTGGCGACCTGGGTGTCCATCCGGGTGATCGCGGCGATGGCGAGCAGCAGGGCGGCGCCCACTACCAGCCCGGTGAACGCGGCGACGAGCCCCATGGCGCGGCGGTCGTTGGGTGTCATGCGCATGGCGCGGCGTCCTCGAGCAGTTGGTGCAGGGCCGCGGCGATGTCGCCGAGGCGCTGGATGCAGGCGTGGCGCTGGGCGTCGTCGGCGTGGCGGTTGGGCAGGTAGATCAGGTCGCGAAGGCCGCTGCCGTCGGTCCACTCGGCCGCCTCGGCCTTGGTGCCGATCACCAGGGCGTGGCCGCCGGGGGCAGCGCGGTTGCGTTCGTAGCTGACGTGAACGTCGTGGCCGCCGGCGAGGTTGATGGCCATGGCGATCTCGTGGATCTGCATCAGCGGCGCGGCGATGCCGATGTGAATGCCGTGGCGCTGGAAGACGTGGGCGATTCGCTGGGCGCCCTGGGCGGGTGTGCTCATCATGCGGCCAGCTCCCCGAGGTCGAGGCCGCGGCCGCCTGAGCTGGCGCGGGCGGTGACGGTGGTCTGCTGACGGGTGCGCACCGGGGTTCGGGCACGCAGCGATTGGCCGTGGAGGTCGGCGCACATCAGCAGGATGGCGAGCGGGGCGATCCACGTGCGACGCAGGCCCTTCACGATGGCGTCGGCGGCGCGGATGGCGTGGAGCCGGTAGTAGAGCGCCTCGGCGGTGCTCTTCACGGTGGCCGGGCTGATACCGCGTGCCTTGGCGATCTCTTTCTGCGTCATGCCGGCGGCCAGGCCGGCGAGCACCATCACCTGCTTGGCGGTGGGCAGGTTGCTACCACGCGGGCCGTAGTGGCAGCGGAATCCGGCGAATTCGAGAGTCTGCGGTGTGTGTGCCATGAGAGGTTCCCCATCCGTGCTGTGATCTTGTGAACACAATATGTACCAAGGGTACATATTAGGTCAAGTACCATAAGTTCACTTTTATCGGGCAGGCACAAAAACTCGCCTCGGTGGGCGGAGGATGACAGCGGCTGTGGGCGATGTCTGATACGTGACGAGGTGTTTCGGCTACGGCGGGATGGTGGGGCGTGGGACATGCTGGGGGTGTGACGCACGCCGCATGCGACCCGAGGGCCGCCCTGGAATCAACGCCGCGTCATGAGGCAAGTGCCCCGGCCATGGATGGCTGGGGCGCTTTTGTGTGAGGTGGGCACAAAAAACCCGCCTCGGAAGGCGGGTTACTGTGCTCGTGCGTCAGTCAGGATTACGAATCGTCATCGAGGACGAGATCCTGCTGCTTCTTGCTTTGGGCCTCATCCTGTTTCTTCAGGGTGTCTGCCTTCATCTGCCATTCCCGCATGGTGCGGCCTGCTTCGCTCGCCTTACGACGAGCCTCTTCGTACTTGCTCATTGTTGTCACCTGTCTGGAGAGGCAACGATGAGGAAGCGCTGTTGATATGGTGCGAAATCTGTGATCCGCTACGGCTAACCCAACTGACGAACGTGCGAAAACGTGTCAGATTGTGGTTTACAGCCAAACCTCCCGGCACTAGAGTTACACACGAAGGTAATACCCCCTCAAAACGCAACGGAGCATGTGGCGCGCCAACGCCTTTGCATGCCCGCTTGGTTGTGTCTTGAGATACCTTTCCCATTAGCGATTCCTATCGTTGGTGATCGACAAAGGCTCTCCGAGAGGAGGGCCTTTTTCTTTTTGCTGGATACATGAACCTGTGGTTCAGGCAGCCAACGGGCACAAGATAGTGTGCTTTTTGCCGCTCATCAAGTGGATAACCTGTGGATGAGTTGTGGCCTTTGAGGCGATCTGTCCCGAAAGTTCCTGAACCGTTCCAATCGGTTAGCGAAGGAGTATCTACCTAGAAGTTCTTCGCTTGAGCGGTCGAGAGAGGAGGTGGGAAGTCACGCTCCATCACGAAGGATTAGGCGGTTGAAAACACTGCCTTTTTAATTCAGCAGAGAGTTATTTTCTAAAGCATCGCCAAGCGCCTGGAGTCATCAGTAGGCTTGGCATATGCCACATGAAAAACCCGCCACGGTGGGCGGGTTCTTGGTCTACGCAGTTGAAAGCGAGTTTTCTTCAGGTAGGAAGGAACCGCATGATGGCGAAGACGAGGCCACCTGCTGCCAAGATCGTTCCCACGCTCCACTTGATGATGCGGGTTTCGGTATGGGCAAGCTCGGTTTTCGTGGCGAAGTTGTCCAGCTTGGTATTCATGGCCTCGAACTGACCTTCCATCCGTGCCAGTGTTGACTTGATGTCGCTGACATCGCGCTCAAGATGTTCCACACGTGATTCTAGGCCGCTCATGGGGGGCTCTCCTCCTCCGCTGCCATCACCACCGTAGGGGGTCTTGGGTGGAGGGCCGCTGTAGGTTTCGCCTACGACTCTAAGACGATTCATTGTCGGGGGCCTTCTTGCGTTGATCAAGTACCCAGTCCAAGACCATGCTGGCATCGAAATGCCAGACATAGGCGCAGTGTTTGCATATTGCTGTGCAATATCCTTTGGCACCATACCCTGAAGGCTGAGCGATCGGCGCAGTGGAAAGGTGTACCACTCCATCTGCCGAATCTGCTGCCATTATGGGCGGATCCAGAGTGCCGCAAGCAGGGCATTTCGCATTTTGGCAATGAACGGCAAGGTAGTTGGCGAACTCATGCCCCGTCATGTCGAAGCTGTCGGGGTCGCGTTTCACTTGCGTCTCGCCTCCCGAGTCTCTAGTGCTCATTATGGAATCAACCTTGAAGAGACGAAATAGTAGCAGAATGCTTCAAACGTCGGCGAGGATCATCCTGGCGAACGGCTGGGCGGCGTCGGCCATGGCCCGCCGGCCGTCGGTGGGCTCGAAGCGTACCTCCAGCCGCTTGGCGTCGACGGCGAGCTCGTCGAGATAGCTGTCCAGTAGATCCTGCTGGCGCTCGTCGAGCTGATGGCTCGGCACCCAGATGCCCATGACCAGCGACTTGAGCTGGTGGCTGAACTGGGGCGCATGGTCGCGCAGGGCGGCGAGCTGATTCAGCTTGCGAATAGCCGCATCACGCTGCTGGGAGTGGCCGGTGCCGGTAGCATCCATTATCGCCAGGTTCATGGCCAGGTGGTCGCCGATGTAGCTGTACTGGGTCTTCGTGTTCTTGAATACGGACATCCCGCGGTTGAAACGCGGGCCGTAGCCTTCGCGGGTGGCCGTTACGATGTCCTTGATCTGCTTCTGGAAACGAACGAGTTGGCGCTGGCCGGGCTGGTTCTCGCGCCGGTTCCGCGTCTTGGCACTGAACAGCGAGGTGTGACGCAGAGCCGAGGCGGTGATCTTCTCCACGCTGGTGTTGTGCGTGGTGACGGCCTGACCGGTGTAGATGCCTTCGAAGATCGGGCGCCACTCTTCCAGCCGGCCACCGGTGGCCAGATGCCCCTGGAGGTTGGCGACGACCTGATCGGCCAGCGCGAGGAACTGCGCGCCAAAGCGGCCGAACGCGCATTCCAGCGGCTCGAGATCGATAGCCCGTACCACCTGGTACCCGCCATCCTCCATCACTATCGCCACGGCGATGGTGATGCGCTCCCCCGAGAAGGTGATCGGCTCGGCCTGCACCGCCATCCAGCGCGCCTTCACGGCTGGCATGGCGATGCGGCTCAGGGTGTCTGCGGAGGGGGCAGGTGGAGCTGGTCGAGTTGCAGTCGGCTGCATATCAGTTCGACGGTCCTGAAGGTGCGTTGGCGCAGGAATGCGATGATGTCGGCCGCGTCGATGGCGCTGTCGATGCGTTGATAATGACCGTCACGGTCCAGTTCCTCAAGCGACACCTTGGCGCAATCCCGGCAGAGTTCCTGGGTGCGGTGTTCCATCTCCCGCCGGCCAGGCTCTGACCAGCCCTTAGCGGCATCATCGGCAAGATGGTTGGTGACGGATACCGTGGGATCGTCCAGCCCGAACAGGGGCCATAGCTCACCGGTGAGCGCTCGGCCGTGGTCGATCAGCCAGGCACGGCGGTTGGCTGGAGTGAAGACGATGTTGCCCAGGTTGCGGTCGTCGTTGGCGATCAACTCATCGAAGGCCGCCGCGCCGCTGTAGTCGAAACCGCCCTCGAGATCCTGCAGGTAGCTCACGGCATTGGCCACCTCGCGGTTCAGCAGACGCTCCAGGCTGTAGCTCTCGTTGCCGGCCTGGCGACTGGCAAAGGCGTACATCAGTCCGTGTCCGGCGAATCCGGTTTCGAAGCGCTCCTCGAGTAATGCGGTATCGACGATGGTGAGGTAGGGCGTGGGGACCGGAAGCCCCAGCGCGCGGCCGAGCTGCGCCGCAGCCAGCTCGGAGACCAGCTGATAGGAGCGGTCGGAGAGCTTCACGTAGCCGGTTACGGTGTTGCCGGACTCGGTGATCAGCTCGGCCTTGTAGGTCTCGTTGTCGCGGCCTTCGCCCACCGTACCCAGGGCGGTGGTCATGCGGGCGAGCTCGATCGACTCAAGAGGGGTTGTCGTTGTGCTCAAAGCGGGCGGCGATCCTTTCCAGTAGTTCCATGTCCTTCTCCGAGATCTTTCCTTCCTCTGCTGCCTTGGCGATGCGAAAAATGGCGGATCTCGAGCGGGGGGTTATCGCACCCTTGAGACGCATCAAAGAGTCGAGCAATCCGCTGCCCGGCGCTTGATTGTCTTGCCACTGTTCACGCACTCGATCGTCAGAGCCATCGCTAGAATGCGCATCTGAGGAAGACTCCATGGGGCCGTGCCCGTAAATCAGCCATTCCTCTCGGACACCGAGACGCTCTGCAATCTTGACTAGGTTGTCGTGCCCGGGGCGAGTTTCGCCGTTGAGCCACTTGCTGGCAGCCTTGGGTGTGACGCCTGTGATGGATTTCAGGAACGCGCCTTCGCCGCGCCCGCTGCGGCCGGTTTGGCGCAGTGCAGTCTTGAGGCGAGCGACGAATTCAGCTCTTGAGTCGGTGTCGTGAACCATGGGTTCAATGATCTCAATCCTTGATTGTACTTTCAGTACCCATCTATTATGTACCCAAAGTACATTATAGAGAGGTTCAGCCCCATGAGCGCTTTGCGCCAAGCCATCGACAAGCTGGGCGGCGTCACCGAATGCGCCCGCATCTGCGGCATCAGCACCCGCGGTATCTACAAGTGGCTCCACCGGGGCTTCCTTCCTCGCACCGAATTTACTGGTGAAACCCAGCATGCCCGTCGTATGGCCGCGGCCAGTGGCGGCGCCTTCACCGAGGCCTGGCTGCTGGAGCATGCCGGCCCTCGCTCTACCCCAAAGCTTACCCCCGGCCGGGACACTTCGGCGACCGCCTGACCGGGGTGGACACGCATACAGGGACAGGACGAGGGGACGAGATGACTACCGCACTGATACGGCCGAGCTACGCCGACTACGCCCGCACTGATTTGGTCCTTGAGGTCGCCCGTCTGGGGCTGGCCGTCGAGGGAGCAGCTCACCATGCCGGCCCGGTTGAAGAGGCCGCCACCCGGGCTCGCTTCCATCATGCCATGGCCATGCTGCTGGCGCTGGTGGAAGCCGAGCAGGAAGACGTCACAGACCGGGACCGGGTCGTGGCGCAGTGGGTCCGCCATGAGCAGCTGGTGGAGGACTACCTGGCCGAGCTGGCGAAGCTGGAGGGCGATCATGCCGGCTGATGTTCTCTCTTTCCCTTACCAGGCTAGGCCCCGGAGGTCGCAGCAGGTGACGTCGTGGAATGCCGATGAGGACGAATCCCTCGATGCGCTGCCGCAGGAATGCCAGGTGATCTACCTGCGCGTGATGCGGCGCCACATGGACTATGCCACCGGCATCGTCGGTCGTGCGCGCAAGATCGACTATCGGCAGATCCAGGAGCGCTTGGAGTACCGCCCACCGGCTGGCAGTCGCGAGGAAGCGGTGACGTACTCCCGTGACCAGATCAAACGTCTGATCCAGCGCCTGGTGGCCGCCGGCCTGCTGATGCGGCTGCACGACACCTCTCGCGGTGTGGCGCCGATGGAATTCTACCTGCCGTTGGCCGATGCCGACGGTGTGCCGGAGGAGGTGGCTGCCATGCAGGGTGCAGAAAATCCGCAGGGGGGTGAAGAAAATAGCCCGCCACGGAAGAAGCCGCATGGTGACGGGGCTCGCGCCGGTCAGCCCGCCACGCAGGGTGCAGAAAATCCGCAGGGGGTGCGCCATGGGAGCGCCACGGGAGGTGCGCCACGGCAAAACCCGCGTTCTAGAGCCTCTGACGCAGGACAGTCCGCCACATGTCCGCCACGGGAGGTGCGCCACCCTTCCGGTACCTCCGGTGTAGGTACTGACGTACCTACGAGGAAAGACGCGCGAGAGGGCTCTGACACTCAGGCAACCGTGGAAGATTCTTCCAGCGTTGCTTCCACCCAGCCCCCCACGTTGAAGCACCGCCCCGATGCCGCGATCCAGAACCGCAGCGGCTCGCAATGGGGCACCGCCGAGGACCTGGAACTGGCCGAGTGGATGGCTGCCCGGGTCGACGACCTGCCTGGCGGCGCCGAGAGCCGCTCGATGGCTGCTTGGGCTGACCAGATCCGTCTGATGCGCGAACGCGATGGCCGGGAGCTGCGCCACATCCGGGCGCTGTTCGCCTGGGCCAACGCCGATGACTTCTGGCAGGCCAACATCCGCTCACCCCGCAAGCTACGCGCCCAGTGGAAGCCGCTGGCGATCAAACGCAACCAGGAACGTGAACGCGCCAAGGCGCAGGAGGCTCGTCATGCCCAACAGTCAAACGGCCGCCCAGGTGCTGGCCACCGCCGTATGTCCGCACAGGAAGCGCGTGCTCAAGCCCGAGCACAGCAGTCAGGTGGATCCGGCAACGTCATCGACGGCGAATACACCCCGCGTGACGGAGAGTGAGATCGACCACGTGTTCAACGCGTTGACCGAGCTCTATGGCTACAAGTTCAGCAGCCAGTGGGGCGCCTACGACGAGGGTGAGCGCTGGCTGGCCGAGCTGGCCCACCTGAGCGTTCGCCACCTGGAGCTGGGCATCGGCCGTCTGCGCCAGCAGGTGCGCGAGGCGGCCCGGGCCGGCGACGAGGCTTGGCCGCCACAGCCGGTGGCGTTCGCCGCGCTGTGCGAGCCCCGCCCCGAGGATGTCGGCCTGCCGGCCGTGGCCGAGGCTTGGCGTGAGGCCACGGCGAACGCGCACGATCCGCGCCAGCACCGCTGGAGCCACGAGGCGGTGCATATGGCCGGCAGTGCCGTGGGCTGGTGGGAACTGACACACGTGCTGCCGAGCCGGGTGGACCGCCTGGAGCGCCGCTTCGGTCGTGAGTACCAGGCCCTGATCAATCGGGTGATGGCCGGCGAGGACCTGACGCCGCGCCACCTACTCGAGCACGACGGCCAGCGCACCCGCGCCGAGATCGCCGAGCGTGCTGGGCGCGAGGCCGCGCAGCAGCAGGCGGAGGCCGATGGCCTGCCGCATGCCATGAACGCCGACCAGGGGCTCAAGTCCCTGCGGGCAGCACTGGGGAGGGCATGACCATGAGCGCATTGATGCAGCCTACCGGCAACGAGGTCTCCCGCGAGGGGCTGGATGATGTCCGCCGCTCTGGGCGGTCCGGGTCTCAGCAGCAGGTGATCCTGCTCCAGCTGTACTGGCTGGCCGAGGACCAGGGTTATACCCGCCATGAGCTGGCCGAGCGCACTGGGCTGGCGCTGTCGAGCGTGTGTGGCCGTTGTTCCGAACTGCTCGACGTCCAGCTTCTCGAGGTAGTGGGCACCCGTGGAACGCCGAGCCGGCAGGTGCTGGCGCTGAGCGAGAACGGTTGTGCCGAGGTGGCCGCCTACGTGAAGAGTCGGGGAGGGCGTGGCGATGAATGATCTGGCCATCACGCTGGACCGCGCGATTCTGCTGACGCTGGCGCGTGCCGGCGGCCCGCACACCGCGCTGACCGTCAACTACCTGTGGCGGCGGCTGACCAATGCCGGCGGCGCCGGGCCGAGCTGGCGCCAGGTGGCCAACACCGTCACCCGGCTGGAGCGGCAGGGCTATATCGAGACCCTGGTCGACGAGCAGGTGAGCGAGGACTGCCACCCGCTGTTCTCGCTCACCGGTGCCGGTCGTGCGCTGGCCCATCAATCCCAACAGCGGCGCCCGATGGGCCTTGAGGAGTTCCGCCATGGCGAACGTGCATAAGGATCAGGAGGGCGAGGTGTTGCTGGCGCTGGTCGATCAGCATAGAGAGAGCCATCGTCCTGTGGCGACCCTGATCGTGCAGGCCGCATTGAATGCGAGCAGTGCCCGTGATCGCGCCATGGTGGTGGTGATCCTGGCGGAGCTGAAGCGCCAGCAGCTGATCGAACAGCATGGCGATGCCTGGGTGCCGACGAGTCAGGCCATCAAGGCGCCGACGCCTCCGGCCACCCGCGATGAGCGGGGCAGCGCCGCCGCCAACGCGCCGGTGCCGTCGGTGCGCCCCCAGCGCCGTGACACCCTGAGCCCCCGCCCTGGGGGTGCGCCCAAGCCGGTGACGAGACCTGGCGCCAGCACGGCGACGCCTGTCGCTGACCCGGCGCCTTCTCGGGAGCCCGCCTCTGGTGATGTGGCGGGGCGCAAGGACGACGGTGAGAAGCCGCGCATGGATCTGTTGTTCATGGACATGCCGCTGGCGCTGGGCGAGGTCGTCGACGTGTTGACCCAGGGCGCTCGCAAGTATGCGGCAGGTAATTGGCAGCAGGTGCCCGATGCCTCGCGCTGTTACCTCGCCGCCACGCTGCGCCATGAGCTGGCATTGGCCCAGGGGCAGCAGCGCGATGCAGAGACGAACTGCCACCACCTCGCGCACAGCATCTGCTGTGATCTATTTCGGCTCGAGCTGGCCTTGCGGGATGGCCAAGGCGGTGCGGCATGAGCGGCTGCAAGCTCTGCGGCTCGGGTAACACCAGCGGATTCGGCCAGAAGGGCCACCCGCACACCTTTTGTCACGCCTGCAAAGGCCACGAATACGAGGGCCAGCTGATCGACGGGGCAACCTGGGAGCGCTGGATGAATGGCGAGATTGAGCGTCCGGCCCGTGAGGATCAATTCGACCTGTTTGGGGAGGGCGCATGAACGCTATCCGTCGAATCTGCGACCGCCTGACCGGGGTGTTGGGTCGCGACTGCCTGGGCAAGCCGCTGCGCAAGGGTGATCGGGTCGAGCCCGGCATCTCGCCGGAAAGGGTCGATGAAGACGCCGCGTGCCCGGGTGTCGTGCTGGGGATGTCGAGCGTTTTTGAGGGTGCCATTCGTGTGGAGAACCCCAACGGGGTCGCCTATGGCAAGCCTCGGCTCTGGCGCAAGCTCGATGAGGGCGACGATGCCGATTGGCACCGGTTGAGCGAGTCCACCGGCTGGATGCCCAGCGCCGTCACCCAGCCTGGCGAGGTGCCGGCATGACGGCCGAGATGAAAGGCGGCCGGCTGGCGCGGGAAGCGGCGATGCTCGGCGAACTTCCGCTGTTTGGCCGCTATCTGGATGCCCGCCGTCGGCGCCAGCATGGCATGACCGAGGCCCAACTGCCGGACGGCACCCACACCTCGACGGATGCCGCCGACGCGATACGCGAGGCCTGCGGGATCGTCAGCCGCGCCGAGATCGATCACGACGAGCAGGCCGCGGCGATGCTCCGTCGGATCGTCGCTGACTTCATGAAGTGGAAGGGAAAAATGGAGCGAGATGCGTAGCGCGAGGGAGGGTGATGGCATGAAGAAATGGCTGAAGGCGAATCTCTGGTGGCTGCTGATCTTCCTGGCTGTGGCGCCACTGTGGCTGCTTCTGGTGATCGACATGTGGACGCTGGCGCTGGGTAACTGGGGGACATGCGGATGAGCTCACGCACCTATGGTCGAGGCCCCGCCCGGCGCAAACCCACGGCCTCCGGCAAGCCACGGCGCAAACCGGTGGACTGGGAAGGGCAAGAGCAGGCGGTGGTGATGCGCTGGCTGCTGGGCGAAAAGATGCGCGGCACCGCGGTGGGGGAGCTCTACGACGCCACCTATCACGTGCCGAACGGCGGCTACAGGCTCGGGAAGGAAGCGGGGCGGATGAAGCAGCAGGGCGTGAAAGCCGGGGTTAGCGATCTGGTGGTGATGGATGCGCGGGGTGGCTGGTTTGGGCTCTATCTCGAGTTCAAGGCCACGCCGCCCCGGGACGCCGATCTTGCCAAGAGCCAGCGGGATTGGCTGTCGCTGGCGGAGGCCCGGGGCTACTGCGCTGGGCTGGCGCTGGGCTTCGAGGAGGCGAGGCGGGTGCTGACGGAATATGCGGCCTTGCAGCCCACGCAGTTTCACCGCGGCGAGTGCGTGGTGCTGGAGAGTAGTTCGGAATGGAAACGGGGAGGCGATGATGGCAGCGATGGCAGCACTGGCACTGAGAACACAGGTACGGAGTGTGATGATGGAGCGTGACGACTGGCAGCGGGTGGAAAATCCCTGGCGGGTTCTCGCAGCAGCCGCCACCGATGAAGCGGCCCGGGATGCGGCAGTGATCCGTATCATCGACACCTGCCTCGAGCAGCAGCTGGTGCGGCGGCATGACAGCGTGGGCTATCAGCCGTTTTCGGTGACTGGCAATGTGCCGATGCCTGGATCTGGTCGGAATATCGATCAGGCCATGTTGGCCGCCGAGCGCTATCGGCCCGAAAGTGAGTGGCACCACGCCTGCTCGTGGTTGCTCGGGATGCTGCCTCGGCGCCAGGCGGCGGCGATGATGATGCAGGCGGCTCGGGTGCGTCCGGAAAAGTTGGGCTCATCGATGTGGGCGGTGACGGCATCTCAGATGGTCGATCGTCAGGTGCTGTTACTGCGTGATTTGGGCATGGCGGAGTTGGTGCCGACGCCATTCGCCAGTGTTGAGGATCTTCAAAAGGCGGCTCAGCGAGCCCGAAACCGGCTTCGTGAATGGTTGGCCGACGAGACTCACAAACAACATATTGACGCGGTGTCCGGTTAGCGCTACTTTATGTAGTAGGCTGATCGCGCTATGCGCTGAAAGCCACCCTCTATCGACGCCCTGCCGGTTACCCGGCGGGGCGTTTGCGTTTACAGCAGGCGAGACAGACGGCAAGTCGCCGGGCTCATAACCCGGAGAGACCTGGTTCGACTCCAGGGCCTGCTACCAGTTTATGCCGCCCGGCGTCCTCCCTGTCGCGCCACCCCCGAGGGCGGCTCCCTATTCGCGATGACGCCACCTGATAGCGCTGCCCGGCATGCCGGGCCTTTTTTTCTCCATGCCCAGACGATGAGCCTTATGTCTTCACGCATTGCCTTTGAAGAGGGTGCCCGGATCGCCCCTGTGGGCATCGGCTGGGCCACCATCATGAATGCCGACCCGGCGACCCAGGTGGGCATTGCTGCCGGGGTACTGACCTGCCTCTACATGGTGGGTCAGCTGTGGTGGATCTGGCGCCGTGCGCGCATCGAGGACGAGAAGCTGGCGATGATAAAGCGCGAGCATCTCGCCCAGTTAGCCCAGCAGGGTGTCGACGTTGATAAGGAAATCCGGGGCGGGGGTGGGGCATGAGCTTCATGAAAAAGGCGGGCGTGGCCGCCATCGGCAGCGCCTCGGCGATGTCCTTAGCACTCGGCGTGGTGAGCCACTTCGAGGGAAAGGAGAACGCCGCCTATCGCGATCCGGTTGGCGTGGTGACCATTTGCTATGGCCACACGGCCACCGCGCGGATCGGGCAGTCATTGAGTGACGAGACTTGTAGCGAGTTACTGGCGGGCGACCTGGGCGATGCCTTCGATGCCGTCGACGACCATGTCGATGTTGAAATGCCGGCCACTCGCCGGGCGTCGCTTGCGTCGTTCGTTTTCAATGTGGGGGAGGGGGCGTTTCAGCGTTCGACCCTGTTGCGCCGGTTGAATGCCGGTCGATGGCGTGATGCCTGCGATGAGCTGCTGCGCTGGGTCTATGCCGATGGTCAGTGGCTGCGAGGGCTGGACCGACGCCGCCGTGCCGAGCGGCAGTTGTGCCTGATGGAGCCTGCGCCCACTCAGTTGGCGAGGTCTGACGATGAATGATCATGCTGCCGTTCTGTGTCCGCCCCAACAAGTGGGGTGGTCGTGACTG
Source organism: Halomonas borealis (assembly GCF_004798905.1). Lineage (GTDB taxonomy): Bacteria > Pseudomonadota > Gammaproteobacteria > Pseudomonadales > Halomonadaceae > Halomonas > Halomonas borealis. Next base: position 82,652 of record NZ_SDMO01000006.1, on the reverse strand, counting down.
CCTGGCTGCGTCTGGTGCCCGGGTGGGCTTGGGTTGGCTTGCTGGCCATTGTCCTCACCTGGCTGGGCTGGCTGCAGCTGGAGCGGGTGACTGCCCAGCGTGACGCCGCCCTCGCCGAACTGAACAGCACTCGAGGAGAGATCGCCGCCCTGGAGAGCGGGCTGGAGTGGCGGCGCGAGAACGCCCGCCGTCTGATGGCAGCTCTCGAACAGCGTGAACAGGCGCTGACCGCGGCGCGCGAAACGATCCGGGGGCACCGCGAGGCGCTCGACCGGTTGGAGGATGATGATGCAGAGGTCCGTGACTGGCTGTCTGATCCTGTTCCTGGTGGCGTGGCTGACTGGGTGCGCCAGCTCCGAGGTCCGCACGATGCCGATCCTGGTGACACCAGCGGTGCCGGCGACGCTGACGGATCCGCTGCCAGCTCCCGAGGGGAGGGTGAGTCAGCATCGCAACCTGCTCGGTCTGCTGGCTGACTACGAGTCGTTGCGCCGTCGTGCCAACGCCGATCGGGCCGCGGTGGTGGAGATCCTGGCCCATGATGCTGGCGACGATGAGTGAGCGGCGGGGCCCTGTCGTGCAGCGTTGCCGCAATGCGCTCGCTGCTCTTGGTGTCTTGGCCTTGGTGCTGTGTTGGATGCTCGGCGCTCTACGCGGGGAGTTCCGCCGCCGTCGCTGTACCACCCGACCACGTCAGTGAATGATCCTGCTCGATCCGGCAGTGACGATAGCCGCGACGAGGGCGCTGGATGACTCCAGCTGGGGTGCTTTCTGTGGCCGCCAGCACGGAAAACGCGGGTCCTTCCGGGGCCCCAACCGGGAGCCACGAGGGCGCAGAGTCCCGGATTTCGACATTTTTTCGGGTTTTCCCGGTCGGCAGCAGCACCGAGGTCTATCCCGCATGGCTGCTGGTTTTCGTGGTGCCGAAGGTGCCGACGCGCAGAGGGGTGAGGTGCCGAACATAGGATGACCAGCGTGTGGCCGAGATCAATCGCCTCGAGGAGGCCTACCAGTGGAATATCAGCCGCCTCGGCGATGCCTTCGGGTTGCACCGCGACACGGTCCGCAAGCGGCTGAAGGCGGCGGGCGTGGTGCCGGCGGCCACCCGTAACGGCGCCAATGTCTACGCCCTCAAGGACGCCGGTCCGGCACTGTTTGGGGATACCCAGGGCGGCTGGGGCGAGAACCCCGACCAGCTGCACCCGACCGATCGTCAGGCGTGGTACCAGTCCGAGCTCTCCCGCGTGAAGCTTGAGAAGGAGATGCGCTTGCTGGTGCCGGTCGAGGAGGCGCACCGCGAGATGAGCCGTCTGTCCAAGGCGGTGGCGAGCGGACTGGATAGCTTGGCCGATATGCTCGAGCGTGACGCCGGCCTGCCGCCAGAGGCCATCGAGCTGGTGGAGACAACCACAGACGCGTTACGCGAACAGATGTATCAGGCGATCATCGAAGACGATGGCGAGGGGGAGTTGGCCGATGGGTAGCACCGCCAGCGCCTCCGCCATCCGCCGCGACGTCGCCGAGCTGATCCGTCCGCCGCGCCGGATTCGGGCCAGCCAGGCCGCTGCCGAACGTATGAAGGTGGTAGGCGGCGACGGCACAGTGCGTGACTGGAGCCCCGAGGCCACGCCCTACATGGTCGAGCCGCTCGATTGCATGGGTAGCCGCCGCTACGACGCGGTGATCTTCGTTGGCCCCGCGCGGACCGGTAAGACCAACGCCCTGGTCGACGGCTTCGTGGCCTACAAGATCGACTGCGACCCCGGCGATGGTCTGATCGTGCAGATCAGCGAGGACAAGGCCCGCGAGTTCTCGAAGAAGCGCATCGATCGCATGCTGCAGCATTCGCCCGCGCTGTCTGCCCGGCTCAGCCCGCGCGGCCACGACAACAACGTCCACGACAAGACGTTTCGCGCCGGCAACTACCTGGGCATCAAGTGGCCGTCGAAGAACGTGATGGCCAGTTCCGACTATCAGTTCGTGCTGCTCACCGACTACGAGCGGATGGGTGACGACATCGATGGCGAGGGCGACCCCTTCACCCTCGCCAGCAAGCGCACCCAGACCTTCGGGTCTACCGGCATGACGCTCGCCGAGAGCTCGCCGGGCCGCGAGATCACCGATGCCGACTGGGAGCAGCCGGCCGACGCGCCGCACATGGCGCCGCCGACCACCGGCATCCTCGACCGTTACAACCAGGGTGACCGTCGCCTGCTCTACTGGCAGTGCCCCGAGGCCGTCTGTCGGCGATGGTTCACGCCGACCATGGATCATTTCAGCCAGGCCAGCGCTCGCCTGTTCTGCCCGCACTGTGCGAGCGAGATCAACCCCAAGGCGAAGCGCGACTTGAACCTGGCTGGCCGCTGGGTGCCCGAGGGCTGTGAGCTGACTCTCGATGGCGAACTGGTCGGCACGCCACGCCAGACGCGTATTGCTTCGTTCTGGATGGAGGGGCCCGCCGCCGCGTTTCAGAGCTGGGCGAGCCTGGCTGAAAAGCTGGCACGCGCTGAAGAGAGCTACCAGCAGACCGGCAGCCAGGACACCCTCAAAAGCATCATCAACACCGACTGGGGCAGGCCCTACCTGCATCGCCGCAGCGAGGTGCAGCGCTCCAGCCAGCAGTTGATGGACCGCGCTGAAGAGACCGAGCGACGCACCGTGCCCCACGGCGTGCGCTTCCTGACCGCCACCGTCGACGTTCAGGGCGGCAAGCATCGACGCTTCGTCGTGCAGATCCATGGCACCGGCGTGAACCGCGAGAAATGGGTCATCGACCGCTTCAATATCAAGGAAGACCGAGGCCCCGAGAACGACCAGCCGCCGCGCCAGGTCAGCCCGGCCACTCAACCCGAAGACTGGGACCTGCTGACTCGCGACGTACTCCGGCGATCCTACCGCCTCGCCGATGGCAGCGGGCGGCGCATGCCGATCCTTGCCGTCGCCGTCGACACCGGCGGCGAGAAGGGCGATGACGGTGAATCGGTCACCAGCCAGGCCTACGACTGGTTCCGCCGCCTGCGTAAGGACGGCCTGCAGAGCCGTGCCTACCTGGTTAAGGGCGGCAGCAGCAAGACCACCAACCGCGTCAGCAAAAGCTGGCCCGACAACACCGGTCGCAAAAGCCGCAAGAGTCGCGCCCGCGGTGACGTGCCCCTCTACAGCCTTGGTACCGACCTCCTCAAGGACGCCGTGGCCGCGATGATGGATCGCGACAATCCCGGCGCCGGCTACATGCACGTGCCGCGCTGGCTAGGACGCTGGTGGTACGACGAGCTGACCTACGAGGTGCGCGACCCCGCCACCGGCAAGTGGTCGCGCCCCGGCAAGCGCCCCAATGAGGCCTTCGACCTGCTGGTCTACGACAGCGCCCTGGGGATCATCCTGGGCGCCGAGAAGATCGATTGGGCGGCGCCACCGGCCTGGGCTGGCGAATGGGACGATAACCCGCTGGTCTTCGATCCTCACGCCGATCAACACCCTGCTGAGCCGGCCTACAAGCAGCGCGAACAGGCCCCCAAGACGCGCCGCCGCAAGGTGGCCAAGCCCCGAATCTAGGAGATCCGCATGGCCTACACCACCGCCGAGCTGGCTCAGGTGCGCCAGGCCATTCTCGACCTGGCCACGGGCAACCGCGCGACCATGGTCACCAAGGACGGCCGCACGGTGCAGTACGCCCGCGCCGACATCGACAAACTGCGCGACCTCGAGCGCACCATCGCCGCCGAGTTGCAGTCGCAGGACGGCACCAGGCGGCGCAGCCGCACTCGCTACGCCGTGACATCCAAGGGGCTCTGAGATGACCGTATCGATGAAGCCCCGCCTGCGCTATCGGGGCAACACCGTCGTGCGCGCCCAGTACGAAGGCGCGAGCACCAAGCGGCGCATGGCCGGCAAGGGCACGACGATCAGCGGGCCCAACGCACCGATCGAGCGTCACCTGCCGACCCTGGTGGCACGCAGCCACAACGCCGTGCGTAACAACGCCTACGCCGCCAAAGCTAAAGAGTCATACATCGCCAACCTAGTCGGCACCGGCATCAAGCCTCAGTGGGGCGATCAGCGCATTCAGGCGCTGTGGGATCGTTGGGTCGGCGAGTGCGACGCCGATGGCGTCGACAACTTCTATGGCCTGCAATCGCTGGCCGCCGGAAGCCAGTTCGAGGCCGGTGAGGCGCTGGCGCGCATCCGCTACCGTCGGGCCAGCGACGGCTTGGCGGTGCCGATGCAGTTGCAGGTGATCGAGCCCGAGCACCTCGACCCAACCTTCTCCCGCGCCTTCGGCAGCCGGCTGATCAAGATGGGGATCGAGTTCGACGGCATCGGCCAGCGCCGGGCCTATCACCTGTGGCGCTACCACCCTCAAGAGCGGCTGACCAGCGCGGTCAACGAGCGAGTGCCGGTGCCCGCCGACAGCGTCGTCCATATGTACCGGCGCGGTCGGCCCGGCCAGCTGCGCGGCGTGCCCGAGCTGACCAGCGTCATCGTGCGGCTCTACGAGATTGACGAGATGCAGGACGCCACCCTGGCCCGGCAGAAGCTAGCCCAGCTGTTCGGCGTGTTCGTCAAGCGCAAGACCGCCCACGACCCCGAGGATGATGGCCCGACCTTCGGCGATCTCGTCAGCATGCCCGGCGACGCCGAGCCGCTCGATGAGTTCACCCCCGGCGGCATCCACTACCTCGAAGACGACGAAGAGGTGCAGTTCTCCAACCCGCCGGACATCCAGGGTCAGTACACCGAGTGGCTGCGTTCCGAGCTGCTGGCCGTGGCCGCTGGCGCCGGCATCACCTACGAGCAGCTCACCGGCGACCTCAAGGGCGTCAACTACTCCAGCATCCGTGCCGGGGTGATCGAATTCCGCCGCCGCGCCGAGGCCTTGCAGGCCATGTTGCTCGTGCATCAGTGGTGCCGCCGTATCGCAGCCAAGTGGCTCGATGTGGCGGTCACCTCCGGCGCCCTGACGATCCCCGGGTATTGGCAGGGCGAGCGCGAGCGCGCCCTGGCCGTCGAATGGATCGCGCCGAAATGGGCCTGGGTGGACCCGCTCAAGGAAAGCACCGCCGATCTTCTCGAGGTGCGGGCCGGCTTCAAGCCGCGCAGCGAGGCCGCCGGTGAACGCGGGTGGTCGATCGAGCAGCTCGACGCCGAGATCGCCAAGGGCCACGCCAGCGCCGACGAGAACGGTCTGTTTCTCGACTCCGATCCGCGCCACATGGCCAAGAACGGCACCCTCCACCAGGCCCTCGCGGCCCTGGCTGCCACCGACGAAGAGGACTGACCCATGACATGGTTTACCGCTAAGGCCCTCGCGGACGATCCGCGCCGCGCCCACGTCGTGATCGACAAACCCATCGGCTCCGACTGGGCACCGGACTGGATCGCCGATTTCACCGGCGAGCAGCCAGCTCGCGAGTTCATCGCCGCCGTGGATGCCCTGGGCGAGCTGGATGAGATCACCGTCGAGCTCAACAGCCCCGGCGGCGATGTCGCCTCCGGCGTGCGCATCTTCAACTATCTGCGCGACCACTCGGCCAAGGTGCATACCCGTGTGACCGGCACCGCCGCCAGCATCGCCACGGTGATCATGATGGCCGGCGACACCCGCTCCATGGCCATCGGCAGCACCATGATGACCCACCGGGCCAGCGGTCTAATGGTCGGCTTCTTCAATGCCACCGAGATGGAGGAGACCGCCCGCAACCTCAAGTCGATCGACACCTCGCTGGTCAGCATCTACACCAGCGCCACCGGAAAGAGCGCTGACGAGATCACTGCGCTGCTCGACCAGGGAGACACCTTCCTCGGCGCCGACGAGGCCATCGAGTGGGGCTTCGCTACCGAGGCCGATGCTGAGCTACGCGCGGTGGCCTGCGCTGATCCCAAGCTGTTCATGAGGCAGCTCGAGCAGCATGGCGAGATCGCCAAGCTGCGGGCGCAGATTGATGGCCAGGGCGGGCAGGGCGCCACCATGACCGCCGCCGACGCCCTGGCGCTGGCTTTCGACCTCACCTCCGAAGAGGCCGAGGCCCAGGCCGCCGACCTGGGCGACCGGATCATCGCATTGCAGAAGCGGACTCCGGTCGATGATGACCTGGAGCCTCTCACGCTAGTGGCTAATGCCATGATGCTCGATCCGGCCGAGATGCGTGCGAATCCTCAGCAGGTGATCGACACCCTCCAGGATCTGCGCAAGAACGGCAGTTTCTCGGCGGACGACCTGACCGCCGAAGTCGGGCGCGAGCGTTCGCGCGTGACCGCCATCGTCAAGGCCTGCCAGACCACCGGCCAAACACAGTTGCTCGACAAGCTGATCGACAACGGCATGGGCGAAGAGCAGGCCAGCGAGTACATCTACGACGTCGCCGCCGCCAGCGGCAATCGCCACAGCATCCACAACAGCCACTCCCCTGAAGGCGGGCACAAGCCCGGCATCGACTACGCCGACATCTATGCCCGCCAGAACCGCACCAAGGCCACCGCCTGACCGGCCGGCCTGCACCCCGCCGCGCCTCTGGCTCGGCACTCTGACACGCCACTGAAGGAGAACCACCATGGCGAGTTCCACCGAAGGCCGGCACACCGGCGAGCACATCGTTTCCGAAACCAATGGCGCGCGCTCCCGCGAGCAGGGCACCTTGGCCGCCGGCAACCTGCCGGCCGGCGCGGTGCTGGCGCTGAACGGCGACGGCGACTACGTCCAACTGGCGCCGGGCGCCGCCGACGGCACCGAGGCCGCCAAGGCGGTGCTGTATGGCGCCGTGGATGCCACGGACGGTCCGCAGCCCTGCGCAGTGCATGTGCGCGCCTGCGAGGTGCAGGAAGACGCACTGACGCTGCCGGATGGCATAACCGAGCCTCAGACCACCGCGGCCCTGAATGACCTGATCGGCGTCGGTATCATCCCGCGCTGATCGCTTCACCTCCCACCGAGTGCCCGCTGACGGGCGACTGACTCATCTCGAATAGGAGCCTTTTCATGGGCATCTTCGATTCCGACATCTTCACCATGTCGTCCCTGACCGCTTCCATCAACCAAGTGACTTACACGCCGAGCCAGATCGGCGACGCCGGCCTGTTCGACGCCGAGGGGATCTCCACCACTAGCCTCGTCATCGAATCGGACGGCGAGACCCTGGGGCTGGTCGAGTCCAAGCCGCGCGGCGCCCCCGGCACCGTAGTCGGCGCCAACAAGCGCACTGGCGTCAGCTTCCAGGCTGCACACCTGCCGACCACCGCCACCGTGCTGGCCGATGAGGTGCAGAACGTCCGCGCCTTCGGCAGCGAGGACAATGAGCAGGCGGTGCAGGAAGTGGTCAACCGTCGCCTTGCCAAGATGGCTCGCGTCATTGACATGACTCACGAGCACCACCGCCTCGGCGCCATCATGGGCAAGGTAATGAACAGCAACGGCACCAGCGTGCTCTATGACCTGTTCTCCACCTTCGGGATGACCCAGAAGACGGTCGAGATGAAGCTCGACACCGCCAACACCGACGTACAGTCGATCTGTCTGGACATCCATGAGGCGGTGGAAGACGCCCTCGGTGGGCTCTCCTACACCGGTATCACCGTGCGCTGCGGCAAGACCTTCTGGCGCAAGCTGATCAGCCACAAGGCCGTGAGGGAGGCATACCAGCGATACCAGGACGGCGCGCGCCTGCGCGACGACCCGCGTGACGGCTTCCCCTTCGGCGGCATCTTCTGGGAGCGCTATCGCGGCGGCGGCACGGTCAAGGTGCCGGACGCCGAGGCCTACGCCACCCCCGAGGGCGTGATGGATCTGCACATCACTCGATTTGCCCCTGCGGACTACATGGACGCGGTGAACACCCTCGGCCTGCCGTTCTATGCCTCCTCCGAGGAGCTGCCGCACGGCAAGGGCGTGAGTATCGAGGCGCAGTCCAACCCGGCGCACCTCAGCACCCGGCCCAAGGCCAACATCAAGCTCTATGAGAACACTGCCGCATAACGGGGTGACCCATGAGCTTTTCCGACCACGCCGACCGCCTCGATGAGGCGGTCATGGGTCACTTGGCCGACACCCAGTCGGCCACCTATACCCCCGCCACCGGCGACCCGGCCACGATCCCCGTGATGGTGGATCGTGACGTCGAACGCACGGTGCCTGGCATGCAGGGCGTCGTGATGGAACGGCGCACCGAACTTGCCGCCTACGCCACTGATCTCGCTGGCGCCAAACGCGGCGAGATGGTGACCGTAGGGGACGAGGCCTGGCGCCTTGTCACCAAGGAATCCGATGACGGCGCCTTCGTTACCTGGATCGTCAAACCCGACCGCTGAGCCGCATCGCACAGACAGGAGGCCGCCATGGCCCTCGAGCCGATCAAGATCCGCGTCGACCGACAGGCCGTGCGCGAGATCTATGATGATCTCGCCCACATCAAGGACGGCGCGCCCAAGGCGATGTCTCGGGCGATCAACCACACGCTCGGCGTCACCCGCACCGAGGCGAGCAAAGAGGTCCGCAAGCAGGTCAAGCTCAAGGCCGGCTATGTGCGCGACAAGCTCAAGGTCCGCCGTGCCACTACCAGCAAGCCCCAGGGTGCGATCCAGACGCCAACCCGCGGCACCCTGCTGACCCGCTATCCGAACCGCCAGTACAAGAAGGGCGGCATCGGTGTGCAGGTCAAGCCGACCGGCGGAAAGCAGAAGATGCCCGGCGCCTTCTTCATCCGCTTCGCCAACGGCAACCAGGCTGTTGCCATCCGCACGAAGCGCGGCCCCGGCCTCGGCCGCTCCGAAGGGCTTAAGGTGCTCTATGGGCCGTCGGTCTCCCAGGTGTTTACCGACGTGAAGGACGATCTACAGGCGACCAGCGGTAACCGCCTGATGCAGCGCTTGGACTACGAAGCCGGCCGCCTGATGGCCAAGCAGTAGCCCTTCCGAAGCCAAGCAGAGGAATGCCCATGGCGGCCCCAATACGTGAACAGATCCTCGAGGCGCTGGTCGCCAAGCTCAGCGGGCAGCCGGCATTCAGCGGCCACGCCGCCCAGCGGGCCAACAGTGAACTCGACATCACCGAGCTGCCGGCGATTTCGCTGTGGGACGGCAGTGACGCCAGCGTCGAGACCGACCAGCGATACGGTCAAGCGGTGGTGACGACCCAGGTCGGCGTCGAGACCGTCCACCAGGCCAACGTTGACTATGCGACGTGGTCGGCCCAGGCGAACACAGTGCTGGCCGAACTGATCAGCGCCGCTACCGGCGGCGATCGCACGCTCGACGGGCTGGCTGATGACGTGCGTTACGCCGGCACCACCCTTTATTACCCGGAGCCCGGCAGCGACATTCTCGGCATCGACCTCGTGCTCGAGGTGCGCTGGCGCCACGACCTGGGTGACCCCTTTACCAATTCCATGGGCTGATCCCCGGAGATCGACGATATGGCCTACAACGAAATGCAGAGCCGCGCGCTCCCCCACCGCACCGACGTGCGCTGGTTTCACTCCGAGACCGTGACGGATGCCACCAGCGATCCACTGATCCTGCCCAGCCTGGGGCGTGACGCCGCCGTGTCCGTTACACCCGGAACCGGCGCCACCGTGCAGTACACCCTGTCGAGCTATGCCGACGTGATAAACGTCACCGCTACCTGGCATGACTGGCCCGCGGGTTCGGTCACCGAGGCCACCGTGGACGGCATCGCCGGCTCGGCCAGCGCCCTGCGTCTGCTCAGCACCGGGGCAAGCGAGTGGGAGGTGGCGCTATGACGATCAGCCGTCCCCTGTGGGCGAGCCAGCGGGGCGGTGTCGGCGGCGGAACCTCCGGCGAGGTGGTGGTCACCGGGGATCAACATATTCCCACCATCACCGCGACGCTGGGCTACGTGGGTGCCGACGACGATCCGGTGGTGACGCTCGAGATCACCGACCCGGCCGCCGACGCCCAGGATCTGCGCGTCTACCGCAGCACCTCGCCCCTCGATGCCGCCGCGCTGCCCGCGCCGCTGGCGACGCTGACGCCGGCCACCGCCTCCGATGACGATGCCGCCGTGACCGGCGGCGCCACCTATTACTATCGATTGGCCAGCGTGACCGGCAGCCTGATGCGCCTGAGTGCCGAGGTTTCGGTGGCAGTGGTGGAGAAACCTGCCGGGCCCGACTTCTCCACCGCCCAGATCGGCGACGAGATCGGCGGCGGTATCTATGCGGGCGTCGACACCATCGACGGCACGGACTACCACATCGTCGCAGGCGATGCGGCTTCGGAGGCATACGGGCTGGAGTGGAAGACCTCGGCAACGACCACGGCGGGCACGGGCAGCGACACCGACGGCCTGGCCAACACCAACGCCATGGTCGCTGCCGGCGTCGCGGAGCACCCGGCGGCGGAGCACTGCGTCAGCTATACGGGTGGCGGGCACAGTGACTGGCACGTACCGGCACGCAGTCAGCTCACGCTGATGTACAGCAACCTGGCCGGGCACGCCGAGTTCGCAGACAACGTCAGTTCAGGCGACCAGACCTGGACGTCCACGGAGGCCACCCAGAGCAACGCCTGGGCACGAAGGCTCTCCAACGGGGACCTTGGCGGCACCAGAAAGGACGAACGCGATGTATGGGCCCGCCCCGTCCGCAGGGTCGCGGTTTAACTCTCATCCGTCGCCGAAGGCGCTGCCGGTTACATCATCACGATCTCAGCCCGCCGCTAGGCGGGTTTTTCATGCCCGGCCGCCGGGCTCTCATCACATCAGTCACACCAGAGGAGATGCCTGATGGCCATCACCAACAACCCGAAGCTCGAGTACGAGTCTGGTCAGGCGTTTCAGGCCTTTGAGCAGATGAATAGCACGGGCGATGCCACCGTATACGAGGCATCGTTCGCGCCGTGGTCCGGGCGCTCGGGCTTCGAAGCCAGCGTGCTGCCGTTCGGCCTGGCGACTGGCGGCGCGATCACCCCCGGGACGAGTGCCGACGAGGTCGATGTGGCGGCGCTAACTGCTTACATGCCGGGAACCATGGCTGCCGATTCTGACGGCCAGGCCAGCGTGGCCAGCGGCACCGTGAGCGTGACACGCGCGGCGAGCGATACGCACATCGTCCATTCCATCACTGTGGATGCCTCGGGCACCCTGGTGGCCGTGGCCGGCGGTGAGGGCACTGCGTTCAGTGAGACGCGTGACGACTCCGGCGGGCCGCCGCTGATCCCCGTTGATTCGGTGGAGATCGGTCAGGTGCGGCTTTCCAGCCAAGGATCCGCAATGGTGGGCAGCACCGAAATCTTTCAGGTAGTGGGCACGCATACCGAGCGGTATGACTCGCCGGTGTGGTCCGAGGATCCGACCGCAGGCGAGGTCATCTTTGCTACTGCGCTACCAGCCATCCATGCCGGCGACGTTCCCAAGCAGGTTCATGTGCGCGGGTATGTGCCTATTTTCGCCGAGCTTCCTAGCGTCTCCGACTTCGTGCCGGCGGACGAATCCAACTCGGTAAACTCGACGCAAATCTATGGCGGCACCCTGGGCTCGGTTAGCACATCGCTCGGGCAGGCCTCATTCACCTATTACGGCAAAGACGGCATCACCGACGCGATCATCAAGCAGAAGGGGCAGCGGCTTTGGTTCCGCTGGTACCAGGACCGTAATAAGGCGCCGTTCTCGCTGACCCAGGGCATCGTCGGCATCAGCCGCACCTACCCGGCCGGCGATCACGTAAACATTCCGGTGACGGTGTCTGCCGAGCAGGCTACCGAGGACTTCGACGGCTGACGCTCGCCGGCACTAGACCAATCTTCGGCCCCGGAATATCCGGGGCCGCTCTTTTTCCACATGCGGGCAGGAGCTGGCATGGAATTCGACATCAGCAAGTTCACCAGCACTTCGTTCACACCACGCGAAGAAGATGTGCCGGTGCCGGACCTGGCCGCTTTCTTCAGCGGCACGCCGGAGAAAGACGAAAGCGGCAACGCCAAGCCGCCGCTGTGGCGAGTACGCGGTCTGACTGGTGCCGAGCTGGCGAAGGCCAATGAAGCGGTGCAGATGAACCGCAACCGCGTGGCCATTGCCGAGGCATTGGCCGCCGGCAAGGACCAGCAGCTCACTGAGGCGCTGCGCGAGCTGATCGGCAACGGTGACGCCGTGCCGGATGACACGGCCAAGCGAATCGAGATGCTGACCATCGGCAGTGTGTCGCCCGGGTGCACGGGGCAGCTGGCGGTGAAGCTCGCCGAGGCGTTCCCCATCGAGTTCACCCAGCTGACCAACAAGATCATGCAGTTGACCGGCCTGGGTGGTGAGCCGGGAAAGCCCAAGCGCTCTTCAGGGACGAAGAAGTCCGGCTCGCGCTCACCCTCTGCCACCTGAAGGGCGAGTTTCTGTTTCGGGTGCGGCCCGATTTGATTCCACTGCCCATGCTGACCCCGCTGGAATGCGAGCTGTGGTCACTGTTCTTTGACGAACAGAAGGCTCGCCAAGACTGCCAGCCCAACACCTGATCCATCCTCGCTCGTCGTCAGGCGTCGAGCTTTCCTGTATCCGATGACCGGAGGTGGCCGTGGCCGATCTCGATAAGACCGTCGCCATCATTTTCGAGGGTGTCGATCGCATGGGGTCCGGCGTGGACTCGGCGACCCGCAAGATTGACAGCCTGGCCGGCAGTGTAGAGGGAGCTACCCAGCCCCTGGCCGCCGCCACATCGGCGGCGTTCAAGTTTGAGGCGGCACTGATCGCCGGTGGTGCAACGGCCACGGCGTTCGCGGTGAAATTGGCGGGTGACTTCGACGCCCAGTTCCGCGAGATTGCCACGCTCATCGACCAACCCGTGGAGGCGCTGGGCGACTTCCGTGCGGAGATTCAGGCTTACGGTCGCGATTCCACGCAGTCGCTCGGTCAGATCAACCAGTCGGTGTATAGCGCCATTTCAGCGGGTGTCGAGTACACCGACTCCCTCGAGGCGGTGCGTCAAGCGGAGAAACTGGCCGTCGCCGGCCAGGCTGATCTTGGCCAGTCGCTGACGGTGCTGGTGTCGTCTCTCAATGCCTATGGTGTGGGCATGGAGGATGCCGAGCGCTTCTCCGACCTGCTATTTCAGACCGTGCGCAGCGGCCAGACCACGCTGCCCGAACTGGGTAACTCGCTGGCGGCCGTCACTGGTCTGGCGGCGACGGCCGGCGTCAGTTTCGATGAGCTGTTGGCCGCGGTGTCCACGCTGACCGCTACCGGTTCCGGCACCGCTGAGGCGGTCACCCAGGTACGCGGGGCGATTTCCAATATCCTCAAGCCTACGTCCCAGGCCCGAGACCTAGCGAACGAGTTGGGTCTGGAGTTCAACGCCTCAGCGTTGGAATCCAAGGGGTTCGCCGAGTTCATGCGCGATGTGGGCGATGCCACCGGTGGAAGCACCGAGCAGATGTCGCTGCTGTTCGGTGACGTCGAGGCCTTGAATGGCTCGCTGACGTTGACCGGCCTGGGTGCCGAGAAGTTCGCCGAGACCATCGGCGCCATGGGCGAGAGTGCCGGGGCCACGGAAGACGCATTCGAGAAGATGCGCGGCACCGTGGAGAACGGCAGCCAAGGCATTCGTAATGCTCTCGAAGCGGCGTTTGTGGGCGTGGGTACGCCGATACTCGATGAGTTCGGAGGGATTCAGGAAGCCATCGCCGCCATCTTCAACGCCATCGGGGTGTCGGTGGAGGGCGGTCAGCTCGAGGCGTTCGTCGATCAGCTCGAGAGCATGTTCCAGGGTATGGAGCAGACGTTGAGCGACGTGGCTCAGAACCTGCCCGAAGCGCTGGAATCCGCCGACTTCTCGGATTTCTTCGAAGGCATCGAGACCATCGAACAGGCGGTGAGCAACCTCTTCGATGGTGCCGATCTGACCAGTACCGATGGACTGGTATCGGTGATCGAGACCCTGGGGATGGGCTTTCGCGCGCTTTCCGAGTACGTGGGCGGTGCTATCGAGGGTATCGGCCCGTTCCTCGAGCAACTAGCCGATCTCACCGGGTGGTTCCTCGAGCTGGATCCGGCGGTTTTCGAGGTGGCCGGCACCATCGGCGGCCTGTCGATCGCGATTAATACCCTAGCCACCGCCTCGCTGGCCGCTAGTGGTGCAGTGCGGGGGTTGGCCGGTTCCGGCGGCGTGGTAGCCAAGGCGTCGCCAATCTTGAAGGGCATGGTCGGCGCGCTGACCGGACCGCTGGGGTTGGTCGCGGCGGCGGGCGCTGTGGGCACTGCGGTATTCAAGGCCGGCGAGCAGATGCTCGAGACCAATCGGGCGATTAGTTCGAGCCGCCAGGCCCACGCCGACCTGGCCCATGCCGTAGAGGATGGCCGCAAGGTCTGGGACTATGCCATTGGTGACTACGTCGATGCCGGTGAGGCCCAGGAGACCTTGCAGGATGCAATGGCAGCCAGCCAGGCCGCGTTAGCCGAGTGGGTTCGCGGACTGGGCGAGACATCGACGGCCACCGAGCGGCAGGAGCGCGCACTGGCTTCGGCGGCTGCCCAGTACACCGACTGGGATAGTGTGGTCGATCAGGCCTATCGTTCCAGCGAGTCGTTTCGTCAAGAGCAGGAGGCCACCACTGAGAGTCTTCAGGATATGCTCGAGGCCATTGGCCCGGTAGAGGATGCCTGGAAGGCAGTGGGCGATGGCGTTTACGAGAACGTCTCCAACCTGGGCGAGCTGGAGGACGCTTATGGCCGGGTGAGGGCAGCTTTCGAGAAAGGCCTGATTACCCAGGCACAGTTCGATGAGCTGACTGAGTACTACGACGCTATGAAGAGTGGCGCCGATGCAGGGGAGCGAGCGCAGCAGAAGGTGGCCGACGCCGCGCTGACCAGTGAGGAGGCGATCCTCAAGGCGCGCGATGCGGTGCTCGATCAGGAGCTGGCGCTGGAAGAGCTGGCCAGCAACGAGCGCATCAAGAACATGGAGTTCACGGCCAGCATCAAGGTGGCCGAGGCAGAAGCCGGCGCGCGCAAGGTGGAAGCGGTATTCGAGAGCATCGGGGTGGCCGTTCAGTCTACCGGGGAGTCGTTGACGGAGATGTTCGGGATTCTGGGGCAGTTCGACTCGGCGACATCCAGTGGCTTCCGTGAGCTCTATGAGCTGGCCGAGAAGGAGTCCCAGCGTCGTGACAAGCTGATCGAATCTCAGTCCAAGTACCTGGACGCGACTACTGCCAACCTGAAAGCCAAGACTGAGGCGCTACGCAGTGGCGATGGATTGATCAAGATCGATTCCTCTGGGCTTGAGCCGGCGCTCGAGATGATCATGTGGGAAGTGTTGGAGAAAGTGCAGCTTAGGGCCAACGCCGAGGGTGCTGAATTCCTCGTGGGTCTGTAAAAAGGATGAGCTAATCTGCTGTTCAGGGACGAATCCAGAGGGAAGGGAGGGGGGATGAGGAGAGTTGCTCCTGTGCTATTCGCGTTGCTGCCTATGGTGGGTGTCGCCTATAGCACGCCCGAGATTACCGATGATCCGGGGGTGATTTATCACTGTCGCGTTGATGGCCATGAGGTGTGGCAGAGATCGGGCTGCCCTGAAGGTTCGTTCGTGAAGGCCTATAACCTGGAGCCCACCGAGGGTAGCCGCCCCCTTCCTGATGAACCCCCGCCGACTGCTGTTGCCTCGAATGACCGCTCGCCTCCGCCTGCTGCGATACCACGGTTGAATGTTGAGGATGGCTGCCGGGGCCTGGCCGCGGTAGCGACAGGGTATAGCCCCAAGCTCTTCAATATGTGCATGGATCAGCAGCAGGCGGCATTTGATCAGCTGAAGCGAACGTATAGCGGCTTCCCCGTCCCTGTTCGCTCGAGCTGTTTGGATCTGGCCCGCACGGGCGTGGGCGGCTCCTATGCGTTGCTGAAGATGTGCCTGGATCAGCAGGCCGATGCGATGCGCAATCCTGCCGACTTCATATACTGAGCGCCTGAAAGGGGCACCCTATGAATTATCTGATCGGCCTGGCGGCCCGCACTTACGATCCCCAGGGAGCACTCCAGGTGCCGTGGCGCGAGGGAACGGAAGATGCCAGCCTTTCCCGTCGCGTGACGCGTACTGCGACCCTTGATGGCGGGGTGGCGATAACAAACCGCGGTCACGCCCCGGGCGACCGCACGGTGACGCTATCGCTCGAGGGCCAGCCATTAGGGGTCATCGAGCGCGCCCGCCGTCTTTTGCGCCTGCATGGCCAGGTCACGGTGTCGCTGCGCGACGGTTGCTATGTCGCCACGCTCAGCGATTACAACGACCGGCGGCAGGAACTGACCGTGCTGATCAGCGGCACCGCCTGACGCCTCATACGAGTCGACTGCCACCCAGCCCGCCATCCGGCGGGCTTTTTGATGCCCGAAGGAAACTCCCATGCGATACGGCTTCATCAACAACTTCGAGCAGATCCTCGCTGGCGCGGCGAGCGATACTGCCATCGAGATCACCCTGGATGGCGGCGGCAGCCAGATAGGCGATGCCGCCGTCGATCTCGTCTATGTGCTGACGCTGTTCCGCACCGACAACAACGGCAACGAGACCGACCGCGAAGTCGTTCATGTCACCGGTGTGAGCGGGGATACGCTGACCGTGGCGCGGGCTCAGGAAGGCACAACCGCCCAGGCGTGGGCGGCGGGCGATGGGGTGAGCCATCGGCTGACGGCGGGGGTGCTTTCTGAAGGGTTCTTGGTGCCAGGGGATCTGGATCCATATGTCTTGTCGAACGCCAAAGCCGTTGCGATTGGGGACGGCGCCAGCACTTTTGATCCCGAGTGGAGCAATACTGTGGCGGTGGGGCGAGAGGCAGAGGGAAGCGGATCTGCCGGTGTTGTCATTGGGTACAATGCTTATATCGACTCATCCACCTCTACCTCTGAGGAATTCAAGGAATACGACTTCGACGGGTTGGTTATCATCGGGTCTGGTGCATATGCAGGGGGTAGCAACAATGTAGACGGGTTCAACTCCTATTCTGTTGCAGTTGGGTACGGCACTAGCTCACACGATTCAAATACCGTTTCGATGGGGTACTACGCGGAAGCCAAGTTTTTGAGGAGCGTAGCCATTGGCGCAGAAGCTGTCGGAGGGGCGAAATCCTCGGTCGCACTTGGTAACAAGGCTGAATCGTTGGCAGAGGGGGCGACTGCGACCGGCTCGATGGCAAAAGCCATCGCAGACAATGCTGTGGCGGTTGGTAATACGGTGGCGGCCACCGAGACCAACTGCATTGCGATCGGCTACCAGTCTCAGGCCGGCAGTTACGACCCCCCTGCGCACTCTGCCCCGAATGCTGTTTGTGTAGGGGCCAACTCGGGTGCCTGGGGAAATCACTCCGTTTGTGTGGGATCCGATGCAGGCGTGCAGCTGGTGTTCGGAGGAATTGCGATTGGTGGGTGGTCCTCCACCGACAACTATGGCGGTACCGCTGTAGGTGTTGATGGCCATGCATATGCTGACTACGGAACCTCTCTTGGGTACGGCGCTGCTACTTCGGCCAAAGAGGGGGTTGCCCTGGGGGTTATGGCCGAGGCTAATGTTGAGGGCGGTTTGCAAATCAACGCCCTGAGTTATGTGCCGTCTGAATACGCTTCGGCCAGCGTTGAAACATCCCCCAGCAACCCGGATGGCCTCGATCTTTCGGCAGCAAATTCCACGCGCCAATCGGCTTCACAAGTGGTTATCGCATCGGCGCCCATTGACCTCACGACTGTGAGCGACACGGCAGTCGTCGACCTCCCAAGCGGCGCGATGCTATTCATCGACTCGGTCGACGTCGTGATCGCCGGCAGTGATGCCGCAGGAGGCTCGCCCGAGATCCAAGTCGGCACCGATTCTGGTACGCCGGCGGACCTTCTGGCTGCCACCGTCGTGGGGAAGACTGCAGTGGGCAGCCGCGAGACGCACGCCCCGCTGATCTCTGACGGTGTGACAACAGTGCGCGCCGAGGTGGTCACAGCCGGGAGCGGTACGGCCTACCAGGCCAAGGTGGTGGTGCGTGGCTATGTGATGGAGCTGTGATATGTCGCTCAACGCCCAGCCCCTCAACGCGCTGGCGCTCAACGGGGCGCCACCGCCGGAGACAGACAGCAGCGGCGCTGCCGACGGCACATGGGTGACGCGCCCTGGCCCTGGCGCGCTGGGCCGCGCGGCGCTCAATACGCGCTCGCTCAACGGCACGAGGGTCCAGCGGGTTTATGTGCCGGGCAAGGCCGAGATCATCGTCCCCCAGTTCGAGCTTCGCAGCGTCTATCTGCTCGAGATCGAGGGGATACGCATTCCCATGTCGTCCTTTCAGGCGACGGTACGCGAGGAGGGTCTGTCGTTCGTCCAGGCGGTCATCCCCGACGGCTCAGCCCATGTGGCTAACGTTGCCGTGGAGGGTGCGCTGCGCGTGCTGATGGGCTATCTCGCCCCCGATGACACGCTGACGGCTCTGGAAGAGATCGCGTCTGCCCCGGCTCAGACGATCCGTCACGACCTAGGGGGCACGGGCGACACATTGACGGTATCGGGATATGGGAAGCTGGCGGGAGCTGGAAGCCTGGCCCGAACTCTCGAGGGAGTTTCTTACCGCAGCGTTACTCAAGGGCGGCGGAGGGTGAGGTGCAGTACCGACCTGTTGCTACGCCCTGGGCATGTGGCCACGGACAACGACGGCGCCACTTTCATCGTCGGCGAGATCCAGTATTTCATCAATGCGCGCAACGAATGGATGGAGGTGGTCGAACGTGGGTAAGGGGCGCATTCTCACTGCCCATGGCGAGGGGCGATACACGTTGGAGATCGTCGAGGATCGATCCCGCGCCGAGTCAACGCGAGCGCTTGCCATCCAGCGAGTAGCGCGACTCGGGCAGGATATTGCCGATATTGAGCAGCAATTGCCGGCTCTGCAGCAGGCCGTAGAAGATGCAGCTGATGAACAGGATCAGGCTATCGCACAGCACCAACAGGATCGCGCCGAGGGCGGCGATAGCGACATTGACTTGGCAGCCTATGCCGTTGCAGTAATGGAAGCCGCTTCCGAGCGGGACCGGGCGCGAATCCTCCTTCAGCAGAAGAGGGCGGATTGCCTTGCGGCTCAGTCGCGCATCGACCACATCAATGCATTGCCGCCGCTGAGGCAGATTGATGCCTGGTGTGCGGATTACACTGAAGATCTTGCTGGCGAGGTGGCGACCGCGGAAGTGCCGGGTGAGGTTGGCCAGGTGGTTATCAGCCCGGGATTCGAGGGGGGGAATCAGTGGTCTGCCACTACGGACGGGGTCATCCAGCCAGCACTGTCCGGCACACCGGCCAGCGTTTTTTACAACCTAGCCATGCTGCCTGGCTGGCAGAAGTGGCGCCCGACGTTTCGCATTGCAACAGTCAGCAACGTCAACAACGACCTGTGCGACATATCCCTCGACATGTCGGCCAGTAGCCAACAGGGGCTCGGCGTCAACTCACAGTCGAGTTACAGCGGCGTTCCCATCATGTACATGGACTGCAACGGCGACGCCTTTGCGGACGGTGATCGAGTGCTGGTGGCGTTTTCTGGCAACGCGGACCGGCCGGTGGTGGTGGGCTTTGAACAGGCCCCACGGACGTGCCAGAAGATCGTATTGGTGCCCTTCAATATTGCAACCTTCCTGTTGGGGGGGGTAGTAGTAGGCGGGGGAGCGGTGTCGGGGGATTATCCTCCACCCCCCGGTGAGAATTACGCCACCCACGCTATTTCTGCAGCACCTGGGTTCGGGACTCCGCCTGCCCTTGCTTTCAAAGGGAGGTTTGAGCAATATTTGCTAACTACTACTTTTTATCCTCTGGATCGAACGGAAGAGTTGATGGAAGCGGTCGAGTTGCCATTTTCTGCTTCGAGCTTAGAGTTTCCTGCCCCGGACGAAGGTCTGCAAGACGCATTTCCGAATTATTCGGGGATTTATAATGAAATGAATCATCTTGTCGGTTATGCGGGCCCAATCGATACATCTTCGCCAATTATTAACCACAATATTAGGATTCTCCCTGACGGGGTGGGGGCGGTGGATAATTATGTTCTTAATAAGCAGCCGGCAGGTTTTTTTAAGAAGCTTAACGTCAGAACGGAGTATGCCTATTCTGTGTGGTATGGGTATTATGATACGAGGGAAGGGGAGGCCCAGTTCATTTTCAGTTATGAGGCATCAGAGTTCAATCTTGCTGGGGAGATGACCATTTCGTTATCGGACCTTCCTAACGGTGCCATTGGTGGTGCGAGAGTCATGGAGCCGATTGCCTTTTCTGATATTGCAATACCCGGCGATTTTGAGTCACAGTATGTATTCGTTGCATATCGTGAAAAGTGAAACTGCCAGATATACGGACCATGATTGGGACAGCTCGGCCCAAGGAATCACGGCACTGGTTTCGAAGGTGCTGTCTTGCGCATGGACCTGCCCCGACAACGATACCTATCCAGATCGTCAGACCTCCGCGGGCACCCAGCTGACAAGCCAGCCCTCCGGGGTTCTCGTGATGTCGACGTTCTCATTCTCGTCGATCTCGCCGATGATCTGCTCCCAGGCGTCGAGGTCATCGCCTTCCTGTGGGCGCAGGTGCACCTGTCGCGACTGGCGTCGATTCGCTGCTTGGATCTCGATCTGGATACGTTGGGCCAGTTCGTCATGGTCGGATGCCTGAGCCATGGTCGCGCCTCTCAATAACTGTATGTATGGACAGTAATAGAGGTGTAGGCGCTTTGGTGCAAGGCCGTGATGACCCCCACAATCGCGCAGGGATACTCAACGCGAACAAGCCGAAGCGTGAGACAGAGGCAGAAAAGTGAGACAGGGGGTAGGGCAGAGCCCTGAATGGGAAGGGATTGTGGCCCGGATGTGGCTCTACCATTGAGCTACAGCCATTGGCTCGGAGTGCCATGCTGGAGGTCACACATTGTTTGACAGAGTATTGACGGCCCCGTCACTCGTCTATACTGTCTGGTACCCTACAAGGTACTCCCTGTCCACTGGCTATCCACAGGGGGGAGGGAGAGCAAAGCCCGCAAAGTACGGGCAGCAAAGAGACTAATTCCTACCATGAGCTGGATGGCTGTTACGTGATGTACAGCATGATAAAAAAATTTATCAAAATCAGTGTGTTAGGGAGGCAAGATATGCGAATCCGCACTAAATTCAGTAAACAAGACCTCCTATTAGGGGCTGGTAGCGTTCTTGAGGTTTACCCCAGGCGCCAGAAAGCCATGCGCGCGCACTTCCTGCGTGTCCGTGCACGTAGAGCTGCATCCAGCAGGGATGCTGAGCAACTGCAGGCGGACTGGAAGTGTGTAGGAGAAGAGCTTCAGCGTGCCATGAGGAGCTATGGGGATGACCAGGCAAGATGTAGCACCTGATACCACGGAACAGCCCTCAGAAGGTGAGGGGGCTCAGCAAAATGATGAACAGGAAGCTGGGGAGCTAGAGACAAGGCAGGAAGCGCAGGAACAAAAGGTCCGAGACCTTGAGCAGCTAGAGTCTCTGTTGGACAGAGAGGCCTCTGAGCTTACAGCAGACGAGATCGAACTGCGAAATGAGCTGCTTGAAAAATATCGCTCCGATGTGAAGCAGGGAATCGAACGTGTAGAGGTGTCCCAGTTCAGCGGCCCTCTGCCGCCTCCTGGGGTCATGGCAAACTATGATGGGTAAGCGGATTAAATGGTTGATCTTACCTTTGCATGAGAGTGAGACAGACCGGCATCTCATCGGATTATCTGGTTGATGCTTCACCTACTGCTGGTGCATGTTTCCTTCGCTAATTCCAGCAAGAACCCCACACGCCTCAACTTCCCGGTCATCGTTGCAACTCGCTCTCAGTGAAACGAGTTGTTTCTCAAGCGCTTGCAGAGCGGTTATCTGCGACCGCACATGAGAGATGTGATCATCGAGCAAGGCGTTGACGGCGGTACAAGGCTGATGAGGGTCGTCCTGATAGCTCTGTAGTTCGTGAATCTCAGCCAGTGACAGGCCCAGGATTCTGCAGCGACGGATGAAGGCCAGCCCCTCACCATGCTTCTCGGTATAGACACGGTAACCGTTGTCCTGCCGATCAGGCGGCGGCAACAAGCCCTGCTGTTCATAGAAGCGGATCGTCTGTGTTTCGACCCCTACCAACTGCGCCAACTGACCAATGCGCATCAGCCTCCTCCCCAACGGATTCTTTACTCTATTGACCTTATAGTAGCTTTATAGTTTTAAATGGTACCACAACATTGTTCAAGTGGAGTCGTATCATGAGCAAATCCTGTGGTGGCGCCTGTGGCGGTGATGCAACGTCCGCAGCGGATACCGATATACAGGCCTCCTCCGAGGCGCCAGGGAGATGGGTCAGTGTTTATGCCGTGCCGAAGATGGACTGTCCATCAGAAGAACGAATGATTCGCCTAGCCCTGAACGGCTTTGAGGAGATTCGGGCGCTGTCCTTCGACTTGCCGAACCGCCGGCTGAAGGTCGTGCATGACGGCGAGGTCGAGCCCGTCACCTCGAAACTGAAGACCTTGGGGCTAGGCGCCTCGCTTCAGGAAACCGTCGCTGCAAATCCGGAGACCATCAAGGCCGCCGAGTTTTCGGCAGCTTCTGCTAAGCAAGAATCCGGGACCCTGCGCTGGTTGCTCGGCATCAATGCACTTCTGTTCGTGGTGGAAATGACTGCCGGTCTGATCGCCCAGTCCACCGGCCTGATTGGAGAATCCCTGGACAATTTTGCCGATGCGGCGGTGTACGGGCTTGCCCTTTATGCGGTTGGACATAGCGTGAAAATGCAGGTACGTGCCGCGCATCTTGCTGGTGTACTGCAACTGATCTTGGCTGTGGGCGTGCTCGTAGAGGTGGTGAGACGCTTTGTATTCGGTAGTGAGCCTGAATCGCTGGTGATGATGGCTATCGCATTCGTCGCATTGATTGCCAATACCAGTTGTCTGCTGCTCATATCCAAACATCGGGAAGGCGGGGCGCACATGAAGGCAAGCTGGATATTCTCGGCCAACGACGTGGTGATCAACCTGGGGGTCATCACCGCCGGCGCCCTGGTCGCGTGGACCGGTTCCAATTATCCGGATCTGATTATCGGCACCATCGCGGGGGGCATTGTACTTAACGGTGCCAGACGCATTTTGGCGTTGAAGGGTTAAATAATGCTCATTATTGGCAAAAAGCTCTCGCCGTATGCCCTATTGTCCATATCGGGCCTGCTGGCAGCGTCTGATCAGGCTGTAAAGTGGCTGGTGCAGCAATCAATGGCCTATGGCGAGTATGTTTCGGTGACCCCGTTCTTTAACTGGGTGCACCTATGGAACACCGGTGCCGCATTCAGTCTTTTTGCGAATGGTGGAGGCTGGCAGCGCTACTTTTTTATCGGAATCGCGGTAGTGGTCTCGATTTTTCTGATCAAGCTGATCCTTGAAAAT
Organism: Halomonas borealis; assembly: GCF_004798905.1. Taxonomy (GTDB): domain Bacteria; phylum Pseudomonadota; class Gammaproteobacteria; order Pseudomonadales; family Halomonadaceae; genus Halomonas; species Halomonas borealis. The sequence goes on along the minus strand of NZ_SDMO01000006.1, from coordinate 59,282 downwards.
CGTCATAAAGGAGAAGCCATCGCTTACAGTCTTATCCTCGGTGGCGCCATGGGCAACCTGATTGACCGGGTCTTTCGCGGCTATGTTGTGGATTCCTTTGATTTCTATTGGCGAGACTGGCATTGGCCGGCCTTCAACCTGGCTGATATTGCAATTGTCCTCGGTGCCTTACTTTTCGTTTCCAGCAGCTTGTTGGGTAAAAAAGCAAACACCAATGCCGAGCCGGATGGATCTGACTGACACCTACGCCTATACAACACCATGACCGAACTTCCCGACAACATCCTTCACCTGCCGCAATACCAAGTACTGGGCTGCAAATCAACCGACGACGAAATGCACTTCCAGGTGGACGTGCCCGATCCCATCGCCTGCGAGGAATGCGGCGTGCAGGGTGAGTTCGTACGGTTCGGCAAGCGTGACGTTCCCTATCGTGATCTGCCCATCCACGGCAAGCGGGTCACTCTCTGGGTGGTCCGCCGCCGATACACCTGCCGGGCCTGCAAGACAACATTCAGGCCCCAGCTACCGGAGATGGTGGACGGATTCCGTATGACACTGCGGCTGCATGAGTACGTGGAGAAGGAATCCTTCAACCACCCCTACACCTTTGTGGCGGCACAGACCGGCCTGGACGAGAAGACGGTGCGCGACATCTTCAACGCCCGCGCCGAGTTCCTGGGGCGCTGGCACCGCTTCGAGACGCCCCGCATCCTGGGCATTGACGAGCTATACCTGAACAAGCGCTACCGCTGCATTCTGACCAACATTGAGGAGCGAACCCTGCTCGACCTGCTGGCCACCCGCCGCCAGGACGTGGTGACCAACTACCTGATGAAGCTGAAAGACCGGCAGAAGGTCGAGATCGTCAGCATGGACATGTGGAACCCCTACCGGGCAGCGGTCAAGGCTGTGCTGCCCCAGGCCCGTATCGTGGTCGATAAGTTCCATGTGGTGCGCATGGCCAACGATGCCCTAGAGAGAGTGCGCAAGGGCCTCAGAAAGGAGCTGAAACCGTCCCAGAGCCGGACTCTCAAGGGAGACCGGAAAATCCTGCTGAAACGCGCTCACGAAGTCTCAGACCGGGAGCGCCTCATCATGGAGACCTGGACAGGCGCGTTCCCGCAACTGCTGGCCGCCTACGAGCACAAGGAGCGCTTCTACGGCATCTGGGACGCCACCACACGGCTCCAGGCAGAAGCCGCCCTGGACGAGTGGATAGCCACCATCCCGAAGGGCCAAAAGGAAGTCTGGAGCGATCTGGTCAGGGCAGTGGGAAACTGGCGCGAAGAGACCATGACCTACTTCGAGACGGACATGCCCGTCACCAACGCTTACACGGAGTCCATCAACCGACTGGCCAAGGACAAGAACCGTGAAGGGCGCGGTTACTCCTTCGAGGTGATGCGGGCACGAATGCTCTACACCACGAAGCACAAGAAGAAGGCACCGACTGCGAAGGTCTCTCCTTTCTACAAGAAAACCATCGGTTACGGACTGCCGGACTTCGCAGAGGAACTCAACTACGGAGTCGATCTATCAACCATCTGAGGGTGGTATCAGATTGATGGGGTGAAGGTGCCCCATCAACCATTAAATCCGTATACCCACTATGATCAGGTCGTGCCCGGAGCTGCTGAGAGAATCCTGCAGATGGCAGAGAGGGAGCAGGATTTTCGGCACCGGGGCGATGAGAGGGCTCATGAGTATCTTAAGGAAGAGCTTACAACCTCAGCGACAACTCAGCGAATCGGACAATTCGTCGGGACCTTCATCGCTTCAGGGGCGCTATTCGTTGCAGGCTTTGCATTCTCTGTAGGTGCGTCAGGGTACGGCGTCGCCATCGTGATTGCAGAGGTCGCAGCGCTGTCGGGGGCGTTCGTCTGGAGTAGGCAAGATAGCTCGTCAGCGAAGAGCTCCGACTCCCAAGAGAATGAATAGCGAAGGGCCCCTTGAACGGGGCCTTTCTTATACCCTGCTCCAACATGCGACGCCGCGATGTGGTCGCAATTTGGTCGCAGATCAGGTGCGACCACAATGGCTGGTGTGATGAGTGTAGAGCTATAAGAGTCTGATTTTTATGGAAAGGCCCGTAGCAAGCGCGGCCTGTAAATGATCGAAAAACGGATTCAAAATCCGCCGCCTTCACGGGTGTGTCGGTTCGAGTCCGACCACCGGCACCATCTAGATCAAGTCGTTACCTCCCTCCTATCGTCTAGCGTGGCACCATCTAGTATCCATCATCTCCTTTTATGGGCTGATATGGGGACCGAGTCATGCCAAGGACGACCTGTGACATATTCGTTCTTGTATAACGCCTGTTCTCTGGCCACCGAACGGTGGGCGGCGTCGATGGTCCGTTTTTCGCGTTATCTAGGCTAGGGCCGGGGGTGAAGGTCGCACTACCCCGTCAAGGAATGTCGGCCGTCCAGCGGCGAAACGCGTTCTCCCTCTACCTTAACGTTGGGGGAGGCATCAGACCTCATGTTTCGTAAAGCACTGGCCTAGGCAGTTTGGGAATCGCTTCTCGGATGTTGGGTGTGGAGGCTGTCGTTAGTTCTACAGAACAGTAAAAAGGGGTAATGATGTCGGGGGGCATGGTTAGTGGGGCCGCCTTCAAGGGCAGTATGAAGGAGAAGATTTAGAAGGTGGTTTGGAGCCTGGAAGAAGAATGCCACATCGTTTGACATGAATGTCCGTCGACATGGCATCAGTAATCCTTATTTTCTTCGGCAATAAGGTGTAGGTCTTGTTCTCTGAAGAGGGCGGATTTTATTGGGTGGGGCCGCTCTCTAAGCTTGAGAATACGACTTTCACGTAGTCTCCATTGGCTTGGTCGGTTGCCCAGTTGCCAGTGCCTTCACAAGCGCCAGAGTCCGGCTTGGTATTGCACTGGTTGTAAGATCCAGCCTTGAAATACATCCCGTCACCGGCGTAACCGTTCGGGTTGTCGTCACTGTCGATTTTCCCGTCGACGCCGATGTTGCTGGCGAGGTCTTTCTCGAAACGGCGCGTGGGATGACCCTCGGCGCTGAAGGTCAGGTGCAGGGTATCGCCTTTCACTTCGACCCTATAGCTAAAGCTTTCGCCCAAGGCGATGCCTGCCTCGTCAGGAGCATCGGTCGCGTTCCAATCCCCACCCCAGACGGCATGACTGATATCGGTCCGCAGCGGGTCTTCTTTTCCCAGGTTCCTCTCATAGTTCCAGAACACGGAGCCCGTATCGTCGCCAGGACGTTTCTTGTAGTAGATCTTCAGTGGCTCGTTGCCATGGCCGAACCCTCCTTCCTCTTGCATGAGCGCTGTATCTTTTCCCGCATGTATCTGCCCGACTACGACCGAGTAGGCCGATTTCCTTTCGGGATTTTCGGTGCGCATAGAGACATGTTCGACTTCAAGTGTTGCCTCTAAAAAACCACCGATCCGATTGTATTCATCGGCATCAGGGTGGGAGGCGAGGGCGAAGTTATTACCCGGATCTTTGGTGCCAATGCTAGTGTCTTCCCCTCTCAGCATTTGACGAAGCTCTGTGCGTGCATTGCTCGAGTTTGGCGTAGTAAAAGCGCTGTTTGGTGTCACGAAAACCAGTCGGTCGTGATCATCGAGGTGGAAGTAATCTGGATGAGTAAACGACTGCAATTCAGAAACCGACTCCTCGTCAACATTGCCATCCTGGTCGCCATCCATGGGGAGTGTCAGCTTCCAATGTGATAGGTCAAAGGCTTCGGCGGGAGAGGCATCATTAGCCAGAACGGTGGGCACCATGGAGAATGAAGCGAGGGTTAGGAGGCCAACGGCTGTCGCTGAACGGTACGATGATTGAACACGCATGATAGTGATAAAGCTCCGTTATTGTGTTTGACGAGCAAGCTTGAAGGTAGGAGCGAGTTTTAAAAAAGTCAATAAGCATTAAATAAAAATAAAATGACATTTCTTATTTTTATTATTTTAAATCAACGGCTTGTGTGGCGATGATCATCGTTTCCAGGGAGTGGCTGGCATGGTGGCGGCTGTCATGCACCCCTGAACCGGAAGGCGAGAAGCATGTTCATGAGGGATGCCGAGCGGGGCTATCTCGTAGCCTGCCGGGTGAATCAGGTGAGATGCTGCGATGGGGAAGAGGGTGCTTCTTATCTTATAATATAACTATTTGAAAAATAGTGCTTTATGGGCCAGATATGGCTGCCCCTCGCCGATGCTCGCGCAGGCAGAGCGGCGGCTGCCGCTTATTATTCAGGTAAGTGGCAGGCGTAACACCATTCTTGTTCAGGCGGCAGGGGCTTAGCGATTGCCGGGTCGGCTCGGCAGGTGGCCCAGGTTATGGGAAATATTCCTTCCCGACTCGACCAGCACTCGCTTGTATTCTGATGTCTTGTCTTGGTGGTAGCGGATGCTTGGAATCGACATGCTCAGGGCGGCGATGGCTTTCCCGGTATGATCGAAGATCGGGGTGGCGAAACAGCATACGCCTTCGTCCATCTCTTCCAGATCCTCGGAAAGCTCGCTTTCGGCGATGGTGGCCAGTTCCTCGCGTAGCCCGGTTTCCGTCGTCACGGTGTTCTCGGTACGCGGCTCGAACTTGACGTTTTCGAGCAGGGCGTCGAATTGAGTCGCGGGCAGGTGGGCCAGCAGTGCCTTGCCGATGGAGTTGGTATAGGCCGGGCTGCGATCACCGATACGCGTATGCATGCACAGGTTGAAGTGTGAATTGTACTTGTGCACATAGATCACCTCGGCGGTGGCGGTGTCCAGGGTGCCGAGGTGGATGGCTTCTCGGGTCAGTTCGGACAGTGCCGCCATATCGGGGTCGGCCATCTTGATCAGGTCGGCTTCGCCGAGCGCCGAACTGCCCAGCGCGAACACCTTCATCGTCAGCCGATACTTCTCGCTCTCCGGATCCTGGGCGACATACCCCAGGTTCTTCAGCGTCTGCAGGAAGCGATAGGCGGTGCTCTTGGACATCACGGCTCGTTGTGAAAGCGCCGCCAGGCTGGACTCCCCTCCTTCGTCGAGTGACTCCAGGATGGAGATCACCTTGAGGACTGCCGTGACGTTGTCGACCTTCGCTTCAGTAGCCATAGGGCCAAAATTCCGAGAATTGTGAAATATGATTTTAACTCTTCTTCGAGTTATACGTCTTTTGTCGTAGGCATGCAATCTCCTGCACGCGTGACTCCGCGTGCCGCCTACAAATTCCTATACGCTATTTTGATATTCCTAAAAAATATATGAAATGGCATTTTAAAAAACAGGCGTCGTTGCTAGCTTGACTGAAACGGTATCCAAATTTTTACAAATAGTTTTCGGCGGCGAGCTGATGGTTCGGTCAATGAAGGCCGATATAAAGCGAATGATGTCATCGCTGGCCGCTGTCTGGCTGAACAAATTTTGTCAATGCTGCTGTAGAGATATCCACCCGCAACCTTCGTGAGGCAAGACGATGTTTAATGATTTGAAAGGCAAGAAGATCCTGGTGACTGGCTCCACCGCTGGCATCGGGCTGGAGGCGGCCAAGTCATTGGCCCGTGCCGGTGCCAAGGTGGCGATTCATGGCAGCCGTTCCGCGCAGGCGGCACAGCCTGTGCTCGAGCACTTCGGCGGCGACTGTGAGGTGGCCTACTTCCAGGCGGATGTGTGCTCGAGTGCCGAGTGCAAGACGCTGGTCGAGGCCGCCGCCGACTACCTCGGTGGCATCGACGTGCTGATCAACAATGCCGGTGGCCTGGGGGGGCGTAATGGCCTCGAGAGCATCGACGATGAATTCTTCGACAAGGTGCTGGATCTCAACATTCGCTCCGTCGTGATGGTCACCAAGTATGCCATTCCCTTCCTGCGTGCGTCCGCCGAGAAGAGTGGGGAAACCAGCAGTGTGATCAGCACCGGCTCCATCGCGGCGCGTGAAGGGGGTGGCCCTGGCGCTTCGCTTTACGGCGGCAGCAAGGCCATGGTCCATAACCTGCATCGTAACTGGGTGAAGGAGTTTACCAAGGACAACATTCGCTTCAATACGGTGGCGCCGGGCACCATCGACACCGCCTTCCACGAGGACAAGGATCAGGGGACCCGCGACAAGATCAGCGGCACCATCGCCATGGGGCGCTTTGGTACTTCCGCTGAACTGGCTCCGGCCTACTTGTATCTCGCCTCCCATGCGCTCAGTGGTTACGTCACCGGCCAGGTGCTCGATGTCAATGGCGGTCAAATGTGCCCCTGAAACGTGCGTCGATATGCATGCCGGAGATGCCTGGCGGGGACTCGCTCATGGAATCTCCGGCACACCCTGTCGTATCGCCATCAACCGTCTACTGAAGTGAGTCGAGACAATGGACAAGGCCTTGCTGTTTAACGTGAGTGAGATTCAGGAGCTGCGGGAGGCGTTCGAGAGTAAACGCCTGCCTGCAGCGTACATGGAGCAGATCATTCAGGATCAGGCAAGGCTGCGCCCATTCCTTGGCGCACCACCGAACATTCCCGGCCAGGGAGAGGCCGGGGGCGTCGAGCATACCCAACACAAGCAGAACTACCAGCGCCTGCACCTGGCCTCTCAGTTATGGCTGGTGACCGAGCACCCCGATTACCTGGCCTTCGTCAGGACGCTGCTGCTGGGCTATGCCGACATCTATGCCACCTTGCCGTCCCATGTATCGAAGGACAGCAATCCGCCGGGCCGGCTTTTTCACCAGTGCCTGAACGAGAGCATGTGGCTTTTGTATGCCTGCGACGCTTACCGCAATGTCAGTGCGCAGCTGCCCGAGGATGAGCGGCGGGTCATCGAGCAGCATCTATTCGTGCCTATGGTGGCGCTGATCGCCGATCACAACGCCGACGACTTCGATGTGATCCACAACCACGGGATCTGGTCCGTGGCGGCGGCCGCCTTCGCTGGCATGGTGCTCAACGATCGGGAACTGATCAGCCGCGCGCTGTACGGTAATGCTGGGGATGGCGTCTCGGGAGGGTTCTACGCCCAGCTCGATCGTCTGTTCTCACCTGATGGCTACTATCTAGAGGGGCCGTACTATCATCGCTTTGCCTTGCGCCCGACCATCCTGCTGGCGGAGGCGCTCAAGCAGAATGCGGTGGACGACGTGATCTATGACTACCGCGACGGGATCATCGGCAAGGCGGTCACCTGCCTCTACGAACTGTCCTTCGAGGATGGCCGATTCATGGCCATCAACGACAGCTCCAAGACCATGGGGCTCACCGATGAGGGGGCGATCCTCGGCGCGATGACTCTGGTGGGTCGCTACGGCCAGCCGGATTTGCCGCCTGCCCTGCGTGCGATCCTGCTCTCCCCGGAGACGCCGTTACCCTATCTGGCAACACGACTGGAGTTGGCCAGGCAGCTGGAGGGCGAGGAGCAGCCGAGGGCGCCTCGGGGTAGCCTTTTCATCGCCGATGGGGCCGACGGCAAGCAGGGCGGTATCGGGGTGCTGCGCGCCGCCACCGAGTCGGGGCGCGAGGCCATGGCCTACCTGACCTTCGGCCAGCATGGTAGCGATCCCAACCTGCATAGTGCCCTGGATCACGGCCATTTCGATGGCCTGCACCTGGGCTTCTATAACGGTCGACACGAGACGCTGACCGACTATGGCTTCAGCCGCTGGGTCAATATCGAGCCCAAGTTCGGGGGGCGCTATACCCCTGAGAACAAGAGCTACGCCAAGCAGACGGTGGCCCACAACACCCTGGTGGTCGACGAGTCGTCCCAGCATGACTTGAACACCCCGCGGGCCTGTGACAATCACGGCACGCTGGTCCATGCCGAGACGTCCCGCACCGATGTCCATGGCATCAGCGCCCGGCTGAACGGCTACTACGAGGACGTCGAGTTGCAGCGCAGCGTCTTGCTGCTGAATCTTCCCGACATCGCCGAACCGTTGCTGGTCGATATTCAGTGTGCCGACGGGGGCGGCGAACACCGCTACGATAGCCCGCTGCATTTCAGCGGTCAGCTCATGACCGCGACCCCGCACCTCACTCCGCTTGAGGCGCCCCGTGCGTTGGGCGAGGCCAATGGTTATCAGCACCTGTGGAAGATGTCGGAAAGTCAGTCGGTCGATCCTGGTGAGTCGGCCAGCGTGACCTGGCTGAACGATGACACCTTCAGCACCGCTCATCTTTGTGCTTCGAACCCGATGCGGTTGGCCTACGGTCTGATCGGGGCGTCCGACCCCGACAACAATCTGCGTAACGAACCCTATCTGATGGCGCGCTCGACCGCGTGCCGACACGTCTTCGTGACCGTCATGGAGACCCATGGCTACTTCGACGAGTCTCGGGAAATCTCCCGTGACGCGCGTCCGCAGGTGGCCGAGGTGACGATTCTTGCAAGCGACGAGGCTCATGTGATCGTCCGGCTGACGCTGGACTCGGGCAAGGCCTATCGCCTGGCCACGGCACGTCGAGAGGGCGGCCACCACGAGGTCGTCGTGGCGGGGGAGCGGCATGCCTGGGATGGCTGGTTTGAGCTAAGCGCCGTCTGAGTCGGCGGCATCCGGGTAGCCGGCTCGTGGCCAGGGCCTGCGGGCCAACGAACAGCGATAAGGCGGATCGATGCAGATGACGGGACTACTGTGGACACAGGACGACATGGCGCGAATCCGCGACCATGCCGATACACCGAGCCAGCTGGGTGTGACGCTCGGCGAGCTGACCGCTGAAGTGGAGGCCGCCATGGCGGCGGGGGTGGTGGTGCCCGGCCAGGGCGAACCGGGTAGCTTCGAGCACAACACCCACAAGCAAAACGCGAAGTTGATCGAACATGCCGCCCTGATGGGGCGTGTGGCGAACAATAGGGCCTACCTGGAGCTGGCTCGGGAGCTGCTGCTGGCATACGCGGCAGAGTATGGTGATATGCCCTATCAGGTAGCCCGGAACACCAACCCGCCGGGGAAACTGTTCCACCAGATCCTCAACGAACACATGTGGTTGTTGGGTGCCGCCCTCGGCTATTCGCTGTTGCGGGAGGACCTGGGTGATGACGATCGTGCGCGTATCGAGAGCGGGTTGTTCGAGCCCATGCTGGACATGTTTACCGTGACCTACGCGCACGACTTCGATCGGATCCACAACCACGGCCTGTGGGCGGTGGCGGCGGTTGGCATCTGTGGTCTCGTCATCGGCCAGACGCGCTATGTCGACCAGGCGATATTCGGTAACGCAGGCGATGGCCATACCGGTGGCTTTTTGGCCCAGATCGATAATCTGTTCTCGCCGGATGGCTATTACGTGGAGGGGCCTTACTACCATCGCTTCGCGGTGCACCCGTTGTGCCTGTTCGCTGAGGCGCTGGCGCTCCACCGCCCGAAGCTGAATATCTATGAGCGATCGAGCCGGCGCATCGGCCGGTCCATTCGCGCGTTGCTCGCCACCGCCTATCCGGATGGCACCTTCCCGGCTCTCAATGATGCCTCGAGGACCATGGGGGTCGACGATGAGGGCGTGCGGGTCGCCTTGGCGGTGCATCTGGGGCGCTACGGTGCCGAACCTGAGGTCGTGGCCATGGCGGCTCGCCAGAATGGCACCTGGGTCCATCGCTTCGGCGAGCGAGTGGCCGCGGCGCTCGAGGGCGCTCCGGCGTCATGCTCGATTCCCAGCGCGCTGTTCGCCGACGGCTCGGGTGGCCAGGCCCACCTTAAACAGGGGGAGGGCGCGCGGCGCCATCATCTGGTCGTGGCGGCAGGTCAGCATGGCATGGGGCATGGCCACTTCGACCAGTTGGGGCTGTCCTTCTTCAGCGGTGGGCGTGAGCGTCTCACCGAATACGGCTTCTGCCGTTGGGTCAACGTGGAGCCCAAGTTCGGTGGGCGCTATCTGGCCGAGAACGAAGGTTATGCCAAGCAATCGGTCGCCCACAATCTGGTGGTGGTGGATCAGGCGAGTCAGCACCGGGGGGATCATCAGCTGGCGGACCGTTGCCATGGGCGCATCGAGCGGTTCATCGATCGATATGAGGTGGACGGTCTGAGCGCGGTGAGCGCCATGACCGACGATGCCTACCCGGAAGTCGAGCTGCGTCGGCATTGCATCCTGTTGACGCTCGAGCCCTGCGCACCGCCATTGCTGATCGACGTCGTCGAGGCAAGAGGGAGTGCTCGGCATTGTTACGACTATGTCTTCAACTTCTCCGGTCAGGTCATCCGCTGGTGGGGAGGCTTCTCGGCCCGCGAGAGCCTTGAGGTGCTGGGGGAGGCCCATGGCTACCAACATCTGTGGGTGGTGGGGGAGCAGCAGGCTCTCGCCGGTGAGCCAAGCACGCACGCCATGACCTGGCTGGACGGCGATCGGTTCACCACCTGGCACCAGTGCTCCGAGCAGTCGGCGGTGGCGATGCAACTCCTGGTCGGCGCCAACGACCCCGAACACAACCTGCGCCACGAGAAGAAGGTCATGACGCGTGTGCACTCGGAGACGAATCTCTTCGTCAACGTGTTCGAGCAGCATGGGCACTTCGATGAGGCCAGCGAGACCTGCCTGAACGCCAGACCCGAGCTGCGCCATGTTGACGTCACGCGGTCGCCGGCGGCGAAGATCGAGGTGACGCTGCACTTCGCCCAGCGAAGCGAGACCCTTACGATCGATCCGGAAGCGCTGTCCGGTGATGACTTCGTCAGCTTGGCAGGGAGGGAGTCATGACGTGATCGCTGCTACCTGAGAGAGCGAGCGTAAGTTCGCCAGTAGAAATCCCCAAGAAAACCAAGCGTATTGGTTCGGAGAGCTGATTTATCAGTTTGCCGGGCATGGACTCCCTTTTTCTTAAGACGCTACTGAGTGAGGTTTTAAGAATCGGTGAGTTGTCTCTCCGGACAGAAGCACAATGACAAAACGAGTGTGCCATCATGAGTCTAGATATCGACACGGCCATCATAGGGGTATATTTCTTATTCCTCCTTTCCATCGGCTGGCTGTTCAGGACCTTTACCTCTAATACTAGCGACTACTTCCGTGGTGGCGGCAAGATGCTGTGGTGGATGGTAGGGGCGACCTCCTTCATGACCCAGTTCAGTGCCTGGACCTTCACCGGTGCCGCCGGGAAGGCCTATGACGACGGCTTCGCTGTCGCCATCATCTTCATGGCCAATGCCCTTGGCTATCTGATGAATTATTTATATTTCGCGCCGCGTTTTCGGCAACTCCGCGTGATCACGGTGATTCAGGCCATTCGCCTGAGGTTTGGCAAGGTCAACGAGCAGGTGTTTACTTGGTCGGGAATGCCCAATAGCGTCATTTCTGCGGGTATCTGGTTGAACGGTCTGGCGATAGTGGCCTCAGGGGTTTTCGGCTATGACATGGAGACGACGATTGTCGTCACCGGCCTGGTGGTACTGTTCATGTCGGTCACCGGGGGGTCTTGGGCCGTCATCGCCTCAGACTACATGCAGATGGTGATCATCATGGCGGTGACGATTACCTGCGCTATTGTGGCGATAAATCAATCGGGTGGCGTTGGCAATGTTGTCGAAGACTTCCCGGTCGACTTCTTCGTTGGCGACGACATGAACTACTTGTCGATATTCGCCATCTGGGGGGTCTTTATATTCGTCAAGCAATTCAGTATCACTAATAATATTTTGAACTCCTATCGGTATCTGGCAGCAAAGGATTCGGCCAACGCCAGGAAAGCAGGGCTGCTGGCCTGCGTGCTGATGACCATGGGGCCCTTTATCTGGTTCATGCCCAGCTGGTTCATCGCCAGTGAAGGTGTCAATCTTTCTGCCATGTATCCGGAGGCGGGTGCCAAGGCAGGGGACTTTGCCTACATGAGCTTCGTCGAGCTTTATATGCCGGCAGGTATGCTCGGACTGCTGATCTCTGCCATGTTCGCGGCCACCATGTCGTCGATGGATTCCGGGCTGAATAGGAACTCCGGGATTTTTGTCAAAAACTTCTATGAGGTCGTTTTACGCCCCAATGCCAATGAGAAAGAGCTGGTACTGGTCTCGAAAATATCGTCTACGGTCTTTGGCCTGGCGATCATCGGCTTTGCTCTTTTCATTAACTCGCTCAAGGGGCTAAGCCTGTTCGACGCCATGATGTATGTCGGTTCGCTGATCGGCCTGCCCATGACGATCCCCGCTCTGTTGGGCTTCTTTATCCGCAAGACCCCCGATTGGGCCGCCTGGGCGACCTTGGTCGTCGGTGGCATCGTTTCCTATCTGGTCGGTGTCGTCATGACGCCGGAGTTCGTCCAAGGCACCTTCAACCTGGAGAACGAGCTGACGGGTAGGGAGTGGAGCGACCTGAAAGTGGCGGTGGGTATCATGTCACATGTCTTCATCACCGGCGGCTTCTTCGTCTCGACCCGCGTCTTCTACCGTGGGTTGAGCGAGGAGCGGGAGGAGGAAGTCAACACCTTCTTCGTCAATCGTGATACTCCGGTGGTCACCGACGATGATGAGCATCTCGCAGTGGATAATCGTCAGCGAAACATCCTCGGTTATCTGATTATCGTCGCCGGCCTGGGTGTCACGCTGATGTTCCTGCTGCCCAATCCGTTCTGGGGACGCATGGTCTTCGTGCTGTGTGGGGGGATTATCCTGACGATTGGCCTGTTGCTGGTCGGATCCATTCAAAAAGCCAATGAAAGAACCGATAAGGAGAGCTGTAAGCTGAAATCATCGAAGACATGACAAGAAAGTAAGAGGCAATGTCTTGCTCACTGTAGGGCCATGACTGTCTCGTCAGATGCAATATGTACGTCATGGGTGACGGCCCTTGTGGGTTGTGGAAAAAGGCATGCCGTCGCCCGGTGAGTGGTGAGGCAAAAGGCAGTATCCGTTGGGCTTAAGGTCGTGAAGTATAAGGCTCTGATTCAATGTTTCCGGCTCCTCGCTCGATTCCTGCTTATCTTCTATAAGGCAAACAAGTACAATGAGGAATATAATGGCTAAGAAGTTTGTTTTTTGTGTACTTTCTTCCGCTATCGTCTTTTCTTCCAGTGTGGGTGCGGTGACTCTGGATTTTCGTCACGGCTTTAAACACCATACGGAGCAGCATGCTAACCGGGTTAAGGTGAGTGACTCTATCGGCATGTTTTATTACGGGCTTGAGTCGAAATTTGCGTCCCAAGAGGAAGAGGATGGCAGTCAGGGGATGTTTTCCGACCTGGAACGGGGGGATAGTGAGGTAGACTGGGGGTTTAAGTACTCTTTGGATGATAATTGGTATATACAGCCGGGCATGCCCGTGGCCTTTGGTGACAATAAATATAGCCTGAAGCCCCAGTTTCGGGTGGGCTACCGTTTCGATGATATGCCTCTGACGACGACGCTTCGCTATCGTCGCCAGTTCACGTACTACACGGAAGATGAAGGAGATGACTCGGTCAAGAACAAGGTGACCTTCAAGGTCGGGTTTAGTCCGGGAGACTACAAGTACTGGCTGGAGACGAACTATGTTTATCATGAAGATCAAGATATATTCGATAATGGTCGAGAGTCTTACGATGCCATCCTGGGTGCGGGCAGGCGGCTGGGCTCCTGGTTTCCCTATGCGGAGTTTGCGGATGTCGGGGTGAGTTCCGATTCAGATACCCGGCAATTGAGGAGTCGAGTCGGTATCAAATATTATTATTGATGCTCGCTTGGGGGAGGAGGAAAACTCCTCCCTTTTTTGTCTCGCTCGATGACAGGGGAGAGCCTTGGTTATTCCGACACTCGACAGGGTCGCCCTGTTGCTTTCACTCGCCGTCATCGTGGGGACGGTGATCGCCTATCGTCGTCGCGCCGAGACCCCTGACGGCTTCGTCCGAGGGGGTGGGCGGATCCCCTGGTGGATGGCGGGAAGCACTGCCTTCATGACCCAGTTCTCGGCCTGGACCTTTACCGGTGCCGCGCAGAAGGCCTTCGAGGATGGCTTCTCGGTGCTGATGATCTTCTGGGGTAATGCCCTGGGGTTTGTGCTGGCAGCCGCCTATTTCGCACCACGCTTCAGGCGGCTGCGCGTGTCCACCTACTCCGAGATCATCAGGATGCGCTACGGGAAGTTCACCCAGATCTTCTACGTGGTGAGTCAGATATTCCTCACCTTGATGACCGCCTCCATCGCGCTCTACGGCGTGTCGCTGTTTCTTGGGGCCGTGTTCGATGTGCGGGTGACCCTCGTGACCCTGGTGATCGGTGCCATCATCATTGCCGTGACGCTGATCGGCGGGGTCTGGGTGGTGTCCGCCAACAACTTCATCCAGATGGTACAGCTGGCGGTGCTGACCTTCGTCATCGGTGGTTTCGGGGTGTGGCTCGCTACTGGCCCGGAAATGGCGGTTATCAGCAGCGACCGAGACTTCTGGATCGGGGGGGATGATTACAGTCTGGGTATCATGATGGTCTGGTCGGCAGCGATGTTGGTCAAGCAGTTCATCAGCATCAACAATGCCACCTCGAGCTATCGCTTCCTGACGACCAACGGCGATCGTGATGCCCGCAAGGCCGCCGCGCTGGCATCGATCCTGTTCGTGGTCGGCCCGGTGAGCTGGTTTATTCCTCCCTGGCTGATCGGCCAGGCGGGCATCGATCTGGCGAGCCTCTATCCTGCCCTCGGTGAGGACGCCGCCAACGCGGCCTATGTACATTTCATCAAGGACTACTTGCCTGCAGGGGTGCTGGGGCTGGTGGTGGCGGCGATGTTGGCGGTCACCGTGGCGCCGATCACCACCTCGCTCAACCGTGATGCCGGGGTGATCATCAGCCTGTTGACGCCGCTGCTGGCGTCTAGCGAGCGTTTGGGACAACGGCTGGTGACGATAGGTAGAGCCTTCGGGGTGCTCCAGGGGGGGATCATCGTGGTGTTGGCCATCGTCCTGGGCCAGGTCCATCATCTAAGCCTGTTCGACATCATGGTGATGTTCGGGGTGATCTTTCAGATGCCGCTCGCGCTTCCCGCCATGCTCTCCATCGCCCGGACCGGCGCCCCCGACTGGGCCGGCTGGGCAGGGGTTCTGGCGGGAATCGGGGTCACCACCTCGAGCTATCTATGGCTCGACGTCGAGGCGCTGGGCCAATGGCTGGGGATGCCGCCCATTCCTGCCGGCCAACTTGTCGATATCAAGCTGGCGGTCTCGTTGATGCTGCAGGTCACCATCGTCGTGGGATTCGTCTATCTGGCGCGTTTCATCCACGATCCGTCGCGCAGCCCCTCCCGCCAGGCCGAGGTCGATACGCTGTTCGTCCGTTTGAGGCAGCCGGTAGCCGCGCAGGGGGCGGTCGATGCCGGTGCTCCATCGCGGCATCTGGCTCCCCGGCTGGTGATGAGCGTGGCCCTGGTCTCGCTGCTGCTCGCCGTGTTGGCTGAGAGCAAGATGGGCGCTGGCTTCTTCATCGTGGTGGCGCTGTGTCAGCTGGTGGTTTCGCGGCTGCTCAAGCGCTGAGCGGGGCTAGCCGCTGTCGCGGTGAGTGGTGATCGAGGCGCTGTACGTGCAGGGAGCCGGGAGGGTGTGGATAAAAAATATTCGTATTTGCATTGACGTGCCGATGAGAGTGACTTACGTTTGGGGCGTGGCGTAGAGGAATCGCCACGGCCGACGGCCACTAGGGTCGGTGGTTGTCGGATTCTCCTCAATGCTAGTCACGGTTTCTCGCCGCTCCTTTTCGGGGCGGCTTTTTTTACGCCCGGTGTCTCGATGCTCGGCGGACGCGTGAGGCACGACCGCCGGCCGGCTCAGTCGAGGCTGGTGTCGCGGATGACGGCGTTTATCAGGCAGTACAGGCCGTAACTCACCAGCCCGAGCGCCACGGTGCCCAGCAGCCAGGGGCCGAAAGGCTGCTCGGCGAGCACATTGAGCGCGCCGCCGAGGCCTTGAGCCTCGCTGGGGTCGGTGCGCCAGGCCGCCAGGCACAGGAACAGGCCGATGACCTGGAACACCAGGCCGCGGGCGGACAGCCCCCAATGCGTGATGGCGTCGGCCAGCCGTCGCTGTAGCGGCCCCAGGTCCTGGCGATCCCAGTTCTTGAGATAGCTGCGTCGTAGGGCGCGCCACAATTGGCGAAGGCCGATGGCGATGAACACCAGGCCGAGCGCGAAGGTCACGTAGAGTCCGCCCTGGTGGCTCATTACCTGGGCGGTATGGTCGCGGACGGAACCGTCCCCCG
The DNA here is from genome assembly GCF_004798905.1 of Halomonas borealis. Taxonomy (GTDB): domain Bacteria; phylum Pseudomonadota; class Gammaproteobacteria; order Pseudomonadales; family Halomonadaceae; genus Halomonas; species Halomonas borealis. The sequence goes on along the minus strand of NZ_SDMO01000006.1, from coordinate 43,191 downwards.
AGGCCGCGGCGGCGTCGCGCAGCAGGTCGACGCAGTAGACGCAGAGGCTGGCGTGGATGAGGCTGCTGATCAGGAACCCCAGCCGTGTGACCAGGCCCTTGGGGCCGTGCCCGGTATCTTCGGTATCGAGCAGGGCCTGAAGCAGGCGCCACACGGCATAGGCGGCGAGCCCGCCGCCGAGGACGGTGATCATCAGGTCGCCGAAGGGCTGGCGGGCCAGGCCGAACAGGACCTCCTTGGTGCCGATGCTGTCGCGGACCAGGCCGAGCGCCGCCAGGAAGGCCAAACCACCCACCAGCAGGTAGACGATGCCCTTGGCGGCATAGCCGGCGCCGGCCGCGATGGCTATCGCCTGCGTCAGTCGGGAATCGGGTTTTGGCATCGTGGACTCCACGGGCGAAGTGTCAGGCGAGGCCGATGACCACCAAGGCCAGGGTGGTGCCGGTCAGCAGGTAGGCCGCCAGCGCCATCAGCCCATCCTCGGCGAGCAATGCCAGGCCGAAGAGCGTCAGCGCCAGGCCGCCGCCGTTGGCGGAGAAGGGCACCAGTTCCATCGGCGGCATGGCCAGCCCGATCAGCAGGCAGGTCAGCGCCACGGCGAGGTGGGCCGGGGCGCGGGTGAGCCAGACCAGGCGTGCCCGAAGCCAGCGGTCGACCCAGCGAGCGGGGCGTTCCATCCAGCCGGTGACTCGCTGGAAGCGCGCGCGAGACACGCGGCGTTCGAGCAGGAAGCGCGGTAGCCAGAAATGCTTCCGGCCCAGCAGCAGCTGGGCGGCGGTGAGCACCACCAGCCCGGCCATCAGCGTAGGCACCCCGGGGATGTCGCCGATCACCGGGGCCAGCGTGATGAGCCCCGCGATCAGCAGGAAAGGGGCGAAGCTGCGGCGCCCGACGGTGTCGAGGATCGCTTCCAGGCTGACGGTGTCGTGCCGCCGCCCCGCCTGCTGGACCCGTGTGATCAGCGTGGATAGATCGTGAGGAGGAACGTGGCCTGGGCCGCGCGAGGTGTCGTCGGTCATGGGGTCCTTGGCGTCGGGTCGAAAAGGGGCGGCCCTGCCGGGCACCCGATAGCACGATATCGTATGCTGGGCGCTGCGTCCTTCCCGCCGCACCGGCGGAGCGGGGCGATGCCTGGGATTCCCTCGGCGGAGCGAGGCCACGCCGCTCGATCACTGACTCAAGGAGACCGTCATGCCGTTTTCGCTGTGGATGTCGTTGGCCGCGATCTGTGCCATGGGGGCGATGTCGCCGGGCCCCAGCCTGGCGCTGGTGCTGCGCCATACCCTGGGTGGCGGGCGCGTGCCGGGCATCATCGCGGCGCTCACTCATGCGCTGGGCGTGGGCTTCTATGCGCTGCTCACCGTCTGGGGGTTGGGGGCGGTGATCGTGCGCTTCCCGATGCTGTTCCAGGCGATCACCTGGGGTGGGGCGGCCTACCTGGCCTGGCTGGGCATCAAGGCCCTGCGGGCCGGGCACGGCGGGGCGCTGGAGGCCGGGGCGATGGCCACCTCGGGGCGCCAGGCGGCCCGCGAGGGCATGCTGGTGGCGCTCGGCAATCCCAAGCTGATCCTGTTCTTCGTGGCTTTACTTAGCCAGTTCGTGACGCCGGACATGAGCCTCGCCGCCCGAGCGATCATCGTGCTCACGGCGATGATCATCGACGGCGCCTGGTATGTGCTGGTGGCCGTCGGCCTGTCGCACTCACGCGTGCTGCCTTGGTTGCAGGCTCGGTCGCACTGGATCAACCGTGCTACCGGGATGCTGTTACTGGCGCTGGCCTTGAGAGTGGTGGCGGGCCCCCTGTATTGATGAGGGGTTATAGACAAATATTTCCTTTTTAGACCTATGTCTAAGAGCCTGTCGTGGGGATTGATGAGAGCAGATCCCGAGCATTTTTCCATTTAAATACAATAACTTGTTTTTATTTGTTCGTGTGGAGCAATATACGGAATGCCTGAGCAGGAAGCCAAAAGGCATTATTTGTAAAAAGTTGTTTGAAAAGCGGCCAGGCACTTCCTATAGTGGCTCGACATTCATCGAGCTACTCGGCGGAGCCATGAGCATCATCAACGATTATCCCCACGCAGAACTGTCCCACCAGACCCGCGAGCGCCTGATGCGGGCATCGACGGCCTCCCTGCATACCCTGTTGCACAAGCGAGGCCTGAAGAACACCTACATCCAGAATGTCGGCCGTATGAACGACGATCGGGTCAAGATGGTGGGGCAGGCCTATACCCTGCGCTATATCCCGGCCCGGGAAGACCTGGACGTGGTCGCCGCCTTCCGGGATCCGGAGCACCCCCAGCGCCTGGCGGTGGAAAGCGTGCCGCCGGGGCGTGTGCTGGTCTCCGATTGTCGCCAGGATGCCAGTGCCGCCAGTGCCGGCAGCATCCTGCTCACCCGCTTGCAGGTGCGCGAGTGCGCGGGTTTCGTGTCCGATGCCGGGGTGCGTGACTCCGAGCACGCCGAGGCCATGGCTATGCCGGTGTTCTGCACCAAGCCCAGCGCCCCGACCAACCTGACCAAGCATCACGCGGTGGATATCCAGCAGCCGGTCGGCTGCGGCGGCGTGCCGGTCTATCCGGGCGATGTGCTGGTTGGCGATGGCGACGGCGTGATCGTGGTGCCGCTGGAGCTGGCCGACGAGATCGCCGAGGAGGCCAGCGGCATGGAGGCCTTCGAGGCCTACGTGCTGGAGAAGGTGAACGCCGGCGCGGCGGTCATCGGCCTGTACCCCCCCAACGAGCAGGCCCAGGAAGAGTACCGGGCCTATCTGCGACAGCAGGAGACCCGCGACTGACCGCGGGCGACTGCGATCCACCGACAACGACAATCACAACCGCGAGGAACCGCTATGTTCGCTCTCAAATCCCTCGACTCCTCCCTTCGCCAACGCCTCGCCAAGGGTGTGGTAGGTGCCACCCTGGCCACCACGGCCCTCGCCGCCGTGGTGGCGGTGCCCACCGCCCAGGCCGATTTCCCCCAGCGTGATATCCGCATGATCGTGCCCTGGCCCGCCGGCGGTGGTGCCGATGCGATCTCGCGCAAGATCAGCAGCCTGGCCGAGGAGGCACTGCCCACTTCCATCTACGTGGAGAACATCGGTGGGGCGGTGACGGCCACCGGCCTGATGCAGTTGGCCACGGCGAGGCCCGATGGCCACACCATCGGTGTGCTGACCTATGACAGCGTCGTGACTCTGCCGCGGGGTAACATGGTGCCGGGCTATTCGCTGGAAAAGCTCACGCCTTTCGCCCGAGTCACCCAGGAGGCGGACGCCATCGTGGTGTCCCAACGGTCCGGCTACTCGTCCTACGAGGAACTGATCGAGGCGGCCAAGGCTAATCCTGGCACGGTACGCATCGGGGTGGCACCGGAGGGCTCCGGTCCCTATCTGGCGGTGCGTCGATTGGAGGCGGCCACCGGGGTTTCCTTCAATGTGATTTCCTATCCGGGGTCTTCCACCGCGGAGGCCGAAGCGTTGCTGTCCGGCGAGATCGACGCCGCTATCTCGAGCCTCGGGGATTTCTCCGGGATCCTGTCGTCGGGCGATGCCATGGGTGTGGTCGAGCTGTCTGGCTCGCAGAACGCCGCCTATCCTGATGTGCCGCCGATCTCGGATTTCGATGTGGACCTGGAGACCGGCAGCTTCATCGTGCTCGCAGCCCCGGCTAACACTCCCGAAGATGCCATCGATACCCTCGAGTCCGCCTATCACGAGGCCTACTCGAGCGATGAGTTTCAGCAATGGGTCACCAGTCTCGGCGTGGCGCCCGGCTGGCTCGGTAGCGAGGAAGTCAACGAGTGGATCGATGGCTATCAGGAGCGGACCTTCGACGCGATGGATGAACTGAACCTGTAAGCCTCGAGTATCCGGCGGGGCGCCTTGGCGCCTCGCCAGTGGTGGGGAGCGGCCCTGTGTCAGGGGCAATGCGCAAGGACCTGCCGCCCCGCCTGTCTGACGTTCCTGCTCGACGATCACTGTAGTTGTCGGTCTCCTTTGCCGGAGACCGAGGAGAGGTATTGCATGTCTCGTTTCCTGTCTTCTCATCTGGTGCGCGGGCTCGGGTCCGGTGCGGCTAGATTCCATGCGGTGCTGGCGCTGCTATCGCTCGGTTACCTGATCGGTAGCCTGGCGATGGGACCACCCCTCGAAGGGGGCAAGTTGACGCCGTCTTTCTTTCCTCTGCTGACCGGTCTGCTCGCCACGCTGTTGTGCGGCCTGCAGTGGTGGTCGGCGGTGCGTGCCGCGGCTGCCAGCGCCAGCGATGACGCGTCGGAAGGTTCCTCCGACGGCCGCCGCTGGTCGCCGGAGCTGGTGCTGATGCTGGCGACTCTGGTCTACGTGCTGGCCTTCCAGCCGCTGGGCTACGCGCTGTCCACCCTGCTCTACGTGCTGGCGGTGATGCTGCTGTTCTCGGGGCTCGACAGGTGGTGGAGCAAGGCCGCGATCGCACTGGTGATCACCGCGCTCGGCTACCTGTTGTTCAACCAGGTCTTCAACGTGCGTCTGCCGACACTCTGGGGGTGAATCATGACGACCAACTCGAGACCGGCGGGAATGCCCGCATGTCGCTGCGCGGAGGGTGATGCATGGATTTCATGATGCAAGTGGTGGCGAGCTTCGGGCTGCTGCTCGATCCCACGGTGCTGTTCTATGTGGTGGCGGGCTTTCTGATCGGCACCATCTTTTCGGCGATTCCCGGCCTGACCGCGACCCTGGCGCTCGCACTGTTGCTGCCGCTGACCTACAGCCTGGATGTGACCACCGCGCTGATGGCCTGTGCCAGCATCTACATGGCGGGGATGTGTGGCGGCAGCATCACCGCGACCACCATCAACATTCCCGGTGCCCCGTCTTCGATGATGACGGCGCTGGAAGGCTACCCCATGCAGCAGCGGGGCGAAGGCCCTCTGGCGCTGGGGCATGCCTCCTTCGGTTCGATGATCGGGGGCGTCTTCGGCGCGGTGCTGTTGGTGGTGCTGGCGCCGCTGATCGCCGACCTGTCGCTGCTGGTGCAGACCACCGGCAAGTGCGCGTTGATCCTGTTCGCGTTGATCGTCATCGTGATCGCTCAACGAGGGAATGTCCGCCGCGCCGCGATCGCCGCCTGCCTCGGCCTGATGCTGGCCACGGTAGGGCTGGACGCCATGGTGCCGGTGGCTAGATTCAGCTTCGGCATGGGGGAGCTGGCGGCCGGGATCGACCTGATGCCGGTGATCATCGGCACCTTCGCCATCAGCGAGCTGCTGACCCAGCTGGCCGAGAATGACGAGGCGAAACGCATCCGCGAGAAGCTGAAAGGGGTGGCGAGGATCCGTCGCCGTGACTTCATTCCCTCGCGTTCGGCGATCCGGCGCATCGGGGCCGCCTGCTACCTGAAGTCCTCCACCATCGGCTATCTTGTCGGCACCCTGCCCGGTGCCGGTGGCTCCATGGGCGGTTTCCTGGCCTACGTGGAGGCGGTACGCACCTCGCGGGATCCGGATTCCTTTGGCAAGGGCAACCCTCAGGGCATCGCGGCGGCCGAGAGTGCCAACAATGCGGTGTGCGGCGGTGCCCTGGTGCCGATGCTGACCTTCGGCATCCCCGGTGATCCGATCACCGCCATCGTGCTGGGGGTGCTGGTGATCAACGGGATTCAGCCGGGGCCTCAGCTGATGGAGTCCCAGGCCGGGCTGATCGCGCCCATGCTGGCGGCGTTGATCTTCAGCGCGCTGATCCTGATCCCGCTGACCATGTACCTGCTGGGGCCCTACTTCATTCGCATCGTGCGCATTCGTCGTGACGTGTTGTTCGGCTCGATCGCCATGCTGGCGGTGGTGGGTAGCTATGTGGCGACCTACTCGACCTTCCAGATGATGATGACCCTGGTCATGGGGGGGTTGGCCTTCTATCTGCGCAAGCACGGCTATCCGGTGGTGACCCTGTTGCTTGGGTTCATCCTCGGGCCGGGTCTCGAAGAGTACCTGCGTCGCGCCCTGACACTGTCCAACGGCGACCTGACGGTGTTCGTGACCCAACCGGACAGCCTGTTCTTCATCGTACTGACGCTGGTCTTCATCTATTTTCTGGTGATTCGCAAGCCGATGCAGCTGAAGGGCAGCAAGAGCGCGAGCTGACCATCGGTTGTCTCCGTCGGTTATTTCCAACAAGGCCCTCGCCATCGGCGAGGGCCTTGCCGTTGATATGACGGGCGCGATGCCCGGAATTACATGACGATTCGCAGGTTGGCGTGACAGCGGCGTGGCCCTTGGAAGATGGTGGAATGGAGGGCGCTCCACCACCCGTATCAGTAACCTGCGAGGCTGTGGTCCCGGCTGGGGTTCGATGAACCCCAGATTCGTCGGGCGTTCCAGTGGTGGAGCAGCCGCTTCATTTCTCCGGCCGATTCACCGGCCACAGGATCTGCTCGCCGTTGGCGAAGCGCACCGCTTCCTCGGCCACCTTGCGCTTAAGCTCCAGCGCCGCGTCTTCCGAGTACCAGGCCATGTGCGGCGTGACCAGGCAGTTGTCGATGCCGCGCAATGGGCTGTCCGCCGGTAGCGGCTCCCGCTCGGTGGTGTCCAGGGCGGCGCCGGCCAGCTTGCCCGCCGTCAGTGCCTGGGCCAGGGCCGCCTCATCGATGATGCCCCCGCGGGAGGTGTTCACCACATAGGCGGTGGGTTTCATCCGCGCCAGCGCCGCGTCGTCCACCATGTGCCGGGTCTCCTCGGTCAGCGGGCAAAACAGCCCGATCACGTCGGCCTCGCGGAACAGCGCATCGAGCTCGAGGCAGCGAATGTCATCGTTGCCGTCGGCGGCATTGGGCTGATGGTAGCGGTCGTGGGCGATGACGTTGAAGCCCAGCGCCGCCATCTTGCGGGCGTAGAGTCGGCCGATGCGACCGAGGCCGACCACGCCCGCTGTCATGCGGGTTTGGCGCCGGATCGGGATGGCATCGGCGTACTCCCAGCGGCCGGCCTGGCAACCGGCGTTCATCGGCACCAGCTTGCGAATCAGGGCGAGGCTCAGCGCCAGGGCGTGATCGGAGACCTCGTGCATGCCGTAGTCCGGGACGTTGCAGACCTGCACGCCGGCGGCGCTGGCGGCCTCGAGATCGACGTTGTTGACGCCCACCCCATAGCGGATGATCTGCTTGAGGTCGGGGAGGGCATCGAAGACTCGCCGGGTGAAGGGCGCGTACTGGTTGAGCGCGATTTCGACGCCTGCGAGCTGCTCGATCAGCTCATCTTCGTTCAGGCAGCGAAGCAGCGGGGCTGCGAAGCCTGCACGGTCGAGGATCTCGGTCTCCACGTCGTGGTTGGCGTGATCGAGGTCGGTAAAGACGATCTTCATGGAAATCTCCTTCAGCGGCCGAGGTAGCCGCCATCGACGGGTAAAGTGACGCCGTGGACGTAGTCGGAGGCGGGCGAGGCCAGGAACAACAAGGGGCCCTGCATGTCATCACCGCAGCCCCAGCGCCCGGCGGGAATGCGTGCGGTGATCTCGGCATAGCGGCCTTCATCGGCTAGCAGGGCACTGTTCATGTCGGTGGCCATGTAGCCGGGAGCGATGGCGTTGACGTTGATACCCCGCGCCGCCCATTCGTTGGCTAGCGCCTTGGTCAGCTGCATCACGCCGCCCTTGCTGGCGGCGTAGGCCGGCACCGTCATGCCGCCGAAGAACGATAGCAGCGAGGCGATGTTGACTATCTTGCCCTGGCCTTGCCCCTGCGGGTCGCGCTCGAGCATGGCGCGGGCCGCCAGCTGACACAGCTCGAACACCGCGGTCAGGTTGACCTCGAGCACCGCCTCCCAGTCCTCCAAGGGGAAGTGCTCCGAGGGATGGCGGCGCTGGACGCCGGCGGCATTGACCAGGATGTCGAGCTCGCCGCCGAGCTTGTCGAGAGCGGACTCGAAGCCCTCGCGGCGTTGCTGGTGCCCGGACAGGTCGACGACCACGCCGTGGCACTGGTCCCCGGACGCGGCGAGTCCCGCGGCGACCTCATGCACCTTGTCCGACGAGCCCAGGATCACGACCTCGGCACCCGCTTCGAGCAGGGCTTCGGCCATGCCGAGCCCGAGCCCTCGGGTGCCGCCGCTGACGATGGCCTTGCGGCCGTTGAGATCGAAACGCGTCATGATTGGCAATCCACCAGTACCTTGACGGTAGTGAGAGAGGGAGTCGCGATCATCTCGAAGATGCCCGCGGCGTCGGACAGCGGCACCACCTGGGTGATGGTCTGTCGCAGCGTATCGGCCAGGGTGTCGGCAAGCGTGAGGGCGTCGCCGAACTCCTTGTGGGTGTAGACCCGGGAGCCGATCAGGGTCAGCTCCTTGAAGTTCACGTCGATGAGATTGACCGCGTGGGCCGCCTTGTGGGTCGCGGTCAGGCAGATGGTGCCGCCGACGCGCACCACCTTGGTCATCTCCAGCGCGGCGCTCTCGACGCCCGAGCACTCGAACACGGCATCGGCGCCGTCGCCTCCGGTAGCGCCGGCGACCCGCTCGACCAGGCTCTCGCTGCGCACGTCCACGGTGTCGAAGCCGAGCTGGCGGCACAGCGCCAGGCGGCCCTCGTCGACGTCGGAGACGATGACCTGGGAGGCGCCCGAGTGACGCAGCACGATGGCGGTCAACAGGCCGATGGGGCCGGCGCCCATCACCACCGCGCTGTCGAGCAGCTCGAAGCGCGCCTGATGCAGGGTCCTGACCACCACCGCCAGGGGCTCCACCAGTGCCGCCACGTCATCGGACAGGCTGTCCGGCACCTTGAACAACACGTTCTCGTCGACCCATTGATGGTCGGTCATGCCGCCGTCGCGATCGATGCCGATCAGGCGCAGTCTGGCACAGACGTGGGGCGTGCCGTTACGGCAGGGGTGACAGTCGCCGCAGGAGATCAGCGGATAGGCCACCACCCGGTCACCCACCGCGAACGCCGAGCCCGGCGGTGTCTGCTCCACGCGGCCGACGAATTCGTGGCCCAGCACCAGCGGCGCCTGGGCGCGGGGGTGCTTGCCCGAGTAGATGCCGATGTCGGTGCCACAGACGCCGCAGTAGGTCATGCGCACCTTGACGGCATCGGCACGGGGCGTGGGGGCCGGAACGTCGGTGACCTCGACCTGCTTGGGGCCGGTATAGACCAGTGCTTCCATGATGAATGTCCTCGTGTGTGAGTGTGGAGCGGTGGCGCTCAGGCGCTGTCCTGATGGCGCAGAGTCGTCCGATTGGCGCGCAACCGGGCACTGGCGGTGCGATGGGGGGCGAGCCGGTCGCGATCGAACTCGACGCCGATGCCGGGGCTGTCCGGGGCCGCCGCGCGCCCCTGGTCGAGGACCAGGGGGCGATGGGTGTACTGGTCGATGGGAAACGAGTGGATCTCCATCCAGCCGGCGTTGGGCTGGGCCGACACCAGGCTGACGTGCAGCTCCTGCATGCCGTGGCTGCAGATGGGTAGCCCGTATTCCCGGCTCTGGCGGGCGACATCGAGCCAGCCGCTGATACCGCCGCAGTTCGAGGCGTCCGGCTGGATAAACGATAGCCGAGCCTGCTCGAAGGCGTAGCCGAACTCGTGACTGGTGTGCAGGTTCTCGCCCATGGCCAGCGCCATGCCGGTTCGCTCGGCGATGCGCGCGTAGCCCTGGTAGTCGTCGGGGATGGTGGGTTCCTCGAACCAGGTGATGCCATGCGGGGCGAAGGCGTTGGCGGCGTCGATGGCGCCATCGACGCTCAGCGCATAGTTGGCGTCGACCATGAATAGGCGCTCTGGGCCGATCAGCTCGCGCACCCTGGCCACGCGCTCGACATCCTCGGCGAGCGTCGGGCGACCGACCTTGATCTTGACCGCCTCGGCGCCTCGATCGAGGTAACCCTGGACGTTATCCAGCAGGCGCTCGAGGGAGAAGTTGAGGTCGATGCCGCCGAAGTAGGCGCGACACTGGCGGGCTTCACCGCCGGCCATCTTCCACAGCGGCTCGCCGAGCCGGTGGCCCCGGAGGTCCCACAGCGCGATATCCAGCGCCGAGACGGCGAAGGCGGCGATGCCTCCCCGGCCCACGTAGTGAATGTGCCACAGCATGTCTTCGTAGCAGCGCGCGATGTCGGCACCGTCGCGGCCTAGCAGCAGCGGGGCGAGATCATGCTCGAGCAGCGCCAGGATGGCGTGCCCGCCGCGCCCGCCGGTATAGGTGTAGCCGGTGCCGGACAGGCCATCCGCGGTGGTGACGGTGGCGGTCACGATCTCGAAATCCGTATGCACGCCGTGCTTGGCATCGCCCATGGGCTCGCTCAAGGGGACGCGGTAGAGGTCGAGCTCGATGGAAGTGATCGTCGACATGGGAAGATTATCCTGAGTTGCGTGTGCGCGTGATCTGCACCTGAATCGCGATCACGACGAAGAGGAAGGCGCCGCGGATGACCATCTGCCAGTAGGCGCTGAGGTTGAAGGTGCCCAGGCCGTTCTCGAAGTTCAGCAGGTTGAAGATCAGGCCGAGCATCAGCGCGCCGATGAGTGTTGCCACCAGCGAGCCTTTGCCGCCGGTCAACAGGGTTCCGCCGACGACCACGGCGGCGATGGCGGTCAGCTCCCAGCCCAGCCCTTCCAGCGGCTGGCCGGCGCCGAAGCCCGAGGCCAGAAAGACCCCGGAGAGTCCGGCGCAGCCGCCGCTGATCAGGTAGGCCAGCGTCTTGGCCTTGCGCGCGGGCAGGCCCATCAGGTGGGCGGCTTCCTCGTTGTCGCCGACCGCGAGCATGGTGCGGCCGATGGGGCGCTGCTCCAGCAGCCACCATAGGCCGGCGCCTACCACCAGGGTGATGGCGAAGCTCCAGGGCAGCAGTCCGCCGATCGACTCCATGCCTAGCCGGGTGAAGCCGCTGGCCCAGTCCACCGGCACCGTCTGGTTGCCGCTGATGATCAGGGCGGTGCCCTTGGCCGCCAGGAGACTTGCCAGGGTGGCGATGAAGGGCGGGATATGTAGGCGGGTGATCATCAGGGCGTTCACCAGCCCCGCCGCGAGCCCGGTGGCCAGGCCCGCCAGTAGGGCCGGGACGAGGCCCAGGGGGCTCGCATAGGCGGCGGTGACCGAGGATAGCGCCGCCACCGTGCCCACCGACAGGTCGATGCCGCCGGTGATGATCACCAGGCACATGCCCAGGCTGATCAGCACGAACATGGCGTTGTAGTTGAGAAAGGACGACAGATTGTAGGCGCTGCCGAAATTGTCGTAACGCAGTAGGCCGAGGCAGACCAGTGCCAGCAGGATCACGCAGACCCCGGTGGCCTGGCCGTTGTCGGCGAGGCGCTGGCGCCAGGCGATGGTGATCATGTCAGTGGGCTCCTCTTGGCATCTGGAGATACACCGCCAGCACGATGATGGCGGCTTTCACCACTAGGGCTACCTCGTCGGCGACGCCGTTGGCGAGCAGGGTGTAGCGCACCAGCTGAATGATCGCGGCACCGAGGATTACCCCGGCGATAGGGGCCTTGCCGCCCTTGAGCAGGGCGCCGCCGACCACCGCCGCGGCGATGGCATCGAGTTCCATCAGGCTGCCGTTCTTGGCGGCGTCTGAGGCGGAATTGATGGCCACGGTGATCAGTCCGGCGAGCCCGGCGAGCAGGGCGCAACTGGTGTAGGCCGCGAGTTTGACGCGAGTCACCGGAACGCCCGCCATGCGTGCCGCCTGGGGGTTGCCGCCGGTAGCCAGCAGATAGCGGCCGTAGCGGGTGCGGGCGATGACCCAGGCCACCAGCAGGGCGATGACCGCCACCAGCCAGCCCTGGAACGGCAGGCCGAGCAGCCGCCCCGCGCCGAGGAACTCGAAGGCGGGGTTGTCGAAGGTCTGCAGGTTGCCGTTGGTCAGCACCTGGGCCAGGCCGCGGCCGGTGATGAACAGCACCAAAGTGGCGATGATCGGTTGCACGCCGAAGCGACTGACCAGCATGCCGTTGAACAGCCCGCAGGCCATGGCGATGGCCAGCGCCACGACGATCGCGACCAGGGTCATCGCCAGCGGCGCCTGCTGGCCGAACTCCGACAGGAAGATCAGCGGGGCCAGTGCGCCGGCCAGGGCCATCACGGCGCCCACCGACAGGTCGATGCCTCCGGTGGCGATGACCAGGGTCATGCCGAGGGCGACGATGGCGATGGTCGACACCTGGGAGATATTGACCGACAGGGTCTGCCATTCGAGGAAGTTGGGTGTGATCGCGGCATTGAGCAGAATCAGTGACAGCAGGGCGACGAGCAGGGTCAGGCTGCGGGAGTTCGCCGGCATGGATCGGCGCCGTCGGGGGCTGGCCGACTGACCGACCCCCTGACTGGATGAACGAAGCGACGTCATGGTGCGGTCTCCTGGTGGTCGGGGAGGGGCGCAGCCTGGGGCGGCGCGCCATCGTCGTGGCGGTCGCCATCGCCGCGGTCGTGCTGAGCGGTGGCGATGGCGGTCACCAGGGCGTCTTCGGTGAGCCCCGGGTTGTCGAGCACCCGGGTGGCATGGCCCTCGTGCATGATCACCACCCGTTGGGCGCCTTCGGCGAGCTCCTCGAATTCGGAGCTGATCATCAGCACCGCGCCCCCCCGCGCCTGGTAGTCCTGGACGATGCGCTGGATCTCTCGCTTGGCGCCGATATCGACGCCGCGGGTCGGCTCATCGAGGATCAGCAGGCGCGGATGGGTGGCCAGCCAGCGTGCCAGCAGCACCTTCTGCTGATTGCCGCCGGAGAGCTGGCCGATGGGCTGCTCCATCGACGCGGTCTTGATCTGCAGCGCCTCGATGAAGTGCTCGGCCAGCTCGCGCTCACGGCGCCTCTGGATGACGCCCCGTCGACTGAGAGAGCCGAGCAGGGGGAGTGTCATGTTCTCGCGCACGCTCATCCCGGGAATGATGCCCTCGACCTTGCGGTCCTCGCTGAGCAGTGCCACACCCGCGGCGATGGCGTCGCGGGTATGGCGTGGAGCGTAGGCTCGGCCGGCCAGGCGCATCTCGCCCTGGGTGGCCCGATCGAGACCGAACAGCGCGCGCGCCACCTCGCTGCGCCCGGCGCCGAGCAAGCCGCCGAGCCCGACCATTTCGCCCTGCCGCACCTCCAGGGAGGCCTGGCGCAGGCCCTTGGTGGTGGCCAGATCCTCGACCTCGAGCAGTGTCTCGTCGGCGTCGATACTGAGGTCACGAAAGCTGGTGGTGCCGCTGGCCTGGATGTCCGCGGCCGCCCGGCCGAGCATGGAGGCGACCAGCTCCAGTCGCGGCGTCTCGCTGAGGGTGCGCTGTTCCACCGTGGCGCCGTTGCGCATGATGGTGGCGCAGTCGCACACGGCGTAGAGCTCCTCGAGGAAGTGCGAGACGAACAGCACCGAGGTGCCCTGAGACTTGAGCAGCCGAATGACTTCGAACAGTCGCGCCACCTCGCGCTCGTCCAGCGAACTGGTCGGCTCATCCATGATCACCAGCTTGACCCGCTGTGACACCGCCCGGCCGATGGCCACCAGCTGCTGGATGGCGGTGGAGTACTCGCTGAGCGGGCGGCGGACGTCGATATCCACGCCGAGTTCCCCGAGTACCGAGCGGGCCCGTCGATGGGCTCGGGGCCAGTCGATCCCTCCCCACCAGTGGAGTGGCTCGAAGCCCATCATCATGTTCTCGGTCACCGAGCGCAGGGGCACCAGGTTGAGTTCCTGGTAGATGGTGGCGACACCCGCCTGTTGCGCCCGTCGCGGGCCGGAGAAGGTGATGGGCTGGCCGTCGAGGAGGATCTCCCCGCTGGTGAGAGCATAGACCCCGGTCAGCACCTTGATCAGGGTGGACTTGCCGGCCCCGTTCTGGCCGATCAGGGCGTGGACCTCGCCGGGCGCGATCGTGAGGGAGGCGCCGTCGAGGGCGACGGTGCCTCCAAAACGTTTGTGGATGTCGCGCATGTCGATGAGCGCTGTCATGGCTTGGGTACCTGGTGTTGGTGGGCAAGCACGGATCAGTAGGCGTCGTCGATGTGCTCGGCGGCGTTGTCGCGGGTGAAGACGCGATCCTCGACCCGCACCCAGGGTTCGATGGTCTCGCCGGCGGCGTAGCGGTTGAGCACGTCGCAGGCCATCGGGCCAAAGCGGGGGGAGGACTCCACGCTGACACCGAGCTTGCCGTCGAGGATGGCCTGGAGGGCGTCACGGGTGCCGTCGATGGAGACCAGCAGCACGTCCTCGCCGGGGGTGCGTCCGGCCAGCTCCAGCGCCTGGATGGCGCCGATGATCATCTCGTCGTTGTGGGCGTAGACCACATTGACCTCGGGGTGGGCCTGGAGCAGGGTTTCCATCACCTGACGACCGGTGTCGCGGGCGAAGTCGCCGGACTGGGAGGCGATGATCTGCATGTTGTCCTGCTCGGTGATGACGGCGTCGAAGCCCTGTTTGCGGTCATTGGCCGAGGAGGCACCGGTGGTGCCTTCCAGCTCGATGATGTGGGCCTGTTCGCCCTCGAAGTTGTCCACCAGCCACTGGGCGGCGATGCGTCCCTGCTCGACGAAGTCGGAGCCCAGGAAGCTGACGTAGTGCTTGCCGGCCTGGGCCACCTCGTCATCGACGATACGGTCGACCAGAAACACCGGGATGTCCGCGGACCGGGCCTTCATCACCGCCGGGATCAGCGCCTTTTCCTCCCGCGGAGGCAGGAAGATGGCGTCGACCCCCTGGGCGATCATGCTGTCCACGTCGGCGACCTGCTTGGCGGCGGAGCCGGCGGCGTCGGTGACCGTCAGTTGCCAGTTGCACTCGGGCGCGATATCGCGAAACGACTGGGTCTCGGCGATGCGCCAGGGGTTGTTGCTCTCCATCTGGGCGAACCCCACCCGGTAGCTGTCCTTCTCTTCCAGCGGTGGCAGCTCCTGTGCCCAGCCGGGGGCGGCGGCCAGTCCCAGCAGGGCGATGGAAGCAAGCCCGGAAAGGGCGCGACGGGAGAGGCGAGAGTGGTTGGTCGAAGGCATGTTGGACTCCTGGCTTGTTGTGCTTGTTGTGCTTGTTGTGCTTGTTGTCGATGGATGACGATGTCTCGATGGGCAGCCGTCTGTCGCCGGCGAGGGTCAGTCGCCCCAGTTGAGGTACATCGTCTGCTTCTTGAAATAGGCGGAGAAACCGTACTTGCCGTCCTCGCCACCGACACCGGAGTGGCCCCATCCGGAGTGGTAGGCGTGAACCTGCTCGCCGTTGGTACGATTGAAGTAGATCTCGCCGAAGCGCAGCTCCGAGGGCAGTCGCATCAGCCGCTTGAGGTCCTGGGTGAAGACATAGGCGGACAGCCCGTAGGAGGTGTCGTTGGCGTAGGCCAGTGCCTGCTCGAAGTCATCGACCCGCTGGATCGGCACCACCGGGCCGAACACCTCGTCCTGGATCAACGGCGAGCGATTGTCCCGGGTCTCGACGATAGTGGGGGACATCCAGTAGCCCCGGGCGTAGTCGCCTCCTTCGAGCGGGCCGCCCTCGAGCAGCACACGGTCCCCCTGGGCGACGCCGCGCCGGACCATGTCGGCGACCTTGTCGCGTTCGACTCGACTGACCTTGGGACCCATATCGGGATCGTCCAGCGGATCGCCGATGGTGAGCTCGCGGGAGGCGGCGATGAACTTCTCGATGAACTCGTCGGCGATCTGCCGGTGCAGGTAGATGCGTTCGCTGCAGGTGCAGATCTGGCCGCAGTTGGTGTAGCGCGCGGTGACGGCGGCCTTGACCGCGGCGTCGACGTCGGCGTCTTCCATCACGATGAAGGGGGCCTTGCCTCCTAGCTCCAGCCGCACGACCTTGAGCTCCTCGGCGGCACTGCGAAAGATCTGGCGTCCCGCGCGGGTGCTGCCGGTCATGGTGATGAGGTCGGTGCCGGGATGTTCCACCAGTGCCTGTCCCGTCACCGGGCCCTGGCCCGTCACCACGTTGAATACCCCCGGCGGAAAGCCGGCACGCTCGGACAGCGCTGCGAGGTAGAGGCCTGCGTAGGGAGTGATCTCATGGCCCAGCAGGATGAAGGTATTGCCTGCCACCAGGGCGGGCCCCGCCTTACGGGTGGCCAGCGCTGCGGGGTAGTTCCAGGCGGTCAGTCCGGCGACCACGCCGAGCGGCAGCGAGCGAATCTGGATTTCCTCGTCGGGCTGGTCCGAGGGCAGAATGTCGCCTTCGATGCGTCTGGCCCACTGGGCGGTGTAACGCAGGAACTCGCTGCAGGCGCCGACCTCGCCACGGGCCTGGGACAAGGGCTTGCCCTGTTCCATGGCGATCAGCCGGGCGAAGGGCTCTAGATGGCGGTCGATCTCCTCGGCCCAGCGAGCCAGCAGCTTGCCGCGCTCGTTGGCCGGCCGCCGAGCCCAGCCAGGTTGCGCCCTCCTGGCGGCGCCGACGGCGGCGTCCACCGCCGCCGCATCACCGGCTGGCACGTGGCCCAGCAAGGCTTCGTTGGCCGGGTTTTCCACCGCGATGGGGGAGGTGCCGGGCGTGCCGAACCAGTGGCCATCGACCCACATGCGGCCTTCCAGGGGAGTAACGCCGAACTGTTGGAAATCCATGGAGCATCCTCTTTTGGTACGACCATATAGTGTTTCCTATTCGGTGGTGTGACAAGGAGTCCTGACTAATACCATTGTCTATAATTTCCGTATATCAATGAAAATTATGTATTTATTTTAGATTATTGCCGATGTTAGCCATTGGTTGTAGTTGAAGGTTCTATTTTTTGAGCTTATTTTTGGTACGACGATAAGTGAGGTTTTGTATGAGCGAACGAAGTGCGGACTCGATCACCCTGAATATTGAGCGCTCCATCGTCTCCGGGGAGCTGGAGGAAGGCAGGCCGCTGCCCGCCGAACGTGCGCTGATGGAACAGTACGGCGCCAGTCGCACCGTGATCCGAGAGGCGCTCACCGCACTGACCGCGAAGGGGTTCCTGAAAAGTCGGCCTCGTTATCGACCGATCGTCTGTCGCCCCGATGCGAGTTCGGCGATGCAGGCGGCAGGGGGGGTGATCAAGCATCTGCTCGACAACTCCCGTGGCGTGCATGATCTCTACCAGGTGCGGGTGCTGTTCGAGCGGGTGCTGGTGCGGGATGCGGCCACGGGGGCGGACAAGGACGACCTCAAGTACCTGAAGGGCGCCCTGGATGACAACGAGGCCGCCATCGGCGATTCCGAACGCTTCTACGCCACCGATGTGGCCTTTCACCGGGTGCTCTACACGATCGCCGGCAATCCGGCCTATCCCGCCATCCACACCGGCTTCGTCGAGTGGCTGGCGCCTCAGTGGAGCCGAATGCCACGCAGCGAGCAGCGCAATCGCGACAATTTCCGGGCCCACAAGGCGATCTACGAGGCCATCCTGATGCGCGACCCCGACGCCGCGGAGCGCGCCCTGGTCGAGCACCTCGAGACGTCATGGGCGTTCGTGCGCAGCACCTTCTTTGCAGGAGAGCGAGAGTGAATAGCGACGTCGATCATATTGTTGTCGGGGGCGGGGCGGCCGGTTGCGTGGTGGCCGCTCGTCTCGTGCGTGAGCAGGGCGCCAGGGTGCTGTTGCTGGAGGCGGGATCTTCCCACCATCACCCACTGCTCGACATGCCTCCGGGCATCTTCAAGATGATCAATGGCTCGAAGTTCATGCGCTATCACCGGACCGAGCCTCAGTCTCATCTGGACGGTCGGGTGCACGATATCCCCCAGGGACACGTGCTGGGCGGCGGCACCTCGGTCAATGCCCAGGTCTACATGCGTGGGCGCCCCGAGGATTACGATGACTGGGATCGTCGGCTCGAAGGCAACGCGGCAAAGGCCGACTGGTCATGGCAGGCGGTGCTCGAGCACTTTCTCCGGATGGAGGACAACAACCGTCTGGTGAACGAGCGACACGGCCGCGGCGGGCCGCTCAAGGTCTCCGATCCCGGGCACGTCGATGTGGCCTCGCGCTGGTTTATCCAGGCCGCCCAGGCGGCAGGGCTTCCCTACAACGGCGACTTCAACGGCGAGCGCCAGGCCGGGGTCGGCTTCTATCAGTTCATGAATCGTTCAGGCAAGCGCTGCTCCGCCGCTCACGCCTACGTGGAACCGCTGCGCGATCATCCCGGGCTTCGGGTCGAACTCGGCTGCGAGGTCCAGCGAGTACTGGTGGAAGACGGCCGAGCCGTGGGCGTCGAATACCTCGACCTCAAGGGCAGGCAGCACCAGGTTCACGCCAAGGGTGAGGTGATCCTGGCCGCGGGAGCGCTGGTCACCCCCCAGCTGCTGATGCTCTCGGGTATCGGCCCGGCCGAGCAGCTGGCCGAGCACGACCTCGAGGTGAAGGTCGATGCGCCGGGGGTGGGGCAGAACCTGATCGACCATCCCGAGGTGCCGATCACCGCCTACGCCCGGAAGCCCTGCGGCTACTACCGGCAGGGCGTCGGCTGGCGGATGCTCGTCAACGGCCTGCAATTCAAGCTGTTCGGCAGCGGCCCGGTGACCTCGGCCGGGGTCGAGGCGGGCGCCTTCGTCAATCCCGCCGACTTCCAGGCGTTACCCACCATCCAGGCCTTCTGCGTGCCTATCGTCTACCTGGATCGGGATACCCGGGACGCCCTGAAGGATGGCTATGGCCTCACGGTGACCACCGTGGTGATCAAGCCCAAGGCCCGGGGCCGCGTTCGCCTGCGCTCGGCCGATCCCGGTGACATGCCGCTGGTGTCCCCCAACCTGCTCGGTCACCCGGATGACATGCGGGCCATGGTGGAGGGGCAGAAGTTCTTCCTGCGGGCCTTCGAGCAGTCGCCTCTCAAGGAAAATCTGCATGGCGTGGCACTGCCCTTCGCCGGAAGCGACGCCAGCGACGACGAGTTGCTCGAGCACTGTCGACGCTTCGTCAAGACCAACTACCACCCGGCAGGCAGCGCCGCTATGGGCGCCGATGACGACCCCATGGCGGTGCTCGACGCACGTCTGCGCGTTCGCGGCGTGAGCGGGCTCAGGGTGTGCGACATGTCTGCCGTTCCCGATATCCCCGCGGGCAACACCACCGCGCCCGCCATGATGCTGGGCAGCCGCTGTGCCGACTTCATCGGCGAAGAAGCGGCGTCACGGACACAGTGGGGCGCGGCATCGGAAGCCATCGCGCACTGATGCGGACCCCAAGCCGGATCGCGATCGCAGAATCCCCGCCTCAGGCGACGAGGCGAGCAATGGGCAAGACGCCGTAGCAGGCCGCTCGAGGAGTTCCGCGGGGCACCGCTCTGGAGCTGGATCGAGCGCGGCCGCTGCTCGGCTGCAAACCAAGCACTCTCATCACAATCAACAAGACAAGGAGTATCCCAATGACACGTCTTTCCCCGACGTCCCTGTCGCTGTGTGCCTGCCTGGCCGGCATGGTTTCCGTGACTCAGGCCGCCGAGACCGTCAAGTGGGCCCACGTGTACGAGCCTTCGGAGGCCTATCACCATTGGGCCGAGTGGGGTGCCGAGCAGATCGCCGAACGTACCGATGGCCGCTATGAGTTAGAGATCTTTCCGGCCTCCACCCTGGGCAAGGAAGTCGAGATCAACCAGGGGCTGGTGCTTGGCACCGTCGACATCATCTATACCGGGCAGAGCTTCGCCGCCCAGACCTACGGTCCGCTGGCGCTGTCCGATGCGCCCTTCGTGTTCCGCGACTACGAGCACTGGAAGGCCTACGCCGACAGCGAGCTCTTAGCGGAATTCGCCGACGGTTACCGCCAGGCCTCCGGGGGCAACGTGATTCTGGGCGATTGCTACTATGGCCAGCGCCACGTGACCTCCAATACCCCCATCGTCGAGCCCGCTGATATGGAGGGGCTGAAGATCCGGGTGCCCAATGCGCCCATCTATAGCCTGTTCCCACGCGCCGTCGGGGCACAGCCGACGCCGGTGGCCTTCTCCGAGGTTTACCTAGCGCTTCAGCAGGGGGTAGTGGATGCTCAGGAGAACCCCTTGCCGACCATCCGAGCCAAGAAGTTCTACGAGGTGCAGGACTACATCAACCTGACTGGCCATGTGACCGGCTCCAACCTGATCGTCGCCGGCGGTCCCTTCTTTAATGGTCTGGCCGAAGAGGACCAGCAAATTTTCCGCGAGGTGCTCGGCGAGGTGGCGAAGAAGGTCTCCGACGATGTGCGTGAGCAGGAATTGGCCTCCATCGAATGGTTCAAGGAACAGGGCGTGGAGGTGCTGGAGGTTGAGCGTGAGGCCTTCCGCGAGCAAACCCTGCCGGTGGTCAACGGTGAAGAGGCGACCTGGACCCAGGAACAATTCGATCGCTTGCAGGTGCTGTAAGAAGGCGCCTTTGGATGGATCACATGAACCACACTGATAGCGAGGCTCTCGGCACCGCACAGGCATCCCGTGGGGATGCCTGTGCCGAGGCACGAGGCCCTGACATTGATTTTGACGATGATCTTCCGACGTTCTCTTGGCGAGATATCGGCCTGGAAGACGCCCTGACTCTGGTGGTCTTCTGGACGATGGCGGTGGTCGTGTTTACCCAGTTCTTCAGTCGCTACGTGCTGGGTTCGCCCCTGGGGTGGACCGAGGAGGTAGCGCGCTATTTGCTGATCTGCGTGGGCTTCCTGGCGGCCACCGTAGGGGTGCGCAAGCGTAGCCATATTCGTATAGAGCTGCTGTATCGCTACCTGCCCTTGCGTGCCTCGGCCGCGATGATCTGGTTCGTTGACCTCGGTCAACTCGTCTACTTCGTGCTGCTGGGTTGGGTGACCTGGAAGATCCTACCGTTGATGAGCGCCCAGAAGATGACGTCGATAGCGGTAGGCATGGACACGCTCTATAGCGTGGTGCTGTTGAGCATCGCCATCATGGCGCTGCGCCAGGCGTGGCAGGTGGTTCGGGCGAACGGCCCGAGGCAGTGGCTCGCCGCCCACCGTGGCGATACCAATCCCGAGGAGTCGATATGACGCTACTGGTACTGTTTGGCGGCCTGCTGATGATGCTGGTGATGGGCTTCCCGGTCATGGTGGCGCTGGGTGCCTCGTCCCTGGCGGCGATCCTGGTCGATGGGGGCGTGCCGGACTTCATCGTGCTGCACCGCATGGTCGGGGGAATGGACAGCTTCCCGCTATTGTCGATCCCCTTCTTCGTGCTGGCCGGTGCGCTGATGAATTCCGCCGGCATCACCAGCCGGATCTTCGATTTCGCCAGGGCCCTGGTGGGCTGGATGCCGGGAGGGCTGGGGCACGTCAACGTCGGTGCCTCGGTCATCTTCGCCGGCATGTCAGGGGCCGCGGTGGCCGACGCCGGCGGGCTTGGCGCCATCGAGATCAAGGCGATGCGTCGGGCGGGCTACGACCCTGGCTTTTCGGTGGGAATCACCGCTGCCTCTTCCACCATTGGTCCGATCATTCCGCCGAGCCTGCCATTGGTGATCTACGGTGTGATGGCGTCGGCTTCGATCGGACAGCTGTTTGCTGCCGGTCTGGTGCCGGGGCTGCTGATGGCACTGGCCTTGATGCTGATGGTGGGCTGGTACGCGGTGCGTTATCAGTATCCACGAGATGTTGGCTTTGCGTTCGGCTGGATCGCTCACACCTTTCGTCGCGCCTTTCTGTCGCTGCTGACGCCGGTGATCATCGTCGGCGGGATCGTGTTGGGCATCTTCACCGCCACCGAAGCCGCCATCGCCGCCGTGATCTACGCCATGTTGCTGGGGGCGGTGGTCTATCGCACCCTGACATTCAAAAGGCTGATCGCGGTCACCATGGAGACCATCGAGACCACCGGGATCATCTTGATGATCATCGCTGCCTCCTCGATCTTTTCCTGGTTGTTGACCAGTCACCATGTGGCCGAGAACTTTGCCAGCTGGATGCTCACGGTCACCTCGAACCCCACTGTCATCCTGTTGTTGATGACGCTGATCCTGTTCGTGGTCGGCTGCTTCATGGAAACCATCGCAGCGATCACCATTCTGGTGCCGATCCTACTGCCGATCGCCGTTAATCTGGGCGTTGACCCGGTGCAGTTCGGCATCGTGATGGTGTTGAATCTGATGATCGGCCTGCTCACGCCGCCGGTGGGGTTAGTGCTCTACGTGCTGTCTCAAGTATCCAAGGTGCCGTTCGAGCGCTGCGCCTCGGCGACCCTGCCGTTCCTTATTCCTCTGCTGGTCGTGCTAATACTGGTCACCTTCGTGCCCGCTATTTCGATGTGGTTGCCGACCCTGATTTACCGTTAGCGCCGGCCCCGGCCTGGCGAACGCGCGGTGACGAAGAGACAGCGGGTCGGAGGAATCGTGCTCGTGACGGCGGACTATCTCCGGCGAATTGTGTCGAGTACCCAGAAAAAGGCCCTCGCCGATGGCGAGGGCCTTTTGCGTGTGTCGCGCGTTGCCGCGTTACACGGGCTTGGTTCAGCGTTTGCCGTCCACCTGGCGGTTCAGGCCCAGCGGGTTGTCTGCCTTGAGGCTGTCCGGGGCCAGCGCCTCGGGCATGTCCTGATAGCAAACGGGGCGCAGGAAACGCTGGATCGCGGCGCTACCCACCGAGGTGGTGCGGCTGTCGGAGGTAGAAGGCCAGGGGCCGCCGTGGACCATGCTGTGGCATACCTCGACGCCGGTGGGCCAGCCGTTGAACAGCAGGCGGCCGGCACGACGCTCGAGCAGTGGCAGTAGCCGCTCGGCCAGCTCGTGGTCGGCATCCTCGAGATGGACGGTGGCGGTCAGTTGGCCCTCCAGGCCCGCCAGCACCTGTTGCATCTGCTCGGGCGAATCGCATTCGACGATCAGCGCGCAGGCGCCGAACACCTCATCGTGGAGCGAGGCGTCGTCTAGGAAGGTCGCGGCCGTGGTGCGATACAGGTGTGGCTGGCAGGCACAGGCGAGACCATCGCTCGTCTTGCCCTGGGCGACCCGTGTGACCCCGGCCTGCTCGCCGAGCCGTGCAACGCCTTGTTCGTAGGCGGCATGAATGCCGGGCGTCAACATGACCTGAGGGTCGGCGTCACGTACCGAGTGGCCGGCCTGCTCGACGAAACGCTCGAGCGCCGCGCCGGAGAGCGCGAGGATCAGCCCGGGATTGGTGCAAAACTGTCCGGCGCCCATGGTCAGCGAACCGACGAAGGCATCGGCCAGTGTCTCGGCCTTGGCTTCCAGCTGCTGGGGCAGCAGCAACACGGGGTTGATGCTGCTCATCTCGGCATAGACCGGGATGGGCTGGGGGCGCGCTTGAGCACTGCGCAGCAGGGCGGTGCCGCCGCTGCGCGAGCCGGTGAAGCCGACCGCCTGGATGCGCGGGTCCTTGACCAGCGCCTGGCCGAGCTCGACGCCGCTGCCATACAGCAGCGAGAACACGCCTTCCGGCATCTCGCAGGTCTGGGCCGCCTGTTGAATGGCGCGCCCCACCAGCTCGGAGGTACCGGGGTGGGCGGAGTGGGCCTTGACGATCACCGGGCAGCCGGCGGCCAACGCCGCGGCGGTATCGCCGCCGGCGACCGAGAAGGCCAGTGGGAAGTTGCTGGCGCCGAAGACCGCCACCGGGCCCATCGGCACCTGGCGTTGGGTCAGCGCCGAGCGCGGCATCGGCTGGCGGTCGGGCAGGGCATTGTCGATGCGGATGTCCAGGTAGTCACCGCGGCGCAGGACCTCGGCGAACAGCCTGAGTTGCCCGCAGGTGCGACCGCGTTCGCCCTCGAGGCGGGCCCTGGGTAGGCCGGTCTCGGCTATGGCGCGCTCGGTCAGCGTGTCGCCGAGGGCGTCGATGTTGTCGGCCATGGCCTCGAGGAAGGCGGCTCGCTCGGTCGGCGGCAGGCGGCGATAGGCTGGGAAGGCGTCCTCCGCCAGTCGGCAGGCCCGTTCGGCCTCCGCCTGGCCCGCCATGGGGTACTGAGGGTCGAGGGTTTCGCCGGAGGCGGGGTTGATGGCCGAGATGCCGGCCGGTCCAGCCAGCGACTGGAAGCCGATCAGATGATGGCCTTGCAGTGTCATGAGGCTCTCCTGGGGTCGGTCGTGGCGTCGGGCGCCAGGTCCGTTGTCGGATAGACAGATGAATAGGCCAGCGGCCGGAGACATGTCCGGCCGCTGATGAGGTTATCGGTGCGGTGGGCCGATGGGATCGCCAGGGGCGATCTCAGGGGCACATCTGGCCGCCGTTGACGTCGATGACCTGGCCGGTGATGTAGCCGCTGGCGGCGTGGGAGGCCAGGAACAGGAAGGAGGGTGCGCATTCCTCGGAGGTACCCAGGCGACCCATGGCGATGGTGGAGGCGATCTTTTCCTTCACCTCCGCGCTCTTGTCGGCGTGGAAGGCGGTATCGATGGTGCCGGGAGCGACGATGTTGAAGCGGATGCCGTCCTGGGTGAATTCCTTGACCCAATTGCGGTGCAGGTTGTGCAGCATGGCCTTGCTGCCGCCGTACAGGGAGGCTCCCAGGCCACCACCCTCACGGCCGGCGATGGAGCCGGTGCTGATGACGCTGGCGGTTCCGCCACGCTTGGCGGCGGAGGCCTTCAGGTGTGGCATGGCGAAGCGCGTGGTCATGATCACGGAGCGCAGGTTCAGGTCCATGACCCGCTCGAAGTCGTCGTCCTCGAGGGTTTCCAGGCCCTTGCGAACGCCCAGGCCGCCGGCGTTGTTGACCAGCACATCGAGCTCGCCGAACTGCTCGACGAAGGCCTGGATCAGGGATTCGCATTCGCCACTCTTGGTGAGGTCGCGCTCGTAGTAGGCGAAGCGGGCCTCTTCGCTTTCCAGCTGTGCGATCAGCTCGAGGGCCGCCTCGTCTTTCTGGCTGCTGTTGATGCCGACGATGGCGCCGGCGCGGGCGAAAGCGACCGCGGCGGCGCGACCGATACCCTTGGTAGAGCCGGTGATGAGGACGGTCTTGTCGTTGAGATCGGTGAACATGCAATGCTCCTGAACGAATCGGGCCTGCATCAGGCCGTGGGGCTGAAGGGTGGTGGCGTGAGGGCCATGCCGAAGGCCGCAACCGGGAATCGGCTCGAGCGTGGCCCGCCTGTTGGCGTTCGCTCAACCTTAGACCAGTGTCAGGAGTGTTTCAAACAAATAATAACAAATCCCGATGGACTCGGCGCGAGAGCCCTGTAGGAATATGGGCCATGGCGTCAGGTCGAATTCGTCTTGTCGATAGGGTTTGTTTTATAAGAAATTGATATTAAATTGTTATTTGTTTTCTATTGGACGGATTTTCGGTGCCGATGCGACGCCGTTAGCATAAAGTCTAAGTTGTAATAACTTGTCTATTTCGTGAGGGCGGGTCACTCTGACTGGCGTATTTCCCGGCAGCGAGTCTTGCAGGCCCTGCCGGGGGCTTTCAAACGCTTAACGACAAGAGAGATAACTCATGCGAAAGCTCCCCCGTCTCTTCTGTGCCTCCCTGCTGGTGGCCTCTTCGACGGTTGCCCTCGGCGACGACTATCCTGCCAAGCCCATCACGCTGATCGTCCCCTGGTCGGCCGGTGGCGGCACCGATGCGGTCGGACGGCAGTTCGCCGCGGGCCTGCAGGACGAGCTAGGCCAGCCGGTCAACGTGGTCAACCGTACTGGGGGCGCCGGTGTCGTCGGCCATATGGCGATGAAGATGGCGCCGCCCGATGGCTATACCCTGGGGCTGGGTACGGCCGAGATCGCGACCTACCAGCATATCGGTACCGCCGACCTGTCCTACCAGGATTTCACCCCGATCGCCTTGCTCAACCTGGACTACGCGGCCTTCACCGTGAATGCCGACTCGCCCTGGCAGACGCTGGACGAGGCGCTCACCGATATCGCCGAGTCGCCCAACGAATATACCGTCTCGGGTTCCGCACCGGGGGCCGCCTATCACCTGTCCTTCGCCGGCTTCCTCGATCAGCAGGGCATCGACCCTAATACGGTCAACCTGGTGCCCAGCGAGGGCGCGGCCCCGGGGCTTCAGGAACTGGCGGCCGGCGGCGTGGATATCGTGTTCTCGTCGTTGCCCGAGATCGAATCCATGCGTGAATCGGGGCGTGTCCGCACCCTGGCGGTGCTGGCCAATGAGCGCCAGGCAGGATTCCCCGATGTGCCGTCCTCCAAGGAAGTCACCGAAGAGGACTGGTCTCACGGCTCCTGGCGTGGCCTGGTCGCCCCCGAGGGCCTGCCGGATGATATCTCGCAGCGGCTGCAGGCCGCGGCGGAAGAGGTCTGGAACTCCGACGACTTCCAGTCGTTCATGAGCGGTCGCGGCTACGGCGCCGTGTGGAAGGGGCCCGAAGGCTTCGAGTCGTTCATGGCCGAGCAGGACAGTAACAATGAAGCCATCATCGACACGCTGGGGCTGGCCCAGTGATGGGAACGTTCCGGCGACCGGGAGGTGTTCGCCATGCGCACCAGTGATGCGGTGTCGGGCACGATGGCGGCAGCCCTGGGGGCTGCCCTCATCGTGGCGTCGGCTGACCTGAGCCCGCTGCCGCGTCAGGTGTATGGGGCGGGCACCTTCCCCAAGGTGATCGGCGGCTTGCTGCTGTTGATGGGGGGGCTGCTGGTGGCCAAGGGCCTCAGGCAGCGCCAGCCCTGGTGCCGCTGGACGAGCAAGGTGGCGGTACGCCCCTTCCTGCTGGCCCTCGTCGCCGTGGTGGCGAGCGTGGTCGCCTATGTACTGCTGACGCCGGTGCTGGGCTTTCCCGTCGTGGCCTTCGTGCTGCTCAGCCTGTTGTTCCGGGCCTATCACCGTCGTGGCTGGGGGCGTGCCCTATTGATCGCGGCACTGGCGACGGCGGTCATCTGGCTGCTGTTCGCTCAGCTGTTGCATGTGCCGCTGGACCCGGGGCTTCTTGAACAGGTGCTGTACCCATGAGCGAATTACTGCAAGCGACCTCGATGGTGTTCCAATGGGAGGTGATCCTGGTGATCATCGCCGCCTCCCTGTTCGGCCTCTTCATGGGCGCCATTCCCGGCCTGACGGCGACCATGGCCACGGCCTTGCTGGTGCCGGTGACGTTCTTCATGGACCCGTTGCCGGCGATTGCCGCCATCGTGTCGGCCACCGCCATGGCCATCGTCGCGGGCGATATCCCCGGTGCGCTGTTGCGCATGCCGGGAACGCCGGCCTCGGCGGTCTATGCCGATGAAGCCTTCCTGATGGGCAAGCGGGGCAAGCTCGGCCTGGCGCTTGGCATCAACGTGACCTGCTCGATGCTGGGGGGGGTCATCGGGGTCGCGGTGCTGGCGCTATTCGCCCCGCGTATCGCCGAGTTCGCCCTGGAGTTCACCAGCGACGAATACTTCTGGCTCGCGCTGCTGGGGCTGTCGTGTGCGATCCTGGTAGCCGGTGGGGATCCGCTCAAGGGCGCGATCTCGATGCTGATCGGCCTGTCGCTCGCGATGGTCGGCATGGACAGCGTCTCCGGCCAGGTGCGTTTCACCCTGGGCAGTTACGACCTGCTGGCCGGCATCTCGCTGCTGCCGGTGCTGATCGGGCTGTTCGCGATCACCGAGTTGTTACGCAGCCTGCCCACCGCCGGCCGGGGCGCCTCGCGGGCCGACACGCCACGCCGCGAAGGCTTCGGTGGCGTGGTCAGCACGACCTGGCGCTACAAGGGGGGCGTGGCTCGGGGCGGGCTGTTGGGCACCATGATCGGCGCCCTGCCGGGGGCCGGCGCGGATATCGCCTCCTGGATCAGCTATGCCATCAGCCGCAAGCTGTCCCGTGAACCGCAGAAGTATGGCACCGGTCACCCCGAGGGGCTGGTCTCCGCCAGCGCCGCCAACAATGCGGCCCTGTCCGGTGCCTATATTCCCGCGCTGGTGTTCGGCATCCCCGGCGATACCGTCACCGCGATCATCATCGGGGTGCTGACCACCAAGGGGATCACCCCGGGCCCCGATGTGTTTACCGAGCAGGGGGCGCTGGTCAATGCCATCTTCCTGGTCTTCGTCTTGGCCAACCTGCTGCTGTTGCCGCTGGGGTTCATGGCGATCAAGGGAGCGGGCCGTCTACTCGCGGTGCCGACCGGGGTTCTCTACCCATTGATATTGATGTTTTGTATCGTAGGCGCCTTTTCGGCCAACAACAGCATGTTCGATGTCTGGGTGATGCTGGGCCTGGGGCTGGTGGGGGTCTTCTTGATGGAAAACGACTTCCCATTGGGGCCGCTGATCCTGGCGTTCATCCTTGGGCCGATCATCGAGAGCAACTTCATGCGCTCGATACTCAAGTCCGACGGTGAACTGATGGCCTTCGTCGACCGGCCCATCGCCATGGTGCTGGCGGGGCTTGCCATCCTGGTCTGGACGCTGATCATCGCCAATGGCATATGGAAGCGACCGGGCCGTGGCTCGCCGACCGATGCGGCGGCCTCACAGGCTCGTTGAAGGCCCGGCGGCCAGGGTATGACAGGATGTCGCCGCCGGAGGATGGGCGGCCTCGAGGGAGCGGATAACCGGAGCAAGGGAATATGGCACAAGACGAGAAGTTTTCACTGGCTTCGGCGGTCTACGAGAAGATCCTGGCGGCGATCATCGAGGGTCGGTATCCGGTCAACAAGAAGCTGCCCACCGAGGCGCAACTGTGCCGCAGCTATGAGGTGTCTCGGCCGGTGCTGCGCGATGCGTTGGCGCGGCTCAAGGAAGACGAGCTGGTGGTCTCTCGCCGTGGATCGGGCAGCTTCGTGGTGCGTCAGCCCGACAGTGCGGTGCTCGAGTTCGCCCCGATCTCGAGCATCGCCGACATCCAGCGCTGCTTCGAGTTTCGCGCCAATGTCGAGGCCCGGGCGGCGCAGCTGGCGGCCGTGCGTCGTACGCCGGAACAGCTCGAGCATATTCGTCGCTGCTACGACATCATCGATGCGGCCAATGCCCGGCAGGACCTGGCCACCGATGAAGACTACCGTTTTCATCTGGCCATCACCGAGGCGGCCAGCAATCATTACTACACTACCGTGCTGAAATCGCTCAACGAGAGCATCAAGAAGGGCATGAGCCTGACGCGTAGCCTCTCGTTGCGCGCCTCACAAGCGCGCCTGCAGAGGGTCCAGGATGAACACCTGGCCATCGTCGAGGCCATCGAGGCGCAGGATGGCGAACGGGCCGAGGTCGCCATGCGGACACACCTCGACAATGCCCGTCACCGCATGTTCGAGGGCACCCACTAACCCCGCGAAAAAGGGCAGGTATCGGCGGCCCGGGGCATTCCCGGGCCGCTTCGTATCGACTCATGCGGGGTACTCAGGCCGCACGGCCCGAGAAGGTGGCCGCCCTCACTTGCCGGAACACAGTGGGGGTATCAGTCGACGAGGTTGTCCTCGCGCATATTGGCACGCTCGAGGTGGACAGGGAGCACCCGGCCGTACAAGTGCTTCACCCGATGCGGCGTTCCCACCATGTCGGGCTGGCGCGCCCATGAGGGAATGGCCACATGACGCGCGCGTGAGCCCTGAACCTGTGTCACTCGGTGCAATGTGTAGCGCCCCATGAACAGCTGCATGTCTCCGGCGCCGAGGTCGAGGGTCCGGACCTTTGAGCGGTGACCCGCCATGACGGCGGCGACATCATCATAATGCTCATCTTCAGGGTCGCGTATGCCCGGCACGTACTCGAATACCCCGCCGTGCTCGGGTGGCCGGATCATCCAGGTCACGGTGAACTCGTTGGTGTCGAAGTGCCATGGAAAGGAGTCGCCAGGCTGCATGGCATTGAACGGCATGCACGCCAGCGGGTCCGCGAACCGGTGTAGTGGATCGATCTCGAACGCCTGGGAAATGAATCTCGTCATGCCCTCGCTTTTGTACAGCGTCTGCAGGTCCGAGTCGGCATCGATCAGGTCGGAACAGACGAATCCGTTGGTGCGCTCCTGAAAGCGGTTGATCGGATGCGTTTCTCCAAGCTCTGGGCGAGGCTCGCAGAAGTAGGGGTTGTGACTCGCCTGGTGACGATGGGCCTGGGGCGCGAGGAGTTCTGCCTCACGGGCGATGCGCTCAACGGCAGCCGGACGCAGGAAGCCCGGCAGTGTGCAGCAGCCATCATCGGACAGCGATTCCTGGCAGCGCTCCACGAGTTTGTCATAGGCGACCGTGCCGGGTTCATGAATCGGATATCGTTGCGTGTCGATGATATCGTCCAGTGCGGCTCTCGTGTTCATCATGGTCTCCGTTACTTCGTTCACGGCATTGTCGATGCTCCACCTGTGATTGGGGAAACGATATTTGTTAGTGTTGTGGATCGAAAAATTCGATAGGCAGGATAGGGCAGGCCATGAACATCGACCACATGCGCGCGTTTCTGGAAGTGGCCGCCACGGGTAGCTTCCAACTGGCATCTCAGCGGCTGAATGTCACCCAGTCCACGGTGTCGGCCCGCATCAAGGTGCTAGAACAGCGCCTGGGCTGTGTGCTGTTCGATCGCCGTTCCAGTGGTGCCGACCCCACCATGGCGGGACGTCAATTCCATCGCTATGCGGCGACGGCCGTGCAGGCCTGGGAGCAGGCCCGTCATGACATCGTGCTGCCTGAGACGTTGAACTCGGTGGTCGGTCTTGGAATCCAGACGGCGCTCTGGGACCGGATCGGCTACGAGTGGATTCAGCGTATCCAGTCTCGTGCGCCTGAATTGGGGGTACGTACCGTGGTGGACTACTCGGAGCCACTCACTCGATTCCTATGTGATGGCTTTCTGGATGTCGCCATCATTTACGTGCCGCAGAAACGTCCGAATCTCACGGTCCAGCGGTTGATGGAGGAGAAGCTCATTCTGGTATCGGGGGCTCGTGACCGTGAGCTCACTGCTTCCTGGTCGGAAGATTATATCTACGTGGACTGGGGAGATGACTTTCGCCACCAGCATGCGCTCGCGTTTCCGGAGGCACGTACGCCGAAACTGCAGATTGATCATCCCAGCCTGGCGTTTCATTTTGTCCTTGGGCGCGGTTGTTCCGCATATCTTCTGGAAAGCTCGGTGCGTGCCCATCTGGAACGTGGTGATCTCCATCGTGTGCCGGGAGCCCCGGAGTTTTCGTGCCCGACATACATCGCGCACCCAAATGACCCTATCCAGCCGGAGCGACTGACGGTGGCCATCGAGGAGGTGCATCGCCTGATTGCCCCCGATTGAACGGGTGTCTTGCTGTCAGCAGGTGCGGCCACGTGTCGGCGCTTCGGCTCGGGGCATGCCGTTCACTCCGTCGGCCGTTTCGCCCATGAGCCAGGGGCGCCAAGCCTGAACCCGTCAGGCCCTCATGGGGAGGCTCGACGATATGATCGCCGCTGGCGTGGCTTGGCGGGCCTGGATCGTCATGAGATGGTCCTCATCCGGGACGGCTATCCCCGTGCCAACCCCCTCACCCGGATCGCCACCGGGAACGGCAATGTCGTCGCAGGGCAGTATTAACCGGTCATCCCGATCAGGGGGCTTCGTCACCATTCGATATTCGGCATATTAGCGATGCAACCCTCATCGAATCCCGGACCTGCCTCCATGAAGTCCTTGATTGCCTTCGTGGCCACCGCCAGGTTGGGCTCGATGACCGCGGCGGCCGATGCCGAGGGCACGACCCAGCCGACCATTTTCCAGCGTATCTGGGCGCTGGAAGAACATGTTGGCCTGCCGTTGTTCGACCGACGTGGCGGGCGCTTGAGCCTGACCGCACAGGGGGGAGCAGTTCTATCGGGAGATAGGGCCCAATCTCGATGTCCTCCGCGAGGCCTGCGATCGCTTCATGCAGCAGGGGCAGGGGCCGTCGGTGCTCATTGCCGCGGATGCCGGCTTCACCCACCTCTGGCTGTTGCCTCGCCTGCCGGCGCTGAAGCGGGCCTTCCCGGAATATACGATCAGGCTGATGCCCATCGAGCGTGCGGACTACCGTTCACGCGGGCTGTTGTCGAACAGCATCAGTGCGCCGGCGCCGAGGGAAAAGCGCACTTCATAGGCCGGCAATTCGCCTAGCCGTTGGCGGGCTCGTTGAGCACCCGGTTCCAGCCGAAGCGGATCTGTTGCGGTGGCAGCGAGGCATCCTAGGGCTCGGCGGTCGGGAAGACCTCGGTTCCGCCGAGTTCGTTGGTCAGGGTGCTCAGGTCGTAGTGCTCGTGATGGCCGTCGCTGAAACTGAGGCCCAGCTTTTGCTCGCCGACGCGTGCGGCCCGGGTGAGGGTCAGGTCGGCGTCGATGGCGTGGGAGTCGAACAACCGCTGCTGGGTCATGGCTTCCAGCTGATCCGGGGCCTGGGTGCGCTCGCGCAGCCAGAGCGGGCTGAGCTCGTGGCGCTGCCCCTCATGCTCGATGATCACGGCGGGGGCTGCTCATGGATGACGAAGGTGTAACGACGGGCTGTGGGTGACATCGCCAGGCTCCGATTGCGGGCGGATAATGCGCTGCGCATGCTGCAGAACCCGGCGGCCGGCGAGTAGAGGCGAAGCCTTATCCATCGCCATGCATTTTTCTTATAGCCCTCTGTCGTCGGCGAATAGGGCATGGCCGGTCGGCGAGGTGCGTGGCGGACCTCTCGGGCCGTCGAACCTCACTCCTTTAAAATTCTGTATATGGAATAATAATTTTGTATATAGAATTTTATTGACGCCTCGAGGAGAGGGTCCTTAGCCTAGGCGTCAAATTCCAGAGGAGTGAGTCATGAGCACCGACGGTAACTTCATCAACAACGAGTTCGTCTCTAGCCCCCAGGCCGCGATGATCCCGGTCTACAACCCCGCCACCGAGGCGTTGGTGGGTCAGGTCCAGGCGGCCACCACCGAGCAGGCGCTCGAGGCGGTGGACATCGCCGCCCAGGCGCAGAAGGCGTGGCGCAAGCTGACCAGCGTCGAGCGCGCGGCCCATATGTACAGGCTGGCCGATGCCCTGATGGAACGGCGTGAGGTGATCGGCCGAGCACTGGCCGAGGAGTCCGGCAAGAGTCTCGAGGATGCGACCAGCGAGGCGATCTATGCGGCAGAGATCACGCGCTACCATGCCGAGTGGGCGCGTCGCATCGAGGGTGAGGTCATGCCGAGTGACACGCCCAACGAGAGCCTGCTGCTGCAGCGCGAACCCATCGGGGTGGTGGCCTGCCTGATCCCGTTCAACTATCCGGTCTTCACGCTGCTGCGCAAGGTGGCGCCGGCGCTGATTACCGGTAATACCGTCGTCGTGCGCCCCAGCAACAATACGCCTCGCTCGGCCTTCGAGATCGCCGCTGCCGTCAAGGCGGCCGGGTTGCCGGCCGGGGTCGTGAATATCCTGACGATGGACCATGGCACCGCGGAGGCCGTCTGCACGCATGCCAAGGTGGGCATGATCACCCTGACCGGCAGCGTCGGCGCCGGGCGCAAGGTGCTGGAATACTCCCAGGTCAATATTGCCAAGTCATCGCTGGAACTCGGCGGAAAGTCGCCGGCCATCGTCGAGCCGGACGCCGACCTGGAGCAGGCCGCGCAGCAGATCGTGGCCTCCAAGACCACTAACTGCGGCCAGCTGTGTACCGCGATTGAACGGGTCTATGTGCATGAATCGGCCTACGAGGAATTCGTGGGACTGCTGAAAGCCAACCTGGAGGCCTGTGCCTTCGGCAATCGCGCCGATGAACCTTCTTATATGGGGCCGCTGATCAACGAGAATGCCCGCCTCAACATCCATCAGATGGTGGAGCGCGCGATCGACGACGGGGCCAGGCTGGAAACGGGGGGCTATGTACCCGAGCACAAGGGCCACTTCTATCCCCCTACGCTGCTGACGCAGTGTCGCCAGGAGATGGAAATCGTCCAGGAGGAAATCTTCGGCCCGGTGCTGCCCGTTCTGACATACGGGGACATCGATGAGGCCCTGGAGCTGGCCAACGACCACCAGTTCGGCCTCGCGTCGGTGGTCTTCACGGAGAACTACCGCACGGCCATGACCGTGGCCAATAACATCGAAGCGGGCGAGGTCTATATCAACCGTACGCCTTCCGACCCCTTCCAGGGCTATCACGCGGGCTGGAAGCGTTCCGGCCTCGGCGGCGATGACGGCAAGCACGGCATGCTGGATTACACCCAGACACGCCTGGTCGTGCTGAACTACTGAGCCCCGCCCGGATCATGGCATCGGTGCCTCGGCCTGGCTGGCCGGGGCGCCGCCGATGCCCCCATGACCTACCGTCTCTCACCAGAGGCATCGATGCTGCCACCATGCTCGGCGCCGGTCGTCGGGCGAGCGCCGCATGATGCCTGGTCTGCTCCCTACGCCAGCGTATCTCATAGAGGAAATTTTCATGAAAGTCGTCAGTTGCGAGGTCCATGTCGTCGCTACCCCGCCTCCGCATGTCGGTGGCATGTACTGGATTTTCGTCAAACTGGGCACGGCCTGTGGCATCGAAGGGGTCGGGGAGGTTTATGCGGCCTCCTTTCACCCACAGGTGATGGCCGCGGCCGTCGAAGACGTGTTCGAACGCTATCTCAACGGGCATGATCCGCACCACGTGGAGCGCCTGTATCGTGAGGCCTTCTCGAGTGGTTTCACACAACGCCCGGACCTGAGCATGATGGGCGTGTTGAGCGGCCTCGAGATGGCTTGCTGGGACATCGTGGGCAAGGCCGCCGGTCTTCCGGTCTACGAGCTGATCGGTGGCAAGGTGCATGACAAGCTGCGTTCCTACACCTACCTGTACCCGCGCGACGCCAATGGTCATTTCGACTACGACAACGTGGAGCTGGCCGTCGAGAGCGCCCTCGAGAATCAGGCGCTGGGCTTCACTGCCCTGAAGTTCGATCCGGCCGGGCCTTACACGGCCTACTCCGGCCATATGCTGTCCCTGGAGACGATGGAGAAGAGCGCCACGTTCTGCCAGCGTATTCGCGAGGCGGTGGGTAACGGCTGTGACCTGCTGTTCGGCACCCATGGCCAGATGACGCCGGCGGGAGCGATTCGCCTGGCGCAATATCTGGAGCCCTTCGACCCGTTATGGTTCGAAGAGCCCGTGCCGCCGGGGCAGAGCGAGGCGATGGCAAGGGTGGCGGACCATACTTCCATCCCCGTGGCGACCGGCGAGCGCCTGACCACCAAGTACGAGTTCCACGATCTGTTGCGTCACAACGCCGCCTCGATCCTGCAGATGAACCTGGGACGGGTCGGGGGCATCCTCGAAGGCAAGAAGATAGCGACCCTGGCGGAGGTGCACTATGCCCAGATTGCCCCGCACCTCTACAACGGTCCCGTCGGGGCGGCGGCGAGCATCCAGCTGGCGACCGCCACGCCTAACTTCCTGATACAGGAGAGCATCGGCACCTGGGGCGGGTTCCATGCGGACATCCTCGAGCAGAAGATCGAGTGGCGTGATGGCTACGTGATTCCTTCCGACCGGCCGGGGCTGGGCGTTGAGCTGGACATGGCCATGGTCCGGGAGCATTCGCCGTATACGGGCGGGCCGCTGCACCTGAAAATGGATCCGCGGCCCTATGACGTCAAGGAACAGTCGGATGCCGGCTGGAAGCAACGCCCGGGGGCATGACGCGATGGAAGATTACGATTTCATCATCGTCGGCGCGGGTTCGGCGGGGTGCGTTCTCGCCAATCGGCTGAGCGCCTCGGGGCACTACAGCGTGCTGATCATCGAAGCGGGCGGGCGTGATAGCTCGCCCTGGATCAAGGTCCCGGTGGGCTTCGCCAAGACCTACTATAACCCCAGGTACAATTACATGTACTACAGCGACGCGGAAGCGTCGCTGGCGGGGCGGCAGATCTACGCCCCGCGAGGCAAGGTCCAAGGCGGATCTGGCTCGATCAACGCCATGATCTACGTGCGAGGCCAGGCCGATGATTTCGATGACTGGGAAAAAGCCGGCAACCGGGGGTGGGGGCACACGCAGGTGCTGCCCTATTTCAAGAGGCTCGAGCAGCATCCCGCCGGGGATACCGAGTTTCACTCCAGCCAGGGGCCGATCGGCATTACCCCGTTGAGGGATGGGGCGCACCCGATCTGCCGGTCCTATCTCGACGGTGCCCGTGAGCTGGGCTATCCGATCAACGAGGACTTCAATGGCGCCTCCCTGGAAGGCGCCGGGATCTACGAGGCCAATATTCGTGATGGGCGGCGCGACTCGAGCAATACGGCCTATCTGGTCCCCGCGCTCTCGCGTTCGAACCTGCATCTGAAGCGAGTCGGTCGAGTGGAGCGGGTGCGACTGGACGCCCAGCGGCGTATCGAAGGGGTCGAGTATCGTGACCGAGGCAGGCTCCAGGCCGTTCGTGCGCGTCGGGAAGTGATCCTGTGTGCCGGTGCCGTGGATTCGCCGAAATTGCTGCAGCTGTCGGGGCTGGGCGATGGTGAGCACCTGGGGCGCTTCGACATTCCCCTGGTCCGTCACCTGCCTGCCGTCGGAAAGAACCTGCAGGATCACCTGGCCGTCAGCTATTACTTCAGGGCCCGTGACAAGACGCTCAATGACGAGTTTTCCTCCTTGTGGCGGAAGACCCGGGCGGGGCTGCAGTACCTGATCAATCGTAGTGGCCCTCTGGGCATGAGCGTCAACCAGGCGGGGGGATTCTTCCGTGGCAGCGAACAGGAGGCGAAGCCGAACCTGCAGCTCTACTTCAACCCCATGTCCTATCAGATTCCCAACGACCCGAAGGCGAAACTGACGCCTGACCCCTACTCCGGGTTTCTGGTGGCGTTCAATTCATGTCGACCCACCAGCCGTGGCAGTGTAGACATCGTGTCGGCGGACCCGAATGTGGCGGCGGGCATAAGGCCCAACTATCTCAGCACCCGGCGCGATGAAGACGAGGTGATACAGGGCAGTCGTCTCATTCGTCGATTGATGCGGGCCCCGGCCATGAAGGCTGTCACCGAGGCCGAGGTTTCACCCGCGGGGGCGGCGCATGATGATGACAGTATGTTAGAGTATTTTCGACGGCATTCAGGCTCTATCTATCATCTGTGCGGTACATGCACCATGGGACCCAATGCAGAAAGGGCGGTCGTGGATGAGCGTCTTAAGGTTCATGGCGTGGCAGGACTAAGAGTCATTGATGCTTCGATATTCCCTAATATAACCTCCGGGAATACGAATGCTGCGGTCATGATGGTGGCGGAAAAAGGCGCCGATATGGTGCTAGAGGATAACGGGAAGTGATGGTTGAACGTCCTGAGTCGCTATCGCCGAGAGGATGATCAGTAACACGGGACCCGACAGGTAATAGATGGCGTGCGCTATGAGTGAGAGGGTATTGAGGGAAGTAGATCGTGAGTCATGAGAAGACCAAAGCGCCTGCCATCGATCATGGTGTCATGATTCTCGATGTTCTTTCGGCCTCATCCTATCCATTAACGCTGTCGGAGATCTGTGAGTCAACCGGCATATCTCCGGCAACAGGGCATCGTGTTGTCAATGCACTGTTGCAGCATCAGCTGGTGGCTAAAGACCCGGGAAGAAAGAAGGCATACTGCATTGGCTCCAGGGTGTTCCAGATATCATCGACCATCTATAACAAGCAAAGTCTTGTGCCGCTATTTTATCCGATAGCAGAGATCCTGAAGAACGAGATTCATAAGTCCATCTTCCTTTGTGTGCCAATCGGCAGCAAGGTTGTCGTGGTGTCGAAGGTCGATGCCTCTTCCAATGATAGCGTTGATATCTTTATTGGAAAGACGATGGCGATACAGGAGTCGGCAGCCGGGAAGGCGATTCTTTCCATGAGGCCCCAGGCCTATTGGAAAGACTATTGTGATGATGAGCTTCCCCAGGCGCTCGACGATGAGTCGCATGGTACGTTGTTCGACTCTCTGGACAGGGCGCGCCGGCTTGGTTATGCCATTTCGTCGAATCTGGATCAAGAAAGTACCGGCTGTATCGCGACGCCCGTTCTGAATATGCGTAATGAGCCGATTGCCGCGATCAGTGCCGTCATTCATGGAGGGGTCATCAAGGCCGAAGATGCCAGGTCCTACTCCAAGTTCCTTGTCCAGGCGGCTCGCCAGTTGTCGGCGAGAGTCATCTGACGCCGCCCTGCGACTCATTCCGTACCCCAGAGAGTCCTCATGTCGACGCCCTTACCGATCCACAAGCTGCCACCGCTGAGTTCTCTGAGGGGGTTCGAGGCCGCGGCGCGCTTGCAAAGCCTCAGGGCGGCCGCCGAAGAGCTCCACCTGACGCATCCTGCCGTCGCCAACCAGGTGCAGCGCCTGGAGGAGAGTCTCGGCGTCAAGCTGTTCAAGCGCGCGGGGCGTCATATCGAGCTGACCGCCGCGGGTGA
The DNA here is from genome assembly GCF_004798905.1 of Halomonas borealis. Classification (GTDB taxonomy): domain Bacteria; phylum Pseudomonadota; class Gammaproteobacteria; order Pseudomonadales; family Halomonadaceae; genus Halomonas; species Halomonas borealis. Next base: position 5,070 of record NZ_SDMO01000006.1, on the reverse strand, counting down.
ACGCTTCTATCCCCATGTGCGTGACGCCATTATCACCCTGATCAATGGCGCGGAGGGCGTCCGGCAGCTCCAGCACAGTTCTCCACTGCGGGTTCAGGTGTATGTCACGACGTCGATACGCTGGCTGGCACCGCGGCTTGCCAAGTTTCACGAAGACCACCCGGAAGTGGAACTGCAGCTGATGACCTATAGTGTGGACTGGGCTTTTGATGAGGCCAATGCCGATATTGCCATCATCTTTCGCGATAGTCCGATGCCGTCTCACTTGCACTGGACTCGCCTTTTTCCTTCCGAGCTTTTCCCCGTTTGCAGTCCGTCGATGGTGATGGAAGATGAGGTTTCTCCTGAGGACCTGAAGCAGTTTCCTCTGGTCGGTGTCTATACCGAAAGCTGGAGTTGGGACAGTTGGTTAAGGCTTCAGTCATCATCAGCCTCCCTGAATGAGTCGCCTCCCAGAGATCATGTCATTGTGGATACACTGGCTGCTGCCTTGGAAATGGCTGTGCGTGGTGAGGGAGTCGCGCTGGTTAATGGTCCTTTCGCAGATGATGATATGGCCGCGGGCAGGTTGACCAATCCTGTCAAGAAGGTGGTGGAAACATCGGGGGAGTGGGGCATCATATGTCACCGAGATGTGGCGAAAGATCCCCGGGTGATGACCTTCACCGACTGGCTGGTTTCTCATCTCAATTAGGTTGTTGAGACGCCCTCTGTGCGGCTCATAGGTTCGTCCTTGGCATGCCTCCCACCATGATTGGTAAACAGGGGTTAACGCTGAAAAAATAATATGAATTGCCCCGGTTCTTTGTTTTTCCTAGCCTCTTCTCATATTCGATGAGTGGAATGGTCGTGTTGGTCCCCTTGCAAGGGAGAGCCGGCCATTTCCCGTATGTGTTAGGTTAAAGGAAGATTGATCATGAAAGTGGGTTTTGTTGGGCTTGGAAATGTAGGTGGAAAGCTTGCCGGTAGCCTGATTAGGAATGGCTATGACGTTACCATCAGGGATCTGGACCGGGACGTGGCCCAGCCGTTTCTCGATATGGGCGCCTCCTGGGTCGAGTCCCCGAAGGCGCTGGCGGAAGCGACCGACATGGTGATCACCTGCCTGCCTTCTCCGGCCGCCTGCAGTGCCGTCATGGAAGACGAGGACGGCATCATCGCGGGCCTGTCCGAGGGTAAGGTGTGGCTCGAAATGAGCACCACCGATGACGCCGAGCTGGTCCGCATCGCCGAAAAGGTCCGGGCGATAGGGGCGCTGGCCATGGAGACGCCGGTCTCCGGCGGGTGTCACCGAGCCGCCACCGGGAACATTTCCATCTTCGCCGGTGGCGACAGGGAGGCCTTCGACAAGGTCCTTCCCGTTCTGACGACGCTCGGGCGGCGTGTGCTGCACACCGGGCCCCTGGGATCGGCCTCGGTACTCAAGGTGATGACGAACTACCTGGCTACCGCCAACCTGTGTTCCGTTGTCGAGGCCCTGACCGTCGCCAAGAAGGCTGGCCTGGACATGAACACTGCCTATGAGGCCATTCGCATTTCCTCGGGCACTTCCTTCGTCCATGAGACCGAGTCTCAGGTCATTCTCAACGGCAGCCGCAACATCAGCTTTACCATGGATCTGGTGCTCAAGGATGTCGGCCTGTTCGACGAGCTGGCGAAGGATCTGGAGGTGCCGCTGGAGATTTCCCCTCTGCTCATGGATATCTTCCGTGACGGCCAGGAGCGCTTTGGCCCGCGTGAATGGTCTTCCAACATCGTTCGCCGTTTCGAGGAGACCTGCGATGTACAGGTGCTGGGTGAAGGGTTCCCCGACGAACTGACGGATGATGAGCCCGAAGAAGCGGGTTACGAGGTCGCCGTGCCCCACAAGCGGTCATCTTGATACATCCATTCGCATGGAATCTCTCCAGCGCCGGGAGATGACCGACATGTCGGCAGGGGCGGTTGGCCCAGGCTCTTCCAGGGCTTGTCTGTTGATGACACGGTAGGAGTCACACGCCCCTGCCGCCCCTAGCCTCGCTTCACCACGATATGACGGGAGTATCGCATGCAACACTTGACGCATTTCTACATCAATGGAACCTGGCAGACCCCTCATGGCAACGAGCGCCTGAAGGTAGTGGATCCGGCTACCGAGGCGGCTTGTGCCTCGGTGCCTAGTGCTACTCAAGAGGATATTGATGCCGCGGTTCATGCCGCCCGCCAGGCGCTTCCGTCCTGGGCTGCGACGCCAGCCAGCGAGCGCCATGATCTATTGATGGCGGCGGCGAAGGAAATGCAGCGGCGCTATGACGAACTCCGCGATGCGCATGTTCTGACCGTGGGCAGCCCGATCGAGATGGCCGGCGCGATTCACGTGGATGGTCCGATCGAGGGCATGCAGTACTATGCCGAACGCGCCAGCCGAATGGAGGAAGTCGAGCAGAAAGGGAGCGTTTCCCTGGTGCGCGAGCCTATCGGTGTCTGTGCGTTGATCAATCCCTGGAACTACCCGCTGCATCAGCTGATCGGCAAGTTGGCCCCCGCGCTGGCGGCAGGCTGCACGGTGGTCGCCAAGCCGGCCGAGCAGACGCCCCTCCAGGACTTCATCATGGCCGAAATCTTCGAGGAAATCGGCCTTCCCCCCGGCGTGTTCAACCTGGTGACCGGCGTCGGTTCGGATATCGGCCCGGTCATGGCCGCTCATTCCGATGTGGACATGATTTCATTTACCGGGTCCACCAGGGCGGGTGTCCAGGTCGCGGAGAATGCGGCTTCTACTGTGAAACGTGTCTGCCAGGAGCTGGGGGGGAAGTCTCCTCTGGTGATTACCGAGAACGCCGATCTCGAAGCGGCCGTTCGCCTGGGGGTAGAGAACGTGATGGCCAATACCGGCCAGACGTGCGATGCGTTCACTCGCATGCTGGTACCGCGTGCACTGCTGAAAGACGCTGCGGCACTGGCCGGTAAGATTGCCAGAGAGCAGGTCGTGGGGGATCCGAAGAGCCCCGGTACGACTATGGGGCCTGTGGTGTCCGAGCGTCAGAAGTCCATCGTGCAGCATTTCTTACGGCGTGGCCTGGAAGAGGGGGCGACTCTCGTCGAGGGTGGAGTCGATGCACCGGATCATCTGGATCGCGGCTACTATGTGCGTCCGACGATCTTCAGCGACGTGAAAAATGATATGGAGATCGCTCAGGAGGAAATTTTCGGACCGGTGTTATGCCTGCTGGGTTATGACAGCATTGACGAGGCCGTCGAGATCGCCAATGACACCATCTACGGGCTGTCCTCGGCGGTGTATGCCCGCGATGTGGATGAGGCATTGCCGATCGCCCGGCGACTCAAGGCGGGGCAATGCTATCTGCAGGATGCCGAGTTTTCCTTTGAGGCGCCCTTCGGCGGCTACAAGCACTCCGGCAATGGTCGCGAATGGGGTGAAGAAGGCCTGCTCGAGTATGTCGAGGTCAAGTCCATCATCGGGACCTGATCTCTTCCGGTGAGACCGCTCGGGTCACCGGTAATGCATTTTATCCATAAAAAGAACAAGCTCCGAGAGGGTGGTGCCGGCTATGCCGTATTCGCGCCACCCCTCCCTCCCGCTGAAGCATAGGCTCTCATATCGCATCACCATTTCGTGCTTGCCGGGCCTCGGGCTCAGCAGGCAGAGAGCTGATGCCGTGGAAGCCGTAGCAAGAAGAAGTCTCGGTATGAGGAGCATGGTGTCGGCCTTTTTGACATGGGGTGGCGAGGGATGATGGCCCAGGTCGATGCCGGATCACGCTCCGTCGCTGATCTCATGCCGCAATGCGCGATGCCTCGATCAGCTGGGTTGGCTATCGCTCGTCACGGGACTTGCCTCCCTGGCTTCCTGCTTTAACATCCTCCCGCCTCTCCTCGGGGTATCGAGGGAAATGTAGAAGGGTACTTCATGTCTCTACCATTTTTCTGCGCAGAAAGGGCGGGGAAATGGCGGTGCATCATCATCTCCCTTGTGCCGCTTTTTCTTCCTAATGGCGGCAAGGGATATCGATGTTGGTGCGATCCCTTCGTCAAACATTAATCCGGTTTTTCAGGGGTTAATGGTAAAAAGTGCGTTCCCGGTAGAGGTTGTGTTTTTGGACGTTGCTGTGGGGCTATATTAGATAGCATGATGAGTAGTTGTTCTTCGATTTTTATAGAATAAAAAACATCAATGCCGTCGAAGTGTATCGATAATTTAGCGATTTATTTTTTATTATGGTGCTATGAAAATATGGGTTAAGAGAAAATTTACCAGTCGAAAAAAACAGTGAATTGTACGGTAAGGACATCTTCCATATGGTTCCCGGGTCGAGGCCTACAGGGTTCATGTTGTGCTTTTTTGAGTCATGACTCGCCAGGTGGTGTCTCCGTTTATTTTTTTGTTGATCGATAAGAGCTGTCCACGACAGCCACGCGCTAGAGTGGGTGATCTTGAGCGGCCACTGTCCGCGCCTTTCCGAATAAAGCTGGCCGTGTCGGCTTTGCCGCGGAGGGAGCCTCCCTCAACTCAGTGGCACCAGAGCAGACCGCTCTGGCAAGGAAAGGCCGCCACCCTCCCGGGAGTAACACGAAACGGGGCGCTGCGATATCGACACGGACTTTTTTGACGTTTTAGCTTCATGGCTTTCCCCGTGACTCGGCATGCTAGCGAGATCAAGGTAGGGGGGGGTATATGATAGTCTTTTACGCTGGCTCGGCCAGGACCCGTCGCTACCGGCACCTCGCTCAGGACCACAAGGAAGCCATAATAGCAACATGTTACCGTCGCTTATCGTTTGCCACACACAGGGCGACGGGGCCTGCCCATCAAGAGGAGAGTTGACTTGGAACTGATCCAATATGCTGTGGACAACCTCGACCTGCTGTTCTCGAGAATGCTCGAGCACATCGCGCTAGTCGGGGTCGCCGTCGGCATCGCCACCCTCACCGGGGTACCCATCGGCATCGCCATCACCAAGAACGAACGCCTGGCCAAAGGCGTCCTCTACGTCGCCTCGATCATCGTTACGGTGCCCTCCATCGCGCTGTTCGGGATCATGATCCCGGTGCTGTCGCTGATCGGCCAGG
>NZ_SDMO01000069.1 GCF_004798905.1 Halomonas borealis | reverse complement strand
AATTAAAGCTCTTTTTAATAAGCAGCTATGCTGTTGTTGAGAGTGAGCAGAGGAAAGCTACTTATGCAAGATAAACAATTTGCACATACTTTTGTTATTTGTGCATATCAAGATTCACCATACTTAGAGAAATGTATTAAGTCAATATTCTCACAGTCTGCAGTGAGAGACCAAAAATCAAAAGATATTCTTTACACTTCAACTCCCACGAGGTTAATGAGTCAGACGGCTGAAAATTATAGTATTGAATAGTTTGGCGGTACAGGGTGACG
>NZ_SDMO01000068.1 GCF_004798905.1 Halomonas borealis | reverse complement strand
TGTCACTTCATCAACAATAGCCGTCAAACGATCTTCAAATTCACCACGGAATTTTGTCCCCGCTACGACCATCGCCATATTTAAAGCCATAATGCGGCTGCCGCGTAAACCTACAGGAACATTTCCTGCAGCCACACGTGTCGCAAAACCTTCAATAATCGCTGACTTACCAACACCTGGCTCACCAACAAGAACGGGATTATTTTTTGTTCGACGGCTCAAAATGTGGATAAGACGTTCAACTTCACGCTCTCTTCCAATCATGGGATCAA
>NZ_SDMO01000067.1 GCF_004798905.1 Halomonas borealis | reverse complement strand
GTTCCAAATCACAAATGTTATCGGAAAGCATGACATTGAAGTTCTGACAGAAACACATAATACCTATGAGAACAATCGGAAGAAGTTGGGAAAAATCCCACGTCCAGTTCATTTTCCAGCCGTCAAATTGAATGAAAAAGTACTGTAAATCATAAGAATTAATATATACAGCGAGAAAGAAACCGAAAAATCCTTCACATAGGCCAGCTAAAATTTCACCTAAAGGAAAGCGACTGAAAGCAAAGGGGCCATATGTATAAAAGATTGCTACA
>NZ_SDMO01000066.1 GCF_004798905.1 Halomonas borealis | reverse complement strand
AAGATATGTAAAACTGTCAGCAACGTCTTTCAAAGGATTGAGATTGGAGCCATTTGTATCATAAACAAATACGGTTCCGTTCTTTGCGAGAGGCCCAATATATTTTGATAATGCTCGAATAACACCATTTGACAGAGCAATATCTGTAGTACTTGGATACGTTTCCATGTCAATATCTAAGCCATCAAGTCCGTATTGGCGTACATGCTCGTCTAACAATTGATTCGCATAAGCATCAAATTCTTCTGGGGTTGGAAAGTTGCCTGCATATGGAA
>NZ_SDMO01000065.1 GCF_004798905.1 Halomonas borealis | reverse complement strand
GGTAAAAACCGGATGAAGATAATGTGTCAAACGCAGAATGGTTTCCGTTTAGCTGAAGAAGACCTGAAGATGCGCGGCTCCGGAGAAATATTTGGCGTACGTCAATCAGGTTTACCAGAATTTCTAGCAGCTGATATAGTGAATGACTACAATATTTTAGAAGTGGCACGTCAAGAAGCGCAGGAAATTTTTAAAACACCTGACCGTCCAGAATATCAGATGATGCTTGCAGACTTGGATGTTGACGGTGGTTTTGATTAACGTTTCAATTATGA
>NZ_SDMO01000064.1 GCF_004798905.1 Halomonas borealis | reverse complement strand
GAGCGGGAAACGAGATTCGAACTCGCGACCCTCGCCTTGGCAAGGCGATGCTCTACCACTGAGCTATTCCCGCTTGATACGGATGTTACGATACTACATTGAGGTGGCGTCCCATAGGGGGTTCGAACCCCTGTTACCGCCGTGAAAGGGCGGTGTCCTAGGCCACTAGACGAATGGGACACATCAACACTCAAAAGCACGAATGGAGCGGGAAACGAGATTCGAACTCGCGACCCTCGCCTTGGCAAGGCGATGCTCTACCACTGAGCTATTCCC
>NZ_SDMO01000063.1 GCF_004798905.1 Halomonas borealis | reverse complement strand
ATTTTTCAATTTCGGCCTGGGCCTTCATTCCTATCCTCCTCATGTTTGTTTGTGCTTGGAAAAAAATCCCCGCTATCCTTACTATTCTTTTGAATATTGGTATCGCTTTAGTAATGATATTTATTCATAATCCACATACAAAAGTTACTGACCTCGGTTTATTGATTGATTCTGGTTTTAAATCAGCAACAGGAAATCAAGAAATTGACCTCCTACTTTCACGTGGCGGAATTGAAAGCATGATGCCAACAGTATCACTCATCATTCTTACCTTATC
>NZ_SDMO01000062.1 GCF_004798905.1 Halomonas borealis | reverse complement strand
CACCACCAGAGTTAACTGGACCTCCGACTACCCAATGTTCCTTATCTAAAGCATAGGTAAATGTCCGTGCTTTAGCATCGACACGTGGCTTGTCTGTTACCACACGAATCGCTCCTGAAGTCCCAATAGTAATTGCAGCTACTCCTGGTTTAATGGCATTAACACCAAGATTAGAAAGTGGACCATCTCCTGCGCCCCAGACAAACTTAGTTGTCTCAGGAATGCCCATCTTCTTGGCAAATTCTGAAGGCATTCCCTCTTCAATCTCATAAGGTTC
>NZ_SDMO01000061.1 GCF_004798905.1 Halomonas borealis | reverse complement strand
CAGCATGAGTAGAATCCCCCACATCTTTCCTTAGCGGGAAACCATACGAATTGGTCGAATAAATCAAATTTTCACCGACATCAAAGACATAAAAAGACTTCCTAGAACCAATCATACTTCCAAGTGTTTCTAGCTCATTTTCTTTTCCCTGACTGGATGCTGTGTAGTCTTTGGCATAAGCCAAATAATTCGCAAGATTGTCCTCCGACAGTTTGCTTTCCGATTGGGACAAACTTTGCTCAACATTGTCCAGAGCTTTCATCATGTCCTCTTTTTCA
>NZ_SDMO01000060.1 GCF_004798905.1 Halomonas borealis | reverse complement strand
AATGTTGAAGGCCAAACAGGAGAAACGCTCATCGTACAATTGCCACGAGGCTGCAGTAGCAATGGATCAAAAACAACACGTGTTACCATTGATGCAGAGACACCTTGGAATAAAACAGTAGAAATAACCAAAATTCCATTTTGGAAAAATCTAGGAAGCTTCTCAACTTTTTATAGCGTAGTTGCTGGGTTATTAATTTTTGTGGTTTATGATATTTTTCTTAAACAACGGCAGGGAAGATAAGTATTAAGGGTGGAAAATACAAAAAACTCAAGTAG
>NZ_SDMO01000005.1 GCF_004798905.1 Halomonas borealis | reverse complement strand
GCGGTAATCACCGATGACGCCGGCAACAGCTCGGTGGCTTCCAACAACATCGACTTCACTGTGGATGCGACCAGCCCTGGTGGAGACGCCGGTAACGACGCCCCGACCCTGTCCATTGATGAAGCCGCGGATGGCCAAGTCAATGCCGATGAACTGGATGATGGCGTGCAGGCCAGCGTCGGTCTGACCGACGGCACCCAGGCCGGCGACACCATCACGCTGAGCATCGATGGGGCCGAGGACGAGACCTATACGGTCACGGCGGACGACGTCACCGCCGGCAGCGCGAATGTCGTGATTCCGGAAGCCTCGCTGAATGACGGTAACTACAGCGTCACGGCGGTGATCACCGATGAAGCCGGCAACAGCTCGGCGCCGTCCGATAGCATCGACTTCAGCGTGGATGGCACCAGCCCGGGCGGCGATGACGGTATAGACGCCCCGTCTCTGGTGATTGACGAGGGTGACGTCATCAACGCCAGTGAGCTGGCCGATGGCGTACAAGTCAGCGTCAGCCTGACCATCGGTACCCGGTCCAGTGACACCATTACGCTGAGTGTCACCGATGCCGATAATGTGGCCTCCAAGTTCTCCTACACCGTCACGGAGGATGACGTCGCCGGCGGTAGCGCCACAGTGGTGATCCCGAACGATGCCTTGGAAGACGGCAGCTACAGTGTCACGGCGTTGATCACCGATGAAGCCGGCAACAGCTCCGCGGTGTCCCCTGAAGTCGACTTCAGTGTGGACACCGTTGCCCCTGGGGGGCCGAACAATTCGATTGCCTTCGATGATGACCTGATCGGCGACGCAGAAGCCACGGATATCTCCCTTAGCGGGCGCGTCGATGCCGATAGCACTCTATCCAGCATCGTGATCAGTGACGGAGATAGTGGCACCGCCGATATCACCGTCGATCCCGGCGCGATTACCGTGGCGGGCGATGGCACGGTGAGCGTCTCGGGTCTCGACCTCAGTCCGCTTGCTGATGGCGAATTGACGGTCACCATGACGCTTGAGGATGCCGCCGGTAATACCGGGGCCGTGACAGATACCACGAACCTGGACACCACGGGTGCTTTGATCGACGACAGCAGCGAGGCGCTGAGCGAGGCATTGGGTGCCACGGTCTCGGGCAACCTGGCCGGCAATGACTGGGGTGACCTGTCGCAGATCGATGTCACTGGGCCTGATGGTCTTACCGCCGGTGCCAGCGATGTCACCTGGACTGGCAGTTACGATGCCCAGCAACAGAGCTACACCATGACGGCGACGGCGGCGGGCAGTGAGGTCGCGACGCTGGTCATCAACGGGGCAACGGGAGCTTACACCTTTACCCAGCTGGCGGCGCTGGATCACCCGGCCCTTGGTGCGGATGTGCTGGACCTTGGCTTCCAGGTCTCGACCGTGGACGCCGCCGGCAACAGCGCCGAGGGCAGCCTGGATATCCAGCTCACCGACGCCGTGCCCGACGCCGCAGCACCTGTCCTTATCGATACCAGCGGGATGACCCAGCCGGTGGAAGGCACGCTTGTCGATGACTTTGGCGCCGATGGCGGTGTGGTCAGCTCCATCGTGATCGATGGAGTGACCTTCCGCTACGACCAGGACAGCGATAGCGTGGCGCAGAATGGTGAGTCTGACCTGATCGCTGGCTACGTATACGACGATGTGTCCAGCCAGTTGACGGTCACCACCGTGAAAGGCGAGACGTTTGACGTCAATCTTGCCGACGGGAATTACCGCTTTACACAAGGCAGCCTTGACGATGATGCCTTTGTGTCTGACCAGACTCCTTCGGTCGGGTTGGGTGATTCTGCCAGCTTGCTGGGTATCGTGGGTGTTGACGCTCTTGGTCTGGTGAATTTTAGCGAAAGCCAGGCATTTAGCGTCAATGATCCGAACAACGATATTGTTAGTGTCACGGTGAAATTGGAGTCGATTTTATCTGTATCCCTGGGTAGTCCTGGGTTTGAGTATTCAGGGATAATGGCGGATAGATTTGGACTGGCGGTCGATAATTCAGATCGATTTGGTGTTATAGATAACGACGCATCCATCGTGATAAATGCTCTTGATGGAGGGTTGAGTTCTCAGCAATGGAACGAGTTTTTAGGGTCGGTTTACTACAGCGGTAGTTTGACCTCTATTGGCCTAGGTTCGTCACTCTCTATTGCCGCTGTTGATGATCAGGGGAATAGTGTTGGCCCTGTGTCGCGAAGCGACATACTCGGACTCGACCTTCTCAATGGCGGCAACGAGCCTGGCTACCTTGTAGAAGATGGCGATGGATCGTCCAATCCCGATACGGGCAATACCCTCACCGGCACCGCCAACAGCGACCGCCTCTATGGTTATGGCGGTGACGACACCCTGAATGCCGGCGCCAGCAACGACATCCTGCGGGGTGGGGCCGGTGATGACACCTTGTCCGGTGGGGATGGTAATGACCTGCTGATCGGCGGCGCCGGAGCCGATACCCTGGCCGGGGGGACTGGCCAGGATGTGTTCCGCTTTGAAGCCGGAGACGCTGGGGCCGCGGGCAGCCCTGTCGTGGATGCCATCACCGACTTCTCGCTCGCCGACGGCGACATTCTGGATCTTCAGGGGCTGCTGAAAAACGAGGTCAGGATCGGCACCGACCCCGGTAACCTGACCAGCTTCCTGCACTTCGTGCGCACCGCGGATGGCGACACCCGGCTCGAGATCAGTTCCGGCGGCGGTTACGAAGGTGGCTACGCCTCTAGCGCCACGGACCAGGTCATTCTGCTAGAGGGTGTCGATCTGATGGCAGATGCGGCGTCGGATTGGCAGATCATTCAGCAACTTCTCGAGGGCGGCCATCTCTCGGTGGACACCACCGTTCAGGCGGGAGAGACGGCGGTCGGCGGCTTCAAGTCGTCCACCGAGATCGGCGCGACCCTGACCGATGGGGACGGCGACAATACGTCCACCAGTGTGGTGGTCGATGAGACCGGAACGCTGGATACGCCGACGGTCCCGAGTGACCCTGATCCGGACAATACCGCGCCGATCGTGCAGGCCGACAGCGGCTTGCTGGGGCTTCTGGATGTCTCGGCGCTGGGCATCCTCGATCTCAACAGCCAGGCGTTGGTGGCAGCCGATGCCGAGAACAATCTCGAGTCGGTCACGATCGATTTCCGCCCGTTGCTCGATATCAATCTGACCGATTCGGTCGAACTGACGGCGTCTCAGGCCATGGCCGAGGAGCTCGGGCTGAGCGTCTCCACCGAGAGTTCCAACGGTGTCCTCGGGATTGTGGCGCCGCGTGCCTCGCTGACGATCACCGCACTGGATGGCGGTCCCATCGACAATCTGGCGGTCAATGAGCTGCTGGGCACCGTGAAATTTACCGATGGCGACGGTGGTCTGCTCGGTCTTGGCACTGACCTGCAGGCCAGCGTGCTCAACGCACTGCGGATCAGCGCCACCGATAGCGAAGGCCTCGAGGACAGCGAGCTGGTCGGTAATGTGCTGCAAACCGAAGTGCTGGACCAGCTCTTCGGCGGCAGCACCTACATCGAAGAAGGCGATGGAGGCAATAACGACCTGGATGGTGGCCTCGGCAACGAACGCTTCTATGGCTACGCCGGCAACGACACCATCGACGCCGGGGGCGGCCATGATCTGCTGAGAGGCGGAGCAGGCGACGATGTCCTCAACGGTGGCGGTGGCGACGACCTGCTGATCGATGGTCAGGGCAGCGATACCTTCAACGGTGGTGCCGGCAACGACGAAATTCGCCTTTCCGGGACGAACTTCGACGCCATCGATGGGTGGAGCGGTGAGGATGTGCTGCTGCTTGATGGCGGCATCGACCTCGACCTGACCGACCCTGGTATCGGCACGGTCGACAATATCGAACGCATCGACCTGGGGGACGACGATGGGGCATCCCGCCTGACCCTCGATGAGAGTGAAACCATCGCGCTGACCGATGATGACAACATCCTCACAGTGGAGGGCGATGACGGCGATACACTCAATGTCGCCGGCGCCACGGCGACGGGCAGCGAGCAGGCCAGCGGCGATACCACCTATGTCGAGTACAGCCTGGGTAGTACCACGTTGTTGGTGGAAGACACCGTCAATGTGGAGGTCAATTGAACGTGGGTGTGGTGCTTGGTGCAGCGGTGAGAGTTGAAGAGCGAGTACCAGGGAGACGGGCGGCGAGGTGTCGTGCTGGGCTTGTCGGCGGAGTACTGATGTTGTGCGCCTTTCAGGCCCAGGCGCTCAGCCTGTCTGAGGCAGTGGCCCAGGGGCTTGCCGTGAATCCCCAGGTCAGTGCGGCGGAGTCCGACGTTCGTGTGGCGTCAACCGAGGTGGATATCGCGCGTGATAGCTACTGGCCGTCGGTGGAGATGTCGGCGGGCCCCGAGAACTCATTGATGGGGGAGCTCGGCTACGATATCACGGCGACTCAGGTGCTGTATGACTGGGGGCGTATCGAGTCTCAGGTGGCGTCTGCGTCGGCCGAATATCGACATCGACTGGCTGCCCTAAAGGTGACTAGCGACGAAGTGGCGCTGGATATCATCGAGCTCTACCTTGATGTGGTGGCGGCTCAGCGTCGGGTTAGCGAGGTGGAACAATACTTAGAGAAGCTTGAGGCGCTGGCGGCCATGACCGATCAACGCGACCTCGGTGGCTACAGTGACCGCAGTGAAAGCGAACGCAGCCGCTTGGATCTCGCCCGTGGTCGCGAGCAGCTTGCGATAGAGCGGGGGAGCCTGAGAGAGGCCCAGCAGGAACTGCAGGTGCTGTTGCAACGCGACATCCTGGCGACACGCATGCCAGAACCCGACGACTATCTGGCGAGCCTGTCCGCACCGGAGCGGGTGAATCGAGCGATCAACGATGCGCCGGTGCTCGAGCAGAGTGCGGCCGATGTCTCGGTGGCCAAGGCCGAGCTGGAAGAGTCCGAGGCGGCGCTGTTGCCTCAGCTCAATCTGGAAGGCTCGCTGCTCAGGCGTGAGATCGGTGGGGCCATGCAGGAGGACCAGGTCATCGCCTTGCGTGTGCGCATGAACCCCATACAGGGGCTCTCCAACTGGAGGAAGACCGACGCCGCCGCTCAACGCGTGGAGTCGTCGCAGTTCTCGCGGCGGGCCACGCGGCGTGATCTTCAGCGCACCATCGCCGGCCTGAAGGAGCAGTACCAGGTGACCCAGTGGCGCCTGGAGGGGCTCGAGGAGCAGATCGGTCGGGCCGGCGAGGTCCTGACGAGCTACGAAGATCAGTTCAGTGTTGGCCTAAGGGATATCGCCGACCTGCTCAGTATCGAGAGCGAGCGGTTCGAGGCGGCCAGACAGCGCATTGACGTCGAGATCCAGCAACTGCGCTTGCAGTATCGAGCCGCTTCGCAGTTGGGAATGCTGGCCGCCGTCGTGCCGAGACTCGGGGAACAGGATATCGCGCAGGGAGGCTGAGCGATGGAGTCGTCACAAGACGTGAATGGAGACGCATTACGAGAGGGGCTGGTCGTGCTGTGTGAACAGTGGGACCGGCATTGCACCACCGCCGAACTCGGGGATGGTTTGCCGTTGGAGCAGGGGCGACTACCCGTGTCCGAGGTGCCGCGTGCCCTGAGGCGGGTGCAGATGAAGGCGCGCTGCCTCGATCTCCCTCTGGACCGGTTAGCCGTTGATCTGCTGCCGGTACTGATCGAGCTGGACGACGAGCGCTGGGTGACGGTGGTGGCCCGTGAAGAGGGCGTGATGAAGGTGCTGCTGAGTGAAAGCGGTGGTGGCATCGAGTCCTGTAACTTCCGGGAATTGTGCGCCAGGCACACCGGCGTGACGATCGTCGCCAGGCCGGATTTTCAGCCGGATGATCGTGCCGGGGGCTTCGCCGAGGAGCCTCAGGAACACTGGCTGAAAGGCCCCCTGAGCCGCTGCTGGGGGACCTGGGTAGAGGTCGGGGTGGCGGCTCTGATGGCCAATCTGCTGGCCATCGGTACGGCGCTGTTCGCCATGCAGGTCTATGATCGGGTGGTCCCCAACGAGGCATTCTCCACCCTGTGGATCCTGGCCAGCGGTGTCGGCCTGGCGATTCTGCTCGAATTTGGTCTGCGGGTCCTGCGGGCGAGCCTGCTCGACAATACCGGCAAGCAACTCGATCAACAGCTGTCGTCGCGGCTCTTTTCACAAGTGATGAACCTGCGCCTGGCGGCCAAGCCTGGATCGGTGGGGGCCTTTTCCAGCCAGATCCAGGAGTTCGAGAGCGTCCGTGAGTTCCTGACGTCTTCCACCATCGGCGCGATAAGCGATCTGCCCTTTGTCGTGCTGTTTCTCGGAGTCATCTACTTTATCGGTGGAGACATGGTGTGGGTGCCCGTGGCGGGCATCGTGATGATGCTGCTGCCCGGGCTTCTTGCTCAGCGCAAACTGGCGCGCCTATCGCGCCAGAACCTGCGTGAAGGGGCGGTGCGCCAAGGGGTTCTACTCGAGACGGTTGATCACCTGGAGTCGGTCAAGGCAAGTCGCGCCGAGGGGCGCCACCTACGCATGTGGGATAGCTTATCGGGGGAACTCGCCGAGGCTTCCACCCGCCATCGGCGCCTGTCGTCGAAGCTGACCTACGGCGCTTCCATGGTCCAGCAACTGGTGTATGTCGGTGTGGTCATCGCCGGCGTCTATGTCATCACCGCAGGAGAGCTAACCGTCGGCGGCCTGATCGCCTGTACCATCCTGACCTCGCGGGTGGTCGCGCCGATGGCTCAGGTGGCCGGTATCCTGGCGCGTTGGCAGCACGTCAAGGTCGCCATGGAGGGCCTGGATGGTCTGATGGACGCCCCGACAGAGCGTCCTGCTGGGCGACAGTTCGTGCGCAAGGAGCGGGTGCAGGGACGTTACGAACTTCGCGATGCCGGGCTCGTCTATCAGCAGGATGCGCCTCCGGCTCTAGTGCTCGACTCGCTGTCGATTGCCGCAGGCGAGCGTATCGCTCTGCTGGGAGGCAATGGCGCCGGCAAATCGACCCTGCTGCGGCTGTTGGCTGGGCTGATCGACCCGGAGCGCGGGACGATCCAGCTCGACGAGGTGAACCTGAGCCAGATCGAGCCGGCGGATCGTCGCCGAGCCATCGGTTATGTGCCCCAGGACATTGCGTTGTTCCACGGCACCCTGCGTGACAATCTGATGCTGGACGGCGGCGCCTATCACGATGAAGAACTGATGGTGGCGCTGGATAATGTCGGTCTCGGTCGCTTCGTCCGGCGTCATGCGCTGGGTCTGGACATGCCGCTTCAAGGCAATACAAGCCTGTCAGGCGGTCAGCGCCAGGCGGTTGGCCTGGCCCGATTGATCCTGCAGGATCCGTGCATCGTGCTGATGGATGAGCCAACGGCCGCCTACGACCAGACCAACGAGCAACAGGTCATCGGCTTTCTCACGCAGTGGCTCGAGGGTCGAACCGTCGTGATTGCCACCCATCGGAAGACGCTATTGTCGCTGGTGCAGCGTGCGGTCGTGCTCAAGGACGGCCGGCGCGTCATGGATGGCCCCGTGGACAAGGTGGTCTCGGGCAATCAGGTCAGGACAACGGCCACCCGCGCCGCGGGAGGGCAGTGAAATGGCTACCGGGACATTGCAACAGCGGCAGGTGCTGGAGCAGCTCCAGGGGGGAAGCTCGCTGCCGCGTGGGACCCACGCCATCCTGTGGAGTTGCGTTGCCACGATTGTGATCTTTGTCGCCTGGGCGTCCTGGGCCACTATCGGTGAGGTGACGCGTGGTGACGGCAAGGTGGTACCGCTGTCGCGCATGCAGACGATACAGAGCCTGGAGGGTGGCATTCTCGAGAGCCTGCTGGTGCAGCGAGGCGAACGGGTAGAAGCGGGGCAGCCCCTGTTACGGCTGGACGATACGCGTTTTCGAAGCGCTTATCTGGAAACGATGAGCCAGGTCGAGGTACTCAGAGCATCCATCGCACGCCTCGAAGCCGAGGTGTTGGAACAGGAGAGTATCCACTTTCCTGACGATATCGATGACGACGGAGAGCTGGCACGCTCCGAACGTGCGCTCTTCGAGGCTCGTCGCAACCGGCTGTTGCAGGCGGAAGCTTCCATCGAGGACGAGATGGCGATCGCCAGGCGCCAGCTGAGGCTGCTGGAACCGCTGGTCGAACAGCGCTCTGTCAGCGAGATGGAAGTCCTGAAGTTACAGCAGTCCGTGGCGTCGCTGGCCGGCAAGCTGGCAGAGATGCGCAATACCTATGTGCAAGATGCTTATGCTGAGCTTTCCACCAAGCAGGCGGAGCTGTCGACGCTGGAGCAGACCCTGCTGCAGCGCCGTGACCAACTCGAGCGCACCGAGATCGTGTCGCCGGTGCATGGGCGGGTGAACGACATCATGGTCACCACCACCGGCGGGGTCATACAGCCCGGCGAGCCGATCCTGGAAATCACGCCGCTGGAAGACCAGCTATTGATCGAGACGCGTATCAAGCCGAAAGATGTGGCCTTCGTGGCACCGGGTATGCCGGCCAGCGTCAAGATCACGGCCTATGACTACACGATCTATGGCGACCTGCAAGGTACGGTGGAGCAGATCAGCGAAGACACTATCGAAGAGGAAACGCCGCGAGGCAAGGTGTCCTATTACGAGGTGCTGGTGCGTACCGATGAAGCTCACCTGGAACGCCACGGCGAGCGTTTCGCCATCCGGCCCGGCATGGTGGCCGAGGTCGATATTCAGACCGGTGAACGATCGCTGTTGAGTTATCTACTCAAGCCGATCATCAAGGCCAAGCTGTACTGAAGGCTTGGCAGAGCCGCTTGGTTTGGCGTGTCGAGTCGTGGCCTATCGACACGAGTGGGAAGCATTGATGATGCTTCCCACTCTTGTGTGCTGGATTGAACTCAGGCGAGGGGCCAAGGCGTGAACGATCTTGCTGAGAACGCCTTCCACATAGGCTGCCACCGGTTAGTCAGGGGCGTGTTGACGGTGTCGTAGCGGACGCTTCAATCGAGCCTTCATGCGTATGGCGCCGTCCATGGCAAGGGTACACGCCATGAAAAAGGGGCCCGCTTGGGGCCCCTTCGCTGGGAGTGGCGGTATCACTGCGCGGTGATGGTGCTCATCACCAGGTTGCCATCCATCTTGATCGGGCCGTCTTCCGAGGCGCCCAGGGTGTACTCGAACACGCCGGTTTCCATGCCGCCTTCTTCGCTGTGGACCATCAGCATCAGTTGATCGCCGGTGCTGACGTCTTCGGTCAGCAGCGCGGTGACGTCCATGTTCTCGCCTTCCTTGAGCGGGGCGTGGCCGACCACCGGGCCCGGCTTCATGCTGTCATCGGTGCGGTGCACCACCAGCCAGCCGTTGCTGCCCGCCGTCACCTTCTCGGCGGAGACCGTGCCACCCGCGACGGGCTGATCGTCGGCCCACACCTGCGGGTGCATATCGCCATGCATTTCCGCCTGGGCGATCGATGCGCCGGCGAGCAGGGCGGTGGATACGAATGCGCTTGCCATGAATCGGGTCATCATCATTCTCTCCTTGATTCGAGCACACCTCATCGATGCAAAAAGGGGGTGTCGATGGGTGTATCTCTGGGATACGCAGAGAAAGGCGGTTTGGTTTCACCTCGCGCGAAAAAAAATCGCGCGAGGGATCTTCGGTCGGTGGGGCGTGGCGGGCCGGCCGTGGCGCGAAGCCTGTTGAGCGATGAGGAGCCCGCGGCTCAGGACCAGAGACTGGCGAGGATCACCACGGCGCCGAAGGCCGCCACGCCGGCCACCACCGGCCAGCCCAGCGAGCGTAGCCGATACCAGACGCCGAGGGTCACCAGCACGCCGCTCGCCGAGGCCAGCCAGCCGATGGCATCGAGCCGGTGGGGCACCAGCGAAACCCCGAGCACGGCGGCGATCATCAGCGGGCCGAGGATGGTGAGCCATTGCGGCATGGCGTCGACGCCTTCCTCGCCATCGAGCTTCCTGAGCCGTCGCCGCATCCACAGGAGCGGCACCAGACGCAGCAGCAGGGTACCCAGGGCCGAGGCCAACACGGCGATCCACAGGGCGCTATTCATCGTTGCCTCCCCGGTGGGGCGTTGTGAACCTCACCGCATAGAAACACAGCGCCCCGCAGGCGGCCGCCACGGGAATGCCGATGTTGGTATAGCCGAGCAGGGTACAGAGCAAGGCCGTGATGATGCTGATCATCAGTGCCAGGCTCCAGCGCCGCGAGGTGAACTGGGGGGCGAGCAGGGCCAGGAACAGGGCCGGCAGGGCGAAGGGCATGATCTCGCCGAGCAGTGGCCAGCGGGCGACGACCCATTCACCGGCCACGGCTCCCAGGGCGGTGCCGGCGACCCAGCTCGCCCAGGCCAACAGCGCCGCGCCGGTGTACCAACCCAGGCGCTGGGCGGCGGCGAGCTGCGGCAGACGATGGTGAGCCAGGGCGAAGACCTGGTCGGTCAGGCCGTGCATCAGCCATGGCCACCAGCGGCTCTGGCCCAGCCAGGGCGCCAGGTTGGGGGCGTAGACCATGTGGCGCACGTTGATCAGCAGCGTCATGGCGACCACCAGCCATAAGGGCGCACCGCTGGCGACCATGCCGACGAACAGGAACTGCGAGGCGCCGGCGTACACCAGCAGCGAGATGAGCGTGGCCTCCCAGGGTGTGAAGCCCGCCTGTGCGGCGATCAGGCCGAAAGAGATTGCTACCGGCAGGTACCCGCCGAGTAGCGGGATGGCCTCGCGAACGCCCGTCAACCAAGGGCGTGTCGGCATCGAGGTGGCTTGCAGGGTCATGGCGTGGCGCCCTCCTTGGCGTAGACGATGGTGACGAGCAGCGTCGCCCAGTGCTCGCCGGTGCGATAGCAGTGGGGGCGGTCGGCCGGGAAGCCGAAGCTGTCGCCGGCGTGCAGCCGCGTGACTTCGCCCTCGGGGCCTACCTCCAGTTCGCCGCTGATCACGGTGAGCGATTCCCGGGTGCCTGGGGTATGGGGTTCGGCATGGCGGGTAGTACGGGGCGCGCAGCGCATCCAGTAGGCGTCCACCTGGGGCGCTTGCTGGCCCTGGTCGATCAGTTGCACCTGCACGCCATCCTCGCCCAGCGGCACGGTGATCGGCGCCACCAGGGTGCCGAAGGGCACGTTGAGCTGCACCGCCAACCGCCAGAGGGTGTCGAGTGTCGGGTTGCCGTTGCCCTGTTCGAGGCGCGACAGGTTCGACTTGGCGATGCCGGCGGCGGCGGCCAGATGCGACAGCGATAGCCCCTTGTCCTGTCGCAGGCGCTGCAGATGCTGGCCCAGAGTGCCGAGGGCGAGGCGGTCCATGCGCATGCTCCGAGCCGTTCGATGGCAAGAATGTTCGATATAAGGAACGTTCTATAAAAGGAACGCTAACCTGTCAAGCGGATAACGGTGAAGCAGCAGGAACGGGATGAGAAAGGGCGGAAAGAAGGAAAAAAGACAGACGAGAAGGGTGGCGGGTGGGGGAGTCAAGCGCTGGGTGGGGCGACGAAAGGCAAGGCGATGGCGCCGCCCGGAAGGCGGCGCCAAGGAGGGGCTGCAAGGCGCAGGGTCAGGCCGTGTCGGTCTTGCCATCGGCGCGGCAGGCCGCGGCGGTGAACAGCACATCGGTGGAGGAGTTCAGCGCGGTCTCGGTGGAGTCCTGCACCACGCTGATCACGAAGCCGATCGCCACTACCTGCATGGCGACATCGGCGGAGATGCCGAACAGGCTGGCGGCCATGGGGATCAGCAGCAGCGAGCCACCGGCCACGCCGGAGACACCGCAGGCGGCGAGTGCGGAGACGATACACAGCAGCAGGGCGGTGATGAAGTCGACCTGAACGCCCAGGGTGTGGGCGGCGGCGAGGGTGGTCACGGTGATGGTGACGGCGGCGCCGCACATGTTGATGGTCGCCCCCAGCGGAATCGAGATCGAATAGGTATCGGCGTGTAGCTTGAGGCGCTTGCACAGATCCATGTTGACCGGGATGTTAGCCGCCGAACTGCGGGTGAAGAAGGCGGTGATGGCGCTGCCGCGCAGGCAGGTGAAGACCAATGGATAGGGATTCTGGCGGGTCTTGGCGAACACGATCAGCGGGTTGGTCACCAGTGCCACGAACAGCATGCAGCCGACGATCACCAGCAGCAGCCGGCCGTACTCGAGCAGCGCGGAGAGGCCGGAGTCGGCCAGGGTGTTGGCGACCAGGCCGAAGATGCCCAGCGGCGCGAGGCGGATCACCAGTTGGACGATGCCCGAGACGGCGTCGGAGAGGTCCTTGAGGGCCGTGCGGGTGGTGTCGGCGGCGCGGCGCAGCAGCATGCCCAGGCCCACGGCCCAGGCCAGGATGGCGATGAAGTTGGCGTCCAGCAGCGCCTCGACCGGGTTGGCGACGGCGTTGAGCAGTAGGTTGCGCAGGATCTCGGTGACGCCACCCGGCGGTGTGCCGCTCGCCGCCGGGGCATCCAGCGTCAGGGTGGTGGGGAAGACGAAGCTCGCCACCACGGCGACCAGGGCCGCCACCAGAGTGCCGGCGAGATAGAGCACCAGCACCGAGCGGATATGGGTGGGCTGCCCCTGGCGATGATTGGCAATCGCCGCCGCGACCAGCACGAAGACCAGCACCGGGGCCACCGCCTTGAGCGCAGAGACGAAGAGCTCGCCGAGCAATGAGACCGACTGGGCGGTCGCGGGTGCGAAGGTGGCGAGCAGGATGCCGGCGACGATGCCCAGCACGATCTGAGGAATCAGCCCCAGCCGCAGCAGCGGGCGGCCCAGGGTGTTGAGGGTAGCGATCATGGGTGTCTCTTGTGGAATCACGGGGTGCATGAGCGTGTCGGGCGTCGGGGCGCCGTGTCACCACGCGGTCACGCCGCGGGATAGCCGCGGTGGTTGAGACGCTGGGAGCGATGGCCGGTCGACGCCCGGCCCGGGGATCGCCCGGGGCAGGCGCGCGCATTCTAGCACCGCCGGGGAAGGGAAGGAGTTACGACTTTCGTTTCGGTGGACAGCAGTGAAAAATGTCGTTCCGGAGGCGAAACCTGCCGGTGAACGACGCGCTTAAGGGCCTACGGCGAGTGGAAGCGGGGCCTCAGGCGCCGCGTGGCGCCAGCAGGATGATGCCGGCGCCGGCCAGGCACAGCGTGGCGCCGAGCAGGTCCCAGCGGTCGGGGAGGCGCTGCTCCACCGCCCATAACCACAGCAGCGAGGCGACGATGTAGACGCCGCCGTAGGCGGCATAGGCGCGCCCGGCGTAGTCGGCACTCGAGAGGCTGAGCAGCC
Source organism: Halomonas borealis (assembly GCF_004798905.1). Lineage (GTDB taxonomy): Bacteria > Pseudomonadota > Gammaproteobacteria > Pseudomonadales > Halomonadaceae > Halomonas > Halomonas borealis. The sequence continues at coordinate 189,303 of NZ_SDMO01000005.1, read as the reverse complement.
AGGCGAACAGGGCCAGGCTTGCCAGGCCCGGTAGCAGCCACAGCGCCGAGGCGCCGAGCCGCCACCAGGCCCAGACGCTGAAGCAGCCGGCGATCTCGGCCAGCGCCGCGGCGGCGTAGACCAGCGGCGTCATGGCGACGCCGCCGCATCCGCGAAGGGCGCGAGGCTCATGAGGCCAGGCGTGCCTGCACGGCGTCGAGGAAACCGTGCATGTCGACCACGCGTTCGCCGGCCGGGTCGATGGTCTTGCCCTTGAGGTCGCCGGTGACGATGCCGTCGCCGATGGTATCGATCAGTGCCCCCTTGAGGCGCGTGGCGTAGCCGGTGAGCGGCGCGTTGCCTTCGCGCTCGGCCAGCGTCTCCAGGGCGTTGGCCACGGCGTAGATCAGCGCGGAGGAGTTGAAGTGCGCCTCCTGGCCGTCGCTCTCCAGGTATTTCAGGTAGAGGTCATGGGCGGTGCCGTGGGGCGCCTCGAACAGCATGGTGCCGGTCTTGCTCTCGATGATCGAGCTGGCGGTGGCCAGGCTGCCGCCGAGGGCCGCCGAGATGTCGGAGAAGATGTCGCCGTCCAGGTTCTGGGCCGGGTAGAGGGCGTTACGCGGCGGATCGGTGATCATCTTGATCAGCTGGCTGGAGGGCCGCATGATCATGAACGAGGGCGGCGGCGTATCGGCGTGGGCCAGCGTGCGGCGGGCCTCGGTGATGACGTCGCTGAACACCTCGTCGTAGTCCATGTATTCGCGCTTGAGGCCGAAGTAGACCTCCTTGTCCTTGCGTGAGGCGTCGCGGAATACCTGCAGCACCCAGTCCTTGATGGCTTCGCGGTCGTTGGACATCAGCAGGATGGGATCGCCCTGTTTGACGCGGCGGGCATGCTTCTCTTCGCCGTCGACCACCACCTTGAGGATGCCATCCTCCTCGGCGGGCAGATTGAAGCTGCCATACTGGTCGCCACCGCCGGCGCTCATCCGCGAGATCGACACCTGGGCCTTGCGCTCGGGGATGCCGTGGCGCTTGAGCTGCTCAACCAGCTTGTAGAGCTTGCGGCCGGTGTTGTTGTCCGGTACGCCCCACAGCGCCCGCTGTGGCGGGTTGGCGACCAGCCGTGCGGCCTGGGCGTCGATCAGCTCGTAGTGATAGGCGAGGCCCAGGGCCTCGGCCTTGGCCTGGTAGTCGCGGCGGTAGATGTCCTCGATGGCGGCACGCATCACGCCATCGTAGCCGGCGATCACGGTGTCCTTGAGGCCAAGGTAGATGTCGCGCTGTTCGTCGAGGGCGCGCTGGAAGAAGCGATGGGCCCAGGCCTTGACGTCGTCCAGATCGTTGGTGGCCAGCAGCCAGGGATCGCCCTTGTCGACCTCGCGGCGGTGCAGCTCGACCGGGTCACCGCTTTGGCCGACGAACAGCAGCTTGACGATGCCGGTGGCCTCGGACAAGGCGTTGTAGCTGTCCTTGATGCCGCCGTGTTCCATGGTCTCGACCTCGATATCGCGGCCGATCCACTGCGGGGTGTCGACCTTGAGGTTGCGAAACTCGATGTCTTCGCGGGTGATGTTGCCGCCGATGCCCTTGCGGATCGCGCCGTTGGGCGACTTGGTGGCCAGCGGATGGAGGCTGGCGGCGTCCAGCTCGGGATGCTTGGCGAGCAGGGCGTCGCGTTGCTCGCGGTTGACGGTCATGCCGGCGTTCTTGATGCCTACCCCGTGGCGATTGAGCGCGTCGATGGCGTCCATCACCGCCTGGCCGTTGGTCACCAGCCGGTGCTCGGCGGTCAGGTCGATCTCGACCAGGTCGATGGCCAGCCGCGACGTCACGAACCTGTCCAGGATCGTCTCGAAGGCGACTTGTGCCATCTCGTCGCCGTGCAGGACCACGAGGGGGGCCGTGACGTGGATCTTCTCGCTCATCTCTCTTCCTATTGCCGGTGGGGCGGGGCGGGCCGCGGGTTCGGGCCGGGAGCCGAAGGCTCGGGCCCACTGACCATTTTACACCCTCATGGCGGTCTCTGGGCACGCGACGCCGGGATCAGGCGTGGCAGGGGTTCAGGGCCCGCACGCGCCGGGCCAGGTCGCTGACGTGCGTTTCATGCACGCCGAGCTCGGCCAGCGCGGTCTCGAGGTGGAGCAGATAGTCGCGGTTGGGGCCGCTCGGGCCCTCGGCCGCGGCGATCTGGCGGGCTATGGCGTCGAGCGGGGCCGCGCCCAGGAAGGCCGCGTTGTCGGCGGTGGCCAGGTAGGTCAGCCCGGTCGCCGTGGTGCCGTCGTCGAAATGCAGCGGGGTGAGTTCACGCAGATAGCCGTTCTTCTCGCGCACATCGAGCGGGCGCAGGGTCGCCGGGCTGATGCGATAGGCCATGCCTTGGCAGGCGGCGCCCGGCTCGGCCACCAGGGTGGCGACGCGGCCGGGGGCCTCGGGGGTGCCGCGGTGGTCGTGGGAGCCCTGCCAGAAGCGTCGACGCCAGCCATGGATGCGGGCCGGACGGCGCTCCAGGTAGGGGAAGTCTGCCTTCCAGATCAGCGACCCATAGCCGAACAGCCACAGGGCGTCGTGGTCGTCGAAATGGGTCATCTGGCGGTTCTGTTCGGTGGTGTCGTGGGCCATGGACGATGCCGTTGTCGTGGGTCGCGAGTGTATCCTGTGCATGATGCGGGGCGGCACGGCCCTTGTCGAAGTGCGAGGTAAATGGGTACAAAGTACGGTTTTCTTTGTGTACAAAAAACGGTGGCGTAAGATGGCCACCCCGATCGACAAGACCGGCCACGCGCCGGCTTATTGAGGAGACATCATGAGCTTCACCGTCTATCTGTCCGGCGAGATCCATAGCGACTGGCGCGCGGAGATCCAACGCGGCGCCCAGGACGCGGGCCTCGACGTCGCCTTCACCGCGCCGGTCACCGACCACGATGCCAGCGATGCCGCCGGCGACCACCTCGGCCCGGCAAGCGAGGGTTACTGGCGCGACCACAAGTCATCCCGGGTCAATGCCATTCGTACCAAGACGCTGATCGAGCAGAGCGACCTGGTGGTGGTGCGCTTCGGCGACAAGTACAAGCAGTGGAACGCGGCCTTCGATGCCGGCTACTGCGCGGCCCTGGGCAAGCCCTACGTGACCCTGCACGGCGACGATATCGTCCATCCGCTCAAGGAAGTGGACGCCGCCGCCATGGCCTGGGCGACCACGCCGGCCGAGGTGGTGGAGACCCTGCGCTACGTGCTGCGCGCCTGATCGCCTTGCTGGTCGCCGAGGAGGTCGCCCCGATGGAGGTTCTCGTGATGGGCTTGGCCAGCGGCCTCGGCCTGGGGTTCTCGCCCTGGGCCTCGGGCACTGTCGGCTCGTTGCTGGCGCTGCCGCTGGCCTGGTGGTTGCTCGGACGCTCGCGCCGCTGGCGGCTCGGCCTGGTGGCGCTATTGCTGGTGGTGGCGATGCCGCTCTGCCAGCTGGCCTCGGACGCCCTGGGCGGCAAGGACGATGGGCGCGTCGTGCTCGACGAGATCGTCGCCTTCCCGGTGGCCGTGATCGGGCAGGTGGCGGCGCGTCAGCCGCTGGTGATGGCCGGGACCTTCGTCGCCTATCGCGTGCTGGATGCTACCAAGCCGCCGCCGGTGCCCCAGATCGAGGGCGTCGCCGGTGGAGCGGGCATCGTGCTCGATGACGTGATGGCGGCGCTCTATGCCTGGGCCCTGGTCGCGGCGGGCCTGGCGCTGTGGCGTCGCCGCAAGGGCGAAGGCCGCTGATGGGCATCGCGCGGCGGCGCATGACCGGCTGCGACAAGCCGCCGCGCGGAGCCAGCCCCCGCGCCCATGGCGACTGCGTTATCCTGTGAGGCTGATTCATCACCGGCGCCGCTGCCCTATGCCTTCCGTCCACACCCGTCATCGCCCTCAGCGCTCGGCTGCCCGTCTCGCGCTGCTGGCGATGCTATTGCTGGTGTTGGGGCCGCTGATCGGGCAGTTGAGTGCCGTACCGCGCGATCACCATGCCGCGGGTGAGATGGTGCGGGAGCCTCATGCCGGCCATGCGGTGGACCTATCGGCGTCGGGCATGCCTCCCGAGGCCGGTGACACCGCCGGCGCGCCCGCGGCTCACTGGCACCCGGTCTGCGGCTACTGCTCGCTGTTCCAGCAGATGCCGGTGCTGTCGGCGATGCTGCCGAGTGTCTCGCCGCTGGCCTCCCACGTCATCACCGCCCCGGTGGTGGCCACGCGTGCCGCCCATGGCGGCCCCGCGGTCTTCCCCCAGGCGCCGACGCGCGCGCCCCCGCTATCGCTGGTGATTCTGTGATGTGAATCGTATCGCCATCGATCGCCCCCACCAGCGGGGCGCGGGCGTGCGTTCCGTGACTCTCGCAAGCGAGCCTCAATATGAGCCATAAAGCGCAGGACCTCTATCGCGCCGTCTGGCGCTGGCACTTCTACGCCGGGCTGATCGTCATTCCCTTCCTGATTTCCCTGGCGGTGACCGGTGCCTTCTATCTGTTTCACGATTCGATCGATCGCTGGTGGCATGCCGACCAGATGACGGTCGAGGCCCGCCAGGTCGCCACCGTCGAGCCGAGCGTGCAGCGCGACGCGGCGCTGGCCGCGGTCGACGGCGAGGCCTTCCGCTACGTCCCGCCGGCCGATCCGGCCCGGGCCGCCGAGGTCGACGTGACGCGCCCGGACGGCAGCCGGGTGGCGGTGTTCGTCGACCCTTATGACGGCGAGGTGACCGGCCAGATGCCCTATAAGGGCACCGTGATGTGGTTGATCCGCACCCTGCACAGCCTCAACTATTTCGGCGACTCCGCCAGCATGCTCATCGAGATCGTCGGCGGCTGGACGATCCTGCTGGTGCTGACCGGTACCTACCTGTGGTGGCCGCGAGGCCGACGCGGCGGCGTGGTGACGGTGCGCGGCAAGCCGGACAAGCGGGTGTTCTGGCGCGACCTGCACGCGGTGACCGGGCTGTTCGTCGGGGTTTTCATCCTGTTCCTGGCGGTCACCGGCATGCCCTGGTCGACGGTATGGGGCAGCAAGGTCAACGAGCTGGCCAATGGCCACAACTTCGGCTATCCGGACGGCGTACGGGTCAACGTGCCGATGTCCGACGCACGCCTGGCCGAGCGCGAGACCACCAACTGGTCGCTGGAGCAGGCCCGCTTGCCGACCTCCGAGGCGCCCGCATCTGCCGAGGCCGGCGACGCGGCCCCCATCGGCCTCGACCGGGCCGTGTCGGCCTTCGACGCACTGGGGCTGGCGCCGGGCTATGCGGTCAGCCTGCCGGGCGGGCCCGAGGGCGTCTACACCGGTTCCGCCTATCCCGATGACCTGAGCCGGCAGCGGGTCGTGCACCTCGACCAGTACCGCGGCGAGCCGTTGCTCGACATGGGCTATGACGACTATGGCCCGTTGGGCCGCGGCCTGGAGTGGGGCATCAATGTGCACATGGGGCAGCAGTACGGGCTGGCCAACCGGTTGATCCTGGTCCTGGCCTGTGCCGGCATCGTGCTGCTGTGCGTGTCCTCGGCGGCGATGTGGTGGAAGCGCCGTCCCGCCGGGCGGCTCGGCGTGCCACCGGCGCCCGACGATCCCCGGCGGCTGCGTGGCGTGCTGGCGCTGCTGGCCATCGGTGGGGTGATCTTCCCGTTGGTCGGCGCCTCGATGCTGGTGATGGCCGGCGTGGATGCCTTGGTGCGGCGCCGGGCATCAGGCCGTCACGGCGTGTCGCGGGGCTGAGCCCGTCGAGGGGCGGCCGGCGGGCCGCCCCGTTCAGGCCTCGTCGGCCGGCGACGGCGGCGGGAAGTCGACGTCGAAGCCACGGGCGTCGAGCTGGCGGATCGTGTCGGGGCGCCCTTCATCGTCGAGCTCCACCAGGCCGATGCCGGCGCCGTTCCATAGCCGTTCCCCGGCACGGGCGTGGTCCGGGTCGCGGGGGCGAATGCGCATGGGGCGGCGCTGGGTGAACCAGTTGAGCGGCGAGCGTGGCGCGTAGAGCCAGCGGTTGGCGCGGTCGAAGGCGTCCAGCAGGGTGTCGGGGAAGGCGTTCTTGATGCCGCTGGAGGTGAGCTGCCACAGCCGGGGGCCAGACTGGCGATGACGCAGCCGGATGTCGTAGGCGAACGAATAGTGCACGTCGCCGGAGAGGATGACGTAGTGTCCCGGGGTGCGCGAGTGGCGGAAGATGTTGAGCATCACGCTGGCCGCACCGCGATGCGCCATCCAGTTCTCGGCGTCCACCAGCAACGGTTTGCCGAACAGGGTGAACAGCTTCTGAATGCCCTCGATCAGCTTGACGCCGAACATCGGCGCCGGCGAGACGATGACCACCGAGGGCGCGTCGAGCAATGCCTGCTGGAAGTCCGACAGGGCCTCCCAGTCCATCAGCCCCGAGGGTCGCCGCGGGTTACGCTCGCTGCGCCAGCGGCGGGTACGGGTGTCGAGCACGACCAGCTTGGGCGTGCCCGGCACCTGAAACTCCCAACCCTCCAGGCGTTGCAGGTGGTGAAGGCAGGCATCGTGCGCCTCGGCGGGCAGCCAGCCGTCGGCATCGAGCGCCGCATCGAGCAACGCCGCCGCCTCGTCCACCGGCTCGGCCAGGCGGTCGGGGTCGTTGCCCCAGCCCTGGCATAGCAGATAGCCCAGCAGCGCGTTGCCGAGGATGCGCCGCGAGAAGGGATGGCCGTAGGCGCAGGCCTCCCAGTCGGCGGTCAGGTTCCAGTCGTCGGTGATGTCATGGTCGTCGAAGATCATCAGCGACGGCACATGGGCGAGCAGCCGGGCGGCGGCCGGCAGGCCCTCGGCGAAGCGCTCCATGATCGCCGCCTCCGTGGTGAAGGCGGCGGCGTCATCGTCGCCAAGCGGCGGCGGGGTGATCGTCACCAGCCGCCAGGGGGTCGGCGACCACACCAGCAGGTACATGGCGATGACCTCGGCGAAGGTCATCAGGTGATTGCCGGCATGGGCCGAGGTGAACACCGGCTTGCGGGCGCCGGCGAAGACGCGGTCGCGCAGGGCGGCGTTGCTGGCCACATCGGGGAGCAATGCGTCGCGGTGGTAGTAGGTCGAGCCGGCGGCGTAGAGGCCCTGGCTGTCGGCGACGGTGGCGCCCGCAAGCGGCTCGTCGAACAGCCCCAGGCGGCGGATCAGGGCGTGGATCGCCACCAGGGTGGGGCCGGCCACGTCGTCGGCATAGACCTGATCGCCGGTCATCAATAGCCAGGCCGGCCAGGCTTCGGCATCGTCGCGACGCTCGGCGAGCCAGCCGTCGGCGCGCACCAGGGCGTCGGGGCCATCGTGGTGCGGGCGCCGGCAGGAGCCATGCAGCAGTCGGCGATGGTCGTCGGTCAGCACGAAGCGCGGGCGGCGTGCCCCTTCGTGCAGCAGATGGGGGGCCCAGTCGGCGATGCCGGCGGGTGGCTCCCCGTCGCTCGCCAGTTGCAGATCGTAGTCGATGGGCACTGCGCTGGGCAGCGGCGTCTCCAGCGTCACGTCGATCAGGTGCAGCACCGCGTGACGGCCCAGCGGCAGGTGGCGGAGCCGGCGCGCGTTCAGGCTCAGCCGGCGCGGACCATGGCCCTCGGGATGCAGGAGCAGCTTGCCCGTCAGCCGGCGCGAGCCGACCAGCCAGATGCACAGGCGGTTCGGTGCGAGGCGGCGTAGGATCGGGCCGGCGAGCACGCTCGGCAGCGGGGCGGATTCGGCAGAGGAGTGATCGGCAGACGTCATTGTCGTGGCGCTTCCTGGTCAGACGACATGGAAGGCGAGCGCGCATGCCTCGCCTGTCGCCATGATAGCCGACAATCCTGCCGTGACGGGAGTCGCCGACCGGCGACGCGAACCTACCAGTGTCGGGGGTAGCGGCGGTGGCGGGCCAGGTTGTTGACCAGGATGGCGACCACCAGCATCACCACGCAGCCGATGCCCACCGGCACCAGGGGAAAGAGCCAGCCCAGGGCGTGGATCTGGGGGCCGCCGATCACCGCGATCAGGGCGGCGGCCGCGCCGGGGGGATGCACGGTCTGGGTCAATTGCATCGCCAGCACCGAGAGCGACACCGCCAGGGAGGCGGCCAGCGCCGTGGCGCCCAGCAGCTGGAAGCAGCCGACCCCGATCAACGCCGACAGCATGCTGCCCAGCAGCACGTTACGGGGTTGGGCGAAGGGGCTCTCGGGGGCCGAGTAGAGCAGCACCGAGGTGGCGCCGAAGGAGCCGACCAGCAATAGCTGATGGGCCAGCCACTGTTCGCCGAGCCAGGCCACGGCGCTCATGCCGATGAAGGCACCGGCCCAGGACCAGCAGGCATCCTGCCAGTCGATGTTGTCGCGGCGATAACGGCCGCCGCGCATCTTGGTGAGATAAGCTTTCATTCGCTGGGAGGTGGATCCGTGAGCGTGCAGAGCCGGCGATTCTGCCAAGCCGGGCCGGGGATCACAAAGTCTTCTTTGGCATGGTGTTATGCCATCCTCGCCGCTCGCGATCGGGGCGGCCTACCACAGGCCCAGATGTTCGGTGAGGATGAGGCTGCCGATGGCGATCAGCACCACGCCGCCCAGCACCTCGGCGCGTTGGCCGATCAATATCCCCATGCGGTGGCCCAGCATGACGCCAACCGTCGCCATCAGCGTGGTGGCGGCACCGATGGCGAGGGAGGTCAGCAGGATGTTGGCCTCCATGAAGGCCAGGCCGATGCCCACCGTGAGAGCGTCGATGCTGGTGATCACCGCGGTGGCGGCGATCAGCCACCAGGCCTGGCGGCCCGGCTTGGCGGCGGGCGCCTCCTCGTCGGGTTCCGGCGTCTTAAGGCCGGCGTGGATCATGCGCACGCCGAGGGCGAACAGCAGCACGAAGACGATCCAGTGGTCCCAGCGGGCGATGTACCGGGCGGCGCCCAGGCCGAGGGCCCAGCCGATCAGCGGGGTAAGGCCCTCGACGACGCCGAAGATCAGGCCGGTGCGCAGGGCCTCGCGGAAACGCGGATGGTCGACGGCGGCGCCCTTGCCGATGGCGGCGGCGAAGGCATCGGTGGACATCGAGAAGGCCAGCAGGGTGGTGGACAGCAGGGTCATGGCAGAGGTCGTACCGGCCGGGCGATTCACCATGACGGCACGACACGCCCGACCTTGGGCGTCGTACCGTCGATGGTCTCGCCGACCGGGCGCAGGGTGTCCACATTCGGGATGTGTGGGCACCCTGCGCCGGCGCACCTGCCACGGCCTCTGGCCGACTATGTTGACAGGCGCTCTCGCGCAAGTGGCGCGAGCCGGCTACTCCCCAGCGAGGGTCATCCGGCCGGGGCGGCGATGGCGCCCGGCCGGGGAGGCGTTAGCCTACCATCGACGCACGCCGGACGCACGCCGGACGCACGCCGGACGCACGCCGGACGGGGCTCAGACCAGCTTGCTCTCGCGCCGCGTCAGCAGGCTCGCCGGTGCCGACCAGCTGTCGGCGCTGGCCGATTCCCAGAAGTCGGCGAAGATCGGATGGCGGGCCGCGTCGCCCTGGATCAGGGCATCGGGCGCCACGAAGTCGAACAGCGTGTCGAAGCTTCTGACCTCGTGGCGCGATACCCGGCGGATGATGTGTTCGGGGCCGAGCTGGGTGGGGTGGGTAAGGCCGGCGGCGCCCAGCATCTCGGCCAGGGCCTCGCGGGTGCTGGCCTGGAAGTGCTGGACGCGTTCGGCCTTGAGCGGTACGTCGAGCCGGCTGCCGCGTCGCGCGTTCTGGGTGGCCACGCCGCTGGGGCAGCGGTCGGTATGGCAGCTGCGGGCCTGGATGCAGCCCAGCGAGAACATGAAGCCCCGCGCCGAGTTGCACCAGTCGGCGCCCAGCGCGAGGGTGCGCGCGACATCGAAGGCGCTGATGACCTTGGCGGAGGCGGCGACGCGGACCCGTTCGCGCAGGCCGGCGCCGACCAGGGTGTTATGCACCAGCAGCAGGGCATCGGTGAGCGGCATGCCCAGCCGGTTGATGAACTCCAGGGGAGCGGCGCCGGTGCCGCCCTGGCCACCATCGACCACCACGAAGTCGGGGTGCTCGCCTTCCTCGTGCATCGCCTTGACCAGCGCGAACCACTCCCAGGGATGGCCGATGGCCAGCTTGATGCCCACCGGCTTGTCGCCGGACAGCTCGCGCAGCTGACAAATGAAGCCGATCAGCTCGCGAGGCGTGGAGAAGGCGCTGTGGGCGGCCGGCGAGACCACGCTCTGGCCCTCGGGTACGCCGCGGGTCGCGGCGATCTCGGCGGTGACCTTGGCCCCCGGCAGGATGCCGCCGTGACCCGGCTTGGCTCCTTGGGAGAGCTTGATCTCGATCATCTTGACGGCATCGTCGGTGGCCTGCTCGGCGAAGCGCCCGGCGTCGAAGCGGCCCTCGGTATCGCGGCAGCCGAAGTAGCCGGAGCCGATTTCCCACACCAGGTCGCCGCCGCGGCGATGATAGGGCGAGATGCCGCCCTCGCCGGTGTCGTGATAGAAGCCGCCGCGCCGAGCGCCGTCGTTCAAGGCGCTGATGGCGTTGGGCGACAGGGCGCCGAAGCTCATCGCCGAGATATTGAGCACACTGACGTCATGGGGCCTGGCGCGGCCGACACCGACGGTGACCCGGAAGTCGTCGTCGCCGATCGTCGCCGGCGCCAGCGAAGGGTTCATCCATTCGTAGCCGGGAGCCTGCATGTCCTCCAGCGAGCCGAAGGGCTGCTTGTCGAGAGTGCCCTTGGCGCGTCGGTAGACCAGGCTGCGCTGTTCGCGGGAGAAGGGCACCTCCTCGGTATCGCGCTGGATGAAGTACTGGCGAATCTCGGGGCCGAAGGATTCCAGCAGGTAGCGCAGATGGGCGATCACCGGGTAATTGCGGCTGACGGTGTGGTGGCGCTGGAAGATATCTCGGGTGCCCATGGCCGCCAGCGTGGTGAAGATCAGCGCCCCCAGTGCCCAGCCCCAACCCGGGGCCAGCGCCAGGCCGATCAGGCACAGGGGCGACCCCAGCAGGGCCAGGGCGTAGATGAGAAAGCGGTGAGGCAGTCGCGGCATGTCGCACTCCGTTGCGAGGTCGAAGTCATCATTGCATGCCGCCGCTCGCCGGCTGTCAATCGCGGTGGCCAGGCGATCCCTTAAGGTTCTCTTAATCCGGGCGGGCGCAGTGTGGGGGCATCCGGTATGACGAGCCGGTCCCTACTCTCAAGGAGACACCACGAATGCCTACCCTCGCGACCGCCCCCGAACGCCTGGACGTGCTGCCCGCCCATACCCCGATCGCCAAGCCCATGCCGCCACGACTCTCGCCTGCGAGTCCTGCGCTGACGGTGCTGACGGACTTCCAGCATGTCGTGCCGCTCAGCGTGCCCGCCGATATTTCCATCGTGGATGCGCGCAGGGTGATGGAGCATGGCGGCGTGCGTCTGCTGCTGGTGGTCGATGGAGAGGGCGACTGCGTCGGCGTGCTCAATGCTCGCGATGTGATCGGCGGACGCATGATCACCCAGGCCATGCAGCGTCGCGGCATCGATCGCGAGGATGTGACCGCCCGCATGCTGCAGACCCCTTGTGCCGAGCTGCACGCACTGACCATGGAGCGCCTGGCGTCACTGTCCATCGACCAGCTGATGCGTGAGCTGGAGGCCAATGGCGATCAACATCTGCTGGTCACCGAGTCCGACCGCCGCGGAAATCCGAGCATCCGTGGCGTGATCTCGGCCGCCGATATCGGCCGCGCGCTGGGGACCGATGTCGCCACGCTGCCGGAGGCTCGTAGCTTCTCGAATATTTGCCGCGTGGTGCTGGGGCACGATCTCTGAGCCCTCGAACGGGGCCGCCGGCGACGACGGCGGGCGCCACGATGAGGGAGTGTCACGACGCTGTCGAGTCTGGTGTATAGTGTCAGGCCTACGCCCATCGGGGCGTAGGCCGTGGGCCGTGGAGCGCAAAGCCGCCCCACCGCACGGACTCAACAGGCAATGCGAGGCATTCGATAATGGCGACCGGTACCGTCAAGTGGTTCAACGACACCAAGGGCTTTGGCTTCATTTCTCCGGACGACGGCGGTGATGATCTGTTCGCCCACTTCTCCGAGATTCAGGCCGAGGGCTTCAAGTCCCTGCAGGAAGGCCAGAAGGTGTCCTTCGAGGTCACCCAGGGCAAGAAAGGCCTGCAGGCGTCCAACATCAAGAGCAACGACTGAAAGGTCGTGTAAGGTGGGCCCCACCGGATGGTGGGGTCGACCTATGAGATGTTTTTCGAATAAGTAGATTTCTAAAAATAACTTTTTAGAATATATGGCGAGCGGCACAATAGGGGAGATCGCACTCTTCCTGGAAGGCCCGCCATGTCCCCGGACGCCTGGATCTCGCTCGTCGTCGTCGCCGCCGTCTTCCCCCTGATGGCCCTGACGCGTATCGGCCCCGACATGGTGCTGATGGGCGCGCTGATCCTGCTGATCGGCCTCGGCGTGGTGGCGCCGGATCAGGCGCTGGCCGGCTTCTCCAGCAGCGGGTTGTTCACCGTGGCCTTCATGTACGTGCTGGTCGCGAGCATTCGCGAGACCGGTGGCATCGACCTGATCATCCGCCATGTGCTGGGGCACCCTAGAGGAGAGCGTCGCGCCCTGACGCGCCTGGTGCTACCCGTGGCCTCGCTGAGCGGCCTGCTCAACAACACCCCCGTGGTGGCCACCTTCATTCCCGCCGTTCTGAGCTGGAGCCGTCGGCTCGGCCTGCCCGCGCATCGTCTGCTGATGCCGCTTAGCTTCGCCTCCATCCTCGGTGGCACCATCACCCTGATGGGCACCAGTACCAACCTGGTGGTGCATGGCCTGATGATCGAACGTTATCCGTCGCTCTCCATGGGGCTGTTCGACATCGCCTGGGTCGGCGTGCCGGTAGCGGTGATCGGCTTGGCCTATCTGCTGCTGATCGGGCGACGCCTGCTGCCGCCGCGCACGGGGGCCGGCGAGGTGTTCGAGAATCCCCGTGAGTTCACCATCGAGATGGAAGTGGACCCGGAGGGGCCGCTGGTCGACCGCAGCGTCGAGGAGGCCGGCTTGCGCCACCTGCAGGAGCTGTTCCTGGTCGAGATCGAGCGCGACGGCAACGTGGTTAGCGTGGTGGGGCCGGGCGAACGGCTCAAGGGCGGCGACCGGCTGGTGTTCGCCGGCACCACGGATGGTGCCGTGGAGCTGCAACAGATCCGCGGGCTGATGCCATCGCATCCCGCCGAGTCGAGCCTGCAGAAGGACTTCAAGGAGCGTCGACTGGTGGAGGCGGTGGTCTCTGACCAGTGCCAGTTCATCGGCCGGCGCATTCGCGATGGCCACTTCCGCACCCTCTATGGCGCGGCGGTGCTGGCGGTGTGCCGTGGTGGCGAACGGGTGGCCGGCAACCTGGGGCAGATCCGCCTGCAGCCGGCCGATGTGTTGTTGCTGGAGGCGCGCCCACCGTTCATCGAGCGCCACCGGCAGTCCCGCGACTTCCTGCTGATCAGCCAGGTCAATGGCGCGGCGCGACCGGTCCATGAACGTGCCTGGCTGGCCTGGAGCATCCTCGCCGCCGTGGTACTGCTCGCCGCCAGCGGCATGACCAGCCTGCTCAGTGCCGCCATGTTGGGGGCCGCGGCCTCGGTGCTCAGCGGCTGTTGCTCGGTCGGCGCGGCCAGGCGCGGCCTGGATATCCAGGTCTTGCTGACCATCGCCGCCTCCTTCGGCCTGGGCGCCGCGCTGGAGTCCAACGGCGCGGCGCTGGCGCTGGCGCAGACGGCCATGGGATGGGTCGACGGCAATCCCTGGTGGCTGTTGATCGGCACCTACCTGCTGGTGGCGCTGCTGACCGAGCTGGTGACCAACAACGCCGCGGCGGTGATCAGTTTCCCGGTGGTGGTTGCCGCCGCCGAGCACCTGGGGGTGAGTCCGCTGCCCTTCGTGGTGGCGGTGATGTTTGCCGCCTCGGCCAGCTTCCTGACGCCGATCGGCTATCAGACCAACCTGATGGTCTATGGGCCCGGTGGCTATCGGGTCAGCGATTACTTGCGTGTGGGCGCGCCGCTCAATCTCCTGACAGCCGTGGTGGCGCTGGGGCTGATTCCACGGGTCTGGCCGTTCTAGCCAGCCGCGGTCGTCGGGGCGGCCGCCCGTTTTGCTCGACGCTCGCCGGACAGAGCGCTTTGCGCTAGGGTGTCGCTTTTGTGCTGGAGACGAGCCATGAGTGCACCCGACGAGCTGATCATCGAGCCGCGCAGCGGGCGAGCCGCCGATGCCTGCGTGTTTATCCTCCACGGCCTGGGCGCCGATGGCCACGACTTCGAACCGCTGGCGCCGGCCCTGGGCCTGCCCGAGGACCTCGACGTTCGCTTCGTCCTGCCGCATGCCCCGCGCCTGCCGGTGACCATCAATGGCGGTGTAAGCATGCCGGCCTGGTACGACATCCTCGAGGCCAGTCTCGATCGTCGCGTCGACGAGGCCCAGCTCAAGGCCTCCGCCGAGCGTATCCAGGGGCTGGTGCATGACCAGATCGCCCAGGGCGTACCCGCCGAGCGCATCATCATCGCCGGATTCTCCCAGGGCGGCGCCGTGGCCTATCAGGCGGCGCTGACCTTCCCCGAACGGCTGGGCGGCTTGCTCGCCATGTCCACTTATCTGGCCACCGAGGGCAGTCTTACGCCTGCCGAGGTCAACCGTGACCTGCTCATCGAGATCCATCATGGCAATGCCGACTCGGTCGTGCCGGAAGCCCTGGGCCAAGCCGCCCGCGATGGCCTCAAGGCGCAGGGCTATGCGGTGAATTACCGCCAGTACCCGATGGCCCATGCGGTCTGCCCGCAGCAGGTGGCCGACATCGGTCGCTGGCTAGCCGAGCGGCTGTCTGGCTGAGACCGTGCCGAGCTGGCGGAGTGAGGCATGAGTCATGCCACTTGGCGTCTTGCGCAACCTGCGTCAGGATGTCGATGATGGAATACGCTGCCAAGGAGAAGCCGATGTCCCTGTCCGAAGACATGCGCCTACCGGTGGCCTGCCCGGCCTGCGGTAGTCATGTGATGCGAGTGTCGAGCATCAAGAACCCCGATGATCGCGTGCACTGTGCGTCCTGCCAGCGTCTCGTGTGCCTCTATCACGAGGCCTGCAAGGTGCTCCAGAAGGGGCCTGGCAGCGAGAGCGAGGCGCTGATCGAGAAGGCCTTCAACCGCAGCCGCTGATCGAGAAGACCGTCAGCCGCGGTGCTGAGTGGCCGAGATGAAAGCGGGCCGGCGCCCTTCGGCGCCGGCCCGCGGTCGTTTCAGCTTGCGCCTGTGGGAGTCAGAGCAGTTCCTCGCCGGCCAGCGCCAGGCGTGAACGTTCCACGCTCTTCAGGGTGACGTGACCGGCGTGGGGCCAATCGCGGAAACGTTCGACCACCGTTGCCATGCCGCAGGTGTTGGCGGTGAGGTAGGGCGTGTCGATCTGGCCGACGTTGCCCAGGCAGACGATCTTGGTGTTGCGCCCGGCCCGGGTGAGCAGTGACTTGAGCTGCTTGGGTGTGAAGTTCTGTGCCTCGTCGATGATCAGGAAGGTGTCGTTCAGGGTCCGGCCGCGCATGAAGCCGGGGGCGCGAATCTGCACTCGCGAGCCGAGCAGCTGGCGGGTGGCCTCCTGGTTCCAGGCCGTGCTGCCGTCGTGCTCGTCGCGCAGCAGGTTGTCCATGTTGTCGTGGAAGGCGCCCATCCAGGGCGACATCTTCTCCTCCTCGGTGCCGGGCAGGTAGCCGATGTCCTCGCTCATCGAGATGGGGGCCCGGGTGAACACCACTCGCTCGAAGCGCTTGGTGTCGAGGGTCTGCTGGAAGGCCGCGGCCAGCGTCATGAAGGTCTTGCCGGTGCCGGCACTGCCGGCGATGGTGACCAGGTCGATGTCGTCGTCCAGCAGCAGATTCAGGGTGAAGTTCTGGCGGCTGTCGTGGGCGTGCACGCCCCAGACGCTGGCGCCGTGCCGGTAGTTGGTGAGCAGCTCGAGCTGGGCGTGACGCGGCCCCAGGTCGCGCACGATGGCCTCGAAGCTGGCTTCGTCGTCGCTGTCCGAAACCAGCATGCCCAGGTGCCAGTCGTTGGGTATCTCGCCGCTCAGGCGGTAGAACACCTTGCCGCTGTCGTCGCGTTCGACCTTCACGCCCACCTTGAGGCTATCCCACAAGCCGCGGCCGTCGTGGCCGGCCTCGGGGTAGATACGGGCGCCGCCGAGCATGGCGTCGCTGTCATCGAAGGCGCGATCGGTGAGGTAATCCTCGACCGGCACGCCCACCGCCGCGGCCTTGACCCGCAGGTTGATGTCCTTGGTGACGAGTATCACCGAGGCATCGGGGCGTTCGTCACGCAGCCGGCAGGTCTCGGTGAGCAGGCGGTTGTCGGGGCTGTCTTCGAGGTGCTCCAGGGTCTCGAGGTCGTCGTAGCAGAGCAGCCGCAGGCTTCCCTCGGGCCCGGCGAGGCGCGGGATCGGGATGCCGGCACGGATCTGCTCGATGTCGACATTGGCGGTGAGATCAGACAGGGTCCGGCTGACCTGCCGGGCGGTGCGGGCGATCTCGCGGATGCCATTCTTGTGCTTGTCGAGTTCTTCGAGAACGGTCATGGGAATGACCACTTCGTGCTCATCGAACTGGTAGAGGGCGGCGGGATCATGGATCAGGACATTGGTGTCCAGCACGTAAAGCCGGGTGGCTTTCTTGTCGATGCGTACCATCGGCGCGGCTCTCCTGATAGTCATCGGATCGACGTCACAAAGATGACGCCTCGATGTCGACACTGTCAGCGCGGGGTGTCGGTTCCGTGACAGGCGCGACTAGCAAGCGGGGCGGGGCACCTCCTTCTTCGACTCGTGGCATGACGGGAACTTCATCAGACCGTTAGCGGTGGGTTCGATTCCAGCATGGGACAAGGCGACGGCCTTGCACAATGGACGCTGTCTCAACGGCCGATGCGTCGGGCTCGGTCGTTGCCGCCCAGGAGCCGCTCAGGCCAGAAGCTCCACCCGGTCGCCGTCGAGGCCGCGAGCGATCGTGCGGCGTACGTCTCATCGATGTCGGGGCGGTGAAAGGCGCGTCATCGTCCTGTCACGTGCGTCACGCATCCTGGTCGGGTTGACCTGAGTCCGGTCACGAGGCGCCGCAAGGGGCCTCGATGCTGGCCGGATACGAGACGCCTGATCGTGAGGAGACCCGGATGAGCCAGGAAATCGAAGACCATCGCCTGTTGAACCAGAGCCACAACGAGCCGTTCTCCGCGGTGCTGGAGGCGCACGTCTCACGGCGTCGCGTGATGCAGGGTGGGCTCGGCATGGCGGCCATGGCGATGCTGGGCGGCTTCGGACTGAGTGGCCTGCCCGGGCGTGCCACGGCCGCGGGCACCGAGAAGACGCCGCTGTCGCTGGCGTTCGAGGCCATCCGCGGCGCGCGCACCGATGCCGTGGTGGTGCCGGCCGGTTACACCGCCCAGGTGCTGATTCCCTGGGGCACGCCGCTCAACGGCCAGGCACCGGGCTGGCGTGAGGACCTGGCCTTCACGCCCGAGATTCAGGCCAACAGCGTCGGCATGCATCACGATGGCATGCACCCCTTCGCCCTGGATGCGTCCTCCGCCTCGCGCCGTTTCCTGCTGGCGATGAACAACGAGTACATCGACCAGGCCGCCCTCTGGGCGCCGCAGGGCGGGGCCACCAATGCCGCAGACGGTCAGCGCCCGGCCGCTGAGGTGCGCACCGAGATCAATGCGCACGGGGTCACCGTGGTCGAACTCGAGAAACGCGACGACGGCCGCTGGCAGCACGTGGTGGACTCCGACTACAACCGCCGCTACACAAGCGCCACCGAGATGGCGTTGAGCGGCCCGGTGGCCGGCAGCGAATACGTCCAGACCCGTTACTCGCCGGATGGCACCCGCACACGCGGCACCAACAATAATTGCGCCAACGGCTACACTCCCTGGGGCACCTACCTGACCTGCGAGGAGAACTGGCCGGGATACTTCATCAAGCAGGCTGGCCGTGAGCGCGATGACGAGCGTCTCGGCATCGTCGAGAGACGTGGCCGCTATGGCTGGGAGACCGCTGCCGGTGCCGCCGATGAGCAGCACGACGAGTTCGCCCGCTTCGATGCTACCCCGGCGGGCGACTCGGCCCGTGATGACTATCGCAATGAGCCACGCACTTTCGGCTATATCGTCGAGATCGACCCCTATAGCGGGGCGCGTGCCGTCAAGCGTACCGCCCTGGGCCGTTTCCGCCACGAGGGCTGCTGGCCGGGCAAGCTGGTGGCTGGCGAGCCGGTGGTGTTTTATACCGGCCACGACTCGCGCAACGAGTACATCTACAAGTTCGTCTCCGCGGCCCTCTGGGATCCAGCCGACGCCCACCGACCGGGCGCCGATGTCGACCGCCTGTCCCTCGGCGCCAAGTACCTGGACGAAGGTACGCTCTACGTGGCCCGCTTCGATGCCGACGGTTCGGGCGAGTGGCTAGCGCTGACGCCGGAGGCCGAGACACGCGACGGCCGAACCCTGGCCGAGGCACTGGGGCTGGCCGCAGACGATTGGGCCGGCGTGATCATCCACACCTGCGACGCCGCCGATCTGATGGGCGCCACGCCCATGGATCGTCCGGAGTGGGGCGCCGTGGACCCGGCCTCCGGCGAGGTCTACATGACCCTGACCAACAATGCCGAGCGCACCGGCGAAGGTTCCGCCGCGACCTATACCCACGGCGGCGGAGATATCGAGGACCCGGGCGTGGGTTACGCCACGGCACCGACCAATGCCGCCAACCCGCGGGCCGGGAACGAGGGCGGGCAGGTGATTCGCTGGCGTGAGGGTGCCGAGAATCGTTTCGACTGGGAGGTGTTCGTGTTCGGGGCGGCGGCCGACGATGCGCAGAATGTCTCCGGGCTGACCGAGCTTAACCAGTTTGCCAGCCCCGATGGCCTGCACTATGACGACCGTGGCGATGGCCAGGGCATCCTGTGGATCGAGACCGACAACGGGTATGCCAAGGTGGCGGAGGAGACCAACGACCAGGTGCTGGCGGTCGTGCCCCAGAACGTCGGCCGGGCCGAGGGCGATGCGTCGGTGATCGGGGGAGGGGACCAGGCTCAGCTCAGGCGCTTCGCGGTCGGCCCCAACGGCTGCGAGGTGACCGGTATCTGCTTTACGCCGGACAAGACGGCGATGTTCATCAACATCCAGCACCCGGGCAACTGGCCATTCGGCGATGACGCCACCAGCGAGACTCAGGGGCGTGTGCGTCCACGGGCCTCCACGGTGGTGATCCAGCGCCAGGATGGCGGCACCATCGGCGCCTGAGCCTCGCGCCTTTTCTTCCCGGTAACGCCAAGGCCCCCGGTATGGCCGGGGGCCTTGGCATCTATGATGACGGGCTAGGCGGTCAGCCCTTGAGCTGGGCGAGGACCGTCTCGGCGCTGCTCTGTTCGACGCCCTTGGCATCGACGCCGAGGTATTCCACCACGCCGTCGTTGGCGATCAGCGCGAAACGCTTGCTGCGCGTGCCCATGCCACCGCCGCTGGCATCCATGTCGAGGCCCAGGGCTCGGGCGAATTCGGCGTTACCGTCGGCCAGCATGCTCATCGCCTGGGCGTTCTGATCCTGCTGCCAGGCGCCCATCACGAAGGCATCGTTGACCGCCATGCAGGCGATGGCATCGGCGCCGGCGGCGAGAATCTCATCGGCCTGGACCACGAAGCCAGGCATGTGGGTATTGGAGCAGCCCGGCGTGAAGGCGCCGGGAACGGCGAACAGCACCACCTTGCGGCCGGCGAAGAAGTCGCCGGTGGCGAGGTCCTGGGGGCCGTCGGGGCCGTTGGTCTTGAGCGTGACGTCGGGTAGGCGGTCACCGGTGGCGATCGTCATGGGTAACTCCTTGTCGGTCGGATGAAGGAAAATCAGTCCTCGGCGCGTGGCGGCGTGGGACGCACCAGCAGCTCGTTGATATCCACGTGTGCCGGTTGGTCGAGGGCATAGAGCACGGCCGAGGCGATATCGCGGGCCTCCAGGGCGTTCTCGGGAGGCGCGTCGAAGAAGGGGGTATCGACCATGCCCGGCTCGATCAGGGTCACGCGAATGCCGCTGCCACGCAACTCCTCGCGCAGATTGTGGCCAAGCCCGGTCACCGCCCATTTGGTGGCGCCGTACATCGAACCGGGAATGGTGGCGCGTCCCGCGGCCGACCCGGTGATCAGCACATGGCCTTGGGCCTTGCGCAGCGCCGGCAGGGTGGCCTGAACGGTGAGCCCCAGGCCATAGATGTTGGTCAGGATCATGTCGCGCCAGGCTTCGTGGTCGGCGCCGCTGAAACCGCCGGGCGAGCCGCCGCGGCCGGCGTTGGCGAACACCGCATCGAGGCGCCCGAAGCGCTCCAGGGTCTGTTCCACCATGGCCTGCTGCGCCGCCATGTCGGTCACGTCCATGGCGACGCTCAACACGTTCTCCGGGCCGAGCTCCTGGACCAGTGGCTCAAGGCGCTCCTGCGACCGGGCGGTGAGCACCAGCTTGTAGCCTTCCCGGGCGGCCGCCCGAGCCGTCGCCGCGCCGATACCGCTCGAGGCACCGGTGATCAGCATCACGCGTTCCATTTCGCTCTCCTTGCCAGGGTCACAGTGCCTTCCAGCATGGCCATAACCGGAGGCGCCTGCAAACGGTGGAGCTCTCGTGGCAGGGTGGTTCAGTGCTGCATGGCCAGCCGTCGCTCATCTCGGGGGCAGCGCAGGAAGGTCGAGTCGGCCAGCCACTCGGGGTCGGGATAGTAGGTGAACAGGTACTGGCTCTGCTTGAGGCTGTCGATCAGTGGCACGGCGATCTCTTCGCGAACCGCCGGGCAGCCATGGCTGCGCCCTAGGCGGCCGGTGCGCTCGATGAAGGATTCGCTGACGTAGTCGGCGCCGTGGATGACGATGGCGCGCTGGAAGGCCTGGTCGTTGATGCCAGGCTCGAGGCCCTCCAGGCGCAGCGAATAGCCGTTACTGCCCTCGTAGCTGTTGAGGGTGCGGAACAGGCCGATGCTGGACTGGTGGCTGTCCGGCACGTTGGAGAACTCACGGGCCAGGGCGTTCCCGGAGCCCTGGCCGTGGGAGACCAGCTCGCGGAACAGCAGGCGTTGGCGAGGCAGGTCGAACACCCACAGCCGCTGCTCGGTAGAAGGTAGCGAGAAGTCGATCACCGCCAGTCGCTCGGCATCGGGGTCGGCGCAGTTGAAGGCTTGGGCGGCCAGGCGTAGCACTCGCGGGTCGGCGCCTGGCGCGAGGTGCGTCAGGCGCGTCGCCAGTGGGGAGGGCGGAGCGGTCAGTGTCACCGCTTGCGTCAGGAAGTCACGCGCCGCGGCGGCGGGGGGCAGCAGCAACAGGGCGGCCAGCAGCGGGACCATGCTCCGGCCCCTTGAGCGCAATGGTGGCATGCGGTGTCTCATGGTGTGAGGTGAAGGCATCGGTCGATGGTGCTCGGGGGCGTGCGTCGTCCATCCCGGGCAAGCGGTCGACAGGTTCTCGTATTATGGTGAAGACAGTCAGGAAGACCAGTCTCATCAGCCGGATGCCAGGAGGTGTCACATCATGCGGGTTGCGAACGTCTTCTCACGATACGCGAGGCGCGGTGGCATGGGCCTGCTGATGGCGTGGTTGCCGATCACCGTGAGTGCGGCCACGCTGCCGGCAGTCGACGAGACGACCGCTTCCCCGCCGCTTCTGAGTGACCGGCTCGACGCGGCCTCGCCGCGGCTGGCGCGTTTCTACGCGCTGCACGGCGGCGCGCCAGTCTGGCAAGACCGCGAGGCGGTGGCCACCCTGGTCGAGCTGCTCAATGCCCTGGAGGCGGAGGGGCTCGATCCCGCCGACTATCGGCCGGCACGCCTGGAGCGCGAGGCCGAGGCCGCACTCGATCCGGCGGCCTCGGAGGCCGCCGGGATCCGTTTCGATCTGGACGCCAGCCGGACCCTGCTGGCGGCGCTGAGCCAACTGCGGCGCGGGCGCCTCGATCCACATGACGTCTATCCCGACTGGGAGATCCCGGTGGCGGCGCCGCGCCTGGACCTGGTCGGCATCGAGCGGGCGCTGGCGGCCGGCGACGTGGAAGCGGCGTTGGCCCTGGCGCGTCCCCAGGGGGAAAACTACGCCGAGCTGCGGCGAGCGCTGGCGAGTTATCGCCACATCGCCCGTCTGGGAGGGTGGCCGATGCTGCCGGTGCGTCAGGCGCCGCTGCGCCCGGGCGACGTCGACGCAGACATCGCCCTGCTGCGCCGGCGGCTGGCGATGATCGGCGAGCTGGAAGTGATGGCTGCCGATGTGCTGCATTATCCCGAAGTCGCCCTGGAAGCGCCGGCCCAGCACCGTTATGACGCCACGCTGGAGGCCGCGGTGAAGCGCTTCCAGCGTCGTCACATGCTCGCCGCGGATGGGGTGATCGGGCCGCGGACTCGAGCGGCGCTCAACGTACCGGCCCGGGCGCGCATCGAGACCCTGCGCGCCAACCTGGAACGGGCGCGCTGGCTATCCGGCGACCGGCCCGCCTGGCGGCTGGAAGTCGACCTGGCCGGTCAGCGCCTCGATTACCGGCGCCCGAATGGCGATCACTGGGGTGCGCGAGTCGTCGTCGGCCAGCCCGGTCGGGCCTCGCCGGTGCTGCGTTCCGAGATCACCTACCTGACCCTGAATCCTACCTGGACGGTGCCGCCGACCATCATGCGCGAGGATGTGCTGCCCCGGCTGCGGCGCGATCTCGGCTACCTGGCCGAGCATGACATGATCGCGCTCGATCATGAGGGGCGGCGCCTGGACCCTCGGGGTGTCGACTGGCAACGGCCCGGCGCGGTGATGCTGCGCCAGCGTGCCGGGCCGCGTAACCCACTGGGCAGGATGGTGCTGCGCTTCCCCAACGATCATCTGGTGTATCTCCACGATACCCCGGCCCGTGGGCTCTTCCGCCGGCCGCAACGGGCGCTGAGTTCCGGCTGCATCCGCGTGGAAAATGTCGCCGAGTTGACCCGGCTGCTGATCGCCGACAGCGGTTCGCGCATCGCACTGGCAAGCCGCATCGCCAGCGGCGAGACCACCAACGTCTCCTTGGCCCGGCCGGTGCCGCTGGCGCTGCACTACTGGACCGCGAAGGGTGAGTCGGGCGGCCTGGCGAGCTTCCGGCCGGATATCTATGATCGCGACCCGGCGTTGATCCGTGCGCTGGCGGCGCCGGCCTCCTGACGCGGTCGTTATGACACAACACGCCGACGCCCCGCATGGGCGGGGCGTCGGCGTCATGAGTTACCGAGTGTCGGGCGTCGCGATCAGATTTCGTCGTCGGAGGCGTCCGCGTCTCCGCTGTTGGCGCTGGCCACCGTGGTGTCGGTCTGGCCATTTTCCAGCGCCACCAGCATGGGTTCGGCCTCGGCCTTGAAGCTGGCCAGGGCGTCGCCGTTGAGCCCCTGGTGTTCCGGCAGGCTGACCTTCATGGCATCTACCTGACTGTCGTTGACCATGACCTCATAGTGCAGGTGGGCGCCGGTGCTGCGGCCGGTATTGCCGGAGAGTGCGATGCGCTCGCCGCGGGTCACCCGATCGCCACGGCTGACCAGCGGCTTCGAGAGGTGCAGGTAGCGGGTCTTGTAGCCGTTATCGTGGCGGACGACGATGTAGCGGCCGGCCAGCGGATGGTTGCCGACCAGTTCGACGCGGCCGTTGGCCGGGGCATCGACGGGGGTGCCGGACGGCATGGCGAAGTCGGTGCCCTTGTGGGGGCTGATGCGGCCGGTGACCGGGTGGTGGCGGCGCAGGTTGAAACTGGAGCTGATGCGATAGTGGCCGTTGAACGGGTAGCGATCGAAGGCCGGATCCAGGCTCTCGCCGTTCGGCGTATAGAAGCGGTTGTCCTCGGCGTTACGCACCAGGGTCAGATCCATGCGTGAACCTTCGTAGCTGACCGCCAATACGCGCGGGTCGAGGTTCTTGCCGTCGATCAGGTCGGATTCCACCAGTACGCTGAAGCGATCGCCGCGCCGGGTGTCGCGGCGAAAGTCGAGCTTCTTCTCCAATACATGGGAGAGTTCGGCAATCTCGGCGCTGTTCAGGCCGGTGGCTTGGGCCGAGCGCGCGAAGCTGCCGCTGACCGTGCCGGCATAGAGGCGCTGGGTGGCCTCGCCGGCACGCTCGATGGAGGCCACATCCAGCGCACCGTCGGCGTCACGCTCGACCAGGTAGCCGTCGCGGGCGTTCTTCATCATCCGCAGCGACAGCAGTTTGCCTTGCTCGTCGAGCTGATATTCGAAACGGTCGCCGGCACGCCAGTGCGTCAGCAGGCGCGGCTCGGGCATTTCCTCGAGCAGGGCGGAGACTTCGCTATAACCCAGCCCCAGGTTTTCCTGGGCCATGATCGTGAAGGTGTCGCCGGGAGCGACGTTATACGCCAGCCATTCGGGCACGTAAGGCTCATCGGCATCGATCTGTTCGTCGAGGACGATCGGGCCGTCGTCGAACAGCTCGAGCTCGTCCGCCGACACGTTCTCGTAAGACGTGGCATCGGCGACCATCGGCTGGTCGTCGGTCGACATGCCGTTGGCGGGTGTGCCGACCACGATGGCAAGGTGGCGAGCGGTGCTGTCCAGGCGTGGCGTGTCGACATCCTGACCCTCGGCCCCGGTGCCCGCATGGGCGGCGCTTGCGAAGGAGATGTCGACGACCTCGGAGGCGGTCAGCTGAGAGAGGGGGATGGCTTCCCGGGTGGCGTCCTGAGCGCGTGAGGCCAGCTCGATGGCCTCGGCGACAGGGGCGCGGTCGAGGGCCAGAGAGGGAACGCCGGGGCTGGCGTCTTCGCCGAGAGGGACCAGGACGGTATCCTGGCTTTGTTCGCCCTGACGGGCATCCTCGACAGACGTCAGAATCTTGTGTGCGCCCAGCACGGTGACCATGGTGGCAACGGGTAACAGCAGCAACTTGTGCGTGCGGGGCAGCGAACGAAGGATTCGCATGATGTATTTAGCCGTGGTGAATAGGTGTAGAACGTATAAAAAGGCATTAGAACCTTAACCCATGTCGATTAAGGTGCCTAGGCTGTACACCTATACAGCTCCATCCCGACGCGTCTCCTGTGTCGGGCGTGATGTGCCTGCGAACGCTGTTTCTAAATGAGACCATGCCATGCATCGACCTCGATCGACAACCCTGTGGCGAGAGCCATCGACGGCGGTCTCGTGTCGATACTCATGTATCACGGTGGTCGACGGGCCGAGGGTGTTGCCCCGCGTTGGATGGCGTGACTGGTATTTCGGGCCGATTTTTTCGAAGATTGAACGCGACCTGTCGTGCACTACATTCGAGGAAATCGAACATGTCTCGTGTCACCCTGTCTCAGTGGCAGATGTTGGCCGCCGTCGTGGATCATGGCGGCTTCTCGCGGGCCGCCGAGGCCGTTCACAAGAGCCCTTCGACGCTCAACCATGCGGTGCACAAGCTGGAGGAGCAGCTCGGCGTGGCGGTGCTGGAGCCGGTGGGACGCCAGGTGCGGCTGACCGAGGCCGGCGAGATGTTGCTGCGACGCGCCCGCCAGCTGCTCGACAATGCCGCATCGCTGGAAGACGTGGCGTCGCGGTTGGCCGAAGGCCTGGAGGCCGAGATCGTCTTGGCCATCGATCAGCTGTTCCCAGCGGATGCCCTGGCGCGGGCGCTGGATGCTTTTTCCACGGCCTTTCCCTATGTGCGAGTGCAGTTGCATGAAACGGTACTCAATGGCGGCGTCGAGATGCTTAAGGATGGCGAGGCCGACCTGCTGGTGTCGGGGCTCGGGGCGCATGGTTTCCTCGGCGAGCCACTGGTGACGGTACGCTTCATCGCCGTGGCGCACCCTGATCACGAGCTGCATCGGCTGGGGCGAGGGCTCGATCTGCGTGACCTGGAACAGCACCGCCAGCTGGTGGTGCGTGATTCGGCGCAGGGCCGCTCACAGGATTCCGGCTGGCTCAAGGCGGAACAGCGCTGGACGGTGAGCCACCTCGATACCTCGATCGGCATGCTGGAGCGCAACCTGGGCTTCGCCTGGTTGCCCGAGACACGCCTGGGCGACAGCCTGGCGGCGGGGCGGCTCAAGCCATTGCCGCTGTCGGCCGGCCGGGTGCGCGAGATCCCTCTTCAGCTCATCCATCGCGATCAGGATCGGTCGGGGCCGGCCACCCGGGCCATGGCTCGTCAGCTGCGCGACAGCGTACGGAGAGGCGTCGGCGGCGGGGCGTGAAGATGGCCGCTCGGCGTCATATCGTTTGATTATTCGAATAAAGCGAACGGTGAGGCCCAGAAACTGCGCTTGAGCTTCGATTCCCTCGGTTTACGCTGGTCGCAAACCTTGGATAAGAGGAGCTCGAGATGGGACTGTTGATCGATGGACAGTGGCACGACCAGTGGTATGACACCCAGGCCCACGGCGGCGAGTTCGTGCGTGAGTCCGCTCAGCTACGCGACTGGGTCACCCGCGACGGTAGCCCCGGCCCCGACGGCCGGGCGGCACGGCCCGCCGAGGCCGGGCGCTACCACCTCTACGTGTCGCTGGCCTGCCCTTGGGCACACCGCGTGTTGATCATGCGGCGCCTCAAGGGGCTGGAGGGGATGATCGACGTCTCTCATACCAGCCCGCTGATGCTCGATCAGGGGTGGAGCTATCGTCGTGACGAGGGTTCCAGTGGCGATCCGCTCAACGGCGTGGACTTCCATCATCAGCTCTATACCTTGACCGACCCCCATTACACGGGGCGGGTCACGGTGCCGGTGCTATGGGATGCGCAGGAGCGTCGCATCGTCAGCAACGAGTCGGCGGACCTGGTGCGCATCTTCAACGACGCCTTCGACGCGCTGACCGACAATCGCCTGGACCTGTATCCGGCGGACCTGCGCGAGACCATCGATGCCGTCAATGCCGACGTCTATGACCATGTCAACAACGGCGTCTACAAGGCTGGCTTCGCCACCGAGCAGGCTGTCTACGAGCGCCACGTCGAGGCGCTGTTCGCCGCCCTCGATCGCCTGGAGGCGCGGCTCTCCGAGTGGCGCTACCTGGCCGGAGAATGGCTCACCGAGGCCGATATTCGCCTGTTCACCACCCTGGTACGCTTCGACGCCGTCTACCACGGCCACTTCAAGTGCAACCTGCGCCGCCTGGAGGACTATCCGAACCTCTTGCACTATGTACGCGAGCTGTATCAGTGGCCGGGCGTGGCTGAGACGGTCGACATGTCGCATATTCAGCGCCACTACTACCTCAGTCAGACGACCATCAACCCCAACGGCATCGTGCCGGCCGGCCCGTTGCTCGGCCTCGATCGGCCTCACGATCGCGAACGCCTGCCGGGGCAGGGCATTCGCGAGAAAGCTTGAAATAACACGACTGCGCCGCCGGAACAGGGAAGGGCGGCGCTTCGTGCCTTGAAGGGGGAGGGCGTCCCGCTATGCAGGCCAGGCTTCCTTCTCCTTCCTTCCTTTATTTCTGCTTCGCCAGCCACCGGTCCAGGGCGTTGGCGAACTCCCGGCGGTCGATGTCCGAGTAGCCCTTGGGGCCGCCGGTGTGTTCGCCACTCGAGCGCATGGTTTCCATGAAATCGCGCATCTGCACGCGGGCGCGGATGTTGCTTTCGTCCAGCGCCTCACCGCGGCTGGTCATCACGCTGGCGCCGCGCTCGATGGCCGCCATGGCCAGCGGCAGGTCCGAGGTGATCACCAGGTCGCTCTTCGCCAGGCGCTCGACGATCTCGTCGTCGGCGGCGTCGAAGCCGTGACTCACCGCCAGGCCTTTCACCCACTTCGAGGGTGGCAGCGGCACCTGGTGATTGGCGACGAAGGTGGTCGGAGTGGCGGTGCGTTCGGCGGCGCGCACGATGATATCGCGGGCGATTCGCGGGCAGGCATCGGCATCGACCCAAAGGTTCGGCATGTAGGCTCCTGTGGAAAGGGGGAAATCACCGGCTGGCCAGGCTTCGCGGGAAGTGTTTCCGAGGCGTGCGGAAAAGATTGGCCAGTTCAACGAGACGATGGTAGCATGCGCGTTCCTCGCATGTGCTGACCCCACCATCATACTCAGCGCCGGTTCACGAACCGTGAATACGACGCTCGCGAAGACGCCGGACCGATGGTCCAAAGCGTTCGAACTGTGAAGATGGAGCGCCGCCGAGAGTTCGCCACCCGGGCGAATTCGGCGCAGACGGTCGCCACGACGGTTCACCCACCTGGGTGGGTCCGAACCGATGCTAGGTGCGACCGGCGTCCCCGACTCCGATGTTGACGACGACCTGCCCCGTTGCAGGATCCCTGAGCGTGTGACCGCGTCAGGGGCGCCACGATGTTTCTTGCCGGCGATGCCGGCCTACCAAGGTGTGATTCATGACCTCGACTTCCGTCGCCTCGCCGAGTTTCGGCGATCTGGCCCTGCTGCCTGCCGTTCTGTCTGCCACCGAGACCCTCGGTTACCAGACTCCGTCACCGATTCAGGCGCAGACCATTCCAGCCCTGCTGGACGGCCGCGACATGCTGGGCCAGGCCCAGACCGGTACCGGCAAGACCGCCGCCTTCGCCCTGCCGCTGCTCTCGCGTCTCGATCTCGAGCGTCGTGCGCCCCAGGTGCTGGTGATGGCGCCGACCCGCGAGCTGGCCCAGCAGGTGGCCGCCTCCTTCGCCAAGTACGGCCAGAACCTCAAGGGGCTGGAAGTGGCCACCCTGTGTGGCGGCATGGAATATCGTGAGCAGATGCAGGCCCTGCGTCGTGGCGCCCAGGTCGTGGTCGGCACCCCCGGTCGTATCATCGATCATCTGGATCGTGGCAGCCTGAAGCTCGATGGCCTCTCCGCGCTGGTCCTCGACGAAGCCGACGAGATGCTGCGCATGGGCTTCATCGACGACGTCAAGCGCGTGGTCGCCGATACTCCGCAGGACGCCCAGCGGGTGTTCTTCTCGGCGACCCTGCCGACCGAGATCGAGCGCATCGTCAATCGCTACCTGGTCAACCCGGTCAAGGTCGCCATCGAGTCGCGCACCACCATCGGCGAGAACATCGAGCAGCGCCGCGTGCGCGTCGAGGGCGGCGCCAAGCAGGAAGCCCTGGCCCGCATCATCGAGGTCGAGCCGGTGGATGCGGCGATCGTCTTCGTGCGTACCCGGGCCGCCTGCACCACCTTGATGGAGCAGCTCGCCGCCCGCGGCGTCAACGTCGCTAGCCTGTCCGGCGACCTGGACCAGAGCCTGCGTGAGCGCACCATCACCCGCCTCAAGCGCGGCAAGGTCGACGTGCTGATCGCCACCGACGTGGCCGCTCGTGGCCTCGACGTGCCGCGTATCACCCACGTCATCAACTATGACCTGCCCCAGGACGCCGAGGCCTACACCCACCGCATCGGCCGTACCGGCCGTGCCGGGCGCAACGGCGTGGCGATCACCTTCGCTGGTAACCGCGAAGGCCGCAAGGTCGGCTGGCTGGAGCAGGCCACCGGCCAGAAGATGAGCGAGATGACCCTGCCCGACGAGGCCGCCATCCGCGCCCATCGCGACCAGGTCTTCCATCAGCGTGCCGTCGCCGCCGTCACCAAGGGCGCCGAAGAGCAGCGCGCGCTGATCGAGCAGCTGATCGGCGAGGGCTACGACCCCGTCGAGCTGGCCTGTGCCTTCTCCGCCCTGGCGCGCGCCGACGAGGCGCCGATCGGCCGTCTGCAGGCACCGCGCAAGGATCGTAACGAGCGCAACGAGCGTAGCCGTGACGGCAAGCCGGCGCGCCGCGAGAATGCCCCCCGCGACCGTGCGCCGCGTGAAGGCATGACCCGTTATCGTGTCTCCGTCGGCCACAAGGATGGCGTCAAGCCCGGCCAGCTGGTCGGGGCCCTGGCCAACGAAGGTGGCATCGAGGGTAATCGCATCGGCCGGATCGACATCCGCAATGCATTTTCCGTCGTCGAGTTGCCGAACAACCTGCCGTCGAGCATCCTCGACAAGATGGGGCGTGCCCGTGTGGCCGGTCGTCCGCTGGAAATCAGCGAAGATCGTGCCCCCGACCGTGCGCCGCGCCGTCGCCGTGACGACGACGGCCCGGTGCCGCGTCGCGAGCGCGCCTGAGGCGATCTCGCTAGCGTGAGGCGCCGCCCTTAGCGGTGCCTCGCGTTGCATCAAGACCGAGCAGGTCGGGGGAAACCCCGGCCTGCTCGTCGTTTTAGCACCGGCGTTTCATGACCGGGCATCGATCACCGTATCGTCGGCGTGTGCCGAGGGGAGAGCGAAGATGTGGACGCGTTTGCCGTTTCGCCTACGGGGCTACCTGATTACCATGGCCGGCGTGTTGTTCCTGTCGCCGGATGCGCTGCTGGTCAAGGCCACCACGGTGGATGTGGCCACCTTCATGTTCTGGCGTGGGCTGTTGCTCGGCATCGTCCTGCTGGGCATCGCCTGGCTGCGTTACGGGCGCAGTCTGCCGGCGGCCGTGAAGGCCTGTGGCCCGGCGGCCTGGTGGTGCCCGTTGGCCTTCGCTGGCAGCGCCTGGGCCTTCGTGATCGGCAACCGCCTGACCACCGCCGGCAACGTGCTGGTGATGATGAACCTGGCGCCGCTGATCGCCGCCCTGATCGGCTGGTGGCTGTTCGGCGAGCGCCTGCGGCGCCAGACCTGGGTGGTGATCGCGGTCAGCGTCGCCGGGGCCTGTTTGATGGCCTCCGGGGAGCTTGGCAGCGGTAACCCGCTGGGGCTCGTCGTGGCGCTGGGCGTGCCGCTATGCATCGCCATCAACACCACCGTGGCCGGCGCCCAGAAGAGCCAGTCTCGGCGCGGTGTCGATACCACGGTGATCCTGCCGCTGGGGTGCCTGGCCATGCTGCTGCCGGCGGCGCTGTTGGGCGGCATCCAGCTGCCCTCGGCGGCGGACATGCAGTATCTGCTGGCGATGGGTGGGCTGCTGGCGGCCGCCTATTTCGGCATTCAGACCGGGCCACGCTACCTGCCGGGTGCCGAGGTCAGCCTGGTGATGCTGCTCGAGACGCTGGTGGGGACCCTGCTGGTATGGGCCTGGGTCGGCGAGATGCCGACCCAGGCGGCCTTCATCGGCGGGGGGATGATCGTGGCCGCGATGCTCGTCAGCACGCTGCGTGACCTGCGTCGTCAGCGTAACAAGGCCGCCGCCGGCGCCCCGGACAGGCGTGAGATGGTCGAGGCGCGCGTCGAGCAAGGCGCCGAGGCGGAGCGCGAGGGCAGCGCCGGGCCACGCTGAGTGGCCATTCCAGGGTAGGCGATGAGCAGCGGTCGACGAGGGCGTGACGGAAGAGCGTAGCGCCAGGGCGATCTATATGTGCGACATTTGCTCTGATAAGGTCTTTCCTTCGCTTCGCCACCCGTCAGGTACCGCCATGTCCTCCCTTTCCATCGGCCTCGTGGGCCTCGGCAAGATCGCCCGAGACCAACACCTGCCGGCCATTCGGGCCCAGCCGAACCTCCAGTTGTTGGCCGCGGCCGACCCCGTCGCGGGCCTCGACGGCCTGACGCACTATGCCTCGCTCGAGGCGATGCTCGAGGCCGAGCCGGGGCTCGATGCCGTGGCCATCTGCACGCCGACACGCCTGCGCTATGCCCAGGCGCGTCGGGCCCTGGAGGCGGGTAAACACGTATTGCTGGAGAAGCCGCCGGGGGCGACGCTCAGCGAGGTCGAGGCCCTGGTCGAGCTGGCCGAGCGAAGCCCGGGTACGCTGTTCGCCGCCTGGCATTCCCAGCAGGCCGGCGGCGTGGCCGCGGCGCGGGAATGGCTGGCCGCGCGCGAGATCCGTGGCGTCGAGATCGAATGGAAGGAGGACGTGCATGTCTGGCATCCCGGCCAGGACTGGCTGTGGGAGCCTGGTGGCATGGGCGTCTTCGATCCCGGCATCAACGCCTTCTCGGTGGCGACCCGGGTGCTGCCGCGGCCGTTCTTCCTGCGCCAGGCGACCCTCGAGGTGCCCGCCGACTGTCAGACACCGATCGCCGCCCGGCTGGCCTTCATGGATGCCGACGAGACACCGATCGCCGCCGACTTCGACTTCCGCCAGACCGGCGAGGTGACCTGGGAGATGCGGATCGAGTCCGATGCCGGCCGCCTGCGCCTGACCCACGGTGGCAATCGCCTGCTGATCGACGACGAGGTGGTGGTGGATGCGCCCACCGGCGACGGGGACGACGAGCCGTCGCGGCTGGCCGCCATGGTCGGTCAGGAATACGCCGGGCTCTACGCCCGCTTCGCCGAGCTGGTGGCCGCCGGGCGCTCCGAGGTGGACATCGCGCCGCTGCGCCAGGTGGCGGATGCCTTCCTCTACGGGCGCAGGGAAAGCGTCGAACCGTTCGAGGGATGAGCCACGGCGTCGGCCGCGCAGAGTGGTGTTGTTGCCCTGCACCGCGCTTTTCGCTGGCGGGCGGCTTCGCCGGCCCGCTCTTGATCATCCGTTCCGTCAGGCTGGCCGCGAAGGGTATTCTGCTAGTCCTGGTCGCTCACATGACGCCGGGCTCGATGCCTCCCACATCCACCAGCTGGCGCTGATCGCTGCATACCGCCGAGCGATTGATGGCGAACCGTTCGCAGAGGTCTATGTCCCGGGGCATTCCCGGGGCATGAAGTCGCCCGGCTGGTAACGGCGGGAGAAGATGGCTTCGGTGAGGAAGTCGGCCACGCTGGGCCGGGAAGCTGTCCTGCGCCGCCTGTCCGTCACGAATCCTGCACCCCGTAAAGATTCCGTATGTTGCGATCCTCAGCCGTGCTCGTGGATGCCGGCGAGGCCTCTGGCGAAGCGGCGTAGCAGCTCGCTGGCCTGTGGCGTCGGCGTCACCGCCGCCAGCAGCGCCTCGGGGTCGCGGCCGTGTTCGGCCAGCCCGGCGTACTGATGGGCGAGATAGGCGCGCATCACCGCCGGGGTGAACTCGGGGTGGAACTGCACGCTCCACTGGCGCGGCCCGTAGCGCAGGGCCTGGAAGGGATCGTGGTCGTTCTCTGCCAGCACCTCGGCGCTTGGGGGCGCGGTGAGTACCGATTGGGCATGGGTGAGCTGGGTCGGGAAGGCCGCGGGCAGCGTGCCCAACAGCGCGTCGTGGCGCCCGGCCTCGGTCAGTCGTACTCGCTGGGTGCCGGTCTCGCGGCCCGCCGGGTGATAGCCGCTCTCGCCGCCGAAGGCCGAGGCCATCAGCTGGTGGCCATAGCAGACGCCGAGCATGGCGACATCGTCGGCCAGCGCTTGGCGCAGCCAGGGCTTGAGGTCCTCGCTCCACGGTTCGGCGTCGCTGACCATGGCATGGGAGCCGGTGATCACCAGGCCATCGTCGGCGTTTAGCGCCGGCGGCGTACCGTCGTGTCGGGCATCGTAGACGTCGAGCGCGAGGTCATCGCATACCGGTGCCAGCTGGTCACGGAACAGCGCCTCGAAGTCGCCATGTTCGCGAACCACGTCGGCGAAGGCATCGCCGGTCTTGACGATCAGCAGTCGTGGCATCTCAGCGCTCCCGGCTCAGGCGCTGCCCCAGGGCCCGCATGAAGGCCGA
Organism: Halomonas borealis; assembly: GCF_004798905.1. Taxonomy (GTDB): domain Bacteria; phylum Pseudomonadota; class Gammaproteobacteria; order Pseudomonadales; family Halomonadaceae; genus Halomonas; species Halomonas borealis. The sequence goes on along the minus strand of NZ_SDMO01000005.1, from coordinate 155,827 downwards.
GCCGGCCTCCAATTGTTCGATCTCCAGGTATTCATCGGGTTGATGAGCCTGACCGATGCTGCCCGGGCCGCAGATCACCGTGGGCAGGCCGGCGCGCTGGAACTGGCCGGCCTCGGTGGCGTAGGCCACGGCGCCGGCGGGCGCCTCGCCGACCAGCTCACGGCACAGCCCCAGCACCTCGGCGTTGTTGTCGTCGGCCAGCGCCGGCACCGTGACGTTGAGCCGCTCGGTGTGGATGCCGGCCTCGGGGGCGCGCTCGCGCATGTCGGCCTGAAGTTCCTCGGCATAGGCCTCGACCCGGCCGATCAGTTCCTCGAAACGGTCGGAGGGCAGATGGCGAATCTCCCATTCGAACGTGCATTCCCGCGCCATGATGTTGATGGCGGTGCCGCCCTGGATCTTGCCCACGTGCAGGCTCGAGTGCACCACGTTGAAGGCCTCGTCGACGCGCCCCTCGGCGCGCAACTCGGCCATCACATCCTCGATGAAGGTCACCAGCCTGGCGGCCACATGGATCGCCGACACGCCCTGGTTGACCTGGCTTGAGTGCGAGGCGCGGCCGGTCACCGTGGTGCGCAGGTTGGTGGCGCCCTTGTGGGCGACCACCGGAGCCATCAGCGTCGGCTCGCCGACCACCACCGCCGCCGGACGCGGGTGGTCGGCCATCAGCGTCTCGATCATGCGCGGCGCGCCGACGCAGCCGATCTCCTCGTCGTAGGAGAAGGCCAGGGTGATCGGTGTCTCCAGTTCGAGCTCGACCCAACGCGGTACCGCGGCCAGGGCGCAGGCGATGAAGGCCTTCATGTCACAGGTGCCGCGGCCGTAGAGGCGGCCGTCGCCCTTGTCCACCAGGGTGAAGGGGTCGGTCGACCAGGGCTGGCCCTCGACCGGCACCACATCGGTGTGGCCGGAGAGCACCACGCCGCCCTCGACCGCGGGGCCGATGCGCGCCAGCAGGTTGGCCTTGGTGCCGTCATCGCTGTCGACGCGCCAGTGCTCGACGCCATGCTCGTCGAGCCAGGCCTCGATGAAGGCGATCAGCTCTAGATTGGAAGCCCGCGACACGGTGGGGAAACCCACCAGACGCTCGAGGAACTGGGTGGCGGTCATGATCGGACTCCGGACGAAGAAAGACCGGTTGAGCTTATCATGCCGCCCGTGTCCTCGCGTGAGGAGCTGTCGGCCAAGGGCGGTCGTGGAGCAGTATCGTTTAAATACCGTTCATGAATGATACTTCGGTGCGCAAATTGGCGATGAAGCTCCTTAGACATTCGTCGCAATTCAGCGGCGTCCTGGGCCATGCAAAACATGCATGGGGTATGCAGGAATGAGTATTGGCCCTTAAATATCGGCGGGTCTGGTCAGCAGATATCCGCTATTTCCTGCAAACGGTACGCCTCTATGCCTTACGTTCACGATACGCTTACGCGGCTCAAGCAAAGCAGCCCCGCCCAGTCAGAGTTCTATCAGGCCACGGAAGAAGTGCTCGAGTGCCTGCGCCCGTTGTTCGAACAGTATCCCCATTACCATGAGCACGGCATCATCGAGCGGATCGTCGAGCCCGAACGTCAGATCATGTTCCGGGTCAGCTGGTTGGACGATGCGGGGCGCGTGTGCGTCAACAAGGGGTATCGCGTGCAGTTCAACTCGGCCCTGGGGCCCTATAAGGGGGGCTTGCGTTTCCACCCGAGCGTGACGTCCGGCACCATCAAGTTCCTGGGCTTCGAGCAGATTTTCAAGAATGCGCTCACCGGCCTGCCGATCGGTGGCGGGAAGGGGGGCGCCGATTTCGACCCCAAGGGGAAGTCGGACAACGAGATCATGCGCTTCTGCCAGTCCTACATGACCGAGCTGCATCGCCATATCGGCCCGACACGCGATGTGCCGGCGGGTGATATCGGCGTCGGCGCCCGCGAGATCGGTTACCTGTATGGACAGTACAAGCGACTCACGAGTCGCTACGAAGGCGTGCTGACCGGCAAGGGCCTCGACTGGGGCGGGTCGCTCGGCCGCAAGGAAGCCACCGGCTATGGGGCCGTCTACTTCGCGCAAAACATGCTGGCGGCACGCGGCGACGACCTGCACGGCAAGCGCTGCCTGGTGTCTGGCGCGGGCAATGTCGCTATCTACACCATCGAGAAGCTCTACGAGCTGGGCGCCCATCCCATCACTTGCAGCGATTCGGGGGGCACGATCCATGACCCCGACGGCATCGATCTGGCATGGCTCAAGCAGCTCAAGGAAGTGCGCCGGGCATCGCTGGAAGAGTATCCAAGCGAGCGTCCCAAGGCGCGTTATGTTCCGGTATGTGACTATCCGCACGGCGGGCATCACATCTGGCAGATCCCGGCGGATGCGGCCTTTCCCTGTGCGACCCAGAACGAGCTGATCGATATCGATGCCAAGGCAATGCTGGCCAATGGCGTCGCCTGTGTCAGCGAAGGGGCCAACATGCCCTCGACCAAGGAAGCCGTGGACCTGTTGCTCGACGCCGGGATCGCCTATGGCCCTGGCAAGGCGGCCAATGCCGGTGGTGTGGCCACCAGCCAATTGGAAATGGCCCAGAACAGCAGCATGGAGCAGTGGACGCTGGAGCAGGTCGACCAGAAGCTCCAGCAGATCATGGCCGATATTCATCGACAGTGTGCCGAGACCGCGGCCGAGTTCGGCGCCCAGACGAACCTGGTATTAGGCGCGAATATCGCAGGCTTCAGGAAGGTGGCCGATGCCATGATCGACCAGGGGCTGACCTGATCGCCTTTAGCGGGCCAATCCTTTATCCTGTCAGTTGCGTGCAGTCCTTCCCTTCCGGGGAGGGCTGTTTTTTGTTGGTTGCCATTAAAATCGTTGATTCATGATAGAGAGATTCTATCCTACTGATTTTATTGATTTCCATGGAGACTGGGTATGACGCCGCGTCCTTCTATCATCATCAATCGTCTCGATGCGGAGCGCCTGCAGCGCCTCATCGATGATGCCACCGACAAGGAACTGGCCGTCGCGCAGTTGCTGGAAGAGGAGCTGGAGCGGGGCGAGGTCCTCGACCCCGAGGACATGCCGGACGATGTGGTGAGCATGAACAGCCAGATCCGCTTCAGTGACCTGACCCGCGGGCGCCAGATGATTCGTACCCTGGTATACCCCCACTCGCTTGACCGCGTGGCGGATAGCATCTCGGTGATGGCGCCGATCGGGGCGGCCCTGATCGGGCTGCGGGTCGGCGATATCATCGAGTGGCCCCTACCCAACGAGACCGAAGCCCGCCTGCGGATCGATGCCATCTTCTGGCAGCCCGAGCGAGAGAAGCAATTCCATCGTTAGTGACGTGCGCTCTCGGTCGTCGCCTCAGATCGAGCGACGCCGCAGTCGAGGCGCGCGTAGTGGCTCGCCGCGCAGCCAGGGGCCCAGCAAGCGGGTCGACAGCGGGATGAACACGAACACCATCACCGGGGTGAGCATCAGGGTGCCGACCAGCACGCGGGGCACCAGCGGTAGGGCGGCCAGGGAGTCGCCGAACAGCGCCTGGAAGGCCAGCGAGACGGGAAAGAAGGCCAGCCAGATGGCGATGGCTTGTTTCCAGCGTGGCGGCGGCGGCGAGCCGGGCTGCTGGAACCAGCGGTCCAGGCCGGTGGCGCGATGTTCCTGAGGGGCCTCGAACAGCCCCTGGCCACGGGCCAGCCACGACCGGCGCGAGGCCGAGTGTTCCCATATCGCCAGGGTCTCGGCGTCGCGGAAGCGGAAGATGATCTGGTATTCGTCGTCGTCGGGCGGCGGCGCCAGCACGCCGGAGCCCAGGTAGCCGGCGAAGTCGGCGGCCAGCTCGCGGCCTTCCTCGAGCCAGTGCATGAAGTCGCGATAACGGCCGCGCGCCACGCGGCGCGCCACCATCAAGGTGACGGGATAAGAGGACATGGTGGTTCTCCTGAGGAATTCGTCGTCCCGGGTAGGGTCGTCGAAAAGACGGCGGATCGGGTACATCCGCCGTTATTCGCCGCATGATACGCCAGTGAAACGCTCATAAATAGCCACGCCGCCGAGATTCGCAAGGGCTTCAGTGGGTGTCAGGCCAGCCAACAAGACCCGACGAAGCCTGCCACTCGACCCTCATTCCCGCTCGCTTCTGGTCGCACGCAGTAGCAGCCGATCCATGCCGCGCGTGCTGAGCACCCGCTTGAGCGCGGCGAATAGATGGGTGGGGACGGTTACCGCGTAGCGCGGCCTGGGGCGCCGGTGCTCCAGGGCGTGAATGAGCTTCGCCACCACCGCCTCGGGGCCGAGGGTGAAGGTGCCCTTGCCGTCCTCGCTGGCAAGGCGAGCCTCGACCTTGCCGTAGGTGTCGACATGGGCGCCGTGGGTGGTGTCGATGTTGGCCTTGAAGGCGGCGTGGGCGTTCTCGCGGAAGCGGCTGGCGATGGGGCCGGGCTGGATCAGGCTGATGTGGATGCCGCTGCCCGTGAGTTCCTGGCGCAGGGTGTCGGTGAGGCCCTCCAGGGCGAACTTGGAGCACACGTAGGCGCCGCGGTAGGGCAGGGCGGCGAAGCCCAACACCGAGCTGTTGTGCACGATGCGTCCATGGCCCTGGGCGCGCATCATCGGCAGCACCCGGGTGGTGAGCTCATGGGTGCCGAGCAGGTTGGTCTCGAGCTGTTCGCGCAGCACGTCGCGGCTGAGATCTTCCACCGCGCCGGGCTGGCCGTAGGCGCCGTTGTTGAACAGCGCCGTCAGTCGACCGTCGGTGCGCTCGCGCACGTCTTCCAGCGCGGCCTCGATCGAGGCGCTGTCGGCGAGGTCCAGCCGCAGTGCCTCCAGGCCTTCCTCCTCGAGGCGCGCGACGTCTTGCTCGCGACGGGCCGTGGCGAAGACCCGCCAGCCACGCTTGGCCATGGCGTGGGCCGCGGCGTGGCCGATGCCGCTCGAGCAGCCGGTGATCAGCAGGTTGCGGGGCGTCTCGCGGTGTTCGGGCATTCTCGTCGCTCCTGTGTCTGTCATGTCTCTCTCTGCTTAGCCGTTCACCAGCCGTTCACCAGCCGTGCCTGGCTTGTGCCGTTGCCCAGAGGCTCGACCCGGATCTGTACCGGGATGCGTTCGTGCATCTCCTGAACATGGGAGATCACCCCGACGCGACGGCCCAGCGCCTGCAGGCCGTCGAGGGCTTCCATGGCCAGCGCCAGCGACTGCGGGTCGAGGCTGCCGAAGCCCTCGTCGATGAACAGCGACTCGATGATCAGCTCGCCGGAGGCCATCGAGGCCAGCCCCAGTGCCAGGGCCAGCGAGACCAGGAAGGTCTCGCCGCCGGACAGCGAATGCACCGAGCGCTGCTCGTCGCCCATGTCGTGGTCCACCACCAATAGACCGAGCTCGCTGCCACCGCGTACCAGACGGTAGCGGCGCGACAGCCCAGAGAGGTGGAGGTTGGCGTGCTCCAGCAGCTGCTCAAGATTGTAGGCCTGGGCGATGCGTCGGAAGGCCTTGCCGTCGGCGGAGCCGATCAGCTCACCGATGCGGCCCCAGCGCCGATGCTCGGCCCGCGCCGCCTCCCGCTCGGCCTGGCCTGCCTGCTGGCGCTGGCGGCGGCGCTCGTCGTCGCGCAGGGCGTGGTCGGCCGCGTCGCGGACCTGCTGAGCCGTCTCTAGCCGCGGGGTGAGCGCCTCGCGCTCCCCGGCGAGCGCCTCGTGGCGGCGAGTGATCTCGGCCTCGGCGCCGGCTTCCAGCAGCGCCGGCTCGCTGTCGTCGGCTGCGACCAGGCCCTGTTCACGGCGGTGATCGAGCAGTGCCAAGCGACGCTCGTCCAGGGTGGCGGCGGCCTGATGACGCGCCTGTTCGGCGCTTTCCAGCTGCTGGCGCTGACCCTCGGCCTCGTCGTCGGGCTGGGCCAGCAGGCGCGCGAGGGTGGCATCGTTCAGCTCGGGATGCGCCCGGCGCCACTCCGTCAGCTCGGCCTCGAGGGTGTCGCGCTCGCGGCTCATGGCCTCGAGCCGTTCGGCCTCGTGGGTCGCCTGCTGGGCGAGCCGTTGATGCGCGGCCTGTGCCTCGTGATGGCGAGCCAGGGCCGCGTCTCGTGCGCTGGCGGCGGCCTGCTGGCGCGCGTCGAGATGCTGCTGCCAGGCGTCCGGCGAGGCGTGCTCGCCGAGCCGTGTCGCGAGGTCGGTGGCCAGGGCATCGCGTGCCTGACGCAGCGGCGGCAGTCGTTCGGCCAGCCCGGCGAGTTCCTGTTCGAGCTCGGCCTGCTGGGAGCCGAGCCGGGCGAGCTCGATCTCGTCCTGATGCAGCGACCGGTTTAGCGGCGCGAGTTCGGCCTCGGCCCGAGCAAGCTCGTCGAGGAGGCGTCCGTGCTCGGCCTGTTGAGCCTCGCTGGCCTGCTGCCGATGGCCCAGCCAGGCCTCGCGCTCCTCGGCGGCGATGGCGGCCAGTTCCTGGCACAGCGGATGCGCGTCTAGCGCCTGCTGCGCCTCATTGCGCTGCCGCTCGGCGTTGCCGAGATCCTCGCGCTGCTGAGCCACCGAGGCCTTCAGGGCGCGGTATTCGCCCTCGATGTCGTAGCGCTGCTGGTAGGCCTGGTCGCGTTGATCCTGCGCCTGTGCCAGCTGGTGCTCCTCTTCCGCCTGCTGGGCGGCGAGTTGGGTGGCCTCCGGCGAGGCGGGTGGCCGCTGGCGCCAGGGATGCTCGAGCCCGCCGCACACCGGGCAGGGCTCGCCGTCGATGAGGCCCTCGCGCAGATGGATGACGCTCTCGCTGCGCACGGCGCGGTTGCGTTCGACGAACGCCTGAACGCTCGTGAGGTGACGTTCGGCGTCGTCGAGTCGTTGCCGGGCGGCCTGACCCTGCGTGAGCAGCGCCTCGAGGCGCTGTTGGTCGTCCGCCAGGCGCGTCTTCAGCGCGTGATGGGTCTGCTCGGTGCGGCAGGCTGTCTGCCAGCGGGCGTGCAGCTCGCCCAGGCCGAGCCGGCGCCGGGCGGCCTCGTCATGGGCCTGCTGGGCGGACTGCCGAGCGAGTTCCAGGTCGCCATGTTCGCCGATCAGGCGCTCGAGGGCGGCGTGCCAGCGGTCGCGCTGTTCGCGGCGCTGGTCGTGGGCGTCGTCCGCCTGACGCCGTTGCTCGGCGAGGGCTGCTGAGCGTCGATGGCGCTCCTCATGAGTGCGCTCTAGCTCTGCCAGCTGCTGGCCCTGGGTGGCGAGCCGCTGGGCTTGTTCACGTGCCTCGCGCAGCGCGGGTTCGGCCTCGCGGCGGGCATCGGAGGCCTCGCGCAGCGTACGCTCCGCGGCCTCGCTGGTCTGGTGGGCCTGCTCTCGCGCGCTGTCGGCGTCGGTGAGCGCTCGCTGCGTCGCCTCCTGGTGTGTCTCCAGGGCCTGGATGTCGCCGGGCAGCTCGGCCTGGCGGGCCAGCCGATGGCGCTGGGGCAGGATGACCCTGCGCCACGTCTGATCCTCCCGGGCGGGCGCCAGTGCCTGCCAGGCCTGTTCGGCCGTTTGCTGATCGGCTTGCCCTCGCTGGAAAGTATCTCGCAGACGGGCATCGTCGTCGTGCCAGCGCCGCTCGGCCTGCAGCGTCGCCTCCTGCCGTTGCAGGTCGGTGAGCGCTCGCTGGGTCGCCTCGGCGGTTCGTTCCAGCTCGGCGCGGGCCTCGGGCTCGGCGGGCGGGTCGTCGGCGAGCCGGGCCTCGATCTTCTCCACGGCCTTCCTGGCCTCGCTGGCGCGGCGATAGGCGGCCATCGAGATGGCGGAGTACTCGGTGGTGCCGGTCAGCCGCTCCAGCAGGTCGCTGCGCTCGTTGTCGTCGGCCTTGAGGAAGGCGGCGAACTCACTCTGGGCGAGCAGTACGGCGCGGGTGAACTGCTCGAAGGTCAGGCCCAGGCACTCGGGCAGCAGGCGGTCGAACTCGCGCTTCTGGTTGGTCAGCAGGCGGTCGTCGTCGAGGTCACGCAACGACTGGTCGACGGCCTGCAGGCGGCCGTCGGCCTTCTCGCGGGCCCGGCGCACCGCCCAGCGGGCGCGGTAGCGTCGACCGTCGCGGCCCAGGAAGTCGACCTCGGCATGGCCGCTGGCCGTGCCGCGGCGCAGCAGGGTGCGCGGGTCGGCGGTGTTGAGCGTGGCGTCGCCGACGTCCGGCAGCGGCGCCTCGCGACCGGGGGCCTGGCGCAGGCGCGGCGTGCCGCCATAGAGCGCCAGGCACAGGGCGTCGAGCAGGGTGCTCTTGCCGGCGCCGGTGGGGCCGGTGATGGCGAACAGCCCGGCATCGCTGAGCGGCGGGGCGGTGAAGTCGAGCTCCAGCGGGCCGGGGATCGAGGCCAGGTTGGCCAGGCGCAGGGCGAGGATCTTCATGCGGGTTCCCCTTCGTCGTCCAGCACGTCCTGGCGCAGGCGGTCGAAGTCGGCGAGCACGTCCTCGCCCGGCGGCTCGCCCCAGCGGCCTTGCCAGGTGCGCTCGAACAGCCGGCGCGGGCCGAGGCTCTCCAGGTCGATGCGTTCGCGGGCGTCCTCGGCCGCGACCCTCGGCAGGCGGCGTTCGAGGCGCAGCAGGCGTAGCGGCTTGCCTTCGAGGGCGGCGTCGACCCGGGCGCGCAGGTCGGGCATCGGCGCCTCGAGCTCGACGCGCAGCTCCAGCCAGGGCCAGCGTTCGCGGGGCCGGTCGGCGTCGATCTCCAGGGCCTCGAGCTCGGCCAGCACGTCGGCCAGCGGGGCGGGTCCCAGGCGGTGCATGGCCACCGGGCGCGGCACGGAGATGGCCTGTATCTCGGCCAGGCGCTCGCCATCGAGCACCGCCTCGACCACCTGATGGGCGTAGTTCAGCTCGCTGAAGTCCAGCGGCAGGGGGCTACCGCTATAGCGGATGCGCGCCTCGCCGACCTGCTGAGCGCGGTGCAGATGGCCTAGCGCGACATAGGCGAGGTCGTCGGGAAACAGCGCGGCGGAGATCGATTCTTCGCCGCCGATCACGATCGGCCGCTCGCTGGCCTCGGAGACGGCGGCGCCATGCAGGTGGGCATGGCTCATGGCGACCAGCGCCTGACCGGGCTGGCGGCGCGTGCAGGCGGCGTCGATAAGCTCGCGGTGCACGCGGTTGATGCCGCTGATGTAGTCGTTCGCGGGCGGGGCGTCGCCCCCGTCCGCCTCATGCGCGGGGCGTGCGATGGCGCCGGTGACCTCGGCGGGGCGCAGGAAGGGCAGCGCCAGGCACCAGGCGCGGGTCTCGCCGGCCGCGTCGGTCAGCGGCACCAGTAGGCGCTCGGCGTCGAGGTGGCCGTCGTCGAGCCAGCCGACCCGGCCCCGGGCGTGGGTGCGCAGGCGCTGCATCAGCGGGGCCGGTAGCTCGATGCGGTTGCCGCTGTCGTGGTTGCCGGCGATCAGCACGATGTCGAGGCGGGGCAGCCGCCGGTGGGCGTCGACGATGAAGTCATAGAGCAACGCCTGTGCCTGTAGGGAAGGGTTGACCACATCGAAGATGTCGCCGGCCACCAGCAGGGCGTCGGCGTCGCGTTCGACCAGGGTGTCGAGCAACCAGGTAAGGAAGGCGCGGTGCTCTGCATGGCGCTCCTGGCCGTGGAAACTCTGGCCGAGGTGCCAGTCGGCGGTATGGATCAGTCTCAGCATTGCGTCCCCGGTGTTCCGTCACGCGGTCGAAAAGGCCTAGTCTAACCCGAGCGATGCCGACACTTCAGGGAGCGCCTTGAGCGATCGGTGGCTTCTCAATATCCACCTGGTGCGGGGCTGATCCGGCGACAGGCCTGCGAGGTGTGCCATGAACCCATCCTTGGGCGCTACTTTGGCCACCCTTGGCCACAAACCCCTTTTGCGACCTGTCCCCGGCGCCCCGCATGATGTCCACTTTGATATTCCGGGTATTTCGATGATCGAACTCCACGACTGGAACCTTCTCCCTACTGAGGCCATCGCCCTGCAGAAGCGCCTGGCCGGGCGGGTCGAACGCGGGGATCGCCTGGACCCGGTGAGCCGTATCGCCGGCGTGGACATCGGCTTCGAGCAGCAGGGTTCGATCACTCGCGCCGCGGTGGTGGTGCTGGCCTGGCCGCCGGCGGGCGAGGGCGGCTTCGAGGTGGTGGAGCAGGCGGTGCATCGCGAGCCGACGCGCATGCCCTACGTGCCGGGGCTGTTGTCGTTTCGCGAGGTGCCGGCGGCACTGGCGGCCTTCGACAAGCTCTCGGCCCTGCCGCAGCTGGTGATGGTCGACGGCCAGGGCATCGCTCATCCGCGCCGGTTGGGGGTGGCCAGCCATCTGGGGCTGTGGCTCGACCTGCCGACCCTCGGCGTGGCCAAGTCGCGGCTGTGCGGCCGCCACGGCGAGCCGGGCCCCGCGCGGGGCGAGTGGACGCCGCTGGTCGACAAGGGGCCGGATGGCGAGGAGACGATCGGCGCGGTGCTGCGCTCGCGGCGCGGCGTGAAGCCGGTGTTCGTGTCGCCGGGGCACCGACTGTCGCTCCCCACGGCGAGGGAATGGGTGGTGGCTTGCCTGGGGCGCACCAAGCTACCGGAGCCGACGCGGCTCGCCGATCGGCTGGCGTCGAGGCGGGGTCAGCCGCGGCGCTGAGCCGCCACGCTTGCCATCCGCGTGCGGGCGGCGGACCATGGCGCCCCTTCTTCGCCCGGATGTCCGACATGAGCGCTGCTTCCCTTAGTTCCCTCGAGGCCACTCGCGCCTGGGTCGAGACCTTCGTGGTCGGCCTCGAGGTGTGCCCCTTCGCCGGTCGTGAGGTTAACCGCGACGCGGTCCGCTACGTGGCGGTAGATGCCACCGATCCCGCGGCCGCGCTGATGCGGCTGATGGAGGAGTGCTGGCACCTCGACGAGCATCCGCAGGCCGAGACCACGCTGATGGTGCTCGACTCGGGCCTCGAGGATTTCGACGATTACCTGGATGCCCTGGGCATGGCCGAGGCGCTGTTGGCGGAGCAGGGCTACGAGGGCGTCTATCAGCTGGCGAGCTTCCATCCGCACTATGCCTTCGAGGGCGAGGCCGAGGACTCGCCGCGCAACTTCACCAATCGCTCGCCCTGGCCGATGTGGCACTTGATCCGCGAGGCCGGCCTGGAGCGAGCGCTGGCTCACTACCCCGATCCCGAGGCGATCCCCGAGCGCAATGCGGCGCTGATGGAGACCAAGGGCCACGAGGCCTTGGCGGCCTCGCTGGCGGCGTTGCGCGGGGGCGGCCGCTAGGCCAGGAACGCGTCGCGGTTGGCCCAGCGGGGCATCGGCACGCCTAGACCACGTCCAGCGGTTCCTTGCCGAAGGGAGCCGGGAACTCGGCCTCGAGGCGGTCGAGGGCCGAGTCGTCGAGCGTGGCGTGGAGCACGGCGGCGTTGTCGCGAACGTGGTCGGGCTGTACCGCCTTGGGGGTGGCGATCAGGTCGCGCCGGCCGTCGGTGGGACGGATGGCCCAGGCCAGCAGCAGCTGGGAAGGCGTCAGCCCTTGCTCGGCGGCCAGCGTGTTGATCACCGGGTTGGCGAGCAGGTCGCGCCGCAGCCGGCCGGCCCGGGCCAGCGGGCAGTAGCCCATCAGCGGCATGTCATGCTGGCGCTGCCAGGGGCGCAGCGAGTGCTCGATGCCTCGCGACCCGAGGTGGTAGAGCACCTGGTTGACCGCGCAGTCGCCGCCGCCGGGCCGCCCATGCAGGCGCTCCATGTCGTCGGTGTCGAAGTTGGAGACGCCGAAGCGGCGGATCTTGCCGTCCTCGCGCAGCCGTTCGAAGGCTTCCAGGGTCTCGTCGAGGGGAATGCCGCCTGGCCAGTGCAGCAGATAGAGGTCCAGATGATCGGTGCCCAGGCGCTTCAGGCTCGCCTCGCAGGCGGCGATGGCGGTGTTGCGGCCGGCGTTCCAGGGGTAGACCTTGGAGACCAGGAAGGCCTGGTCGCGGCGCCCGACGAGGGCCTCGCCGACGATCCTCTCGGCCCCGCCATCGGCATACATCTCGGCGGTGTCGATCAGTGTCATGCCCAGGTCCAGGCCCTGTTGCAGGGCGCGCACTTCATCGGCCTGGGAGGCGAGCCCTTCGCCCATGAACCAGGTGCCCTGGCCGATGGCGGGCAGGGCCACGGCCGGCTCATGAGGGGTGGCCGGCAGGGTGACGCGAGCGGGCTGTGTCATGGCGTTTCCTTATCGGTGGGAGGGCGTTGGGTCGATCCTCAGTCTGGTGATCGCGCCGCGCTGGCGCAAACTCCCCTTGTGCCACGGGGCGTTCATCCCCATGGTCTATCGTGTAGAGGCGAGACTTCGACCATCACATCGCAAGGAGCCGATATGAGCATCGAGAAGCACGGTAGCGCCGTCTGGCAAGGCGGCCTCAAGGATGGCAAGGGCACGGTATCCACCCAGAGCGGCACGCTGAACGAGGCGCCCTACGGCTTCACCCAGCGCTTCGAAGGCGAGGCCGGGGCCAATCCCGAGGAGTTGATCGGGGCCGCCCATGCGAGCTGTTACTCCATGGCGCTGTCGATGATCCTCGGCGAGGCCGGCTACACGCCGGAGCGCATCGCCTCGCAGGCGACGGTCACCCTGGACTCCGATGATGACGGTTTCAGCATCACGGCCGTTCACCTGGAGACCCGTGCCAGCGTGCCCGGCGCCGACGATGCAGCCTTCCAGGATGCCGCCGCGAAGGCCAAGGCCGGCTGCCCGGTATCGAAGCTGTTCAATGCCGAGATCACCCTGGACGCCCGGCTGGAGGGCTAGGGCTCGGCGGCGTTACGGTAGCGCTGCCCACTGATGCACGAGGCCACCCGCGGGTGGCCTCGTGGCGTTTCGGGCGGCCGTCAGCGCGCCGTTCGGGCGGCCTTGATCAAGGCACGGATCAGGCGTTGCTGGGGGCGGTTGAAGATCAGCCATTCGGGGTGCCACTGAACGCCGATCAGGAAATCGTGCTCGCGGGACTCGATGGCCTGCACCAGGCCATCACGGTCGCGGGCGACGATCTCGATGCCGCGGCCGGCCTCCTGCACCGCCTGGTGATGCAGGCTATTGATGCGACACCAGGTCACGCGCAGCAGGTGGTAGAGCCGGCTGTCGCCGACGATGTCCACCGTCTTGCGTGGCAGCACGGTGCGCTGCCGCTTGATCCCCTCGTAGGTGGTCTCGATATCCGGGTCCAGGGTGCCACCGAGGTGGACGTTGATCAGCTGGGCGCCTCGGCAGATGCCCAGTACCGGCGTGCCACGTGGGATGAAGCGTTCGAGCAGCGCCAGTTCTAGCTCGTCGCGTTCGGGGTCGACGCGCACGTCGAGCTGGATCTCGCCGCCGTAGTGGTGAGCCTCGATGTCGTCGCCGCCGCCGATGATCAGGCCATCGAGCGCCGTTGGGCGTGGGCGTGAGGGCGACAGCCGCAACGGGCGGCCGCCGTGGCGCCACACCGCGAACCAGTCGAACCACCAGGCGATGCGGCTCTTGCGGTCGGAGGTGGTGATGCCGATCAGTGGGCGGGCATCCTGCCTCATGAAAACGTCAACCTCCTGCGCAGGGCCTGCCAGGCGCGAATCGGCCAGGCCGGCCGGTGGCGGGCCAGGTACTGGGCACCGCGTTCGGCCAATGTCTCGGGCGAGGCGGCCAGGGTTTCGACCTCGAGCCAGCGGTTCCACTCCCGGGTGGCGCCCCACTCGGCCTCGGAAAGCTGGGCATTGGGCAGCCGGTAATGATAGGTCGGCCGCGGCTTGACCAAGGCGCCGTTCAATAGCTCGTGGGGGTGCTCGGGGCACAGGTGGGCGAACAGCGGCAGCAGGTCGAGCTCGCGGTTGCGCGTCGGGTTGTCCGCGAGGTAGTCGTCGATCAGCGTCTCGAGGTCCGGCGCGTAGTCGGGGTCGAGCACCTTGAGTGCGTAGGCGCGCGGGAAAGGGTTGGCGTGAGGCAGCACTTCCCGGGTGATGTCGACCCGGATCTGCTCGCGCAGCCAGCGGGCATTGAGCAGGTAGGCACGGAGATGGGCGAGCAGATCGGCGGGTGTTGAGCTCGCCACCTCGGGATTGAGGTGTAGCCCGAAGCCGTAGAGCAGGCTGGCATCGGTGCCTTTGGCGCCCCGTTCGCGCAGCGCCTCGAACAGCGTGTCCAGTTCGCCGAGTTCCTGCCAGGGCACCGGTGGGCAGACGATCTCGGTGGGTACCAGGCCGGTGACCACATCGCCGATCAGTTCCCGAGTGCGCTGGTGGAATTCCTGGCGCATGCGTTCCCACTCGCTGTCCTGGTAGGCCTCGGGGGCGACCCGGTGCGCTTCCGGGTGAGCGTACTGGGTGTCCAGCTCGATGCCGAAGTCTCCCCAGCGGGTCTGGCTCACCTTGAGGCGGTGGGGGCTCAGCACCTCGACCTCGCCGCCGAATAGTGACTGCACCAGGCAGGCGGTGTCGCGGGGTGGCAGGCCGGCGAACTCGATCTCGACGCCTACGCGGCGAGGCTTTCCTTGCGTATTGTCGGGCACGGGTGGCGGTTGAGGCGTCATGGGGGCATCCTGTGTGACGGTATCGGCAGCCTAACACCGCTGCCCAGGATTCTGATATTGCGGTAATCCACGTACGGAGACTCACGTTGTCACGCGCGCCTCGCTACTTCTCATCCGCCCTGCGGGGCCTGCTGTTGTTCACGCTGCTACTGCTGTCGCCGATGGCGGCCGCCCAGTCGTTGCCGATTTCCGCCCTGGGCGGCGGGCAGGGGCAGGGGGACGAGCAGGCCCCCGATCCCGAGGCCCTGCAGCAGGCACTGGATCGCATCATCACGACGCTCGAAGACGGCCAGCGACGTGATCAGCTGCTGGCCGACCTGGAGGCGCTGCGCACGGCCAACAGCGGGGCCGCCGAAGAAGAGGGGATTACCGGGCAGCAAGGGCTGCTGGGCGCGCTGGCCGACACCTTCAACGAACTGGGGGAACAGGCCGAGTCTGACCGCTCGCCCTTCAACGACTGGCAGCGCCAGTTCCGCGAGGGCTGGACGGATATCCGGCAGCTGGTGGAGCGCACCGGCGATGGCGCCTTGCTGAATTTCAGCGTCGAGATGACGGTGTTGGTCGGCATCTGGGGGGGGCTGCTGGTGATCCTGATCGCGTTGGGGCGCCGGCTGGCGCAGCGGCGCGGCTGGCCGCTGGACCTGCCTCGCGAGCCCAAGGGCCTGTTGCTGGCGATCCACTTCCTGCGCCGTTCGCTGCCGTGGATACTGGCCTTCGTGCTGGTGCTGGGCGTCGCCCAGCTGGTGCCGGAGAGCGCCGGGCGCACCGGGGCGCTGGTGGTTGCCTATATCGCGCTGTGCGGGCGGACCCTGTCGGTGGTGGTGGAGACGGTGATCTCGGTGTTCACCCGCGGCCATCGCTTCGTCGCCGTGCAGATCCTCCAGCACCGGGCGTTAAGGCCACTGTTCGTGATCGGCGCCTTGATCGCCCTGGGCGATGCCTTGAACTCCACGCGGCTGGCCGACGCGATCGGCATCGACCTGGCCAGCCTGGTCTCGGTGATCGCCAACGTGCTGGCGGCATTTCTGAGTGGGCGTTTCGTGGTGCGCTTCAAGCGGCCGATCACCCACCTGATTCGCAACCGCTCCTATCAGCATCGCCGCGCCAGCAGCACGGCCGCCGACATGGCGCGTGCGGTTGGCGGGCTGTGGCACATCCCGGCGCTGCTGCTGGTGAACGGCTCGCTGGTGGCGATCTTCGTGACCGGCGGCGACGTGGCCACCGCGCTGGCGCGCTCCATCGTCTCGGCGGCGCTGCTGGTGCTGACCCTGGTGGTGGCCGGGCTGATCCGCCGCCATGCCGAGCGCCGCACCAAACGGCGCTTCCGCCGCGAGTATCGCCGCCGGTTGGAGCGCTTCGGCTACACCCTGGCGCACGTCGTGGCCTGGATCGCCTTCGCCGAGCTGTTCCTGCAGGTGTGGGGCGGCTCGTTGATCGGCATCGGCCGCGAGGGCGTGGCCAGCGTGCGCATCGGCCAGGCGCTACTCGGCATCGGCTTCACCGTGCTGCTGGCCTGGCTGGTCTGGATCTTCGCCGATACCGCCATCCAGCGGGCGCTGACCTCCTCGGCACGCACCCGCGGGCGGCGCGTCAATCAGGCCCGCGCCCAGACCATCACGCCGATGATCCGTAACATCATCTTCGCCACCATCGTGATCATCGCCTCCATCGTCGGGCTGGCCAACCTGGGCGTGAACGTTACGCCACTGCTGGCCGGTGCCGGTGTGATCGGCCTGGCGATCGGCTTCGGCGCCCAGACCCTGGTGCAGGACCTGATCACCGGCATCTTCATCCTGATCGAGGATTCGCTGGCGGTGGAAGACTTCGTGCAGATCAACGGCCACATGGGCACCGTCGAGGGGCTGACCCTGCGCACCGTGAAGCTGCGCGACCTGGACGGCATCGTGCACATCATCACCTTCAGCCGCATCGACTCGATCCACAACATGTCGCGCCAGTTCGGCATCGCGCTGATGAAGATCCGCATTCCCTACAACATGAAGATCGACGACGCCATCTCCTTGATGCAGGACACCGCCCAGTCGCTGCGCCAGGACCCGATGATGCGCCACTACATCTGGTCGCCGCTGGAGATGCAGGGCATCCACGCCTTCGAGGACGGCTGCCCCCTGCTGCGCATGCGCTTTCGTACCGCGCCGGAAATGCAGTGGGACGTGGCCCGCGCCTTCAACCTGCTGCTCAAGCGACGCATGGAAGAATATAACGTCGATCTCGGCGTGCCGCGGCTCAGCGTCAGCATGGAAGGCCACGGCGGCGGCCGGCTGGATGGCAGCACCGAGCGGGGCGATGCCACCGGGCTCAAGCGTGGCGAAGCCGGCATGGCCGATCCCCTGCACCAGACCAGCGCCAGCGGTGGTTCGCCGGACCCGGGTTAACCCCGGCACACTGCGCCACGGCATACAGGAACGTGTGCTCGGTTAGCGGCGCCTGCTTGCGGTGAGGGGCCTGGGGTGGCCATGCTCGACGACCAGACACCAACGACAGGAGGGTGACGATGCGCGCGCTGATCCAGACACTGCTGGCACCGCTGGTATGGGTGGCCGACAAGCTCGGCACGCGTCGCGAGGTGACGCGTGACGCCGACCAGCAAGCCCAGGTGGACAAGGCCTGCGAAGAGCTGGCGCTCTACCAGTTCTGGAGCGAGCCCGAGTGCATTCGCGTGCGGCGCGAGATCACCCGCCTGGGGCTTTCGATCGAGACCCGCGATGCCCGGCTCGAGCCGCAACACAGCAAGGCGCTGAAGGCGCAGGGCGGCAAGCTCGAGGTGCCGTGCCTGCATATCCACGAGGCCGCGGGCGAGGAACGCTGGCTCTATGGCACGCAGCGCATCATCAATTACCTGCGTGGGCGGTTCGGCGAATAGGGCGGCGTTTTTTGCGGCCCCCCGTCGGCTTCTCTCCGTGCTGATTCCAGTCAGACCAATGACGCTCATATCGCGTCTGGTCCCTCAGCTAATTTAGTGGCAGGCTGAGGAAAATCCCGTGTTATGTGGCCGGCACGATGATCGCTGTTATGGCGCCTTATTGTGATGAAGGCTTATAAGAATCAATGGGTTGGAGCGTCATGGCGTGCAGGATGATACGGATAAACAAGCCGGCGCGTTCAAGTCAATAAACGAGCCGGCTACCTAATACCTGTTAGCTCTATTAGGGGAGATTAATGAAGCATTCGACTTTGAACACCTTAATGGTTGCGAAAGCTATTTATGGTGAAACCAAGTCGCTAGTAAATATTGGTGATAAGCACTCATCGACTGCTGGAATTATTCTTCTTCAAGATTTTGTGGAACTAGTTGTATTGGCTGCTTTGGACGAGTTAGACGTTGATGAGGCGAGAAGCCTAGAGTCGAAGTCTTTTGATGAGCTCCTGGGTGAACTGAAAAAGCTGAAAGCCCCGATAGTGAAGTCAGGAACGATAAAAGCATTAAACAAGCAGAGAGTAATTGCGAAACACTACGGGCAGCTGACCGAGCCGACGTCGGTTATTAATTATTTTAATGCAGCAAGGCGGTTTGTCGATGAGCTACTTTTACACGTGGTAGGTTGTAGTCTTCAAGAGATTTTTCTGACCGATCTATTGAAAGATGGGAAGGCCAAGGAGCTTATTAAAGCTTCGATACAGTTCGCTGACTCAAATAAATATCTTGAATCGTTGGTGAATCTTAGAAAGGCATTCTATTTGGAGTATGAGTTCCAGTATTGCATTTATCGTTTTCGAGATATAAATACTGACCAGAAGAATTTATTAGGACTGATGGGGCTGGATCTCAGCGGTATAAAGGCACACTATTGGACAAAGAATAGTTTATGGATCTCGGAAAATGTTAGATCTCCATCAAATTATCTTCAGATAAACCACGAGCAACTGAAAGCTGACTGTATCGAGTGGGGAGTAAATACGGTAGACATCGAGAATTTCAGACGACTCACGCCTACTGTGGTAGAAACTGAAAAAGAAAGCTGGCATCTCGAATATCAACCTAACTTCGTCGCAAATGAATTAAATCAAGAGAATTTTAGCTACTGTTTGGATGTTCTTTTGAGCTTTCTTCTCAAAAAGCAGGAGGTCGAGTCGAGCAGAAAATGGCCCAAGAGCGATCGGCACATTGCGCCGCCTCCAATTTTTATAGGAAACCCTATTTACAAAAAACCTTCTCAAGGATCAGACATAGTTGGGCATGTTGAGGAGTACTACTACTACTCAGTAGAGAGAATCGTAACCGGGTTCAATTCGAATGAGCGTTATCTTTATGTGCACCTCACACCACAAGACAGCGGTGATATGTTTGAGGGGCATATCTGGGGTTATCTGCTGAATGAATAGAGCTAACCAATGCGGTCAAGGGACGCTCCTGACGTCGCGCCCCTGCCGCTGGCGTTAGCCGCCATTCCACCCCGGAATCGCCAATGGAAGGTGGCGAATGAGGCGCTACATCGTCTCTTCCAGCAGCGTCAGCAGCCGCTTGTAGTGCCGTTCGCAGGCGTCTTCGTCGTAGGAGGGGGCGTCCTTGGCGGTGAAGCCGTGGGCCGCGCCTTGGTACAGCTCGGTGGTGAAGTGCACGCCGGCCTTGGCCAGGGCTTCGTCCATGCGGGCGATCTGTTCGGCGGGCAGTAGTTCGTCCTGGTCGGCGTGGCCGAAGTAGACGCGTGCCGCGATACGCTCGGCCAGTTCCACGGGGCTCGTCGGGTCGCCGGTCTGTGCCAGCTTGGCCGAGTGGAAGCCGGCCACGGCGGCGATGCGGGTGGGGTGCTCGGCGGCCATGCGCAGGGCGAAGGCGCCGGTCATGCAGTAGCCGACCACGGCGACACTGCCGCCTACGAATTCGGGAGTGGCGTCGATGCCCGCGAGCCAGGCGACGAAATCGCGGGACTGGGCTTCCGGCGTCAGACGGCTGGCGTATTCGAACAGGGTGGGACGCACCTCCGGGTCGCGGAATGACTGGCCCCTCGGCACGATCTCGCCGGCCGCGTCGCGGTAGTAGACGTTGGGCATCAACACGGCGTAGCCGGCATCGGCGATTCGCTGGGCTTTCTCGTGATAGCAGGGGCGCAGCCCGCCGATGTCGGTGAGCAGTATCACGGCCGGCAGCGGGCCCTCGGCGCCGTTGGGGGTGACGATATGGGCATCGATGGTGCCGTCGGCGGTGGGGAGTTCGAGGGCGCGTGACATGATGAGCTCCGAAGGGTCGGTGGCATCGGCAGGCCGGCTGGCGTCTGCGCGGTGGTCGGTTAGCAGGCGTGGGTGTGGGTGACAATCTCTACCATACCGGATGCCTGGCGCTAAAGAGGTGTCATCGACGTTCGAGGGGCCGGCGCTCGAGGCGTAATCGGAGACGAGGGATCGTGATGACAGACAGTGAAGCCTTCTACGTGCTGTATCGCTTCAGGGTGGCACCCGGCATGGAGTCGACCTTCGAGGCGGGCTGGCGACGCATGACGCAGGCCATTCGCGAGACGCGAGGAGGCCTGGGCTCACGGCTTCATCGTGCGGACGATGGCTGGTGGGTGGCCTATGCGAAGTGGCCGAGCCGACAGGCCTGGGAGGCGTCTCGCCAGGCGCCGTCGCCGCCTGATCGCGAGGCGGCCAAGCTCATGGCGCAGGCCATCGTGGAGCGCCTGCCGGCACTTCCGCTGACGCCATGGATCGATCTCATGGAGGAAGATCGGGCGGCGCGGCACACGCTCTGAAGGCCCCGCTGAGGAGGCCTCATGGGATTACTGCTCGGCCCCGATGCTCAACCGCAGGGCCTGCAGGCCGCCGAGTTCGAGCCGAGTTTGTTCCGAGAACAGCGGATGGCCACGCAGCGTCAGGTCGATGGTGGCCGAGGCACCCTGGTAGCGCACATCGGCGGAGAGCCGGGCCTCGGTGCGCAGCGGCGCCAGCGGGCCGTAATCGATGCCGTCGACGGCCATGGCGCCGAGCCCCATGTCGGCCAGCGACTGCGCCACGTCGTCTTTCACGGCGGCGCCATAGGTGAGGTAGAGGCCGCCATAGGCCAGGCCGGCGATGATGATCAGGGACAGCAGACGGCCCATGGTGGGAATCCTCGTCTTGGCAGTGGGGTAGGGCCGTGCCTGACGGTATGCAGGCACGGCCCCGGGCGGGCTCAGTCGGCCATGGCCGAATCGCGGCCCAGGTTCTCGGGGCCGAATGAGTCGGGCAGCAGGTCGTCCATGTGATAGCGGCGCAGCAGCTTGCCGTCGGCGTCGACCACGCGGATCAGCGTCTCGGGGCTTGCGAACTCGCGAATGCGCTGGCGGCAGTCGCCGCAGGGCGTGCACAGGTGCTCGCCGGGACCGATCACGTAGACCTCACGCAGCCGGCGCTCGCCGGCGCTGGCCATGGCGGCGAGCGCCGAGGCTTCGGCACACAGGCCCTTGTAGTGTGCCACCTCGACGTTGGCGCCGGTGTAGCGGGTGCCGCTCTCGCTGATGACCATCGCGCCCACCGGATGCTGGGAGTAGGGCGTGTAGGCGCGGTCACGCACGGCGATCAGCGCCTGGATGATCTCGGGCTGGATGGCCGCTTGCTGCTCGGGCTCGCTCATGCCATGGCCTCCCGGGCCGCGTCGTCGCGCAGCACGCCTTCCAGGGCGATGGTCATCATCTCGTCGAAGGTGGTGGCGCGCTCGTCGCTCGAAAGCGAGTCGCCGCGCACGATGTGGTCGGAGACCGTGCAGACGGTGGCGGCCCGGGCGCCGAACTCGGCGGCCACGCCATACAGGCCGGCGGCTTCCATCTCCACGCCGACGATGCCATAGCGGCGCATCAGGTCGATCATGTCGGGGCGCGGGTCGTAGAACAGGTCCGCCGAGAAGAGGTTGCCGACCTTGACGTTCACGCCGTGGGCCGCGGCGGCGTCTACCGTGTGGCGGGTCAGCGCGAAGTCGGCGATGGCGGCGAAGTCGTTGCCCAAGAAGCGGGTGCGGTTGACGCCGGAGTCGGTGCAGGCGCCCTGGCCGATCACCACATCGCGCACCGCCACGTCGTCGCGTACCGCGCCGCAGGAGCCGACGCGGATCACGCTGCTGACGCCGAACTCGGTGATCAGCTCCTTGGCGTAGATCGACACCGAGGGAATGCCCATGCCATGGCCCATCACCGAGATCTCGCGACCCTTGTAGGTGCCGGTGTAGCCGTACATGTTGCGCACGTCGTTGACGCAGCGTGCGTCCTCGAGGAAGGTCTCGGCGATGTACTTGGCGCGCAGCGGGTCGCCGGGCATCAGCACGGTGTCGGCGAAGTCGCCGTACTCGGCCTTGATATGCGGGGTAGCCATGTTGGGTCTCCTTGATCGAGTGAGCCGGTCATCGGGCGTTGTCTGAAACGTTGGCGCGCGAAGGTGGGGGCGAGGCCCGCTCCCAGCGGGTCAATGGGTTGCCCGCTCCCTTGTGGGTCACCAGGCAAACATCGGTGAAGACGCGACGCGTCAATGAGCCTGTTGAGCCGATGATTAGCGCCGAATCACCGAACGCCGATGCTTGTCTGACAGTGCCTAGCGGGCCGGCAGGAAGCTGGTGCCGTCATCCATGGGTGCCAGGCCGAAGTGCTCGGCCAGGCTCTGCCCGATGTCGGCGAAGCTCTCGCGGGCGCCCAGCGAGCCGGGCGCAAGGCCCGCACCGCTGGCTAGCACCGGGATGTGCTCGCGGGTGTGGTCGCTGCCCGGCCAGGTCGGGTCGCAGCCGTGGTCGGCGGTGAGGATCAGCAGGTCGTCGTCCGCGAGCCGCGCCAGCAGCTCCGGCAGGCGGGCATCGAAGGCCTCGAGGGCGGCGGCGTAGCCGGCCACGTCGCGGCGGTGGCCGTAGACCATGTCGAAGTCGACGAAGTTGGTCATGATCAGCGAGCGCTCGCCGGCCTCGTTCATCGCCTCCAGCGTGGCGTCGAACAGGGCGTCGTGGCCGCTGGCCTTGATCGTCTGCGAGATGCCGCAGTGGGCGTAGATGTCGGCGATCTTGCCGATCGCCACCACGTTGCCGCCGTCGTCATGGAGCCTCTGCAGCACCGTAGGCGCGGGCGGCTCGACGCTGTAGTCGCGGCGATTGGCGGTGCGCGCGAAGTCGTCGGCGCTCTCACCCGTGAAGGGGCGCGCGATCACGCGTCCGATGTTGTAGGGCTCGAGCAGGCGGCGGGCGATCTCGCAGACCTCATAGAGGCGTTCGAGGCCGAAGTGCTCCTCGTGGGCGGCGATCTGGAACACTGAGTCCGCCGAGGTGTAGACGATCGGCTTGCCGCTCGTGACCTGCGTCTCGCCGAGCCGGGCGATGACCTCGGTGCCGGAGGCATGGCAGTCGCCGATCACGCCGGGGAGCTTGGCCTCGCGCACCAGCGCCTCGAGCAGCTCGGGCGGGAAGCTGTTTTCGCGCTCATGGAAGTACCCCCACTCGAAGCGCACCGGCACGCCGGCGATCTCCCAGTGGCCGGAAGGCGTGTCCTTGCCGGAAGACACCTCCCGGGCGACGCCGTAGGCGCCGTCGACGGACTCGGGCGGGGTGACTCCCGCGGCCCAGGTGCCGGTGCTCTCGCGGTGGGCGTGGAACAGCCCCAGGCGCCCCAGGTGAGGCAGCCGCAAGGGGCCGCGCTGATCCGAGTCGGCACAGGCCTGGGCGATATGGCCCAGGGTGTCGGCACCGACGTCGCCGAAGGCCTCGGCGTCGGGGGTGGCGCCGAGGCCGAAGGAATCGAGTACGAGTACGATGGCGCGTGTCATGGAACCTCCCGACGGATGGTGTCCTGAATCAGTGATGGCGCGGGGCGGGGCGTGTCTTCGAGCGACAGGGCGGCGAGCAGGTGGCGTTCGGCGTGCTCGGCGTCTGCCGCGCTGGCGGCGTGGATGCGCGCCAGCGGCTGGCCGTGGCTCACGGCCTCGCCCAGCGCGGCGATGTCGCTCAGGCCGACGGCCGGGTCGATGATGTCATCGGGCGCGCGGCGCCCGCCGCCGAGCTCGACCACCGCCATGCCCAACGCGCGGGTGTCGATGGCGTTGAGGTGGCCGGCGCGCGGGGCATGGACCTCGCGCATCACCGCGGCGGTGGGCAGGTGGCGGCCGCTGTTTTCGAGCAGGTCGCTCGGCCCGCCGAGCCCGGCCACCATGCGCGCGAAGCGTTCGGCGGCCGCGCCGGAGGCCAGTCGCTCATCGAGCGTGGCGAGGGCGGCGGCGCGGTCGCTGGCCAGTCCGCCGGCCAGCAGCATTTCCGCGGCCAGGCCGCGGGTGGCCTCGAGCAGGCGGCCACCCTTCCGCTCGCCGGTGAGCACGGCCAGCGCCTCGCGAACCTCCACGGCGTTACCGGCGCAGGGGGCGAGCGGTTGGCTCATGTCGGTGAGCAGGGCGGTGGTCGGCGTGCCCGCACGGCTGGCGACGTCGGCGATGGTTTCGGCCAGTTGCCGGGATGCCTCCGGCGTGGGCATGAAGGCGCCGCCGCCGACCTTGACGTCCATGACCAGGGCATCGAGGCCGCAGGCCAGTTTCTTGCCGAGGATCGAGGCGACGATCAGCGGCAACGATTCGACGGTGGCGGTGACGTCACGCACCGCGTAGAGGCGCTTGTCCGCCGGGGCCAGGCTGCCGGTCTGGCCGATGATCGCCACGCCGACGTCCTTGACCAGGCGACGGAAGGTGGCGGTGTCGGGCGTGACCGAGTAGCCGGGAATGGCCTCGAGCTTGTCCAGGGTGCCGCCGGTGTGGCCGAGGCCGCGCCCGGAGATCATCGGCACGTGGCCACCGCAGGCGGCGATCCAGGGGCCGAGCACCAGCGAGAC
Source organism: Halomonas borealis (assembly GCF_004798905.1). Lineage (GTDB taxonomy): Bacteria > Pseudomonadota > Gammaproteobacteria > Pseudomonadales > Halomonadaceae > Halomonas > Halomonas borealis. The sequence continues at coordinate 131,621 of NZ_SDMO01000005.1, read as the reverse complement.
CAGGTCGCCGACCCCGCCGGTGGAATGCTTGTCGAGCACCGGGCCCGGCAGGTCGAGCCCGCGCCAGTCGAGGACCTCGCCGGAGTCGCGGGTGGCCTCGGTGAAGGCCACCGTCTCGGCGTCGCTCATGCCCTGCAGGGTGATGGCCATGGCCAAGGCGCCGAGTTGGGCATCGGCGAGGCGGCCGTCGGCGATGCCGGAGACCAGCTCGCGGATCGCATCGGGTGGGAGCTCCTGGCCGTCACGCTTGGCGCGGATGGCCTCCTGGGGAAGCATCAGTAGTCGTCCTCGGGGGCGGCATTGCCCTCGAAGGCGCCCAGGGTGAGCAGCAGGTCATCGAGCAGGCCGGAGGCACCGAAGCGGAAGTGCGTCGGGTTGACCCAGTTGGCGCCCATGATGCGCTCGGCGAGTTGCAGGTAGGCCTGGGCGTCTTCGGTGGTGCGCACGCCGCCGGCGGCCTTGAAGCCGACGTCCTGGCCACTGTCGCGGATCACCTCGAGGAGGATCTCGGCGGCTTCCAGGGTGGCGTTGACGGCGACCTTGCCGGTGGAGGTCTTGAGGAAGTCGGCGCCACCGGCCACGGCCAGTTCGGCGGCGCGGCGGATAAGGGCCGGGTCGGCAAGCTCACCGGTCTCGAGGATCACCTTGAGGGTGGCATCGCCGCAGGCGGCCTTGTTCATCTCGACGAATTCCTGGCACAGGGCCTCGTCGCCGGCCTGCAAGGCCCGGTAGGGGAACACCACGTCGACCTCGTCGGCGCCGGAGCCTACTGCCTCGCGGGTCGCCCGGGCGGCGCGCATGATGTCGTCGCCGCCATCGGGGAAGTTGGTGACGGTGGCGATCTTGATGCTGTCGTTGAGGCGATGCGCGGTCAGCGCGCGGCGGGCCGGGACGATGAACTGCGGATACACGCAGACCGCCGCCGGGGTGCCCATGGAGGTGCGGGCGCGCTGGCACAGCGCCTCGATGGTGGAATCGGTGTCGTCGTCGTTGAGGCTGGTGAGGTCCATCAGCGACAGGGCCTGGCGGGCGACGCGTTGCGAGTTGGTCATGGGAGTGTCGTCCTGTAGAGAAGGATGAGGCCGCGGCCGGCAGGGCCGCGGCGTCGCTGGCTTATGCCCCGAGGGCGATGAAGAACCCGGCCAGGGTAGCGGACATCAGGTTGGAAAGCGTCCCCGCGAGCACGGCCTTTAGGCCCAGGCGGGCGATGTCATGGCGCCGGCTGGGGGCGATGCTGCCCAGGCCCCCGAGCAGGATGGCGATCGAGGAGAGGTTGGCGAAGCCGCACAGCGCGAACGACAGGATCGCCGCAGAATGGTCGGACAGGACCTTGCCGGTGGCGGCGACCACCTGTTCGCCGTCGAGATAGGGCGCCAGGTTGATATAGGCGACGAACTCGTTGACCACCAGCTTCTGGCCGATGAAGGAGCCGGCCAGCGTGGCCTCGCTCCACGGTACGCCGAGCAGGAAGGCCAGCGGCGAGAACAACCAGCCGAGCAGCATCTCCAGGCTCAGCGATTCCATGCCGAACCAGCCGCCGACGCCGCCGAGGATGCCGTTGATCAGGGCGATCAGGCCGATGAAGGCGAGCAGCATGGCGCCGACGTTGGCGGCCAGCATCAGGCCGGAGCTGGCCCCGGAGGCGGCGGCGTCCAGCACGTTGCTGGGGCGGTCCTCGTCTTCCTCGAGGCGCTCCTCGGCGGCGGAGACGCTGTCTTCGGGCGTGTCGGTCTCGGGCAGCAGCAGCTTGGCGAACAAAAGCCCGCCGGGGGCGGCCATGAAGGAGGCGGCCACCAGGTACTCCATGGGAATGCCCAGCGCGGCGTAGCCGGCCATCACCGAGCCGGCCACCGAGGCCAGGCCGCCGCACATCACCGCGAACAGTTGTGACTCGGTCATCTTCGCGATGAAGGGGCGCACCACCAGCGGCGCCTCGGTCTGGCCGACGAAGATGTTGGCGGTGGCCGACAGCGATTCGGTGCGCGAGGTGCCCAGCGCCTTCTGCAGGACGCCGCCGAGCAGCCGGATCACCCACTGCATGATGCCCATGTGGTAGAGCACCGCGGTCAGCGAGGAGAAGAAGATGATCACCGGCAGCACCTTCACGGCGAAGACGAAGCCTACCGCCTCGGGGTCGGCCAGGCCGCCGAACACGAAGCTGATGCCGTCGTTGGCGTACTGCACGACCTGGCTGACGGTCTCGGAGATGGAGGCGAGGACCACCTGACCGGCCGGCACGTAGAGTACGAAGGCGCCGATGCCGGCCTGGATGGCGAAGGCGCCACCCACGGTGCGCAGGCGAATGGCCCGGCGGTTGCGGGAGAAGAGCAGGGCGATGGCGATCAACGTCGCCATGCCGATCACGCTCATGAGCAAGGTCATGGGGATGTCCTTGTGGTTTGGGTCAGAGGCGCACGCGGCGTGCCTCGAGGCCGGCGATGGGTCACGAGGCGCGGCAGGTTACAGGAAGTTGACCTTCAGTGTGTAGATCATCGCGTTCTGGTATTCGCCGGCGGTCCCCAGCTTGTTGTTCGAGTAGCGGTATTGAAGGCCGGTGGTGATCACATCGGCCGGGTGCCACCATAGTCCCACCGCGCCGTTGGTGCCCGTTTCGCCGGCCGGGCCGTTGACGTAGTTGTCGTCGAGGTAGTCGTCGTCGCGGGCGAAGGTCTGCTCGTGCCAGTTGCTCAGGCTGAAGTCCTCGCCGAAGGCTTGGAAGTCGTAGCCCAGCACCCAGCCGGCCATGTAGCCATTCTCGCCGCTGTAGCCGCCACCACCGCTTTCGACCCAGGCCTTGCCGATGAACGGCTTGACCCACAGGCCATTGGCGAAGGTATGGCGATAACCGAGGCCGGCGACGCGGTCCTGCTCCTCGCTGTCGTAACCGTAGTCGCGAAAATCGTAGACATGCAGGTACAGCGAGAAGGGCGTGTCGCCGAGATAGAGGTGCGAGGTGAGCTTGGCGGCGCTGCGCCGGTTGTCGCGGCCGTCTTCCTCGGCGGTGTCGTTCTGTGGGTTCTCGAAGTCGTAGAAGCCGTAGAACTCGCCCCAGTCGAAGCCGACGCCGCCCTCGAGCTCGAGGTAGAAGAAATCGCCCTTGGCGGCGTTGGTGGCGGTGCGCTGTTCGGTGCCGTCGGACCAGTCGAGGTAGTTGATCGAGGCGTTGGCGAAGGACCATTGGGGCGTGAAGGCGGAGGTGCTGGCGTCGTCAGCGGCGGCGGGCAGGGCAACGGCGCCCAGCAGCAGGCCGGCGAGAGAGGCGGCGCGTGGGGGAGCGAGAGACATTGGCATGGGTCGGCTTCTCTAGGTGTTGTTGTCGAGTGAGGTGCCGGGCACGCGGAAGGCCGTTGCTCGCGTCGACGCAAGATCATGGCTGGGTGGCGACGGGCGAGCAAAAGGGCGAACGGCGTACCTGTTCTTGAAATAACATAGCAATGTTATTTTAATAACATTTACTGTCGCAACCCCGCAATGGGGTGGGATTGCGCGTTAGTGGTAAAGGTGCGGCTCGCGCCGCTTCCCGCCATGCAAGAGGAGCCATGTTGAACGAGCGAAGCGAAGGGCGCCTGATGCGTCTGCAACACGCCTTGGGGCAGGGCGGCAGCCTGCGCCTGTCGGAGGCGGCGGGGTTGTGCGAGGTATCGGCGATGACCATCCGCCGGGACCTGGCGGCCAGCGATGGCACCCTGATGCTGATCGGCGGCTATCTGATGCTCGCCGATGATCCGCGGCATGCGACGACCTACGACCTGGCGGTGCAGCGCGACCGCAATGCCGATGCCAAGTGGCGGCTCTGCGAACGGGCGCTGGCGACTCTGGAGGAGGGTGATACGCTGTTCATCGACTGCGGCACGACCCTGACGCCGCTGGCCTTGAGCCTGCCCGACGATATGTCGTTGACGGTGGTGACCTATGCGCTCAATATCGCCGAGGCGGTCAGTCGGCGGTCGGGGGTGCGGCTATGGCTGCTGGGCGGCATCTATCACGCCTCGTCGTGCTCCTTCTCCAGCGACGACATGGCCGAGACGATCCGCGGCTTCGGGATCAACAAGGCGTTCTTGACCGCGGCCGGCGTGGATCAGCGCCAGGGGCTGAGCTGTTTCCACTTCCATGAGGTGGCGCCCAAGCAGGCGGCCATCGCCACCGCCCAGCGTCGGTTGCTGGTGGTGGATGCCAGCAAACAGGGGCTGCTGCGTCCGGCGCGCTTCGCGGGGCTCGATGAGGTCGACGAGGTGATCGCCGAACAGCGCGCCGACGACTGACATGGGGCGGCCACTGCGACACCCTGCGGCAAATCGTCCCTTTCCTCCTTTCCTCGTTTACTACACAATACGTTCCCCGCGGCCGGACCCTTTCTCGCACGCCTTATCATGGCGTTCGCGAGGGGATTGGTCATGAGTGAGCCGAGTCCTTTCCACGATGGTGAGCCTTTGCTGCGGTCATGGGTCAACCGGCGCAGGACAGGTCTCGGTCTTTGTGTAGCGTGCTTGCTACAATTCAGCAGGATTTATCCTGTCGCCAAGCCTGACGAGGTCGAAACATGTATCGAACTCCCCCCCTGCGCAAGCTCGGAGTCTTGCTGCTGGCGGTGTTGCCCCTGGTCCTGGCGGGGTGCAGCTCGGCGCTGCTGGACCCCAAGGGCCAGATCGGGGAAGAGCAGCGCACGCTGATCTTCACGTCCTTCGGTCTGATGCAGATCGTGGTCATCCCCGTGATCGTGATGACGCTGCTCTTCGCCTGGCGTTATCGCAGCAGCAACCGCGAAGCCTCCTATCGCCCTGATTGGCACCATTCGACCCTGGTCGAGGCGGTCGTGTGGTTCATCCCCTGTGTGATCATCGTCTTCCTGGCGGCGTTGACCTGGTACACCTCGCACAGCCTGGATCCGCACAAGCCTATCGCGCCGAACGAGGAGCAGCAGGAGCCCATCGAGATTCAGGCGGTGTCGCTGGACTGGAAATGGCTGTTCATCTATCCCGAGCAGGGCATTGCCACCGTCAATGAGCTGGCCTTCCCCGAGGATACTCCGGTGCGCTTCCGAGTCTCTTCCGGCTCGGTCATGAACGCCTTCTTCATCCCGCGCCTGGGCAGTCAGATCTATGCCATGGCCGGCATGGACAATGACGTGCACCTGGTCGCCGATGAGCCGGGCGTGTATGCCGGTCGCTCGACCAACTACAGCGGTGCGGGCTTCGCCGACATGACCTTCGACGCTCATGTAGGCACCGAAGAAGACTTCGAGTCTTGGGTGGCCGAGGTTCGCGAGTCATCCCAGGCCCTGACCTACCCGGCAAGGTACGACGAACTCGCCGCGCCCAGCGTGGACAACGAGGTCGAGTACTTCTCCGAGGTATCCCCTTCTCTCTACGAGAGCATCATCAAGAGCTTCCAGGCCGGCGGCGACCATGAACAGCGCATGGCCGAATACGCCGACAGCTATGCCGAAGGTTTCGGTCACGGTGGCCATGGTCCTGCCCACAGTGACGACGGTCACGATGAATCGGCCGAGTCTCACGGCGAGTCCATGAGCGCGGAGGCAGCGGAGTAAATCATGTTCGGAAAACTCACGTTAGAGGCGATCCCGACCGATCCCATCATCATGACGACCATCGCTGGTATCGTCGTCGGTGGGCTCGCGTTGATGGCCGCCATCACCTACTTCAAGAAGTGGGGCTATCTGTGGACGGAATGGATCACCTCCATCGACCACAAGAAGCTCGGCATCATGTACTTCCTCGTGGCGCTGGTGATGCTGCTACGTGGCTTCGCCGATGCCATCATGATGCGCAGTCAGCAGATGATGGCGTCCGGCGGTGCCGAGGGCTTTTTACCTCCCTCGCACTATGACCAGATCTTTACCGCCCACGGCGTGATCATGATCTTCTTCGTCGCCATGCCCATGGTCATCGGCCTGATGAACCTGGTGGTGCCGCTGCAGATCGGTGCGCGCGACGTGGCCTTCCCGTTCCTGAATAACCTGAGCTTCTGGCTGTTCGCGGCGGGCGTGATCCTGGTCAACGTGTCGCTGTTCGCCGGCGAGTTCGCCAAGACCGGCTGGTTGGCCTACGCCCCATTATCGGGTAAGGAGTACAGTCCCGGGGTCGGGGTGGATTACTGGATATGGGCGTTGCAGATATCGGGGATCGGCACGACCCTGACCGGTATCAACTTCTTCGTCACCATCATCAAGATGCGCACCAAGGGCATGAGCATGTTCCGCATGCCCATCTTCACCTGGACCTCGCTGTGCGCGAACGTCCTGATCATCGCCTCGTTCCCGATCCTGACCGCGACCATCGCGTTGCTGACCCTGGATCGCTACCTGGGCATGAACTTCTTTACCACCGATCTCGGTGGCAACATGATGATGTACGTCAACCTCATCTGGGCCTGGGGCCATCCTGAGGTGTACATTCTCATCCTGCCGGCCTTCGGTGTGTTCTCCGAGGTCATCTCGACCTTCGCACGCAAGCGCCTGTTCGGTTACGGCACCATGGTATGGGCGACCATCGCCATCACCATCCTGTCGTTCATCGTCTGGCTGCACCACTTCTTCACCATGGGCGCGGGCGCCAACGTCAATGCCTTCTTCGGCATCATGACGATGATCATCGCCATCCCCACCGGGGTGAAGATCTTCAACTGGCTGTTCACCATGTACCGCGGTCGCCTCGAGTTCACCTCGCCGGTGCTGTGGACCCTGGGCTTCATCATCACCTTCTCCCTGGGTGGTATGACGGGTGTGATGCTGTCGATCCCGGCGGCCAACTTCGTGCTGCACAACAGCCTGTTCGTGATCGCCCACTTCCACAACGTCATCATCGGCGGCGTGGTGTTCGGCATGCTGGCGGGCCTGACCTTCTGGTTCCCGAAGGCCTTCGGCTTCACCCTCAATGAGAAGTGGGGCAAGCGTTCCTTCTGGTGCTGGCTGATCGGTTTCTACGTGGCCTTCACGCCGCTGTACGTGCTGAGCTTCTTCGGTGCCGTGCGTCGCATGCAGTCCTATGAGAATGGTGACTGGCAGCCGCTGATGATCGTCGCCTGGGTGGGCGCCGTAATCATCGCCGCCGGCATCGCCTGCACCCTGATCCAGTTCTACGTCAGCATCCGTGACCGCAAGCAGAACCAGGACGTTACCGGCGATCCCTGGGGCGCGCGCACCCTGGAGTGGGCCACGTCTTCTCCGGCGCCGTTCTACAACTTCGCGCACCTGCCCGAGGTGGAAGGCGTCGATGACTTCTGGCGCATGAAGGAGCGCAATGGTGGCGTAGCGCCGCTGTCCGAGGCGCCGTACCAGGACATCCACATGCCCAAGAACACTTGGGAAGGCCCGGTCCTGGGTGGTCTCTCCACCGTGTTCGGCTTCGCCCTGGTCTGGCACATCTGGTGGCTCGCCATCGTCGGTGGCATCGGCATGTTCGCCGTCTTCATGGCGCGGATCTTCCGCGAGGACGTCGACTATTACGTGCCCGCCGCCGAGGTCGAACGCATCGAGAGCGAGCATCGCCGGCGCGTCGAAGCTGACGCCTCGTCTTCAACCCATGCAACCCAGGCAGGGGGGCAGGCATAAATGTCTACGGATACCCTGAGCAACCAGGATGATCATGCCCACGAGCATGATCACCACGATACCTCCGGCACCAAGCTGTTCGGTTTCTGGGTCTACCTGATGAGCGACCTGGTGATCTTCGGGTCACTGTTCGCCACCTACGCCGTGCTCCTCCGGGGCACGGCCGATGGGCCGACCGGGGCGGAGATCTTCGAGCTGCCGTTGATCCTGATCAGCACCTTCCTGCTGCTGGTGAGTAGTTTCACCTACGGCATGGCGGTGTTGGCGATGAATGCCGACCGGGTGGCCCAGGTGAAGACCTGGCTGGGTGTGACCTTCCTGCTCGGTGCCGGCTTCATCGGCCTGGAAGCCTACGAGTTCAACCACCTGATCCACCTCGGTTACGGTCCGGATCGCAGTGCCTTCCTGTCGGCCTTCTTCACGCTGGTCGGTACCCACGGCCTGCACGTGATCTTCGGCCTGATCTGGATCCTGGTGATGCTGATCCAGGTGCAGACGAAGGGCCTGACCGACATGACGCGTCCGCGGATCATGTGCCTGAGCCTGTTCTGGCACTTCCTGGATATCGTCTGGATCTGCGTCTTCTCCTTCGTCTACCTGATGGGAGTCCTGTGATATGAGCGGACATGCCTCTCATGCCGAGCACAGCCACGGCAGCGTCAAGTCCTATGTGATCGGCCTGATCCTGTCCATCGTGCTGACCATCATCCCGTTCGGGGTGGTGATGACCGGCTCGTTCTCGACCGCGGTGACACTGTTGATCATCGTGGCCACCGCCGTGGCCCAGGTGCTCGTGCAGCTGATCCTGTTCATGCACATGAGCACCAAGACGGACGAGGGCTGGAACGTCACCTCCTTCGTCTTCACCGTGGCGATCCTGGTCCTGGTCATTGGAGGTTCACTATGGATCATGCACAACCTCCACCTGAACATGATGATCGGGTGATGGTGACCTCCTCGCGGCGCCGGGACTACCTGGCGCTGACCAAGCCAGGGATCATCGGTGGCAATGCCATCTCGGTGCTGGGCGGCTTCTTCCTGGCCGCCCAGGGCCAGGTCGATCCCTGGCTGCTGCTGGCCACGCTGGTCGGATTGTCGCTGGTGATCGCCTCCGGGTGCGCCTACAACAACGTCATCGATCGTGATATCGATGCGGTGATGGAGCGTACTCGCAGCCGGCCCCTGGTGCAGGGGCGGCTGTCGGTGGCGGCGACGCTGCGCTTCGCGACCCTGCTCGGGGTCGCCGGCTTCGCCCTGCTGGTGGCGTTCACCAACGCCGTGACCGTGGGCCTGGCGGCCTTCGGTTTCGCCATCTATGTCGGCGCCTACAGCCTGTGGCTGAAGCGTCGCTCCGAGTACGGCACCCTGGTGGGCAGCCTCTCCGGGGCGATGCCGCCGGTGGTGGGCTACTGCGCGGTGACCGGCCAGTTCGATGTCGGTGCGTTGACGCTGCTGGTGATCTTCTGCCTGTGGCAGATGCCGCATTCCTATGCCATCGCCATCTTCCGCTTCAAGGACTACGAGGCGGCGCGGATTCCCGTGCTCCCCGTGGTGCGCGGTATCACCACGGCCAAACACTATATCCTCGGCTATGTCGTGGCCTTCCTCTTCGCCTCCCTGGCGCTGAGTGTGGCAGGCTATGCAGGGCCAGGTTACTTCGCCGTGGCGCTGGTGATGGGCGTCTACTGGCTGTACCTGGCCATGCAGGGCTACTGGACCGACAACGCGGAGCGTTGGGCGAAGCGAGTGTTCGGTTTCTCGATCCTCACCATCACCGCGCTGAGCGTGATGATGTCGGTGGAGTCGAGCCTGCTGCCGAGCACACCGTTGATCGCTGCCGTGGGCTGAACGCGTTACCGTTGGCGGAAGATCTCCCCGATCTCTGTCTATACTTGTCGGTGCAGAGACACTTTGTGGCGGGCCAGCCTGGTCCGTCCCCGGCAGGAGGGAATGCCATGTTGACACATGCCTGGGGCATCCTCGCCCATCCGAAGCGCGAGTGGCAGCAGATCAAGGAAGAGCGCGAGACGCTCACCCACCTCTACGAACACCACGTGCTGCTGTTGGCAGCCATCCCCGTGATCTGTTCCTACATCGGCACCACCCAAGTGGGGTGGAGCCTCGGTGGAGGAACGACGATCCAGCTCGGTTACCTGGACGCCCTCGGCGCCGGGGTCGTCTTCTATCTGGTGATCCTGGCGGCGGTCTATGCGGTGGGCAAGGTCATTCGCTACATGGCCAAGCGCTACACCCGGCCGCCGAGCCAGAGCCAGTGCATCGTGTTTGCGGGCTATGTGGCGACGCCGATGTTCCTCAGTGGCGTCGTGGCGGTCTATCCGTTGATCTGGCTGTGCCTGCTCGCCGGTGTCATCGGGCTCTGCTATACGGCCTACCTGCTCTATCTCGGCATCCCGTCCTTCCTGGGGATCGACAACGAAGAGGGCTTCATCGTCTCAAGCGTGACCCTGGCCGTCGGTGTGCTGTTGCTGGAAGTGCTGCTGGGCATCACCGTGCTGCTGTGGGGCTATGGCGAGCGGATCATCCTGTCGCTGATCGGTGGCTGATCTCGCGAGCGTCCATATCGACGCACTCGCCTCCGATACACTCAACACCGATGCACTCAAACCAACAGGGCGGCCCGCGAAGGGCCGCCCTGTTGGTTTGTCGTGGCGCCATAGTTCGATCAGCCGTTATTCATCGGCGCTCTCGATGCGGGTCAGCGCCTGATCGAGGCTCGTCAGGGTGCGCTCGATGTCATGCAGCTTGTCGAAGCCGAACAGGCCGATGCGGAAGGTGCGGAACTCCTCGCCCTCGTTGCACATCAGCGGCACACCGGTGGCCACCTGTAGACCGTGGGCGGCGAACTTGGCGCCGAGCTCGGCATCCCGGGTATAGCTGACCACCACGCCGGGGGCCTCGAAGCCCGGGGCGGCGACGCTTCGATAGCCGCGTTCGGCGAGCCGCTCGCGTACCCGACGGCCGAGCTCGAGCTGCTCGGTCTGCAGCGTGTCGAGGCCGTATTGTTCGGCCTCGAGGATGACATCACGCAGGGTGCGCAGGCCGTCGGTGGGCAGGGTGGCGTGGTAGGCGTGGCCACCGCCCTCGTAGGTCTCCATGATCGACAGCCACTTCTTGAGGTCGCAGGCGAAGCTGGAGCTCTCGGTCTCCTCGATGATCTCCCGGGCCAGCCGCGACATCATCACCATGGCGCAGCAGGGCGAGCCGCTCCAGCCCTTCTGCGGCGCGCTGATCAGGATATCGACGCCGGTATCCTGCATGTCCACCCAGTCGCTGCCGGAGGCGATGCAGTCGAGCACCAGCAGGCCGTTCTGGTCGTGGATGGCCGCGGAGAGGCGTCGAATGTAGTCGTCGGGCAGCTTGATGCCGGAGGCGGTTTCCACGTGGGGCATGAAAATCAGGTCGGGCTGCTGGTCCTGGATCGTCTCCAGCACTTCCTCGATGGGCGGCGGCGAGAAGGGCGACGACGGATCATCGCCATCGAGGCGCTGGGCCTTGCGGATATAGAGATCCGAGGGGATCTGGCCGCGCTCCAGGATCTGGCTCCAGCGATAGCTGAACCAGCCGTTGCGGATCACCAGGCAGCGTCGGTCGGTGGCGAACTGGCGAGCCACTGCCTCCATGCCGAAGGTACCGCTGCCGGGGACGATGATCGCCGAATGGGCGCGATAGACGCGCTTCAGCGAGGCGGAGATATCGCGCATCACCTGCTGGAAGCACTGCGACATGTGATTGAGGGAGCGATCCGTGTAGACCACCGAATACTCGAGCAGTCCGTCGGGGTCGACGTCGGGCAGTAAACCGGCCATTGCTGTCTCCATGTTAGGGGGTGCAGGGTGCCCGGGAGGCGGCACAGCCTGCACGTGAAGAAGAGGATATTCCCTATCACGCCTCCAGACCAGTGGCAGGGCATCGCTCGAACTCATGGCATGGCGCCGTGTGAAACATGGCGCAGGAGCGCGCCTTGTTCCACACTAGAGAGGCTGCAGGGAAACATTGTTTCTTAATGGGAGACGCCTCATGAAGACCTTGTTCGTTCCCGTCGTCGCGGCCTGCCTGGCGGCCGTTCCTCAGGCTCATGCCCAGAGCCCCACGACCGGTCAACCAAGCCCCTATGTCGGTGCCGATGCCTTGTTCTGGGAGCTCGATCCGAAGGGGCGAGCCGACGAACGGGACAGCACCGGGCTGCGCCTGCGTGCCGGTGTCGCCTTTAACGACTACTTCGCCCTGGAGGGGCATCTGGGCACCGGTGGCTCCGACGGGCCCCTGGACCTGGACTACCTGGCCGGTGGCTATGCCAAGGGCATGCTGCCACTCACTCCACGCCTCAAGCTCTACGCGTTGCTAGGCGCCACCGAGGTCGAATTCGACGGGGCGGACGCCGAGAGCGATGTGTCCTACGGTGGCGGGGCCAGCTATGGGTTGATGCCGAACCTCTCGCTAGACGCCGATTACATGCGCTATCTCGACGAGTCCCGCTACGACTTCGATGCCATCAGCCTGGGGGCGACCTACCACTTCTAGGCGCCTTGGCACCTATGTCGGGCATCTATCCCGCGACGCCCTCGCCATCCCGCGGGGGCGTCGCGGTTCATCGGCGACCGCGTGATCCTTCCTTGAGTCTATAGTGCCTATAGGCATTAACCTGCGATCAGATGACACGCTTTCGGGACTTCGCAGGAGACCAGCATGGCGCATGACGTCGCGGCAACGCAGCCGCAGTGGCATTACTGGCGGGTGGAGGGCATGGATTGCCCGAGCTGCGTCGGCAAGATTCGCGGTGCCTTGGAGCGCCTCGATGGCGTGGACGACGTCCAGGTGTCGGTCGTACAGGGCTCGCTGGCGTTGACGCTGGATGACCGCCGAAGTGCTCCCGAGGCCGTCGAGTCGTTGGTCGAGCGCCTGGGCTACGGGATACAGCGCCGCCCATCGCAGGAGGCACCCGAGGGGAGCGAAGAGAGCGCGGACAGTTGCTGTGCCGGGTCGTGTGACGCCGCCGATGACGCGGCGACGCAACATGACCCCCAGGCGGCCGGGGCGTCATTGACATGGAGCGTGGGTGGCATGGACTGCCCGAGCTGTGCCGCGACCATCCGCGCTGCTTTGGAGAAGCTCCCCGGCGTCGATGACATTCGTGTCTCGGTGATGAACGAGACGCTGACCCTCACGCTGGACGAGGCCAAGACAACGCCGCAGACGGTGACCGCCACGGTATGCGGGCTGGGCTATGAGGCCGCACCGCGCGAGGCTGGCTCGGGCGGTGTCTCTGCACCCGGTAGCGAGGGCCAGCGCCGGCGCTGGTATGCCACCGGCAAGGGGCGCCTGGTGCTGGCGACCGGTGCGGCGCTTGCCGTCGCCATGCTGCTGCGTTTCACGCTCGGGGAAGCGGTGGCCCACTGGGCCTTCTTCGCGGCCTGCCTGGTCGGGTTGGTCCCGATCGCGCGGCGGGCGATGACCGCGGCACGGGTCGGCATGCCGTTCACCATCGAGATGCTGATGACCCTCGCCGCCGGAGGCGCGCTGATCATCGGCGCCGCCGAGGAGGCGGCGATGGTGGTACTGCTGTTCTCGATCGGCGAGATCCTCGAGGGCGTGGCCGCCGACAGGGCGCGCTCGGGCATTCGTGCCCTGGCCGACCTGGTGCCTCGCGAGGCGCGACTCGAGGTGGCCCCGGGGGAGACACGCACGGTGGATGCGGCCGAGCTGGTGGTCGGTCAGCGGGTGGTGGTACGCCCCGGTGACCGGATCCCCGCCGACGGTACGATCCTCGAGGGGCGCTCGGCGGTCGACGAGTCGCCGGTGACCGGCGAGTCGATACCCCGAGCCAGGGGCGAGCAGGACGAGGTCTTCGCCGGCTCGATCAACCAGGATGGGGTGCTGCGTCTGCGCGTGACGCGGCCGCCCGAAGACAACACCATCGCCCGCATCATCCGTCTGGTGGAAGAGGCCCAGGAGGCGAGGGCGCCCACCGAACGTTTCATCGATCGCTTCAGCCGCGTCTACATGCCGGTGGTGGTCGGCCTGGCGGTACTGGTGGCGGTGGTGCCGCCGCTGCTCCTGGGTGGTGCCTGGGGCGAATGGGTCTACCGTGCCCTGGCGTTGCTGCTGATCGGCTGCCCCTGTGCGTTGGTGATCTCGGTGCCGGCGTCGATCGCCTCGTCGCTGTCCACCGGCGCCCGGCACGGGCTGCTGCTCAAGGGCGGCGCGGTGATGGAAGCCGCCGCCCGCACCGAAGTGGTTGGCTTCGACAAGACCGGTACGTTGACCGAAGGTCGGCCGCGGGTGACCGATGTGGTGCCGACGGACGAGGCGCAGTCGGCCGAGGGTGTGCTGACGCTGGCGGCGAGCCTCGAACAGGATGCCAGTCATCCGTTGGCCATGGCGGTGCTCGAGCATGCTCGCGCGCTTGGGCTGACGCCCTCGGCGGTCGTCGAGGGTCGGGCGGTACCGGGGCGAGGCGTCGAGGCCCGGCGCGATGGTCATCCGGCCTTCGTCGGCGCGCCGCGTTACGCGGCCGAGCGATGGTCGCTCCCCGAGACGCTGTCCACGCGCATCGAGGCGCTCGAGGCCGAAGGCAAGACGGTGATCGTGGCGGTCGAGGCCGGTGTCGTGCTGGGGGCGATCGCCATGCGTGACGAGCCGCGCGGTGACGCGGCCGACGGCGTGCAGGCACTGTCGTCGCTGGGCGTGCGCGCGGTGATGCTCACCGGCGACAACGAGCGCACGGCCACGGCCATCGCCTCGCGTATCGGGCTCGAACGACGCGCCGAACTGCTGCCTGAGGACAAGGTCGCGGCGATCCGCGAGCTGGCCGCCGGTGAACGGGTGATGATGATCGGCGACGGCATCAACGATGCCCCGGCCCTCGCCAGTGCCCAGGTGGGAGTGGCCATGGGGTCGGGCACCGACGTGGCGCTGGAGACCGCCGACGGCGCCCTGCTGCGCAATAGGGTCGCCGATGTCGCGTCGATGATCCGCCTGGCCCGCGCGACCATGACCAATATCCACCAGAACATCGCCATCGCCCTGGGGCTGAAGGGGATATTCCTGGTGACCACCGTGCTGGGCATCACCGGTCTGTGGCTGGCCATCCTGGCCGACACCGGTGCGACCGTGCTGGTCACGCTCAATGCCTTGCGGCTGCTCGGCTTCAAGCCCGGCGGCGAGACGCCGGCGAAGGAAAACGAGACGTTCGACGCCGCCTCGTCCGCCGGCGGCTGAGCACGTCGCGACGAGATAAAAACGCCGCGTCGGCGATGGGCCGGCGCGGCGTTTTAGCGTCACGGGCGCAAGGTCAGACCTCCTTGTACAGCTCGGCGCCCTGCTCGCGGAACTTCTCGGCCTGCTCGGCCATGCCCCGCTCCACCGCCGCACGCTCGCCGTCGAGGCCGTTGTCCCTGGCGTAGTCACGCACTTCCTGGCTGATCTTCATCGAACAGAACTTGGGCCCGCACATCGAGCAGAAGTGGGCGACCTTGGCCGAGTCCTTGGGCAGGGTCTCGTCGTGGAACTCCCGGGCGGTGTCCGGGTCGAGGCCGAGGTTGAACTGGTCTTCCCAGCGGAACTCGAAGCGCGCCTTGGACAGGGCGTTGTCGCGGCGCTGGGCGGCGGGGTGCCCCTTGGCCAGGTCGGCGGCATGGGCGGCGATCTTGTAGGTGATGATGCCGGTCTTGACGTCGTCCTTGTTGGGCAGCCCCAAGTGCTCCTTGGGGGTCACGTAGCAGAGCATGGCGCAGCCGTACCAGCCGATCATGGCAGCACCGATGCCCGAGGTGATGTGATCGTAGCCCGGCGCGATATCGGTGGTCAGCGGCCCCAGGGTATAGAACGGCGCCTCGTCGCACTCTTCGAGCTGCTTGTCCATGTTCTCCTTGATCAGGTGCATGGGCACGTGGCCGGGGCCCTCGATCATCACCTGGACGTCGTGCTTCCAGGCGATCTTGGTCAGCTCGCCGAGGGTCTCGAGCTCGGCGAACTGGGCCTCGTCGTTGGCATCGGCCACCGAGCCGGGGCGCAGGCCGTCACCCAGGGAGAAGGCGACATCGTAGCGCTTGCAGATCTCGCAGATATCCTCGAAGTGGGTGTAGAGGAAGCTTTCCTGGTGATGGAAGAGGCACCACTTGGCCATGATCGAGCCGCCCCGGGAGACGATGCCGGTGGTGCGACGGGCGGTCAGGGGGACGTAGCGAAGCAGCACGCCGGCGTGGATGGTGAAGTAGTCCACGCCCTGCTCGGCCTGCTCGATCAGGGTGTCGCGGAATACCTCCCAGGTCAGGTCCTCGGCTACCCCCTTGACCTTCTCCAGTGCCTGGTAGATCGGCACCGTGCCGATCGGCACCGGGGCGTTGCGGATGATCCATTCCCGGGTCTCGTGGATGTTCTGGCCGGTGGAGAGATCCATGACGGTGTCCGAGCCCCAGCGGATGCCCCAGGTCATCTTGTCGACCTCGTCCTCGATGGAGGAGGTCACCGCCGAGTTGCCCAGGTTGCCGTTGATCTTCACCAGGAAGTTGCGTCCGATGATCATCGGCTCGGATTCCGGGTGGTTGATGTTGTTGGGAATGATGGCCCGGCCGGCGGCCACCTCGTCGCGTACGAACTCGGGCGTGATCTCCTCCGGCAGTCGCGCGCCGAAGCCCTGGCCCGGGTGCTGGTGGCCGAGGATGCGCTCGACCTCCTCGCTGCCCGAATACTGGGTGGAGAGCGCCTGACGGCGCTGGTTCTCGCGAATGGCGATGAACTCCATCTCCGGGGTGACGATGCCCTGGCGGGCATAGTGGAGCTGGGTGACGTTATGCCCCTGCTTGGCGCGGCGGGGCGTGCGGGTCAGCTCGAAACGCAGCGGCGCGAGCATAGGGTCGTTGGCCCGGCGGCGGCCATAGTCGGAGGTCGGTCCGTCGAGCCATTCGGTGTCGTCGCGAGCCTCGATCCAGGCGCGCCGCAGTTCGGGGAGCCCGCGACGCAGGTCGACGGCGGTGTCCGGGTCGGTGTAGGGCCCGGAAGTGTCATAGACCAGCAAGGGCGGATTTTCCTCATCGACACCGGAGGTGTGGGTCGGTGACAGGGCGATCTCGCGGAAGGGCACGCGGATATCCGGGCGTGAGCCTTCCACGAATATCTTGCGCGAGCCGGGCAGGGCCTGGATGGCGGCCTCGTCGACGCGGGCGCTTTCGTTGAGGAAGTGGGTGGTCTTGCTCATGTCGTGTTCTCCCTAGGATTGGTGGTGTTGTGCAGGGAGGACAGCCGGGAAGGACAGGGGCGACCGGTGCGATGGCACCGGCGGCATGTCGCTTGATCCCTACGCTGGTCCTAGCCAGTTCAGGTTCAACGGGACCCATGCTTCGGCGCTTGCGCCGCATGATCTCAGCCGTCTTCAACGGCACCCCGTCAAGCGTGGTGTCGCCCGCCGTCGTGGCGGGCGGGTTATGGCATCCTCTTGCCTACCGCAGGCTCACGGCCGAGCCGGGGCGGGCGGAAGAGGAGATCCTACGCCACGGATGGCGTCGGTAGCGTACCGGGAAGGTTTGACAGCGCCTCCTCGAAGGCCTTCCCCGGCGGAGCCTGTCTCTAAGGCAGGCAACAGCTCAGCGGGTCAGTCCGCACGGTCGAGCCCCATCTGCCAGAAGTCGATCTCCAGGCGCGTGGCGTTGCCGAAGGTCTCCGCCAGTTCGGCGAAGCGTGCGTCCGTCACCTCTTCGAGGCGCCCGTCGAGCCAGTCGATCTCGGCGGCCATGGCCGCCTGGAAGTCGTCGCTCTCGTACATGGCGATCCAGGCATCGAAGGGGTTGGCTTCGCCCCGCAGCGTGGAGGGCTGGGCATTCAGCCAATTGGCGATCTCGCCGTAGCCGACCAGGCAAGGCGCCAACGCCACGTGCAGGTCGAGCAGGTCGCCGCGGTTGCCGGCGTCCAACACGTAGCGGGTGTAGGCCATGGTCGCGCGGGCCTCGGGCAGGTGAGCCAGGTCGTCTTGCGAGATGCCCCAGTCGCGGCAGAAGCCGACGTGCAGGTCGAGCTCCACATCGAGGATGGTCTTCAGGCCGTCGAAGGCCTGGCGCAGCTCGGCCAGGTTACGGCTCTTGTAGGCGGCCAGGGCGTAGGCACGAGAGAAGTGGATCAGGAACAGGTAGTCCTGCTGCAGATAGTGGCGGAACGCCCCCGCCTCGAGCGTGCCGGCACCCAGGGTGCGTACGAAGTCGTGCTCGATGTAGGCGCGCCAGTCGTCCTGGCAGGCGGCGATCAAATCCTTGAAGCGGTAGCCCATCTTGCCTCCGATGCGGTCGGGATCCGGAGAGCGGGCGTAGCGGAAGCGGGGCGGGCCGGCGTGGATGATGAGCGTGCCGGGTCCTGCGCCTGATTCCCTACGCCGGTTCACATGCGGCCTGTGCCACATCCACCCGGATCAGGTTCCACGGGATCGACGCTGGGTTCGCGCAAGGCCTGTCGGCCTCTCTTGCGTATTCGCGAACCTGCGTCATCTCAGCCGGTTCCACCGGCACCCCGTCAAGCGAGTCGAATCAGTCTAGCAGCTAGAGGGAGGATGAACACCCCGGGATCATTCCCCCGGGGCGGTGTGTCCTTCGGTTTCAGGCGGCCGAGCCCAGTCCCGGCCGAAGGACTGGGTCGGCATGTCGCAGGGGCGCTCCACCGGCGGTGTTTCGGGAAGGGCGCCGGCCTCGACCGGTAGCGGCGACACCGCGTCGCGCAGCACCGGTGGCGGCGTCGTTTCGCTGGGCACCAGCAGCAGGCCGCGGCGGCGCAGGCGCCGGCCGAGGGTCAGGCTGCTGCTCCAGCGCACCAGTGGGGCGGCCAGCATCAGCCCGAACCAGACCGGGGTCAGCCACCAGAAGAAGGTCAGCGTATACCACGCGGTGAGGCCAGCCCAGAGGATGCCGACCAGGGTGCCCGGCCAGGTATGGCGCAGGGCCTCGCGCCAGGGCAGGGCACGCCCCTCGCGGGACTGAGGGTCCCAGGACACGGTGCGCCCGCTGAGCACCTCGATCACGAAGCGGCTGTGGAAGACCATCATCAGCGGGGCGATCAGCATCGCGAACAGCGCCTCGACCACGGCGCTTGTTGCCAGCCGGGCGCGACCGCCGTGGCGGGCAGGCGATTGGCGCAGGGCCAGGCAGACGCCCAGCACCTTGGGCATCAACAGCATCGCCAGGGTGCCGCCGAGTAGCGGCATGATCAGGTTGGGTGGGGCGATCGGCCAGTCGGGGAACAACTGGGCGTTGGAGGTGAAGAAGTTGGGTTCGATCACGGCACGCAGCAGGGCGTCGAGGGTGCTGACCACCAGGATCCCCAGCCAGATCAACGACGACAGGTAGGCCAGCGCGCCGCACAGGAAATGCACGCGGCTGAGCATGTGCAGGCCACGCCCGCTGAGCAGGCGCAGGTGCTGCAGGTTGCCCTGGACCCAGCGCCGGTCGCGCTTGGCGTAGTCGAGGATCTGGCTCGGCATCTCCTCGAAGCTGCCGCCGAGATCGGTACGCATGCGCACCTCCCAGCCCGCGCGGCGCAGCAGCGCCGCCTCGACGAAGTCGTGGCTGAGGATGTCGCCGCCCAGCGGCGGCCGGCCGGGTAGCTCGGGCAGGCCGGCATGCTGGGTGAAGGCCTCGACGCGCAGGATGGCGTTGTGGCCGAAGTAGTTGGCGGCGTCGGACTGCCAGAAGCTGAGTCCGGTGGCCAGCATCGGCGAGTAGACCGCTGCCGCGAACTGGTTGGCGCGGCCGAACAGGCTGTCCTGGCGAATCGGGATCGGCACCGTCTGCATCAGGCCGAGGCGCGGGTTGGCCTCCATCTCCGCGATCAGGGCGTGGATGGTGTCGCCGCTCATGATGCTGTCGGCGTCGAGTACCAGCATGAAGTCGTAGTGGCGCCCCCAGCGCTGGCAGAAATCGCCGAGGTTGCCGGCCTTGCGCCCGGCGTTGCTGTCGCGGTGCCGGTAGTGGAGGCGGCAGCGATCGGCCAGGCGCTGCTGGAGCGCCGCCATGACGGCCTTCTCGTGATCCACGGTGGCCGCGTCGTTGCTGTCGCTGAGCACGAAGGCCTCGATCCGGCGACGCTCGCTGACCGGTGGAAGATCGCGGCAGGTCGCCTCCAGGCCGGCGGCGACGCGCTCGACGTCTTCATTGTGGATGGGCATCACCAGGGCGGTGTGCGACGGGGCGTCGCCCTGGGGCGCCGGCGCCGAGAGCCTGGCCAGGCTCAGGGGATCGCGGCCGGCAAGGTTCAGGGTGAAACCGATCACGCCGCTCCAGAAGGCGATGGCGATCCAGCCGAAGGTCACGCTGAACAGCGCCAGGACCAGCAGCTCGAGGGGCGTCAGGCCGCCGACGTGGAGGATACGGAACATGGTCCACATACCCAGGGCGGTCGTGGCGGCGACCAGCAGGGCGAAGACCACACGACGCGTACGCCGCCAGGGAACGAGGGCCACGGGGTGTTGGGGATCAACGGCGCTCATCGGGGTACCAGACATAGTTCCAGGTTTCGGTCAGCGGTTCGCCATGCAGGGTGAGGGCCAGACGCATGTCGGCCGGTGTGCCCTCCTCCGGGGCGAGGTGGAAGCTGGCGCGCCAGGTGTCGCCGTCGGGCAGGCGCTGCACGCGTGGCTCGAGGATCTCGCCGTGGGAGGTCGTCAGCCGGGCGTTCAATGGCTGGTCGGCGGCGAGCCCGTCGAGGGAGGGGCCCTGGAAGTCGACGATGAAGACGCGCTGGCTGGCGGGCGGCGGATCGCTCTGCCCCGGGGTCGCTCCCCAGCCCTGACGGGAGCGGATGACGTGGGCGAGCTGCTGATCTGGCGGAGTGGCACCGAAGGTGCGCAGCCGATAGCGGAAGGTGCGCGACTGCCCGGCCTTCAGCGGCTGCTCGGGGATCCAGTAGGCGGTGATGTTGTCGTTGGCCTCGCTGTCGGAGGGAATCTCGACCAGCTCGACACTCCCCGGGCCCCAGTCGCCGAGTGGCGTCACCCATTCGCTGGGGCGATTCTCGTAACGCGCCTCGGCGTCCAGGTAGCCCTCGAAATGGCGCGGCCGCTGGACCAGGCCGAAGCCCTTCGGGGAGGTGTCCTGAAGGTTCGACAGGTGGAGCTTCTGGGGGTTGCTCAAGGGGCGCCAGATGCGCTCGCCATCGCCGGTCTGCAGTGCCAGGCCGCTGGAGTCATGGACCCGCAGCCGGTAGTCGTCGGCCGGATGGCTGGCGATGCCGCCATGCATGAACATGCTGGTCAGCGGGGCGACCCCTAGCTTGGCGACGTCCTCGCGGGCGAACAGACGGGCCTCGGTGTCGACCACGGTCTGGCTCCCGGGGGCGATATCGAAGCGATAGGCGCCGGTGACGGAGGGGCTGTCGAGCAGGGCATAGACGGTCATGCGGGTGGCGTCGGGGCCGGGTTCGGCCAGCCAGAACTCCCGGAAGGCCGGGAACTCTTCGCCTTGGGGGGACGCGGTATCGATGGCCAGGCCGCGGCTCGATAGCCCGTAGCCCTGGTCTCTGCCGATCAGTCGGAAATAGGAGGCGCCGAGGAAGACCATGAACTCGTCATGGTAGTCGCCGCTGTTCAGCGGATAGTGAAGGCGAAAACCGGCATAACCCAGGTCGTCGAGGTCGAGATCGGCAAGCTCGGCGGCATTGCCGTCGTAGCGGAACCGCGACGGGTCGAAGGGCAGGTGACGTACATCGCCTTCGGGCGTGACGAGGTTGAGGTCGACCGGGTGATCGTAGAGGAAGCCGGGATGAAACAGCTGGACCTCGAACAGCCCGTCGCTGTCGTGCCACAGGGCCTGCTCGGGGCGAAAGCGGATCTGGCGATAGGCGTCGTAGTCGAGCTCGGAGAGTGCCGAGGGCAGCTCGCCGGACGGGGCGACATAGGCCTCTCCGGCCAGGCGCTCGGCACGCTCGGTGATGGTGTCGAACAAGGCTCCCTCGGTCGTGGGGGTGGCACCGGCCTCCATGGCCAGCGTCGCGCCCAGCGAGAATGCCAGGAAACGGAACAGCGATGTCATAGGGTGACTCTCCTCGGGATCCCGCCGGCGTTCCCTGCGCGAGCCGGTCCAGGGGGATATGGCGTTGCTATGGTGGTGATCTGTCCGTGCGTCGTGGTCGATACGAACGGGCCTCTTGGATGCGTGTTGTTCGGGAAGTTGGTCAGCGTCTCGCCGGTATGGTTCCTTCGACCCGGTATGCAGGGCGCTCAGTATAGGCGATAGCGCTTCCAGTCCGGTCGGCCCTCGAGCTTCTCGGGGATCTTGCCGTAGCGCTTGTATTCCCACTGATACTGAGCCGGGTCCAGGGCGATGGCGGCCTCTACGCAGGCGTTCACCCCGGCGGCCGAGGTGGACTCGTCGTTGGCATAGACGCGCGCGTCGGCGGCCAGGAAGTGCAGCGCGAAGCCCCTGCCAGGCAGGCGCCGTGCCACGCCGGTGACCACTCGGGCCTCGGTGCGAGCCACCAGCTTGGGCAGCAGGGTCGCGGTGTAGGCCGGTCGGCCGAAGAAGGGCGCGAACACTCCGCTGCCCCAGCTGGGGACCTGGTCCGGCAGGATGCCCACCGTCTCGCCACGCTTGAGCGCCTTGAGCAAGGCCGCCACGCCGCGCGGGTTGGTGGGAACCAGCTGGGCCCCACGTCGTTCGCGGCCATGACGAATGACCGGGTCGAGCGGGGCGAGCTTGGGCGGCTCGTACATGGCAGTGAAGGGGAAGTGCCCCGACAGCCAGAAGTTGAGCACCTCCCAGTTACCGAAATGGGGGGCCAGCACGATCACGCCGCGGCCCTCGGCGCGGGCCTCGTCGAGCAGCTCGCGGCCCTGCACCTCGAGGATGCTGGCCTCGAGGTCGTGCGGCTCGCCCATCCAGGCCTGGCCCAGTTCGAGCATGGTGGCGCTGGAGTGTACCAGGCTGTGACGAGCCAGGCGACGGCGCTCGGCTGCGGGCCGCTCGGCATAGGCCTGCGCCAGGTTGATGCGCGTCACCCGGCGCTCCCGTCGGCTGCCGACCTGAACCAGTGGGCCGACCAGGCGCGACAGGCGCCACAAGGCGGCGGGGCGCCAGTTGGCGAGGGTCCGCCACAGGCCCGAGATCAGCCGGGCCTGCAGGTGTCCCTGGGTCTCTTGCGTCTCGGCCATGGGTCAGATCAGCCAGGTGTCGGCGTTGTCCGGCGAGCGTTGCTCCTGAAGCCCCTTGAAGCCCTTGACGCAGCGGATGACCAGCCAGATCACGCTCAGCAACCAGGTCAGAAAGCCGATGATCACGAAGGTCAGCAGGCCGGAGAGGGCGAAGTAGAGCAGACCGATCCAGAAGGTACGGATCTGGTAGCGATAGTGCTCGTCGAGCCAGGCCGGCCCCTTGCCACGATAGACGTAGGCGATCACCACGCCGACCAGCGAGGTCAGCCCGCCGGTGACGACGCCGGCCAGATGCAGGGCATAGACGACGATCGCCATGGTGGTGTCGGGAGACGCGGTCTCGTCGCTGGTCACGGCGTCGTGGCGCATGGGGTCGTGCTCGTTCATCGGTCGTCCTTGCAGTGAGGAAAGCATCGGCCTCCATGATACTGACCCATGTCGGCGATGCCAGCGTGTGGAACGCTCAGCGCCTGGGTCGGCTGATCTCGAGCAGGTTGCCGTCGGGGTCGCGCAGGTAGAGCGACTCGATGGCGCCGTTGGCCCCCTGACGGCTCACCGGGCCGAGTTCGACCTCGATGGAGAGCGCCTCCAGGTGCTGGAGGACCTCGTCGAGGGGCAACAGGCTGCGCAGGCATAGGTCGAGGCTGCCCGGGGTGGGCGTGGCGGCGCGTGGCTGGATGTCGGTGGTGGTCCAGTGCAGGCGCAGGGCCATGTCGCCGAGCATCAGGTCCACGCGCTCCTGATCTCGGTAGCGGACATCCAGCCCCAGCACGCGGGTGTAGAAATCCACGGCGCGCGAAATATCGGTCACGGTGATGACCAGGTGGTCGAGACCTGACAGCATGCATGCCTCCTTGAAGTGAGTCCTGCCACAGAGAATACGATGATGCCGATCTGTCCGCTATGCGCATCCACCGACCACACTCCCTACCATCGTGATGCGCGGCGCGACTATCGCCAGTGTCGGCACTGCACGCTGGTGTTCGTGCCGGCGCATCAGCGTCTCGGGCCGGTCGCTGAGAAGGCGGTCTACGATCGTCACGAGAACTCATCCGACGACGCCGGCTATCGCCGCTTCCTGTCGCGGCTCTTCGAGCCATTGACGGCGCGCCTCGAGCCCGGCGCCCGGGGGCTCGACTTCGGCGCCGGGCCCGGGCCGACGCTGTCGGTGATGTTCGAGGAGGCCGGCCACCCGATGGCGATCTACGATCCCTTCTACGCGCCGGATGAACGAGCGCTCGAGCGGCGCTACGACTTCATCACCGCCACCGAGGTGGTCGAGCATCTGTTCGCGCCGGGTCGCGAGCTCGAGCGCCTGATCGAGCTGCTGGCCCCCGATGGTTGGCTGGGGCTGATGACCAAGCGGGTACGCTCGGCCGAGGCGTTCGTCGGCTGGCACTACATCCTCGACCCGACTCATGTCTGCTTCTTCGGCGAGGCGAGCTTTCACTGGCTCGCCGAGCGCTGGCAGCTGCGGGTGGAATTCCCGGCCGATGATGTCGTGTTGCTGCAAAAGCGCCGACGGTGAAGGGGGCGTGGACGGCGCTGTCGGCGGGGCCCGACCTACGGCTAATGGTGTATGAGGCGTCGTGAATCTAGGCTCGCCGGAGTGTTTTCTTTTCGAGGTCCTCCGATGACGCCTTATGCCCCCCCGCTTCGCGACGTTCGCTTCGTGCTCGAGGAACTCCTCGAGCATGGCTCGCTCTCCCTGCCCGGCTTCGAGGAGGTCGGCCCCGACCTGGTCGAGGCCGTGCTCGAGGAGGCCGGCCGGCTGACCGGCGAGGTCTGGGCGCCGCTCAATGCCGTCGGCGACCGCCAGGGGTGCCGGCGTCGCGAGGATGGTGGCGTCGCGTTACCCGAGGGCTTCGCCGACGCTTACCGGGCCTATGCCGAGGGTGGCTGGAATGGCATCGGCGTCGCCCAGGCCCAGGGCGGCCAGGGCCTGCCGGAGGTGGTGGCCAGCGCGGTGCAGGAGATGCTGCACGGCGCCAACATGGCGCTGGGGCTATGCCCGATGCTGACCGCCGGCGCCATCGAAGCGCTGGCCCGCCACGGCAGCGAGATGCAGCAGGCGACCTACCTGGCGCCGTTGGTCGAGGGCCGTTGGACCGGCACCATGAACCTCACCGAGCCCCAGGCGGGGTCCGACCTCTCACGGGTGCGCACCCAGGCGGTGCCTTGCCCCGATGAGCCAGGCGATCATTACCGGCTGCGTGGCCAGAAGATCTTCATCACCTGGGGCGAGCACGAGGCCGCCGAGAACATCCTGCACCTGGTGCTGGCGCGGACCCCGGATGCGCCCGAGGGCAACAAGGGCATCTCGCTGTTCCTGGTGCCCAAGTTCCTGGTCGAGGCGGACGGCTCGCTCGGCGCACGCAACGACGTGCGTTGCACGGGGCTCGAGCATAAGCTCGGCATCCACGGCTCACCGACCTGCTCGCTGAGCTTCGGCGAGCGAGAGGGCGCCGTCGGCTATCTGGTCGGCGAGGCGGGGCGTGGCCTCAACCACATGTTCACCATGATGAACGAGGCGCGCCACAAGGTCGGTATCCAGGGCATCGGGGTCGCCGAGCGGGCCTGTCAGCAGGCGCGCGATTACGCCCTGGAACGGATGCAGGGGCGCCGCCACGGCGAGCCGTGCGCCATCGCCGATCACCTGGACGTCAAGCGCATGTTGCTCTCCATGCGGGCTCGGGTCGACGCGTTGCGGGCCCTGGCACTGACCGGCGCGGCGCAGATGGACCGCGCCCGCCACGCCGCCGAGGCCGATGAGCGCGCCGCCGCCCAGGCGCGCGCCGAGGTGCTGATCCCGGTGATCAAGGCGTTTGCTACCGACCAGGCGGTGGAGATCGCCTCGCTGGGCGTGCAGGTGCACGGTGGCATGGGCTACATCGAAGAGACCGGGGCCGCCCAGCTGCTGCGCGATGCGCGCATCGCGCCCATCTACGAGGGCACTAACGGCATCCAGGCCCTGGATCTGGCGGGGCGCAAGCTGGCCCGCGATGGTGGCGCGGCCCTGTCGAGCCTGCTCGATGAGGTGGCGGCCACCGCCGCGGCCCTCACCGCCCGTGACGCCCTGCGTCCGCTGGGCGAGAGCCTGGCCGGGGGCGTCGCCGACCTGCGTTCGGCCATGAGCGTGGTGTTGACCGCGGGCGCCGACCCGCAGAACGGTGCGGATGCCATCCAGGCCTTCGCCACGCCGTTCTCGAGCCTGGCCGGCCATGTGCTGTGTGCCTGGCAGCTGGGGCGCTCCGCGCTACGAGCCGAGGCGGCCCTGGCCGCAGGCAGCGACGACGACTTCTACCGCGCCAAGCTGGCGTCGGCGGACTTCGGGCTACGCCACTGGCTGCCCGAGGGGCGCGCCCGGCTCGCGGCGATCGAGGCCGGCATGGCGAGCCTGGTGTCGGTGGACCCGGCCAGCCTCTGAGCTCGCTGGCCGATGCGTGGTGGCATCGCCGGGGATGGCGCGAAGGCGATGGTCGAACGCGACCAAAGCCGTGATTGTCGCTCGACCAAGCGTTCGCTAGGGTGGGATGAATCCGTCTTCCATCGAATGAGGAGTCATCATGAGCGAGCAACCGATCGAGGTGCAGGACGACGCCGGAGTGGTCCGCCTGACCATCACGCGCCCCAAGGCGCTCAACGCCCTCAACAGCGATGTCATCGCCGCCCTGTCGGCAACGCTCGACGAACTCGAGGCCCGCGACGACCTGCGGGCGGTGCTGATCACCGGCGCCGGCGAGAAGGCCTTCGTGGCCGGCGCGGACATCACCGAGATGCGTGACCAGAGCGCGCTTCAGGCCCGCGACTTCGCCGGCCAGGCGCTCGCCACCCTCAAGCGGCTGGAGGCGTTGCCGGTACCGGTGGTGGCGCTGGTCAATGGCTTCTGCCTGGGCGGTGGCTGCGAGCTGGCGCTGGCCTGCGACTGGGCGGTGGCCAGCGACAACGCCGTGTTCGGCCAGCCGGAGGTGTTGCTCGGGGTGATCCCCGGCTTCGGTGGCACCCAGCGTCTGCCGCGCCGTGTCGGCCCGGCCATGGCCCTGGACCTGGTCACCACCGGGCGCAAGATCGATGCCCATGATGCGCTGCGCATCGGCCTGGTCAACCGGGTCATGTCCCAGACCGAGCTCGAAAGCTATGCCGCCGAGCTGACCCAGCAATTGGCCGGCAACGGTCCCCAGGCGGTGCGTGGCGCCAAGCAGGCCATCCACGACGGGCTGGACCAGGATCTGGATAGCGCGCTGGCCCTGGAAACCAGCCTGTTCGCGCTGTGCTTCGCCGGCGAGGAGCAGCGCGAAGGCATGGGCGCCTTCGTCGAGAAGCGCCCACCGAATTTCTGAACGGCGCCCGCGCCTTCAGCCAGATCGACGGCCATGGCGGCGACGCCATGGCCGTCTTGTCTTGCTCTGCGCTACCCCGAGGCTGTCGTTGGGTTCAGTCGGGATGCTTTCCGCGTCGACGGAGCAGGCGTGCGGGCCATCCCGGTCGCAGCATGCCGGTGGCGATGGCGGTGCCGACCAGGGTGATGGTCATGCCGGCCAGGATCTGTAGGCTCAGCGTCTCGTCGAGCAGCACATAACCCCACAGCAGGGCGCTGATCGGTACCAGGAAGGTCACCGTGGAGGTGGCGGTGGCCCCGGCGCTGGCGATCAGCCCGAAGTAGAGCAGGAAGGCCAGGGTGGTGCTGAAGGCCGCCAGGGCGAGGCCGTTGGCCCAGCCCAGGGCGCTGATAGGCGCCTGAGGCCACAGCCACAGGCCGGGGAGCAGCAGGATCAGCCCCGACATGGCGCAGCTGCCGGCAGCCAGCACGCGTACCGGCAGGTGCGATAGATAGGTCTTGGAGTAGTTGGTGGCGATGCCGTAGCAGAAGGTGGCGCCGAGCACTGCGAGGATGAACCAGCCGTCGCCGCCGAGGGAGAAGTCCAGCCGTTTGGCGGAAAGCACATAGACCCCGAAGAAGGCCAGTGCCAGGCCCAGGTACTGACGGCGAGGGACCGGGGTGGCGAAGAACAGCGCGCCGAGCAAGGCGGTGAACAGCGGGGTGGTGGCGTTGATCAGCGAGGTGAAGCCGGCCTCCAGCCGGGTGGTGGCCAGTGCCAGCAGGGAGAACGGCAGCACATGGTTGACCAGCCCCAGTAGCATCAGCTTGCCGGCGTTGTCTCGAACCTGGCGCAGATAATGGACGCCGAACAGCAGCGGCAACATCAGCAGGGCCCCCACGCCCATGCGAACGAGGATCAGCGGCACCGGGCCGAATTCGGGCACCGCCACGCGCATGAAGATGAACGACAGGCCCCACAGCGAAGAGAGCAGGATCAGGCGGAGGGTGTCGGCCGAGGTCATGGCGGTGTCCTGATGGCAGGCGGTTGTCGAGTTAGCCTGAGAAGGGTAATCGCCCGGACAGCGGCGGGGAAGGGCGAGGCAATCGCGGGGCGGGCTTGGTAGAGTGAGCGCTTCCATCAGTGCCAGGGAGGCAGGGATGCATATCTCTCAGCTCAATATCTATCCGGTCAAGTCACTGCGTGGCATCACGCTCGAGGAGGCCACGCTCACCGAGCGCGGTCTGGCTTTCGATCGCCACTGGATGGTCGTCGACGCCCGAGGTCGTTTCGTCACCCAGCGCGAGCGCCCCACCATGGCGCGGGTGGCGGTACGCCTCGAGGAAGACAGGCTGGTGTTGGAGCACCCCGACGCCGCTCCGTTGAGCATACCGCTGCGGCCTCGTGGGCTTTCACGCCTCGCGGTGAGCCTCTGGAACGATACCTGTGAGGCCCTGGACGAGGGGGCAGAGGCGGCCGACTGGCTGACCGCGGTGCTGGGTGGCGTCGAGCGTGGGAGATTGCATCTGGTGCGCTTCCCCGAGGAGCGCCGCCGCGCGGTGGAGGCCGATTATCTCCGGGGCGAAACGGCCCATACCGCCTTCCCCGATGGCTATCCGCTATTGGTGGCGCATCAGGCCTCGCTCGATCGCTTGAACCACCGTCTCGTCGCCAAGGGGCTCGAACGCGTGCCGATGAGCCGTTTTCGGCCCAACCTGGTGGTCGAGGGCGAGGCGCCCTTCGCCGAGGTCGAGTGGGATGCGCTGAGCCTCGTGTCGGGCGTGCGCCTGGGGCTGCGCAAGCCCTGCAAGCGTTGCAAGATCATCACCCAGGACCCGCACACCGGGGAGGCGCCGGTACCCAAGGAGCCGTTGAAGACGCTGGTGGAGATGGACACCCAGCCGGGCTGGCAGGGGGCCTTCTTCGGCCAGAATGCCATCCCCCTCGACGGCATCGGCCAGGCCTTGCGGGTCGGTGAGCCGCTGACGGCCACGTTCAACGACTGAACAGGCCTGGTGCCAGGCAGGCTCGGGGCGTCAGCGTGACGGGTCGACCCGGCCGCCCAACGAGGCGTTGCGCCGGAACCAGCCGGCGATGCTGTCGCGAGGATAGCGGGTCGGCAGCACCTCGTGAGGCACCCGGTCGGAGAGGAAGCACACGAAGGTGCCAGCCTCGGGGCGGACGCGGGTCAGCTCCCGCTCGGGCGTCTCGGCGTCGTAGATGACCATCTCGCCGCCGCCGTCGGCGGGCCAATCGGGGTTGAGATAGCCGACGGTGGAGATCACCCGGTTGGCACGGCCACGGAAGCTGTCCAGGTGTCGACGGTAGAAGGCGTCCGGCGGATATCGGGCGAAGTGGGCCTCGTACTCGAACAGCCCCAGGAACAGCGCTTGGTTGAGGGCCTGTTGCAGTTCGTCCATGGCCTCCAGGTAACGGCGCTGGGCCAGGCTTTCGCGGTTGAACCAGCGAATGGCGTCGCCGCGGATATCGCGGCGCAGGTGGTGTTCGGTGCCGCGGCCGACGCCGGCAGCGGCCAGGGCCTCGCGGGCGGCCATCGCCTCGATCTCGGCGTACAGCGGGGCATGCAGGGCTTCGGGAAGGAAGCCTTCGCCGTGATACCAGCCCTGTTCGACGAGGGCGTCGAGTAGCTCGGCCAGCCGGGCGGGCGGCAGGTGAGGGGGGGTCATGAGGGGGCCAGCCGACGCGCGGAGTGGAAGCGCAGCTCGCCCGGGGGGCGCCGGGATAGGTCGATCGGCATGCCGAAGCCCTCGGCCAACAGCTCCGACAGCATCATCGACGACAATCCCCAGATCACGAACTCGTCGTGGCGATAGCTCGGGACGAAGTAGTCGCGCCCGTCGACGCGGATCACGTCGGTGTGGGTGCGGCGGTCGGTCAGGAAGTGTGCCAGCGGGACCTCGAAGATGGCATCCAGCTCGCCCGGGTCGGCCACCAGCGGCAGGTCGGGCGGGATCACGCCCACATAGGGCGTGACCTTGAGGCCGTGCAGCGAGAGTACCTCCGACAGCCGACCGAGCACCTCTACCCGAGCGGAGGGCAGGGCGATCTCCTCGGCGGATTCGCGTAGCGCGGTGGCCAATAGATCGGAATCGCCATCCTCATGCTTGCCGCCGGGGAAGGCCACCTGCCCGCTGTGGGTAGAGAGATGGCTGGCGCGGCGGGTGAACAACAGCGTAGGGTCGGGGCGAGCCACCACGGGAATGAGCACGGCGGCCTGGGGGAGGTCGGCTCGTAGCCGATGCGGCGCATGTGCTTGCAGGCGCTCACGCAGTTTCTCTAACATGGTGATTCCGTCGGGTTTCATCCCTTTTACCCAGTCGCCGTGTGCGGCGTCAAGCCTCGGTATGCCTGCCGCCAGCCTGTCAGGGAGCGCCATGAACTTTTGCAGCCATTGTGGACAAACGGTCCGTTTCGCGATTCCCGAGGGTGACGACCGGCCGCGTTTCTGGTGCAAGGCCTGCGGGACCATTCATTATCAGAACCCGCGCATCATCGCCGGCACCCTGCCGGTGCATGGCACGCGGGTGCTACTGTGTCGCCGTGCCATCGCGCCGCGCAAGGGCTACTGGACGCTGCCGGCGGGGTTCATGGAGAACGCCGAGACCACCGTCGAGGCGGCGGCCCGCGAGACGCAGGAGGAAGCCCTGGCCGAGGTGGCGATCCATGGTCTCTATACCCTGATCAACCTGCCGCACATCGACCAGGTGTTCATGATCTTCCGCGCCGAGCTGGCCGGCGGCTACGGCGCCGGTCCGGAGAGCCTCGAGGTCGCGTTGTTCGAGGAGCAGGAGATTCCCTGGGACATGCTGGCCTTCCCCACCATCGAGTGCACCCTGCGCCACTACTTCGCCGACCGCCAGGGCGACGGTTTCCCGCTGCATGTCAGCGACATTACCCCCGAGGACCGCGAGCGCTACTTCGGTTCCGCCTGAGGCCTCGTGCGCTCGCGTCGGACAGGCACTACAGAGAGATCACTCCTAGAGGTCGGCCAGGCGCCAAGCATCGTAGGCCGGCTCCTCATAAGGATGGGCACGCCGCAGGGCCGTCACCGCCTCGTGAATCAGCGCATCCGTGCAGACCAGCTCCACCTTGAGCTCTTCCACGCGCTCCAGATCGCCGACTCGGCCGATGTGTGGGTCCGCTCCCGACAGCGGGCGGAACTGCCCGGTGCCGGGGGTCTGGAAGCAACAAGCCTCGTAATCGCCGATACGCCCGGCCCCGGTGGCGAAGACGGCCTCCTTGACGCTCTCGGCGTCCTCCACGGGCACGAAGAAGGCTAGCTTGTACATGGGTGTCTCCTGTTGAACGGTGTCGGCGTCCGTTGTGCCACAGGATAGCGTTCGCCGTCAGCCTCAAGGCCGGCACAGGCCCTGGAGTCAGCACTTCGGCTTGCGTGGCGGACGTCGGCTATCACCGCGACTACTATGGTCATATAGGACGAAGGATCATGTAAGGCGCAGGGCCCTGAGGGAGATGTCATGGGCGCTGCTCGCTCATGCAGGCCGGCTCGACGTGGGTGAGGGCGCACGCTGGCTTGCTGAGAAAGGTCGTTTCCTTGCTAATTACAATAACGTTGATGGATTGACGTAATAAACATGCGACAATGAATGTATATTTCCTAGCCACTTTGCGTAGAAGGAACTTGCCGATGAAGTCGTATCGTCCGGTATCGCCGGGGCGGCATGTGCTGCTGCCCTGCCTGCTGGCTGTCTCTTTGGTCGGCCCGGCCCAGGCCGCCGACCTGCTGACCATCACTCGGGACGCCATCGACAATAACGCCAGCCTGGCCTCGGCGCGTTCGCAGTTCGATAGCGTGGAGGCGGGACGTGATGTCGCCCGTGGCGACCTGTTGCCCCAGGTCTCGGCCTCGGGGCAGGTCGCGCATAATCGTCTCTACGAGAGTGTCGCCTCGACCCGGACAGCCGGCGTGGGCAGCGGCGATGATCGCTACAACAGCGCCGGGCTGACCCTGGAGGCCACCCAGGCGCTGTTCGATGCCGGCAACAGCGCCGAGGTCGATCAGGCCGAGAGCCGGATCGACCGGCAGACCTACCAGCTGGCCGCCACCGAGCAGCAGGTGCTGATCGATGTGACCTCAGCCTACTTCGATATCCTGCGGGCCCACGAGATCCTCGAGGCGCGCCGCGCCCAGGAACGGGCCATCGGCCGCCAGCTCGAGCAGGCCCAGGAGCAGTTCGATGTCGGCTTGATCGCCATCACCGAGGTGGAAGAGGCACAGGCCAGCTATGATCAGTCGCGTGCCGACCGGATCGCCGCCGAGAACGACCTGCAGGTCAGCTTCGAGGCCCTGGAGCGGCTCACCGGGCAGCGCTACGAGAGCATCGATGCCCTCCAGGAGGCGATGCCGGTGACGCCGCCGCAGCCGACCGGCCGCGATGCCTGGGTCGACCTGGCGATGGACAACAGCCCCCTGGTGTTGGCCAGCCAGGCCGGCATCGAGGTCTCCGAGGACGCCGTGGACATCGCCAAGGCTCAGCGCCTGCCGGTGGTCGAGGCCTTCGCTAACTATGACTACTCCGATACCGATCAGGACTACATGGAGGGGCATACTTCCTCCAGCCAGATCGGTGCCCGGTTCAGCCTGCCGATCTACACCGGCGGCCGCACCAGCGCCAGCATTCGCCAGTCCACCTATGACCTGGCATCCAGCCAGTATGACTTCGAGGACCAGCGTCGCCAGACCGTCCAGCAGGTGCGGTCACTGTACACCCAGGTCACCAACGACGTGGCCACCGTCGAGGCGCGGGCCCAGGCGATCGTCTCCAATCAGAGTGCGCTGGATGCCACGCGCGCCGGCTATGAGGTCGGCACCCGTAACATCGTCGATGTGCTCAATGCCGAGCAGCGCCTCTACGATGCCATCGCCGACCACGCCGATGCGCGCTTCAGCTACGTGATCGACCTGCTGTCCCTGCGTCAGCAGTCCGGCACCCTGAATGTCGAGGCCATCGAGACGGTCAACGACTGGCTGTCGGAAGAGCGGCGCGTGTCGTTGACGCTGCCCCGAGCCGACGAAGATAGCCGCTATGAAGCGGCGATGGACATCGGGGCGCCACCGCAGCCCGAGTCATGAAAGCTTCTTACATGCAGGCGTGAATGTATGTTTATATGCGCGCCTGCCGTGTGATCCCATCGACGTTCGACCCCTTAACGAGAATCTGGCATGAATACAACTCTTCGACGCAGTCGAGCCGGGCTGCTGGCGTTGGCGGCTGGCGTACTGCTGGCCGCTTGTGGCCAGGACGAGGCTGCTCAGTCACAGGGCGAGGGCGGCGAGCAGCCTCCCCAACCCAAGCCGGTGGCGACGCTGGCGCCACAGGATATTCCGCTGGACAAGTCCTACCCGGCCCAGCTGCGCAGCGATACCGAGGTGACGCTGGTGGCTCGTGTCACCGGCTTTCTCGAAAAGCGTCTCTTCGAGCCCGGTGACATCGTGGAGAAAGGCGAGAGCCTGTATGCCATCGAGCCGGATGTGTATCAGGCGACGGTGTCGCAGCGCGAGGCCGACCTGGCGAGCGCCGAGGCCGAGCTGGTGCGGGCGCGTCGCGATGCCAACCGCTTCCAGCAGCTGCTGCGTCAGAACTCGGTGAGTCGCCAGCAGGTCGATCAGGCTCAGGCCGATCTCAACGTGGCACGCTCCAGCGTGGCGCAGGCCGAGGCGGCGCTGGCCAGCGCGCGCATCAATCTGGAGTATGCCGACGTGACCGCACCGGTCAGCGGCGCCATCGGCCTCAGTGAGGTCAATGTCGGCAATCTGGTCAATTCGGGGACCGAGCTTGCGACCATCACCCCGCTGGACCCGCTCGAGGTGCGTTTCCAGCTACCTCAGGAGGATGCCTTCGCGCTGCGTCGCCAGCTCAAGGACCAGCCGATCGGCGAGATAGGCGCGCGACTGGTACTGCCAGGGGGCGAGGATCGCCTCGAGGGGCATCTGGACTTCTTGGCCTCGCGGGTCGACGAGGACACCAGCACCGTCCAGGCCAAGGCCGCCTTCGACAACCCCGAGGGCGCGGTGCTCCCCGGCCAGTTCGTGCGGGTGCGAGTGGAAGGGCTGAAGCGCTTCGAGGTGCTGGCCGTCCCCGAGCTCGCCATGAGCCAGGGATTGATGGGCCCCCAGGTGTTCGTGCTCGACGAGGACGACGTGGCCCGGGCGCGGCCGGTGGAGCTCGGCGAGCTGGCCGGCCCCTGGCAGGTTCTCAACGGTGGCGTAGAAGCGGGTGAGCGCGTGATGGTCGGCAATCCGGCGGACGTCGAGCCCGGTATGCCGATCGAGCCCCGCGAGTTCGATGGCGACGCCGAGGCGTTGGTCCGTCAGGCCACCGGCCAGCAGCCGGCGCAGGGCCAGGGCGCGCCCGCCGATGAACGCGCCGCGTCGAGTGAAGAGGACGCGGCGCAATGAACTTCTCCAACTTCTTCATCAAGCGGCCGATCTTCGCCACGGTGCTGGCGATCATCCTGACGGTGATCGGGTTGATGAGCATGCGGGTGCTGCCGGTCGAGCAGTACCCGAGTGTTGTGCCGCCTACGGTGTCGGTCAATGCCACCTTCCCCGGGGCGGACGCCGAGACCGTGGCGCAGACGGTGGCCGCACCGCTCGCCGAGGCCATCAACGGCGTCGAGGACATGCTCTACATGACCTCGAACAGCGCCGATAATGGCTCGATGAGCCTCTCGGTGGCCTTCGATATCGGCACCGATGGCGACATCAACACCATCAACGTCAACAACCGTGTGCAGGGAGCGCTCTCCCAGCTGCCTGATGCGGTACAGGACCAGGGCGTGACGGTAGAGCTGCGTTCCAGCTCGATCCTGATGCTGGTGGCATTGACCTCGCCCGAGGATGACTACGACCGCATCTACCTGCAGAACTACGCCACTCTCAACCTGCTGGATGAGCTGCGCCAGGTGCAGGGTGTCGGTGAGGCCGAGGTGCTGGGTGGCGGCGAGTTCGCCATGCGTATCTGGATGGATCCGGACAAGCTGGCGCAGTACGACCTGACGCCTTCCGAGGTGGGTAGCGCGATACGCGCCCAGAACACCGAGGTCCCGGCGGGTAGCCTGGCGGCGACGCCGCAGTCGGAGCCGCGGGCCTTCACCTATACCATCACCGCCGGCGGGCGCCTGACCGATGTCGACGATTTCCGCGATATCTTCCTGCGCACCAACCCGGATGGCTCGGCGCTGCGCCTGGACGACGTGGCGCGTATCGAGCTAGGGGCTTCCTTCTACGGCGTCGAGGCACGGCTCAATGGCGGCACCATGGCGCCGATCATCATCAACCAGCAGCCCGGCGCCAACGCCCTGGAGACCGCCAAGCTGGTCGAAGCCAAGATGGAAGAGCTGTCCGGACGCTTCCCACCGGGGCTCGATTACGTGGTGCCCTATGACACCACACAGTTCATCGATGCCTCGGTGGAGACGGTCTATCACACCTTCATCGAGGCCTTCCTGATCGTCGGCGTCATTCTGTTCATCTTCCTGCAGAACTGGCGCTTCACGGTCATCGCCATGTCGGTGGTGCCGGTCTCGGTGCTGGCGACCTTCGCCGGCTTCTACGTCTTCGGTTTCTCGATCAACCTGCTGACGCTGTTCGCCTTGGTGTTGTCGATCGGCATCGTGGTCGACGATGCGATCCTGGTGGTGGAGAACGTCGAACGGGTGCTCGGCGAGGATGAGGAGGTCACCGTCCGCCAGGCGACGGTCCAGGCCATGAAAGAGGTCGGCGGGCCGGTCATCGCCACGTCGCTGATCATGGCCGCGGTATTCGTGCCGGTGGCCTTCCTGGGTGGCTTCAGCGGTCAGATCTACCAGCAGTTCGCCTTGACCGTCGCCATCTCGGTGGCC
This sequence comes from Halomonas borealis, assembly GCF_004798905.1. Classification (GTDB taxonomy): domain Bacteria; phylum Pseudomonadota; class Gammaproteobacteria; order Pseudomonadales; family Halomonadaceae; genus Halomonas; species Halomonas borealis. The sequence continues at coordinate 95,704 of NZ_SDMO01000005.1, read as the reverse complement.
TTCTCGGCGCTGATGGCGCTGACCTTTACGCCGGCGCTGTCGGCGATCTTCATCAAGCATGACCTGCACACCAAGGAGACGGCGTTCAAGCGCGCGGTGCGTACGCCGCTGCGACTGTTCGACCGCCTGTTCGCCGGCATCACCACGGTCTACATGGTGATCGTCAAGGCACTGGTGCGCTTCTGGGGTCTGGCGTTGCTGTTGACCGCCCTGGTGGGGGCGGGCTCCTGGTGGCTGTATTCCACCACGCCCTCGACGCTGGTGCCCGAGACCGACCAGGGCATCGTGCTGGCCGCCGTGCAGTTGCCGGACTCCGCCTCTCTGTCGCGGACGCGGGACTACATGAGCGAGCTCAGCGCGGCCATCGAGGAAGTACCAGGCGTGAAGTATTCCTCGGCGGTCGCCGGGTACGACATGCTGTCGAGCTCGGTGAATACCGCCCGGGGGATCATCTTCGTCAACCTGGAGCCCTGGAGCGAGCGTGACATCAGTGCCACCCAGCTGATCGGCAAGATCATGCAGTTCGGCGCGCGGATCGAGGGCGGCTCGGCGATGGCCTTCAACATGCCGCCGATCATGGGGCTGTCGACCACCGGTGGCTTCACCGGTTACCTGCAGTCCTTCGAGGGCGCCTCGCCTCAGGAGCTCTTCCAGGCGTCGATGAAGGTGATGCAGACGGCCGCAGAGCATCCGGCGTTGAAGCGGGTGTTCACTACCTTCAACGTCAACGTACCGTCCTTCCGTGCCGAGATCGATCGGCAGAAGGCGTTGAGCTATGGCGTGTCGCTCGAGGCGCTTAACTCGACGCTGGGCAGCACGTTCGGCAATGGCTTCGTTAACTACTTCAGTTATCAGGGCCGCAACTTCCAGGTCTACCTGCAGAACGAGGATGAGTTCCGCAAGACACCGGACGACATCTCTAACGTCTATGTTCGGGGTGGCGACGGCAATCGCATCCCGTTATCCGAGTTCGTGACCCTGAATCGCCAGACCGCACCGGCGGTCATGACGCGCTTCGGCGTCTATCCGGGTGCCCAGTTCCAGGGCGGTCCGGCGCCGGGCTACAGCTCGGGGCAGGCAATTTCCGCCATGGAGGAGATCGTCGCGGAACAACTCGGCGATGGTTGGGGCATGGGGTGGACCGGCACCGCCTACCAGGAGAGTCAGGCGGGCAGCGCCGCGACGCTGGCCATCGTCTTCGGCCTGCTGATGGTGTTCTTGATCCTGGCGGCCCAGTACGAGAGCTGGTCGCTGCCGCTGGCGGTGCTGACGGCGACGCCTTTTGCCTTCCTTGGGGGCATCGGTGGCATCGCCCTGCGCGGGCTGGATACCAGCGTCTACGTGCAGATCGGCATGCTGGTGGTGGTCGGGCTTGCGGCCAAGAACGCCATCCTGATCGTCGAGTTCGCCGAGTTGCAGCGCCGCGAGATGGGCAAGACGATCCGTGAGGCGGCCATCACGGCGGCGGAGCTACGCTTCCGGCCGATCGTCATGACCTCGCTGGCCTTCATCTTCGGTACTCTGCCGTTGATGGTGGCCACCGGGGCAAGCGACACCAGCAGCCATCACATCGGCACCACGGTGGCGATAGGCATGGCATCGGTGGCGGTGCTCGGCAGCCTGTTCGTGCCGACCTTCTACGCCATGATCGCGAGGGTCGCCGACGGCTTGAAGCGCAAGAGCGATGGCCAGCGGTCCGATGAGCGCCCGGCGCTGGAGAACGACACGAAGTGACCCGGGCCATCGCCTGAGTCGACGGGCACCGCCTCCCAAGGAGGCGGTGCCCGTTTTCGTTGGGCGGGGCCGCCGAGAGGCGAGCGGGGCGGTGGTATGCGACCAAAGTGGGGCGTTGCGCGTTGCCGGTGGGCCGCTACGCTGAAGGGAGGAAGACACTTTGCCGGCTAATCGGCCGCATGGGAGGAGCCGTCATGAACACCCTTACTTCACTCGCCCTGAGCTTTCCGCTGATCGTCTTCACCCTGCTGCTGGGGCTGCTGGTCGTCTATTGGCTGCTGGTGGTGCTGCGTCTGGCGCCGGTGGAGCTGTTCGAGCGTGACAGCCTGCGCAACGACACCCTGGCCAGCGCCCTGGTGTCGCTGGGGTTCGCCGGAGTGCCAGCTTCGCTGGCGCTGAGCATGCTGGTGATCCTGGCGTCGTTGTTGGCGCTGGTCGCCGAGGTAGCGGTGTTGGGCCCGCTTCCACTCGGCTTGTTCCGGGTGCCGCTTGGGATGGCGGTGATTTGGGCCGCCTTCGCGCTGGCCTCGCCGCTGGCGTCGGGGGCCTGCCGCCGGCTACATCGTCGCCTGCATCGCCATCCCAGCCTGTCGCGGCGCTGCCTGTTGGGTGAGCGCGTGCGGGTCATGCGGGTGGACGACGAGGGAGCGGTCGCCGAGCTGGGCGATGATCCCGGCCGTGAGGTACGGCTGCTGGGTAAGGCAGGCAATCGGCCGAGCCTCGGCGACACGCGTGTGTTGGTCAAGTACCTGGCGGGGCAGGAGGCGTACCGCTCGGTACGGGAGGAGGACTACCTGGATGCGCGCACGCGGCTGGTGCGGCTGCATCTGCTGGAGCGCCATGAGAGGGCGACACAGGAGAGTCGCCACGGTGATTCGCGGCCGTCAGCTTGAAGCGGGGGGGGCGAGTGAGGAGATACAGCTGGGCGTCGACCAGTTCGGTGCTGCGCTCAAGCAGTGAAAAGGCCGCGGTGTCGCGCAGCCAGTCGTGGTAGAGGCCGCTGAGGGTCGACTGCAGCAGGCGAGTGGCGAGTTCGGGGCTGATGTCGTCACGCAGCAGCGTTAGCTGGCGGGCGGTGGTGAAGTAGTCATGCAGGGCATCCAGGCAGTCGCGTGCCATTTCCTCCTGCATCGACTGGGGGTCGATGTCACTGAAGAACTCGCAGCGATGCAGCAGGATCGCATGCACCCGCCGATGTCGTGGTTGTTCTAGGCGCTGCACACCTTGTTGGCAACCTTGTCTGATGGCATCGAGGGGATTGGCAATGTCGGCTCCACTCGCGGCGACCAGTTCCTCGAAGGGCATGCGTACCCGGTCGAGCATGGCGCGAAACAGGTCGGCCTTGTTGCGGAAATGCCAGTACAGGGCGCCGCGGGTCACGCCGGCCTGGCAGGCGACCTGTTCCAGGGACGCGTGGGCCACCCCCTTCTCGAAGAAGACTTCTTCGGCGGCATCCAGCAGGGCCTCGCGAGTGGCTTCGGCTTCGGCCTTGGTGCGTCTGGCCATGAGGAATGACTCCGGATGATGAGGGAGTCATTCTACCTTAGCGGCGTGGCACTTTACATTCATCGCTGAATGCAACGCCACCCCGGAGTTCTTGAGGCATTCGCCGGGATGCGGGAATATGAGTCAGCGCTTATCTCAGGAGATCGCTTCATGGCCCGTGCTCCCTTCGAGCTCGCCGATACTCGCGTAGCCCCCGGCACCCGTCAGCAGATCGATGTGCCGGTGGCCCGGCTCTATACCCATGCACCGCTGCATATCCCGGTGGAGGTGGTTCACGGTCGTCAGCCGGGGCCGGTGATGCTGGTCTGTGGTGGCATCCATGGCGACGAGATCAACGGCGTTGAGATCGTGCGTCGCCTGCTGCGTTCCCGGCAGCTCAAGGGACTGCGCGGCACCCTGGTCGGCGTGCCGATCGTCAATGTCTTCGGCTTCGTTCAGCACAGCCGTTACCTGCCCGATCGACGCGACCTCAATCGCTGCTTCCCGGGTAGCGAGTCGGGCTCCCTGGGGGGGCGCATCGCGGCCCTGTTCCGCCAGCAGATCGTCGATCAGGCCACCCATATCATCGACCTGCATACCGGGGCCCTGCACCGCACCAACCTGCCGCAGATCCGTGCGCAGCTGCGGCCCGGCAGCGAGACCGAGCGCATGGCCGATGCCTTCGGGGCGCCGGTGATCCTCAACGCCGAGCTGCGTGACGGCAGCCTGCGGCACTATGCCGAGAGCCGCGATATCCCGGTGCTCACCTACGAGGCCGGCGAGGCGTTGCGTTTCGACGAGTGGGCGATCGCGCCCGGGGTGAGGGGCGTGCTGAGGGTGATGCGCCGGCTCGGCATGCTGGGGGGAGAAAAGCGCCGGCGCCCGCCACCGGCCGCCGAGGTGGCCGGTGGCTCGAGCTGGGCACGGGCACCGATCGACGGCATCCTGCGCCCTCGGGTGCGCCTGGGCGCAAGGGTGGCCGCGGGCGAGCTACTGGGGAAGGTGGCCGACCCCTTCGGCAATGCCGAGGGCGAGGTACGTGCCGTGGCCGATGGCATCGTGATCGGCATGAGTCGCCTGCCGTTGGCCAACGAGGGCGAGGCCTTGTTCCACATCGCCCGCTTCGATGCCATCGAGGAGGCCGAGAGCGCCGTCGAGAGCTTCCAGTCGAGCCTCGATCCGCCGCCGGACGCCCTGTACTGAGGAGTCAGCCGGCGAGGCTGGCTTGCTGCGGCGGGACCAGGCCCAGCGCATCGTCGAAGATCGAGAGCCCGGCGCCCTCGCGGTGGGCATTCTCGGAGAGATGGCGGCGGAACTTGCGACCGCCCGGGCAGCCCTGGAACAGGCCGAGCAGGTGTCGGGTCATGTGGTTGAGCTTCGCGCCTTCCTCGAGCCGGCGTGCGATGTAGGGGCGGAAGGCCTCGGCGGCGGCATGGCGGTCGAGCGTCGGGCCGGGCTCGCCATAGAGGCGTCGGTCGACGTCGGCCAGCAGCCAGGGGTTCTGGTAAGCCTCTCGGCCGACCATCACGCTGTCCACGTGCTCGAGCTGGGCCTGGCATTCGTCCAGCGTCTTGAGTCCGCCGTTGATGCCGATATGCAGCTCCGGGCGCTGCTGTTTCAGGCGATGCACCCGCCCATAGTCGAGCGGTGGCACATCGCGGTTCTGCTTGGGCGAGAGCCCTTCCAGCCAGGCCTTGCGGGCATGCACGGTGAACACCTCGCAGCCGGCATCGGCGACGCGTTCGATGAAGCGGGCCAGGTCGGCGTCCGCATCCTGGTCGTCGATGCCGATGCGGCACTTCACGGTGACCGGGATCGATACCGCCTCGCGCATGGCCGCAACCGCCACAGCCACCTTCTCCGGATAGGCCATCAGGCAGGCGCCGATCAGGTTGTTCTGTACCCGGTCGCTGGGGCAGCCGACGTTGAGGTTGACCTCGTCATAGCCCCAGGCCTCGGCGATCGCCGCGCATTCTGCCAACGCGCCGGCATCGCTGCCGCCCAGTTGCAGGGCCAGCGGGTGCTCGACCGCGTCATAGCCGAGGAAGCGTTCACGCGGGCTGCCGTGCAGGATGGCGCCGGTGGTCACCATCTCGGTGTAGAGTAGGGTATGGCGCGTCAGCGTTCGGGCGAATGCGCGGTAGTCGCGGGTCGTCCAATCCATCATGGGCGCCACGGAAAAGGTACGGTCGAGGTCGGTCATCGTCGTCACGGGGTCATTCGAGGAGGGCGTATTCTATCAGCCATGACGCGGGGTGCGAGCATCGAGGTCGCCCTGTCCTCGTGACCCGTTGGCGTCTATGCGCGCTTGAAGCGTCACGAGTCGCCTGGCGAGGGCGCCCCATGCGACCCTGTGTCGACATCGTCAGCATGAATCGGGCATTTCCGGACAGGGAGAACGGGCATGACAGCATGGCAGCGAGGCGTGTGGTGGATCGCGCTGATGGTAGCGCTGACGGGTTGCGGCGACGGTGGGGATGAGCCGCCGCCGGGCGATGAACGCTTGGGCGGCGTGGCCCAGCCCGAGGCCTCGACGCAGGCTGCGGCGGAGGCCAGCGTCACGCCGTTCGAGGCGGTGGTGAGCATCAATATCGATGCCCGGTTGCGCCGCGATCGACGCCTGATGGTCGAGGGGGGGACCAACCTGCCGGAGGCGACGCATCTACAGGTGCTGGTGGAGCGCGAGCTTAGTGGTGTGCGCTGGCAGGAGCGTACCGCGGTCGGAGCTGAGGGCTTCGTCGCCGGACCGTTCGGCCCGGGTAGCGGACTGCCCGACGGTGGTTATCGTATTACCGTCAACATGCCGGCGGCCCAGGTGCAGCCGCCTAACGTACGGGAACGGCTGGGCGATCGGGGGCAGCACCTGAAAGGTCCCCTGGTGCAGGCGTCGCGGCATGGGCTGGGCAAGGTGATCAGTGCCCGGCAGCGTTTCCTGATCGGCAGCGAGCCGCGGCATACCACCGATCAGGTGAACGTCATCGAGGTGGAATGAGGGCGTCGGTTTACAGGGTCTCGTGACGCCACAACGCGACGACCTTGCCCAGCAGGTGGCAGTCGGGTGTGTAGGGAGCGGGCCTGGCATCGTCATGGCGCTGGAAGGTCAGCTCGCCCTTGGCATCCTGTTGAACTCGGCGTAGCGCCAGCTTTCCGGCTTCTTCGATCAGGTAGAGCCCCGGCTGGCGGAAGATGTCGGTCGGCGCAATGGCCGCCAGGTCGCCGGCGTTCAGGTAATCGAGCGCCTCGCCGGGGGCCGGCGTCACCAGGTGGCAGTCGCCGTCCCAGCGTTGCCCGGGGGTGAGCTCGATGGGCAGCTCGATGCCCTTGGCCTCGCTGCCTTCCCAGGGTGGTGCTCCCTCGGTCTTGAGGAATAGTGGGGCCGGTCGGCGGGTACCGTTATCGAGCAGGGAGGACAGCGGGCAGTCGAGGGCCGCGGCCAGGGCGACCAGGCGCTCGTGGCCGATCTGTTTGATGGCGCCGGATTCCCAGTAGGAGATGGTGACGTCCGAGACGCCGACTCGGCGGGCCAGGGCGGCCTTGTTTAGTCGAGCCTCCTGGCGTAACTGTTTGATTCGTGGGCCGAGGGTTTCCATGAACGCAGTCCTGTCTAAGGTCGTCTGTAAAGAGAAAGCATGGTCTGTGATTGCTCGGGGCGGTGCAATACCGAGCATCAACGTTATGTCCGTTCGCCCGCTTGCCTCCACCAGGGGAGGAGGAAGGCGCCCCCGATTCCCGAAATCGCCGAAGTCGAGCGGTGAGCGAGCGCTCAGGGGCGCATCCGGCCGCTCGCTCATGACGCCGGGGTGACGCATGCGGGCTTGGAGAGGCGCCGGCGGTGCGATGCCGATGGTGCCGGGATGACGGCACATGTCGGGGTTGAGGCGTCGAGGCTCCAATGCGGCCGATTGTCATCGGCCTGCTATGGGCGACCTGGTTTACGCGATAGCCCTGGATCGGCCAGCAGGGGCGCGATGAACGACGCGCCGATAACCGTGGCGCTGCTATAGTCGTCGGGCGGCGAGAAAAGCATGGTGAGGCCTCAGCTAAGTGGGAGTCAGTGGTGGACCTCATCGATCGCGAATGATTCCACGGCGCGGCTGCCGGCATCACGCGAGGTGCGTATAATGCACACATTCCCCGGACGACCGTCGGCATGGCACGAGCAATGCGGCCGTGTGTGATCGGCTCGGTGCTCCGGGGCTCCACTCCCTCGACCGGACCAAGGACGACATGACCGTACGTACCCGTATCGCGCCGTCTCCCACCGGCGATCCCCATGTGGGGACCGCCTACATCGCCCTGTTCAACCTGTGCTTCGCGCGGCAACACGGCGGCGAATTCATCCTGCGCATCGAGGATACCGATCGGGTGCGCTCGACCGCCGAGTCGGAGCAGATGATCCTCGATTCCTTGCGCTGGCTGGGCCTGGAATGGAACGAGGGCCCCGACGTGGGTGGCCCCCACGGCCCCTACCGGCAGAGTGAGCGTGGTGACATCTACGCCGAGCATGCGCGCAAGCTGCTGGATTCCGGGCATGCCTTCAAGTGCTACCGTACCAGCGAGGAGCTCGACGAGCTGCGCGAGACGCGCAAGGCCGAAGGCCTTCACCTGGCGCTGAAGCCGGCCGACCTGGCCTTGCCCGACAACGAGGCCGCCCGCCGCGAGCGCGAGGGCTGGCCGCATGTGGTGCGCATGCAGGTGCCGGCCAGCGGCACCTGTGTGGTCGAAGACATGCTGCGCGGCACCATCGAGGTCGACTGGGCCCAGGTGGATGCCCAGATCCTGCTCAAGTCCGATGGCATGCCGACCTACCACCTGGCCAACGTGGTCGATGACCACCTGATGGGCATCACCCATGTGCTGCGTGGCGAGGAGTGGATCAACTCGGCGCCCAAGCACCAGCTGCTCTATGAGTACTTCGGCTGGCCGATGCCGACGTTGTGCCATATGCCATTGCTGCGCAATCCGGACAAGTCGAAGCTGTCCAAGCGCAAGAACCCGACCTCGATCAACTATTACCGGCGCATGGGTTTCCTGCCGCAGGCGGTGACCAACTACCTGGGGCGTATGGGTTGGTCGATGCCGGACGAGCGTGAGAAGTTCAGCCTCGAGGAGATGATCGGTCATTTCGACATTCAGCGGGTCTCGCTGGGCGGGCCGGTGTTCGACCTGCAGAAGTTGAGCTGGCTCAACGGCCTGTATATCCGTGAGGACCTGGACGACGCTGCCTTGCTTGAGGCCCTGAAGGACTGGGCCTTCAACGAGGATTACGTGCGCCAGATCCTGCCCGAGGTGCGTCCGCGGGTGGAGACGCTGTCGGACGTGATGCCGCTGGCCGGCCACTTCTTCGCCGGCGTGCCGGCGCTCGAGGCGAGCGATTTCGATGGGGTCAAGCCGGAGCGCGAGACGCTGGTCAAGCTGCTGCAGTTCCTGGTGTGGCGCCTCGAGATAGTGCCGAGTTGGCACAAGGACGCCTTGCTCGCCGAGATCAAGGCGCTGGCCGCGCATTTCGAACTCAAGATGAAGGACTTCCTGGCACCGGTGTTTATCGCCATCACCGGCTCGGCGTCCAGCACCTCGGTGATGGATGCCATGGCGATCCTCGGCTCCGACATGACTCGGGCTCGCCTGCGTCACGCCATCGAAGTGCTGGGCGGTGTCTCCAAGAAGCAGGCCAAGCGCTTCGAGAAGGAGTATCGCGAGCTATAAGGTGCGCCGCGCCGCTTGGAGAGGGAAGGGCCTCTGTCCTTCCTGCGACGTGTTCCCTCTTTTCTCGGGAATCGGTTGACGAAGGCGAGGAGTCGCAGTAATATACGCCTCGTCTTCGCGACATGTGGGGCCTTAGCTCAGCTGGGAGAGCGCAACACTGGCAGTGTTGAGGTCAGCGGTTCGATCCCGCTAGGCTCCACCATCAGCGTCAAAGAAGATGATGCGTCCCATTCGTCTAGTGGTCCAGGACACCGCCCTTTCACGGCGGTAACAGGGGTTCAAACCCCCTATGGGACGCCACTACCTCCTTGTTATTCCCTCCGGACGCCGAGCGCGTCTTTTTTTGTCTCCGTCATCGGCGTTTTTCAGGCGTCTCATCGCACGGGGCCATACTTTTTGACTAGGAAAAAGTCTTGCCAGGCCTTGACTTGTCCACCTGTTAGGCTCCCGCACCAAAGCTTGTGCACAGGATGGCCTCGCAGCCCCGTGGCTATGGGGTTTGTGAATTAGTTGTTTAAAATCAAAGGCTTGAGTTAGGTCAAAAGTTGATCAATCTGAGCGCGAGCCGCTATTCATGGCGATTATGGGCGGTTCCCCAAAGGTTTTGAACAGGCTTGTCCACAGAATGTGTGGAAAACGCTTCATCCCAGGGTGGGGGAGTGGAAGTCGATGGGGAAAGCGTGGCGATCGGCGGGTGAATCGCCCTCTATGCCGTCTTCGAGTGAGGCATGGCGGTCGGCCCGTGGCCGTTCGTCGCTGACGCGCAGTAAGCTCGACGTGAGGTGTCGTGGCGGGTGTGGGAGGCCCCTCGAGGCGCCTGCGCAGGCAAGGCTGAGCCTTGTGTCGGACGTAGGCAGAGTGCGCGTGGGCGGGGCGCGCTGTGTGGCACCCGAATGAAGAAGGCCGCCCCTCGGGGCGGCCTTCTACAGCGGTGCGTACCGACGCCCGGCTTACTCGGTGGGGTAGTCGCGCTTGGTGTGGCCCACGTACAGCTGGCGCGGACGGCTGATCTTGTAGCTGTCGCTGAGCATCTCGTGCCAGTGGGAGATCCAGCCGATGGTGCGGGACACCGCGAAGATCACGGTGAACATGTTGGTCGGAATGCCCATGGCCTTGAGGATGATGCCGGAATAGAAGTCGACGTTCGGGTAGAGCTTGCGATCGATGAAGTAGTCGTCTTCCAGGGCGATCTGCTCGAGGCGCTTGGCGATCTTGAGCTGCGGGTCGTCGGCCTTGCCCAGCTGGGCGAGGACCTCGTCGCAGGTCTCCTTCATGACCTTGGCGCGGGGGTCGAAGTTGCGATAGACCCGGTGGCCGAAGCCCATCAGCTTGAACGGATCGTTCTTGTCCTTGGCGCGGTCGACGAAGCGCTGAATGTTCTCTTCGGAGTCGTCACCGATCTCGTCGAGCATGTTCAGCACGGCTTCGTTGGCGCCGCCGTGCGCCGGCCCCCAGAGGGCGGCGATGCCGGCGCTGATGCAGGCGAACGGGTTGGCGCCGGTGGAGCCCGCCAGGCGCACCGTGGAGGTGGAGGCGTTCTGCTCGTGGTCGGCGTGGAGCATGAAGATGCGATCCATGGCCTTGGCGAACACCGGGTTGATCTCATAATCCTCGCAGGGATTGCTGAACATCATGTAGAGGAAGTTCTCTGCATAGTTCAGGTCGTTGCGCGGATAGGTGAACGGCTGGCCCACGTTGTACTTGTGGGACATGGCGGCGATGGTCGGCATCTTGGCGATCAGGCGAATGGCGCTGATCTCACGATCTTCCTGCTTGGTGATGTCCAGATGATCGTGATAGAAGGCCGCGAGGCCGCCGACCACGCCACACAGGATCGACATCGGGTGGGCGTCGCGGCGGAAGCCTTTGAAGAAGTTGGCCAGCTGCTCGTGGACCATGGTGTGATGGGTGACGCGGCCGGCGAACTCGTTGTACTGGGTCTTGTCGGGCAGCTCGCCGAACAGCAGCAGGTAGCACAGCTCGACGAAATCGGACTGTTTGGCCAGCTGGTCGATGGGGTAGCCGCGATGCAGCAGCATGCCCTGGCCACCATCGATGTAGGTGATGGCAGATTGGCAGGAGGAGGTCGCCATGAAGCCAGGGTCGTAGGTGAACAGGCCTTCGGCACCCAGGCTGCGAACGTCGATGACATCCGGCCCCGCGGCTCCCGAGTAGACCGGCAGCTCGATCGATGTTTCCAGGCCCTCTACCGTCAACGTTGCTTTCCTGTCAGCCATAACTGGCCTCCTCTCGAGTTCGTGGTGGCGCGATACGTCGTGATTTCGCTGAACTTGCCGGCGAAAAGGTTCGCCCACTATAGAAGCGTCTTGTCGATTGTCAATTCATTCGTCGGTGGCCAGGCGGCGCCGGCTGGCTCGCGGTTGTACGGATTTCGTGCGGGATATGCGGCTGTGCATCATGCCGTTGTTGCCTCCCTTGGGCGGCACAACGATGAACCTGTCGAGTCGTCGTGGAGCGGCACCGTCGTCGCCGTTCGTCGCCCGTGCCATGGCCCGGTCGGCCGGCTGAAGATTTGTCATGATGGGGGCATGACCCTATAATCTTGTCGCGCGACTGGCAGGAAAAGGGAGATCGTGACCCGCAAGGCATGATCGTTCTCCTTCCCGAAACCACCGCCCGTACCGGGCCTCCTCGAGTGCCCATTGGCGGGCCAAGAGAGTGTGTAGAGAGCCGTGAATAGCAAACGACCCGTAAATCTGGATCTGTCCACGATACAGTTCCCCCTCCCCGCCTTGACGTCGATCGTCCACCGCATCACCGGCGTCATTCTCTTCATCGGCCTGATCTTCGGCTTCTGGGCGCTGGATGCCTCTTTGTCGTCGCCCACAGGCTTCGCGGCGGTCAGCGATGCGCTGGCTCACAACTTCCTGGCCAAGTTGATCGCTTGGGGGCTGTTGTCCGCACTGGCCTTTCACTTCGTGGCCGGCATCAAGCACCTGCTGATGGACGTCGACATCGGCGTGACCCTCGAGGGTGGTGTCAAGAAGGCGCAGATCACCGTGGTGGCAAGCGTGGTCCTGATCATTCTGGCTGGAGTCTGGGTATGGTAACCAATATCACGAACCTCGGGCGCAGCGGCCTGTCTGATTGGCTCGTTCAGCGTCTCTCGGCCATTATCCTGGCTCTCTACACGCTCTTCATCGTCGGCTACCTGCTGTTTCATCCCGGGCTCGACTATGCGACCTGGAGCGGGCTCTTCGGCCAGACCTGGATGCGGATCTTCTCGCTGCTGGCCTTCGTGGCCCTGTCTGCCCACGCCTGGGTGGGGCTTTGGACCGTGACCACCGATTATCTCAAGTCGACCGGCATTCGTCTTGCCGTCCAGACCGTCATCATCCTGGCCATCTTTGTATTCCTGGTCTGGGGTATTCAAGTTCTGTGGGGAGCCTGATCCATGTCTACCATGCGTAGCCTGACCTTCGACGCCATCATCATCGGCGGTGGCGGTTCCGGCCTGCGGGCCGCCCTCGAGCTGGCCAAGTCCGGCAAGAAGACCGCCGTGCTGTCCAAGGTCTTCCCGACCCGTTCGCACACCGTCTCCGCCCAGGGCGGCATCACCTGTGCCATCGCCTCCTCGGACCCCGAGGATGACTGGCGCTGGCACATGTATGACACCGTCAAGGGCGGCGACTACATCGCCGACCAGGATGCCGCCGAGTACATGTGCTCCGAAGGCCCCAAGTCGGTCTTCGAGCTCGAGCACATGGGCCTGCCGTTCTCTCGCTTCGACAACGGTCGCATCTACCAGCGTCCGTTCGGCGGCCAGTCCAAGAACTTCGGTGAAGGCGGCCAGGCGGCCCGTACCTGCGCCGCGGCGGACCGTACCGGCCATGCCCTGCTGCATACTCTTTATCAGAATAACCTGAAGAACAATACCACCTTCCTCAACGAGTGGTATGCCATCGATCTGGTCAAGAACGCCGACGGCGACGTGGTGGGCTGCATCGCCATGGACATCGAGTCCGGCGAAGTGGTGCATATCAAGTCCAAGGCGACCGTGCTGGCCACCGGTGGCTCCGGCCGTATCTATGCCTCCACCACCAACGCCCTGATCAATACCGGCGATGGCATCGGCATGGCGCTGCGCGCCGGCTTCCCGATCCAGGACATCGAGATGTGGCAGTTCCACCCGACCGGCATCTACGGCGCCGGCACCCTGGTGACCGAGGGTTGCCGCGGCGAGGGTGGCTACCTGATCAACAAGGACGGCGAACGCTTCATGGAGCGTTACGCGCCCAACGCCAAGGACCTAGCCGGCCGTGACGTGGTCGCGCGCTCCATGGTGCTGGAGATCCTCGAGGGTCGCGGCTGTGGCGAGAACGGCGATCACGTCTATCTCAAGCTCGACCACCTCGGCGAGGATGTCCTCAGCAAGCGCCTGCCGGGCATCGTCGAGCTGTCCAAGACCTTCGCCCACGTGGACCCGGCCAAGGAGCCGATCCCGGTGGTGCCGACCTGCCACTACATGATGGGCGGCGTGCCGACCAACGTGCACGGTCAGGCGATCATGCCGGACAGCGATGGCAATGATCAGATCGTCAACGGCCTGTTCGCCGTGGGCGAGGCGGCCTGCGTGTCGGTCCACGGCGCCAATCGCCTGGGCGGCAACTCGCTGCTCGACCTGGTGGTCTTCGGGCGTGCCGCCGGCATGTTCATCGAGAGCGCGCTCAACGAGGGCGTCGAGTACCTGGCGGCCAGCGAGTCCGACGTCGCGGCGGCCATGCAGCGCATCAACCGCTGGAACGAGTCCGAGAGCGGCGAGACCGTGCCCGAGCTCAAGCGCGATCTGCAGGACATCATGCAGAATGCCTTCGGCGTCTTCCGCCAGGAAGACAACATGCAGAAGGGCGTTCAGCAACTGGCCGAGCTGCGTAAGCGTATCGACAACGCCTACCTGCCGGACAAGTCCAACACCTTCAACACCGCCCGGGTCGAGGCGCTCGAGCTCGACAACCTGATGGAAGTCGCCGAGGCTACCGCCATCGCCGCCCTCGAGCGCAAGGAGAGCCGTGGTGCCCACTCTCGCTACGACTACCCGGATCGCGACGACGTCAACTGGCTGAAGCATTCCATGTACTTCCCGGCCGAGAAGCGCCTCGGGAAGCGTGATGTGAACTTCGCGCCCAAGACCGTCGACATGTTCGAACCGAAAGTCCGTACCTACTGAGGGGAGTCACGATGTCCACGCTTCAGGTATCCCTGTACCGCTACAATCCCGAGACGGACTCCGCGCCTTACATGGAGGAGTTCCAGGTCGACACCCAGGGTCGCGACCTGATGGTGCTCGATGTCCTGCATATGGTGAAGGAGCAAGACAACGGCCTGGCCTTCCGTCGCAGCTGCCGTGAGGGTGTGTGCGGCTCCGATGGCATGAACATGAACGGCAAGAACGGCCTGGCCTGCATCACGCCGCTGTCCGACGTGATCAAGAAGGGCAAGCTGACGCTGCGCCCGCTGCCTGGTCTGCCGGTCATTCGTGACCTGGTGGTCGACATGAGCCTGTTCTACCAGCAGTACGAGCGCATCCAGCCGTACCTGCAGAACGACACGCCGGAGCCGGCCATCGAGCGCCTGCAGTCGCCGGAAGATCGCGACAAGCTCGATGGCCTCTACGAGTGCATCCTGTGTGCCTGCTGCTCGACCGCTTGCCCGTCGTTCTGGTGGAACCCGGACAAGTTCGTCGGCCCGGCCGGCCTGTTGCAGGCCTATCGCTTCCTGGCCGATTCTCGTGACGAGGCGACCCGCGAGCGCCTGGAAGAGCTCCAGGACCCGTTCAGCGTGTTCCGCTGTCGCGGCATCATGAACTGTGTGGCGGTGTGCCCGAAGGGGCTCAACCCCACGCGTGCGATCGGCAAGATCCGCGAGATGCTGCTGGCGGATGCCACTTAAATCGTGGGCCGGGGCTTGTTATCATGCGCCACAGGCTGCGGCGTGCTGTCGCAGCGTGGCCCCCGGTGAGCTATTCGAAGCCGGTGCCTCGTGCACCGGCTTCGGATCATCGCAACACAGGCATCCGCCCCGTCGGCGGGCTGCCCAATGATGTCGCCACGGGTCAACCGTGACGGCCGACACCACCCCATCAGTGCAGGGTGACCGAGAGATGCAACAAGGCATTATGGAGTTGATGTGGCGCTCCTCTCATGTCAGTGGCGGTAATGCCCACTACGTGGAAGCGCTCTATGAGCAGTACCTCGAAGATCCTTCTGCCGTTCCCGATGAATGGCGTCAGTACTTCGATCAACTGCCGGACCCCGATGGCGGGGCCACTCACGACGTTCCGCTTGCCCCTACCCGCGAACAGTTCTATCAGCTAGGCCGTCAGCGCCGTACCACCCAGAGCGCCTCCGCCGCGCCTGAGAGCGACGTGAATCGCAAGCAGGTCAAGGTACTGCAGCTGATCAACGCCTACCGCTTTCGCGGCCACCAGAAGGCCGACATCGATCCACTGGGCTTGCGCGATCCCAAGCCGGTACCCGACCTGGATCTGTCGTTCCACCAGCTCTCCAAGGCCGATCTGGAGACCGAATTCCAGACCGGCTCGTTCTTCCTCGGCGTCGACAAGGCTCCGCTGAAGGAGATCGTCGAGGCGCTGGAGCAGACCTACTGCCGCAGCATCGGCTGCGAGTTCATGCATATCGTCGACACCGAAGAGAAACGCTGGCTGCAACAGCGTTTCGAATCGGTGCGTTCCAAGCCCAAGTTCAGCGAATCGGTGCGCAAACACGTCTTCGAACGGCTCACCGCCGCCGAGGGCCTGGAGAGCTACCTGGCCTCCAAGTATCCGGGCACCAAGCGGTTCGGGCTGGAAGGCGGCGAGTCCTTCATCCCGATGATGGACGAGCTGATCCAGCGTGCCGGTGGCTATGGCACCAAGGAAGTGGTGATCGGCATGGCCCACCGCGGCCGTCTCAACGTGCTGGTCAACATCCTGGGCAAGAACCCCTCCGAGTTGATCGACGAGTTCGACGGCAAGAAGCTGGTCGAGCGCGGCTCCGGTGACGTCAAGTACCACCAGGGTTTCAGCTCCAACGTCATGACGCCGGGCGGTGAGGTCCACCTGGCGATGTCGTTCAACCCGTCGCACCTGGAGATCGTCGCACCGGTGGTCGAGGGGTCCGTGCGGGCTCGCCAGGATCGCCGCGATGACGCCGACGGCGGCAAGGTGCTGCCGATCAACGTCCATGGCGATGCGGCCTTCGCCGGCCAGGGCGTGGTCATGGAGACCTTCCAGATGTCTCAGACCCGTGCCTACCGGACCGGCGGCACGGTGCACATCGTGATCAACAACCAGGTCGGCTTCACCACCTCGCATCCGCTGGACTCGCGTTCCACCGAGTACTGCACCGACATCGCCAAGATGGTTCAGGCGCCGATCATCCACGTCAACGGCGATGATCCGGACGCCGTGCTGCACGCCACTCAGGTGGCGCTGGACTATCGGCAGCAGTTCAAGCGGGACGTGGTCATCGACCTGGTGTGCTTCCGCCGTCGTGGCCATAACGAGGCCGACGAGCCGTCCGGCACCCAGCCGATGATGTACACCAAGATCAAGGAACACCCGTCATCGCGCGCGCTCTTCGCCGAGCGGCTGGTCAAGGAAGGGCTGTTCAGCGAAGACGAGACCAAGGCCACCATGGAAGGCTACCGGGATGATCTGGTCGCCGGTAATCACGTGGCCAACGCCCTGGTGCAGAAGCCCAACACCGCGTTGTTCGTCGACTGGAAGCCCTATCTCGGCCACGAGTGGAGCGGCCACACCGACACCAGCTTCGACATGAAACGCCTGCAGCACCTGGCGACGCGGATGTGTGAGGTGCCCGACGGCGTCGGCGTGCAGCGCCAGGTCGCCAAGATCTATGACGATCGCCGCAAGATGCAGGCCGGAGACCTGGCCTGCAACTGGGGCTTCGCCGAGACCCTGGCCTACGCCACGCTGCTCGACCAAGGGCACCGGGTTCGTCTGACCGGCCAGGACACGGGGCGCGGCACCTTCTCTCACCGCCATGCGGTGGTGCACAACCAGAACGATGGCAGCACCTACGTGCCGTTGCAGCACCTTCGAGAGGGGCAGCCACACTTCACCATTCACGATTCCTTCCTGTCGGAAGAAGCCTTGTTGGCGTTCGAATATGGCTATGCCACCACGGCCCCCAACGACCTGGTGGTCTGGGAGGCCCAGTTCGGCGACTTCTTCAACGGCGCTCAGGTGGTGGTCGACCAGTTCATCTCCTCCGGCGAGACCAAGTGGGAGCGGCTGTGCGGCCTGACGATGTTGCTGCCTCATGGCTACGAGGGGCAGGGCCCCGAGCACTCCTCGGCGCGTCTGGAGCGTTTCCTGCAGCTGTGCGCCGAGCACAACATGCAGGTCTGCGTGCCGACCACGCCGGCGCAGATCTATCATCTGCTGCGTCGCCAGGTCATTCGTAAGCTCAGAAAGCCCTTGGTGGTGATGTCGCCGAAGAGCTTGCTGCGTCACAAGGATGCGACGTCCAGCCTCGACGAGCTGGCCAATGGCCGCTTCCAGATGGTGTTGCCCGATCAGGGCGAGCGCGACGCCGAGAAGGTCGACCGCATCATCCTGTGTGCCGGCAAGGTCTACTATGACCTGGCCAACTGGCGCGAGGAGAACGCCCGCGACGACGTGGCCATCCTGCGCCTCGAGCAGCTGTATCCGTTCCCCGAGGCCGAGCTCTTCGAGGCCATTCAGGGTTACACCAACGCCAACGAAGTGGTGTGGTGCCAGGAAGAGCCGCTCAACCAGGGGGCCTGGTACCCCAGCCAGCACCACATGCGGGCCGTGGCCGAGCGCCTCAAGACCGGCCTGGGCGGCAAGCTCAAGTTCGCTGGCCGTCCGGCATCGGCGGCGCCCGCGGCGGGCTACATGTCCGTGCACACCGAACAGCAGCGCCAGCTGGTGGAAGACGCCTTCAACCTCTAAGGCGGCCCACCGGGACGAGACAGAACATACAAGGGAAACGACATGGCTACCGAGATCAAGGCACCCACCTTTCCGGAATCCGTTGCCGAGGGCAGCGTCGCCGCCTGGCACAAGAAGCCGGGTGACAGCGTCGAGCGTGACGAACTGATCGTCGAGATCGAGACCGACAAGGTGGTGCTCGAGGTCGTGGCACCCGAGGCCGGCACCCTGGCCGAGGTACTGGTGGAAACCGACGATACCGTGCAATCCGAGCAGGTGCTCGGCCGCATCGGTGAGGCCGCGGCGAGCGATGCCGAGCAGGCCGAGAGCAGCGGCGACGAGAGTTCGGCCTCCGACTCCGAGAGTGCCGACCAGGCCTCCACGCCGAAAGCGGCCGGCGGCCAGCAGCATGAGGTGAAGGCGCCGACCTTCCCCGAGTCCGTGCAGGAAGGCACCGTGGCCAGCTGGAGCAAGCAGGTCGGTGAAGCCGTCAAGCGCGACGAGGTACTGGTCGAAATCGAGACCGACAAGGTGGTACTCGAGGTGGTCGCGCCGGCCGATGGCGCGCTGTCCGAGATCAAGGCCGAGGCCGACAGCCAGGTGGCTTCCGAGCAGGTCTTGGCGATCTTCACCGAAGGGGCCGGTGGCGATGCCGCCGCGAGCTCCGACGGCCCGAGTTCCGCCGGCGAAGGCAAGGCCGCGGCGTCGGCCGACGACGGTGCCAGCGACGAGCAGGTCGGCGACAAGATCCTGGCCCCGGCCGCGCGCAAGCTGGTCGCCGAGCATGACCTCGACGTCGCCAAGCTCGAGGGCACCGGCAAGGGCGGGCGTGTGCTCAAGGAAGACGTGCAGAAGGCCGTCAAGGAGGGCAGCGCCAAGAAGGCCGCCAAGCCGGCGAGTGCCGCCAAGGCCGCTGCCGCGGCGCCGGCCCCGGCCGTCGAAGGCGAGCGCCCCGAGAAACGCGTGCCGATGACGCGTCTGCGCAAGACCATCGCTAAGCGCCTGGTCGAGGCTCAGCAGACCGCCGCCATGCTGACCACCTACAACGAGGTGGACATGGGCGCGATCATGGATCTGCGTGCCCAGTACAAGGATACCTTCCTCAAGGCCCACGATACCAAGCTCGGTTTCATGGGCTTCTTCGTCAAGGCGGCCTCCGAGGCGCTCAAGCGCTTCCCTGACGTCAACGCCTCCATCGATGGCGATGACATCGTCTATCACGGCTATCAGGACATCGGCGTGGCCGTGTCGACCGACCGTGGGCTGGTGGTGCCGGTGCTGCGCGACACCGACAGCATGAAGATCGCCGATGTCGAGAAGGGCATCGTCGACTTCGGCAAGCGTGCCCGTGACGGCAAGCTCGGTATCGACGAGATGCAGGGTGGCACCTTCACCATCACCAACGGCGGCATCTTCGGCTCGCTGATGTCCACGCCGATCCTCAACCCGCCGCAGACCGCGATCCTTGGCATGCACAAGATCCAGGAGCGTCCGATGGCGGTGAACGGTAAGGTCGAGATCCGCCCGATGATGTACCTGGCGGTGTCCTACGATCACCGCATGATCGACGGCAAGGACGCGGTGCAGTTCCTGGTCACCCTCAAGGAGCTGCTCGAGGATCCGGCCCGTCTGCTGCTGGATGTCTGATCGGCGCGGGTTAACGAGCACAGCGAAACACATTGCAAGGAGCCAACATGGCCGACAAGTTTGATGTCATCGTCATCGGCGCGGGCCCCGGCGGCTACGTGGCTGCCATCCGTGCCGCCCAGCTGGGCCTGAAGACCGCCTGTGTCGAGAAGTGGATCGGCAAGGACGGCAAGACCTCCCACGGTGGCACCTGCCTGAACGTGGGCTGCATCCCGTCCAAGGCGCTGCTCGAGGCCTCTCACAAGTTCGTCGAAGCGAAGCATGACTTCGACGACATGGGCATCCAGGCCGGTGACGTCAGCATGGACGTCGAGAAGATGATGGCCCGCAAGGATACCATCGTGAAGAACCTGACCGGCGGCATCGCCGGCCTGTTCAAGGCCAACGGCGTCACCGCCATCGACGGTACCGGCAAGGTCACCGGCGATAAGCAGGTGGAAGTGACCGACCCGGATGGCAAGGCCACGACCTATGAGGCCGACAACATCGTGGTCGCCGCCGGTTCCGTGCCGGTCGATATCCCGCCGACCCCGCTCACCGAGGACCTGATCGTCGATTCCACCGGCGCCCTGGAATTCCAGGAAGCGCCCAAGCGTCTGGGCGTGATCGGTGCCGGTGTCATCGGCCTGGAGCTCGGCAGCGTGTGGAGTCGCCTGGGCTCCGAGGTCACCGTGCTGGAGGCCATGGATGATTTCCTGCCGATGGTCGACGGTACCATCGCCAAGGAGACCCAGAAGCTGCTCAAGAAGCAGGGCCTGGACATCAAGCTGGGCGCGCGCGTCACCGGCTCCGAGGTCAAGGGTAGCGAGGTCGTGGTCCAGTACGCCGACGCCAAGGGCGAGCAGGAGGTCACCTTCGACAAGCTGATCGTCTGTGTCGGTCGTAAGCCCTACACCCAAGGCGTGATCGGTGACGGCGTGGGCGTCGAACTGGACGAGCGCGGCTTCATCAGCGTCGATGACCGCTGCCACACCAGCGTGCCGAACGTCTACGCCATCGGCGACTGCGTACGCGGCCCGATGCTGGCCCACAAGGCCTCCGAAGAGGGCATCATGGTGGCCGATATCATCGCCGGCCATAAGGCCGAGATGAACTACGACGCCATTCCCAGCGTGATCTACACCTTCCCCGAGGTGGCCTGGGTCGGCATGACCGAGCAGGATGCCAAGGCGGCCGGCATCGAGGTCAAGACCGGTGCCTTCCCGTTCGCCGCCAGCGGACGCGCCATGGCCAACAATGCCACCGAAGGTCAGGCCAAGGTCATCACCGACGCCGAGACCGATCGTATCCTGGGCATGCATATCGTCGGCCAGCATGCCGGCGAGATGATCGCCCAGGGCGTCATCGCCATGGAGTTCGGCTCCAGCGCCGAGGACCTGGCGCTGTCCTGCTATGCGCACCCGACCATGTCCGAGGCCGTCCACGAGGCTGCCCTGGCCGTGGAAGGCCACGCCATCCACATGGCGAACCGCAAGAAGCGCAAGTAAGACAACAAGAGCGCCGCCTGCGGGCGGTGCTTCCTTCCGGCCTCGTACCGAGAAGGAGCGGTGGTAGCCGCCGCGCTGCGCCGAGCCGGCGCTCGGGCGACTACCGTTCGAGTCACATGCAACCAATGGCATGAATCGATGAACCTTCACGAGTATCAAGGCAAGCAGCTGTTTGCCGACTATGGTCTGCCCGTTTCCAAGGGCTTCGCCGTCGACACCCCCGAAGAAGCGGCGGAAGCCTGCAAGAAGATCGGCGGTGAGATGTGGGTCGTCAAGGCCCAGGTCCACGCCGGTGGCCGTGGCAAGGCCGGTGGCGTCAAGCTGATCAAGAGCCCGGAGGAGGCCAAGGCCTTCGCCGAGGAGTGGCTGGGCAAGAACCTGGTGACCTTCCAGACCGATGAACACGGTCAGCCGGTCGCCAAGATCCTGGTCGAGAACTGCACCGATATCGCCGACGAGCTGTATCTGGGTGCGGTGGTCGATCGTACCACCCGTCGCGTGGTCTTCATGGCCTCTACCGAGGGTGGCGTCGAGATCGAGAAGGTTGCCGAGGAAACCCCCGAGAAGATCCTCAAGGCCGAGATCGATCCGCTGGCCGGCGCCCAGCCGTACCAGGCCCGTGAGCTGGCCTTCCAGCTGGGACTCGAAGGCGCCCAGGTCAAGCAGTTCACCAAGATCTTCCTGGGTCTGTCGAAGCTGTTCCACGACAAGGACCTGGCGCTGCTCGAGATCAACCCGCTGGTGATCACCGACGAAGGCAACCTGCATTGCCTCGACGCCAAGATCGGCCTGGACGGTAATGCCCTGTACCGTCACCCGGACCTGCAGGCCATGCGCGATCCCTCCCAGGAGGATTCCCGCGAGGCCGAGGCCGCGGCCTGGGACCTCAACTATGTGGCCCTGGACGGTAACATCGGCTGCATGGTCAACGGCGCCGGCCTCGCCATGGGCACCATGGACATCGTCAACCTCAACGGCGGCAGCCCGGCCAACTTCCTGGACGTCGGCGGTGGCGCCACCAAGGAGCGCGTGGCGGAAGCCTTCAAGATCATCCTGTCTGACGACAACGTCAAGGCCGTGCTGGTCAACATCTTCGGCGGCATCGTGCGTTGCGACATGATCGCCGAGGGGATCATCGGGGCCGTCGAACAGGTCGGCGTCAACGTGCCGGTCGTGGTGCGTCTCGAGGGTAACAACGCCGAGCTGGGTGCCGAGAAACTGGCCTCCAGCGGTCTGAACATCATCGCTGCCAAGAGCCTCACCGATGCGGCTCAGCAGGTCGTCAAGGCAGCGGAGGGCAAGTAATGAGTATCCTGATCGACAAGAACACCAAGGTCATCTGCCAGGGCTTCACCGGCGGCCAGGGGACCTTCCACTCCGAACAGGCGATCGCCTACGGCACCCAGATGGTCGGCGGCGTGACGCCGGGCAAGGGCGGCCAGGAGCATCTCGGCCTGCCGGTGTTCAACACCGTCAAGGAAGCGGTCGAGCAGACCGGTGCCGAGGCCAGCGTGATCTACGTGCCGGCACCGTTCTGCAAGGATTCCGTCCTCGAAGCCGCCAACGCCGGCATCAAGCTGATCGTGTGCATCACCGAAGGCATCCCGACGCTTGACATGCTCGACGTCAAGGTCAAGTGCGATGAGCTGGGCGTGCGCCTGATCGGCCCGAACTGCCCCGGCGTGATCACCCCGGGTGAGAGCAAGATCGGCATCATGCCGGGCCACATCCACCAGCCGGGCAAGGTCGGTATCGTGTCGCGTTCCGGTACTCTGACCTACGAGGCGGTCAAGCAGACCACCGACCATGGCTTCGGTCAGTCCAGCTGTGTCGGCATCGGCGGTGACCCGATCCCGGGCTCTACCTTCATCGACATCCTCGAGATGTTCGAGAAGGACCCGAAGACCGAGGCGATCGTGATGATCGGTGAGATCGGCGGCACCGCCGAGGAAGAGGCCGCGGCTTACATCAAGGAGCACGTCTCCAAGCCGGTGGTTTCCTACATCGCCGGCGTCACCGCGCCTCCCGGCAAGCGCATGGGCCACGCCGGCGCCATCATCGCCGGCGGCAAGGGCACCGCGGACGAGAAGTTCGGCGCCCTCGAGGCGGCGGGCGTCAAGACCGTGCGTTCGCTGGCCGAGATCGGCGATGCCCTGAAGGTTGCCACCGGCTGGTAAGCCGATGTCGCCTTCCGGCACGCGAAAAGGGCACCCTAGGGTGCCCTTTTTCATGCCTGATCGGCCGCTGTGCCGAACGCAGACCTTGAACGAAAGACGGCGGCCGAGGGCCACCGTCGATGTCGCGTGTGGAGAATCGTGGGCTCAGTCGGCCGGACGGCCAACCAGTGAGCGAGTCTCCTCACGGGCCTCGGTCAAGGCCACGCGGATCGCGTCGCCCAGCTTGAAGCGCTCGACGCCCTCGATCTGGATGCGGCCTTCCTTGTCGTCGATCGCGACCTTGTCGCGGTCCGAGTGCATCAGCGGGGCCGGCACGAAGGCGGTGGCGCCGTTGGCGGTCAGTCGCACGCGCATGCCGCCACGGTTGACGGCGATGATTTCGGCATCGAAGCTTTCGTTCGCCTCGGCGGCCGCACCCAAGAAGCGCACGTAGAGCCAGTCCTTGACGTCGCGCTCGGCCATGCGGTTCAGGCGGCGGCGTTCGGTGAGCTGCTCGGTGAGCTCGAGGCTGGCCTCGGCCGGGGCCTGCTCGCCCTTGAGTACTCGCTTGATCAGGCGGTGGTTGACCATGTCGCCGTACTTGCGGATCGGCGAGGTCCAGGTGGCGTAGGCGGCGAGCCCCAGGCCGAAGTGCGGGCCGGGTTTCGCCGACATGCTGGTGAAACCCTGGAAGCGGCGCAGGCGGGCATCCAGCCAGGCATCGTCGCGGCCCTCGAGCTCACGCTTGAGCTCGGTGTAGCGGGAGAGCTCGGTGAGCTGCTCGTGTTCCACCTGGATGTCCTGACCGGCCAGGAACTCCTGGGCGGCCTCGGCCTTCTCGGGCTCGAAGGCGCGGTGGACGTTGAAGATGCCGTGACCCACATGCTGGCTGAGCAGGTCGGCGCAGCTGGCGTTGGCGGCGATCATCGACTCCTCGATCATGCGGTTGGCGATGCGCCGCTCCTCGGTGTGGATCCCCAGCACATTGCCGGAAGCATCGAGGTCGAAGACGTAGTCCGGGCGATCCTTGAACACCAGGGCATGCTTGGCGCGCCAGGCGGCACGTGCCTCGGTCAGTTCGCGCAGGGCATGCAGCTGCTCGCCGATGGCCTCGCTCGGTGCCCAGTCACCCTGACCCTCGAGCCAGTCGGAGACGTTGTCGTAGGCAAGCTTGGCATGGGAGCGGGCGGTGGCGGCGAAGAAGCGGTAGTCGCCCAGGCTGCCGTCGGCCTCGATGTCCAGCGCGCAGGCCAGCACCGGACGGTCCTTGTCTTCCCACAGCGAGCACAGGTCGTCGGCCAGTTGCTCGGGCAGCATGGTCACGTTCTGGCCCGGCAGGTAGACGGTGAAGGCGCGGGTGCGAGCCTCCAGGTCGGCGGCGTGGCCTTCCTCGACATAGGCGGTGGGATCGGCGATGGCCACGCTCAGGGTCCAGCCGCCGCCCTCGCGGGAGGTGATGCGCAGGGCATCGTCCATGTCGCGGGTCTTCTCGCCGTCGATGGTGAAGAACGGCTCGGCGGTCAGGTCCTCGCGCTCGAGGCCCTCGTCGTGCAGCGGCCAGTCATCGCCGGCGTCCGGGCATTCCTGCTCGAGGGCATGGCGGGCCAGGGTCACCCGCCAGGGCACCGCCGGATTATCGGTCTTGGCCACCAGCTCGTCGATCTGGGCGAAGAAGCCGCGGTCGTCGGCCTTCAGCGGATGACGCACCAGGCGTGCCACCACCCAGTCGCCGTCGGCGATGCTGGCCTCGTCGAGGCTGCGCTTGAGGCGTGCCTTGAGAACGTTCTTCACCGAGGGGTGGTCGGGAACCACGGCGAGGCGACCGTCGCGCTTCTGGACCCGGGCGACGAAGCGCTGCAGGCCGATCTCCAGCAGGACATCCGGCTCGACCGACTTCTTCTCACCTTCCTCGTGGAGGATGGCCTCGACCCGGTCGCCATGCAGCACTTGCTTCATGGCGGGGGGCGGCACGAAGTAGGACTCGCCGTCGTCGGTCTCGAGGAAACCGAAGCCACGCTCGGTGGCCTTGATGACCCCCTCGACACGGGGGGTGTTATCACGCATCTGCTGCTTGAGCTGAGCAAGCATCGAGTTGTTCTGAAGCATCGGACACTTTGGCTTGGCGGGGAGTAGAGGGCCACTATACGGATTCCGCCAGCCCGCGCCAATCGGGCGACGCCCCGATCACGCCCCGCCTGTGCCGGCCACGTCGCTGGGACCTCGAGGCGCCCTCTGCGGCGGGTCTCGAACCATGGTCTAAGGAAATTGGTATTTGATTGGTATCCAATGTGGTCTAGATTGGTACTATCACGACGCCCGGATGAGAACGCCCATGGACCCCCGCCTACGACAGCTTCGGCTCGATACCTCGCTGCCGACCCCGCTCTATCACCAGCTCGCCGGCGGGCTAGAGCATGCCATCGAGGCCGGTGCCTGGCTGGCCGGCGAGGCGCTGCCCTCCGAACGAGCCCTGGCCGAGGCGCTGGACGTCTCGCGCATCACCGCCCGCAAGGCCCTGGATCGGTTGGCCGAGAAGGGCCTGATCCGCCGTACCCACGGTTCCGGCACCTTCATAACCCCGCGCCTGAACCAGCCACTGACCCGCTTGGTGAGCTTCACCGAGATGCTCACCCAGCGCGGCTTCACGCCCAACTCGCGCTGGCTGTCGCGGCGCCTGGCCGCGCCCACCGCCGAGGAAAGCCTGCGCCTGGGGCTCGCCGGCGACGCCCGGGTCGCCCGTCTCAAGCGCCTGCGCCTGGCCGACGGCGTGGTCATGGCGGTGGAGGAGAGCTGCCTGCCCCAGGCGATCCTCGCCGACCCCGAGGCGGTGGAGCACTCGCTCTACGACGCCCTGGACGCGGCGGGCAAGCCGATCGCTCGGGCCTTGCAGCACGTCAGCGCGGTCAACGCCGATGCCGAGCTGGCACGGCTGGCCGAGGTGCCCGAGGGCCAGGCGCTGCTCGAGGTGACGCGCCTGGGCTATCTTGCCGACGGCACCCCGGCGGAGCTGACCGTCACCTACTGTCGCACCGACTACTACGACTTCGTGGTCGAACTCACCCGCTGAGAGGAAGCCCCTCATGTATGAAGGTAAGCGCTACGGCAATGTCCTGACTCCCGACGGCTGGCGTCTCGGCGAGCTGCACTGGCGCGACGGTTGCCTCACGGCGTTGCCCGAGGCGCCGGTGGACCCCGACGACAACGACCTGCCGCGTATCTTGCCCGGCTTCCTCGATCTGCACGTCCATGGCGGCGGCGGGGCGGACGTGATGGAAGGCGGCGCGGCCCTGGCCACCGTGGCGCGCACCCATGTGCGCTTCGGCACCACCGGCCTGCTGGCCACCACCATGACCGCCCCGGATGCCGATATCCGCCGCGTGCTTGGCGACATCGGCGACTACCTGCGGGATCCGGCGCCGGATGCCGCCGGGGTGCTGGGCGTGCATCTGGAAGGCCCCTATATCAACCCTGGCAAGCTCGGCGCCCAGCCGTCCCATGCGCGCCCTGGCGTGCTGGAGGAGGTCGAGTCGCTGTGCCGGCTGGCGCCGATCCGCCTGCTGACCCTGGCCCCGGAGCTGGCCGGCCACCTGACGCTGATCCGCGAGCTCAGCGAGCGCGGCATCCGTGTGCAGCTCGGCCACAGCCTTGGCAGCTACGAGGAAGGGGTGGCGGCGCTCGATCACGGTGCCTGCGGCTTCACCCATCTGTTCAATGCCATGAGCGGGCTGCATCACCGCAAGCCCGGCATGGTCGGCGCGGCCCTGGCCCATGCCGACTACGCCGAGCTGATCCCCGACCTGTTACACGTGCACCCCGGCGCCATCCGCGCCGCCCTGCGCAGCATCCCCCATCTCTATGCGGTCACCGACTCGACCGCGGCGGCGGGCATGCCCGACGGTGACTACCGGCTCGGCGAGCAGGCGGTGACCAAGTGCCTGGGTGGCGTGCGTCTGGCCGACGGCACCCTGGCCGGCAGCACCCTGACCATGGATCAGGCGCTGCGCAACCTGGTGAGCCTCGGCCTGTCACTGGCCGAGGCCTCGGACCGGCTGTCGCGTTTCCCCGCCGACTTCCTGGGACGCCATGACCTGGGGCGCCTGAGCGAAGGCGCCCGGGCCGACCTGGTGGTGCTCGATCCCGAACTGAACCTGCAGGCCGTCCACGTGGCGGGCCGGCGCATCGAAGGAGAACTCCATGTCACTGATGCTTGATGAAGCGCGCAACGCCCCCGAGCGGATCCGTGGCCAGCTGCAACGCAACGCCGAGGTCATGGCCGCGCTGGGAGCCCGCCTGAGCGAGGCGGCGCCCGGCGGCGCCATGACCGTGGCCCGCGGCAGTTCCGACCATGCCGCGGCCTATCTTGGCTACCTGATCATGAAGCACCTGGGCATGCCGGTGGCCTCGCTGCCGCCGTCCCTGGCCGGCTCTCCCTGGCGGCTCCCGGGACAGTTGGCGGTGGCCATCTCCCAGTCGGGCCAGAGCCCCGATCTGATCACCGCCCAGCGCGCCCTGGCCGCCGGTGGCGCGGGCACCCTGGCGCTGGTCAACACGCCCGAGTCACCGCTTGGCGAGGCCAGCGACGACGAGGTGGCGTTGTTCGCCGGTGAGGAGCGCAGCGTGGCGGCCACCAAGAGCTACCTGGCGACGCTGTCCGCCGCGGCCCAGCTGGTCGGTCATTGGGCCAATGATGAGACGCTGCTCGCCGCGCTCGAGGCGCTGCCGGATCGTCTGGTCGAGGCGGCCGGGCAGGACTGGTCGCCGGCCATCGAGGCGCTGGTCGGCGTCGAGCGCATGATGGTGATCGGTCGCGGCCCTGGCCTGGCGGTGGCCCAGGAGGCGGCGCTCAAGTTCAAGGAGACCTGCGCCATCCAGGCCGAACCGTTCAGCGGCGCCGAGGTGCGCCATGGCCCCATGGCGCTGATCGGGGACGGCTACCCGGTGCTGGTGTTCGCGCCGCCGGGACCCGAGCAGGCCGGGCTGCTGGAGCTGGCCGAGTGGCTCGAGGGCGTGGGTGCACGGGTGCTGCTGGCCGCCGATGCGAGCGTCGCCAGGCGCCAACTGACGCTCATCGACGCCGGCCACGACGACCTGCAGCCGCTATCGGTGATCCAGAGCTTCTACACCATGGCGGCGGGGCTGGCCGAGGCCCGAGGCAGCGACCCGGACCGGCCCCGGCACCTGCGCAAGGTCACGCGCACCGTCTGAGCGTCGGACGTTGCCCCTTTCCGCCACGCACAACAACAACCCCATGGAGACTTCCATGCCAAGCTCATCCCTGATCCTGCAGGCGCCGTGCGACGGCGTGCTGCTGCCTCTGGAGGAGGTGCCGGACCCGGTCTTCGCCGGCCTGGCGCTGGGCGAGGGCATCGCCCTGGACCCGCTCGGCGATACCCTGCACGCGCCCTGCGACGGCGAGGTGGTGCAATGCGCCCGGACCCACCATGCCGTGACTCTGCGCACCGTCGAGGGTGTCGAGCTGCTGCTGCACCTGGGCCTCGACACCGTCGAGCTGGACGGCGAGGGCATCGAACTCGCGGTCGCCACCGGCGATCGGGTGGTCGCCGGCCAGCCGCTGTGCCGCTTCGTCCCCGATCTCCTGGCCCGTCGGGCCAAGGCGTTGATCACCCCCTTGGTCATCACCGAGCCCGCCGGCTTCCGGCTCGAAGCGGTCGAGCGGGACACCGGGACGCGTGTAGCCAAGGGCGAGGCGTTGCTGACCCTGAGGCCGACAGGGCAAGCGGCGCCCGCCTCGGCGGTCGACGGGCCGACCCACCGCCGGGAACTCGTCCTGGCGCTGGCCGCCGGCCTGCATGCTCGGCCGGCGGCGCGGCTGCGGACCATTGCCCGGAAGCACGCGGTCAGCCTGACGCTCGCCTCGGCGGACGGCGAGGCCGCCGCCGACAGCCTCAGCGCGTTGATGAACCTGGGGGCCCTCGAAGGCGCCTCGCTGACCCTGACGGCACGAGGTGAGCGGGCCGAGGTGGCCCTGGACGCGGCGCAGCGGCTCTTGACCACGCCGGAGGCCGACGAGCCGGCCCCAGAGCCCCAGGAGGCGTTGGCCGAGGCCGCCGATGGCCAGTATCCCGGCCTGGTGGCCAGCGCCGGCCTGGCGATCGGCCCGCTGGTCGCCTATGCCCCGGCGTTGCCGGAAGTGCCGCGGGACGGCGAGGGTCACGCGGTCGAGGCGCCGCGTCTGACCCGAGCCCTTGAGGCGGTGGGCGAGGCCCTCGACGGCGAACATCAGCGTGCCCGGGCGGCCGGTCAGGAGGCCGAGGCGGATATCCTCGCCGCTCACCAGGCCTGGTTGGACGATCCCGACCTGAGCCGGGCGGCGGAAGAACACCTCGTCGCGGGGCGCAGCGCCGGCCAGGCCTGGCGCGAGGCGTTGGACGGCGAGGCCGAGCGGTTGGTCGCCAGCGGCAATCCGCTGCTCGCCGGTCGCGTCGCCGACCTGCGTGACCTGCAGCGTCGGGTGATGGCGGAGTTCGCCGAGGCCGAGGCAGCGGCGCCCGAGGTGCCCGCCGGGGCCATCGTGCTCGCCGACGATCTCACGCCCTCCGAACTGATGGCCCTGGCCGAGACGCGCCCTGCGGGGCTGTGCCTCGCCGCCGGCGGCACTACCTCCCACGTGGCGATCCTGGCCCGGGCTCGCGGCATGCCTTGCCTGGTGGCCATGGGCCAGGTCTTGGGCGAACTCGACGGCGAGCGCGGCGTGCTCGATGCCGAGACCGGCCTGCTCGAGCCGGCACCGAATAACGCACGCCTGGCGGAGGTCGAGGCGGCGCTGGCCGAGCGCGCCGAGCGTGACGCCCGGGAGCGCGCCGCCGCCGGTGAGCCGGCGGTGACCCGCGACGGCCGCGCGGTGGAGGTAGGGGCCAATATCGGCTCCGCCGAGGAGGCTCGCCTGGCCGCCGAGGCTGGGGCCGACGGCGTCGGCCTGATGCGCAGCGAATTCCTGTTCCTCGAGCGGTCCGCGGCGCCGAGCGAGGCGGACCAGCGTGGTGAGTACCAGGCGGCGGTAGACGCCCTCGGCGGCAAGCCGGTGATCATCCGCACCCTGGACATCGGCGCCGACAAGCAGCTGCCCTACCTGCGCCTGCCGCAGGCACCCAACCCGGCGTTGGGCGTGCGTGGCTCGCGGCTGTGGGAGAGCCATCCCGAGCTGCTCGACACCCAGCTGAGAGCGCTGCTCGGCGTCACAACCCCCGAGCGGCTGCGCATCATGGTACCGATGATCGGCGATGCCGGTGAACTGGCCCGGGTGCGGGAGCGCCTCGAGCGCATCGCCGAGGCGCTGGGCCTGACCCGGCTGCCGGCGCTGGGCGCGATGATCGAGGTGCCGAGTGCGGCCCTGGGCGCCCGGCGCCTCGCCGCCGAGGCCGATTTCCTGTCCATCGGCACCAACGACCTGACTCAGTACACGCTGGCCATGGACCGCGAGGCTCCCGGGCTGGCGGCCCGCGCCGATGTGCTGCATCCGGCGGTATTGACGCTGATCCGCGCCACCGTGGAGGGCGCCGCCGGGCGTTGCCCGGTGGGGGTATGTGGCGCCGCCGCCGGCGATGAGCTGGCCGCGCCGCTGCTGGCGGCGCTGGGCGTCGACGAGCTGTCGGTGGAGCCGGCCCGGGTGCCGGCGATCAAGGCCGGGTTGCGTCGCCTGAATGCCGCGGCCCTGGCCGAGCAGCTTCCCGAATTACTCGCCCTGGACGATGCCGCGGCGGTACGCGAGCGCCTGATGGCCTGGTTCGCCGCGCAAGATGCTGTCACCACCACACGCCACGAGAGGATGCCCACATGAGCACGACCCTCGGTTCTCGATTCATGGCCGGCCTGCAACAGCTCGGCCGTTCGCTGATGCTGCCCATCGCCGTGCTGCCGGTCGCCGGCCTGTTGCTGCGCCTGGGCCAGCCGGACCTGCTCGACATCGCCTTCGTCGCCGAGGCGGGCAACGCCATCTTCGCCAACCTGGCGCTGATCTTCGCCATCGGCCTGGCGGTGGGCTTCGCCGATGACAGCAATGGCGCCGCCGGCCTGGCCGGGGTGATCGGCTACCTGGTGCTGGATGCGGTGCTCACCACCCTCAATCCCGAGATCAACATGGGGGTACTGGCGGGGGTGATCATGGGTAGCGTGGCGGGGCTGCTCTACAATCGCTACAAGGCGATCGCTCTGCCGGACTACCTGGCCTTCTTCGGCGGTCGGCGTTTCGTGCCCATCGCCACCGGACTGGCGGCGGTAGGGCTCGGCATCGTCTTCGGCTGGGGCTGGCCGGTCATCCAGTCCGGCATCGACACCCTGGGCCATTGGCTGATCGAGGCCGGGGCGATCGGCAAGTTCGTCTACGGCGCCCTGAACCGGCTGCTGATCGTCACCGGCCTGCACCATGTGCTCAACAGCTTCGTGTGGTTCGTGTTCGGCAGCTTCGATGGCGCCACCGGCGACCTCAACCGTTTCTTCGCCGGCGATCCCAGCGCCGGGGGCTTCATGGCCGGCTTCTTCCCGGTGATGATGTTCGGCCTGCCGGCGGCGGCGCTGGCCATGTATCACACCGCGGCCAAGGGGCGCCGCGCCCAGGTGGGTGGCCTGCTGCTGTCGCTGGCGCTGACCGCCTTCCTGACCGGGGTGACCGAGCCCATCGAGTTCGCCTTCATGTTCCTGGCGCCGCTGCTCTACGTCTTCCATGCGGTGATGACCGGCGTGTCCATGGCGCTGATGCACTGGTTAGACGTCAAGCTGGGCTTCACCTTCTCCGCCGGGGCCTTCGACTATGCGCTGTCCTACGGATTATCCACCCATGGTTGGCTGATGCTGCCGGTGGGCCTGGCCTACGCCGCCATCTACTACGGGGTCTTCCGTTGGGCCATCGTGCGCTTCGACCTGCCGACGCCGGGGCGTGAGCCCGAGGACGAGGCCGTCGAAGCGGCGCCCGTGGCGGTCGGCGAGCGAGGCCCGGCCTTCGTCGCGGCCCTCGGCGGGGCGGCTAACCTGCAAAGCGTCGGCGCCTGCACCACCCGGCTACGCCTGGTGCTCGGTGATGCCGATGCGATCGACGAGCCCGTCCTCAAGTCGCTGGGCTCGCGTGGCGTGATGCGCCTCGGAGGGGGCGGCCTGCAGGTGATCCTCGGCCCGATCGCCGATGGTGTCGCCGACGAGATCCGCGCCGCCGTGGCGGCTGCGGGCATGGCCGAGCCCGCCGATGCCGCGCCGGGTGAGGCCGACACGCCGGCCGACGTCGCCCCGGCGCCCGATGCCGAACGCCTCGACCGTTGGCGTGAGGCGCTGGGTGGGGCGAGCAACCTGCGACGCCTGGAGGCCCAGGCCCATAGCCGGCTGCGCGTCGAGCTGGCCGACGAGGAGCGCCTGGACGGGACGGCCCTGGAGGCGCTGGGTTGTCGAGGCATCCAGTCGCTGGGGCAGGGCGCCTGGCATCTGGTGGTCGGTGACCAGGCAACGCCATTGGCACGGGCCTTGAACGCCGACGGCTGAGGTTTGATCTTCCCTTCAGGCGGGGGTGTCGAACGACGATGGGCGACGCCCCCGGCCTGATAGAATGGACCCACACTCTTTTCAGCGGAGGGCGACGCCCATGCCGGCCCACCTCATCGTCACGGACCTCGACGGCACCCTGCTCGGGGTCGATCACGCGTTGACGGACGAAACCGTCGCGACCTTTCGCGCCCTGGCGGCCCGGGGCCACCACATCGCCCTGGCCTCGGGGCGCCACCATCGCGATATCCTGGCGTTCCGCGACCGCCTCGGCGTGGACGCTCACATCATCAGCACCAACGGTGCCTATCACCATGATCCCGACGACCGCCTGATCGCGGCGCACTACCTGCCGGCCGAGCTGGCCCGCGAGCTGATCGACCTACCACGCCCCGACGGGGTGCGGCTCAACCTCTATCACGACGACGAGTGGGTGATCGACGCCGAGGCCCCGGGGTTGCTCGCCCTGCATGCCCATACGGGCTTCGGTTATCGGGTGGAGGCGCCGACGCGGATCTCCCACGATGGAGTCGGCAAGGTGCTCTATATCGGCGAGCCCGACCATCTCGCCGAGCTCGAGCAAGAGGTGAGCCGGCGTGCCGGCAAGCGGCTGCACGTCACCTATTCCATGGGGAACTCGCTGGAGATCATGGCCGCCGGGGTCAACAAGGGCGCCGCCCTGACACGCTTGCTCGGGACACTGGGGCTATCGGCCGACGATTGCCTGGCCTTCGGCGACAACCTCAACGATACCGAGATGCTGGCGCTGGCCGGCGAGGCTCATGTGATGGCCAATGCCCACCCCGACCTGCATGCACGGGTGCCCCAGGCGCGGCGCATCGGCCACCACGGAGAAGCGGCGGTGGCCGGCGTGCTGCGTGAGCGTTTCGGGCTATAGCGCTGCTGATGCGATCCCGGCCATCGATATCGCGGCCTCCTGCCTTGGGTGGCGGGCCGGGAACAGGGCTTGCGGGAATGCACTGAGCCGTCGATAGGGGGTAACGTCCCAGGTTCAATGCACCGTGATCACCCGGCACTCGGCGGCGTGGCTGACGCGGTGGGAGGCGCTGCCTACCACTAGCCCCTTGAGATCACTGAGGCCGCGGCTGCCCATGACGATGGCGTCGACGCCGTGTTCGTCGGCCACGGCCAGGATGGTCTGATCGGGCGCGCCTTCGGTGAGCACGGGGTTGACCCGTTCGACGCCGAGTGCC
Source organism: Halomonas borealis (assembly GCF_004798905.1). Classification (GTDB taxonomy): domain Bacteria; phylum Pseudomonadota; class Gammaproteobacteria; order Pseudomonadales; family Halomonadaceae; genus Halomonas; species Halomonas borealis. The sequence continues at coordinate 61,851 of NZ_SDMO01000005.1, read as the reverse complement.
TTGGCTTCTTCGGTGGCATGCTCGAGAATCTGGCGTCCGACCTGCTCACGCTTCTCGACGGTGGCGCTCAAGGGCACCGCCCCGATGCCCCATACCAGCAGGGGCTCGTGGGGCAGCGCCTCGGGGATATGCAGCAGGATGATCCTGCCGTCTTCCTGGCGGGCGAGCTTGCAGGCGACGCACAATGCCAGGCGCGAATGCTCCGAGCCGTCGACGGGCACGAGGATGGTCTGGAACATGGGAGGTCTCCTCGACCGGGAGTGTCTCCTTACAGCCTAGTCGTCCTGCTCGCGATGAGCATCATCAGCGTGTCGCGTCGTCTTCCTCGCGGCGCTCCAGGCGCCTCAGCCGGCCCCATAGCTCGCGACGCAGGTCGGCGATACGCGGTCGCTGGGCCTCGTCGAAGGCCAACGGCCGGGTCAGCCGTTGGGCACGCAGGCCCAGCCGCGCCCCCAGCAGCCCCACCGCCAACCCTTGGCCGGCGCGTGCCGAGAGTCGCCCGGCGAGGTCCATCGATAGCCACTCCATGCCGGCATCACCGGCCAGTTCGCTGGCGCCGGCGAAGGCCATGTCGCGCAGTATCTGGCGAAACAGTCGCAGGCGTGCCGCATAGCCCAGTTCCAGGCCGTAGAGCCGGCACAGTCGGTTGACCAGCGCCAGGTGCCGCCAGGCGACCAGCGCCATGTCGACCAGCGTCAACGGGCTCAGCGCCACCATCACCGCCGTCTCGCCGCTCATCCGCGAGATCAACCGGCGAGCCTCGCGATCGCGCGGGGCCAGCAGATGATGGGCCAGCAGGGCCTGGGTCTCGCGCCCGTCATGATGGGGTTCGCGCGCCGTGAGGAAGGCGCGCCAGTGGGGATGGTCGTCGTCCAGCGCGAGCCGCCGTCGCAATCGTTCGGCGGTGACCGCCGCCTGATGCGGTGAGGCGGCGGGCAGTTCGGCGAGTGCCTCGCGCAGACGCTCATGGCGACGCAGGCGGCGTAGCCGCCAGAGCTCTCTCACCAGGGCGCCGCCGCCGAGTGCGATGGCGCCGAGGCCGAGCAGGCCCCAGCCCAGACCCAGCCAGTCGCCGTCGGCCATTGCCACGGGCAACGACAGGGCGAGCTCGCCGGCGCCCAGGCCGAGCCCGGCGACCAGCAGCCCGAGCAGGCCCCGGCGTCGGCGCCTCGGTGGGGCCAGGCCGGCGTCGACGGTGGTCTCGCTCTTGTCCGCGTCCGGGGCATCGGCCGTCGGCTCCAGCGGGCGATGCGCCTGCCCGGGGTCGAAGCGCTGCTCCGGGGCGGGGGAAGACGATGTCGCGGGCGTGGGATCGGTCTCCAGCGTGAAACGCTGGCCGGGCCGCGGGTCGGAGGGGCGGGGCGCGGTCATGTCAGCTTGTCTCCGATCAGCCAGTCCAGGGCGGCGTCCATCCGGATGTGGGGCAGGGCGCCGTCGGTGCGGGGCAGCGGGCGGAAGGCGGTGAAGGTGAAGCCCTGGCGGCGCCAGAAGTCCTCGCCGGGCAGTCGTTTCGGCACCTCGCCGGGAAACAGCAGCGTCTCCTCGCCCGCCAGGGTGGTGCCATGCAGGGCCGGTTGACGTCGTCCGCGCTGCTCGACCTCGCGGGTCTCGGTGGCGCGGATCGAGGCCAGGCTCAGGGCGCGCACCGGTACATCGGCGAAGCGCAGGTCCTTGAGTGGCTCGGCGAGCAGGGCCTCGAGTAGCTCGCCGAGTCGGCCATGTTGCTCGGGGGTGACGTGATCGGCCTTGGTGGCGGCGATGGCCAGGCGATCGATGCGTGGGGCGAAGAGCCGCGACAGCAGGCTGCGCTTACCGTAGTCGAAGCTTTGCATCAGGCGCGACAGCGCCCGCGACAGGTCCTCGAAGCGTTCGGGGCCGGCGTTCAGCGCGCCGAGCACGTCGACCAGCACGATCTGGCGATCGAAGCGGCGGAAGTGCTCGTGGTAGAAGGGTTTGACGATGTGTTGCTGATAGTGGCGGAAGCGCCGTGTCAGGGTCGCGTAGAGGCTCTCCGGCGGCAGCCTCTCGAGGCTCGCCGGATCGTGCTCGGCGAGCCCGGGGAGGGGGAAGAACTGCAGCACCGGGGCGCCTTCCAGTTCGCCGGGCAACAGGAAGCGGCCGGGCTGTAGATCGGAGAAGCCGGCCTCGCGGGCCGCCCTCAGACCTTCGGCGTAGCGTTCGGCGATCTCGGCCAGGCGACTCTCCTCGACGTGCTGTGTCGGGTCGAGCCCGGCCACCTCGCGTCGCCAGTCGGCGAACAGCGCGGCGCGTTCCCCTTCGAGTGTCTGTGCGCGGCTCCAGCTCGCGAAATCGTGACCGAGCAACGGCAGGTCGAGCAGCCATTCGCCGGGATAGTCGAACAGGTCCAGGGTCAGTCGGCGCACGTCGCCGCCGATCCAGCCGGGGCGGCGGGGCCGGTAGCGGATCGACAGCCGCAATTCGCCGATGCCGCGGGTCGGCTCGGGCCAGCGCGGCGGGCTGTCATCGAGGGCGGTCATGGCACGGTCGAAGGGAAAGCGCGGCACGCCGAGATCCTGTTGTTCGACCCGGCGTGCGCCCAGCAGGCGCCCCTCCCGGGCCGCCGGCAGCAGGTCGAGGCGTGCCTCGAGCCCGGCGTGACGCAGCTGGTCGACCAGCGAGGTCAGAAAGGCGGTCTTGCCGGCCCGTGACAGGCCGGTGACCGCCAGGCGTAGCTGCTGGTCGCGGCCGCGTTCGAGCAGGTCGCGTGTCAGTTTTGGTGGCATTCGTGGCGTCACTCGGCGTCCGTGTCAGTCTCTAATCTGCGGGCGTCGGGCGCCGAAGGCAAGGTGTCGCAAGCCGAGCAGCACCAGCGGCAGCAGGCACAGCGGGATCAGCAGGGCGTTGAGCGTCGCCCAGCCCAGCAGGCTCACCGCCGGGCCGGCCAGCAGGGCCGTCACCGCGACGGTAGAGAACACCAGGAACTCGTTGGCTGCCTGGGTACGGGCCTTTTCGGCGGGGCGATGGGCCTCGGTGAGCAACCCGGTGGCCGGCAGGAAGGTGAAGTTCCAGCCCAGCCCGAGCAGCACCAGCCCGGCATGGAAGCCGGCCATGTCCGCCTCGAATTGCGCGGTCAGGGCGCTGGCGACCAGCAACAGGCAGCCGCAGACGATCATCCTCGAGGCGCCGAAGCGGGCGGTCAGCCGCCCGGTCACGAAGGAGGGCAGGAACATCGCGAGCACGTGCCACTGGATCGTGGCCGTCACATGCTCGAAGGAATGGCCGGCCTCGGCCATCGCCAGGGGGGTGGCGGTCATGGCCAGGTTCATCACCCCGTAACCGACCATGGCGCTGATCACCGCCAGCAGGAACGCCGGCTGACGGGCGATCTCGCCAAGCGAGCGCCGTTCGCCCGCGGTGGTGTCATGAGTCGCCTCGGGCAGTCGTATGAAGGCCAGCAGCATCAATGCGACCAGGTAGAGTCCCCCGAGCCCGAGGAAGCTGCCCAGATAGGGCATGTCGGCCAGGGCATGGCTATGGCGCGCCAGCCAGGGGCCGAAGAAGGCCGCCAGCACGCCGCCGCCCATCACCAGGCCGATGGCTCTGTCGCGCCCGCCCGCGGGCGCCGCCTCCACCGCGGCGAAGCGATACAGCTGGCCGAAGCCGATGCCGATGCCGATCAGCCAGGTGGCGAGCAGGAAGGTGGTGAAGACCTGGGTATGCAGGGCGAACACCGCCAGCCCCGCCCCGGCGAGCCCCAGCAGATTGCCGAGCATGAAGCCTCGGCGACGGCCGAGGCGGGCCATCAGCAGCGATGCCGGAATCGTGGCGCACATCAGCCCCAGCCATTGGGTGGCCACCGGGGCGGTGGACCAGGCAAGCGACGGGGCGAGTTGGGCGCCGATCATGGGCGACACGGCGATCAGCAGGATGTTGCCGCTGACCAGCAGGGCCTGGCAGAGCGAGAGCAGCGTCACGGTCAACGGCATGGGGATCCTTCCTGAAAGGTGGCGTGAGGGGCGAAACGATAGCGTAACAGCTGTGGCGCGTCGGACCCGCCCCGAAAACGACGATGCCCCGCACGGGGCGGGGCATCGAGGGTCGTGGCGAGGGCCGGTGTCAGGCGAAGGCGGCGTAGATGGCGATCACCAGCACCACCAGTGCGATGCCGGCCGGCACCGCGCCCTTCCACGGCGTCAGGTCGACGGCACCGCTGTCCACGTGGACCCAGGCCTCGGCGCGCGGGCGCAGCTTGCCGATCACCAGCATCGTGACCACCAGCAGCGCGAATACCGAGGCGACGAAGTGGAACTCGTGCATCACCTGGGGCAGCTTGTCGAAGGGCGGGATGAAGTAGCCGGCGAAGATCAGCAGGCAGCCACCGACCAGTGCGATCTTGGCGGCCATGGCGGGTACGCGCTTGGTCAGCAGGCCAACCAGCACCACCGCCAGCAGCGGGATGAAGTAGATGGCGTTCATCTTCTGCAGATAGCCGAACAGGCTGTCCTGGCCGGCCAGCAGCGGGGCGATGGTCATGGCGATCAGCGCCATGATCCAGCCGAAGGTCTTGCTGGCGCGCACCACTTGGGCTTCGCTGGCGTCCTTGTTGAGCACGCCCTTGTAGAAACCGAGGCTGAACAGGGTGGTGGTGCTGTTGAGCGCCGAGTTGAACGACGACAGGATGGCGCCGACCATCACCGCGGCGAAGAAGCCGGAGAGGTAAGGCGGCAGCACGTTGAACACCAGGTGACCATAGGCCTCGTCGGCCTGCACGCCCTGATCGGCGTAGAGCTGATAGGCGATGATCCCGGGCAGTACCAGGTAGAGCGGGCCGAGCAGCTTGAACAGGCCGGTCAGCAGCACGCCCTTCTGGCCCTCGGCGAGGTTCTTGGCGGCGAAGGTCCGCTGGATGATCTGCTGATTGGTGGTCCAGTAGAAGACGTTGATCAGCAGCACGCCGGTGAACAGGGTGGCGAAGGGCACCTGCTGGTCCTCGCGGCCCATCGAGTTGAGACGCTCGGGCTGGCTTTCCTTGAGCATCTCCCAGCCGGCCAGCACGCCGTTGCCGTCGCTGACCGCCTGCAGGCCGAAGTAGACGATCACGAAGCCGCCGATCAAAAGGCCGATGCCGTTCAGGGTGTCGGACACCGCGACGGTGCGTAGGCCGCCGAACAGTGCATAGACGGCACCGATCAGCCCCACCAGCCATACGGTCAACCACAGCAGGGTGGTGTCGGACTCGATGCCGGTCAGGCCGTGCAGGTCGAGCATGCCCTGCAGGCCCATGGCGCCGGAGTAGAGGATGATCGGCAACAGGATCACCGCGTAGGCGAGCAGGAAGATCACGTTGGCGATGCGCTGGGTGCCCTTGTCGAAGCGGATCTCCAGCAGCTGGGGAATCGTGGCGATGCCGCTTCTCAGGAAACGCGGCAGGAAGAACAGCGCCAGCATCACCAGGGCGATGACCGCCACCACTTCCCAAGCCATCACGCTCAAGCCATCGGCGAAGGCGGCGCCATTGAGGCCGACCATCTGCTCGGTGGAGAGGTTGGTCATCAACAGCGAACCGGCGATCAACGGGAAGGTCAGGTTGCGCCCGGCCAGGAACAGGCCTTCGGTGCTGTGGTGATCGTCGCGGCGGGTGATCCGCCAGGTCACGAAGGCCACCAGTCCTGTGAAGAACAGGAAGGAAGCGAGGGTCAGGGCGTGCATATCGGAAAAATCCTTAATGTCTGGCGCGCATTTAGGGGGAGCGCCGCGTCAGGAAGACATTTTGTTGCTAACTTTACGACGTTATCGAGGCAGTCTAGGGGACTGCCTTGCCTGTTCCATACGCCTTTCGTCTAGGGTTATGACATCGGGGTCGTAAGTAAGAAGGCAGCGTTGCCGAGAGACTGCATCGTGCTGCTATGCTGGAGGCAGTGGCGAGGGGCCGATGGGGCCTCACCTGGCAAGGAGGCAATGATACCATGGTCGATTCGGGAGGCCGACGAGTGCTCGAGTTCTGGTTCGAGGCGTTGCGTCCCGCCCAGTGGTTCCGCCGCGACACGGCCCTCGACGATGAGATTCGCCACCGCTTCGGCGACACGCTCGAGGCCGCCCGTCGCGGCGAGCTAGCGGCCTGGCGGCATAGCCCGCGTGGGCGGCTCGCGGAGGTGATCGTGCTGGACCAGTTCTCGCGCCATATCCACCGCGATAGCGCCACGGCCTTCGCCGCCGATGCACAGGCGCTCACCTTGGCCCAGGAGGCGGTGAGTGACGGAGACGACGCGGTACTGCGCGATGCCGAGCGCGCCTTCCTCTATATGCCCTACATGCACAGCGAGAGGCTGGCCGTCCATGACGAGGCGTTGCGGTTGTTCGGCCAGCCCGGTCTCGAGGCAAGCCTGCCCCACGAACGGCGGCACCGGGAGATCATCCGCCGCTTCGGGCGCTATCCTCATCGCAACGCCGTCCTGGGGCGTGAATCGAGCGCCGAGGAACTGGCTTTCCTACGGCAGCCGGGGTCGTCGTTCTGATGCCCCGGTGAGTGAGACCCGTACCATCGGTAATGGCTTTATCACCAGCAAGGAGAATGCAGCATGGGACTGATCGCTTGGTTGATCATCGGCGGACTGGCAGGCTGGATCGCCGGCAACATCATGCGCGGCGGGGGATTCGGCATCCTCGGTAACATCGGCGTGGGCGTCGTCGGCGCGGTGCTCGGCGGCTTCCTGTTCAGCTTGCTGGGGCTGTCGTCGGGCGGCTTCATCGGCTCGCTGGTCACGGCCACGGTGGGGGCGGTGGTCCTGCTGTGGGTGATCGCCAAGGTTAAGACCGGCTAGCCGCCATCGCGGCAGCCGTCAGAGGAAACGCAAAGAACACCGCCCGGCCATTTGGCCGGGCGGTGTCGTTGGGGGCGTTGCGAACCGGGATCAGGCGGTGGTGGCTGGGCTGCCGAGCACGGCCTTGAGGTTCTGCTCGACGATATCCAGGCCTTCGGTCAGCACCTCGTCCTCGATGGTGACCGGCATCAAGAAACGGATGGTGTTGCCGAACATGCCGCAAGACAACAGGATCAGACCCTGTTCCCGGGCGCGTTTGCACAGGGCGGCGGCGAGCTCGGGAGACGGCTGGCCATCCTTGTCGTTGAGCTCGAAGGCGGCCATGGCACCGAGATGACGTGGGTGCACCACGGCCTCGAAGTCGCCGGCCCATTGGGCGAAACGCTGGCCCAGCTTGTCGCCGAGCGCCTGGCTCTTGGCCAGGATGTCTTCTTCCTCGAACACTTCGAGCACCGCCAGAGTGGCGGCGCAGGAGAGCGGGCTGCCGGAGTAGGTGCCACCCAGCGAGTTGGCGCAGGAAGCGTCCATGTGCTCGGCGGTGCCGACCACGGCGGAGATCGGCATGCCGGCGGCCATGCTCTTGGCCATGGTCATCAGGTCCGGCTTCACGCCGCTGTGCTCGATGGCGAACAGCTTGCCTGTACGGCCGAAACCCGACTGAACCTCGTCGACGATCATCAGGATACCGTGCTCGTCACAGATCTCGCGGATCTTCTCGAGGAAGCTCTGAGGGGCGGGGTAGAAGCCGCCTTCGCCGAGTACCGGCTCGAGCACGATGGCGGCGGTGTCACTGGGGTTAGCGTCGGTCTTGAGCACCATCTTGAGGCGACGCACCGCTTCTTCCTCGCTGATGCCGTGCTCGTCCACCGGGTAGCCGGCGCGGAACACGCAGCCCGGCATGGTGCCGAAGTCGTTGGCGTAGGGGGCGACCTTGCCGTTCATCGCCATGGTCATGAAGGTTCGGCCGTGGTAGCCACCATCGAAGCAGATGACGTTGTTGCGACCGGTAGCCGCGCGGGCGATCTTGACGGCGTTTTCCAGGGCCTCGGCGCCGGAGTTGGCGAGCATCACCTTGGCCTCGCCGCGCACCGGGGTGACATGGCTGAGCTTCTCGGCCACCTTCACGTAGCCCTCATAGGGCATCACGGTCTGACAGGTGTGCATGACGCGGTCGAGCTGATCCTTGACCGCCTCGACTACCTTGGGATGGCGATGACCGATATTGAGCACGCCGATGCCGCCGGCGAAGTCGATGATGCGGTTGCCGTCGGCGTCCCAGATCAGGGCGTTCTCGGCGCGGTCGGCGAACTGGGTGGCCGGGCTCGCGGCGCCGCTGGCGACATAGCGTTGCTTGAGCTCGTTGAGCTGTGCGTTGTTCATGGAGACGACTCCTGTTGAGAGAGCGGTAGGGCCTCAGAGCCCGCCGATACAGACGTATTTTAGTTCAGTGTATTCGTCCAGGCCGTGATGCGAACCCTCGCGACCGAGGCCGGATTCCTTGACCCCGCCGAAGGGCGCGAGCTCGGTAGACAGCATGCCTTCGTTGACGGCCACCATGCCGTATTCCAGGCCTTCCATGACGCGCCAGATGCGTTGGTAGTCGCGGGCATAGAAGTAGGCCGCCAGGCCGAATTCGGTGGCGTTGGCCATGGCCAACGCCTGCTCATCGCTGGAGAAGCGGAACACCGGGGCCAGCGGCCCGAAGGTTTCCTCGCTCGCGACACGCATCTCGTCGGTGACATCGGCGATGACCGTCGGCTCGAAGAAGGTGCCGCCGAGGGCATGAGCCGCACCACCGCAGATCAGTCGTCCGCCTTTGTCGAGGGCATCGCGGATATGGGATTCGACCTTGTCCACCGCGCCCCGGTTGATCAAAGGCCCCTGGACCACGCCGTCTTCGAGGCCGTTGCCGACCTTGAGCTCGGCCACCCGAGCGGCGAGCTTGTCGAGGAAAGCATCGAAGACGCCGTCCTGAACCAGCAGGCGGTTGGTACACACGCAGGTCTGGCCGGAGTTGCGGAACTTCGAGGCGATCGCGCCTTCCACCGCGGCGTCGAGGTCGGCATCATCGAAGACGATGAAGGGGGCGTTGCCGCCGAGCTCCATGGAGGCCTTCTTGACGGTGCCGGCGCACTGGGCCAATAGGCGCTTGCCTACCGGCGTGGAACCGGTGAAGGAGACCTTGCGCACCCGCGGGTCGGTGGTCAGCACCTCGCCGATCTCGGCGGGTTGCTTGGCGGTCACCACGTTGAGCACACCGGCGGGGAAACCGACTTCCTCGGCGAGCTTGGCCAACGCCAGGGCGGTCAACGGGGTGGCCTCGGCGGGCTTGATCACCACCGGGCAGCCGGCGGCCAGCGCCGGGGCGCACTTGCGGGTGATCATCGCCAGCGGGAAGTTCCAGGGGGTGATGGCGGCGACGACACCGATCGGCTCGCGGAACACCAGGATGCGCTTGTCGGCGCCGTGGCCGGGCAGCGTCTCGCCGGCCATGCGCTTGGCCTGTTCGGCGTAGAATTCGATGAAGCTCGCGCCATAGGCCACCTCGCCGCGAGACTCGGTCAGCGGCTTGCCCTGTTCCAGGGTCATCAGCCGCGCCAGGCTCTCCTGGTGGGTCATGATGGCATCGAACCAGCGGCGCAGCAGGGTGGCTCGCTGTTTGGCGGTCTGCTGGCGCCAGGCAGGCCAGGTCGCCTCGGCGGCCGCCACGGCCTCGCGAGCATCATCGGCGTCGAGGTCCGGCACCTCGGCCAGAGTCTCGCCGGTGGCGGGATCGGTCACGGCGAAGCGGCGCTCGGCATCGCGCCATTGGCCGGCTATGTAGGCCTTGTCGATCAACAGGCTGGTCTCGACGGTCATGGGGGTCCTCGCTCACTCGGTCATCATGATTGACGAGTGTGCATTATTTAAAACACTCGGCCAAGTCTCCGTCGCTGACTTTTTTCGGGGCACGTGGAGCATCGGCGTCGGCAGCGCTTTCCGTTACACTGTGTCGCCGTATTTACCGCGGCGCTTCGGCGCCGTTCCGAACGTTTGCTTGTGTGGCGAGGTGTGCCTTGGTCGATCCCCTGAATGCCTGGTGGGCCCAGCAGCTGGTGCTGTGTGATTGGGCCTTCGCTCCCGACCCCTTGACGCTGGAAGCCGAGGTGGCGGTGGCCCGCCTGGAAGGGTTGGGAGTCGTCGACCGGGGCGAGCTGGGCTGGCGCCTGTTAGAGGCGTTCGGCGCCGGTGAGGCCGATCCTGCCCGATTGCTTGCCGCACTCGAGCTGACGGCGCTGGCGGGTGCCGCCGGCTGGCTGAGCGATCGCCGGGCCAGGGCCTGGGCACGGCGGATCGCCGAGGAAGCCGGGGCGCACCATGATGATCTGGATGCCTGGTTGAGCGCCTTGCGTCAGGCACGCAGCGCCCAGGGCTGGATGCATGGCGATGATGGCTTCAGTGAGGCCTGCGAGGCCCTGGCCGCCCTCGAGCATCAGGGCGAAGGGGTCACCTGGGAGCTGTTGCGCGAGTGGCTCGCGACCCAGCGTTCGACGCATGAGCTATGGCCCGACGATGCGGCCGACCGGGTATGGCGGCTGCGTGCCGCCTTCAGCCCGGTGCTCGAGCCTCAGGCCGCACCCCTCGATTGGCAGGGGCTTGAGGCGTGGCTGGTCGAGGCCTGGCGGGTCCAGGGGCGTGATGAGCTGATTCAGGTGCTGCTGTGGCTGGGCGCCCAGGGGGATCGCCAGGCCTGGGACCTGGATGCCAGTCACCTGCTGGCGGCGACGAGCGAGCAGCGTCGCGCCTGGTGGGAAGGGCTGGCTCCCCACGATCAACCGGCGGGCCGTGTGCTACTGGCGTTCGTGGAGAGTGGCGAACCCCTGGAGTGGGCCGCCTGGGACTGGCTGCGCATGATCGACCTGGCCTGGGCGGGGCTCTGCCTGGGCTGGCTCGATGACGACGAGGCGCGCCACTTCGCGCTGCACGGGGCCGACCTGGTCCTGCATCGTTACAGCGACTGGGTGGCGTTGGCCCGAGCCTATCAGCGCGGTCGCAGCCTGTTCGAGGCACGCGATCTGCGCGGTAACGTCGCCGCCGACTGGGTGTTGTTGCTGCACTCGCCGGTCAGCCCTTGGCGCACGTCGTTGTCGGGGCTCGTCGACGAGTCGCGGCTGGAGGCCTCGCGTCAGGCCGTGCGGGCCTGGCGCCGCGATCCGCGTCACTGGATACTGGCGCTGGCCGCGGTGCGCGAGCCGGAGCTGGCGCTGCGTCAGGGCGTGGCGCCGGCGCTGCCGGAGTCGCGTCAACAGGATGCCCGCCGCTATCTCGCCGAGACCCTCGACCTGCATGCCGACGAAGGTCCCGAGGCCCTGGCGCGTTACTGGCTGCCGGCCCAGGCGCATCACCTCAACCAGCTGGCGGCGGATGCCGCCCATGCCGCGACGGCCCCGGCGCTGACGCCATTCGGCCGGGCGGGAGTCGAGGAGCTGGCCGCCCGGGATGCCCTCGGGAAGGCCAGCCGCCACGCGGCGACGATCCACATGGCCGAGAAATACGCCTTTCATCTCCAGATGGCCATGGACAGCGGGCTCTTCGATGCCGCACGGCTGGCCGAGCTGGCGGCTTCCCTGCACGGCTCGTTGAGCCGCTTCTATACCAGCCCGCGACGCCTGCTCGCGGCCTGGGAGCAGTGGGAAGGGCTGCTGCCCGAGCCCGACCAGCCGTCGCTGGTCGCCGAGATCCGCTGGCATCAGGAGGATCCGGGGAGCCTCTTCCGCTGGCTCGACGGGCGCGGCGGTGAATGGCGAGAGCCGGGCCCGCGGCCGAGCCTGTCGCACTTCACGGCCATGGCGCTGGTCGGGCCGCTTAACAGCCCCGCCTGGAGCCTGCCCCAGCCGGAGAGTGAGCGTGAATGCGATTCGATTCGCGAGTGGGTCGACGGTCATTATGGCCTGCATACGGCGGGCGAGCTCGCCGAGTTCGTGGATTACCTGCTGGAGGCCGGGGATCGTCAGGAATACCAGATCAACTATGCCCCCTATACCCTCAACCAGGGCCGGTTGGCCTCGGAGATCGTCACTCTCGAGTCCGACGAGTGCAGCGAGGAGGAGCGCAACCACCTGTTGCGCCTGATCCGGGTGCGGGACGGGCAGGACGGGTGTAACGAGCTCGACATGACCGCCTGGGACCTGTCCCAGGCGGTGGACCTGGCGATCGCCGGCCGTCAGCTCGGCTGGCTCGCCGAAGCCGACTTCCTCGCCTTCCTGACGCGAGCCCATGGCCTGGCCGCGCTGCACTACGGCGGCTGGGAAGAATATGCCCGGGGACTGCTCGCCGGTTTCTCGTTCTTCATGGGCGAGACACCCGAGCGTGAGGCCTTCCTGGGTGGCTTCCGCGAGGCCCTGGTGAGCTGGTTGTCCGCGGCGCCGCCGCTGGCCGGGGCCTGGGCGAGCCTCGATTTCCCCGGCGCCCGCCCGCGTCACTGGGCGCCGATGCACGTGGATACTCTGCCGGGCGACGGCCGACAGCTGCATTAAATCGTCACGCTGGTTATGATGCATGCCAGCCGACCCGGATCGGCGTGATGATCATCCACCAAACGCAAGGATCGGGAGAGGGGACAGGGATGTCGACGTGGAGTCGTACTGCCGTCACAGGCGTGGCACTGTTGCTGCTGACCGGTTGTGCCACCGGTGGAGGATCGCAGGCGCCGGAAGACGACTATTTCGCCCGCGACCTGCCGGAGATGCCCGGCGGGGCGAAGATGTCGCCGGTCGACAACCCGGCCCTCGAGATGCGCGGCCTGCACCACCCACCGCCGGCTCAGGTACGCCAGGCGCTGCTCGCCGAACACGAGCGCTGGCTGGGCACGCCCTACCGGCTGGGCGGCGAGACTCGCCGCGGCGTCGACTGTTCCGCGCTGGTGCAGCGTGTCTTCGCCGAGGCTTTCGACCTGAACCTGCCGCGCACCACCACCCAGCAGGTCCATGAAGGCAAGTCGGTACCCCGTGAGGCCCTGCGACCGGGGGATCTGGTGTTCTTCCAGCCTCCGGGCTACTACCAGCATGTCGGCATCTATGTGGGGCAGGGGCGCTTCCTGCATGCCTCGACCTCGCGCGGCGTCAAGCTGTCCTCGCTCGACAACCGGTACTGGCGGAACTACTACTGGCAGGCGCGCCGCCCGCTGGAGGCGGTGCAGCTGGCCCAGCGTCTCGACGATCTCGGCTTCGATCGCGGCGAGGGGTGAGGCCTCGCCAGCGCGCTGAACCAGGACGCAGGCCCGTAGGGTCGGCGGGAGCCCGCGCCATGCGGACGCCCGCCGAGCTCGTGAGCGGGAGGCCGGAGTGCCTGGCATCACTGCCGCATGGGTCGCCCATCCGGAGAACCCCATGATCGTTGCCCATAGCCGCGCCTGGTGGCGCGCGACCCTGGCCCTGTGCCTGGGCTCCTTCCTCGTGTTCAACAACCTCTATGTGGTACAGCCACTGCTGCCGTCGCTGCACCAGGCGCATGGGGTCTCGACGCTGGCCGCCAACCTGACGATGTCGCTGGCCACGCTGTCGCTGGCCGCGTCGCTGCTGGTCTTCGGTCCGTTGTCCGATGCCATCGGCCGCGGCGCGATCATGCGCCTGACGCTGCTGCTGGGAGGAGGGCTGTCCTTGGCGATGGCGGTCACGCCGGGTTTCGAGACGCTGCTGGCGCTGCGCGTGGCGCAAGGCTTCGTGCTGGGTGGGCTGCCGGCGGTGGCGATCGCTTGGATGGGCGACGAGTTCGAGCGTACGGCGATGCTGCCGGCGGTGGGGCTGTATATCGCCGCCAACTCACTGGGCGGCATCTCGGGGCGGGTGATCGGCGGTTGGGCGGCGGAATCGGGCGGGGTGTCGGCGAGCTTCGCCTGGGTCGGTGGGATGACCCTGGTGGGCGTGGCGCTGTTCTGGTGGCTGTTGCCCCCGGCTCGCGGTTTCACGGCGCGACGCTTCCGGCTGGGCCAGGCCCTCGGTGATTTGGTCGGCCACCTCAGGAAGCCGTCGCTGCGTGGTGCCTATCTGCTGGGTGGGCTCAACTTCCTGGTGTTCATCAACCTCTACAGCTACCTGACCTTCCGGTTGGCGGCGGAGCCTTTCTCGCTGGATAGTCGTTGGCTGGGGCTGCTGTTCCTGACCTACCTGGGTGGCACCCTGGGTTCCTCGTTGTCGGGGCGCCTGGCGCGTCGTGCCTCGCCGCCGGCCTGCATGGCACTGGGCACGCTGCTGCTGGCGGTGGGCATGGCGCTGACCCTAGTGCCGTCGCTGCCGGTCATCCTGGGCGGACTCACCCTGGCCGCCTTCGGCTTCTTCCTGGCCCACTCCATGGCCTCCGGCTGGGTGGGGCGCCAAGCCGGGCGTGCGCGGGGCAGCGCCTCGGCGCTGTATCTGGTGTTCTACTATCTGGGCGCCAGCCTCGGCGGCCTGTGGCTCGAGCCCTTCTGGCGCGTGGCGGGCTGGCCGGGGGCGCTGTTGGGTGGCGCCCTGATGCTGCTCGTCACGCTGACGCTGGCCTGGCGGTTGCTGTTGGGCGAACGTCGCCGCATGGCCGCCGAGGCGTAGGCTCAGGGCATGGTGTGGGCGCTGGCCTCGTCGCCCCAGACCTCTTCCAGCCGGTCTTTACGCCCACAGGCCGACTTGTAGAAGTTGTAGCGAACCGAGTTCTTCTGATAGTAGTCCTGATGATAGGTTTCGGCGGCGTAGAAGGGCGTGTCGTCGAGGATCTCGATGCCGATCTCGCGGTCGAAACGTTCGGCCATGGCGTCGCGGGTCGTCTCGGCCTGGGCGCGTTGCTCGGCGTTCTTCGGGAAGAGGGCGCTCTGGTAGGGGCGACCCTGGTCGCAGAACTGGCGATTCACGGCGAAGGGGTCGATGTTGCGCCAGAACACGTAGAGCAGCGTGCGGTAGTCGACCACCTCGGGATCGTAGTCCACCTTCACCACTTCGATATGCTCGGTATCGCCACTCGATACCTCATCGTAGCTAGGGTCTTCTAGCTGGCCGCCGGAGAAGCCCGAGGTCGTCGCGACCACGCCCTCGACCTTGTCGTAGGCCTGTTCCACACACCAGAAGCAGCCGCCGCCGAAGATGGCGCTGGCGGTGCTCGGGGCGTCGTTTGCGGTTTCACCGCGGCTCTGCCCATCGGCGGCCCCGACGGGAGCGGCGAACGCGGCGGCCAGCAGAAGGGGCAGGGCAGGCAAGCGAATCATGGTGTTGAATGTCATGATGGGTGGGCCTCGTCCAGGGAAACATGGGGAATAGTCGCGCATGATCGATCTTCCTTACATGCGGTGGACCGTCAATGTAAGGAAACGTGCATGTCGCCGACTCACCCGACGAGACTTCACCATGGAACAGGGAGACCGATTTGACCAAACGACGCCTGCTATTGCTGTGCCTCATCGCCATCGCCGTCGGGGGCTTTTTTCTTTCCGGGGCCGATCAGCTGCTGACCCTGGAGACCCTCAAGGCCGAGCAGGTGCGTTTCCAGGCCTGGCTCGCCGATGACCCCCTGACCGTGGTCGGGGGCTTCTTCGCCCTCTACGTGGCCATGGCCGCGCTGTCGCTGCCCGGTGCCGCGCTATTGACGCTGCTCGGTGGGGCGCTCTTCGGTTTCGGCTGGGGGCTGGTGCTGATCTCGTTTGCCAGCGGCCTGGGCGCGACCCTGGCCGCGCTGATCGCGCGTACCCTGGCACGTGCGCCGCTGGAGCGACGTTTCGCGTCCCAGCTGGAACGGGTCAACGCGGGCATCCGTCGCGAGGGGGCCTTCTATCTCTTCACCCTGCGATTGATTCCGCTGTTTCCTTTCTTCGTCATCAACCTGGTGATGGGCCTCACGCGGATGCGGCTTTTGACCTTCTATTGGGTCAGCCAGCTGGGGATGCTGCCGGGCACCGCCGTCTACGTGAATGCCGGTCGGGAATTGGGCGATCTCGAATCGCTAGCGGGCATCCTGTCGCCGGGACTGATCGTCTCCTTCGCGCTGGTCGGGCTCTTTCCCTGGCTGGCCAAGGGCATGGTGGGGCTGGTTAAGCGTCGTCGGCTGGCCCAGCGCTTCACGCGGCCGGCGCGGTTCGACCACGACCTGGTGGTGATCGGCGGCGGCTCGGCCGGGCTGGTCGCCAGCTACATCGCTGCTGCGGTGAAGGCGAAGGTCGCGCTGGTGGAGCGCGACCGATTGGGCGGTGACTGCCTGAACACCGGCTGCGTGCCCTCCAAGGCGTTGATCCGTGCGGCCCGCGCCGCCACCGAGGTCCGTCGGGCGCCGCGTTATGGCGTCGAGGCTGGTGAGCCGGCGGTCGACTTCGCCGCCGTGATGGCACACGTGCGTGGGGCGATCCGTGAGGTCGAACCCCACGATAGCCGTGAGCGCTACGAGGGGCTTGGCGTTGAGGTCGTCGCGGGTGAGGCGCGGCTCGACGATCCCTGGCGGATTCGCGTGCGTGAGAGCGCAGACGGCACCGCAGAGGCGGCGAGCGAAAGGGTGATCACGGCGCGCCAGGTGATCATCGCTAGTGGTGCTTCGCCCTGGGTGCCGCCGTTGCCGGGCATCGAGTCCATCGAGGTGTTGACCTCGGACAACCTCTGGCAGCTGGAAACATTGCCCGAGCGGCTGCTGGTGCTGGGCGGTGGCCCCATCGGCTGTGAGCTGGGCCAGAGCTTTGCGCGGCTGGGCAGCCGGGTGTCGCTGGTGGAGATGGGCGGCCAGCTGCTGCCCCGCGAAGACCAGGAGGCCGCCGCCGAGGTCGAGATGCGACTGCGCGACGAGGGGATCGAGTTGTGCCTCAATTCGCGGGCACTGCGGGTCGTGACACAGGACGGTGGCCATGCCCTGGAGGTCGAGAGCGGGGAGAGTGTCACCACGCTGCCCTTCGATCGGCTGCTGGTGGCGGTCGGCCGACGCGCCAATGTGGCCGGCATGGGGCTTGAGGAGCTGGGCGTCGAAACCGGCCCCGGCGGCACCCTGGCGGTGGACGAGACGCTGCGCTCGGTGTTGCCCAATGTGTGGGCCTGTGGCGATGTGGCGGGCCCCTTCCAGCTGACCCATGCCGCCGCCCACCAGGCCTGGTACGCCACGGTCAACGCTCTGTTCGGCGAGCTGCGGCGCTTCCGGGTTGGCTACCGGGCGTTGCCGGCGGTGACCTTCACCGATCCGGAGGTGGCCAGGGTCGGCCTCAACGAACGTGAGGCCGCCGAACGGGGCATCGCCGTCGAGGTCACTCGCTATTCGCTCGCCGAGCTGGACCGGGCCATCGCCGATGGCCAGCGTGAAGGCTTCGTCAAGGTGCTGACCGTGCCGGGCCGCGACCGTCTGCTGGGCGCCACCCTGGTCGGCGCGGGGGCGGGCGAGATGCTGGCCGAGTTCACCCTGGCCATGACCCATGGCATCGGCCTGAACAAGCTGTTGGGCACCGTGCATCCCTATCCGACCCGCAGCGAGGCGGTGAAGGCCACCGCCGGTGTCTGGAAGAACGCCCACAAGCCCGAGCGGCTGTTGGGCTGGCTCGCACGTTACTTCGCCTGGCGGCGCGGCGAGGGGCGCGCGCCGGATCGGCGGTCTGCCAGCCAGGACATGACCGACAAGGAGGAAGGGCGCTGATGCTCGACCGTTGGAGCATGCCGCTGACCCAGCGGCCCTTGAAGTGGCTGGCCCAGGGGCTTGCGAAGGCCGGCGTACGGCCGGATCAGGTGACCGTAGCGGCCTTCCTGGCCGGCATGCTGGCGTTGCCGTTGCTGGCCGTGGAGGCCTATGGTACCGCCCTGGTGGCGATCCTGCTCAACCGCCTGGGCGATGGGCTGGATGGAGCCCTGGCGCGGTTGACCGGCAGGGCCAGCGACGCCGGGGGCTTTCTCGACATCGGTCTGGATTTCGTCTTCTATGCCGCCGTGGTGCTGGGCTTCGCGCTGGCCGATCCGGCGGCCAACGCCCTGGTCGCGAGCCTTTTGCTATTCGCCTTCATCGGCACGGCGACCTCGTTTCTGGCCTTCGCGATCATGGCCGCCCGCCACGCCCTCGATCGGCCCCACTTTCCGCGCAAGGCCTTCTATTACCTGAACGGCCTGACCGAGGGCACCGAGACGGTGCTGGCGCTGGTGGCCTTCTGCCTGTGGCCGGCACACTTCCCGCTGCTGGCGGGAATCTTCGCGGCGGCCTGCCTGATCACCACCGCGACCCGGCTGGCGGGCGGCTATCTGACCCTGAAGTCGCTGCCGCCAGGCGTGGGGTGAGTGGCGACACCGGCGCATAAAAAAGGGGCAGCCAATGGCTGCCCCGCGACGTCCGTTGAGGTGCCGAGCTTAGTGCTCCTGCTCACCTTCGCCGTGGACGTGGCCGTGTTCGACTTCTTCTTCGCTGGCTTCGCGGACTTCGGCGATCTCGACGTCGAAGTTCAGGGTCTGGCCGGCCAGCGGGTGGTTGCCGTCGACAGTGACGGTGTCGCCTTCCACCTGGGTCACGGTGACCATCAGCGGGCCGCCTTCGGTCTGCGCCTGGAACTGCATGCCGGCTTCGATGCTCTCGACACCCTGGAAGGCATCGCGCGGCACTTCCTGGACCAGCTGCGGCTGGACTTCGCCGTAGCCTTCTTCCGGAGTGACCTTGGCCTGGAGCTTCTCGCCAGCCGCGCGGCCTTCCATTTCCTTCTCGAGGCCCGGGATGATGTTGCCGGAGCCGTGGAGATACGTCAGCGGCTCGCGGCCTTCCGAGCTGTCCAGCACTTCACCTGAATCGTTGGTCAGGGTGTAGTGGAAGGCGACAACGGCATTCTGCGCGATTTGCATGGATGAACCTATAGGTGAGTGCATGTAAAAGCGCATGGTAACGTGGCATCCCCGGGACTGTCAGTGCCACACCGAGAATTTTCCACTTGTCCAGTATGATCTTGAGCGCTATTCACGCCGCGTTCCGTGGTTGCGTGGCCCCCAAGGCGGGGATACCCTTGCTGCGACATTTTCTTCCCGTCCCTTCGTTCTCTGCAGGAGACCCTCATGACCGTGACCGTCGTCTGGCTGATCGCCTTTGCCGTGCTCCTCTTCCTGTGCCTGAGCCGCTGGGAGGCCTCCGTCAGCGCTGGACTCGACAAACTGCTGCCGTCCGTGCTGCGCAGCGAGGATGACCGCTGGGTCTGGAGCCCGGCCATCGCCGTGCTGGGCGCCACGGCCATCGTGCGCCCGGTGGACCTGCTGCTGACCCTGATCCTCATCGCGTTGATCGCCTTCGTCGGCGGCAAGCTGGTGTGCTGGGGAATGCGCAAAGCCCGCTTCCACTGAGGCCGTATGACGGCGATCGAAAAGGCCCGCGGCGCATGCCGCGGGCCTTTTCGTGTCGTTTTCACGAGGCTTGGTGCGTGGCTCAGTAAGGCGCCACGCTGGCGTTGCTGCCGCTACCGATCAGGCGTACTTTCTGGCCGACCTGGAAGGGCTGGTCGGCCTTCTGTACCACGACGACGGTCTGGCCGGTCTGTTTGCGGATCTCGAGCTCCCAAGCATCCGTCCGGTTGGCGCCATCCTCGACCTTCTTGCCGGCCACGCTGCCGCCGATGGCGCCGGCCGCGGTGGCCAGGGTCCGGCCAGAGCCGCCGCCGATCTGGTTGCCCAGCAGGCCGCCGATGATGGCACCGCCGATGCCTCCCAACGCGCCGCTGTTCTGATCGCTGGCCTGGATCTGCACCCGCCGCATGGCGGTGATGGTCCCCACGCTCACGTTCTGGGTGACCTTGGCCTGATCGCCGGTATAGACGTTGCCCGAATAGGGAGAGGTGTTGGCGCAGCCCGCCAGGCTCAGTACGCCGAGGGCGATGATGGGGAGAAAGCGCTTCATGAATGAGCTCCTTGCAAGTCGGATGAGTGACGCCGATGGCATCTCGCTGGGTAGCGTTGCTGTCGTAGGGCATGGCGCAGCGCAGCGTACTCGCCCTAGTCCTGGCCTATAGCCTGCCTGTAGACGCAGGGTTTGACCAGCGGATGGTCAGTAAGTGCGCCGGAAGATGGCATGAGCCGGTGCGCGAGGCGGAGCATGAGCAGGCCCATCCCGGCGAGCGGGATGGGCCCTGGTGCATCATGGTGTATTAGTGGGAAGGCGGGTCATTCCTCTTCGAGTCGTAGCGTATCGCCGGTCAGCACCTCATCCCAGGCATCGTCGAGGGAGTAGCCCGACCGGCTGTCGATGGTGTCGAGCACCTCGACGGCATGTTGCAGGGATTCCCGGTTGCCCTTCAGGGCCAGCACCAGCTTGGCGAGTTCCTGCTTGCTGAAGGTGCCGGCGATGCGTTCGGCCTGGTGGCTCAGTTCGATGCAGTTCATGTCTCACACCTCGTAGCATGGCTATCGTCGATGGTGGCAAGGGGCGTTTGCTACTCATGTCGGGCCGGGTAAGCGCCCGGTGCTGCCGTTGCGAAGTGGTCACAAGCGTGGAAGACCATCGTTTAAGGCGCCTGGGTCATCGATAAATGCGCCTCGTTGGTAGCTCGGTGCAGGATGCTGGGTCGGGGTAGCGACGGGCCGTCCTGCGCCATGACTTGACTATGGTGCAGGACGGTGGGCTCGACCATTCCTCCTTAGGGGCAGGCGGCGTTGTAACTCGACTACATCAGGCGGGTAACGTCTGCGATGTTGTCGTTATCCTTCATGGAGGCTCGGTCGCCGCTGGTCGGTTTGTCGGCCGATGCAAGCACCGCCAGGCGTGGGGCAGCAACAAGAAGGGGAGGCCGATAGGCCTCCCCGGGGTCGCGATGCGGCCTGCGTTCAGCCGAACTGGTTCATGGTGTTGTCCTTGCCGCCGGCCTTGAGCGCCGCCTCGCCATGGAAGAACTCCTTGTGATCGTCGCCAATGTTGGAGCCGGCCATGTCCTGGTGCTTGACGGTGGCGATGCCCTCGCGGATTTCCTTGCGCTGCACGCCCGCCACATAGGCCAGCATGCCCTCGTCGCCGAAGTAGCCGCGGGCCAGGTTGTCCGTGGACAGGGCCGCGGTGTGGTAGGTCGGCAGGGTGATCAGGTGGTGGAAGATACCGGCTTCACGGGCGCCGTCGCGCTGGAAGTTGCGGGTCCACTCGTCGGCCTGTCGCCCAAGCTCGGTCTCGTCGTACTTGGCGTTCATCAGGTCGGCGCGCTCGTAGGCGGAGACGTCCTTGCCCTCCTGCTCCCAGGCATCGAACACTTGTTGACGGAAGTTCAGGGTCCAGTTGAACGAAGGCGAGTTGTTGTAGACCAGTTTGGCGTCCGGGCAGGCCTCGCGGATGCGGTTGACCATGCCGGCGATCTGGCCGACGTGGGGCTTCTCGGTCTCGATCCACAAGAGGTCGGCGCCGTTCTGCAGGCTAGTGATGCAGTCCAGCACCACGCGGTCCTCGCCGGTGTTCGGCTTGAACTGGTAGAGGCCGGAGGCCAGGCGCTTGACCTTGACCAGCTTGCCGCCTTGCTTGATGACCACGTCGCCGTTGGCGATGTCGTCCGCCGAGGCGATCTCGTCGCCGTCGAGGAAGGCGTTGTACTGGTCACCCAGGTCGCCTGGCGCATGGGAGACGGCGATCTTCTGGGACAGGCCGGCGCCCAGGGAGTCGGTGCGGGCGACGATCACGCCGTCCTCGACGCCGAGTTCCAGGAAGGCATAGCGCACGGCGTTGATCTTGGCGATGAAGTCCTCGTGGGGCACGGTGACCTTGCCGGCCTGGTGGCCGCACTGCTTCTCGTCGGAGACCTGGTTCTCGAGCTGCAGGCAGCAGGCGCCGGCTTCGATCATCTTCTTGGCCAACAGGTAGGTGGCCTCGGCGTTGCCGAAGCCGGCGTCGATGTCGGCGATGATCGGCACCACATGGGTCTCGTGGTGGTCGATCGCCTCCTCGAGCTCGGCCGCGCGGGCCTCGTCGCCGGCCTGGCGGGCCGTATCGAGGTCGCGGAACAGGGGGTTGAGCTCCCAGCTGTCGGCCTGGCGCAGGAAGGTGTAGAGCTCTTCGATCAGCGCCGGCACGCTGGTCTTCTCGTGCATCGACTGGTCGGGCAGGGGGCCGAACTCGGAGCGCAGCGCGGCGATCATCCAGCCGGAGAGGTACAGGTAGCGCCCCTGGGTGTGGCCGAAGTGCTTCTTGATGGAAATCATCTTCTGCTGGCCGATGAAGCCATGCCAGCAGCCAAGCGACTGGGTGTAGCGGGTGGCGTCGCCGTCGTAGGCCGCCATGTCCTCGCGCATGATGCGAGCCGTGTAGCGGGCGATGTCCAGGCCGGTCTGGAAGCGGTTCTGGATGCGCAGCCGGGCGGCATGCTCGGGGGTGATGTTGTCCCACTTGCCGCGCTGGCTTTCGCGCAGTTGGGTCAGGGTCTTGTATTGATCTTGAAGCGTTGCCATGGAGCCATCCTCTCTGCCTGCAGGAGAAGGTCGCCTGGTCTCGTCTCGGCATACCGCTACCGACCCGCTCGACGAAGCCTCTACGGCGACCGTGAAATCTTCTCGGATTCTTCCGCGCCCCTAGAGTTATCGCGAGGGGAACCCGTCGAGGGAGGAGCCGTTCCGGCGATGACGCACAGCGTCGCTCGATGCCGGGCGGGCCTCGCTCGCCTTGGCATTCACTATGGGCCGCCATGACACGGCTCAACCATTGTTCCTTGGGGGCAGGCAGGGTTGTAGCCCGACGACAGAGCGGGAATGAGAGGGGGATTCTTGTCGTCGGGCTACCGAGGGCCGGCAATGATGTGCGGCGAGGGGGTCAGTCGTCGAGAGGCAAGACCATGTGGCGATGCGGGATGCCGGCGTCCATGAAGATCTCGCCGTGGGCCTCGAAGCCCAGTCGTTCGTAGAAGGCCAGGGCATGGGTCTGCGCGGCGAGCTCCGTGGTGGCGAGTCCTTGCCGGCGAGCGCTGGCGATCGCCGCCTCCATCAGTGCCAGGCCGATACCCAGGCCACGGGCCTCGGCCAGCACGGCGACGCGGCCGATATGGCCGTCGGGCAGCAGCCGGGCGGTGCCCAGGGCGTGGCCGTCGGCCAGCGCCAGGAAATGCAGGCACTCGGGGTCGCGGCCGTCCCACTCCTCGTCTCCGGGGACCTCCTGCTCCTCGATGAAGACGACGCGGCGGATCTCGCCGGCCGCCTCGCCGAGGGCGACCCAGTCGCCCTCGCGGATCTCGATGCTGTCAGTCATGCGTTTACTCCTCCGTCCTCACGTTGCATTCTTCTTCGTGGTTGCTCCACCAGGCGAGGCTGCCGGCGTCGAGCAGGTGGGTCAGCACGCGTGGGGCCTCGTCATGCTTCAGCAGTTCGGCATCCACGGGGGCATCGCCGGCCAGGGCGCGGGCCAGCGCGATCGGGCACTCGACGCCGTCGCCGTCGACGAACAGCGTGGCCCGATCGCCCTCCAGTGCCCGCCAGGCGAAGCGTGAGCCGGGGCTGCGCTCGAGCATCTCGCCGTCCTGTAGTGCGGTGACAAGGTCGTCGGGGGCGGTGGGCGTCTCGCTGGCCACCAGCTGGTCGACGTACTTGGGCTGGGTCATGACTCGTCCGAACCACTGGGCCAGCTGGGTCGGGTCGTCCAGGCTCTCGAGGATCAGCGCACGCATCCGCGCGAGCGCCGCATCGTCGAGTTCGGCGGGGTCGTTGGGCGGTGCCATGCCGGCATCGCCGTAGCGGCGCGTGGCGGGTAGCTGTTCACCGATGTAGTCGGCGTATGAGGTCACGGCTTCGTCCGCCGAGGGCGCGCGGAAGCCCACCGAGAAGGTCATGCAGTCGTCGGATTGGCTGGGGCCGTGATGCGCCCAACCCGGCGGCAGGTAGAGCATGTCGCCGGGTTCGAGGACCCAGTCGCTGTCGGCCTCGACCTCGAAACGCTCGAGGATGCGCAGGTCGATGCCGTCGACGATGGGGGCGTCGTCGGGCACCTGGCCGCCGATCTGCCAGCGGCGCTGGCCGCTGGCTTGAAGCAGGAAGACATCGTACTGGTCGACGTGGGGGCCGACGCTGCCGCCGGGCGGCGCATAGCTGACCATGATGTCGTCGAGCCGCCAGCGGGGCAGGAAGTCGAAGGTCTCGAGCAGCTCGGCGACCTCGGGCACGTAGTGATCCACGGCCTGGACCAGCAGGGTCCAGTCGCGCTCGGGCAGGCGGGCGAAGGTGGTCTCATCGAAGGGACCATGGCTGACCTGCCAGGGGCCGTCGGGACCGTTCTCCTCGACCAGCCGGGCCTCGATGTTCTCCTCGCAGGCGAGTCCCGCCAGCTCGTCGGGATCGAGCGGGCTCTCGATGTCGGGGAAGGCGCCACGAATCAGCAGTGGACGGCGCTGCCAGTGGTCGCGCAGGAAGTCGGTGGCGGTGAGGCCGCCGAGCAGGGTGAGGGGTTCGTCTCGGGACTGTCGTGACATGGGGCTCGCGCTCGCGAAGGGGGTGAAACGGCGACAGGCGCCGCATGGCGCCTGTCGGGATACTAGCATGTGGGGCCGGCTGACGAGGGGCGCCGGGAGCAAGCCTAAGAGAGGCGCCCACGCCATGGGTGGTGCGCACGGCGCCGAACG
Source organism: Halomonas borealis (assembly GCF_004798905.1). Classification (GTDB taxonomy): domain Bacteria; phylum Pseudomonadota; class Gammaproteobacteria; order Pseudomonadales; family Halomonadaceae; genus Halomonas; species Halomonas borealis. The sequence continues at coordinate 37,572 of NZ_SDMO01000005.1, read as the reverse complement.
GGCTGGCCATGGATGGCCAGCACAGGCCCGGCAAGCGCGAGAGCGCCGCGGGGCATCGGGAGCCGACAAGGACGTATTCACGGCGTCTTCTCGCAGGCTCGTCGCCGGAGTCGCCCCGGGCCGGCGTCCATCCTTGCCGGCCCGCTGCATGGCCTGGCTTACAGCTGGCGCGCCTGGGCCTCGGCGTTGCCGATGTAGTTGGCCGGGGTCAGCTGCTTCAACTCTTCCTTGACGGTCTCTGGCAGCTCCAGCGTGTCGATGAAGGCGGCGAAGCCGGCCTGGTCGATGCGCTTGCCGCGGGTCAGCTCCTTGAGCTTCTCGTAGGGCTTCTCGATGCCGTAGCGGCGCATCACGGTCTGGATCGGCTCGGCCAGCACTTCCCAGCTGTTGTCGAGATCCTCGGCCAGGCGCGCCGGGTTGGCCTCGAGCTTGCCGATGCCCTTCAGCGAGGCCTGGTAGGCCACCAGCGCATAGGCCATGCCGACGCCCAGGTTGCGCAGCACGGTGGAATCGGTCAGGTCGCGCTGCCAGCGGGAGATCGGCAGCTTCTCGGCCAGATGGCCCAGCACGGCATTGGAGAGCCCCAGGTTGCCTTCGGAGTTCTCGAAGTCGATCGGGTTGACCTTGTGCGGCATGGTCGAGGAGCCGATCTCGCCGGCCACGGTCCTCTGCTTGAAGTAGCCCTGCGAGATGTAGCCCCAGACGTCGCGATCGAAGTCGATCAGCACGGTATTGAAGCGGCAGATGGCATCGAACAGCTCGGCGATGTAGTCGTGCGGCTCGATCTGGGTGGTATAGGGGTTGAAGGTCAGCCCCAGACCCTCGACGAAGGTGCGGGCATTGGCTTGCCAGTCGACCTCCGGGTAGGTCGTCAGGTGGGCGTTGTAGTTGCCCACGGCACCGTTGATCTTGCCGAACAGTTCCACGCCCTCGATCTGCTTGAGCTGGCGGCGCAGCCGGTAGGCGACGTTGGCCATTTCCTTGCCGAGGGTGGTGGGGGTGGCGGTCTGGCCGTGGGTACGCGACAGCATCGGCTGGGCGGCGTGTTCCTCGGCCAGGCGGGCGATCTCGTCGGCGATGTGGTGCATCACCGGCAGCAGGGCATCCAGGCCGCCACGCAGCATCAGCGCGTGGGACAGGTTGTTGATGTCCTCGCTGGTGCAGGCGAAGTGCACGAACTCGGTGATGGCGTGCAGCTCCGGGGTCTCGGCGATGCGCTCCTTGATGAAGTACTCGACCGCCTTGACGTCATGGTTGGTGGTGCGCTCGATCTCCTTGATGCGCTCGGCATCCGCCACGCAGAAGCCGCGGACCAGGCCGTCCAGCGCCGCGGTGGCCCCGGCGGAGAGCGGCGGCACCTCGGTGATCTGCGGCTGATCGGCGAGGCGTTGGAGCCAACGCGCCTCGACGATGACCCGGGCACGGATCAGGCCGAACTCGCTGAAATGCTCGCGCAGGGCTTCGGCCTTGCTGCCGTAGCGGCCATCGACGGGAGAAAGGGCGGTGAGGGCGGTCAAGGGTAGTGACTGGGGCTGCATGGTCGCGTTCCGGGTAGGCGTAGGTGGAGGAAAGTCAGTTCAGCTCGTCCAGGGCCTTCTTCAGGCTGCCGCGCTGGAACATCAGCTTCCAGCGTCGGCCGCCCTGCTGGTGCCACAGCAGCGCGAAGCGAATGCCGGTCAACAGGCAGGCGCGAACGCGCTCGGGCATCATGCGGCTCTGCAGCAGCGAGGGATCGCCCTGGACGACGATCCGGTTCTTGAAGGTGGAGATGGTGTCCTGATAGACCTCGCCGAGGCTGGCGATGACGTTCTCGTGGGTCGCGCCGAAGTGCTCGGCCTGGCCCTGGACGCGGCTCAGCCGGGCCCCCAGGGTATCCATCATGTCGGCGTCGTTGCGCAGCTTGCTCATCAGCATCAGCAGCGAGAAGCCATAGCGCATCACCACCGGGTTGGCCTGGCGACGGCCGAGCATGCCCTCGAGGGTCTCGATGCCGAGCCGCAGGTTGTTGGGATGGCCGCCGTAGATCGCCTCGAAGCTGGCCGGGTCGGTATCCAGGGTGGCGTGGATCAGGGTGCCCCAGGCGCGCTCGTCGACCTGGCCGCTGCGGGCCAGCTCGTCGACCTGGCTGGCGGCCTGGAAGACCCCGGCCAGGGCCAGGGCCTGACGCGCGGTGGACGAGTCCGGGGCCCGGTGAATGGGCGTGGTGCCGTTCATCGCGCGGGCTCCTCGTGGTTCCAGATGGCCTTGATGACGCCGCCGCCGAGGCAGATGTCGCCGTCGTAGAGCACCAGTGACTGGCCGGGGGTCACGGCGCGCTGGGGGTCGTCGAAGCGTACCTGCACGCCGCCGTCCTCGCGGGTCTCGAAGCGGCAGGCGACGTCTTCCTGGCGGTAGCGGGTCTTGGCGGTGAGGCGGCCCGTGACGGCCGGTGGCTCGCCGGCGACCCAGTCCATGGCCTCGGTGGCCAGGCTGTCGGTGTAGAGCAGCGGGTGGTGCTTGCCCTGCACGGCCACCAGCACGTTGCGCTCGAGGTCCTTTTCGGCCACGAACCAGGGAGCGTCGGAGTAGTGGGCGAGCCCGCCGATGCCGAGCCCCTGGCGTTGGCCGAGGGTGTAGTACATCAGCCCCATGTGCTCGCCGATGACGTCGCCGTCGGGGGTCTCGATGGTGCCGGGCTGGGCGGGCAGGTACTGCTTGAGGAAGTCGCGGAAGCGCCGCTCGCCGATGAAGCAGATGCCGGTGGAGTCCTTCTTCTTCGCGGTCACCAGGTCGTGACGCTCGGCCAGGGCGCGAACCTCGGGCTTCTCGAGCTCGCCCACCGGGAACAGGGTGCGGGCGATGGCGGCCTCGGGCACCGCATGCAGGAAGTAGCTCTGGTCCTTGTTGGCGTCGAGCCCCTTGAGCAGCCGCGGGCGCTGGTCGCCATCGAGATCGCCGGATGCCTGGCCGCCACGCACGTAGTGGCCGGTGGCGATGCGCTCGGCGCCGAGCATCTCGGCGTATTCGAGGAACACCTTGAACTTGATCTCGCGGTTGCAGAGGATGTCCGGATTCGGCGTGCGCCCGGCCTGGTATTCGGCCAGGAAGTGCTCGAAGACGTTATCCCAGTATTCGGCGGCGAAGTTGGCGGTGTGCAACGGGATGCGGAGCTTGGCACAGACGGCCTCGGCGTCCGCCAGGTCTTCCTTGGCGGTGCAGTATTCGGTGCCGTCGTCCTCGTCCCAGTTCTTCATGAACAGGCCCTCGACCTCATAGCCCTGTTCGAGCAGGAGCAGGGCGGAGACGGAGGAGTCGACGCCGCCGGACATGCCGACGATCACCTTGCCTTGAGTGGCTGTCATGACGCTCTCGGATTGGGTGGTCACAAATGGGGCATGATTATACCTGATTCGGGCTCGAAGCTCGAAGCGCGAGCTAGCGCTCGTGAATCACGTCCATGGGATAGAAGCGCCCGGCCAGGGTGTCGTGCACACGGCGCATCACCAGTGGGCTGCGTAGTCGGCCTTCTCGCTCCAGGGCCTCGAGTTCTTCCAGCGCCAGCCAGTGAGTGGCGAGTATCGCCGGGTCGAGTGCGTGGCCCAGGCGTGCCAGCGCCATGCCGTAGAAGCCGTGGCTGTGGAAGGTCTTGCCGTCCGGCGCCTGGAAGACGTAGAGCCCCAGGTAGTCGCTGAGGCCGACCTGCCAGGCGGTTTCCTCGCGTAGCTCGCGCAGGGCGGCGTCCTGGATGCGTTCGCCCGGCTCGAGGTGCCCGGCCGGCTGGTTGAAGACGCTGTGCGGGCCACCGCGGTCCTCTTCCACGACCAAGAAGCGGCCGGCACGTTCGACCACCGTCGCCACGCTGACGAAGGGCTGCCAGCGGCTCATCGGCGGGTCCTCCCCTTGGAAGGGCCGGCATTCCGTCGGCCGGCGCCGCGACGCTCCGGCGGTGGCGTGGGGGCATGCAGGGTCTCGCGGCGCCACTCGCCGGGCGCCAGGTCGGCGAGCGTCCAGGGGCCGATCGCCACCCGTACCAGGCGCAGGGTGGGGTGGCCGACGTGGGCGGTCATGCGCCGCACCTGCCGGTTGCGGCCCTCGGAGAGGGTCAGTTCCAGCCAATGGGTGGTCGGGTGGCGCTTCGCATCCAGCGGCGGCTGGCGCTCGGGCAGGCCGGCGTCGGCGAGGCGGCGCACCTTGGCCGGCCGGGTGGGGCCGTCCTTGAGCGTGACGCCTTGGCGCAGGGCGGCCAGTGCGGCGTCGTCTGGCCGGCCCTCGACCTGCACGCGATAGGTCTTGGGCTGCTTGTGGCGCGGGTGGCTGATGCGGTGGATCAGTTCGCCGTCGTCGGACAGCAGCAGCAGGCCCTCGGAGTCGTGATCGAGACGCCCCGCCGGGTAGATGCCGGGGACGTCGAGATAGTCGGCCAGGGTGCGGCGAGGGACGCCTTCGGCGTCGCCTCGGTCGGTGAACTGGGACAGCACCCGGTAGGGCTTGTGGAAGAGATATAAGCGGCTCATGGGGCCATCTTACCGGTCGGCGCACCATGATGGCAGGCCCCGGCTTCGATCGCCGCCATGCGTCGTGGGCGGCGGGCTGGTATACTGCGCGACGCTCGCCGGAGCGCCCTTGTCATTTCCCGGGCCTGGCGTGACTCGCTCCAAGGGATGGCCGATGCCGCGTGGCGGCCGGCCCGTGCCGGGCGGAGGTCACCCGGATTGCCCGTGTTGCCGACATCGACAGAGTGCGTTTCCGATCCGTTTCATGTACTGCTGTGACCAGAGAGATCTACGCCAACATGTCCAAAACGCCGAAGATTATCTACACGCTGACCGACGAAGCGCCGGCTCTGGCGACCCATTCCCTGTTGCCGATCATCGACGCCTATACCGACTCCGCGGGTATCGCCGTCGAGACTCGTGATATCTCCCTGGCGGGTCGCATCATCTCGCAGTTCCCCGATTATCTCTCCGCGGCGCAGCAGCTGGGCGATCACCTGGCCGAGCTGGGCGATCTGGCCAAGACGCCGGAAGCCAACATCATCAAGCTGCCCAACATCAGCGCGTCCATGCCGCAGCTCAAGGCGGCCCTCAAGGAGCTGCAGGGCCAGGGCTATGCGCTGCCCGATTATCCGGACGAGCCGAGCAGCGACGCCGAGCGCGACATCAAGGCGCGCTATGACCGCGTCAAGGGCAGCGCCGTGAATCCGGTGCTGCGCGAAGGCAACAGCGACCGCCGCGCGCCGCGTTCGGTCAAGAACTATGCCAGCAAGTATCCGCACCGCATGGGCGCCTGGCAGGCGGACTCGCGCTCTCACGTCGCGCACATGAGCGAGGGTGACTTCTACGGCAGCGAGAAGTCCGCCGTGGTCGACGCCGATGGCGCGGTCAAGATCGAGCTGGTCGGCCAGGATGGCAGCGTCAGCGTGCTCAAGGAGCGCGTGCCGGTGCTGGCCGGTGAGGTCATCGATGGCTCCATGATGAGCCGCGAGGCGCTCTCGGACTTCGTCGCCGAGCAGATCGCCGATGCCAAGGCGCAGGGCGTGTTGTTCTCCCTGCACCTCAAGGCGACCATGATGAAGGTCTCCGACCCGATCATGTTCGGCATGGTGGTCAACGAGTTCTATCGCGACGTGCTGGACAAGCACGCCGACGCCCTGGAAGAGGTCGGCTTCGCGGCCAACAATGGCATCGGCGACCTCTACGCCACCATCGCCAAGCTGCCGGCCGACAAGCAGGCCGAGATCGAGGCCGACATCGAAGCGCTCTACGCCGAGCGTCCGAGCCTGGCCATGGTCGATTCCTACAAGGGCATCACCAACCTGCACGTGCCGAGCGACGTGATCATCGACGCCTCCATGCCGGCGATGATCCGTGACTCCGGCAAGATGTGGGGCGCCGATGATGCCCTGCACGACACCAAGGCGGTGATCCCGGATCGCTGCTATGCCGGCATCTATCAGGCCACCATCGACGACTGCAAGCAGCACGGCGCCTTCGACCCGACCACCATGGGCAGCGTGCCCAACGTCGGCCTGATGGCCCAGAAGGCCGAGGAGTACGGCTCCCACGACAAGACCTTCCAGATCCCCGCCGCCGGCACCGTGCGTGTGACCGATGAGGCCGGCGAGGCACTGTTCGAGCATCCGGTGGAGCAGGGCGACATCTGGCGCATGTGCCAGACCAAGGACGCCCCGATCAAGGACTGGGTCAAGCTGGCCGTGTCCCGCGCCCGTGACAGCGGCGCCCCGGCGGTGTTCTGGCTCGACGCCGAGCGCGCCCACGACGCCCTGCTGATCAAGAAGGTCGAGACCTATCTGCAGGATCACGATACCGATGGCCTGGACATCCGCATCATGGCCCCGGTCGAGGCGATGCAGTTCTCGCTTGCGCGTATCCGTCAGGGCCAGGACACCATCTCGGTGACCGGCAACGTGTTGCGCGACTACCTGACCGACCTGTTCCCGATCATGGAGCTCGGCACCAGCGCCAAGATGCTCTCCATCGTGCCGCTGATGAACGGCGGTGGCCTGTTCGAGACCGGTGCCGGCGGTAGCGCACCCAAGCACGTCCAGCAGCTGCTCGAGGAGAACCACCTGCGCTGGGATTCCCTGGGCGAATTCCTGGCCCTGGCCGCCTCCCTGGAGCACCTGGGCAAGACCTTCGACAACGCCCGCGCCCGAGTGCTGGCCAAGGCGCTGGACGAGGCCAACGGCAAGTTCCTCGACAGCAACAAGTCGCCGTCGCGCAAGGTCGGCGAACTCGACAACCGCGGCAGCCACTTCTACCTGGCGATGTACTGGGCCGAGGCGCTGGCCGCCCAGGATGAGGATGCCGAACTCAAGGCGCTGTTCGGCAAGCTCGCCGGCGAACTGGCCGAGAAGGAATCGGTCATCGTCGAGGAGCTCAGCGGTGTGCAGGGCCAGGCGGTCGATATCGGTGGCTACTACCACGGCAATGGCGAACTGGCCGATGCCGTGATGCGCCCCAGCCGCACCCTCAATGCGGCGCTCGCGTTGGTGGCCGAGCGCTAAGCGCGGCGTTCCCCGCGACACACGCGTCGCCGACGTGCTCCGGCCCTCGCCCGCTTCCGGGCGGGGGCCGTTGCATTGATGGCGATAGGCAAAGACGGCACAGTGAATGCCTCCCCGATGAACCCGGTCGGCTCACCGGCGTCCAAATACGGTTGGAATGCCGGGCGACGACCGGCTTGTCGATAGCGACAGCGAAGCTTATGTTCAAGACACAGGTAGAAGGCATGAGGGCGCGCCGTGCGTCGATCCATGCCGGCATGACACGCCCCCCGGGGCCCGAGGAAGGCGACGACGGCGATCTGGCGGTGCAGTCGTCCGAGCCGGAACTGGCGCAGCCGCCGTTGTACAAGGTGGTCTTGCACAACGATGACTTCACCCCCATGGACTTCGTGGTGGAGGTATTGCAGACGTTCTTCCATGTGGACAACGAGAAGGCGATGCAGATCATGTTGGCCGTGCATACTCAAGGCAAGGCGACCTGTGGGGTCTTCACCCGCGATATCGCCGAGACCAAGAGTCATCAGGTCAACGAATATGCCCGGGAATGCCAGCATCCACTGCTGTGCGACATCGAGGCAACGGATTGAGCGGTGGCGTGTCGAAGTGCAAAAGCCACCAGCGTTGGCAGGATGACTTGCAACGCCGATGTTTGTGCTCGATGTTGAAGATGCTGGATCCGCAAGGATCCGACGCAAGCCCTAAGCGGCGAGAAGGGGACTGCCATGCTGAGCAAAGAACTTGAACTGACCCTGAACACGGCCTTCACCGTGGCGCGTTCCAAGCGCCACGAGTTCATGACCGTGGAGCACCTGCTGCTGGCATTGCTCGACAATGCTTCGGCGGCGGACGTGCTGCGTGCCTGCGGGGCCAACCTCGATAAGCTGCGGTCCGACCTGCAGGATTTCATCAATTCCACCACGCCGCTGATCCCCGAGGAGCAGGCCGACCGCGAGACGCAACCGACGCTGGGCTTCCAGCGCGTGCTGCAGCGCGCGGTGTTCCACGTGCAATCCTCGGGCAAGAGCGAAGTGACCGGCGCCAACGTGTTGGTGGCGATCTTCTCCGAGCAGGAGAGCCAGGCGGTCTACTTCCTCAAGCAGCAGAACGTGGCGCGGGTGGATGCCGTCAACTATATCGCCCATGGCATCTCCAAGGTGGCCGGCCATGGCCAGAGCCAGAGCTCGCCGTCGCCGGAGGCTGAAGATGCCGAGGAGGCCGGCAGCGAGTCGAGCGGTAATCCGCTGACCGGCTATGCCACCAATCTCAATGAGCAGGCCCGGATCGGCAAGATCGACCCGCTGATCGGGCGCGATCACGAGCTCGAGCGGGTGGTGCAGATCCTCGCCCGGCGGCGCAAGAACAACCCGCTGCTGGTCGGCGAGGCCGGCGTCGGCAAGACCGCCATCGCCGAGGGGCTGGCCAAGCGCATCGTCGAGGAAGATGTTCCCGAGGTGATCGGTGACGCCGTGGTCTACTCGCTCGACATGGGCGCGTTGCTGGCCGGCACCAAGTACCGCGGCGACTTCGAGAAGCGCCTCAAGAGCCTGCTGGCCGAGCTCCAGAAGCAGCCCAATGCGATCCTGTTCATCGACGAGATCCATACCGTGATCGGTGCCGGGGCGGCGTCCGGCGGGGTGATGGATGCCTCCAACCTGCTCAAGCCGCTGCTGTCCTCCGGCGAGCTGCGCTGCATCGGCTCGACCACGTTCCAGGAATTCCGCGGCATTTTCGAGAAGGATCGTGCGCTGGCGCGGCGCTTCCAGAAGGTCGATGTCATGGCGCCCTCGGTGGAAGACACCATCCGTATCCTCAAGGGGCTGCGATCGCGCTTCGAGGAGCACCACAAGCTCAAGTACACCGATGCCGCGCTCGAGAGCGCCTCGCGGCTGGCCGATCGCTACATCAACGATCGCCACCTGCCCGACAAGGCGATCGACGTGATCGACGAGGCCGGTGCTCATCAGCGGCTGCTGCCGCCCGAGGTGCGCGTCGATACCATCGATACCGATCAGGTCGAGGCGGTGGTGGCCTCCATCGCGCGGATTCCGCCGAAGAGCGTGTCGAGCTCCGATCGCAAGCTGTTGGCCAACATCGACCGCGATCTCAAGATGCTGGTGTTCGGGCAGGACGAGGCCATCGATAGCCTGTCGGCGGCCATCAAGCTGTCGCGGGCGGGACTCAAGTCGCCGGACAAGCCGGTGGGCAGCTTCCTGTTCGCCGGCCCCACCGGGGTCGGCAAGACCGAGGTGGCTCGCCAGCTGTCCCACATCATGGGCATCGACCTGGTGCGCTTCGACATGTCCGAGTACATGGAACGCCACACCGTGTCGCGGTTGATCGGCGCGCCCCCGGGCTATGTCGGCTACGACCAGGGCGGTCTGTTGACCGAGGCGATCACCAAGCAGCCGCATTGCGTGCTGTTGCTCGATGAGATCGAGAAGGCCCACCCCGAGGTCTTCAACCTGCTGCTGCAGGTCATGGATCATGGTCGCCTGACCGACAATAACGGGCGAGAGGCGGACTTCCGTCACGTGATCCTGATCATGACCTCCAATGCCGGGGTCGAGCAGGCCACGCGGCGTTCGATCGGTTTCCAGACCCAGGATCACTCGACCGATGCCATGGAAGTCCTGCGCAAGACCTTCTCGCCGGAGTTCCGCAATCGCCTGGATAGCATCATCCAGTTCCATTCCCTGCCCACCGAGGTGGTGCGCAACGTGGTCGACAAGTTCCTGATCGAACTCCAGGCACAGCTCGACGAGAAGCGTGTACAGCTCGAGGTGGACGATGAGGCCCGCGATTGGTTGGCCGAGAAGGGCTACGACCCCGACATGGGGGCAAGGCCGATGGCGCGGCTGATGCAGGATAAGCTCAAGAAACCGTTGGCCGAGCTGATCCTGTTCGGCGAGCTGGCCGAGCATGGGGGTTTGGTGCATGTCAGCGTCGAGGACGGCGAGCTGCACCTGGCATCGGAGTCGGAACTGGCCGACGCGCCCTGAGGCGGCGCGTCGATCGCTCCCGCTAGCCCATCAGCGCCCTGTCTTCGGACGGGGCGTTGTGCGTTTGGGAGCAGAGCTGGCAGGGGCGGTGCCGGCGCCTGGGGGAAGGCGCTGCGCGGCTGTCCTCAGCGAGAGCGGTAGACGATACGGCCCTTGGACAGGTCATAGGGGGTCAGCTCGACCTTGACCTTGTCGCCGGTGAGGATGCGGATGTAGTTCTTGCGCATCTTGCCCGAGATGTGGGCGGTCACCACGTGGCCGTTCTCGAGTTCGACACGGAACATGGTGTTGGGCAGCGTGTCGACGACGACGCCTTCCATTTCGATATGGTCTTCGCGTGCCATATAGGCAATTCCTCGCTGGTGATAACAAACGGCGGCACGAATGGCGGTGTGTCCGCTCGTGCCGATCAGGATAGCGCGATATTGTGCCGCATGCCGGGCGTCAAGGCAAAACGAGCGCTCATTCAGGTGGGGATCAGGCGCCGCCAGTGGCGTCCCTCGAGCCGTTCCAGGGGGGTGAAGGCCTGTTTGTAGGCCATCTTGCGGCATTCCTGGATCCAGTAACCCAAGTAGACATGAGGCAGTGCCCGGGAGCGGGCGTGCTCCACCAGGGCCAGGATCGCGTAGGTGCCAAGAGAGCGGCGTTCGAAGGCCGCGGCCGGATCGAAGAAGGTGTAGATGGCCGATAGGCCGCGCTCGAGCTGGTCGAAGGCGGAGACGGCCAGCAGCCGGCCGTCCAGGCGCAGCTCCAGCATCCGCGCGTAGTCCTGGTTCAGGGTCAGGAAGGTGCGGTACTGCTCGTGGCTGGGCGGGTACATGTCGCCGTCGGCATGCCGGGTGCGGATGTAGTGGGCATAGAGCCCGTAGTGCTCGGCATCGAAGCATGCCGGGCGCACATTGACCTCGAGATCGGCGTTGCGGCGGTAGAGCTTGCGCTGGGTGCGGTTGGGGGCGAAGTCCTCGACCGGGATGCGTACCGAGATACAGGCGCTGCACCCCTCGCAGTGGGGGCGATAGAGGTGCCGCCCGCTGCGTCGGAAACCGAGCGGCGCCAAGGCATCATAGACACCGCCGCCCGGCGCTTCCTGGGGGTCCAGGAACAGCGTGGTGGCCTCGCGCCCCGGCAGGTAGCTACAGGCGTGGGGCACGGTCAGGAAGAACCGCAGATCGCGAATCGGTTGACGGGGCGTGTTACTGCTCAAGGCGGCCGTCTCCTATGGCTCCCGGGGGCATCTGTCTCGCGGCATCGAGGCGTTCGAACGACCATGCCGGTGGTGCGAAGGCGGGCAGGGTGTCGCCCCGTGGCGTCGGCATATCGTCCAGCCACTCATCAAGATAGCCGATGAATGCCTCTCGGGCGATGTCCCGGGCGCCCAGGCTCGCCAGGTGGGGGGTATGCATCTGGCAGTCGATCAGCCGGCCGCCCTCGGCGGCCATGGCCCGGGCGAGGCTCGCCAGGGCCACCTTGGAGGCATCGGGTGCACGCGAAAACATCGATTCGCCGAAGAATACCGGCCCGAGGGCCAGGCCGTAGAGGCCGCCAACCAGTGTGTCGCCTTGCCAGACTTCTATCGAATGCGCGGCGCCCAGCGTGTGAAGTCGGGCGTAGGACTCGGCCATCGCGGGAGTGATCCAGGTGCCGGGCTCGTCGTCGCGTGGTTCCGCGCAGGCGGTGATGACGGCATCGAAGGCGCGATTCGCGGAGACCGTGAAGCCGCCATTGCGCAGCCGCTTGGCCAGGCTGCGCCGTATCCGAATCTCCTCGGGGAACAGCACCATGCGCGGGTTGGGGCTCCACCATAGGATGGGCTGGCCCTCGCTGTACCAGGGGAAGATGTCGTGGCGATAGGCGTTGAGCAGCCAGGCCGGGCTCAGCTCGCCGCCGGCGGCGAGCAGGCCGCCGGGGTCGTCGAGGGCGCTATCGACCGGCGGGAAGCGAACGGGGTGCTCAGGGAGCCAGGGCAGCATGGGGCAGAGGTCCTCGTGATGTGGGGTCCAAGTGTGACCGGCACGTTGATGGGGCTCAAGTCGTCGTTTCCCCCTGTGACGGGCGCGGCATGCTCGGTATGATTGATGGCCTTGGATTTGGAAGACGCCATCCGGCGCAAGGGGGTTGGCAGCTTGAGTGCCAAGAAGACAACCACGTCGTCGTCACGCGGACGCACGGCGACGGCCAGGGAAACGGCCAGGCGATTCGGTTTGCGGCTGCAGGGCTCCATGCGAGAGGGCGTGGTGATACTGCTGCTGGCGGGCTGTGTGTTCCTGTTGCTGGCGCTGTACAGCTTTCGGCCCGATGACCCTGGCTGGTCGCGTAGCGGCCCCGAGACCGACATCGCCAACTGGATGGGCCAGGTCGGCGCTTGGCTTGCCGATGTGATGTATTCCTTGTTCGGCGTCAGCGCCCTGTGGTGGCCAGCGATGCTGGGCTTCGCCGCCTGGTGGCTGATTCGCGCCGGTCAGGTGCGCCTGGAATGGGATGCCACGGCACTCGCCGTGCGTTGCGGTGGCCTGATGCTGCTGTTACTCGGCACGACCACCCTGGGGGCGTTGCATTTCTATGACCCCGAGAGCCTGCTGCCCTATGGGGCGGGTGGCATCCTCGGCGAGGGGCTGGTCGGGGCGCTGCTGCCGCTGGTCGGCGCCGGTGGCACCGCCTTGTTGTCGCTGGTGGCCCTGCTGTGTGGCGTGCCGCTGTTCAGTGGCTGGTCCTGGCTGACCATCATGGACGAGCTGGGCCGGCGTGCCACCGCGCTGTGGAACCGGGTCGACGAGCGCTTCGCCCTGCGTCGCGGCGGTACGGATGACGATGATACCGAGGAGCGTACGTCGACGCCCGATGCGTCGCCGGCCGCCGAGGCGTCGGCCGAAGCCACTCCGTCACCCGGCCGCACACCCTGGTGGCGCCGCTGGTCGCCGGTACGGCGTGAGGCCGCCCCGGCCCTGGCCGCCGAGAGCGGGCGCCGCGAACCCGGCTTCGGCGACGATGGTGAGACCGATATCCCCTGGGACGTTCCCGAGCACACGCCCTCGGCGAAGCGCCCCGAGGCGGCCTACACCGCCCAGGAGCCGCGGCTTTCGTTGTCCGCCGAGCATGGCGAGCCCGATGCGCCCTCGGCCCCGGCCATGGCGCTGAGAGCCACCGAGCCGGAGGCGCCGGCGCAGCCATCCCCGGCGGCCACACCTGCAGCGCAGGCCGAGGTGCCGGCCGAGCCAGCCGCGCCCCGGTCGCCGGAGGCGTCGTCCCTGCCACGCTCGGAGCCGACCGAGTCGAACGAGGCTCCGCGGCCGTCTGCGGCATCCGACGAGGCGCCGTTGCCCCGGGCGTCCGCGCCGAGCGAGCCTTGCCAGGAAGCCTCTCCGGTGCCTACGCGAGCGATACCGGGCGAGGCGTCGCGTGAGCCACAGGCGCCAGACGCCGAGACGTCAGACGCCCCGAATGAGACGGCCGCGCCGCCCTGGTCGCCCGACGAGGCGCCTGAATCGGCCGAGGCAGCGGTCGCGGCGAACCAGCCGGCCGAGCCTGAGGCACGCGAGACGACCGCCGCGCCGGAGTCAGCCCTTGAGTCGAAGCCGAGCCCCGAGCCGGCGGCGGCTCCGCCGGCGCGCGAGCGTGAGGCGGACGACCCGGCAGCCTCGGTGCCCGAGCGGCCCGAGCCGCGGCGGGTGCCGGAGGTGATTCCCGAACCGGTGCTGCCGGACGACGATGACGTTCCGCTACCGGCGGCTCCGCGGTCGTCCGAGCCGCCGCATCAGGAGGAATCGCCGCGTCAGGAGGCGTCGCCCGCGAACATGGCCAGCGCCGATCAGGCGCGACAGGCCGCCGAAGAGGGCGATGGCCCGGCGCTGTGGACCGTGGAGCATCTGCAGAATCAGGGTGCCGAGGTGGAAGCCTACGCCGAGCCCGAGGGTGAGTTGCCGAGCCTGCGCCTGCTGACGCCGCCTCAGGATCATCAGCCCAACTACACCGACGAGCAGCTCGCCGAGATGGCCGAACTGCTCGAGGTTCGGCTGCGTGAGTACGGGGTCAAGGCCGAGGTGGTCGACACCTGGCCGGGTCCGGTGATCACGCGTTTCGAGATCAAGCCCGCGGCGGGGGTGAAGGTTTCCAAGATCAGCAACCTGGCCAAGGACCTGGCGCGTTCGCTGATGGTCAAGAGCGTGCGTGTGGTGGAAGTGATCCCGGGCCGGCCCACGGTGGGCATCGAGATCCCCAACCCCAACCGCGCGATGATCCGCCTGCGCGAGGTGATCGACTCCGACCGCTACCAACACGAGGCCTCGGCGCTGACCATGGCGCTCGGCCAGGACATCGGTGGCGGGGCGGTGGTCGCCAATCTCGGCAAGATGCCGCACCTGCTGGTGGCCGGCACCACCGGCTCGGGCAAGTCGGTGGGGGTCAATGCCATGTTGATCTCCATGCTGCTCAAGGCCAATCCCGACGAGGTCCGCATGATCATGGTGGACCCCAAGATGCTGGAGCTGTCGGTCTACGATGGCATCCCGCACCTGCTGGCGCCGGTGGTCACCGACATGAAGGAGGCCGCCAACGCGCTGCGCTGGTGTGTGGCCGAGATGGAGCGGCGCTACAAGCTGATGGCGGCCATGGGCGTGCGTAACATCGCCGGCTTCAATGCCAAGCTCGACGAGGCCGAACGCGCCGGTGCCCAGGTCGCCGACCCGCTGTGGGAGCCGCAGCCCTGGGAGATGCATCAGGAGCCGCCGGTGCTCGAGAAGCTGCCCTATATCGTGGTGGTGATCGACGAGTTCGCCGACATGTTCATGATCGTCGGCAAGAAGGTCGAGGAGCTGATCGCGCGGCTGGCCCAGAAGGCGCGTGCCGCCGGCATCCACCTGATACTGGCCACCCAGCGCCCCTCGGTGGATGTGGTGACCGGGTTGATCAAGGCCAACATCCCCACCCGCATGGCCTTCCAGGTGTCGTCGCGGGTCGATTCGCGGACCATCCTCGACCAGGGTGGCGCCGAGGCGCTGCTGGGTCACGGCGACATGCTCTACCTGCCCGCCGGCTCCGGGATGCCGACCCGCGTGCACGGTGCCTTCGTCGATGACGACGAGGTGCATCGGGTGGTCGAGGACTGGAAGCGTCGTGGCGAGCCGGAGTACATCGACGAGATCCTCTCCGGCGGCGTCTCCGCGGATGCGCTGGCCGGCCTCGAGGCCGAGGGTGGCGGTGGCGACGATGCCGAGCAGGATGCGCTCTACGATGAGGCGGTGGCCTTCGTCACCGAGAGTCGTCGGGCCTCGATCTCGGCGGTCCAGCGCCGCTTCAAGATCGGTTACAACCGCGCCGCACGCCTGGTCGAGGCGATGGAAATGGCCGGCGTGGTCTCGACCATGGGCACCAACGGTGCCCGCGAAGTGCTGGCATCGCCGCCGGCGGGCAACTAACCCGTCGATCATGCAACCATCATGCAAGCCGCGGCGGGGCGGCAACCCGCCGCGGTGAGCGTAGTCGTAACGGGCAGGATGCCTATCGATCCCCAGGGAACCCGACCCTCAGGGAAACAGGAGATGACCATGAAACGATCCCTCGCCGCGCTGGCCCTGGTGGCCCTGACCCCGCTGTCGGCCATGGCCGATCAGGGTGCCGAGCGTCTGGCCCGTATGCTGGAGCCGGTGGATACCTACGTCGCGGACTTCGACCAACAGATCCTCGATGGCTCGGGGCAGCGCCTGCAGGAGGCCAATGGCCGGATGTGGCTGTCGCGCCCGGGTCGCTTTCGCTGGGAGGTCAATGCGCCCTACGAGCAGGTCGTGGTCTCCGACGGCGAGCAGGTGACCCTCTTCGACCCCGACCTGGCGCAGGCGACCGTCCAGCCGCTGGACGAGCGTGTCACCCACACGCCGGCCCTGCTGTTGTCCGGCAGCGCCGGACAGCTGACCGACAACTACGAGGTCACCAGCAGCCAGCAGGGCACCGCCGAGATCTTCGAGCTGGTGCCGAAGAGCCCCGACACCCTGTTCGAGGAGCTCAAGCTGACGTTCTACGGCGAGCGGCTCGGCTTCTTGCAGATGACCGACAGCACCGGCCAGCGCACCGCCATCGAGTTCGATGATGTCGAGCAGAACGTGTCGGTGGAAGATGCTCGCTTCGACCTGACATTGCCCGAAGGTACCGACGTGATCCGCGAAGCCCAGTAAACGACGAGCGGTGAGCGACAGACAGACCCCGATGGCCGAGGCCGTCGGGGTCTTCTTTCGTAGGGAGCGTATGGCGGGTCGCTATGGTGACGTGTCCGCCTGGGCATCCAGCTCGGCGCGCCATTCGAGCATCTGGGCGTAGCGCTTCTCCTGGCCGTTGGCGGTGGGTCGGTAGAAACGCTCCTGTGGCACCTCCTCTGGCCAGCAGTCATGGGCGCTGCCGGCCGGGTAGCCGTCGGGTTCGTTGTGGGCGTAGCGATAGCCGTCGCCATGGCCCAGCGACTCCATCAGCTTGGTGGGGGCGTTGCGCAGGTAGGTCGGCACCTCCAGGCGGGGCTGGGCGGCGGCGAAGGACTTGGCGCGATGCCAGGCCTGGTCGACGGCGTTGCTCTTGGGCGCCACCGCCAGATGGACGGCGGCGTGGGCGATGGCGCGCTGACCCTCGTGGTCGCCGAGGCGCAGGTAGGCATCCCAGGCCGAGATGGTCAGCGGTAGCGCCTTGGGATCGGCGTTGCCGACGTCTTCGGAGGCGATGGCGGTCAGCCGGCGCATCACGTCGAGCGGGTCGCCGCCGCCCTGCATGAAGCGGGCGATGTAGAGCAGTGCGGCGTCGGGACGCGAGGAGCGGATCGACTTGTGGATCGCCGACAACAGGTCGTAGTAGTGGTCGCCCTGCTTGTCGAAGGCGCTGGCCTGGTGGCCGATCACGTCCTCCAGGGCCTCGCGTGGCAGACGCTCGCCGTCGTCTTCCGGGGTAGTGAAGTCGCAGGCGGTCTCCAGCAGGCCCAGCGCTCGGCGGGCGTCGCCGGCGGCGGCTCGGGCCAGCAGCGTGAGGATGTCGGCGTCCACGGCGATGCGCCGGGCGCCCAGTCCGCGCTCGGTATCGCCGAGGGCGCGCCGCAGGACCTCGATCACATCGTCGTCGGTGAGCGACTTGAGCACATGCACCCGGGCCCGAGACAACAGCGCCGAATTGACCTCGAAGGAAGGGTTCTCGGTGGTGGCACCGATCAGCGTCAACAGCCCGGATTCCACGTGGGGCAGCAGGGCATCCTGCTGGCTCTTGTTGAGCCGATGGATCTCGTCGAGGAACAGCAGGGTAGGCGCATCCTGTCCCTGGGTGGCGCGGGCCCGTTCCACCGCCGCGCGGATATCCTTGACCCCGGCCATCACCGCCGACAGGCGTTCGAGGTGGGCGCCGGACTCTTCGGCGAGAATCTCCGCCAGGGTGGTCTTGCCGGTGCCCGGCGGGCCCCACAGGATCATCGAGCGTACCGGGCCGCCTTCGGCCATGCGGCGCAGCGGCTTGCCGGGGCCGACCAGGGCCGGCTGGCCCACGTAATCGGCCAGCCGGCGTGGGCGCATGCGCCAGGCCAGGGGCGCGCTGTCCTCGCTGGTGGCCTGCTGGAACAGGTCCATTTCTGACTCCTTCGCTGACGGCTGCTATGTTGGATACGGCGATGCCGGGGAATCACTCCTGCGTCTGCCTGAATCCCGAATGAAGTGGGCGAACCCTGACGGCCGGTGCTATTGGCCAGGAACCCGGATGGAAAAGGCGCGTCTAACGAACAGTGCCTTGTTGTCCATGACCGATATTGAGGAGGCTGCCGTAATGCCCATGCTGAACCAACTGCGCCAGGATCATGCCAACATGGCCCGCATGTTGCACGTTCTTCAGCTCAAGCAGAAGACCTTGGCCGAGGGCGAACGCCCGAATTTCCAGCTGGTGCGGGAAGTCGTGGATTATATTCTCGATTACCAGGACGGCTTCAGCCAGCCGTTGGAGCATGTCTGCTCCGAGCGCCTACGAGAACTGGCACCGGAGACCGAGGCCACCACCGAGCGCCTGGCCAAGAACTATCGTGCCCTGAAGGCGCAGCTCAAGCGTCTATCCGGTGACCTGGACATGATCCTCATGGATGGCGTGATGCCCATGGGGCGCTTCGCCGACGACCTCAAGGCGTACCTCGATGCTCACCGGGCCTACCTGCGCGACGAGCGCGAGCTGCTCTTCCCGCTGATCCGCGAGTACTTCGCCGAGGGCGATCTCGAGCGTTTGGCCGAGGCCTTGCCCGCCCAGGCGTCGAGCGAGCTTGAGCGTCTGCAACAGAGCTACCCCGAACTCTATGCCGAGCTGCGCGAGGCGCCCGAGCCGATGACCTGAGGTCCACCGGCACCGCCGCCGGGAGACGGCTTCGGGTCCCGGCCGCGCTGAGGTAGAATGCGTCGCATCGTTCGACGGATAGCCTGCGATGCCGACTTC
Organism: Halomonas borealis; assembly: GCF_004798905.1. Lineage (GTDB taxonomy): Bacteria > Pseudomonadota > Gammaproteobacteria > Pseudomonadales > Halomonadaceae > Halomonas > Halomonas borealis. The sequence continues at coordinate 19,140 of NZ_SDMO01000005.1, read as the reverse complement.
TGCTGATACCGCTCTGATTGCCACTGCGTCCCCCGTGCCGACTCGGCCGGGGGGCGCGTGCATGGTGGACTCCTGATGGCGGGCCCGGTACTGGTGTTCGATTCCGGTGTCGGTGGCCTGTCGGTGGTCGAGGCGCTGCGCCGTCGGCTGCCGGAGGTGGCCCTGGCCTATGCCTGCGACAACGCCATGCTGCCCTATGGCGTACGCGAGGACGACTGGCTGGTGGCGCGTATCCTCGAGGTCTGCGAGGCGGCGGTGGCGGCCAGTGGTTGCTGTGGCCTGGTGGTGGCCTGCAATACCGCCAGCACCCTGGCGCTGGAGGCCCTACGCGAGCGCTTGTCGGTCCCGGTGATAGGCACCGTGCCGGCGATCAAGCCAGCCGCGGGGACCAGCGTGAGTCGCCACATCGGGCTGTTGGCCACCAGCGCCACCGTGGCGCGGCCCTACACGGCGCGGCTGATCGAGGCCTTCGCCGGCGACTGTCGCGTCACGCGCCTGGCCGCGGACCCGTTGGTGGCCGAGGCCGAGCGCCTGGTGGCCGGCCAGGCGCCCGACGTGGACGTGCTGCGCCGGGTGCTGGCGCCGCTGGCCGGGCTCGAGGACCTCGATACCCTGGTGCTCGGCTGCACCCACTTTCCGTTGTTGCGCGAAGCCCTCGAGGCCGCGGTGCCGCACCCGGTGCGTCTTGTCGATTCCGGTGACGCCATCGCTCGGCGCACCGGGCAGGTGATCGCCGCTCCGCAGCGTCGCCCGGCCATCGAGCGGGGCTGGGTCACCGGCCCCGATCCGGCACTCGCCCGCGGGCTCGCCGGCTTCGGTTTCGGGACGACGCAGCCCCTCGTATTGCCGTGATACGCCGTGCGTCGCGCCTTGTTTCTCCGTCTTCACCCGAGTCTTCCTTTCGACCCTTCATCATTCAGGAGCCGCCGTGGCCATCCCCGTTGTCGACCCCGACCGCTATGACGAACAGCTCGCGGCCAAGCGCGACCGACTGACCGCCGATTTCGCTCGCTTTTCCCCGCCGCCGCTGGAGGTGCATGCCTCGCCCGCCAGCCACTTCCGGCAGCGCTGCGAGTTCCGAATATGGCACGAGGGCGATGATCTCTACTATGCGATGTTCGAGGTCGACCCCGAGAATCCGAAGCACAAGACCGTGGTGCGCTTGGATGATTACCCGGTGGCCGGTCGACGCATCAACGCGCTGATGCCGGCACTGCGCGAGCGTCTGCTCGATAATCCGGCGCTGCGCCATCGGCTGTTTCAGGTGGAGTTTCTCACCACGCTCGCCGGCGAGGCGCTGGTCACGCTGATCTATCACCGTCAGCTCGACGAGGCCTGGGAGGCCGAGGCCCGGGCGCTCGAGCAGGCGCTGGACATCATGGTCATCGGCCGGGCCCGCAAGCAGCGTCTGGTGCTGACCCAGGACCACGTCTGGGAACACCTGAGCGTCGGCGACCGTGTGTTCGCCTACCAGCAGGTAGAGAACAGTTTCACTCAGCCCAACGCCGAGATCTGCCGCGCGATGCTCGGCTGGGCCCGGGATGCCACCACCGGCAGCACCGGTCGCGACCTGGTGGAGCTTTATTGCGGCAACGGCAACTTCACCATCGCCCTGGCCGAGAACTTCCGCCGCGTGCTGGCGACCGAGATCTCTCGCACCTCGGTCGCGAGTGCCCGTGAGAACCTGATCGCCAACGGCATTACCAACGCCACCGTGGGGCGCATGTCCGCCGAGGAATTCGCTCAGGCATTGCGCGGCGAGAAGGGCGGGCGCCGGGTCGCCGAATTCGGCCTCGACGACTATGACTTCTCCACCGTGCTGGTAGACCCGCCGCGGGCCGGGCTCGACGACGACAGCTGTCGTCAACTCAGTGGTTATGAGCGTATCGTCTATATTTCCTGTAACCCGGAGACGCTCGCCGACAACCTGGAGATCCTGTCCCGCACCCATGAGGTGGTGCGCTTCGCGCTCTTCGACCAGTTCCCGTGGACGCACCACTGCGAATGCGGTGTCCTGCTGGAGCGTCGCCGCTAGCGCCCCACCTTGCCGCTGGCAGGTTTGTCAAGGCCGATGCGCAACCGACATGGTCATGAGAGAACCGGCATGTGGCTGGGTTGACCGACGTTAGAAGCGTAAGCTGTTGGTGATGCGGCCTTTGATGAAGGCCGGGAGGTCCACTCCGGAAGGGTGGGCCTCCCGGTGCGTCAGGGGTCGGCGCTCAGGTCCCATGATTCGGCCGCATGAGGCGGCCGCAGGCAGTCGAGGTGATGGATGCTACAAGTCGCACAGGAGGAGGGCCGTCAGGATCTCCTCAAGCAGCTCGAGGAACGGCTGCAGAACCGTCTAGGAAAGGACAAGGCTACCTCGGTCGAGGCCTTCGCCCGGCACTTCTACGCCGCGGTTCCCCTGGAGGACCTCTTGGGACGTCGCCTGGACGATCTGTATGGCGCGACCCTTTCGGTGTGGCACTTCATCCAGCAGTTCGATGCCGCCGATCCCAAGGTGCGGGTCTTGAACCCGGACTTCGAGGAGCATGGCTGGCAGTCCACCCATACCTTCATCGCCGTGCTCCACGAGGACATGCCGTTTCTCGTCGACTCGGTGCGCGTGGAACTCAACCGGCGCGGCATGACCGTGCATGCCATCCATAACGCCGTGCTGGCGGTGGAGCGCGACGCCGAGCAGCGCCTGTGCCGGGTAGCCGACCCCGTCGATGCGGATGCCCCGCAGGCTCGCGAATCGCTGATCGCCATCGAGGTGGATCGCCACTCCAACCTCGCCGAGCTGGAGGAGATCGAGACCAGCCTGCAGGAAGTGCTGAATGACGTGCGTACCTCGGTCGCCGATTTCGATCCCATGCGCGAGCAGGTGCGGGCCTCCATCGCCGAGCTTCAAGCCGGTTGCCCCGAACAGATCGATCCCGAGGATCACCGTGAAGCGATCGCCTTCCTCGAGTGGTTGCTCGAGGACAACTTCACCTTCTTCGGCTACGACGAGTACGAGGTCCTGGAAGACGGTGGCCGTCAGCGGCTGGACAAGGTCGAAGGCAGCGAGCTGGGCGTGTTCCGCCTCGACCAGCCGCGTTATCGCGAGCGCATCCGCACCGAGCTGGGTGTCGAGGGCGATCGCCTGGTACTGGTGCCCGAGCTGCTGTCGTTCGCCAAGAGCGCCCATCACGCGCGGATCCATCGGCCGACCTACCCGGACTACATCTCGATCGATCGCTACGACGAGCAGGGCAACCTCATCGGCGAGCGGCGCTTCCTGGGGCTGTTTACCGCCACCGTCTACAACGATTCGCCGCGCCATGTGCCGATCCTGCGGCGCAAGTTGAGCTCGGTGATGGATATCTCCGGCTTCAACCCCAAGGCCCACAACGGCAAGCAGCTGCTGCAGATCCTCGAGGTCTATCCCCGCGACGACCTGTTCCAGATCGATGTCGACGAGCTGGCGCAGACGGCGCTGGGTATCCTGGATATCCGCGAACGCCGCCGGGTGCGGTTGTTCATTCGCGAGGACCGCTTCGGCAAGTTCTTCTCCTGCCTGGTGTTCGTGCCGCGCGACGTGTTCTCCACCGAGCTGCGTGTACGCCTGCAGGAGCTGCTGTGCGAGGAGCTCGATGCCACCTTCGGTGACTTCAACACCTATCTCTCCGAGTCGGTGTTGGCACGCATCCAGTTCATCCTGCGTTTCAACGGCGATGCGCCGACGGACTACGACATCAAGCGCGTCGAGGACAAGCTGGTCAAGCTGGCTCGCAACTGGCGCGATGACCTGCTCAGCGCCGCCATCGAGGGCTTCGGCGAGGAACAGGCCAACCTGATGCTGGGGCGCTTCCGCAACGCCTTCCCGGCCAGCTATCGCGACGACTTCAGCGCTCGCACCGCGGTCTATGACCTGCAGCATCTCGGCGAGCTCGATGACGGCGCGCCCCTGGCGCTGTCGTTGTACCGCCTGATCGAGGAGGAAGGTAGCGGCGTCAATCTCAAGCTGTTCCATCCCGATGCCTCGATCCCGCTGTCCGATGTGCTGCCGATGATGGAGAACCTCGGCCTGCGGGTGCTCGGCGAGCGACCCTACGAGGTCAGTGCCGCCGATCGCGACTACTGGATCCACGACTTCACCCTGGAGCACCACACCAGTGCCGAGGTGAATCTTCAGGAGATGCGCGAGCCCTTCATCGAGGCCTTCCAACGCATCTGGAGCGGCGAGGCCGACAACGATCCCTTCAACCGGCTGATCATCGGCGCCAACCTGGACTGGCGGGAAGTGGCGATGCTGCGCGCCTATGCGCGCTACCTGAAGCAGATCCGCTTCGGCATGTCGCAGAACTACATCGCCACCACCCTGGTGAACCATCCCGAGATCACCCGTGAGCTGGTGAGCCTGTTCGAGCTGCGCTTCGATCCCGCCGATCGCCCCGCGGACGACGACATCGCCGACTGCGAGGCGCGCATCCTGGCGCTGCTCGACGAGGTGCCGAGCCTCAACGACGACCGCCTGTTGCGTCGTTACCTGGAGCTGATCCAGGCGACCCTGCGTACCAACTATTACCAGCGTAAAGACGACGGGGGCTTCAAGGACTACATCGCCCTCAAGCTGGAGCCGACGCGGGTCACCGGCATGCCCAAGCCGCGCCCGGCGTTCGAAATCTTCGTCTGCTCGCCGCGGGTCGAAGGCGTGCACCTGCGCGGGGGCAAGGTGGCACGCGGCGGGCTGCGCTGGTCCGACCGGCGGGAAGATTTCCGCACCGAGGTGCTGGGTCTGGTCAAGGCGCAGCAGGTCAAGAACGCGGTGATCGTGCCGGTCGGCGCCAAGGGCGGCTTCGTCTGCAAGCGCATGCCGGAAGGCGCGGATCGCGAGGCCGTGCAGAAGGAAGGCATCGCCTGCTATCAGATCTTCATCCGTGCGCTGCTCGATGTCACCGATAACCTGGTGGCCAGCGAGGTGGTTCCGCCGCACAACGTGGTGCGCCACGATGACGACGATGCCTACATGGTGGTCGCCGCGGACAAGGGCACGGCGACCTTCTCCGACATCGCCAACGAGATCTCCACCGAGTATGGCCACTGGCTGGGCGACGCCTTCGCCTCCGGCGGTGCCAACGGTTATGACCACAAGAAGATGGCCATCACCGCCAAGGGCGCCTGGGAATCGGTCAAGCGCCACTTCCGTGGCCTGGGCATCAACACCCAGGAGGACGAGTTCAGCGTGGTGGGCGTCGGTGACATGGCCGGCGACGTCTTCGGCAACGGCATGCTGCTGTCCGACAAGATTCGCCTGATGGGCGCCTTCAACCACCTGCATATCTTCGTCGATCCCGAGCCGGATGCCGCGGCGGGCTTCGCCGAACGCCAGCGCCTGTTCGATCAGCCGCGGTCGAGCTGGGAAGACTACGACACGGCGTTGATCTCCGAGGGCGGCGGCGTGTTCAAGCGCAGCGCCAAGTCCATCGCCATCACGCCGCAGATGAAACGTGCCTTCGGCATCCGTGAAGACAAGCTCTCGCCCAATGAGCTGATTCGCGCCATGCTCGTGTCGAGTGTCGATCTGATCTGGAACGGCGGCATCGGCACCTACGTCAAGGGCAGCACGGAGAGCGACGCCCAGGTCGGCGACAAGGCCAACGATACCCTGCGCATCGACGGCCGCGACCTTCACTGCCGGGTGGTCGGCGAGGGCGGCAACCTCGGCCTCACCCAGCTTGGGCGTATGGAAGCCGCGGCCAAGGGCGTGCGGGTCAACACCGACTTCATCGACAACGCCGGCGGCGTCAACTGCTCGGACCATGAGGTCAACATCAAGATCCTCATCGACGAGGTGGTGTCTCGCGGCGACATGACCGAGAAGCAGCGCAACCAGCTGCTCGCCGACATGACCGACGAGGTCAGCGAGCTGGTGCTGCTTGACAACTATCGCCAGACCCAGGCCCTCGACCTGGCCGAGCGCATGACCCGCGAGGGCATCGGCCCCTTCCGGCGCTTCATCAGCGAGCTGGAGGCCGCCGGTCAGATCGATCGCGAGCTGGAGTTCCTGCCCAGCGACGAGGAGCTCCAGGAGCGTGCCCAGCAGGAGCAGGGGCTTACCCTGCCCGAGCTGTCGGTGCTGATCTCGTATGCCAAGAGCGTGCTCAAGGGCGACCTGATCGCCTCCGACGTGCCCGACGACCCGACCATCATTCGCTTCGTCGAGCGCGTCTTCCCGTCGATGCTGGCCGAGCGTTACCGCGATGACATGTACGATCACCGCCTCAAGCGCGAGATCGTCGCCACCCAGCTGGCCAACGACATCATCGATCACATGGGCGTGGTCTTCATGCGTCGGCTGATGGACTCCACCGGCGCCGGCCGTGCCGAGATCGCCCGGGCCTATGTGATCGCCCGCGACAGCTTCCAGCTGCCCAAGCTTTGGGAACAGGTCGAGGCGCTGGACAACAAGGTGGCGAGCGATGTCCAGTACGCGATGATGCTCGACCTGATGCGCATGCTGCGCCGCGCGACGCGCTGGTTCCTGCGCCATCGCACCAGCATGTCGACCCGCGATGCGATCGACTACTTCGCCCCGCGCCTGGCTCAGCTGCAGGAAGGCATCGGCAAGCGCCTGCGCGGCGAAGAGAAGGTCCAGTGGGAGACGCGTCGTCAGGAGCTGCTCGAGGCCGGCGTGCCCGACGCCATGGCCAACACGGTGGCCGCGGCCAACAGCCTCTACGCGGCGCTGGGGATCATTCATGCGGCGCGCCAGAACGACGATAAGCCGCAGCGCGTCGGCGAGGTCTTCTACGAGATCGGCGCTCGCCTGGAGCTGCCCTGGCTGCTGCAGCAGGTCACCCGGCTCGAGGTGCGTGACGGCTGGCAGGTCAAGGCGCGCGAGACGTTCCGCGACGATATCGAGCGTCAGCAGCTGGCGTTGACCACCAGCGTGTTGCGTATGGAAGGCGGGCCGCGCGACAGCACCGAACGCGTCGAGCGCTGGCTGTCGCTCCACGAGAGCATGCATCAGCGCTGGGGTCGCCTGCTCGAAGAGGTCGGCAGCGGCAGCCAGGGAGGCTTCCCGCTGTTCGCCGTGGCCGTTCGCGAGCTGGTGGATCTGGCGGAGAGCAGTAGCGAGGGCTAAGGCTTTCGTGCTGCCTGCGGCAGAGCCACGACACAAGAAGGGCGCCCCTCGGGGCGCCCTTTTCATGCGCGGTCACAGGCCGGCGATCAGCGGCAGCTGATGCTCCAGACGGCCTTGTAGCCTTCGCCGTCTTCATTCAAGGCGGCCAGGTTGGTGTCCTCGTTGACGGTTCCGCCCTCGACCATGGCCGTGGCCTGTTCGCGTTTCTCGGCGCTGGTGTCGGGGCCCAGGACCTGCTGTTGCTGGATCACGAACTCGTCCCGCTCGCGGGCCTCGCACTGCTCCAGGGCACGCTCCTTGGCTTCGTCCAGGGCTTCCTGGCGGTCGTCTCCGAGGCCGGTGACCACATAGTCCGTGCTGTGCTGCTCCATGGAGGCGCTGTCGCTGGCGCAGCCGGTGAGCCCGAGGGTGGCGATGGCGCCGACGACTAGCAGCATCGAACGGTTCTTGGTCAGCATGTGAGATCTCCTTTCCTGCCGTGATGATCGTGCCGCGAGCATGTGCTGGAGGCTCCTAGCGATGAGAGCCGCCTCGCTCGGTGGCACGCCTTGTTTTTCATGCTAATAGTGTGATCGGGCGGCGCATAGAGTGGTGTTCGGGCGACGCCGAGTGTTGCTCATCGCAGACAGGAGGGGAGGCGCCTCGTAAAGGGCGGCCGGCCCACTGGCCGGCCGCTCCATGCGATGGCGCTATAGCAGGAATATCGTGGCCAGCCCGAGGAAGGACATGAAGCCCACCACGTCGGTGACCGTGGTCAGTACCACCGAGCCGGACAGCGCAGGGTCGATGCCGAAGCGCTTGAGCATCAGCGGGATGACGATGCCGGCCACGCCGGCGGCGAGCATGTTGATCACCAGCGCGGCGGCGATGATCACGCCGATGCCGATGCTACCGAACCAGGCGACCGCCAGCGCCGCCACCACCAGCGCCCACAACAGGCCGTTGAGCACCGAGATGCCGACCTCCTTGCGCAGCAGCCAGTTGCTGTTGGTACGACTGATCTGGCCCAGTGCCAGGCCGCGAATCGCCAGGGTCAGGGTCTGGCTGCCGGCGATGCCTCCCATGCTGGCGACGATCGGCATCAGCACGGCCAGCGCCACCAGCTGGTCCAGTGCGGCCTCGAAGCGGCCGATCACCCAGGCGGCCAGGAAGGCGGTCAGCAGGTTGATGCCGAGCCATACGGCGCGGCGCTTGGCGCTGGGCAGTACCGGGGCGAACAGGTCCTCTTCCTCGTCGAGGCCGGCCATGTTCATCAGTGCCTGCTCGGATTGCTCGCGGATCACATCGACGATGTCGTCGATCACGATGCGACCGAGCAGCATGCCATGGGCATCGACCACCGGCGCCGAGACCAGGTCGTGGGTCTGGAAGAGGGTGGCGACGTCGTGGGACTTCATGGCCCCCTGAATGCTGTCCACGTCACTGTCCATCAGGTCGGCCACGGCCTGCTCCTGATGGCTTGCCACCAGCCGCGCCAGCGGCAGGGTACCCATGAACAGGCCGTCGCGATCCACGACCATCAGGCTATCGGTATTGTCGGGGATGTCCTGCTTCCAGCGCAGGAAGCGTTGCACCGTCTCTAGGCTCACGTCGGCGCGTACCGCGATGGTGTCGGTGCGCATCAACCGGCCGGCGGAGTCTTCCTCGAAGGCCAGGGTCTCCTGCAGGCGTGTGCGCTGCAGCGCGTCCATCGAGTGCAGCATGTCCTCGGCAACCTGCTTCGGCAGGTCCTCGAACAGCTCCGCCAGGTCGGCGGTGTCGAGTCCGGCGGTGGCGGCGACGATCTCGGCGTGGTCCATGTCGTCGATGAGGGTGCTACGCGCCTCGTCATGGACATGCAGCAGCACCTCGCCGTCGACCTCGCGTGGCACGCGCTCCCACAAGCGGATACGCGCGTCGAGCGGCAGCGATTCCAGCAGCAGGGCCACCTCGGCGGGCTCCAGGTCGGCGATCACATCGTCGACCCGCTCCAGGTGTTCCTGCTCCAGTGCCTGGTGAATGTGTGACAGGCGGTGTTCCAGCGTCTCGGTCGTGTCGGTCATGGCGTCTCCCTGGCGGGGCGGCGGTCGCCCGCGATCCTTGTGGTGTCGGACATTCCGATGTCCGCTCAGTAGAGCATACAAGAAGTGTCCAGCGGTCGTTGGCATTGGTGTTCGTCGTGGCGAAGCGGCTGCGCTATACTCGCGCCCGATTTTCCGCCGTCGCCTCAGGAGCCGCCATGTACTCCCTCGCTCGTTCGTTGCTGTTCCGCCTCGATGCCGAGAAGGCCCACGGCCTGACCCTGTCGGGGCTGGATCTGGCCGATCGCTTCGGCCTGGCGCGAGCCCTGGGAGAGCGCGTCGAGGCCCCGCTGGAGCTGATGGGGCTGCGTTTCCCCAATCGCGTGGGACTGGCCGCCGGGCTCGACAAGAACGCCGATCACCTGGAGGCGCTGGGGGCGCTCGGCTTCGGCTTCGTCGAGGTCGGTACCGTGACGCCGAGGCCCCAGGACGGCAATCCCCGGCCGCGGCTGTTTCGGCTGCCCGAGGCCGGCGCCATCATCAATCGCATGGGGTTCAACAACGCTGGCGTGGACCATCTGGTCGCCAACGTCCGCGCCAGCCGCTATGACGGCGTGATCGGCATCAACATCGGCAAGAACCTGACCACGCCGGTCGAGCAGGCCGTGGACGACTACCTCCACTGCCTGCACAAGGTGCATGCCCATGCCCACTACGTCGCGGTGAACATTTCCTCGCCGAACACGCCCGGGCTGCGTGACCTGCAGTTCGGCGATCACCTGGACGAGCTGCTCGGCACGTTGCGTGAGGCGGCCGATCGGCTCGATCGTGACAGCGGGCGTCGGGTGCCTCTGGCGGTGAAGATCGCCCCGGACATGGACGCCGAGGAGGTCGCCCTGGTGGCGCGTAGCCTCGAGGCCAATCGTATCGACGCGGTGATCGCCACCAATACCACGGTGGCGCGCGAGGCGGTGGCCGGGTTGGCGCATGGTGATGAGTCGGGAGGGCTGTCGGGCCGGCCGGTGTACGAGGCCTCCAATGCCGTGATTCGCGAGCTGCGCCGCCATCTTCCCGAGCTGCCGATCATCGGTGTGGGCGGCATCGACAGCGGCGAGGCCGCGGTGGCCAAGGGGCAGGCCGGGGCGGATCTGGTCCAGCTGTATTCCGGTTTCATCTATCGGGGGCCGGCGCTGGTCGGGGAATGCGCTCGGGCGCTGCGGGAGCCGGGGCACTGACGCGTGGCGGTTCTCAACGTGAGTACCCACAAAGAGCCCGCGCAGGGCGCGGGCTTGAGCTTGGTGCGTCTTTGGGAAGTGTCGTAGAGGGGATCGACGATCTCTCGATCGAGTCAGATCACCATGGGGTTCTTGTGAATACCGGAGATGCCCGTCATGCCGGACCACTGATCTCCACGACCTTCACGCCAACCGCTCATCCAGTATTCGCGTAGATTGACCTCTTGATTCGGACAGTCATCGCGGGAACGACCTGAGACACCCGCCTTGTACCCATGGACATAGGCACGCTGGAAGCGATCACGTTTCTGTCGTTTCATTGGATTACCTCTTGCTAAAGGCACCGAAGGCATACGACGCTGAAAGGGCGTCGCAGCCGTTATACGAGGGCGTCGAAACGGCGCGGAATCGAGCCGCGCCAACAGGGTCTTGCCCTCATGACAGGCACACATGCGTTGTCTGGTAGCTACCACTTTATTCATAGCGCAACCTGGCCGATGCCGTCGACAGGTGATTTGTAACAAAGCGTACATTCAGGCGTCACGCTGGCGTGGCGAGCCTGATGCCACCCGATGGATTTCTCATGACCGAACGACGAGCTTCCGACCCCCTGGCCTTTCTCGCTACTTGCCCCAAGGGCCTCGAACTGTTGCTGGCCGAGGAGTTGGCGGCACTCGGCGCCACGCCGGGCAAGACGACCCTGGCGGGAGTGCATTTCCAGGCCGACCTGGCGACGGCCTATCGGGCCTGTCTGTGGTCGCGGCTGGCCAACCGGGTGGTGCTGTGCCTGGTGCGCGAGGAGGGCATCGAGACCCCCGAGCAGTTGCGCGCGGCCACGGCCAACGTGGCATGGCGCGATCACCTGCCGAGCGGGGCGACCCTGGCGGTCGACTTCCATGGCCACTCCAGCGAGATTCGCCATACGCGTTTCGGCGCACAGACCGTCAAGGATGGCGTGGTGGACCGCCTGCAGGCCGATGGCCAGCCACGCCCGAGCGTCGATACTCGCCAGCCGGACCTGCGCCTCTATGCCCACCTGCATCGCAACCGTCTGACGCTGGGCATCGACTTCGCCGGCGACAGCCTGCACCGCCGCGGTTATCGCCGTGACGTCGGCCATGCGCCGCTCAAGGAAAACCTGGCCGCGGCGTTGCTGGTGCGCGCCGGCTGGCCCGAGCTCGCCCGCGAGGGCGCGCCGCTGGTCGACCCGTTGTGTGGCGCCGGCACGCTGCTGATCGAGGCGGCGATGATGGCCGCCGACATGGCCCCCAACCTGCATCGCGAGCGCTTCGGCTTCGAGGGCTGGGGTGGCCACGACGCGGCCTGTTGGCGTGAGCTCAAGCGTGAGGCCGAGGCGCGGGCGAGCATCGGCCGCAAGCGCTGCCGTTGCCGGCTCTACGGCTTCGACCAGAGCCCGCCGGCGCTGTCGTCGGCCAAGGCCAATGCCATGCGCGCCGGCATCCCGGCGCTGATCACCCTGCAGGGGTCGAGCCTCACCGAACTGGCGCGTCCCGAAGAATTGTCAGACGATGCCCAGGGCCTGGTGATCACCAACCCGCCCTACGGCGAGCGCCTCGGTGAGCTGCCCGAGCTGGTGGGGCTCTACGCCGACCTGGGGGAGCGGGCCCGCCAGGCCTTCCCGGGCTGGCGTATGGGGCTGTTCACCGCCAACCCCGACCTTGGCCATCGCACCGGATTGCGCGCCCACAAGCAGTACTCGCTGAAGAACGGACCGCTCGACGCCAAGCTGCTGCTGATGGCGGTGCCGGAGGCCGCGCCGAGCGGGGAGGCGCCCGCCACGCCGGCCCCGCCGCCGCGCTCCGAAGGCGCGCAGATGTTTGCCAATCGCCTGGCCAAGAACCGCAAGCGACTCAACAAGTGGCTCAAGCGCTCCGGCGAGCCGTGCTACCGGCTATACGATGCCGACATGCCGGAGTACGCCCTGGCCATCGACATCTACGGCGAGCATGTGCATGTGCAGGAATACGCGCCGCCGAAGTCGATCGATGCCGGTCAGGCGCAGAAGCGGCTGTACGAGGCGCTGGGCGTGATCCCGGAGGCACTGGACGTCGACGCCGGCCGGGTGGTGGTCAAACGCCGCGAGCGCCAGAGCGGGCGTGCCCAGTACCAGAAGCAGGCGGCCAGCGGCGAGCGTTTCGAGGTCCGTGAGGGAGACGCCAGGCTGTGGGTGAACCTGCGTGACTACCTGGATACCGGGTTGTTCCTCGATCACCGGCCGGTGCGGCGGATGCTGGGCGAGATGGCGGCGGGCAAGCGCTTCCTGAACCTGTTCTGCTATACCGGCACGGCCACGGTGCACGCGGCGCTCGGCGGGGCGTCGGACAGCGTCAGCGTGGACCTGTCCAATACCTACCTGGACTGGACCCGCGACAACTTCGCCCTGAACCGGCTCGACCCCTCGCGTCACCGGGTGGTGCGCGACGATTGCTTCCAGTGGCTGGAGACCGCCGGCGTCCAGTTCGACCTGATCTTCATGGACCCGCCGACGTTTTCGAACTCCAAGAAGATGGACGACACCTTGGACGTGCAGCGCGATCACGGTCGGCTGGTGCGCCTGGCCATGGCACGCCTGGCGCCCGGTGGCACGCTGGTGTTCTCCAACAACCAGCGGCGTTTCAAGCTCGACGCCGAGCTGGCCGAGGCCTTCGCGGTGGAGGACATCTCGGCGAAGACCTTCGACCCTGATTTCCAGCGACGCCCGGACCTGCACCATGTCTTCCTGATTCGCCACCAGGAAGGCGCCGCCGAGGCATGATTCGCCTGACGCTCTACACCACGCAGGGCTGTCATCTCTGCGAGACGCTGGAGGCCTGGCTTGCGCGTTTGGCCGGTGTCGAGTATCGCCTGGCGCGGGTCGAGATCGCCGATGACGAGGCCCTGCTGGCACGCTTCGGCGAGCGTATCCCGGTGCTGCTGGACGAGGCGTCGGGTGAGGCGCTGGAAGGGGGCGTGGCGCCGTCACGGCTGGCCGACTGGCTGGCGGCGCGGGGCTGGCTGGACGAGGCGGCCTGGCAGGCGGAGCCGGGTGACGACGAGGCGCCGCGTTCCGGCGGTGTGATCAGGCGTCGGGGCCGGCGTTACTTGCTTTGAGCCAACAGGCTCGATGGGAGAAGCGTCGAGCGCAGACCTTTTCCGGCGAGCCTATAGCGGGTCGAGCAGCGACAGCTGATGCACGGCGTCACGCCCTTCGGGGGTGTGGTCGTCGGCCTCCAGCACCTTGTGGAAACCGCGCGAGGTCTGGATGGTGGCCTCATCCTCGAGCCACATCATGGCCTGGCCGTGATCGTCGGCGAGCCGATGCTTGAGCCCGCCGAACTGGGTGCCGATCTGGCCCCAGGCGCGGCTGAAGATCCAGTCGCCGAACATGTCCTGGTGGACATGCACCAGCACATAGTCATGGTCGGTTTCCCAGCGGATGATCACGGCGACTCCCGAGGTCGGCGGCGGCGCGACAGGCGCCGCTCATGTAACATGGACGTTATTGTAAGGCCTTGTGTCCCATGGACAAGTCAAGCGAAGGGGAAGCCCCATGAGAATCGTCGTCGACGCCAACGTGCCGGCCGCCGAGGCCTGCTTCGGGTCGCTTGGCGAGGTGGTTCGGGTGCCGGGCCGCGAGATCGATGCGGCCACGGTCCGCGATGCCGATGCGCTGGTGGTGCGCTCGATCACCCGCGTCGATGACGCCCTGGTGGCAGGATCCCGGCTGCGCTTCATCGGTACCTGTACCATCGGCACCGATCACGTCGACCAGGCGGCGCTGGCCGCACGCGATATCGGCTTCGCCAGCGCCCCGGGCTGCAATGCCGAGGCGGTGGTCGACTACGTGCTGGCGAGCCTCGCCACGCTAGCCGAGCGTCAGGGCTTCTCGCTTACCGAACGCACGATCGGCATCGTCGGAGTGGGCAACGTCGGGGGGCGATTGCGCGCCCGCCTCGAGGCCATGGGCATCGCCTGCCTGGCCTGCGATCCGCCGCGTGCCGAGGCGGAAGGGCAGAGCGGCTGGCATGACCTGGATACGCTGATCGACGCCTGCGATGTGCTCTGCCTGCATACGCCACTGGTGCACGACGGCCGCCACGCCACCCGGCATCTGCTCGATGCCCGGCGCATCACCGAGCTGGCGCCGGGCAGCATCGTATTGAACGCCGGGCGCGGCGATTGCCTCGATGGCCAGGCGCTGCGGGCTCGGCTCGCCGGGCAGGGCGATATCACGGCGGTGCTCGACGTCTGGGAAGGGGAGCCCGGCATCGACGCCGCGCTGTGCGACCTGGCGGCGATCGCCACGCCGCATATCGCCGGCCACAGCCGCGACGGCAAGCTGCGAGGCACCCACGCGATCTACCAGGCGCTGGCTCATCGCTTCGGGCTGCCGGCGCGGCTGAGCCTGGCGGCGCTGTCGCCGGCACCGCCGCTGGCCGCCCTGACGCTCGATGGTGGGCTGTCGCCGGAGGAGGCGCTCAGGCTGTGCATGCGCGCGGTCTATGACGTGCGCCGCGACCACGATGCCCTGCAGCGCGAGAGCCGCCGCCAGGGCCTGGCGGTCGGCTTCGACGACTGCCGGGCGCGCTATCCGTTGCGCCGGGAGTTCGCGACGCCTTCCGTCGAGCTACGGCCGGCGGCCGAGGCCCTGGCCGCATTGCTCGAGGGCGCGGGCTTTCGGGTGACGCGCGCGCCCTGAACGATAGGCATGCCGCCGACGACAGAAGGCCCGCCATTGGCGGGCCTTCTGTGTGTCATGCGACGCGTGTGGCGTGGAACGCCGCCGAGCAGTTACTCGCGGTAGGCCGCTTCCTTGAGGGCACGAATCCGGTCATCCAGGGGCGGGTGACTGGCGAACAGACGCTCCATCAGCTTGCGGGTCTGGCCGGTGGTGATGGCGAAGGCGGTCAGGGTGTCCGGCATCTGATCGGCCATCTGGGTCTCGGCCTTGAGGCGGCCGAGGGCATTGATCATGGCGCCGCTGCCGGCCAGCCGGGCACCCGCGGCGTCGGCGCGGTACTCGCGGAAGCGCGAGAACCAGGCGACCACGGCCGAGGCGATCAGCCCGAACACGATCTCGGCGACGATCACCACCGCGAAGTAACCGAAGAAGCCCAGGCCCTGGTCGTCATCGCGGCGCAGGAAGCTGTCGACCAGCTGGGCCACCACGCGGGCGAAGAACATCACGAAGGTGTTGAGCACGCCCTGGATCAGCGCCAGGGTGACCATGTCGCCGTTGGCCACGTGGCCGATCTCGTGGGCCAGCACCGCACGGACTTCCTCGGGGCGCATGCGGTTGAGCAGGCCGGCGGACACCGCCACCAGGGCGTCATCCTTGTTCCAGCCGGTGGCGAAGGCGTTGGACTGCTGGGCGGGGAAGATGCCCACCTCCGGCGTCTTGATGCCGGCTTCGCGGGCCAGTTCGCCGACGGTGTCGAGCAGCCATTGTTCGGTGCTGTTGGACGGTTGCTCGATGATCACCGTGCCGGTGGTGCGCTTGGCCATCCACTTGGAAATGAACAGCGACACCAGGGAGCCGGCCATGCCGAATACGAAGCAGAAGATCAGCAGCGCGTTGAAGTTGATGCCCTGGGCGTCGAGGTAGGGGGCTACGCCGAACAGGCGCAGCGTGATGCTGGCCACCAGGATCACCGCCAGGTTGGTGCCCAGGAACAGCAGGATTCTCATCATTGCCGGAACTCTCCCGTGAGGGTTGTCTTGCGGGCGCCGCGCCCGGGCGGGCGCGGCGAGTAGAAGCATCTGCTTAGATACGGGGTTTGGCCGAGGGTTTCAAGCCTCGGCCATCGATTGGCTATTGGCGATAGCGCGACAGGAAGCGCGCGAAGCGATCCAGGGCGTCGTCGAGCTGTTCGGCCCAGGGCAGGGTGACGATGCGCACGTGGTCCGGTTCCGGCCAGTTGAAGGCGCTGCCCTGCACCAGCAGGATCTTCTCCTGCAGCAGCAGGTCGAGCACCAGCCGCTGGTCGTCCTGGATGTTGAAGACCTTGGGGTCGAGGCGCGGGAAGGCATAGAGCGCGCCCTTGGCGCGGGTGCACGAGACGCCGGGGATGGCGTTGAGCTTCTCGAAGGTGATGTCGCGCTGGGCCAGCAGGCGGCCCTCGGGCAGCACCAGGTCGTTGATCGACTGGTAGCCGCCGAGTGCGGTCTGGATGGCATGCTGGGCCGGCACGTTGGCGCACAGGCGCATCGAGGCCAGCATGTTGAGGCCCTGAAGGTAGTCCTGGGCGCGCTGCTTGGCGATGCTGCCCGATAGCGTCATCCAACCGCTACGGAAGCCGGCGCAGCGATAGCTCTTGGAGAGCCCGTTCATGGTCACCACCAGCTGGTCGTCGCCGGCCAGCGAGCCGGTGGCCACGTGCTCGGTGCCGTCGTAGAGGATCTTGTCGTAGATCTCGTCGGAGAACACCACCAGGTCGTGCTCGTGGGCGATCGCCAGCAGCTCGCGCACCACCTCCGGCGGATAGACGGCGCCGGTGGGGTTGTTGGGGTTGATGATGACGATGGCGCGGGTGTGGCCCGTGACCTTGGCGCGGATGTCATCCATGTCCGGCGCCCAGTCGGCCTGCTCGTCGCACAGGTAGTGCACGGCGCGCCCGCCGGAGAGGTGGGTCGCGGCGGTCCACAACGGGTAGTCGGGGGCCGGGATCAGCACCTCGTCACCGTCGTTGAGCAACGCCTGCAGCGACAGGGTGATCAGCTCGGAGACGCCGTTGCCGATGAACACGTCCTCGATGCCGACGCCGGGAATGGCCTTGCGCTGGCACTCCTGCATGACCGCCTTGCGCGCCGAGTAGAGCCCCTTGGAATCGCAGTAGCCCTGGGCGGTGGACAGGTTGCGCATCACGTCCTGGAGGATCTCCTCCGGGGCCTCGAAGCCGAACGGCGCGGGGTTGCCGATGTTCAGCTTGAGGATGCGCTGACCTTCCTCTTCCAGGCGCTTGGCGTGGTCGAGCACCGGGCCGCGGATGTCATAGCAGACGTGGTCGAGTTTGTGCGATTTCCTGAGCGGGGCAGTATCCATGGGGGCGAGTCCAGTGGTGTCCAGGGCCGCTGGGCGGCGGGGTTATTGTCTCGGGTCGATCGATGGGATCACAGGGCCGCTTCGTCGTCGGCCTGGGCGGGGGCATCGTCGGGCAGTGCCGCCGGGATGTCGTCGGGGGTCTCGAGGGTCACGCGCCCGAGCTTGCCGTCGCGCAGCTCATGCAGCAGCACCTCGGCGCCGCGGTGCAGGTCGACCTCGCCTCCCGGGCGCAGGCCGCCGCGCTTGCTGGCGATGGTGGACAGCAGGGCGTAGCCATCGAAGCCGGCCTCGGCCAGCAGGTCGAGCTGGGCGTCGCCGTCGGCATCGACCTGGTCGGCGTCGGGGTGGCCCTCATAGGGGGGCAACGCCTTCAGCTTGTAGCGCGTGGAGAGGGCCTCGGGGTAGCGCTTGGCCAGCTCGGCGGCGGCTACCACGGCCACGTCGACATAGTCGATGGCGGTGTCGCGGATGGCGCCACTGGCGGCCAGGCGATAGGCGCAGGCCTGGTCTGTGATCTTCGGCCACAGCACCCCGGGGGTGTCGGTGAGTGCCACCTGGCCTTGAATACGCACCTTCTGCTGGCGCTTGGTGACCGCCGGCTCGTTGCCGGTCTTGGCGATGGTGCGCCCGGCCAGGCCATTGATCAGCGTCGACTTGCCGACATTGGGGATGCCCATGACCATGACCCGCACGTCGCGGTCGGCGCGTACCTGGCCGGCCAGCTCGTGGCACAGCTTGGGTATGCGCTTGAGCTCGCGCGACTGGGTCGTCGTCACCGCCAGCGCCCGGGTGTCGGGTTGGGCATCGAAATGGGCCGCCCACTCCCGGGTTCGGGCCGGGTCGGCCAGGTCGGCGCGCGAGAGGATCTTGAGTACCGGCTTGTGGCGAGTGAGTTCCGCCAGCATGGGGTTGGCGCTGGAGTAGGGCAGGCGGGCGTCGAGCACCTCGACCACCACGTCGATCTCCGGCAACGCCTCGAGGATCTGTCGGCGTGCCTTGTTCATGTGTCCCGGGAACCAGCCGAGCATCACTCCTCTCCTGCTACTGAATGAAACGGCCGGCCATCATAGCAGATGGCCGGCCGTGACAGGGCAGGGGCGGGCTATTCGCCGGGGTGAAAGTCGAGCGAGACCGAGTTGATGCAGAAACGCTGACCGGTGGTGTCCTGAGGGCCGTCGGGGAAGACGTGGCCGAGGTGGGCGTCGCAGCGGGCGCAGAGGACCTCGACGCGCTGCATGCCATGGCTGGAGTCCGACTGCTGTTCCACGCAGCCGGTGCTCAGGGGGCGGTCGAAGCTCGGCCAGCCGCAGCCGGCGTCGAACTTGTGCTCGTTCTCGAACAGCGGGGCGTGGCAGCACGAGCAGTGATAGATGCCGTGCTCGTCGGTGACCTGGTGGTCGCCGGAGAAGGGGCGTTCGGTGCCTTTCTCGCGAGTCACGTGGTACTGCTCGGGGGAGAGCTGTTCACGCCACTCGGCCTCGCTCTTCTCTACCTTCTTGCGCATGGCCTTCACTCCTTGGTTGCATCGCGGGGTGCGTGCCCGTCATTGTGACATCAATAGGCGGGATTCTTTCCAGTCCGGGCGTTAACGCTGAATCGGCGGGGCAAGCCCGTGCTTGACACTTTCCCCGTGTGTCAGTACTATACGCGCCATCTCGACGAGGCGAGACACTGCGTCCCATTCGTCTAGTGGTCCAGGACACCGCCCTTTCACGGCGGTAACAGGGGTTCAAACCCCCTATGGGACGC
>NZ_SDMO01000059.1 GCF_004798905.1 Halomonas borealis | reverse complement strand
ATTGGCCTTTAATTAAAGCGTGGATGTTGGTGAAACTCGCGCGTAAGGCAACCGGCTTACTTTCAGATGAATTACGACTTTTAGGGTCTGCATATGGACGTTTTTTATCGAATGTATCAGAGGCAAGGAGTCAAGAAAAACATCAGCTCGATATAACGGAGAGTTATTTCAGTCAAGTGATTGGCCTTTATTACGGTCTAAAATATTTTGGAGAAGAAGCTAAATCAGACGTTAAGCACATGACTTCTGAGATGATTAAAGTTTATCAAGAACGCTTAG
>NZ_SDMO01000058.1 GCF_004798905.1 Halomonas borealis | reverse complement strand
ATGATAATAATATCAAACAATTTAACTTAATTGATATTTATACAGATGAAAAGTTAGGTGAAAATGAAAGTTTAACAATCAGATTTGTTTTACAAAATGATGATAAAACTTTAGAAGAAGAAGATATAACTAAATCAATGGATAATATTCTAAATGCATTAGATGAAAAATTATCTATTAAATTAAGATAAGAAAAAAAGGAAAAAAGTGAACAAATTTAATATTAAAAAGTTAGTTAAGCCATTTGACATAGAAATCGATTCAATTGCTAGTGATAAA
>NZ_SDMO01000057.1 GCF_004798905.1 Halomonas borealis | reverse complement strand
GCATTAATTGTTTTACTGATTTTCATATGAGATTTCTCCTATTGCTTAGAATAAAATTTATTAAACATTAAAATCATTTTAACAATTTATGTAAGCTCTTGCAAGATTTTTATGGGCGGTAAACAATTTCTCCTGAACAAATCGTATATTTGACTTGTCCCACAAGTTCTTGGTCGATAAATGGTGAGTTACTTGCCTTGGAATCAAAGTTTTCATCCACTTTATAAGTATTATGAGCATCAAAAATGGTAATGTCAGCCGGTCCACCTTCCGCTAAATA
>NZ_SDMO01000056.1 GCF_004798905.1 Halomonas borealis | reverse complement strand
ATGACAAGAAAAATGAGAAAATAGTCAAAGTATATAAAATGAAGGGGTTTCTTATGTCAAACTGTCAAGTAGTAAAACATCCACTTATCCACCACAACCGTGCAAGCTTGCGTCGTGCAGACGTTTCAACAAAAGAGTTCCGCGAACTCGTTGACGAGATTGGTATGCTTATGGCTTATGAAGTATCTCGTGACTTGCCTGTACAAGATGTCGAAATTGATACTCCTGTTGCGCACATGACTGCGCAAGAACTTGCAGGGAAGAAATTAGCAGTTGTGCC
>NZ_SDMO01000055.1 GCF_004798905.1 Halomonas borealis | reverse complement strand
CGGTAGCGAATGTAAGCTTTGTTCATGTCGTTCATGTCAAAGGCTGGGAAGACTTTCGAAATGGCACGTCTGAATGGTGCTTGCTGGTCATAAATTGTATCGTCAACGTCAAAAACTATTGCATTAATCATTTTTCTTTGTTTTTATCTTTCTAATTTCTCACCGATAATACGGACTTCTGCTTCTAGTGTTAATCCAGAATTTTCCTTCACATGCTCAATGACATAAGCAATCAAATTTTCGTAATCTGTAGCTGTACCCTGATCGACATTAACCATAA
>NZ_SDMO01000054.1 GCF_004798905.1 Halomonas borealis | reverse complement strand
CGACCATTATAGTTAAGGACCGAATTTTCATCAAAATAGCCTGAATCTCCTGTATGATACGCCTTCTTGCCTTCATACTCAAAGAAGACTTCTGCTGTCTTCTCCGAATTTTCAAAATATCCCTGTGCTACAGAATCCCCAATAATAATAATTTCATCATCAATGATTTGAATTTCAACTCCTGGCTTTGCAGTGCCAATAGGCAAGCGCTTATAGTCATGAAGGATTGTTTTATCAACTTGAATACTTGTAATAGCACCTGTAGCTTCGGTTGGTCCATA
>NZ_SDMO01000053.1 GCF_004798905.1 Halomonas borealis | reverse complement strand
GAAAAGATGTCCAAATGGGTTCAAAAAACCTTTCAAGCAGAAAAAATGTGGAAAAGTAATGTGCGCTTTGGATCTTGTTTGGAATATATAGTGCTGAAATAGGAAGAAGATAATATGATTTACGAAGTAGAGTTTACACATGGAGAACAAAATACCTTTGTAAGTGGTCATGAAACATTTGCACCAAGAACGCAAGTCATTATTCAAAACGAAAAAGGCAAGACTTATGGTCGAGTAATGAAGCAACTCCCACAAGATAAAAATGTTGATACATCCGGAGA
>NZ_SDMO01000052.1 GCF_004798905.1 Halomonas borealis | reverse complement strand
GAGTATGGGTGGAAAAATGCCTTTTAATGATAAGTCAGCGCCAGATGATATCAAAGCGACATTTGGTATATCTAAAGGACAATTTAAAAAAGCGCTTGGCGGTTTGATGAAGAATAAAAAAATTAAACAAAGTCCAGAAGGTACAGAGCTCATTTGATAAAAACACTAAAAAGTTGGATTCATCCAGCTTTTTTTTCCCATAAATAAAAGCCGTTTGGAATTTAAAGAAAAATATAATTGCATGATAGAGTGAGTTTTGTTATAATATCTTCAACTAAGAATAAC
>NZ_SDMO01000051.1 GCF_004798905.1 Halomonas borealis | reverse complement strand
GCTACGTAGCTCAGTTGGTTAGAGCACATCACTCATAATGATGGGGTCCCCTGTTCGAGTCAGGGCGTAGCCACCAGGATGTCTTGAAACGCCCGCCCGGCTCCATGCCCGGCGGGCGTTTCGTTTTGCGGTGGACGGCGCTCGATGCATGTCGTTGACGCTTGACGTTTTTCACTAGATCCGTATACTACGCCCCGTGCTCGAGGCGATTCCCCGATAGCTCAGTTGGTAGAGCAAATGACTGTTAATCATTGGGTCACAGGTTCGAGTCCTGTTCGGGGAGCC
>NZ_SDMO01000050.1 GCF_004798905.1 Halomonas borealis | reverse complement strand
CCAACCTTCTTTAACTTGGGCTTTATAAACCACGCGCATTTGTGTTGCACCTGTCATAGTTCCAACTTTTTCCATTCCAGCTTGAGTTAACTGAACTGTATTCTTGCCTGCAGGTGTCATTTCATTAGCACCATCTACAAAAGTATAATCAGTCCCTTGTTCAAGTGATACCCAGTTATTGTCCTTGTCTTTAACTTGCATATCCACAGACAAGAGATTTTGATTTGAATCCATGTCATCGGTAACTTTCAGATAATCCATATAAACTTTATCACCTTTATGAACACGTCCAC
>NZ_SDMO01000004.1 GCF_004798905.1 Halomonas borealis | reverse complement strand
CTGGTAGGACCAGGCGGATTTGAACCGCCGACCTCCACGATGTCAACGTGGCGCTCTAACCAACTGAGCTATGGTCCTGCTATCGATGCCGTGTCGTGCTGGTAGGACCAGGCGGATTTGAACCGCCGACCTCCACGATGTCAACGTGGCGCTCTAACCAACTGAGCTATGGTCCTGCATCGTCGGCGATCTTCGCCTTCACAACGGATGCGTATTCTACGCACCCCGAGGAAAAATGCAAGTCTTTTCCGCCGACACGAGGCCGGCAAGTCACGACGGATCAGGCAGTTGGCGGCGCATCGTCCGGCTCACAACACACTCGATCCACCGCCTCGAGCCAGCCGCTATAGAGGCGCTGCCGCTCGGCCTCCTCCATCGCCGGGGAAAAGCTACGCTCGCAACGCCACAACGCGGCGATCTCGTCGAGATCCCGATACCACCCCAGCCGCAGGCCCGCCAGGTAAGCCGCCCCCAGCGCGGTGGTCTCGAGGACCCCGGGTCGATCCACCCGGCTGCCCAGCATGTCGGCCAAGAACTGCATCAACCAATTGTTGACCACCATGCCACCGTCCACCCTCAGGGTGCTCGGCGGTGCCCGCATGTCATCACTCATGCAGGCCTGCAGGTCTCGCGTCTGATAGCAGACGGCCTGCAGACCGGCCGCCACGATATCGGCGATCCCCGTATCGCGGGTCAACCCCAGGATGGCCCCACGGGCCTTGGGGTCCCAATGGGGGGCCCCAAGGCCGGTGAAGGCCGGCACCAGATACACACCGTGCCGCCCTTGCGTTTCGCGGGCCAGGGCCTCGGTCTCGGCGGCATCGTCGAACAACTTGAGGCCATCGCGCAGCCATTGGACCGTCGCTCCGGCGACGAAGATGCTGCCTTCCATGGCGTAAGTCGGCACCCCATTCAGCCGGTAACCGACCGTGGTCAGCAGGCGGTTGCGCGAGATCTCGGGGCGCTCGCCGGTATTGACGATCATGAAGCAGCCGGTGCCATAGGTGCTCTTGCCCATGCCCGGCGAGAAGCAGGCCTGGCCGATCAGCGCCGCCTGCTGGTCCCCGGCGACACCGGCGATCGGCAGCTCGCCACCCAGCAGCTCCGCCGTGGTTCGGCCAAAGTCGTCACTGGAATCCCGCACCTCGGGCAGCAAGTTCTGCGGAATGTCGAACAGCGCAAGCAGCTCCGGGTCCCAGCGCTGCGCGTGAATATCGAACAACGCCGTGCGCGAGGCATTGGTGGCGTCCGTGACATGCACTCGCCCTCCGGTGAGGCGCCATATCAAGAAGGTGTCGACGGTACCGAACGCCAGCTCACCGCGCCGGGCCCGCTCCCTAGCCCCCTCGACGTTGTCGAGCAACCAGGCCAGCTTGGTCGCCGAGAAATAGGGGTCGATCAACAGCCCGGTGCGCGCCTGGACCAGCTCGCCGTGCCCCGCCTCGCGCAATGCCTGGCAGCGATCGGCGGTACGCCTATCCTGCCAGACGATGGCGTTGTGAAGCGGCTCGCCGGTGGCACGATCCCACAGCAGGGTCGTCTCGCGCTGATTGGTGATACCGATGCCCGCGATCTCCTCGATCGTTAGCCCCTGGTCGGCGATCACCTCACGGCAGCTCGCGAGCACACTCTCCCAGATATCTTCGGGGTCATGTTCGACCCAGCCGTCGGCGGGAAAGTGTTGAGGAAACTCGCGCTGAGCCGTCGCAACACTATGCCCCTCGCGGTCGAAGAGGATCGCCCGGGAGCTGGTGGTACCCTGGTCGATGGCAAGCAGGTAAGAGGCCATGAAGAAGCATCCTGGAATCGTTGGCTCGAGGAAGGTTTTCGTTTTTCACGACAAAAATGTTCGTTTATGTTCAAAAGACTACGCTAGTGGCAGATGACGCTCAATTGACAGCATCGACCATCGCCTACGACTTTAGCCGCAAATCTCGAGCATCGAATCGCCCTGAAACGGCGCACAGGATAACGTGCCCCCTGGCATCAAGGAGTTAGCATGACCCCACAGAAGCGCCAAGACAGCATTGTCGACCTCGTGCGTCGCCAGGGCTACGCCAGCATCGAGCAGCTTACCGAGCATTTCTCGGTCACCCCGCAGACGATCCGTCGCGACCTCAACCAGCTCTCCGAGGAAGGCCAGCTCAGGCGCGTCCACGGCGGTGCCGGCCTCGAGTCCAGCACGGTCAACACCGCCTACTCGATGCGCAAGAGCCTCAACCTGGAGGCCAAGCAGCGCATCGCCACCCTGCTGGCCCGCCACATCCCCGACCACGCCTCGCTGTTCATCAACATCGGCACCAGCAACGAGGTCATCGCCGAGGCCCTGCTGGACCATCACGCCCTCGAGATCATCACCAACAACCTCAACGTGGCCGCGATCTTGCAGCGCAAGGAAGACTTCAACGTGATTGTCGCCGGCGGCCAGGTTCGCTCCCGAGACGGCGGCATCATCGGCGAAGCCACCATCGACTTCATCAATCAGTTCAAGGTCGATTTTGGCATCATCGGCATCAGCGGCATCGATGAGGACGGCTCTCTGCTCGAGTTCGACTATCAGGAGGTCCGCGTCGCCCAGGCGATCATTCACAACTCGCGCCAGGTCTTCCTGGCCGCCGACCACTCCAAGTTTCAGCGTAACCCGGTCGTTCGCCAGGGCAATCTCGCCCAGCTCGACGCCCTGTTCACCGACCGCCAGCCTTCGGAACGCATCGCGGAGCTGCTGCGCGAGCACGACGTCACCCTGCACCTCGCCTGATCCTCGACGCGCCTTCCTCTGATCTCACGACGCTTGCCGGCGGTGGCATGTTGACACTTGATGTTCGATTTCAATTACTATATTTTCGTTTTCGACCATCACCTTCACACGACCCCGTGCCGACCGGAGCGCGATATGGCGACTTCTACCGACATCCTGGACCTATTCGTGATCGGCGGCGGCATCAACGGCGCCGGCATCGCCGCGGATGCTGCCGGGCGCGACCTCTCGGTCGGCCTCTGCGAACAGGCCGACCTGGCCAGCGCCACCTCTTCCGCCAGCAGCAAGCTGATCCATGGCGGCCTGCGCTACCTGGAGCACTACGAGTTCCGCCTGGTCCGCGAGGCGCTTCGCGAGCGCGAGATCCTGCTCGCCAAGGCCCCGCACATCATCTGGCCGCTACGCTTCATCCTGCCGCACCGTTCACACCTGCGCCCGGCCTGGATGCTGCGCGCCGGCCTCTTCCTCTACGACCATCTCGGCAAACGCCGCCGCCTTCCCGCCTCCCGGGGCCTACGCCTGAGCCCCGAGATGGGCTTGTCCGATGACCTCTCGCGAGGCTTCGAGTATTCGGACTGCTGGGTCGATGACGCTCGGCTGGTGGTGCTCAACGCCATCCAGGCCCACGAGCACGGTGCCGAGATCATGGTCGGCACACGCTGCATCGCGGCGCGCGAGATCGACGGCCTGTGGGACATCGAGCTGGAAGACCTGGCCAGCGGCGAGCGCCTGCACCGCCGCGCGCGTACGCTGGTCAATGCCTCGGGACCCTGGGTGGAAGGCGTCATCCGCGGCATGACGCCGCGCACCTCGCGCTACGGCGTACGCATGATCCAGGGCAGCCATATCATCGTCCCCAGGCGCAACGCCGACGAGCGCGCCTACATCCTCCAGCACACCGACCAACGGATCGTCTTCGTGCTGCCCTATGAGCAACACTTCAGCCTGATCGGCACCACCGATCGTCGCTACCAAGGGGACCCCGCTCGGGTCGAGGCGAGCGAGGAGGAGATCGACTACTTGCTTGAGGTCGTGAACGACCACTTCGCCACGCCACTCACGCGTGACGATGTGATTCGCACCTTCGCCGGCGTGCGCCCGCTGTGTGACGATGAATCCGCCGACCCCTCGGCCATGACCCGCGATTATACGCTGGACCTCGACCACCAAGGCGCCCCCTTGCTATCGATCTTCGGCGGCAAGATCACCACCTATCGCAAGCTTGCCGAGGCGGCATTATCGAGCCTCGAGCCCTATCTCCCTTCCATGCGTGCCGCCTGGACGGCCGACGTGGCGCTTCCCGGTGGCGATATCGCCAGCCAGGATGAGTGCTACCGCCAGCTGTGCCACGATTTCCCTTTCCTGACGTCGGAGCAGGCGCGTCGCTTCTCGCGCACCTACGGCTCGCTCTGCCAGCACTTCCTGTCCGGCAAGTCGTCGCCCGACGAGCTGGGCGAAGACTTCGGCGCCGGCCTGACCGCCGCCGAGGTCGACTACCTGGTCGAACAGGAGTGGGCGCGCCGCGTCGAAGACATCCTGTGGCGGCGCACCAAGCTGGCGTTGCGCCTCACCGCAGGCCAACAACAGCGGCTGGCCGATTATCTCGAGGCGACGCTTCCTACCATAGCGCCGCACCCCCGCACCGCCTGACCCGGCGGTGCCACCCGAACCCCACCGCCCAACTTCATGGTGCGGCGGGCAGCATCGTGATACTGGCCGGCGCCAGGGGCTCACGCTCCCGGTGGCGGCTCAGCGCACGCCCCTCCAGGGCGGTCAGCAGGATCTGCAGCGGGTCACCGTGACTGACCAGCAGAATCGTCTCGCCGCGCTGCTCGCGTTCCAGCTCATCGATCACGGCCCGCATACGCGCCGCCACCTCGGTGACCGGCTCGACGCCGTCCCGACACCGGCCAGGGTCGCTGGCGTCCTGGGCCCAGACCCCGGCATAACGCGCATCGCTCTGCCCCTCGAGTTCGCCGAAATGGCGTTCCCGCAGGCGCGGCTCGGCGACGAGTGCCCGGCCAAAGTGCATGGCGACTCGCTCGGCGGTCTCGGTGGTGCGTCGGAAGTCCGAGTGCAGGATGCGCTGGGGGCTCGCCCACCGCCAGTCGGCCAACAGGGCATCGAGCTGGTCGCGCCCTCGAGGAGACAGACCGAACTCCATCAGGCCGCGCGGCGGCGCGCTGATGATGCGCCCCTCCTGGTTGGCCTGGCTGTGACCGTGACGCATCAGCAGATAGCGATTTCGCCAGTCCCTAGCGGGAGGGAAAGTATTTGACATGGTTTCGTGACAAACCCTAGATTGATGGTGAGTATTCGGATTCAATCATCGGCGAATCACCATGTCGATATCCGAACATTCAACAAAACAAATGCGCCAGAACAATAATCGTGAGGCACCCCATGATCCACTCTTTCGCCCGATCCGGCACCTTCCCGCTTGTCCCCCTCGCCCTGTCCACGCTGCTGCCGTTAGCCCTGCTGGCGAGCCAGGCCCAGGCGCAAGAGGGATGCGAGCGCGGTGCCCTGGCCGAGATCTACTGCGACGAGAATGGCGACATGGTCGCCGACCGCCCCGCCGACGAATCGAAGTGGGCCAATCCGGACACCCTGATCTTCGCCTACACCCCGGTCGAGGATCCGGCCATCTACTCCGACATCTGGCAGCCGTTCATCGAGCACCTCGAGGCGGTGACCGAACGCGATGTTCACTTCTTCGCCGTGCAGTCCAACTCGGCCCAGGTCGAGGCCATGCGCAGCGGCCGCCTGCACATCGCCGGTTTCTCCACCGGCCCCACGCCCTTCGCCGTCAACCTGGCAGGCGCAGTGCCCTTCGCCCTGATGGGCGCCGACGACGGGCGCTTCGGCTACACCCTGCAGCTCTACACCCACGTCGATTCCGGTATCGACGAGATGGAAGACCTCGAGGGCAAGCGGGTCGCCCACACATCGCCGACCTCAAACTCCGGCAACCAGGCCCCACGGGCGCTGTTCCCGGAGATGGGCGTCGTGCCCGGCGAGGACTACGAGGTGGTCTATTCCGGCAGCCACGACCAGTCGATGCTCGGCGTGGTGGCCCAGGACTACGACGCCGCCCCGGTGGCCTCGGAAGTGGTCGATCGTATGGCCGCCCGCGGCCTCTATGATCCGGAGGACGTGAAGATCATCTACGAATCCGACAGCTTCCCGACCACCTCCTACAACTACGCCCATGACCTCCACCCGGACCTGGTCGACAAGATCGAGGAGGCCTTCTTCAGCTTCGACTTCGCGGGCACCGAGCTCGGCGATGAGTTCGAGGGCGTCGAGAAGTTCATCCCCATCAATTATCAGGACAACTGGAAGGTCATCCGCACCATCCAGAATGCCAACGGCGTCGAGTACACCCCCGACAACCTCCAGTAGCCCTCGCGACTTCGCGGCGCCGGCCTTCCGGGAAGGCCGGCGCCGTCGTCTTGGTGACCCTTTCTCGACGGACCCCACATGCTAGAGATATCCCACCTGATCAAACGCTACGGTCGTGACGAGCCGGTCCTCAAGGGGCTCGACCTGACCGTGGAAGACAACAGCGTCGTCTCGATCGTGGGCGCCTCCGGCGCCGGCAAGAGCACCATGCTACGTTGCATCAACCGCCTGGTGGAGCCCACCTCGGGCTCGATCAAGCTCAACGGCACCGAGCTGGTCACGCTGCGCCACGGCCAGCTGCGCCGGGCCCGGCGCAAGATCGGCATGGTCTTCCAAGGCTTCAACCTGATCGACCGCCTCACCGTGATGGAGAACGTGCTCGCCGGGCGGCTCGGCTACGTGAACCTCTTCCAGGCCATCACCCGCCGCTACCCGGACGCGGACATCGAACGCGCCTTCGTGCTGATGGAGCGTGTAGGCATCGCCCACTACGCCAACAAGCGCGCCGATGAGCTCTCCGGCGGCGAGCGCCAGCGCGTGGGCGTGGTGCGGGCGCTAATGCAGGAGCCCGAGGTGCTGCTCGCCGACGAGCCCACGGCCTCGCTCGACCCACGCACCTCCGAGCAAATCATGGTGCTGCTGCAGAGCCTGGCGAGCGAATTGTCGCTGCCGGTGCTGATCAACATCCACAACGTGGCCCAGGCCAGGAGCTATACCGACCGCATCGTCGGGCTGCGCCACGGCACCATGATCTTCGACGGCTCCCCCGCGGACTTCGACAAGGAGGCCCTGGACGCCATCTACGGCGGCATCGAGGCGCCGGAGGACGAGCTCGCCCCACCCGCCGCGGAGGAGGTGAGCGATGGCCAAGAGTGACCGCGAGGCGTCCGCACCGCCACGCACCTGGCGCAAGCCGCCCTTCATCGCCAATCCGTGGGTGCGCTATGGGCTGCTAGTGGTGCTGGTGGTATACCTGGTCTGGGCGTTAGGCACCCTGCCCTTCAACTGGGAGCGCATCAGCGAGGGGCTGCCCCGGGCGGCACGCATCTTCGGCGGCGGCTTCCCGCCGAACCTGTCGCGCTTCGACCTGCTGCTCACCGGCTTCACCGAGAGCCTGCAGATCGCCATCCTGGCGACCCTGCTCGGCGTGCTGTTGTCCATTCCCTTCGCGGTGATGGCGGCCCGCAACGTCGCCCCCCTGCCCATCTATCTGCTGGGGCGCGCGGTGATCATCGTCTCGCGCAGCTTCCACCCGGTGATCGTCGCCATCCTGTTCGTGGCGGCGGTGGGCTTCGGACCGCTCGCGGGGATCCTGACCCTGACCCTCTACTCCATTGGTTTCGTCGGCAAGCTGCTCGCCGAGGAGATCGAGGAGATCGACTGGGGACAGGTGGAGGCGATGCGCTCCACCGGTGCCGGCTACCTGGCGACGCTCTGCTACGCCGTGTTCCCGCAGATCCTGCCCCGCCAGGTAGGGCTCTCCATGTATCAGCTCGACAGCAACCTGCGCGCCTCCGCGGTGGTGGGCATCGTGGGGGCCGGCGGCATCGGCAGCACCCTGATGAACGCCTTCGGGCGCTACGACTACGACTTCGCCTTCGCCATCCTGCTGGTGATCATCGCGGTGATCCTCGCCAGTGAAGGCGTCAGCGGCTGGGTAAGGAAGAAGATATGGTAGACGATGCCGACCTCTTGGCCGAACGCATCTGGCGACGGCACAACCCCAAGCAGCAACTGATCCGCTACGGCGCGATGCTTCTGACCCTGATGGTGGTGATCTGGGTGGTCAGCGACATCGATATCTTCTGGCCCTGGGTGTGGGACGCCCCCAACCAGATCTCGAGCCTCGGCGCGCGCATGTGGCCACCGGACCCGGCCCGGCTCTCCGAGATCATCGCGGCCATGATCGAGACGGTGCACATCGCCACCCTGGCGACGATGCTGACCATCTTCATCGCCCTGCCGGTCTCCTACATCGCCGCCCAGAACACCACGCCCAACCGCGCCTGCCTGTGGCTGGGGCGCTTCATCCTGGTCTCCAGCCGCTCGGTGAACACCATCATTTGGGCACTGCTGTTCGTGGCGATCTTCGGCCCCGGGGTGCTGGCGGGGATACTCGCCATCATGTTCCGTTCGGTCGGCTTCATCGGCAAGCTGATGGGCGAGGCCATCGAGGAGATCGACCGCCGTCCGGTGGAGGCCATGGAGGCCACCGGCGCCTCCAAGGCCAAGGTCATCGCCTACGCGGTGGTGCCCCAGGTGATGCCGGCATTCTTCGCCATCGTCATCCTGCGCTGGGACATCAACATCCGTGAGTCCACGGTGCTAGGGCTGGTGGGCGCCGGCGGCATCGGGATGATCCTGCAAGGCGCCATCGACACCTTCGCCTGGCCCACCGTGGCGACTATCCTGATCGCCATCATCGCCCTGGTGCTGGTCGGCGAGGCAGTAACGGGCCTGCTGCGCCGCAAGGTGATCTAGCCGCCAGGCCTATCCGGTCGTCAGGGGCTGGGTTGGCCATGTGTCGCACCCGACGTTCGGCCACCGCGATAGCCCGGCGCCGGCTACCCGGGGCAAGATCAATCACGTAGGCTGCGGGCGTGACGGCACGCCCCTTCTACGAATCACGCTGGAGACGATACCCATGCTCGGATGGTTGCTCGGCGGGATCGCGGTCCTGCTGCTGCTGGCAAGCCTGATCGCGCGGGTCCCCGGGCACTGGTGGTGGCTACGGGCCTGCGAGTTTCCGCGACTGCAGATCGCCCTGGGCGGCGCCGTCTGCGCGCTCGCATCGCCCCTGGCCGAGCCGGGCATGACGCCCTGGATCGCCGCTGTGGGAAGCACGGTGCTGCTCATCCAGCTGCGTTACATCCTGCCCTGGACGCCCCTTTGGCCCGTCCAGGTGGCACGCGCCCACGACGATCGTCCCGACCGTTGCCTGTCGCTGCTGGTGGCCAACGTGCTGACCTCCAACCGCGACAGCGACGCCCTGCTGGCGATCATCCACGCCCAGGATCCCGACCTGGTCCTGACGCTCGAATCCGATGACTGGTGGGGGAAGCGTCTCGACACCGGGCTCGGCGACGACTGGCCCCATGCCGTGCGCGTGCCGCTGGACAACCTCTACGGCATGCACCTCTACTCGCGCCGCCCCCTCGTCGACCCGCGAGTCCAATGGCTGATCCAGGACGATATTCCCTCCATCCATTGCGGTATCGAACTCGCAAGCGGCGATCATATCCGCTTCCACGCCCTGCACCCGCGCCCGCCGGCGCCCAGCGAGAGCGAAGAGTCGCTGTGGCGAGACGGCGAGTTGATGCTGATCGCCAAGCACATCCATCGCCACCCGGTGCCCACCGTGGTGGCGGGAGACCTCAACGATGTAGCCTGGTCGCGTAGCACGCGGCTGTTCTGCCGGGTCAGCGGAATGCTCGACCCGCGTCGCGGGCGCGGCATGTTCAGCACCTTCCACGCCCAGCATGCCCTGCTGCGCTGGCCTCTGGATCACGTCTTCTCGAGCGAGCATTTCACCCTCAAGCAAATGCGCCGCCTGCCAGGCTTCGGCTCGGATCACTTCCCCATCCTGACCACCCTCTGCTATCGGCCGTCCCGAGCCGACGAGCACGACACGCCCACGGCGACGACCGAGGAACATCATGACGCGGTGGACACCATGCACGAAGCCCGGGAGCGCGAGCAGGACGACTGACGCCGCCGCACGGCCCGGGCACGCCAACTAGCCGGGGATTCCCCCACGGGTCAAGGCGGCCGGGTCGAGCAGCCGCTCGAGCTCCTCACGGCCGAGCTCGGTCTGCTCCTCGGCGACCTCGAGGATCGGCCGCCCCGCCTGGTAGGCCTGCTTGGCGATGGCCGCCGCTGCGTCGTAGCCGATCACCGAATTGAGCGCGGTCACCAGGATCGGATTGCGCGACAACGGCTCGCTGAGGTGCTCCTCGCGCACCGTGAAGGTGGCGATGGCGCGATTGGCCAGCAACCAGGCGGTGTTGCGCATCAGGGTGATCGAGGTCAGCAGGTTGTGCGCCACCAGCGGCAGCATCACGTTGAGCTGGAAGTTGCCGCTCTGACCGGCCACCGTGACCGCCGCATCATGACCGATGACCTGGGCCGCGGCCTGGGCCGCGGACTCGGGGATCACCGGATTGACCTTGCCCGGCATGATCGAGCTGCCGGGCTGCAGCGCCTCGAGCTCGATCTCCCCGAGCCCGGCCAGAGGCCCGGCATTCATCCAGCGCAGATCGTTGGCGATCTTCATCACCGTGCAGGCCAGCCCCTTGAGCTGACCGGAGAGCTCCACCGCCGCGTCCTGGCTGCCCAGGCTTGCGAAGAAGCTGTCGTTGGGGGAGAGCGACAGCCCGGTCTGCTGGCTGAGTTCCCGCGCCATGCGGTCGGCGAACTCGACATGCGCGTTGATGCCGGTGCCCACCGCCGTGCCCCCCTGGGCCAACCGACACAGGCGCAGCATGGCGCTGTCGAAGCGCTCGATGGACTGCCTGATCTGGCTCGACCAGCCGCCGAGCTCCTGGCTCAGGCGCAGCGGCATGGCATCCATCAGATGGGTACGGCCGGTCTTCACCACCGCGTCGAGCTCAACGGCCCGTCGGTCGATGGTCTCGTGCAGGTGCACCAACGCCGGGCGCAGCTCGCCGGCCACCTCCAGGGCCGCAGAGAGATGCAGCGCCGTGGGAATGACATCGTTGCTCGACTGCCCCATGTTGACGTGATCGTTGGGGCCCACCGTCAGGCCGTCGCGGCTGGCCAGGTGGGCGATCACCTCGTTGACGTTCATGTTGCTGGAGGTGCCCGAACCGGTCTGGAAGACATCTACCGGGAACTGATCGTCGTGATCGCCGGCGACGACCGCCTCGGCGGCGGCGACGATCGCCTCGGCGCGCGCCGCGTCCAGCAACCCGAGATCTCGATTGACGCGGGCCGCCGCCAGCTTGATGCGGGCGATGGCATGGATGAAGCGCGACGGCAGCGCCTGGCCGGACACCGGGAAATTATTCACCGCCCGCTGGGTCTGGGCGCCATAGAGAGCACCGGCGGGAACCTCCAGCTCGCCCATGCTGTCGCGCTCGATGCGATGTTCGCTCATGTTACGCTCCTTCGCTGATGGCCTCCTTACACCATGGTGGCGCACCCGCCGGCTTGCAAGGCATCGCCGTGGCGAGGGCCCTTTCGCGCGCCGTTTGCGTTAAGCTTTCCCCCGCACAGGGCCAACCCCCTCATGGGAGAGTGCAATGACGAGCGACACGAAGCGCGCCATGCCGCGTTCCTGCCTGCCCATCCTGCTGGGCATGATCCTTGGCGGCTGCCAGATGCTGCCCCCCGACGGCGCCACGCGACGCGAGCCCGCCGAGGTGATCGACATCGGCGGCGAGGCCCCCGACGCCACACCCTCGAGCGAGGGACGCGTGCCGCGCCAGGTGGCCTTCCCCGCCGACGAGTACGCCGACCTGGAGAAGACCGGCAACGCCGCGCTCAGCGGCCGTTTGACCCTGGACACCGCCGCAGGCAGCGTGGCCGGCGACGCGCAGACGGTCTCGGTGGCCCCGATCACCACCTATTCCGCCGAAGCCGCCGAGCAGGCCCTGGCCGGGCGCAGCGTGGCCCCCGCCGACCCCCGGGCCCGCGCCTATACCCACACCACCCGCACCGATGCCGACGGCTACTTCGTGCTGCGCGGCCTGCCCGCCGGCAATTTCTATGTCTCCGCTAGCCTGGTCGACCCCAGTGACGGGCGGCGACGCATCATCATCCATCAGGTCTCGCTGTCCGAGGGCCAGCATCGCGAGCTGCAGCTGAACCGCTGAGCACAGCGATGGCGCGCCGACGAGCCGCCTTCTACCCTGAAGGCGATGCTCGCGATGCGTGCGCGTCGCGAGCCCGGACGGGAGAGACGACATGGAGAGGAACACGCACGGATTCGGCCGTCGGCCCCTGGCCGGCTGGGCATTGCCGCTGGCCTTGGCCATCGCCGGCTCGGCACAGGCCGCCGACCTCGCCGAGCTGCAGGAAAGCGGCAGCATCCGCGTCGCGGTGGCCAACGAGGCGCCCTATGGGTATCTGGACGACGACGGCCAGGGTCAGGGGCCGGGGCCCGAGGTGGCGCGTCACGTCCTCGGCGAGCTCGGCATCGACGACATCGAGTGGGTGGTGGCCCCCTTCGGCGAGCTGATCCCCGGCCTCGAGGAGGACCGCTTCGACATGGCCGCCGCCGAGATGGCGATTCGCCCCGAACGCTGCCGGCGGGTGCTGTTCTCCGCGCCCAACACCTCCTACGGCGAAGGCCTGCTGGTGCGTGCCGCCAACCCTCTCGAGATCGATGGCTACGCCGACTTCGCCGAACGTGACGATATCCGCGTCGCGGTACTCGCGGGCGCGACCCAGGTCGACATCATGGCGACGCTGGGCGTGCCGGATGAGCGCATGGTGACCATCGACGACAATGCGGCGGCCATCGACACCCTGCTCGACGACGCGGCCGACGCCTACGCCGGCACCGGGCTCACGGTGAGCCAGCTGGATGCGCGCAGCGCCGAGGTCGAGGTGGTCCAGAACTTCGAGGACCCAAAGATCGATGGGGAGATCGTGCGTAGCTGGGGGGCCTTCGCCTTCCCCGAGGGTGCAACGGCGCTTCGCGACGCCTTCGACGAGGTACTACTCGACTACCGTAACACCCAGGCCTGGGAAGACACCCTGACCGACAACGGCTTCACTCAGGACGACGTCATCAACGCCTTCCGTTTCGACGCCCGGTGGCTGTGTGGCCCGCCACGGTGAACACGGCTCGCCGTCGGCCTACCAATCCAGCGACTGCTTGACGAACGGAATGGTCAGCTTGCGCTGGGCGGAGAGCGAGGCACGGTCGAGTGTTCCCAGCGCCTCGAAGAGCGCCTCGAGCTTGCGCGGGCCGCGATGCAGGATATAGCGTGCCACCTCGTCGGGCAGCTGCATGCCGCGCATCCGCGCGCGCAGTTGCAGGGCGGCCAGACGGTCGTCGTCGCCGAGCCCCTGAACATGGAAGGTCATCCCCCAGGTCAGCCGCGAGGCCAGATCAGGCAGCTTGACCGCCAGCTGACGCGGCGGCGCCTCGGCGGCGATGATCAGCCGACGGCCCTCATCGCGCAGGCGGTTGAAGGCGTGGAACAGGGCCTCCTCCCAGCGCTTGCGCCCCACCACACGATCGATGTCGTCGATCGCCACCAGATCGAGCCGCTCCACCTCCTCCAGCATCAGCGGCGGAAAATGGCCAAGTTCCTTCAGCGGCAGATAGAGCGAACGCCGGTCGCGATCCGAGGCCGCGTGACAGGCGGCCTGCAACAGGTGGCTGCGCCCGACACCCTCGCCTCCCCATAGATACAGAAACGGCTCGCCGTCGTCATCCAACTGCCGCTTCAAACGATCGACCAGGGTCGCGTTGGGGCCAGGGTGGAAGTTGGCGAAGGTGGCGTCGTCACGCAGCCCCACGCCCAACGGGAGCTGCGCGGGTGCTCGACTCATGGTGACTCCTCGTCCTGGGGACCGTGACCCGCATCATAAAGTGTGCTGTTTTTATAACGCTCGTGAAGATAACGCAACACCACCATCGCCATGGCGGCCACCGGCAACGCCAGCAGGATGCCGGTGAAACCGAACAACTGGCCGCCGGCCAGCACGGCGAAGATCACCGCCACCGGATGCAGCCCGATCTTGTCGCCGAGCAGCTTGGGCTGCAACACCAGGCTCTCGACCAATTGCCCGAAGCCGAAGATCCCCGCCACGGCGAGCAGCATCAGCCAGTCGCCGAACTGGAAGAAGGCCACCAGACCGGCGACGCTGATGCCCACGATCACGCCCAGGTAGGGCACGATGCTGGCCAGGCCCGAGAGCAGGCCGATCAACAGCCCGAACTTGAGGCCCAGCAGGGTCAGGCCGAGCGCATAGATGATGCCCAGGCACAGCATCACGATCAGCTGGCCGCGCAGGAAGGCCGACAGCACCTCGTCGCATTCCTTCCCCAGGCGCGTCACCGCCGGCTCCCACGGGCGCGGCAGCGAGCCACGCAGCTTGGCCACCAGCACGTCCCAGTCGAGCAGCAGATAGAAGGTGACCACCGGAATCAATGCCAGGTTGCCCACCCAAGCGACCACCGCCAACCCCGACTGGGACACCTTGGCCAGCAGGGTCGCGGCCACGGTGCCGGTCTCGCGCCAGTTGTCGAGCAGCGTCTGGCGCAGCTGCTCGAAGTCGGTCCCCAGGTCGATCCCGGTCAGGCTACGGATCTCGGGCAACACCGTGACCTGCACCCAGTTCAGGGCCACCGGCAGCAGCTGCGCCAGCTGACCGACCTGGCGACCGAGCAGCGGGATCACCAGCACCAGCGTCGACACGATGACCAGCGTCAACAGCAGGAACACCACCGATACCGCCAGCCGCCGCGACAGGCCCTTGTCCTCCAGTCGATCGGCCAGCGGGTCGCCGAGATAGGCCAGCACCATGCTGATGAAAAACGGCATCAGCACCGGCTCGATACTGATGAAGAACCACAGCCCCAGTGCCGCCGTGACGGCCAGGACCCACCCTTGTCTGCGCATCTCGCTCTCCCTGTGTGATGCCCGGCACGGCGGTGCGAGCCGTGCGTCGTGATGCTACAATTCACGCCCCATCTTGCCCAGCCCGGCGTCGCCGACAGCGCCGCGGGCCTTATCGACCGCAATGTTCATACAGGACAGGCCATGACCGATTCCACCACTCCCCCGAACGGCGCCTCCCTCAGCTACAAGGACGCCGGCGTCGA
Organism: Halomonas borealis; assembly: GCF_004798905.1. Classification (GTDB taxonomy): domain Bacteria; phylum Pseudomonadota; class Gammaproteobacteria; order Pseudomonadales; family Halomonadaceae; genus Halomonas; species Halomonas borealis. Next base: position 210,956 of record NZ_SDMO01000004.1, on the reverse strand, counting down.
TATCGATGCCGGCAACGCGCTGGTCGACCGCATCAAGGGCGTCGCCAAGCGTACCAGCCGTCCCGAGGTAATGGGCGGCCTGGGCGGCTTCGGCGCCCTGTGTCAGCTCCCCAGCGGCTATCGTGAGCCGGTGCTGGTCTCCGGCACCGACGGCGTGGGCACCAAGCTACGCCTGGCCATGGACCTGGGGCGTCATGACACCATCGGCATCGACCTGGTGGCCATGTGCGTCAACGACCTGGTGGTCGCCGGCGCCGAACCGCTGATGTTTCTCGACTACTATGCCACGGGCCGGCTCGATGTGGACATCGCCGCCGACGTGGTGACCGGCATCGGCAAGGGCTGCGAGCAGGCCGGCTGCGCCCTGGTAGGCGGCGAGACCGCCGAGATGCCTGGCATGTACGAGGGCAATGACTACGACCTGGCCGGGTTCTGCGTCGGCGTGGTCGAGAAGGACGAGGTCCTCGATGGCAGCCGAGTCGCCGAGGGCGATGTGCTGTTGGGCATGGCCTCCTCAGGCCCCCACTCCAATGGCTACTCGCTGATCCGCAAGATCCTCGAGGTCTCCGACGCTTCGCTGGACACCGCCATCGACGGGAAGTCGCTGGGCGAGGCGCTGCTGGCGCCGACGCGCATCTACGTCAAGCCGCTGCTGTCGCTGCTCAAGGAGACCGACGTGCCGGTGCACGCGCTGTCGCACATCACCGGCGGCGGCCTCACCGAGAACCTGCCGCGCGTGCTGCCCGAAGGCGCCGCCGCACGCGTCGACGTCGCCAGCTGGGAGCGCCCGGCGGTGTTCGACTGGCTGCAGCAGCAGGGCAATGTCGAAGAACACGAGATGTATCGCGTGCTCAACTGCGGCATCGGCATGGTGATCGCGGTGCCGGCCGACAAGGCCGACCAGGCCCGCGCCCATCTTCAGGGCCTCGGCGAGACGGTCTATCGTATCGGTGAGATCGTCCCCCGCGGCGACGACGAGGAGGTAGTCCAGCTGGAGAGCCTGAAAGGATGAGCGACAACGACTACAGCAACGACACCCTGCAGGACTTCACCCCCGAGCCCGCCGACGCCCGGCGGGTAGTGGTGCTGATCTCCGGCAACGGCAGCAACCTCCAGGCGCTGATCGACGAGCAGGTCCACGACCGCCTGGGCGGCGAGATCGTCGCGGTGGTCTCCAACCAGGCCGACGCCTATGGCCTGCAGCGCGCCCGCGAGGCCGGCATCGATGCCGTCGCCCTGCCCCATCGCGAATACGAGAATCGCGAGGCCTACGACGGCGCCCTGATCAAGGTCATCGAGCGCCACGAGCCCGACCTGGTGGTACTGGCCGGCTTCATGCGCCTGTTGACGCCACGCTTCGTGCAGCGTTTCCTGGGGCGGCTGATCAATATCCACCCCTCGCTACTGCCGGCCTACCCCGGCCTGCACACCCACTCCCGAGCGCTCGCCGACGGCGTCGCCGCACACGGCTGCAGCGTGCACTTCGTCACCGAAGAGATGGATGGCGGCCCGGTGCTGCTGCAGGCGGCCGTCGAGGTGGCCGAAGGCGAGACCGAAGACAGCCTCAAGGACAAGGTCCATGCCCGCGAGCACCTGATCTACCCGATCGCGGTGAAGTGGTGCCTGGAGGGCCGCCTACGGTTCGGCGACGGCGATGCCCGCTTCGACAACATGCCGCTGCCCGCCCACGGGCTGCGCATGTCTCATGCCGACGCGGCCGAGGAGCTGGACGAGGATATCGAGGAGTAAGCTGCAAGCTGCAAGCTGCAAGCTGCAAGCTGCAAGCTGCAAGCTGCAAGCTGCAAGCTGCAAGCTGCAAAACAGCAGCGTGAGATCGCCCGACGCAAAAGAAAACCCCGAAGGCCTCGGCCTCGGGGTTTTCTTGTTGTTGGGCGCTCGGCGCGGTCAGGTGCGCGGCAGGGTCACACCCTTCTGCCCCATATACTTGCCACCACGGTCCTTGTAGGAAGTCGCACAGACCTCATCGGACTCGAGGAACAGCATCTGGGCCACGCCCTCGTTGGCGTAGATCTTGGCCGGCAGGTTGGTCGTATTGGAGAACTCCAGGGTCACGTGGCCTTCCCACTCCGGTTCCAACGGCGTGACATTGACGATGATGCCGCAGCGCGCATAGGTCGACTTGCCCAGGCAAATGGTCAGCACGCTACGCGGGATGCGGAAGTACTCCACGGTTCGCGCCAGGGCGAAGGAGTTCGGCGGGATCACACAGACATCGCCCTTGACGTCGACGAAGCTGTTGTCGTCGAAGCCCTTGGGGTCCACCACCGCCGAATGAATATTGGTGAACACCTTGAAATCGTCGGCACAGCGCACGTCATAGCCGTAGCTGGACGTCCCGTAGGAGATCACCCGCCGGTCGTTCACATAGCGCACCTGATCGGCCTCGAAGGGTTCGATCATGCTTTCCCGCTCGGCCATGCGGCGGATCCAGTGGTCGGATTTGATGCTCATGGGTCGTCCTGCTGGGTGGAATCGAAACGAAAGGGCCGCCATGATAGCGGCCACGGCGGCAAGCGTCACGGCTCACGCCACACGCGCTCTCAGTCGCTGAAGGAGATATCCGGGCCCGCATCGCCCGAGGCGGCCTCGAGCTGCTCGGCCACCCGGCGCGCCATGGCGCGGAAAGTCGCGGTGATCTCGCCGTCAGGCTCGGCGACCACACTGGGCTCGCCGCCATCGGCCTGCTCGCGAATCGACAGCGTCAACGGCAACCGCCCCAGCACCTGGGTGTCGTACTCCGCGGCGATGCGCTCACCGCCGCCCTCGCCGAAGATCGGCTCCTGGTGACCACAGTTCGAGCAGTGATGCAGGCTCATGTTCTCGGCGATCCCGAACACCGGGACGTTGACCTTGCGGAACATCTCGATGCCCTTGCGGGCGTCCAGCAGGGCGATATCCTGCGGCGTGGTGACGATCACCGCGCCGTCCACCGGCACCTTCTGCGCCAGCGTCAGCTGAATATCCCCGGTCCCCGGCGGCATGTCGACGAACAGCACGTCCAGGTCGTCCCACTGGGTCTGGGTCAGCAGCTGCTGGAAGGCACCGGCGATCATCGGGCCACGCCACACCATGGGCTCGCGGGTATCGACCATGAAGGCCATCGACATGGCTTGCAAGCCGTGAGCGCGCAGCGGCTTCATCAGGTTCTCGCCCGCCGACTCGGGCCGCGCGCCCTCGTCGACGCCGAGCATCCTGGCCTGGCTGGGCCCATGGATATCGGCATCCAGGATGCCCACACGATGGCCCTCGGCGGCCATCGCCAGGGCCAGGTTCACGGTCACGGTGGACTTGCCCACGCCGCCCTTGCCGGATGCCACGGCGACGATATTCTTGACCCCTTCGATCACGACTCGCTCCTTCCTGCAGTTGGGGCCGACCTCCTGAGGGTCGGGTGAGACCAGTATACCCGCCCGCTCACCGCATCATGCAACGTCACCGATGCCCATGAACGACAAAGGGTGCGCCTGAGCGCACCCCTCGTCGACTGCTGCCCCGGTCTCAGTCTTGCTGGGGCTTCTCGTCATCGCTCGAGACGGACGCCTCACCCTGCGAGCCATCGCTCGACTCGGAGGACGACACGGCTGACTCGTCACCTTGAGCACCGGCCTGCGGATCCTCGCTCGACTCACCGGACGACGCCGCTGGCTCGTCACCTTGAGCACCGGCCTGCGGATCCTCACTCGACTCACCGGACGACGCCGCTGGTTCATCACCTTGAGCATTAGCCGTCGAGCCATCGCTCGACTCGGCGGCCGATGCCGCGGGCTCACCATCCTGCGATGCGTCCTGCGGGGCGGCGCTATCGCCGGCCGATGCCATCTCGGTGTCCAGGTCGGCCAGGGCATCGCGCCAACCGGCCAGCTCGCTTTCGAGTCGCGCCAATTGCTGGTGACGCGCCTCGACCCGAGAGTCGAGCCCCGCCAGTTCCTCGCGCCCTTGCTGAAGCTGGGTCTGCACGGTTTCCAGCTGGCTGGCGGCATCATCACGCTGGGCCTGAAGCTGTTGATGCTCATCGCGCAACGGGTCAAGCGACGCCTCGAGTTCGCCTTGGCGCTGCTCCAGCTCGGCGACCTGCTCGGACAGGTTCTCGCGCTGCTGCTCGGCCTGCTTGCGCGCCTGCACGGCCTCGTCGCGGGCCGCCTGAGCCTCGTCACGCGCTTGAGTGGCGTCATCCACCTGCTGCTGCAGGTCGTCCAGGGATGCCTGACGCTCCTCGAGCTTCTGCTCGGCCTCGGAGACCTTCGCCTGCACGGGTTCCAGGGCCTCGTTGACGTCGGTGAGCCGTGACCTGGCCTGCTCCACCTCGGCGATCACGCTCTCCCGTTCCGCCTCGGCCGCCTGACGCTGCTGCTCGAGCTCGTCGGTACGCGCCTGCAGTGCCTCGACCTCGGATTGCGCCGCCTCCTGCTCGGCCACCTGGCTCTTGAGGGTCTCGTTCTCGGCCTGGGTCGTGTCCAGGCGCGATTCCAGGGAATGACGCGCGTCGTTGCTGGAGCTCGCGCTGGATTGCGCGAACAGGGCCCAGATGACGGCCACGACGGCAACGGCGGCCAGCCCCTTGACGCGGTTGTCCTGGAAGAGCTGTCGCATGGAATTCTCTGACATCGGCTTGCTCCCTTCATGGGTCGATAAGCATGGTCCTCCCCTTCCCGGGCCATGCGCGATGGGACGATTCAGCCTACACCCCCGAGCGGCCCCTGGCATCATCTGCGACCTCTAGCGAGGCGCCCAGGCACGCCGTCGGCGTGGGATGCAACGAGACGATTGACGCGGATCGCGACGAACAGCGTATCATGCCGGAAGATTCCCGACCGGCTCGCCCATGTCCGACACCCCGGCACGATCCCCCCAACGCCGCGCCTGGCGACTCGTCAGCCGCGTGGCACGCTTCGCCTGGCGGGTGCTCGTCACCTTCCTGCACAATCGCGGCCTGCTGCTGGCCGGTGGCGTGGGCTACAACATCCTGCTGTCGATCGTGCCTCTATTCGCGCTGCTGGTGGTGCTGCTCGCGCGGGTGGTCGACGAGCAACAGCTGCTGACCCTGCTCTCCATCCAGGCGCGCCATCTGACACCCGCTCACGCCGAGGTATTGCTCGACGCCGTGCGCTCCCTGCTCGACTCGCGCGAGGCGATCGGCTTTCTCGGCCTGCCGGTACTGTTGCTGTTCAGCTCCTTCGCCTTCCGCATGCTGGAAGACGCCCTGGCGATCATCTTCCACGCCCCGGAGGCACACGTCAGACGCTCGGCCTGGGTCTCGGTGCTGATGCCCTACGCCTTCATGCTGGTGCTGGGTGCGGGGCTGATGGCGCTGACGTTGCTGGTCAGCCTGGCGGATGGACTCAATACGCTGTGGATGGCGCTTCTGGGCAGGGAGCTACCCCTGGCAGGGCTCTCCGATACGGCGCTGAACCTGACCAGTTTCGCCGGCGTCTTCCTGCTGTTCAGCGCCATCTACAAGGTGCTGCCGCTGGTCAAGGTCGCCCCGCGGCGCGCCCTGGCGGGTGGCTTCGTCGCCGCCTTGCTATGGGAGGGCGCCCGCCTGCTGCTGGTGTATTACTTCGCCCACCTGTCGTTCGTCAACGCCGTCTACGGCTCGCTCGCGACGCTGATCGTGGTCCTGCTGACCCTCGAGGTAGGCGCCCTCATCCTGCTGCTCGGCGCCCAGGTGATCGCCGAGCTTGAGCGCAACGCCCGCCTGGGCCTGCCCTGGCACCTGGACTCACGCCATCGAGCCATCTCCCGCGTGGACTGAGCGATGCCTCAGCGGCCATCCCGCCGGCCACGCAGACGCCGTACCAGGCCCATCAGGCTGCGGCCGCTGAGCATCCCCAACAGATAGAGGGCGGCGATCAGCAGCGCCAACGGCAGCGTGAAGCTCCAGGTCAGCAGCCGCACCTCGACCAGGTTCAGGTTCTGCACGATCAGCACTAACACCAGCGCCAGCAGCACCAGCTTCACTCCCAGCCACAATCGCTCCATATCCTCTCTCCCTCGTGATAGCGGATCGCCCGCCGGCCATTCCCAGGCTGATCGGCCCTGGCACGGCTGTCAAAGGCCAGCCGCTCACGCTCAGAAGGTCGAAAGCCCCGTCGCCTCCATCAGCCGGTAACGCCATCGGTCGAACCCGCTTGACGCCTCGGCGTCGGCATAGGGCAGGCTGGTGAGACGCTCCGGCGTGGCCTGCCAGCGACGCGCGAAGAACGCCTCGGCATCGGACAGGGCCGGCAGGTCCGGCGGCCCCAACAGACGCACGCTGGTCTCCAGGTTCAGGTCGTCCAGGTTGCGCCGGGTGAAGTTGGCGGAACCGAGGATCAACTCGACCTCGCCGCCCTCGGCGGGGTGACGCATCAGCAGCTTGGTATGGCACTGTTCGCCACGGGTGGCGCACCAACGCACCGGAATGCCGGCGGCGACCAGCTCGTCGGCCACCGGCCGGTTGGGAATGCCCCCCTTGTCGAGGCCGAAGGCCTCGCGGTTGGGATCGAGCAGCACCCGCACCTCGACGCCACGACGGTGTGCGGCGAGCAACGCGTCGATCATTCCGCGATGGGCCAGGTAGAAGACCGCCACAGCGAGCCGGTCGCCTTCCCCAGCCTTCGCCACGGCGTCGATCAGCGCCTCACGGATCGCCCCCTCGGTGAGTAGCTGCAGGCGAGCCCCGGAGGCGTCGTCCTCGGCGGACGGCGGCGGCGCCGGCCCGGGCACCGTCACGCCAGACCAGCTCGCCACGACGCGCTCCGAGGCCAGCAAGTCGAGGGCCGCCGCGCCCTCGACACGCAACGCCACGTTGCCGTGCAGGCTGCTGGCATCGTGGGGGTTGGCCGAGGTCACCAGCCCCGCCCAGCCATCGCCCTGATCGACCACCAGGGTCTTGCGATGGTTGGCCTTGACGTTGGCCAACGCCAGGTAGCTACGCAGGGTGACCTCCCCCGGCCCCAGGGCATTGGGCAGCCAGCCGGCCGTAGCCCGGTTGCCGAACCAGCGCGGCCCAAGCGCCCAGAGCCCCGTCCACAGCGGGTTGGAGGCGCGCAGTCGCTCAAGATCGGTGATCACCACCTCCACGCCGGCCTCGCGCAGGCGCTCGAGGTGCTCGGGCGCAAGCCCGCCATAGAGGGTGTTCACAGGGTCGGTGATCAGGATCGCGCGCAACCCGGGGTGACGGCGCCGCTGACGCACCAGGGCCGCGGTAAGCTCGTCGGACAGCGGCCGGAAATCGCCCGGCCCGGAATCGGCGGCGAAGTCGTTGAACAGGAACATGTCGACCACCACCAGGCGGCGTGCCTGGCCGATCATCGAGAGCGCCTCGTCGAAGATCGCCTGACGCCGATGGCGCTGCCCCGCGGCGTCGTACCAGGTCTCGTCGGTGAGCAACCGTGGCGACACCGCGACGCGCAACGGGTGGGCCTGGCCGACACCGTCCGGCAGCGGCTTGTAGCGCTGCCAGGTCCCCATCGCCAGCCAGGCCAGCATCAGCGCAGCCAGCACCCATGGCCACTTGCGGCGTCGTGTCATCCCACTCATCTCATCCTCTCCGGCACTCGCCGCCGGCGATACCCGCCGCGGCTTGGTGCCCGCCAGCATAGCCCGAGGCCGAGCCTGGCGCAGCGTACCGGCTCACCAACGAGACGGGGCGCCGGCACATGGCCGACGCCCCGTCATGCTGCGCGCTACCCGGCCCAGGCGCTTAGTCGCCCGGCCCTCCGGTCTCGGTGGTCGCCTTCATGCGCCGGCGCAGTAGCGGGCCGACGATATAAGGCAGGATCAATCCCAGCCCGGCGAACACCCACAGGCCGATGGCCAGGCCACTGTCCCACAGGATGGTCCAGTCGCCGTCGGCGATGTCCATCGCATGACGCAGGTTCTTCTCCATCTCCGGCCCAAGCAATAGACCAAGGATGATCGGCACCAACGGAATCTCCAGCTTGCGGAAGACATAGCCGGCCACGCCGAAAGCCACCATGAAGTACAGGTCGAAGGCGCTATTGCTGATCGAGTAGATGCCGACGAAGGCCACCATGGTGACGACCGGCAACAGGTACTTCGGCGGCACCGACAGCAGCTTGACGAAGATGCCCACCAGCGGGATGTTCAGCAACAGCAGCAGGAAGTTGCCGATCAGCAGCGCGGCGATCACGCCCCACACGATGTCCGCGTTCTGGGTGAACATCAGCGGCCCGGGGGTGATGTTCAGCGAGATCAACAGCGCCAGCAGCACCGCGGTGGTGCCGCTGCCCGGCACGCCGAGGGTCAGCATCGGCACCAGCGCGCCGCTCGAGGCGCCATTGTTACCGGCCTCGGGGCCGGCCACGCCGCGCGGATCGCCTTCACCGAAGGTACCCTTGCGACCCACCACCTTCTTCTCGAGGGTGTAGCCGATGAAGCTGCCGAGCGAGGCGCCCGCGCCCGGCAACACCCCGGCGATGAAGCCCAGCACGCCACCGCGAAGGCTCGACGGCAGGATGCCGCGGATATCGGCCCACTTCAGCGACAGCTTGTTGACGGTCATCTTCTCCTTACCGCCGCCGGCCTTGTCCTCGATGAAGAACAGTAGCTCGGAGATGGCGAACAGGCCGACGATGGCGATGATGAAGTCGATGCCTTCATAAAGCTCCAGCACGCCGAAGGTATAGCGCTGCACGCCGGTGTTATCGATGCCCATGGTGGAGATCATCAGACCCAGGCAGGCCGCGACCACTGTCTTGACGGGGTTCTTGCCGGTGATGCCGCCGAGGGTGGCGAAGGCCAGCAGGAACAGCGCGAAGTACTCGGCCGGGCCGAAGGTCAGGGCAAATCGGGCCAGCACCGGCGCCAGCAGGATCAGGCCTACCGTGGCGATCAGGCTGCCGATGAACGATGCCACCGCGGAGATCGCCAGCGCCTCGGCGGCCTTGCCCTTGCGGGCCATCGGGTAGCCATCGAGGCAGGTCATCATCGCCGGCTCGTCACCGGGGATATTGAGCAGGATCGAGGAGATCCGCCCGCCATACATCGCCCCGGCGTAGACCGAGGTGAGCATGATCATCGCGGTCTCCGGGGCCAGCCCCAGCGAGAAGGCCAGCGGTATCAGGATCGCCACGCCGTTGGCCGGCCCGAGGCCGGGCAGCGCCCCGATCAAGGTGCCGAGGAAGGCCCCGAGCAGGGCGAACATCAGGTTGTGCGGCGCCAGGGCGACGCCGAAGCCATCGATCAAGTAACCCAGGGTCTCCATCAGCTCACCTCCAGGAAGGACAAGAGCCCCAGCGGCAGCGCAAGATCCAGGGCGAAATTGAACAGCCCGAACACCGCCACGCCGGCCACGCCGCCGGTGACATAGGCCTTGAGCGGCGTGGCACCCATGCGCCAGCACAGGGTCCCCACCGCCAGCAGGGTGCTGAGGATGAAGCCCAGCGACTGCAGCAACGCGGTATAGACGATCAGCACCGCCACCGCGATCAACAGCTCTACCCCGGTACGGCTCCACGGCCAGGCATTATCCGGGTCCGGCCGCACGATCAGATAGAGGCTGGAGAGCACCAGCACCGATGCCAGTAGATAGGGAAAGGTCTCCGGGCCGACGCCTTCGGCCCCGCCGAACGGTTCGGGAAACTGGGTAGCACCCCAGCCGTACGCGACGGCCAGGGCGATCAACAGGACCCCGAAGATGCGGTCGTTGAAGGTCATTACTGGATCAGCCCGATGTCTTGGGAGAGTTGACGGATGTCGGCGATCTGGTCGTTGACGAATTGCTCGAACTCACCGGCACTCATGTGGAACGGCATCAGGCCGTTGCTGGCCATGACGTCCTTCCATTCCTGGCTCTCGTAGAGGGTATCCATGGCATCCATCCAATACTGCCGGGCCTCTTCCGGCACGTCGGCCGGCATGTAGAAGCCGCGCCAGTTCGGCCCGATGGCATCGATGCCCTGCTCACGAGCGGTAGGAATATCGCTGAACTCGCCCGGCAGCCGCTCCTCCGACAACACCGCCAGCACGCGCAGGTCACCGGAGTCCATGAAACCCTGGGCCTCGGTGATGTCGCCGGTGAAGGCATCGACATGACCGCCGACCACCTGGGTCATGGCCTCGCCGCCATTGTTGTACGACAGGTAGGGGATGCGCGGCAGGCTCTCGACGCCGGCTTCCTGGGCGGCGATCAGTACCTTGAGATGATCCCAGCCGCCCTTGGCACTGCCCCCGGCGAACTTGACGCTGCGCGGGTCATCCTTGAGGGACTCCATCAGCTCGGGCAGGTCGTCGTATTCGGAATCATCGGCGACGGCGATGACACCATAGTCGGCCCCCAGCGCGCCGACCCAGTTGACCATGTCGGCGCTCATGCCCGGGAACTGATCTTGCGCCAGGCGGGTGGTCGTGGCCGTCGACGCGGCCACCAGTAGCTGGTCATCGCCGGCGCGCTTGCTCACGGTGTGGGCGTAGGCCACGCCACCGCCGGCACCGGCCATGTTGATGGTCTGTACGCTGGCAGGCACCAGGTCCAGCTCCTCCATGACATTGCCGACGCTACGGCAGGTGAAGTCCCAACCACCCCCCGGGTCGGCCGGGGCGATGCATTCGACCTTGCCTTGCGGCTCGAAGGCCAGGGTGGAACCGGCGCTCACGGTGAAGGCGGCGACGGCGACGAGCTTGAGTGGCGTTCTCACAGACATTGTTGTTATCCCCTAGGAGATTGTCGTTGACGGTGAAGGTGTCGCTTGCGGGTGGCTGACGACTGCCTTACAATTCTGTAAGGCAGAACATCGTTCCCCTGAGCGAAAACTAGGCCGCTCCTCCATGGGGGTCAATGCCCATGCGGCGAATCGCGACCAAAGTTGCAGGTCCGACACCGTCTCTTGAAACGCGACCATCAACGAGGCAACACGACATGGCCCAGGACCGCGTCGAGGCCGTGGAACGCGCGCTGACCGTGCTCGAGGTCTTCGACTCTCCCCACGACGCCTTCAGCCTGGCCGAACTGGCCGAGGCCACCGGCTTCTACAAGAGCACCCTGCTGCGCCTGCTCGGCTCGCTTTCCCGCTTCGACTACGCCCAGCGGGGTGACGACGGACGCTGGCGGCTGGGCGGAAGCCCGGTACGCCTCGCCCGTCGACACGCCCCGTCGCAGCACCTGGCGACCCGGGTCCAGCCATGGCTCGACCGGCTGGCCGCCGAGACCGGCGAGACCGCCGCCCTGCTGGCGGGTCACGCCGACCAGGTGGAATGCCGGCTGGTCGCCCTCCCCGAGACCGGCCTGCGTCATGACCTGCGCCCGGGGAGCCACTGGCCGCTGGCCGGCGACGACGACCCGCGTCTCGCCCTCCCTGGCGGCCACATGACGTGCGTCGCGCTGGGCGGCGACCCCGCCCCCGCGCTGTGGCTATCGCTGTCCGGCCCCGCCGGCCGCCTGTCCGACGCCGCCGCCCGGCGAGCCCTGGAGGCGGCCCAAGCGGCGCTTGGTGACCCTCCATCAGGCGAGGAGGCATGCCCATGACGCTGCTGCTGGTAGAAGACGACCGCCTGCTGGCGGAAACCCTGGTGGATGCCCTGGCGCTCGAGCATCACACCGTCGAGCACCTGGCCGATGGCGAGGCGGCCCGGGCCCGGCTCGATGGCGCGGAGCATGGCCTCGAGCTGGTGCTGCTGGACCTCAACCTACCCGGTTGCGGCGGGCTCGACGTGCTCGAGACGCTGCGCCGCCACGACGCCGACACCCCGGTGCTGATCCTCACCGCCCGCGGCGCGGTGGAGGATCGGGTCCGCGGGCTCGATCTCGGCGCCGACGACTACCTGGCCAAGCCCTTCGCCCTGGACGAGCTCGAGGCCCGGGTGCGCGCCCTGCTGCGACGCCGCGAACGCGGCCAGGCGCTCCAGGTCGGCCCGCTGAACTTCGATGCCACGGCCCAGCGCTTTACCCTCGACGGCGCGGCGCTGCCGCTGCCCCCGCGGGAGCAACGGTTACTGGCCTGTCTGATGCGGCATGGCGGCGAGCCGGTCGACAAGGCGCGCCTCGTCGAGGAGGCCTTCCAGGGCGAACCCATGGGCGACAACGCCATCGAGGTCTACATCCATCGCCTGCGCAAGCGCCTGGCCGGCGGCGCCATCGCCCTGCGTACCGTGCGCGGGCTGGGGTATCTGCTGGAGGCCACGTGATCCGGCGCGACAGCCTCTACCGTCGCCTGCTGACCTGGCTGCTGCTGCCGCTGATGGCATTGGGCGCGCTGATGGTCGTGCAGGCCTGGATCGAGGCACGCCATACCGCCGACCGGGCCTTCGACCGCCTGCTCGAGGCGGCCACCCTGGCCATCGCCGAGCAGGTCCAGTGGCAGGACGAACGCCTGTGGCTCGACCTGCCGCCGGCGGCCCTCGAGATGCTCGCCACCGACGCCGAGGAGCGCGTCTTCTACGCCCTCTACGACGCCCAGGGGCAGTTCGTCACCGGCAATGCCGAGCTGCCCGGCCCGCCCGCCGACGCCGGCGAGGTCCCGACGCTACGCTATCGCGACCTGATCTGGCAGGGCCTCGAGCTGCGCCAGGGCATTCGTCATTCCCGCCTCGCGGACTGGCGCCAGCGCGCAGGCTTCGAGGTACGCGTCGCCCACACCCGGGAGGGCCGTCAGCGCCTAGCCCACGAGCTGCTACGCGCCAACCTGGCTTACATCCTGGGCATGGCGGGACTGGCGGTCGCCGTGGTGCTGCTGGCCATTCGCGGCGCCCTGACCCCGCTGAGCCGATTGCGCCAAGCCATCCGCGCCCGCGACCCCCGCACCCTGGCCCCGCTGGACCTGGCGCTGCCGCGAGAGCTCGCCGAACTGCGTGAGACACTCAACGAACTGCTGGCGCGCATGCGACGCGTCAAGACCAATCAGGAACGCTTCATCGGCGACGCCTCTCACCAGCTTCGCACCCCCCTCGCCGGACTCTCGGCGCGTGCCGAGCTGGCCCTGCGACAGACCGACCCGCCGCGCTGGCGAGAGGCCCTGGCCGCGATCCACGCCACCAGCACGCGCACCTCGCATCTCGCCGTGCAGTTGTTGTCGCTGACCCGCCTCGACAACCCCGAGTATCGCCCCGAGCTGGTCCCGCTCTCGCTCGAGGCAGTGGCCAGCCGCGCGGTACGCGGCCACTGGAATGCCTGCCATCGCGCCGGCATCGACCTGGGGCTGGAAGCGCCGGCGACACCGGTAACGGTGGACGGGCTCGACTGGCAGCTCGAAGAGGCACTGGCCAACCTGATCGACAACGCTCGTCGTTACGGGGCGACGCACATCACCGTGCGAGCCCGCGCGGCGCCCCCCGTCCTCGAAGTCGAAGACGACGGGCCCGGCATCCCCGCCGACCGGCGGCTACTGATGCTGCGCCCCTTTCATCGCGGCAGCGACGACCCCGACGGCTCTGGGCTTGGGCTGGCCATCGTCGACGGCATCGCCCGTGCCCACGGCGCCCGCCTGCGACTCGACGCTGGCAGCGACGGCCATGGCCTCAGGGTCGGCCTGCATTTTCCCGAGGAGACCCCATGAGGCGACGTCCCGGCATCATGCTGATCGCCCTGCTGTGGCTGGCTACCGCATCGGCCACCCAGGCCGCAGAGCGACTCCACTTCCCCGCCACCGGTCCCGTCGACGGGGCTACCGACACGCTGGTGGTCCACGGCGCCCTCGACCCGTCCTACGCCCGCCCGCTGCTCGAGGCCTTCCATGCCGAGCATCCGAGCATCGGCCTGACCTATCGCAACCTGGATACCCTCGGCCTGCACCGGCGCTTCCTGGAGACCCCGGACGAGGTCGATGTGCTGATCTCCTCGGCCATGCCCTGGCAATACTGGCTGGCCAACGGCGGCCACGCGCGCCCGCTGTCGTCTCCCCAGGCCATGGCCTGGCCGGCCTGGGCACGCTGGCGCCACGAGCTGTTCGCCTTCACCTTCGAACCGATCGTCATGGTGGTGCGCCGCGAGTTGATCGACCGCTTCGGACGCCCGGAAAGCCACGCCGAGCTGCTCGAGTTGCTGGAAGGCCATGGCGAGGCGCTGCACGGCCGGGTGGTGACCTATGACCCCGAGCGCAGCGGGGCCGGCTATGCCTATGCCATCCAGGAATCCCGGCTGACACCGCGCTACTGGGACCTGGTGACCGCCTTCGGGGCGACCCAGACGGCACTGGCCGCCACCACCGGTGAGATGCTGGCAGGCCTGAAGGACGGTCGCTATTGGCTGGGTTACAACCTGCTGGGCAGCTATGCTCGGGCGGTCGCCGACGCCGACCCGGCGCTGGAGGTGGTGGTGCCCGACGACTATGCGCTGATCACCCAACGCCTGGCCCTGATACCCCGCCAAGCACCGCATCCGGAAAACGCGCGACGCTTCATGAACTTCCTGCTCGGCGACGCCGGCCAGCGAGTGATCGCCGAAGCCACGCCGCTCGGCGCCGTGCACCCGTCGCTTGGCGGGCCAGGCACGGCGCACGCGTTGCGAGAAAGCCATGGCGAGGCGCTGCGGCCGGTGTCACTGGGGCCGGGGCTACTGGCGACCCTCGACGAACTCAAGCGTCAGGCGCTGCTCGAGCGCTGGAAGCGGGAATTCACACGCACCGACGCCACATCACCCTGAGGGAGTGACGCGGCGTCTGGCGTGAGGGATAGCGCTCAGTCGGTCAGGCTGAGCTGGACGGGCGCGGTGCCGCGCCTGAGCATGCCGAGCGCGCGAGCGGCGCTCTTGGAGAGATCGATCACCCGGCCGGAGACATAGGGGCCGCGATCGTTGATCATCACCTCGACCTCGCGCCCGTTGTCGGGCCGAGTCACCAGCACCTTGGTACCGAACGGCAGGGTGCGATGGGCCGCGGTGAGCTCGCGCTGATCGAAGGCGTCGCCGCTGGCGGTGGTGCGACCCTGAAAGCGATCACCGTAGAAGGAGGCGACACCCTGCTGGAGCGGCGCCTCGCCGTGGGCCAGGGCCGGGCCGGCGCCGGACAACACACAGATCGCCAGGCCGATCGTCAACAGGTAGCGACCGCCTGTAGAGCGGAGACCGCCCGCCTTGCCGAGTATTCTCATCTGTACCTATTCCTCACAACGACATGCACGCCGGTCGACCTCCCGCGATCAGGCGCCGTCAGACGTATCGGACGGTGTCGGGTGCTTTCCCTGCAACCAACCCAGGCTGGCGGCTCGTTCGCTGTCGAACCAGGCCAGCGTCTGATGCAATGCTACCACCGTACCCACGATGATGAGGGTCGGGGGGCGGATGTTAGCCAACTCTTCGGCCGACGGCAAATCGTCCAGACGCGCCACGTGCACCCGCTGACGCGCCGTGGTGCCCTGCTCGATCAGCGCCAGCGGCGTCTCACCCGCCAGGCCATGGGCGCGCAGGCGCTCGCCGATGATCTCGAGGCTACCGAGCCCCATGTAGAACACCAGAGTCTGGCCGGGGCTCGCCAGCGCCGGCCAGTCCAGGTCGCAGCTGCCATTGCGCAGGTGGCCGGTGATGAAGCGCACCGACTGCGCGTGGTCACGGTGGGTCAGCGGTATCCCGGCATAGGCCGCACAGCCCGAGGCCGCGGTGATACCTGGCACCACCTCGACCTCGACCCCGTCGGCGACCAGGCTCTCCAGCTCCTCGCCGCCGCGTCCGAAGATGAAGGGATCGCCCCCCTTCAGGCGGACGACGCGCTTGCCCGCCCTCGCCCAGTCGATCAGCGCCTGGTTGATGCCCTCCTGAGGCACGCTGTGATCGGAGCGCGCCTTGCCGACATAGAGACACGCCGCCTGAGGGGCGGCGAGCGCCAGGATCTCCTTGCTGACTAGCCGGTCGTGGAGGATCACATCGGCGGCCTGCAGGCGGCGTAGCGCCTTGACGGTCAATAGTTCCGGGTCGCCGGGACCGGCGCCGACCAGGCTGACCCGCCCCGCCACCAGCTCGGATGTCGCATCAGGAAGCCGGAGAAGCGGAGCATCGGGCGAGAAGATCGCGGCGCACATATTCCAATATCTCTATCTGAAAATATTTTATATACCCTAAAGTAATTAAATTGCCGGCCGAATGCCACTCTCACCTCTGCGTAAGGATATAACCGATCCGCCGTATGGGCCGCGCCCTCTCCCAAACGACGCGGCCCCCGCCATTGGCGGGGGCCGCGTGTTAACGGGGCGCTGACGTCATCAGGCGCACAGCGTCCGCTTCAGCCGCGGGCTTGTGATCTCACCGATCAGCGTGATCACCGCCAGCGCCAGCAGCAGCCAGGGCCACTGAACCGCGAACTCGAGGGTGGCGATGCCCAGCGCATCGAGGAAGATGACCACGATGCCCAGCGGGCTGACGTAGCGCACCATGAATAGCCACAGCGCATGCATCACCGGCGACAGGCCGAGCTCTTCGCGCATAACCTCGCTGTTGAGCACGAAGCCGGCCAACAACACGACGCCCAGCCCGCCGAGCGGCATCATCCAGCGCGAGGTCAGGTAATCCAACCAGTCGAAGAAGTGCTTGCCGGCCAGCGTCCAATCGGCACCGACATTGAAGGACAGCATGGCCAGGGTGCTGATGATCCACAGCACGATGCCGGTGCCCCAGGCCGCCGTGCGACGTGAGATGCCCTTGTTATCGGTGAGCCAGGAGACCGTGGCCTCGACCATCGAGATCGACGAGGTGAGCGCGGCCATGGACAGCATCACGAAGAACAGGATACCGAACAGGGTACCCAGGGGCATGGCCTGGAAGGCCAGCGGCAGGCTCATGAAGATCAGCCCCGGGCCACTGCCCGGCTCCATGCCATTGGCGAAGATCACCGGGAAGATGGCCAGCCCCGCCATCAGCGCGACCAGGGTGTCGGCCACGGCCACGGTCAGGGTGGTACGACCGATGGAAGCATCGCGCGGCAGGTAACTGCCGTAGGTCAAGATCGCCCCAGAGGCCAGCGACAGGGTGAAGAAGGCATGCCCCATGGCCGCCAGCATGCCCTCGCTGGAGAGGCTGCCCGCATTGAAGGCGAACAGGAAGTGCAGCGCGTCGCCGAAGCCACCGGAGAAGGCCCCGTAGACGATCATGATCAACAGCATGAGGACCATGCCCGGCATCATCCAGCTCACGCTCTTCTCGATGCCCGCCTGGACGCCCTTGCCGACGATCAGCATGGTGATGATCGTCACCAGGGTGCTCCAGAAACCGAGGTTGAACGGGTTGGCATTGTTGGCGCCGAAGATCGCCGCCATGTCATCGACGCTGGTGCCGGCCAGGCCGCCGCTCAGCATCTTCCACAGGTAGGAGAACGACCAGCCGGCCACTACCACATAGAAGCACAGGATCATGAAGCCGCAGGCCATGGCCATCCAGCCCAGCAGCGACCACGGCGAGCGACCGCCGGACTCGGCGGTCACGCGGCGGATGGCGTCGATGGGGCTACCCCGGCCACGGCGACCCAGGGCGATTTCGGTCATCATCACCGGAACGCCGAGGGCCAGGATGCAGGCCAGATAGACCAGCACGAAGGCGCCGCCGCCGTATTCGCCGGTCATGTAGGGGAACTTCCAGACGTTGCCCAGGCCGACCGCGGAACCGGTCGCCGCCAGGACGAAGCCCCAGCGGCCTAGCCACTGAGTACGGGGTTGTGCATCGTTTGTCATGTCACACCAAGGATCACGGAACTGTTGTTGTCGCCGCCACGCAGCATGCGACCACCGCAAGGCGGCACATTGTGACGGATTTTATCGTGAATGGGCAGGGAATCGGTGTGTTGTTCTGGCGCTCGACACCCTGCCCCTCGGACCCGGTCGAGGCGACCGTTCCGGTACGACGCATCAGTCGTCGGACTGAAGTACGCCGCGGCGAATCTGGTCTTCCTCGATGGATTCGAACAGCGCCTTGAAGTTGCCTTCGCCGAAGCCATCGTTGCCCTTGCGCTGGATGATCTCGAAGAAGATCGGCCCGATCACCGTCTCGGTGAAGATCTGCAGCAACACGCCCTGCCCGGGAGCACCATCAACCAGCAGGTTCAGCTCACGCAGCTCGTCGAGCTTCTCCTCGTGGTTGGGAACCCGCGCGTCGACCTTCTCGTAGTAAATCTCCGGGGTGGTCAAGAACTGGATGCCGTTGGCCTTGAGGGCGCGCACCGTGGCATAGATATCATCGGTGGCCATGGCCAGGTGCTGGATGCCCTCGCCGCCGTACTCGCGCAGGAATTCGGCGATCTGGGAATTGTCGTCGGCGGATTCGTTGATCGGGATGTGCATCTTGCCGCAGGGCGCGGTCATCGCCCGGGAGAACAGCCCGGTCTTCTTGCCGGCGATGTCGAAGTAACGAATCTCGCGGAAGTTGGCCAGTTGCGTATAGAACCCGGCCCACACATCCATCTGACCGCGGTCGACGTTGTGGGTCAGGTGATCGAGCACCTGCAGACCGACACTGTGGTCCCGAGCCGTGCGACCCTCGATCGGCACGAAATCGATGTCGTAGATGCTGCGACCTTCACTATCGAGTCGAGGGTCGACGAAGTAGAGCAGCGAGCCACCGATCCCCTCGACGGCCGGGATGCCGACCTCGCCTTCACCCACCGGGATCTCCACCGGCGCGGCGCCGCAGGACACGGCACGTTCGAAGGCTTGCTTGGCATCGGCGACCTTCCAGGCCATGGCGCAGGCCGACGGCCCATGGACCTGGGCGAACTCGGCGGCCTGGCTATTCGGCTCGGCGTTGAGCACGAAGTTGATGCCTTCCTGTTGGAACAGGAAAACGTTCTTGGAACGGTGCTTGCGGGTCTCGGTGAAGCCCAGCTGCAGAAACAGCTGGCGCAACGCCTCGATGCCCTCGGCGGTCGGGGCGGTGTACTCGACGAACTCGAAGCCATCGGTGCCGATAGGGTTAGCGGTCTCGAGCGGACTCGTCTGGGCGGGGGCATTCATGGTGGTTCTCCAGATCGTTTGTGGTTGTCATCGGGGCGCTCGGCCCGCGGTTGCTTCCCAGACTAGTGGCCCCACGCCTCCTCCGGTATGCCCATGACACCCCCGGCCACGCCGTCTTCCCCCACCACGTCATGCGCCCCCGTCAAGATCGTGTTACATGCTCCGCTACGCCCTGCATGACGTTTCCGGATCGGCAAATTATCCTGACAACCCGTAACGAATTCATGACATCCCCGATGACGATGACTCCCCCAACAACGACTCCACGCTCGCCACCTTGTCGTTCATATGCTGTTCACGGTCGATCCGCGTGCCCAGCTTGAGCGTCGAGGTGATGCGCGGCGCTCCCATCTCATGCACCGTCTCGTGGCAGCGCTTGACGACCGCCATGACCTCGTCCCAAGGGCCTTCGATGTTGGTGCCATAGGCATGCATGCGGTACTCGAGCCCGGAGGCCTCGATGACCCTCTGGCAGGCCGCGACCTGCGGCGAGACGGAGACACCGACACCCATCGGCACCACGCACAGATCCACGATTACATCCATTTCTTCACCCTCTTCGGCATTGAATGATGGCAAAAACTCTAACGAGGTGATTGCCAAGAACTATTGAGCCTGGTCTATGCTAAAAACGTGTAGCAAGAGACCGGGAATCACGCCATTGCTCGCTTCGCTGTTGCGGTTACCCCCGTATCTGAAGGATCAGGAGGATTCATGACCAGCGACCCTCGTCTCGGCCCCATCACCCTCCCCGACACCCGGGCCCGTCGCGTCTTCGAGAAACTGCTCGACGGCTCAGGCATCGCCCTCAACGGCTCGGCCCCTGCGGACATCCGGGTCTATCACCCCGACTTCTTCTCGCGCGTGCTGCATCAGGGCACCCTGGGGCTGGGCGAAGCCTACATGGATGGCTGGTGGGAGTGCGATCGCATCGATGTCCTGGCGCATCGGCTGTTGTGCCATGGCCTCGGCGAACACGCCCAGTCCAAGCCGGAACGACTGATGTATCGCCTGCAGGCCGGCTTCTTCAACCTCCAGAGCCGGACCCGGGCCCACATCGTCGGCGAGGCCCACTACGATTTCGGCAACGACCTGTTCGAGCGCATGCTCGACGAGACCATGTGTTATTCCTGCGGCTACTGGAAGGACGCCGCGACGCTGCAAGACGCCCAACGTGCCAAGCTTGAGCTGGCCTGCCGCAAGCTCGCGCTCGAGCCCGGCATGCGGGTCCTCGATATCGGCTGCGGCTGGGGCAGCTTCGCCGAACATGCCGCCCGGCATCACGGCGTCGAGGTCACCGGCATCACCATCTCCCGGGAGCAGGCCGAGCTGGCCCGCCGCCGCTGCGAAGGCCTGCCGGTCGAGATCCTGCTCGAGGACTATCGCGAGCTCGAGGGACAGTTCGAGCGCATCGTCTCCATCGGCATGTTCGAGCATGTCGGCCATCGCAATTACGCCACCTATTTCGAGACCGTGCAGCGCCTGCTGCCCGCGGACGGCCTGTTCGTCCTGCACACCATCGGCTCCAACACCTCGCACGTCAGCGCCGACCCCTGGATCAACCGCTATATCTTCCCCAACGGCGTGCTGCCCTCCGCCAAGCATATCGCCAGTGCCAGCGAGGACCACCTGCTGATGGAAGACTGGCAGAACTTCGGCGCCGACTACGATCACACGTTGATGGCCTGGCTCGAGAACTTCGATCGCCACTGGGACGAGATCGCCTCCCGCTACAACGAACGCACCCGACGCATGTTCCGCTATTATCTCGCGGCCTGTGCCGGCGCCTTCCGCGCCCGCAATCTCCAGCTCTGGCAGGTGGTATTCTCGAAGGGAAGCGCGGGCCGCTACGACGCCCCTCGCTGACCGGAAGACTGGCGCCGACATGGGCCACCGGCACCGACGACGATCACACGCTGATGGCCTGGCTCGAGAACGTCGATCGCCACCGGGACGAGATCGCCTCCCGCTACAACGAACGCACCCGACGCATGTTCCACTATTATCTCGCGGTCTGTGCCGGCGCCTTCCGCGCGCGCAATCTCCAGCTCTGGCAGGTGGTCTTCTCGAAGGGAAGCGCGGGCCGCTACGACGCCCCTCGCTGACCGGAAGACTGGCGCCGACATGGGCCACCGGCGCCGACGACGATCACACGTTGATGGCCTGGCTCGAGAACGTCGATCGCCACTGGGACGAGATCGCCTCCCGCTACAACGAACGCACCCGACGCATGTTCCGCTATTATCTCGCGGTCTGTGCCGGCGCCTTCCGCGCCCGCAATCTCCCGCTCTGGCAGGTGGTGTTCTCGAAGGGAAGCGCGGGCCGCTACGACGCCCCTGGCTGACGCCGGCCGCGACCATGGGGGGCGAGTTCGGCCGGCATGGCGTGTATTCTAATCGCCCTATCGACGCCGCCCGGAGCCACCATGCCTACCATCGACCAGACCCTCGCCCGCGTCTTCGGCTACCCCGAGTTCCGCCCCGGCCAGCGTCCGGTGATCGAGGCGACGGTCGCCGGGCGCTCGGCGGCCGCGATCTTCCCCACCGGCTCGGGGAAGTCGCTGTGCTATCAGCTATCCGCCCTGCACCTGCCGAATCTCACGCTGGTGGTCTCGCCGCTGCTGGCGCTGATGCAGGACCAGCTGGCCTTCCTGCAGCGTCATGGCATCGCCGCCGCGAGCCTCGACTCCTCCCAGAGCAAGGACGAGGCCCGCGCCGTGATGGACGGCGTGACGCGGGGCGAGATCCGCATCCTGATGATTTCCGTGGAACGCCTCAAGAACGAGCGCTTCCGCGCCTTCATTCGTCGCGTGCCGCTCTCGCTGCTGGTGGTGGACGAGGCCCACTGCATCTCCGAATGGGGGCACAACTTCCGCCCCGACTACCTGACCCTGCCCGAGACGCGTCGCACGCTCGGCATTCCCCAGGTGTTACTGCTGACCGCCACCGCCACCCCACGAGTGATCGAGGACATGCGTCGCCACTTCGCCATCGAGGCCGGTGACGTCACCGCCACGGGGTTCTATCGCCCCAACCTGGACCTGCAGGTGGCGCCGGTAGCGGCCGACGATCGCCCCCGGCGGCTGGTCGAGTGGCTACGCCCGCGCCTCGAGGGCCCGCACGCCGGCGCCACCGTGGTCTATGTCACCCTGCAGCAGACCGCCGAGCGCCTGGCCGCCTACCTGGCGGCCGCCGGCCTGCCCGCCGCGGCCTACCACGCCGGCCTCGATGCCGAGACCCGCGCCTCCCGGCAGGCCGACTTCATGGCCGGTCACATGCCGGTGATCGTCGCCACCATCGCCTTCGGCATGGGCATCGACAAGTCGGATATCCGCGGCGTGGTGCACTTCGACCTGCCCAAGTCGGTGGAAAACTACAGCCAGGAAATCGGCCGTGCCGGCCGCGACGGCGCCCCCGCCGAGTGCCTGATGCTGGCCGGCCGCGACCATCTCAGCGTGCTGGAGAACTTCACCTACGGCGACACCCCCGAGCGCGCCGCCGTGGCCCAGGTGACATCGACGCTGCCCGCTCCCGGCGAGGATTGGGCCTTCACCCTCAATACGCTCTCTCGAGACAGCGACGTCCGCCCGCTGCCGCTGAAGACCCTGCTGGTTCACCTCGAGCTCGAAGGCATGATCCGCCCGCGCTTCAGCTACTTCGCCGAATATCGCTTCCGACTGGAGGAGCCGGCGGAGACGCTGAGCGCCCGCTTCCAAGGCGAGCGCCGCGCCTTCATCGAGGCGATCCTCGAGGCCTCGCCCAAGGCTCGCACCTGGCAGCGCCTGGACCTCGAGGCGCTGTCGCGCCTCGGCGCCGCGCGTGGCCTGGACACCTCGCGCCAGCGGGTGATCACCGCCTTGGACTATCTCGCCGACAAGGACCTGATGACGCTTGAAAGCAAGCAGATGACCGAGGTGTACGAGGTGCTACGCCCCGTCGACGAGGCCATGGTCAGCCGGCTGCACCAGGCCTTCGTCGGGAAGGAGCGAGCCGAGATCGAGCGGCTACACGCCATGCTGGCGCTGTTCGAGGGCGAAGGCTGCCTGACCCGGCGGCTGGCGGACTGGTTCGGCGACGACGCGGCCCCGCAGCGCTGCGGCCACTGCTCGGGCTGTCGCGGTCAGGTCGCCTCGCTGCCCATCCCACCCGCCCAGGCCCCACTCGCCACGCTGGATGCCGCCGCGCTGACCGCGCCGCTGCGCGAGCGCCTGGCCTCCGCCGGCGAGGGTGATGCGGCGACGCCGACGCTACTGACCCGCTTCCTGTGCGGGCTGACATCCCCACGGCTGACCCGCCACAAGGCGCGCCGGCTCGACGGTTTCGCCGCCCTGGAGGCGTATGCCTTCGGCGAAGTGCGCGACTGGCTCGCCGGCCACACCGGAGCACTCCACGACGGCCAACGCTCCGCAACCAACGGATGGTAATGCTTCCGCTACCGGCACCGCACGGGCCAGTACCGTCCCCCATGAGTCACGAGTCCTCCGAGCCGATCCCGTGGCGCTTGAGCTTGTTGGCGATGGTGGTGTGTGAGACGCCGAGGCGCTTGGCCAGCTGGCGACTAGAGGGATGCTGCGGATGCAGGTTCGACAGGACCCGGCGCTCCACCTCGGCCAGGATATCGGACAGCGAGCCGTCCAGGTCGATACCGGCGAGGCCCGGCGCGCGCCCCACCTCCGGCAGGCGCAGGTGGACAGGCTCGATGACGCCTCCCTCGCACAGCGATACCGCCTGGAAGAGCACGTTCTCCAACTGGCGCACATTGCCCGGCCAATGGTAGGCGGACAACCGCGCCACGGCGCTCGCCGACAGGCGCGGCATCGGGCAGCCGATCTGGGTCGCGGCGCGATCGATGAAGTGCACCGCCAGCGCCTCGATGCCATCCAGGCAATCACGCAGCGGTGGTACGGCGAGGGTCAGCACATTGAGGCGGTGGTAGAGGTCCTGGCGGAAACGCCCCTCGGTGCACAGGGCCGGCAAGTCCTGCTGGGTGGCGCAGATCACCCGCACGTCCAGGTAGGTCTCCTCGTCGCTGCCGACCCGGCGGAAGCCGCCATCCTGCAGGAAGCGCAGCAGCTTGACCTGCATGCGCGGGCTGGTCTCGCCGACCTCGTCGAGGAAGATGGTGCCCCCGGCGGTCAGCTCCAATAGCCCCAGCTTGCCTTCGGGGCGGGCGCCCTCGAAGGCCCCCGGGGCATAACCGAACAGCTCGGTCTCGGCCATCGACTCGGGCAACCCCGCACAGTTCAGCGCCATGAACGGCGCCTGGCCACGCGGGCTCGCCAGATGGCAGGCCCGCGCCAACAGCTCCTTGCCGGTACCGGTCTCGCCCTGAATCAGTAGCGGCGCATCCAACGGCGCCATGCGTCGCGCCTCGCCGATCAGCGCCTCCAGCCGAGGACTGGCCTGGAACAACGACTCGAAGCCCCGCAGCTCCTGACGCTGTACCTGATAGATGCGCTCGCCGATGCGGTCGGCGCGGTGCAGGGTGACCACGGCACCGGCCAGCGAGGCCACGTCGGACTGCTGCTCGCGGTGCAGCGGCGAGATATCGGCCAGGAACACCGTCTCGCGCAGCTTGACCCGCAGCCCGTTGACCCGGGCGTTGTTGCGACGAATCAGCGCCGGCAGGTCCAGATCGGGCAGATAACGATCCAGCGACAGCCCCGGCACCTCATCAACCCGCACACCCAACAGCTGTCCCGCGGCCCGGTTGGCGGCCACCAGATGGCCCTCCATGTCGATCGACATCACCGGATCGGAGAGCGACGACAACAAGGCATCGAGCTCGAGGTGGCGCCGCTCGCTGGGCATCAGGCTGACCCGGCGCACGCCGAACACCCCGGGGACTTGCTCGAGCTCGGGCCTGAGCGTCGCCAGCTGGGCATTCAGCAGGTGGGGCACATGCAGGTAGATGGCGTTGCCGTACTCGCCACCGACCTCGCCATGGGCCACGTTGAGACCATAGTCGGCGAAGTGGGCGACGATATCGCGCAGGATGCCGATACGGTTCTGGCAATGGAATCTCAGGCGCATGAAGGACTCGCGGCAACGGGAAAGACACCCCTCCGACAGAAGATCGTCAGCTCGGCGTGACTCTCGTGTAAAGATAACGTGACGATACGGCCCGCGAGAGGCCGATGCCATCCACCTTTCGCCGCATCGACCCAGCCGGCGGCGCCGACTGTCATGAATCCTTTACGAATGACGGTGCCGGGGCCACCGCCCTTGCCGTGGCGGAAGCCCCCGGCGACCTGCCTCCCCACCTAGACTGCGGTTATCCCCTTGAGGCCATCACAATTCCAACATCGCGACGGGAGCCATCATGAAGACACAGAACGCCCCCAAGAAGACCGCCTATCAAGCCCGAATGCCGGATGCCGACGGTCATATCGCCTGGAGCGAGCAGGAACATGCCACCTGGCGCACGCTGATGAAACGTCAGGTCGAGCTATTGCCCGGCCGGGTCTGCCAGGAGTACCTCGACGGCATGGAGCGCCTGGCGCTACCCACCGAGCGCATCCCCCAGCTCGGCGAGATCGATGCCGTGCTGCGCGAGACCACCGGCTGGGAAACCGCCCAGGTGCCGGCCTTGATCCCCTTCGACACCTTCTTCGAGCTGCTCGCCAACCGGCGCTTCCCCGTCGCCACCTTCATCCGCACCCCGGAGGAGCTGGACTACCTGCAGGAGCCGGACATCTTCCACGAGATATTCGGTCACTGCCCGATGCTCACCAACCCCGCGTTCGCCGAGTTCACCGCCACCTACGGCCGCCTGGGGCTCGAGGCCACGCCCAAGGAGCGCGTCTACCTGGCCCGGCTGTACTGGATGACCGTGGAGTTCGGCTTGGTCGATACCCCCGCGGGCCGGCGTCTCTACGGCGGCGGCATCATCTCCTCGCCCAAGGAGACCCTGCACGCCCTGTCGGATGAGCCGTTGCAGGCGCCCTTCGATCCCATGGATGCGCTGCGCACCCCCTATCGCATCGACATCCTCCAGCCACTCTACTATGTGTTGGATGGCCTGGAGACGCTGCACGACCTGGCCGGCCGCGACATCATGGGCATGGTCCACGAGGCCATGACGCTCGGCCTGTTCGAGCCACGCTTCCCACCCAAGCCCAAGCCGGCAGTGGCCGCAGCCACCAGCGCCTGACACCCTTCACGCACCACTCACGACCATCAACCACCACGAGGAGTCATCATGAGCGAACTTTCCGAACAGCAGTGCGAGGCCTGCAGCTGGGACGCCCCCCACGTCACCGACGGCGAGCTCGAGCAGTATCGCCGCGATATCCCCGAGTGGCGGATCGCCGAGCGCGATGGCATCATGCAACTGGAGCGGGTCTTCACGTTCCGCAACTTCCGGCAGGCCCTGGCGTTCACCAACGCGGTCGGCGAGATCGCCGAAGAGGCGGGTCATCACCCCGCCCTGCTGACCGAATGGGGCAAGGTCACCGTGACCTGGTGGTCCCACGAGATGAAGGGCCTGCACAAGAACGATTTCATCCTAGCCGCCAGAACCGACGAGGTAGCGAAGTAAATGTTCGAACAGATTGAGCGGGTTCCCGGGGATGCCATCCTCGGGCTCATCGAGGCCTTCAAGAAGGACAGCAACCCTCAGAAGGTCGATCTCGGTGTCGGCGTCTATCGCGACGCTCAGGGCAACACCCCGGTGATGCGCGCGGTCAAGGAAGCCGAGACCCTGCTGCTCAACAACGAGAGCACCAAGACCTACATCGGTTCTCACGGCGCCCCGGCCTATGGCGAGGTGGTATTGCCGATGGTGCTCGGCGAAGGCTCGCCGGTGCTCGAGGCCGGACGCGCCAGTGCCACCCAGTCCCCCGGTGGGACCGGCGCGCTGCGCCTGGCGGCGGACTTCATCGCCACCCAGCTGCCCGGCAAGGACATCTGGGTCAGCGACCCGACCTGGCCGAACCACCTCGGCATCTTCCCGGCGGCCGGCCTCACGCTGCACAAGTATCCCTACGTCGATGCCGACAATCGCCTCGACTTCGACGGCATGCTGGGTGCGCTGAAGCAGATTCCCGAGGGCGACGTGGTGCTGCTGCACGCCTGCTGCCACAACCCGACCGGCTTCGACCTGTCCCGGGAGCAGTGGAAGCAGGTGCTCGAGGTCGTCCGCGAGCGCCGTCTTCTGCCGCTGGTCGACTTCGCCTATCAGGGCTTCGGCGAAGGCCTGGACGAGGATGCCTTCGCCCCGCGCCTGCTGGCCGAAAACCTCGATGAGGTGATCATCACCAGCTCCTGCTCCAAGAACTTCGGCATCTACTGCGAGCGCACCGGTTGCTTGATCATGGTGGCCAAGAACGCCGAGCAGATGGAAGACGTGCGCTCCCAGGCGGCCATCGTCGCCCGCGAGAACTACTCCAATCCGCCGGCCCATGGTGGCGCCATCGTCTCGGAGATCCTGCATTCCGACGCGATGACCGCCCTGTGGCGCGAGGAACTCACCGAGATGCGCGACCGCATCAACACCCTGCGGCGCGACTTCGTCGAGGCCTTGAAGCCCTACGGCCTGGACCAGAAGTATGCCCACGTAGCCGAGCAGCGTGGCATGTTCTCCTACACCGGGCTGACGCCCGAGCAGGTGGATCGCCTGCGCGACGAGTTCAGCATCTACATGGTGCGCTCCGGGCGTGCCAACGTGGCCGGATTCTCCCACGAGAACCTGCCCTACCTGGCCAAGGCGATCGCCGCGGTCAACGACTGAACGGCAACCGCGTTCGGTGACACGACGCCCGGGCCCTGTGGCCCGGGCGTTTTCTTTGTCGCCTGCCACGCGCCCCTCATACGACGACGGCCCGCGCAGGAGCGCGGGCCGTGGCGGTCTTCGGCGAACAGGCGTGGCGTCAGGCGACGTAGCGCGAGACGTCGAGCCCCTGCGGATCGATACGCGGCTCGCTCGACGCCATCAGGTCGGACAGCAGCTGGGCACTGCCGCAGCTCATGGTCCAGCCAAGGGTGCCGTGGCCGGTGTTGAGCCACAGGTTGTCATAGCGGGTCGCCCCGACGATCGGCGTCGAGTCCGGCGTCATCGGCCGCAGGCCGCTCCAGAACTCGGCGCGATCCGCGTCGCCCCCCTCGGGGAAGACGTCACGCACCACCATGTCGATGGTCGCCCGACGCTTCTCGGGCAGGCTCAGGTCGTGACCCGCCAGCTCGGCGGTACCGCCCACACGGATGCGATCGTCGAAGCGCGAGATCGCCACCTTGTAGGTCTCGTCCATCACCGTGGACTGCGGTGCCCCGCCGTCGTCTACCACCGGCACCGTCAGGCTGTAACCCTTGACCGGATAGATCGGCAGGCGCACCCCCAGGTCCTTGACCAGGAACGGCGAGTAACTGCCCAGGCAGACCACATAGGCATCGGCGGTCAGTTCGCCGGCACTGGTGATCACACCCTCGACACCGGCATTGCCGCGACGGATACGCTGGATGTCGACGCCGAAACGGAACTCGACGCCCAGCTGCTCGCGACAGTAATCGGCCAGGCGGTTGGTGAACAGATGGCAATCGCCGGTCTGGTCGTCGGGGAGGTGCAGGCCGCCGACGAACTTGCCGGGCACCCGGGACAGCGCCGGCTCGACCGTCGTGATCTCGTCGGCGCCGAGCAGCCGGTGACGCACGCCACACCGCTCGAGGACCTGCATGTCCTTGGCCACGGCCTCGACCTGGCTGTCATACCGGAACAGCTGCAGCAGCCCGCGCTGGCGATCCTCGTAGCGGATGCCCGTCTCGGCCCGCAGCTCGTCGATGCAGGTTCGGCTGTGCTCGGCGATACGCACCATGCGCTCCTTATTCACGGCATAACGCTCGGCGGTGCAGTTGCCGAACATCTTGGCCATGAAACGCGCCATGGTCGGATCCATGCGCGGCTGAATCTTCAGCGGCGCATGCTCCTGGAACATCCACTTCACCGCCTTCTGCGGAATACCCGGTGCGGCCCAGGGTGAGGAGAAACCGAAGGACACCTGCCCGGCGTTACCGTAGCTGGTCTCCATGGCCGGCGCGGCCTGGCGGTCCACCACGGTTACCTCATGGCCCTGACGCGCCAGATAATAGGCGCTGGTGACGCCCACCACGCCACTACCGAGAATCAGTACCTTCATGCGCTGCTCTCCCCCTGATGGTCTGAGGCGTCTTGTCGATCGCCGTGTCGCATGCGGATGCGGATGCGGATGCGGATGCGAGATCGTCCGGGCCACCCCGGACGATAAGATGTGGGAGAGTATAGGAGAAGCCGATCAGATGATTTTGCTATTATTAACCACTAGATTTACCAGATTCTTCAAATATTTTATTAAAATTGAAATAGATACCAACTATTACCTTAAAAAACAGGATATATCACTACCCTGAAACCGACGCCTGGCGTCGGGGGCTGGCCAGGATGCGCCGCAACAGCCCCCAGGCCGCAAGGCCGGCCAGCAGATTGCCCAACGCAGCCCCCAGCGCCAGCCCCGGCAGGCCACCCAGCCAGGCCCCCGCGCCCAGGCAGGGCAGATAGAAGACGAACAGCCGCGCGGCGGACATCAGCATCGCCCGTAACGGCCAGCCCAGCGCATTGCCGGCGGACACCACCAGCATGCAGACCCCTAACGCGGCATAGCTCGGCGGCAAGCAGCGCATCAATACCGTCAGGTCGGTGCTGACCTCCGCGGTGCCGGCGAGGGCCACGGCCACCCAAGGCGCGGCCAGCGCCAGCACCAGCCCCAGCGCCAGCTGCCAGACCACCACCACCTTGAGTGCGAGGCGCATCAGGCGGTGTACCTGCGGCCAGTCACCGGCACCGTAGCAACGCCCCAGCCAGGGAGGCAGCGACATGGTCATCGCCAACACCGCCATCAGCGAGACCGTCTCCAGGCGGCTGGCCAGCCCCCAGGCCGCGACCTGGGACTCACCGAGCCGCGCCACCACCGATATCGCCAGCATGGCGGCCAGCGGCGGCATCAGCTGGCTGATCATGGCCGGTCCGGCGATGCCGAGGAAGGGGCGCAGCGACTGCCGAGCCTCTTCCCACAGACCACGCGTGGCCAGCCAGTCGGTCCCCATCAGGCGCACGCCCATCACCGCCAGGCCTACCAGCATGGCCAGCACCGTGGCCCAGGCCGCGCCCGGCAAGCCTAGCCCCGGCCAGTCGCCGATGCCGAAGATCAAAAGCGGGTCGAGGGCCAGATTGGCCAGGCTGGTGAGGACCATCAGCGATCCTGGCAGACGCGTATTGCCATGGGCGCGAAACAGGCTGTAGGCGAAATAGAGCAGCGCCCCCACCCAGGCGGAGAGCAGCTGAGGCCCCCAGTAGGCGCGGATCAGTGACAGCGACTCAGGCACGGCCCCCAGGCGCCGGAAGATCGGCGCCTGAGCCAGCCACAACCCCCATGCCAACCCGGCGATGACCAGCGCCCCGACCAGCAGCACCAGGCTGCCCAGCCGACGGGCACGCGCCTCTTCTCCGCCGCCCAGCGCCCGGGAGATCAAGGCGGCGATGGCGATGCCCATGCCCACCTGCACGCCGATGATCAGGAAAGACAGTGGCAGGGTGAAGGATTGGGCGGCCAGTGGCGCGGTACCCAACCGGGCCACGAAGGCACTATCGACCAGCTGGAAACCCAGCAAGGACAACACGCCGATGGCCATCGGCCAGGTCTGGCGCCAGAGTGTCACCCCCAACGGGGGGGCATTCTGATCGTTTCGCAACACAAGGACTCCGTGGCGATGTTCAAAGGCGGCCCATTCTACGCGAAGTCGCGTCGTGGCTCAGGCGCGCAACGATCCCCTCATCGCGGGCGACGCACGTCGAGGGCCGCCACCAACGCAGCGCGCCCGGCCAAGGGCCGGGCGCGCTGACTGTCGAGGAGAAAAGCCGAGTGGCTTACTGGCGGATGCCCTCGAAGGTCACGTAGAGCTCGAGTTCATGCATCGGCGCCGGGAAGTCCGACATGTCGATGCCGTAATCGGCAAGCGTCAGGGTCGTCGTGCCCTCGAATCCCGCGCGATAGTTGCCCCAGGGATCGTCGCCTTCGCCGAGCAGGGTCACCGGCATCTCGATGGTATGCGTCTCTCCGTGCAGGGTCAGCTCACCGGTCAGCACGCCCTCGCCTTCCCCGGAGGGTTCGAAGCCGGTGGACGAGAAGCTGGCACTCGGGTACTCGGCCACGTCGAGGAAGTCGTCGCTCTTGATGTGCTTGTCACGCTCGGCGTGGTTGGTGGTCAAGCTGGCAACATCCACCTCCAGGTTGGCCGAGGCGGCCTCCGGGTTCTGGGGATCGTAGCTGAACCCGCCGCTGAACTCCTCGAGGCTACCCAGGATATAGGAGAAGCCCAGGTGGCTGATCTTGAATTGGATGAAGGCATGCTGACCGTCGGTATCGAGGGCGTAGTCGGCGGCCTGAGCCTGGGAGAACGGCACCAATGAAGCGGCGGCCAAGGCGGCACTGAGGGCGGTTTTCTTGAACATCGCGGACTCCTTACGAGGTTTCGGTGATGCGTGACAGGGTTCAGTCGTGAGATGACCCGCCGCGGCGGCGAGCCTGGGCGAAACGAGGTGACAGCATGCGCTTCAGGGTGTCATGGCGATCCAGCCAATGGTGCTTGAGCGCCACCAGGGCGTGGCCGGCGGCCAGCCCCATCAGCGCCAAGGCCGCATACCAGTGGATCAGCCCGGCCAGGCTCGCCTGATCGGGTAGCCCCGTCACCAGCGCCGGCACCTCGATGAGGCCGAACACTCCGATGCCGGCGCCCTCGGCCGTGGAGATCAAGTAGCCACTGACCAGCACCAGCAACATCAGCCCATAGAGCCCGCTGTGCCCCAGATGGGCGGCCACGCGCTCCAGGCGCGAGCCAGGCAGTCGCGGGGCCGGCTGCATGAAGCGCCAAACCAGGCGAACCAGGGTCACGGCCAACAGCAGCATGCCCACCGAACGATGCCACCAAGGCGCCAGGTTATACCAGCCATCGTAATAGCCAAGACCGGTCATCCACCAGCCCAGCACGAAGAGACCCACGAAGGCCAGCGCGCTCAGCCAGTGCAGCAGGATACTGATGATGCCCCAGCCGGAGGAGGTATTACGCCACATGACCGCTCCCGAGCGGGATGAATGAGAGGCCAGACTACCCGAACGAGACGCGTGAATCCGCTGAAAAAAGCCGCATGCTGCGTTCAAAAAATCCGCATGCCGTCCGAGCAGCATGCGGATGGCTTCGCGTCAGCGGATCAGCGCGTCGAGGCCACGGGCCAGATCGGCCTGGACATCGGCGACATCCTCGAGTCCTACCGACAGGCGGATCAGGCCCTCGCGAATACCGGCGGCACGCTTCTGCTCGTCCGACAGGCGCCCATGGGTGGTGGTCGCCGGATGGGTGATGGTGGACTTGACGTCGCCCAGGTTGCCGGTGATCGACAGCATGCGCGTGGCATCGATCACCGACCAGGCCGCCTCGCGCCCGCCCCGGATCTCGACCCCGAGCACGGCGCCGGCGCCCTTCTGCTGACGCGCGGCCAGCGCCTGCTGAGGATGGCTGGCCAGGCCGCTATAGTAGACCCGCTCCACCGCCGGATGCGCCTCGAGCCATTCGGCGAGCCGCTGGGCGTTGTCGCAGTGGGCCTGCATGCGTAGCCCCAGGGTCTCGAGGCCCTTGAGGAAGATCCAGGCGTTGAAGGGGCTCAGGCAGGGTCCGCAGGTACGCACCACGCCGAACAGCTCCGCCAGCAGCGCGTCGGGGCCCACCACGGCACCGCCGATCGCCCTGCCCTGGCCGTCCAGGTACTTGGTGGCGGAGTGGATCACCAGGTCGGCGCCCAGCGCCAGCGGCTTCTGCAGCGCCGGCGTCAGGAAGCAGTTGTCGATGGCAAGCCAGGCCCCGTGGCGATGGGCCAGCTCGGCCAAGGCGGAGATGTCGCCCACCTCGGACAACGGGTTCGACGGCGTCTCGGCGAACAGCAGCTTGGTGGAGGGCGTGATGGCCGCTTCCCAGGCCGCCAGGTCGGAGAGCTCGACGTAGCGGGTGGTGATGCCGAATTTACCCAGATACTTGTCGAACAGGCTCACCGTGGAGCCGAACAACGAGCGCGAGGCGACGATCTCGTCGCCGGCCTGCAGCAGCGCCAGCGCCGTGGAAAGAATCGCCGCCATCCCGGAACTCGTGGCCACGCAACGCTCGCCGCCCTCCAGGGCCGCGAGGCGGCGCTCGAAGGTCTGCACCGTGGGATTGGTGAAGCGCGAGTAGACATTGCCTGGCTCCTCGCCCACGAACTTGCGCGCCGCCTCGGCGGCGCTCTCGTAGACGAAGCTCGAGGTCGGGAAGATCGGCTCGCCGTGTTCCTGCTCGGCGGTGCGATGGTGCCCGGTGCGGATCGCCAGGGTATCGAGCCCCCACTGCGTCTCGGGGTGAGATTCGTCGTGCATGGCGCTTCCTCGTCAGTCGGTATCGTCATCCTGGTTGTGCATCCCCACCAGCGCGTGGTCCCCGGCGCTCTGCTCCGACTTGGCATCGTCGTTGCGATTGGCCTCCAGGGCGGCCAGATAGGCATCGTCGATGTCGCCGGTGATGTAGCGACCATCGAACACCGAGCAGTCGAAGTCTTCCAGAGCCGGGTTGATCTCGCGACAGGCGACCTTCAGGTCCTCGAGGTCCTGATAGATCATGCGATCGGCACCGATCAGCTCGCCGACCTCGGCCTCGCTGCGACCATGGGCGATCAGCTCGTTGGCCACCGGCATGTCGATGCCGTAGACGTTGGGATAGCGCACGGGCGGCGCCGCGGAGGCGAAGTAGACGTTCTTGGCGCCGGCCTCCCGAGCCATCTGGATGATCTGATTGCAGGTGGTACCGCGCACGATGGAATCGTCCACCAGCAGCACGTTCTTGTCTTCGAACTCGATATCGATGGCGTTGAGCTTCTGGCGCACCGACTTCTTGCGCTGTGTCTGGCCCGGCATGATGAAGGTCCGCCCGATATAGCGGTTCTTCATGAAGCCTTCCCGATAGGTCACACCCAGGTGCTGGGCCAGCTCCAGGGCCGAGGTCCGCGAGGTATCGGGAATCGGGATGACCACGTCGATGTCATGGTCCGGCCATTCCTGCTTGATGCGATCGGCGAGCTTGCGGCCCATCGCCATGCGGGTGCCGTAGACGTAGGCACCATCGAGCAGGGTATCCGGGCGCGCCAGATAGACATGCTCGAAGATGCAGGGCGCCAGCCGCGGCGCATCGGCACACTGCTGGGTGTGGATCTCGCCGTCCATGTCGACGAAGATCGCCTCGCCCGGCGCCAGGTCGCGGTGCAGCTCGAAGCCGCCGACGTCCAACGCCACCGACTCGGAGGCGATCATCACCTCCTGGCCCTCTCCCTCGTCGCGGCTACCGAACACCACCGGACGGATCCCGTTGGGATCGCGGAAGGCCACCATGCCCACGCCGTTGATGATCGCCACCGCCGCATAGCCACCCAGGCAACGACGATGCACGCGACGCACGGCATCGAAGATATCGCCCGGCGTCAGGTGCGGCCCCTGCTTGCCCAGCTCGTGGGCGAAGACGTTGAGCAGCACCTCGGAGTCGGAACTGGTGTTGATGTGGCGCAGGTCGGAGGAGAACAGCTCCTGCTTGAGCTGGTCGGCGTTGGTCAGGTTGCCGTTATGGGCCAGCGAGATGCCATAGGGCGAGTTGACGTAGAACGGCTGGGATTCCGCCTCGCTGGACGAACCGGCGGTGGGATAGCGCACGTGGCCGATGCCCAGGTTACCCTGGAGGCGAGCCATGTGGCGGGTATGGAAGACGTCACGTACCAGGCCGTTACTCTTGCGCAACAGGAAACGCCCACCATTCCAGGTCATCATGCCGGCGGCATCCTGGCCACGGTGTTGTAACACCGTCAGGGCATCGTAGATCCCCTGGTTCACTGCCTGTTTGGCCATCAGGCCCACGATACCGCACATTACACCTTACCTCGCTTACCTTGGTTGGGCGGCACGCGGCCGCCGCGTTCGATCGTGTCAGGGGGTGGCGATCTCGTCATCCGCCGCCTGAGGCGGCATGAGGGAGGCGGGATCGCCGAAGGATGCGGGGGAGACCGGCAACCGCCCTTCCCAGGCCGCCAGACGACCGATCGCCCAACCCTTCAACTGTTCGAAGGGGGGTCGCAGGGTCGCCTGTTGCCAGGCCTCGAGCTTGTCCAGCGGGGTCAGGCCGATCAGCAGCGTGACCACCACCAGGATCGCGCCGCCCTTGGCCAGGCCGAAGGCGGCGCCGGCCACGCGATTGAACAGGCCCATGCCGACCCATTCCACGGCGGCCTGGATCAGACGGATGATCACGCCACAGGCCAGGATGACGCCGAGCACCACCAGCACGAAGGCCAGGATCAGGCGACCGTCGGGGCTGTCGATCAGGCCATCGAGCCGTGCCGCCAGGGGATCGGCGAGCCAGCGCGCCGCCAGCAGCGCCACCACCCAGGCCGCCAGGCCAAGCGCCTCGCGGACCAGGCCGCGCATCAGCCCGGCGATACCGGTGACGGCCAGCACCGCCACGAACAGCCAGTCCAGCCAGGTCAGTGTCACTCCGCCTCCACCAGCAGTCCCTGAAGATTGAGGTCAGCCTTGAGCTCGGTCATCGCGCGCTCGGCGACCTCGCTGCTGGCGTAGGGGCCGACGTACACGGTGGTCAGGCGGTCGTCCCGCGGGCGCCGATAGGCGGGGAAACCCTCGTCCGCGAGGCGTGCCTCGAGACGCTCGGCGTTGGCGGGCTCGCCGAAGCTGCCCACCTGCACCGCCCACTCGCCGCCGGACACCGCTTCGCGGGTCGGCTCGTCGGCGGCCGCCATCCGCTCATCGGCCGCCCGCGCCAAATCGGCGATAGGATCGACCTCGGTCTCGACCTCCTCGGCGGGTGGCGCGGGGCTCGGCTCAGGTTTCGGTTCCGGCTCGGCGTCGGCCGTCTCCTGGCCCTCGCCGGCCCCGTCGGCATCCTGCGCGTCGCGCGACGCTACGGCTTGTCCCGTATCGAGCGTGGCGGTCTCATCGCCGCCCGACGCCTGATCGCGTGACGATACCTCGTCCGGAGGCGTCGGCGCCTCGGGCTCCCGGTGTGGCACCTCGATCGGCTGCTCGATGGTCATCGTCGGCCGGGGCCGATCCTCTCGCGGCGCCGGATCATCGAACAACAGCGGCAGGAAGATCACCGCCAGGGCCAACAGGATCAGCGCACCGCTGATCCGCTCTCGCCATCCATACTTCATCTCGTTCCCTCGTTGCCGGCCTCCATGGCAGTCTGCGCCGGCTTGGCCCAGGCCGCCAGCACGTCGGCCACAGTGAAGAAGGAGCCGCAGACCAGGACCCGGTCGGCCGGATCCAGGCGCTCGGCCAGCCAGGCCACGCCGGCCGCCGGAGACTCCGCCCGATGCAGCACGGGTTGGCCGAGCGACTCGAGGCAGTCGGCCAGTGCCGCGGCGCTGCGCGCCCGCTCGCCCGCGAGGCTCACCGGTAGCCAGGCGTCGACCGCCGGTGCCAGCGCGTCGATGACGCCCTTGGCGTCCTTGTCGGCGAGCATACCCAGCAGCGCGATGGTGCGTCCGGCGCAGGGTCGAGCGGCCAGGCGTTCGGCCAGGTAGCTCGCGGCATGAGGGTTATGGCCGACATCCAGGCACCATTGGCCACGCCACTGCATGCGCCCGGGCAGCTCGACCCGCGACAACGCCCGGCGACAGGCCTCGGCCTCGAGCGCCCAGCCGGCCAGGACGAACGCCTGCAATGCCGTGGCGGCGTTGTCCAGCGGCAGGCCGGGATCGGGTAATGCCGCGAGGCGGCAGACGCCGCCCGCGGCGTCCCGCCCCGACCAGGACCAGCCCTCGCCCTGCGGCTCACGGCGAAACGTGTCGCCCAGTGCGTGTCGCTCGGCCCCCAGGGCCGCGGCGGTGTCGGCGACGCTCGCCGGCAGGCGCTCGCTGCCCAACACCGCCGGGCGGCCCGCGCGCATGATGCCGGCCTTCTCACGGCCGATGACCTCGAGATCGTCACCCAGGAAGGCGGCATGATCGCGGGCGATGGTAGTCACCACGGCCACGTCGGCGTCGAGCACGTTGACGGCATCGAGGCGCCCTCCCAGCCCCACCTCGAGGATGGCCAGTTCGGGGGCCCGTTCGCGAATCGCGTGCAGCGCGCCGAGCGTGCCGGCCTCGAAATAGGTCAGGCTGATCGACTCGCCGTCGAGGCGGGCGGCCTCGACGGCCTCGAAGCCGGCCACCAACGCGGCATCGCTGGCCTCGACCCCGTCGAGGCGCAGCCGCTCGTTGTAGCGCAGCAGATGAGGAGAGGTATAGGTGGCGCTGACGATGCCATGCTCACGGGCCAGCGCCTCGAGCATGGCCACGCTGGAGCCCTTGCCATTGGTGCCGGCCACGGTGATCGTCCGCCCGGCGATGGGCCCGTCGAGCAGGCCCATGCGCCGAGCGACCTCGGCGACACGCTCGAGGCCCAGCTCGATGCTCACCGGATGCGACGCCTCCAGTCGGGTCAGCCAGGCCTCGAGCGAGGAGCGAGAGGCATCGCCCACGGCGGCCTCAGCGCTCACCGTTGGAACGCGGCTCGCCGGCATCGCTCGGCGACTCGGGCGCGGCATCCGCATCGGGCTCACTGGTATCGGTCGATTCCGGCTCGGCGGCATTGACCGATTCGCTGGCGGCAGCCGGCTCGACGGCCGGCGAGACATCGGCGTCGGCGTCGGCGTCGCCATGGACCGACTGGTGAGTCAGCTTGCGCAGCACCCCACCGAGGCGCTCGCGCATCTCGTGGCGGTGCACGATCATGTCCACGGTGCCGTGCTCGAGCAGGAACTCGCTGCGCTGGAAGCCTTCCGGCAACTGCTCGCGGACGGTCTGCTCGATGACCCGCGGGCCGGCGAAGCCGATCAGGGCGTTAGGTTCGGCGACGTTGAGGTCCCCGAGCATGGCCAGCGACGCGGAAACGCCACCGAAGACCGGATCGGTCAACACCGAGATGTAGGGCACGCCGGCCTGCTTGAGCTTCTCGAGCGCGGCGGAGGTCTTGGCCATCTGCATCAGCGAGAACAGCGCTTCCTGCATGCGGGCACCCCCCGAGGCACCGAAGCACACCAGGGGCACGCCCTGTTCCAGCGCCTGCTCGGCGGCACGCACGAACTTCTCGCCGACCACGGCACCCATCGAGCCACCCATGAAGGTGAACTCGAAGGCCACCGCCACCATCGGCAGACCATCCAGGCGGCCGCTCATGGCCACCAGGGCATCCTGCTCACCGGTGGACTTCTGGGCCGCGGCCAGGCGGTCCTTGTACTTCTTGGAATCCCGGAACTTCAAGCGATCGATGGGCTCGAGGTCGGCCGCGATCTCCTCGCGACCTTCCTTGTCGAGGAACCAGTCGAGCCGCTTGCGTGCCGTGAGGCGCAGGTGATGCTCGCACTTGGGACAGACGTTTTGATGCTTCTCGAGTTCCGGCAGATAAAGCACCCCTTCGCACTTGGGACACTTACGCCACAGGCCGTCCGGCACGCTCGAACGGCGCTCCTTGCGCTGAATGCGGCCCACCGAGGGCACGATCTTGTCTAGCCAGCTCATGTCAGAAACGCTTCCATTTTTGCGGTCGTCCCACCGCGGCGGGACGACTGTCGAATCGGTGTTCGGGTCCGTCAGGCGTCCAGGGCCTGACGCATGTCGCCGAGCACGGCCTCCAGTTCGGCGGCAACCGCCTCGGGGCGCGCGGCATTCTCGGCGATGCGCGAGACCAGGGCACTGCCGACGATCACTCCATCGGCCACCCGGCCGACTTCGGCGGCCGATGCCCCGTCACGAATGCCGAAGCCCACACACAGCGGCAGTTCGGTCATCTCGCGCAGCGGTGCCAGGTGATCGGCGACGTCCGCGGCGTCGACGCTGGCGCCCCCCGTGACGCCCTTGAGCGAGACATAATAGAGATAGCCCTCGCCATGGGCACATATTGTAGCGGCCCGGGCACGGGGAGTGGTAGGGGCCACCAGGAAGATCGAGGCCAGGCCTCGCTCCTTGAGCACCGGCCCCATCAGGTCGGCCTCTTCCGGCGGCATGTCGACGAGCAATACGCCGTCGATGCCGGCGTCCTTGGCCGCGTCGGCGAAGGGCTCAAGCCCCATCCGCTCGACCGGGTTGAGATAGCCCATCAGCACCACCGGAGTCTCGGCGTCGTCACGGCGGAACTCGCGCACCATCTCGATCAGGTCGGACAGGCGCACGCCATGCTGGAGGGCCCGCTCGCAGGCCTTCTGGATCACCGGCCCGTCGGCCATGGGGTCGGAGAACGGCACGCCCAGCTCGATGACATCGGCGCCGGCGCGCACCAGGGCGTGCATGTAGCCCACGGTGTACTGCGGCGCCGGATCGCCGGCGGTGATGTAGGGGATCAGCGCGCGGCGCCCCTGTTCCTTGAGCGAGGCGAAGCGTTGGTCGATACGATTCATCTGAGTCCCCTAGAGTTCGATGCCGTCGAGCTTGGCGACCGTCAGGATATCCTTGTCGCCGCGTCCGGAGAGGTTGACCACGATATGCTGGTCGGGCCGCATCTGCGGCGCCAGCACCTTGGCATGCGCCAGGGCGTGGGCCGACTCGAGCGCCGGCATGATGCCCTCGACATGGGTCAGCTCGCGGAAGGCCTCGAGCACCGCGTCGTCGTCGGCGGTCACATAGCTGACCCGCCCGACGTCCTTCCACAGCGCGTGCTCGGGCCCCACGCCGGGATAGTCCAGCCCCGCGGAGATCGAGTGGGTGTCGCTGACCTGGCCGCCCTCGTCGGACATCAGGTAGGTACGGTTGCCATGCAGCACGCCCCGCGGCGCCCCGGATGCCAGGGGGGCGGCGTGACGGCCGGTGGCCACCCCGTCGCCACCGGCCTCGACGCCGAACATGGCCACCTCGTCGTCTTCGACGAAGGGATAGAACAGGCCCATGGCGTTGGAACCGCCCCCCACGCAGGCGATCAACGCATCGGGCAGGCGACCGAACTCCTCCACCGCCTGACGACGCGCCTCGCGGCCGACCACGGCATTGAAGTCGCGGACCAGCTGCGGATAGGGATGCGGCCCGGCCACGGTCCCGATGATGTAGAAGGTGTGATCGACATTGGTGACCCAGTCGCGCAACGCCTCGTTCATGGCATCCTTGAGGGTGCGAGTGCCGGATTCCACGGGAATCACGTTGGCGCCCAGCAGGCGCATGCGATAGACATTGAGCTTCTGGCGCTCGACGTCCTCGGCGCCCATGTAG
This sequence comes from Halomonas borealis, assembly GCF_004798905.1. Taxonomy (GTDB): domain Bacteria; phylum Pseudomonadota; class Gammaproteobacteria; order Pseudomonadales; family Halomonadaceae; genus Halomonas; species Halomonas borealis. The sequence continues at coordinate 170,786 of NZ_SDMO01000004.1, read as the reverse complement.
ACGTCGCATTCGAGCCCCAGACGCGCCGCCACGGTGGCGGTGGCCACACCATGCTGACCGGCACCGGTCTCGGCGATCACCCGCGGCTTGCCGCTCTTCTTGGCCAGCAGCGCCTGACCGATGGTGTTGTTCACCTTGTGGGCGCCGGTGTGATTCAGGTCCTCGCGCTTGAGCCAGATCTGCGCGCCACCGAGCCGCGTCGACCACCGTTCGGCATGATAGAGCGGTGACGGCCGACCCACGTAATGGGCCAGGTCATGGTCGAATTCCGCCTGGAAGTCCGGATCGTCACGCAGCTGGGCGTAGGTCGCCTCCAGGTCTTCCAGGGCGAAGCTCAGGGTCTCCGAGACGAACCGGCCGCCATAGGGGCCGAAATGGCCGCGGGCATCCGGCAGTCGGGTCAGGTCGCTGAACTTGCTCACAAAGACACCTCACAGGGTCGCCAGTAGGGGTTGTCGGGGGGATTCGTCGGGATCATGAGCCTGCGGCATCGCCGCGCTGTACCGCCCGGAGGAAGTCGGCCATCGGCGCCTCGCCCTTGATCCCCGGTGCGCTCTCGATGCCGCCGGAAACATCCACCGCGAAGGGCCGCACCGCCACGATGGCCGCCGCCACATTGGCCGGCGTCAGGCCTCCGGCGAGAATAACAGGTTTTGCCAGGCACGCGGGAATGCGCGACCAGTCGAAGGTCTCGCCGGTGCCGCCCGGCATCCCCGGGCGATAGGCGTCGAGCAACAGCGCCCGGGCGCCGGCATAGCGGCCGGCCGCCACGGGGAGATCCAGGTCATCATGCATGCGCAAGGCCTTGATCCAGGGCGCCGGAGCGGCCTGACAGAACGCCGGCGCCTCCTCGCCGTGGAACTGCAGCAGATCCAGATGCTCGGCGGCCTTCGCCACCAGCGCGGCATCGGGGTCGACGAACAGCCCGACCCGTGTCACGAAGGCCGGCACCCGGGCCGTCAGCATCGCCAGGCGCTCGAGGTCTATGGCCCGCTTGCTGCCGGGCCAGAGCACGAACCCCAGAGCATCGGCGCCCGCCGCCACGGCCTTGTCGACATCCTCGGGGCGCGTCAGGCCGCAGAACTTGACCCGAGTGCGGCCGTGGGCCTGCCCATGCTCAAGCATCCCCGTTCTCCTGTTCAGTCATCGTCATCGACCGCCCCGGGGCTCGAGGCCTGCGCGGCAATCTCCGCGTCGCGGGCGGAGGCAAAGGCCAGGCCTTCCGCGCGCGTCCTGCCACGCAGCAGCTCGGGACGAATGGCCGGCAAGGCGCGCTCTCCCGCCCACTCGCCCAGGAAGGCCAGCAGGTTGGGACCCAGGGGCTCGCTGGGAAGCTCCCAGGCGGGGTCATAGACCGAGTCGACGAAATGCAGGCCATGGGCTGGCGCGGTGATATCGCCGAGCGCACGGTTCTGCAGCGCCAGCAGACGCGCCAGATAGTCGGCGCCCTCCTCACCGCGCCCGACCCGCATCAGGGCCCCGGCGATATTGCGAATCATGTGGTGCAAGAAGGCATTGCCCTGCACATCGAGCACCACATACGGGCCATGACGCTGCACCTCGACGAAGTGCAGGTGCCGCCAGGGGCTCCTCGACTGGCAGCCGGCGGCGCGGAAACTGGAGAAGTCGTGCTCGCCCACCAGCACCTGAGCGGCCTCATGCATGGCCTCGGCATTCAGCGGGTCGCGACACCAGATCACGTTGGCTCGCTCCAGCACCGGCCGCGTGGTCTGGTTGAGCCAGATGTAACGATAACGGCGCGCCTGGGCCATGAAACGCGCATGGAAGGCACGGTCCACCGGCTTGACCCAACGGATGGCGATGTCGCTCGGCAGGTTGGCATTGCCGCCGAATACCCAGGCTTTCGCCGAGCGCGGCGACGGCGGGTCGAAGTGCACGACCTGCCGGGTCGCATGCACCCCGGAATCGGTGCGCCCACTGGCATGCAAGTCGACCGGCGCGCTGGCCACCTTCGACAAGGCTTTCTCGAGCGAGCCCTGAATGGAAGGCGAATGCTTGAGGCGTTGCCAGCCACAGTACCGGCTGCCGTCGTACTCCACGGACATGGCCAGGCGTCCGCTCAGGGGCTGTGTTTCGTCGAGGCGTTGGAAAAAACTCATGGCGCAATCATGTCATCGGCTCGCGGTGCCGTCCGGCGCTTGCCGGCGGAGAAAAGAGGGTCACATTATCCCTGCCGGACTCGCCGAACGCCAGCCGGCGCGCACGCGAAGCCGAACCACCGACGAGTACGCAAAAAAGCGGGGGCGCCTCGATCAAGGCGCCCCCGGGCATGCACGACCTACCGCGTCGTCTTGCGCGCGTCGTTTACTGCTCGCGCAGGATCTTGAGCATGCGCTTCAGCGGCTCGGCCGCCCCCCACAACAGCTGGTCGCCGACGCCGAAGGCCGAGAGATATTCGCCGCCCATGGCCATCTTGCGTAGACGGCCCACCGGCACGTCCAGGGTGCCGGTCGCGGCGGCCGGCGTCAGGCCGTCGATGGTGGCATCCTTGTCGTTGGGAATCAGCTTGACCCAGTCGTTATGGTTGGCGATGCGGTCCTCGATCTCGTCGAGCGGCACGTCCTGGCGCAGCTTGATGGTGAACGCCTGGCTGTGAGAGCGCATGGCACCGATACGCACGCAGAGGCCATCGATGGGCACCGGATTGTCCTGCAGGCCGAGGATCTTGTTGGACTCGACGTTACCCTTCCATTCCTCGCGGCTCTGGCCGTTGTCGAGCTTGGAGTCGATCCACGGCAACAGGCTGCCGGCCAGGGGCGCACCGAAGTTGTCGGTCGGGAAATCGCCGCTACGCATGGCCGCGGTAACCTTGCGATCGACCTCAAGGATGGCGCTGGCGGGGTCGGCGAGCTCATCGGCCACGCTGTCACGCAGGCCGCCCATCTGGTTGAGCAGCTCGCGCATGTGCTTGGCACCGGAGCCGGACGCCGCCTGGTAGGTCATGGAGGTCATCCACTCGACCATGTTGGCCTCGAACAGCCCGCCCAGGCCCATCAGCATCAGGCTGACGGTGCAGTTGCCGCCGACGAAGGTCTTGGCGCCGCGCGCCAGCTGCGCGTCGATCACCTTGCGGTTGACCGGGTCCAGCACGATGGTGGCGTCATCGGCCATGCGCAGGGTGCTGGCAGCGTCGATCCAGTAACCCTTCCAGCCACCGCCACGCAGGTCTTCATAGACCTTCTTGGTGTAGTCCCCGCCCTGGCAGGTGATCACCACGTCGAGCGCCTTGAGCGTCTCAAGGTCGAAGGCATCCTTCAGCGGAGGCACGTCCACACCGACATCGGGGCCGGGCTGGCCGACCTGAGAGGTGGTGAAGAAGATCGGTTCGATGCCGTTGAAATCGCCATCTTCCACCATGCGCTGCATGAGCACGGAACCGACCATGCCACGCCATCCGACGAAACCGACTTTCAACATGTGAAGTCCTCCACAAAGAATTTGACCCGTTAGTCTACAGAAAAAAGCATGGCCTAACAGCGAGCGCCCCTGTGTCGCGATCACGATGCGAAATGACAGGAAAGTATAGCGTTCCTGCGACCCTAGTGTAGCAACGTCGCCGGAAAGGCATCATCTCCGAACGCCTAGAGCGCCTCGAAGGCGGCCAGCACGGCGTCGCCCATTTCGACGGTCGACACCTGGGCCTCTCCCCCGGCGGCGATATCGGCGGTACGCAGGCCGTCGTCGAGCACCTTGCCCACCGCGGCCTCGATGCGCTCGGCCAGCGCGGACTCGCCCAGCGAATAACGCAGCATCATCGCCACCGAGAGGATGGTCGCCAGCGGGTTGGCCAGCCCCTGCCCGGCGATATCCGGAGCGCTGCCGTGGCAGGGCTCGTACATGCCCTGGCCGGACTCGTTGAGCGAGGCCGACGGCAGCATACCGATCGAGCCGGTCAACATGGCTGCGGCGTCGGAGAGGATGTCGCCGAACATGTTGCCGGTGACCACCACATCGAACTGCTTGGGCGCGCGAACCAGCTGCATGGCGGCGTTGTCGACGTACATGTGCGATAACTCGACGTCCGGGTATTCCGGCGCCAGCCGCTCCATGACCTCGCGCCACAGCATGGTCACTTCCAGCACATTGGCCTTGTCGACGGAGCACAGCTTGCCACCACGCTTCTGCGCCATCTCGAAGGCCACGCGACCGATGCGCTCTATCTCGGCCTCGGAGTAGACGTAGGTGTTGTAGCCGACCCGCTGGCCATCGCGCTCCTCGATGCCCCGCGGCTGGCCGAAGTAGATGCCGCCGGTGAGCTCGCGCACGATCATGATATCCAGGCCGGCAACCAGCTCGGGCTTGAGGCTCGAGGCCTCGGCCAGCTGCGGATAGAGCAGCGCGGGGCGCAGGTTACCGAACAGGCCGAGCTCCTTGCGCAGGCCCAGCAGGCCCTTCTCGGGGCGCTTGCCGATGTCCTCGAGCTTGTCCCACTTGGGGCCACCCACGGCGCCCAGCAGCACGGCATCGGCGGCTCTGGCCTTGGCCAGGGTGCTGTCCGGCAACGGCGAGCCCTCGAGGTCATAGGCGGTGCCGCCGACCGGCGCCTGCTCGACTTCGACATCCAGGCCACGAACCTGGCAGGCGGCCAGTACCCGGCCGGCCTGGGCGGTGATTTCCGGGCCGATGCCGTCGCCCGGGAGAACCAGAATCTTGCGTGTCATCGTGTCTTCCTTGCTGGGAAAGGCGGAGCTGACTCGGGCGCAGGCCATCGAGGAGGCGCTGTGAACCCATCCCTGGGCGCTACCGGCGCCATCCCTGGCGCAGGACCTCCGCTCTGGCCCGCCTCCGACGCTCCGCTGTCATATCACTGAGAAGCCGGCCATGCTCGATACTGGCCGCTGAAACGCAGCGAGCCTCTTGCCGATTCAAGCTTCTCGGAACAGCCAGGGCCGGGCCTCACGGTGCTGCTGCTCGAAGGCGCGGATGGCGTCCTCGTTCTGCAGGGTGATGCCGATGTCATCGAGCCCTTCGAGCAGGCAATGCTTGCGGAAGGCATCGATCTCGAACCCAAGGATCTCGCCGGACGGCGTGATGACACGCTGCTCGGCGAGGTCCACCTCGAGCCGGTATCCCTCGGCGGCCTCGACCTCGGCGAACAGGCGGTCGACGACGACTTCGGGCAGCGTGATCAGCAGGATGCCGTTCTTGAAGGCGTTATTGTAGAAGATGTCGGCGAAGCTCGGCGCGATCACCACCCGGAAGCCGAAGTCGGCCAGCGCCCAAGGCGCATGCTCGCGGGAGCTGCCGCAGCCGAAGTTGTGGCGCGCCAGCAGTACGCCGGCGCCCTGATAGCGTGGCCGGTTGAGCACGAAATCAGGGTTGAGCGGACGCTGCGAGCAGTCCTGGCCCGGCTGCCCCTCGTCGAGGTAGCGCAGCTCGTCGAACAGGTTGACGCCGAAGCCGGTGCGCTGGATCGACTTCAAGAACTGCTTGGGGATGATCAGGTCGGTGTCGACATTGGCGCGATCCAGCGGTGCGACCAGGCCGTCGAGGCGTTCGAATTTCTGCATGGCTCAGGCCTCCTGCTGCGGGATGGCGTCGTGGGCGGGGCTGTCGCCCCCGAGGGCGCGCACATCGACGAAGTGGCCGGCGATGGCGGCAGCGGCGGCCATCGCCGGGCTCACCAGATGGGTACGCCCGCCATAGCCCTGGCGGCCCTCGAAGTTGCGGTTGGAGGTCGAGGCGCAGTGCTCGCCGGCACCCAGCTTGTCGGCGTTCATCGCCAGGCACATGGAGCAGCCCGGCTCGCGCCATTCGAAACCGGCCGCACGGAAGATCGCATCGAGGCCCTCCGCCTCCGCCTGCTGCTTCACCAGGCCCGAGCCCGGCACCACCATGGCCAGCTGGATGGAGTCGGCGACCGTCTTGCCGCGAGCCACCTTGGCGGCCTCACGCAGATCCTCGATGCGCGAGTTGGTGCACGAGCCGATGAACACCTTGTCGAGGCGGATATCGGTGATCTTCTGCTTCGGCGCCAGGCCCATGTAGTCGAGCGCGCGGATGATCCCCGTGCGCGCCGTCTCGTCGGCGGCCTCGGCCGGGTCCGGCACCTCGCCGCCGATGCCGGTGACCATCTCGGGACTGGTGCCCCAGCTGACCTGCGGCTCGATCGCCGCGGCGTCCAGGGTCACTACCTTGTCGAAGGCGGCATCGTCGTCGGAGACCAGGTGGCGCCAGTCGGCTACGGCGGCCGCCCACTGCTCGGCGGAAGGCGCATAGTGACGGCCTTTGAGATAGTCGATGGTGGTGTCGTCCACGGCGATCAGGCCGACCCGGGCGCCGGCCTCGATGGCCATGTTGCAGACCGTCATGCGGCCTTCCATGGACAGCGACTGGATGGCGCTACCGGCGAACTCGATGGCATAGCCGGTGCCACCGGCGGTGCCGATCTCGCCGATGATCGCCAGCACGATGTCCTTGGCGGTGACGCCGGCGCCGAGCACACCTTCCACGCGCACCTGCATGTTCTGCATCTTCTGGGCCAGCAGACACTGGGTGGCCAGCACGTGCTCGACCTCGGAGGTGCCGATGCCGTGAGCCAGCGCCGCGAAGGCGCCATGGGTGGCGGTATGCGAGTCGCCGCAGACCACGGTCATGCCCGGCAGGGTCGCGCCCTGTTCCGGCCCGACCACATGCACGATGCCCTGGCGCGGGTCGTTGATGCGAAACTCCTCGATGCCGAACTCGTGGCAGTTGTCGTCGAGGGTCTGGACCTGGATCAGCGATACCGGGTCGGCGATCCCCGCATTACCGGCGGCGCGCTCCTTGAGGGTGGTCGGCACGTTGTGGTCTGGGGTCGCCAGGTTGGCATCGATCCGCCACGGCCGGCGGTTCGCCAGGCGCAGACCCTCGAAGGCCTGGGGCGAGGTCACCTCGTGGAGCAGCTGGCGATCGATGTAGATCAGGGCGGTGCCGTCGTCGCGTTCCTTCACCAGATGTTGCGACCACAGCTTGTCGTAGAGGGTCTGGCCTGCCATCTCGTTCTCCCGGGCGCGAGCGCCCTGTGCGTGTCCGGTCGGTCTGTTCATCTTTTGGCGCTTGGCGCTTGGCGCTTGGCGCTTGGCGCTTTTGCGATGAGTGTCACGCGGCGCGCACATAAAAGCAATTCATGTTATTTATCCAAAGGATTCCATTAAGGAATGCGAAACAGCCCCAGGAGATCGCATGGACACCCAGAGCCTGCAGGCCTTCCTCGCCGTGGCCGACGGCGGCAGCTTCTCGCGGGCCGGCGAACAGCTGCACCTCACTCAGCCGGCCGTGAGCAAGCGCATCGCCGCGTTGGAAGACCAGGTCGGCACCCGGCTGTTCGACCGCATCGGCCGCCGGGTCACGCTGACCGAGGCCGGCCGACTGCTCTTGCCCCGCGCCCGCCAGATCCTGGTCATGGTCGACGACAGCCGCCGCGCGCTCGGTAACCTGGATGGCCGCGTCGCCGGTAGCCTGACGCTGTCCACCAGCCATCACATCGGCCTGCACCGGCTGCCACCGCTGCTCAAGGACTACACCGCCCAGCACCCCGAGGTGCGCCTCGACCTGCGCTTCCAGGACTCCGAACAGGCCTACCAGGGCGTGCTCGATGGCGAGCTGGAGATCGCCGTGGCCACCCTGGCCCCGCACCCCGACGCCCAGCTTCAGGCCGTTCCGGTATGGATCGACCGGCTGCGCTTCGTCTGCGCGCCCGACCACCCCCTGGCCGCACGAGGCCCGCTGGCGCTGGCCGAGCTGTGTGATGTTGATGCCGTGCTACCGGGGCCGTTGACCTTCACCCGCGGCCTGATCGAGGCGCGCTTCGCCGCCGCCGGCCTGCGACTGCCGGCGACGCTTTCCACCAATTACCTGGAGACGCTCAAGATGATGACCGCCATCGGACTGGGCTGGAGCCTGCTGCCGGAACGCCTGGTGGACGACGAGCTGCACGTGCTCGAGGTCGACCACCCGCCGATCCAGCGCCCGCTTGGTTACCTGGTGCATCGCAACCGCACGCTGTCCAATGCCGCCCGCTCGATGCTGGAAAAGCTGGATCAAGCCCAGGAGGATCGCGCCAGACAATGGCTCAAGCAATGACGTCTAATATCAATCAACAAACGCAAGAGAGGCGCAAAAAATGCGGCTAATATGATTTTAAACGACATTGATACGCCGCTTAAAATCAAAATAATTATATAGCCATGTCGTTAAATATCATGCACCTCGCCATCCTCCTCCCTAAGCTCGAGCGCATCACACTCCTGCTGCTCGAGGTAATTCATGTCACAGACGCCCCAGGCTTGGGCTGCCCAGAGCCCCGAAACTGCCCTGACCCTACCCTCCCGCTACTTCTACGACCCGGCGCTATTCAACGCCGAACGCGAGCATATCTTCATGGGCGCCTGGCACTTCGGCTGCCACGTCAACGAACTCGATCAGTCCGGCGCCTTCGTGGTGCGCGATATCTTCGACCAGAGCGTGATCCTGATACGCGACCAGAAGGGCGAGCTACATGCCTTCCATAACGTCTGCCAGCACCGTGGCAATCGCCTGCTGAACGAGACCCGCGGAGTGCGCAAGGGAGTGATCCGCTGCGCTTACCATTCCTGGTGCTACGGCGCCGACGGCCGCCTCAAAGCCGCCCCGCGCAGTGACCGTATCGAGACCTTCAACGTCGACGACTACCGAATTCCTCCGGTACGCCTGCAGGTCTTCGCCGGCGGCGTCTACTTCAACTTCGATCCCGATGCCGCGGACATGCACGACCTCTTTCCCGGTGCCGAAGCGGCGATCCGCGATGCCATCCCCAACCTCGACGAGATGAACCTGATCGAGGAGGACGACGTCATCGTCCCCGCCAACTGGAAGGTGATCATGGACAACTCCATCGAGGGCTATCACTTCCAGCTCTCGGGACCCTGTCATGTCGACCTGGCGTCGCTGATCGACTTCTCCGGCTACACCCTGCGCCACCACGATAACTGGTGGACCTACGGCGCCCCGCCGAACCGCGACGCCGACGAGGCCTACGGCGTCCCCATCGGCCGGCCGGTGGAAGACGGCGACGGCTTCTTCAACATCGGCCTGTGGCCCCACAACACCTTCTATCAGTTCCCGTTCTCCCAGTGCATGGGCACCTTCATGATCATCCCGCTGGATGCCGAGCGCAGCCTCCTGCGCTTCGGCTACTACAGCGCCCACGCTCCTGACGCCCTGCCCGAGGTGACTCGTGCCAGCATTCGCTGGATGAACGAGGACCTGGGCCCGGAGGACATCGATCTCAACGTGACGGTGCAGAAGGGGCTGCGCTCGCTTGGCTACGACCAGGGTCGCTACATGATCGACGCCGAGCGCAGCAACGAGAGCGAACACCTGGTGCTGAATTTCCATCGTCTGGTCCATCGCGCCCTTCACGGCGAGCATGGAGGCCCGGCATGACGGACGAGAGGCCTTTCGCCGGCAAGCGGGTGCTGGTCACCGGCGGTGCCCGCGGGATCGGTGCTGCTACCGTGCGCCGCTTCCTCGAGGCAGGTGCGACGGTCGCCATCGGCGCCCGCCGCGCAGACTCCGTCGAGGCCCTGCAGCGCGCTCTCGGCGACCAGGCCCGGGTGGTCGCCGCGCCGGGGGGACTGTCCGACCAAGCCTCATGCGCCGCCGTGGTGGAGGCCGCGGTGACCGACCTCGGGGGGCTGGACATCCTGGTCAATGCCGCCGGCGTATTCGAGGAAGTCCCCTTCGAGGCCGTCAGCCAGGCCCATTGGGACACCACCATAGACGTCAACGCGGCAGGCACCTTCTTCACCCTGCAAGCCGCCTTGCCTTATCTGGAAGCGACCGGTGGCAACGCCGTGAACCTGGGCTCCGATGCCGGCCTGATCGGCTTCCCGCCGAGCAGCGCCTATTCGGCGGCCAAGGCGGCGGTGGTCAACCTGACCCGGGCGCTGGCCCTGGAGCTCGCCGGGCGCATCCGCGTCAACTGCGTCTGCCCCGGCAACGTGGCCACCGACATGATCGACGCCGCCGCCGAGACCAGCGGCGATCGCGAGGCCTACCTGGCGGCAGCCCGATCCCGGGCACCGATCGGCCGCATGGCCCGCCCCGAGGAAGTCGCCGACGCCATTCTCTATCTCGCCTCGCCCCGCGCCGGCTTCACTCATGGCGCCATCCTCTCGGTGGATGGCGGAGGAGTCTGCGGATTCTGACTCGCGTATCGATAACAACACTTTGAGGAGTTTCTCCATGACCCAGCACTCCCATGTCCTGCGCGCCGGCCTGCTGGCCGCCACCCTGGGCGCCACCGGCATCGCCCAGGCCGACGAGGTGCGCTTCGCCACCCCGCCCTGGCCCGGCGCCACCGTCAAGACCGAGGTCGCCAGTCAACTGCTGGAGCGCCTGGGCTACGCGACCAGCGTGAAGGAAGCCAGCACCGCCATCATCCTGGAAGCTCTGGTCGGCGGCGACATCGACGTCGACATGGCCCTGTGGCGCCCCTCCCAGGGGGCCATGCTCGATCCACGCCTGGAGAGCGGCGCACTGGTCGAGGTAGCACAAAACATCCAGGGCGCGCGTTTCAAGCTCGCCGTGCCCGGTCAAGCCTGGGAGGCCGGCGTGCACTCCATGGCCGACCTGGCCGATCACGCCGAACGCTTCAATCACAGTTTCTACGGCATCGAACCCGGCAACGTCGGCAACGAGATCATGCAGGGAGCCATCGAGAACGACGCCTACGGACTGGGCGACTGGCGGGTGGTCGGCTCCAGCGTCACCGGCATGCTCTCGCAGCTCGAGGCCAATAACGACGACGCACGCTGGACGGCCTTCCTCGCCTGGGAGCCACACTGGATGAACGTCGTCTACGACGTGCACTACCTGAAGGACCCGGAAGGCCTATGGGGGGCTGACAGCACCGTTTCCACCATCGCCAATGCCGACTTCCTCGAACGTGAGCCCAACGTCGCCGCCCTTCTCGAGCAACTGGTCGTGCCCATCGAGGTACAGAACGCCTGGGTACAGGCCTTCGGCCGCGAGGAGCGCCCCCTGGCCGAGGTCGCCGGCGAGTGGCTCGACGCCAACCCTGACCGAGTCGGCGAGTGGCTGGAGGGGATCACCACCGCCGATGGCAGCACGCCCGCCCTGAAGGCCTATACGAACGCTCAGCTGGCCGATCACTGAGTCTCAATCCCAGCGGTGTCGGGCGCTCGACGCGTCCGCCTCCCTTCTGGAGTCACGATGAATTCTCCCGCTGACTACGACTACATCATTGTCGGCGCCGGCTCGGCAGGCTGCGTGCTCGCCGACCGTCTGAGCGCCGACGGCCGCTACCGGGTGCTGCTGCTCGAGGCCGGCCCCAAGGATCACTCCTGGACCATTCACATGCCGGCGGCCATGGGCGCGGCCATCGACGGCCCGCGCTTCAACTGGCACTACTGGTCGGGCCCCGAACCCCACCTGGACGGCCGCCACATCGCCACGCCCCGAGGCAGGACTCTGGGCGGATCGTCCTCGATCAACGGCATGGTCTATATCCGCGGCCATGCCCGGGACTACGATGCCTGGGCCGAGGCCGGCTGCAAGGGCTGGGACTACGCCCAGGTGCTGCCCTACTTCAAGCGAGCCGAGGGCCACGCCCAGGGCGGCGACGACTACCACGGCGGCGACGGCCCGCTACGCGTCAGCCCGGGCCAGCCGACCGACCCGCTTTCCCGCGCCTTCCTCGAAGCCGGCGAGCAGGCCGGCTATGGCGCCAGCGCTGACGTGAACGGCTACCGCCAGGAAGGTTTCGGCCGCGTCGACCGCACCACCTGGAAGGGGCGGCGCTGGAGCACCGCCCGCGGCTACCTGGCCCGGGCCCGTCACCGCGACAACCTGACGGTGATGACCGGTGCCCTGGCCGAGAAGGTGCTGGTCGAGGGCGGTCGTGCCCGTGGCGTGGTCTATCGACGCGGCACGAACCACGTCGAGGCTCGTGCCTGCCGGGAAGTGCTGCTCGCCGGCGGCGCCATCAACAGCCCCCAGCTGCTGATGCTCTCCGGCATCGGCCCCGCGGACGAGCTCGAGCGCTGGGGCATCGACGCCACCCACCGCCTGGAAGGGGTCGGCCGGCGGCTCAGCGATCACCCGGATACGGTGGTCGCCTACCGCTGCCCCCGGCCGGTCTCCCACGCGCCCTGGACGCGGGCACCGCGCAAGTGGTGGCTGGGCATGCGCTGGTTCGCCGATCGTGGGGGGCTGGCCGGCACCAACCTGTTCGATGCCGGGGCCTTCCTCCGCTCCCGGGCCGGAGTCGAACACCCCGACCTGCAGCTGACCTTCATGTCGCTGGCCGTCGAGCCCGGCAGCGTCGAGGCCCTCAAGGATCACTCCTTCCAGGTGCATATCGACCTGATGCGTCCCACCAGCCTGGGCCGGGTACGCCTGGCGGCCCCCGACCCGACGAAGCCGCCGGAGATCGTCTTCCACTACCTGGCCACCGAGCGCGACCGGGCCGACATGCGCGCCGCGGTGCGCCTGGTCCGCGAGCTGATCGAGCAGCCGGCCTTCGACGGCCTGCGCGGCGAGGAGATCACCCCGGGGCCGGATTACCACAGCGACGAGGCCCTGGACGCCTGGGCCCGGGCCACCACCGAGACCGGCTATCACGCCGCCGGCACCTGCAAGATGGGTCCGGTGACCGATCCCGAGGCGGTGGTCGACCCCGAGCTGCGCCTCCATGGCCTGGCGGGGCTGCGCGTGGTGGACGCCTCCGTGATGCCGACCATCGTCAGCGGCAACACCAATGCCCCGACGGTGATGATCGCCGAGAAGGCCAGCGACCTGATCCTCGGCCGCCCCGCCCCGGCGCCCAGCGAGGCGCCGGTGTGGATCCACCCCGACTGGCAGCACCGGCAACGCTGAGGAGGTTCCCATGTCCGATCGCCTGTCGCTGATCCTGACCCGCCGCCGCCGGCTGGCTCCGGCCGTCGTCGAGCTGACCCTCGAGGCCGAAGGCGGCACGCCGCTGCCGCCGGCCCCGCCCGGCGCGCACCTGGAGCTCGAACTGCCGGGCGGGCTCACGCGCCACTACTCACTCCTCGACGACGGGGCCGACGGCCGTTACCGCCTGGGCGTGCTGCGCGAACCCGACTCCCGGGGTGGCTCGGCCTTCCTGGCCGACCAGGCCCCGGAGGGCCTGGCGCTCGCCGCCTCGACACCCCGGGATCGCTTCCCGCTCGACGAGGGTGGCCACCGCCAGGTGCTGATCGGCGGCGGCATCGGCATCACCCCGCTGGTGGCCATGGCCCGCCGGCTGTGCCAACTCGATACCATCCCGGAGGTGCACTACCTGGTGCGCCGGGAGGAGGACGCCGCCTTCGCCGACACGCTCGCCGCCCTGCTGCCCGAGGGTGCCCTGCACCTGCACGTCTCGGCCCGCAGCGGTCGCGTCGACCTCGCCGCGCTGGCCGGCGAGGTCGACGCCGCCACCCGGATCCACGCCTGCGGCCCCGAGGGCCTGCTCGCCGCCCTGGAGGCCGAGGCCGAGGCCGAAGCCTGGCCGGCGGGCTGCCTGCGCCTGGAGCGCTTTCGCGGCACGACACCCGATGCCACGCCCCGGGACGGCCGGTGCGAGATCGTGCTGGCGCGCAGCGGCCGGACCCTCACCCTGGCCGCCGACGAATCGCTGCTCGACGGCCTGAGCCGCGCCGGCGTCGCCCCGCCCACCCTGTGTGGCGAGGGCGCCTGCGGCACCTGCGCCTGCGGCGTGATCGAGGGCGCCGTGGAGCATCGCGACGTCCTCCAGGACGACGCCGAGAAGGCCGCCAACGACACCCTCTACGCCTGCGTCTCCCGCCCCGCGGGAGCGCGCCTGGTGCTCGATCTCTGAACGATCACACAAGACGACGACAAGGAGGCTCCATGCCCCTGACCCATGACGACTGGAAGCGCCGCGCCGCCACCCTGAAGGCCGACGGCCGCGCCTGGATCGCCGGCCGGCGCTGCCCCGCCGCGGGCGGCGCCACCCTGGACTCGATCGCCCCCATGAGCGGGGCCCCGGTCGCCGCCATCGCCGCCTGCGAGGCCACCGACGTGGAGCGTGCCGTGGCCACCGCCCGGGCGGCCTTCGTCGCCGGCGACTGGGCCCGGGCCGAGCCCGGCGAGCGCCGCCGGGTGATGCTGGCCATCGCCGCCGAGATCCGCGCCCACGCCGAGGAGCTGGCCCTGCTCGACAGCCTGGAGGCCGGCAAGTGCATCGCCGAGGCCCTCGACGACGCCGAGGAAGCCGCGGTGCTCTTCGACTGGTACGGCGAGGTGCAGGACAAGGCCTACGACCGCGTCGCGCCCTCCCCGGCCGGCGTCCAGGCCACCATCACCCACGAGCCGCTGGGCGTGGTGGGCGCCGTGGTGCCCTGGAACTATCCCCTGCATAACGCCGCGGTCAAGCTGGCCCCGGCGCTGGCCGCGGGCAACAGCCTGGTGCTCAAGCCCGCCGAGGAGTCGTCGCTGTCGGCACTGCGCCTGGCCGAGCTGTGCCAGGCGGCCGGCCTGCCGACCGGCGTGCTCAACGTGGTGCCGGGCCACGGGCACCTGGCCGGCGAGGCCCTGGGCCGCCACGACGACGTGGACGCCCTGGGCTTCACCGGCTCCACCGAGATCGGCAAGCGCTTCCTGGTGTATGCCGGCGAGTCCAACATGAAGCCGGTGTGGCTGGAGTGCGGCGGCAAGAGCCCGCTGCTGATCTTCGACGACTGCCCCGATCTGGCGGCGGCGGTGGATGCCGCGGTGGCCGGGATCTTCACCCACGCCGGCCAGGTCTGCTCGGCCCATTCGCGGCTGCTGCTCCAGGACGGCATCCACGACGCCTTCCTCGAGGCCCTGGACGCGCGCCTGACGAACCTGGTCCCCGACGACCCCCTGGATCCGGCCACCCGCCTCGGCCCCTTGGTCAGCCGCAGCCAGTTCGATAAGGTTTGCGACTATCTGGCCATCGGCCGGCGAGAAGCCACCCTGCGCCACGGCGGCGAGCCGCTGAGGGCCGCCGGCGGCGAGCTCTTCGTGGCGCCCACGGTGTTCACCGGTGTCACCCCCGAGCATCGGCTGTTCCACGAGGAGATCTTCGGCCCGGTGCTGTCGGTGAGTCGCTTCGCCGACGAGGCCGAGGGCGTGGCACTGGCCAACGACAGCCGCTACGGCCTGGCCGCCTCGCTGTGGACCGCCGACCTGGGCCGCGCCCACCGCCAGTGCGATGCCCTGCAAGCGGGCACGGTGACGGTCAACGGCGTCGACGCGGTGAGCCCCCAGACGCCCTTCGGCGGCATGAAGGAGTCGGGCATCGGCCGCGACTACGAGCTGGCCGGCATGCGCAAGTACATGGCGCTGAAGACCCGCTGGATCCACTACTGAGCGAGGAGCTCACCATGAGCGATATCCCCGAGGTCCCGGGCACGCCCCGGGAACAGCTGGCCGGCGCCCTGCGCTGGCTGGCCCGGCTGGACCTGCACGAGGCCACCGCCAACCACTGCAGCCTGGCCACCGACGAGGCCGGCGAGCGCTTCCTGATCAACCCCGCGGGCCGCCACTTCGCCGAGCTGCGCGCCAGCGACCTGCTGGAGGTCGAGGCCCGGGGCGACACGCGCCCCGCGGGCCTCGACCCCACCGCCTGGGCCATCCACGGCGCCATGCATCGACAAGGCCACGCGGTGGGCTGCATCCTGCACACCCACTCGCTCTACGCCACCGCCCTGGCGTGCCTGGCCGAGCCCGAGCTGCCGCCGGTGGAGCAGAACGCCATGCGCTTCTTCGAGCGCATGGTGGTCGACCGCGGCTTCGACGGCATGGGCCTGGACGACGAGGCCGAGCGCCTGGGCCGGCTGGCCGGCGCGGCGCCGATCCTGCTGCTGGGCAACCACGGCGTGATCGCCACCGGTGCCGATGTCGCCGGGGCCTTCGATAACCTCTATTATTTCGAGCGCGCCTGCCGCTCCTACCTGGTGGCCCGGGCCAGCGGCCTGCCGCTGGCTCCCGTGACGCCGGAGGTGGCCCGCAAGACCGCAGCCCAATGGGACGTTCATGCCCAGTCGGGCGCTCCCCAGGCCCACTTTGCGGCGCTGATGCGCCTCCTCGACAAGGAAGGCGACGACTACCGGAGCTGAGACCACGCCATGCCCGACACTCCCGCTGCCGCCTCGCCGCCGTATCGGCTCGGCATCCTGCTGCAGCCGCAGTTCTCCTTCGCCGGCCTGGGGGCATTGCTGGATCCGCTGTTCATCGTCAACTGGCTGGCCCAGGAGCCGCTCTTCGAATGGCGGCTGCTGGGCGGTGAGCCAACGATTTCGGCCTCCAACGGCGTGCCGTTGAACGTGGAAGCGGACTGGCCGGCGCCCACCGAGCTGGACGGGGTGCTGGTACTGGCGAGCTTCGAGACCAAGGTGCTCACCGGCGATCGACCTCTGGCCATGTGGCTGCGCCACTGCGCCGCCGCCGGCGCCACCCTCGGCGGCATCGAGATGGGCAGCGAGGTGCTGGCTACGGCGGGCCTGCTCGACGGACGACGGGCGGCGGTGCACTGGGACAACCTGGAGGGCTTCCGCGAGCTCTATCCCCGGGTAGACGCCGAGGGCGAACTCTACACCCTGGACGGAGATCGCCTGACCTGCGCCGGTGGCACGGCGGTGCTCGACATGATGCTGGCCTGGCTGGCCACCCGGGTCGAGGCGCCGCTGATGGAGGAACTGCGCAACCATCTGCTGGAACGCCGCCAGCGCCCGGGCGACGCCATCCAACTGGCCGCCGCACCGGAGCACCGTTCCCAAACGTCGGCCCAGATGCGTCGCGTGGTCCGGCTGATGCGCCGGGCCATCGAAGCGCCGCTGAGCAGCGCCGAGCTGGCCGAGCAGGTCGGACTCTCTGTGCGCCAGCTCGAACGGCGCTTCAAGGCCGAGCTCGGCGTCACGCCCAAGCGATACTATCTTTGGCTGCGCATCAACCGCGCCCATCGGCTGCTCCAGCAGACCGATCTCGGCGTTGCCCAGGTGGCGACCAGCGCCGGCTTCGGCTCCCTGGAACACTTTTCCCGCGCCTATCGCCGCTTCTTCGACTGCGCACCCAGTCAGGACCGCCTGCAGTCCCGTGATGCGCCGGTATTACCGCTTCGCCACCTGCCACGCCGGGATTGAGCGCAGCTTGAGGCGGCCGAGCATCTTGCTTAGGATGCTATGTTTCCATCGCCCTCCATCCGCCGCCAGCCAGGAACCCATGCCATGCCCGCCCCTCTCGCCGATGCGACCACGCCCCGGATCGGCTCCCGTCATGCCCTTGCCGGGCTGGCGATCCTTGCTGGCCTGCTCTCGCGAATCATCGGCCTGGGCGGATACCCCGCCGCCGAGGCGCTCACTGGCCCCGCGCTGTGGCTGGGCGCCGCCCTGCTGTGGCCCGACTTGCCCCGCCGCAACCGACGCCAGGCGGAACTGCTGGCCGGCCTCGGCATCGTCCTGCTGCTGATCGCGGCGCTGGGCTACGGCGCCAGCCTGGAATGGTCGAGCCTGCTGGACGGCAACACTCAGGTGGTGGCGATGCTGGTGGGGGTCAGCTTCATCGGCCTGATCGGCAACCGGCGTGGCGGTTCTCGCAGCCCCGGCGCCCCGGTCACCGGCCGGCGCGGCCTGGTCGGCACCTGGCTCGGCGTGCATCTGCTCGGCACCATCCTCAACCTGTCGACGGTGTTCATGGTCGGCGACCGCCTGGCGCGTCGCGCGCCGCTGACCACGCCCCAGTTGCTGGCCCTCAACCGGGGGCTTTCCAGCGCCGCGCTGTGGTCACCCTTCTTCGCCTCCATGGGCATCGTCATCACCCTGGCGCCGGCGATGGACTACGCCACCGTGCTGGCCCACGGCCTGCCGTTGGCGCTGTGTGCCGGGCTGGTGACGCTGGTCGAGCTGCCGCGCCGCTTCGACCTCGCTGACACCGCAGGCTTCTCGATGTCACCGCGAAGCCTGCTGCTGCCGGTGCTCATGGGCACGCTGGTGATGGTCTTTCACTTCGGGTTGACACCGGAGCTGTCGATCGTCGCCATCATCACCTTCCTGATGCCTGGCGTGGCGCTTTTGACCCACCTGCCCCGCGGCCTGCACGGGACCGCCGGCCGCCTGCGCCAGCATACCCTCACCCGGCTGCCGGCCATGCGTGGCGAGATCTCGCTGTTCCTGTGTGCGGGGCTGCTGACGGAGGGGCTCTCGACCCTGGCCGAGGCCGCCACCCCAGGAGGCTGGACGCTGTTCGAGGCCTTCGGCAGCGGCGCGGCGATCGCCAGCTTCCTGGCCATCGTGGCCAGTGCCGTGGCCGGGCTTCACCCGATCATCGGCGTCTCGGTGCTGGCCTCGGTACTCGACCTGGCAGCATCGGAACAGACGCTGTTCGCCTTCACCGCGCTGGCCGCCTGGGCGGTGGGCACCAGCGTCGGGCCGTTGTCGGGCATCAACCTGTCGTTGCAGGGCCGCTACGGCGTCAGCGGCACACTGATGATGCGCGAGAACCTGCGCTACGCCCTGATCATGGCCGCCCTGGTGGTGGCGATGATCGCCTGGCTGGCCGCGGCCTAGGCCGTCCACGACGTCAGGCCATGCGCGTAGGGAGACGCCCCCTGAGGCTCAGGGGGGCGCGGAATCAATCCAGCGGGGCACGCACGAAGTAGCGGTGGCCACACTGGTGGCAGGGCTCGAGGCGGACCACCCCGGGCAGCTCGACGATGGCATCGCAGTGCGTGCAGGCCATGCGCCCGGGCACGGCCAGCTCGCCGGCGGTGTAGTCGGCCCGCGAGGCCTCCAGGTCGTCTTCCAGGCGTGAACGCTCGACCTGGCTGCGATCGGCGATCGAGAGCAGCGACTCCACCACCCGGCGCGACAGCACCGACAGGTCGATGCCCAGCCAGTGGGCCACGCTATGCCCGCCCGCGTTGAAGTAACGCCGCATCTCCTTGAGGTCGCGATCGACCCAGGCGCGCAACAACGAGAGCTCATCACGGGTGAAGTCCTCGACATCGGCCTCGAACTCGACCGCCTCGTCGAGCTCCTGCTGCAGCGACTCCCGGTTCAGCTCGCCGGCGCCCTCCTTGAGCCGCTCCAGCACGCGTTCGTAGGCGTCCTTGAGGCGATGGTCCTGATGTGGCTGGTGCTGTTGGTCGCTCATCGGTGTTCTCCCGTCCGCATCCTGTCAGTCTCGGCGCCACGACGCCGGCACCGTAGCCGGCGCCCGTCGTGCTGGGGTATCCTTGCGCCCCTGAGGTTCTTCCATTTAGACGATACGCCGTCGGCGAATCAAGGGCTTTCCTCCGTGTATGAGGACACCCCTGACGCTAGACAAGGCCCGCGGACATGCGCAGCGCCACGCGCGTTGCTCTCGACTAGCAAGGTACCCGAAGACAGCGATGGACGCACAATACCAGCCCCAAGAAATCGAACGCGACGCCCAGCAATACTGGGAGAAGAACGCCTGTTTCAAGGCCGTGGAAGACGCCAGTCGCGAAAAATTCTACTGCCTGTCGATGTTCCCCTACCCCAGCGGCAAGCTACACATGGGGCATGTGCGCAACTACACCATCGGCGACGTGGTCTCCCGCTTCCAGCGCATGCAGGGCAAGAACGTGCTGCAGCCGATGGGCTGGGACGCCTTCGGCATGCCCGCGGAGAACGCCGCCATCAAGAACCGGGTACCGCCGGGCGAGTGGACCTACCAGAACATCGACTACATGCGTCGCCAGCTCAAGGCGCTGGGCTTCGCCTACGACTGGGATCGCGAGTTCGCCACCTGTGACAGCGACTATTACCGCTGGGAGCAGTGGTTCTTCACCAAGCTCGTCGAGCAGGGCCTGGTCTACAAGAAGATGTCCACGGTCAACTGGGACCCGGTCGACCAGACGGTGCTGGCCAACGAGCAGGTGATCGACGGCTGCGGCTGGCGCTCCGGCGCGCCGGTGGAGCGCAAGGACATCCCGCTGTGGTTCTTGAAGATCACCGACTACGCCGAGGAGCTGCTGTCGGATCTCGACCAGGTCGACTGGCCCGAGCAGGTCAAGACCATGCAGCGCAACTGGATCGGCAAGTCACGGGGCGTCGAGCTGGCCTTCGACATCGCCGACCACAGCGACAACGCCCTGGAACCACTGCGCGTCTATACCACCCGCCCCGACACCCTGCTGGGCGTGACCTACGTCGCCGTGGCCGCCGGCCACCCCCTGGCCCGAACCGCCGCCGAGGGCAACCCCGAGATGGGCGCCTTCCTCGAGGAGTGTGCCCATGGCGGC
The DNA here is from genome assembly GCF_004798905.1 of Halomonas borealis. Classification (GTDB taxonomy): domain Bacteria; phylum Pseudomonadota; class Gammaproteobacteria; order Pseudomonadales; family Halomonadaceae; genus Halomonas; species Halomonas borealis. The sequence goes on along the minus strand of NZ_SDMO01000004.1, from coordinate 150,526 downwards.
ACCTCCGAGGCAGAGCTCGCCACCAAGCAAAAGAAGGGCATGGCCACCGGCTACCAAGCCGTGCATCCGCTCACCGGGCGGCGCGTACCGGTCTATGTCGCCAACTTCGTGCTCATGGAGTTCGGTACCGGCGCGGTGATGGCGGTGCCCGCCCACGACCAGCGTGACTGGGAGTTCGCCACCCAGTACGGCCTGCCCATCGAGCCGGTGATCGCCGGCGACGATGGCCAGGCCCCGAACCTGAGCGCAGGGGCCCATGACGAGCACGGCACGCTGATCAACTCCGGCGAGTTCGACGGCCTCGACTTCCAGGCCGCCTTCGATGCCATCGCCGCACGACTGGTCGAGCAGGGCCACGGCGAGGTCAAGACCAACTTCCGCCTGCGTGACTGGGGCGTGGCTCGTCAGCGTTACTGGGGCGCGCCGATTCCGGTCAAGTACGGCCCCGAAGGCCAGACCGTGCCGCTCAGCGACGACGAGCTGCCGGTGGAACTGCCCATGGAGGTCACCGTCGATGCCTCCGGCTCGCCGCTCAAGAAGATGCCCGAGTTCTCTGATCTGGGCGATGGCTGGGTGCGCGAGACCGACACCTTCGACACCTTCATGGAATCTTCCTGGTACTACGCGCGCTTCGCCTGCGCCGACAATCCGGAGGCCATGCTCGACGAACGCGCCAACCATTGGCTGCCGGTCGACCTGTACATCGGCGGCATCGAGCACGCCATCCTGCACCTGCTGTATGCGCGCTTCTTCCACAAGCTGATGCGCGATTTCGGCCTGATCGAGTCCGACGAGCCGTTCAAACGCCTGTTGACCCAAGGCATGGTGATCGCCGAGACCTTCTACCGCCCCGAAGACAACGGCGGCAAGGCCTGGTTCAACCCCGCCGATGTCAGCGTCCAGCGCGATGACAAGGGCCGGCCGCTCAGCGCCGTGCTCGAGGACGACGGTCAGCCGGTAGAAATGGGCGGCATCGAGAAGATGTCCAAGTCGAAGAACAATGGTGTCGATCCCCAGGCGATGATCGATCGCTTCGGCGCCGACACCGTGCGCCTGTTCATGATGTTCGCCGCGCCCCCCGAGCAGTCCCTCGAGTGGTCCGACTCCGGGGTCGAGGGCGCGCATCGCTTCCTCAAGCGGCTGTGGCGGCTGGTGGCCGAGCATCTCGCCGCCGGCACCCCCGGCGAGCTCGATGTCGAGGCCCTCTCCGAGCCCCAGCGCGAGCTGCGCCGCAAGACGCATGAGACCATCCATAAGGCCAGCGATGACATCGGCCGGCGCACCACCTTCAACACCGCCATCGCCGCGGTGATGGAACTCACCAACGCCCTCGGGCGCTTCGACGACACCACGCCGCTGGGCCTCGCCGTGGCCCGCGAGGCCGTCGAAGCCTGCGTGTTGCTGCTAGCCCCGATCGTACCGCATGCCTGCCACGCCCTGTGGGCTCAGCTGGGCCATGACGAACCGGCCATCGATGCCGCCTGGCCGGTCGCCGATCAAGCCGCACTGGCCCGCGACACCCTCGAGCTGGTGGTGCAGGTCAACGGCAAACTGCGCGCCCGCCTCGACGTCCCCACCGACGCCGACAAGGCGGCCATCGAGGCACAGGCCATGGCCGCCGAGAACGTCCAGCGCCACCTCGAAGGCAAGACGGTGCGCAAGGTCATCGTGGTCCCCGGCAAACTGGTCAACATCGTGGTCGGCTGAGCCGACCGGCGGCCAAGGAGAGAGCCCAATGCAACGGCGTGACTTCCTGCGCTTCACCCTGGCCGGCGTCGCCGGCCTCACCCTCGGCGGCTGCGGCTTCCGGCTACGCGGCTTCGACCAGCAGGCGCTGGACCTCGAGTCCCTGGCCATCGCGGGCGCCGACGACGCGTTCTCGCGGTTGGCCGCCCGACGGCTCGAGGCCGCGGGCGTGGCGGTCCGCGAGGCGGCGCCCAGCGTGCTCAACCTCGGCACCGAACGCGTCGAGGAGCAGCGGCTCGGTGTGCTCGAGTCCGGCAGCCAGGAACGTGAACTGACCCTGAGCGTGCCCTTCTCGGTGCAGCGCCGCGCCGACGGCGCCTACCGCCTCAACCAGCAGATCCTGGAGGTCAGCGAGCGCTTCTCGGTCAGCGACGATAACCTGCTGGTCGGCGACGAGCTGCGCGAGGCGGCCACCGAGCGGCTGCGCCGCGAGGCCGTACGCCGCCTGATGGACCGGCTGCGCGCCCTGCCCCCGACCTGAGGTCCGATGTGAAGGTCTTTCCCGACAAGCTCGACGGCGCGCTGGCCAAGTCGCTACCGAAGGTAGTGATCGTCGCCGGCGATGAACCCCTGCAACACCGCGAGGCCTGCGATGCGGTACGCGGCGCGGCGCGCCAGGCGGGCATCGAGGAGCGCGAAGTGCTTCACGTCGAGGCCAACTTCGCCTGGGGGCGACTCACCGAGGCCTCCGCCAGCCTGTCGCTGTTCGCCTCGCGCAAGCTGATCGAGCTGCGCCTGGGTAATGGCAAGCCCGGCCAGGAAGGCGCCAAGGCGCTACGCGAGTACGCCGAGGGCATGGCCGACAGCGACAACGTGCTGTTGATCGCCGCCGGCAAGCTCGACTACCGCGAGCAGAAGAGCGCCTGGTTCAAGGCCCTCGACAAGGCGGGGCTATTCGTGCCGGTGTGGCCGGTAGACGTCTCGCGCCTGCACTTCTGGCTGCGCGACCGCGCCTCGCACCACGGCCTGAACCTCGACCTCGATGCCGCGCGCCTGCTCGGCGAGCGCATCGAGGGCAACCTGCTGGCCGCCGACCAGGAACTGCAGAAACTCTCGTTGCTCTCGCCGCCGGGCGCGCGCATATCGCCCCAGCAGGTCACCGCCGGGGTGGAGGACAGCGCTCGCTTCGACGTCTTCACGCTGATGGATGCCTGTCTCAAGGGCGAGCGCGCGCGGGTCTCGCGCATCATGAGCGGGCTGCGTGGCGAAGGCGTGGAACCGCCCATCGTGCTGTGGGCGCTGTCCCGCGAGCTGCGGCTGCTGCTCTCGCTGCATCAGCACCTCGACCAGGGCCAGAGCCTGGAGCATGCCTGCAAGGCCCAGAAGCCGCCGATCTTCGACAAGCGCCGCCCCGCCTACCAGCAGGCGCTGAAACGCCTGCCCATGAAGCGCCTGCACAAGCTGCTGCTGTTCGCCCAACGCCTCGACCTGGCGATCAAGGGGGCGAGCGCGATTCCGCTGTGGGAGGGGCTTCACGACCTGGCCCTGACGCTTGCCGGTGGGCGCGGCCTGCTCGCCGAGTCGCCCGATTCGTATCGCGTCGGCTGAATCGAGGCCGCTTCCCGGCGGCCTTCATCGCCGCCGGAAGGGTGGACGCAAACGCTTGGAAATCAACGTTCCAGCGTGAAACGACCGTCACTTATCCTCTATACTGTCGACACATCGCCATCGGCATGGTGCAAGGATGCCCATGTGGAGCGACACCGAGCCGGATCATCCCGAAACACAAGGAATCACTCCATGAAGCGACTCACCCGACTCTTAAGCCCGCTCCTGATCCTCGCCCTGGTCGTCGGCAGCCTGCCGGCCATGGCCGCCGCACCGGCCGCGGGACAAGACCTGGTCGGCACCACCAGCGTCCTCGATGCCCAGACCAGCCAGCAGGATCGCGACAAGATCCGCCGCGTCCTGGCCCGCGAGGACGTGCAGCAGCAACTGTTGCTGCAAGGCGTCTCTCCCAGCGAAGTCGAAAACCGCGTGGCCGCGCTGTCCGACGCCGAAGCCAGCCAGATGGCCGATCGACTCGATCAGATGCCCGCCGGTGCCAGCGTCGTCGGCGCCCTGTTCGCGGTCTTCATCATCCTGCTGGTGACCGACATCCTGGGCCTCACCGACGTCTATCCCTTCACCCGCTAAGCCGGGAGCCCCCGATGACCGGTCTGTTTTCATCAGCCGGACACAAGAACGCCCGCCCTGCGGGCGTTCTTGTACTGGTGTTGATCCTACTGTTGCTGACGGGCTGCGCGACGACCCCGCAGCTCTCGCCCGCCACTCGCCAGGCGCTGCCGTCACAAGCCTTCAATGAGAGCGTACCCTTCCACGGCCAGCGCAAGTATCAGTGCGGCCCGGCGGCGCTGGCCATGTCCCTCGCGGCCGGCGGACGCGAGGTGAGCGTGGACACGCTGATTCCCCAGGTCTTCCTGCCCGACCGCCAGGGCAGCGTGCAACCCGAGATGCTGGCCACGGTGCGTCGCCACGGGCTGATCCCCTTCCGGATCGAGGGCGAGTTCGCGGCGCTGCTCGACGAGCTGGCCGCCGATCACCCGGTGGTGGTGATGCAGAACCTCTCGCTGCCGGCCTTTCCCCAGTGGCATTATGCCGTCGCCATCGGCTACGACCTGCCGGCCGAGGAACTCGTGCTGCATACCGGCATGACGCCACGGCGCTCCGTCGATTTCGCGCGCTTCAACGCCACCTGGGCACGCAGTGAACGCTGGGCCTTCGTCGCCCTTCCGCCGGGTGAACTGCCGGCCGGCGACAACCTCGACACGGCGACCCGCGCCATCGCCGATTTCGAGGCCCTGAACGGCAGCCAGGCGGCGCTTCCCGCCTGGCAGGCCCTGGCCGAGCGCCATCCCCACGCCGCCACCGTACGCTTCGCCCTGGGGAACGCGCGCCATGCCGGCGGCGACGCCGAGGGTGCCATGGCGGCCTTTCGAGAGGCCGTGACGGCGGACTCCGAGTTCGCCCCGGCGTGGCTGAACCTAGGACTGATCGCCAGCGAACAGGGGCGGCTCGACACCGCCCGTGAGGCGCTGTCGCGCGCCGCCGCGCTGCCCGGCCCCTGGCAGTCACGCGCCCGTCAGGAGCAACAGGCGCTGGAGACGGAGAACGCGCCATGAGCCTGGAGATCGTCCTCAAACGCGTCTATCAGGCCATCGAGCCCGACGATGGTGCCCGGGTGCTGGTCGACCGCCTGTGGCCTCGTGGCAAACGCCGCGAAGTGCTCGAACTGACCGACTGGTATCGCGATGCCTCGCCGTCACCCACCCTCAGGCGCCAGCTCCACGAAGGCGAGATCAGTGCCAGCGTCTTCGCGGTTCGCTATCGGGGCGAACTGCGCGACCACCCCGAGGCGCTGACACCGTTGATGCGGCGCGCCCGGTCCGGGCGCCTGACGCTGCTCTCGGCGGTTCGCGACCTCGAGGATTCTTACCTGCCGCTCCTGCGCGAGGCGCTGCTCAAGGCGCTGGAAGAGGAAGATGCCAGCGACCGCGAGCCCGCCTCCTCCCCCTGCTACGGGCGCGATCTCGACGCACCACGCTGACCGGGTGCTCGGCGTTGCCCCGATGCCCCGACACGTCGGGGCATCGGGGCGGGCCCGAGGCATCAGAACACTCGATTCAGCCCGTTCTGCGCCGCGACTCGGTAGGCCTCGGCCATGGTGGGATAGTTGAACGTCGTGCTGACGAAGTACTCGAGGCTGTTAGCGGCACCCGCCTGCTGCATGATGGCCTGGCCGATGTGGACGATCTCCGAGGCCTGGTCACCGAAGCAGTGGATGCCGTAGATCTCCAGGGTGTCCTGGTCGAACAGGATCTTCAGCATACCCACGGTATCGCCGGTGATCTGGGCCCGGGCGGTGTCCTTGAAGAAGGCCTGCGCCACCTCATAGGGCACCTTGGCCTCGGTCAACTCGCGCTCGTTGCGGCCGAAGGAACTGATCTCCGGGATGGTATAGATGCCGGTCGGCACCTCGCTGACGAAGCGATACTCGCGGTCGAGCAGCCCGTCACAGGCATTCAGGCCCTGATCATAGGCGGCGCTGGCGAGGCTCGGCCAGCCGATGACGTCGCCCGCCGCATAGATGTGCGGGATCGCCGTGCGGTAATGGTCATCGACCTGAAGTTGCCCGCGGCCGTTGGCCTCTAGGCCGACTTCCTCCAGCCCCAGTTGATCGGTGTTGCCGGTACGGCCATTGGCCCACAGGAAGGCATCGGCGCGCAGCCGCTTGCCGGACTTCAGGTACACGGTCACGCCCGACTCGTCGCCCTCGACCCGCTCATACTCCTCGTTATGGCGAATCAACACCCCGTGCTTGCGCAGGTGATAGGACAGCGCATCGCTGATTTCGTCGTCGAGGAAGGACAGCAGGCTATCGCGGCTGTTGATCAGGTCGACCTTGAGGCCGAGCCCCGAGAAGATCGAGGCATATTCACAACCGATCACCCCCGCCCCGAAGATGATCATGGTGCGCGGCGTATGGTTGAGGCCGAGGATGGTGTCGGAGCAGTAGATGCGCGGATGCCGGAAGTCGATATCCGCCGGCCGATAGGGCCGCGAGCCCGTGGCGATGATGATGCGCTTGGCCACCAGCTCCTCGCTGTGCTCACCCTCGCCACGCACCACCAGGGTATGTGCATCCTTGAAGCGTGCCACGCCGCCGAACAGGTCGATACGGTTGCGCGCATAGAAATTGGTCCGCATCTCGACCTGCTGGTCGATGGTCACGCGGGAGCGTTCCATCACCCGGGGAAACGAGAACCAGCGCGGTTCGCCGATGTCACGGAACATACGATTGGTGTTGAAGGACAGGATCTGCTTGACCTGGTGGCGCAGCGCCTTGGAGGGGATCGTGCCCCAATGGGTGCAGTTGCCCCCCACCACGGGCTGCTTCTCTATCACCGCCACGCGCTGGCCATGCTTGGCGGCATTGATGGCGGCGCTCTCGCCAGCCGGCCCGGTGCCGATCACCACCACATCGTAGTTATGGACTGCCATGAAGCCTTCGATCTCCTGTTATCCTGAAAAAGGCGAAGACGAGTGATTTTCCAGGCCACAACGCAAGAGGCGAGGAGCCCCTTGCCGTGCGGCCCCTCGCCTCTCGCTGCTCACATGCTCGCACTTTAGCGGCGTGCCGCGTCGTACCCCAGGTCCGCGCCACGGCTCTCGTCGCTGCGGCGGCGGGCACCGCCCTGCTTGCGACTCTCTTCTTCACAGACCTTGTCCTTGCCGCCACAGACCTCGCAGCCTTCCTTGAGGCCGAGCTTGTTGAGCCCGCCGCAGGTGCCGGCGATCGGCTTCTGGCCAAGGATGACGCCGACGGCCATGGCGGTCATGACCACCAGCATGAAGGCCAGTACCACGAGAAAGGTGCTCATAGGATCTCCATCGATATCGCTCTGGGTGTTGCCATTGGGACCACAACGACGGCGTGATGATCCCTGGGCTCGCCCCGAAAGGGCCGTCGCCTGATATGCCGCCCCCAAGGCGGCATATCGGGCGGCGGAACCGAACAGGGCTGGCCCGAAGGCCAGCCCTGACGGTCGCCGGCGAGCCATCAGCCGCCGAAGTCATCGAGCATGATGTTCTCGGGCTCGACACCGAGATCCAGCAGCAGCTTGATCACGGAGGCATTCATCATCGGTGGCCCGCACATGTAGTACTCGCAGTCCTCGGGAGCCGGATGGTCCTTGAGGTAGTTCTCGTAGAGGACGTTATGGATGAAGCCGGTCGGCCCCTCCCAGTTGTCCTCTGCCTGCGGGTCCGACAGCGCCAGATGCCATTCGAAGTTGTCGTGCTCCTCGGCCAGCTGGTCATACTCCTCGTTGTAGAAGGTCTCGCGCCAGGAGCGCGCACCGTACCAGAAGGAGATCTTGCGCTGGGTGTCGAGACGCTTGAGCTGGTCGAAGATATGACTACGCATCGGCGCCATGCCGGCACCACCACCGACGAAGACCATCTCGGCATCGCTGTCCTTGGCGAAGAATTCGCCGAAGGGCCCCATCACCTCGACCTTGTCACCCTCCTTCAGGCTGAAGGCGTAGGTAGACATCAGGCCCGGCGGGTGCCCGGTGTTGGGCGGCGGCGTGGCGATACGGATGTTGAACTTGAGGATGCCCTTCTCTTCCGGGTAGTTGGCCATCGAGTAGGCCCGGATGATTTCCTCGTCGTTCTTGTGGGAGACGTTGAACAGGCCGAACTTCTCCCAGTCGCCCCGGTACTCTTCCTCGATATCGAAGTCGGAGAACTTGATGTCATAGGACGGCGCCACCAGCTGCACGTAGCCGCCGGCACGGAAGGCCACGTCCTCGCCCTCGGGCAGACGCAGGTTGAGCTCCTTGATGAAGGTCGCGACGTTGGGGTTCTCGATGACCTCGCATTCCCACTTCTTGACGCCGAAGACCTCTTCCGGGACCTCGATCTTCATGTCCTGCTTCACCGGTACCTGGCAGGACAGGCGCCAGCCTTCCTTCTTCTCGCGCAGGGTGAAGTGAGACTCCTCGGTGGGCAGGATGGAGCCGCCGCCCTCACCCACACGGCACCGGCACTGGGCGCAGGAGCCGCCGCCACCACACGCGGAGGACAGGAAGATGCCGTTGGCGGCCAGGGTGTTCAGCAGCTTGCCGCCGGCCTGGGTGGTCAGGGTGTGATCGGGGTCGCCATTGACCTCGATGGTCACGTCCCCGGTGCTGACGAGCTTGCTGCGGGCGGCCAGGATCACCGCCGTCAGACCGATGATGATCATGGTGAACATGACCACACCGAGCAAGATGACTGTTGTATCAACCATGTCGGGTTCCTATTGCTAGCATTGCCTGGTCACCGGCGGCGCGAGGCGCCGCCGGAAGCCGTCTCAGAGCTGGATGCCGGAGAAGGACATGAAGCCCAGCGACATCAGGCCCACCGTGATGAAGGTGATACCGAGCCCTTGCAGGGAGCCCGGCACATCGCTGTACTTGAGCTTCTCGCGGATACCGGCCAGGGCGGTGATCGCCAGTGCCCAGCCCACTCCGGCGCCGAGGCCATAGACCACGGATTCGCCGAAGTTGTAGTTACGCTCGGACATGAACAGCGTTGCCCCGAGGATCGCGCAGTTCACGGTGATCAACGGCAGGAACACGCCCAGCGCGTTGTAGAGCGCCGGCACGTACTTGTCGAGGAACATCTCCATGATCTGCACGATGGCGGCGATCACGCCGATGTAGCTGAGAAAGCCGAGGAACGACAGGTCGATGTTCTCGGCGCCGGCCAGACCGGTCCAGGTCAGGGCCCCTTCGCCGAGCAGGTAGGTCAACAGCAGGTTGTTGACCGGCACGGTGATCACCAGGACCGCGATCACCGCGATCCCCAAGCCGATGGCCGAGGATACCTTCTTGGACACCGCCAGGAAGGTACACATGCCCAGGAAGAAGGCCAGGGCCATGTTCTCGACGAAGACCGAGGCGACGAACAGGCTGAGATAATGTTCCATCTTACACGGCCTCCTTCGGCTGGGTGTTTTCCTTCATCTTGAACTCGTTCTCCTCGACCTGCTCCGGGTTGATGGCGCGCAGCACCCAGATGATCAAGCCGATGATGAAGAAGGCCGACGGCGGCAACAGCATCAGGCCATTGGGCACGTACCAGCCACCGTTCTGCACGGTTTCGAGCACGGTGAAGCCGAACACGCTGCCGGAGCCGAACAGCTCGCGGAAGAAGCCGACGGTCATCAGGATGAAGCCATAGCCGATGCCGTTGCCGACGCCGTCCAGGAAGGACAGCCCCGGGCTGTTGGTCATGGCGAAGCCCTCGGCACGGCCCATCACGATGCAGTTGGTGATGATCAAGCCGACGAAGACCGATAGCTGCTTGGACATCTCATAGGCATAGGCCTTGAGAATCTGGTCCACCACGATCACCAGCGAGGCGATGATGGTCATCTGCACGATGATGCGGATCGACGACGGGATGTGGTGGCGGATCAGCGACACGAAGAAGTTCGAGAGCGCCGTGACGAAGATCACCGCCAGCGACATGACCAGCGATACGCTCATGCTGCTGGTCACCGCCAGCGCGGAGCAGATCCCCAGGATCTGCAGCGCGATGGGGTTATTCTTGAAGAGCGGCGTCAGCAGGACGCCTTTGGCAGTCGGTGCAGACATCTTCAGGCTCCTTCAGTATCGGTGGAGGTGTCCTGCATGGCGTCACGCTCGATACCGCTACGGAAGCGAGCGAGGTACTGACCGAAGCCCTCGGGGCTCAGCCAGAACTGCAGCAGGTTGGTGACACCCTTGCTGGTCAGCGAGGCACCGGAGAGCGCGTCGACCTCGGTCGCGTCGCTGGCTCCACCCTTGACCAGGGCGATGTCCGGCTGAACGCTCTCACCGTCGGCGAAGATTTCCTTGCCGTCCCACTGAGCCTTCCAGCGCGGATTGTCGACCTCACCACCGAGACCCGGGGTCTCGCCGTGGGAGTAGAACGTGATGCCTTCGATGGTGTTGCCGTCACCGCGCACCGCGAGGTAGCCACGCATCAGGCCCCACAGCCCCTGACCACGAACCGGCAGGATGACCTGCTCGGGGTCGTCGGCATCACCCACCAGGTAGATGGTGCTGTAGTTCTCCTGACGCGACAGCCCGGCGATGTCCTGCTCTCCGGAGAGCGTGCGGGACTGCGCCGGATCCTTGGCCGCCTGGAAGCTGTCGTAGGTCTGCGGGTCGAACTTGTCGGAGTAGTCGCCGTTGCGCAGGTCGACGACCCGCGCCGTGACCTGCTTGAAGGCCTCCTCGATGTCGGTGCCAGGCTCATAGAGCCCCGCCACGTCGAGGATGTTCGACTTACGATCCAGCTCCTGGTTGAGCTCCTGCTTGGCACGCAGGCCCACCGCGGCGGTGGAGACGATCACCGAACACACGATGCAAAGTGCGAACGCCACCGTCAGGATCTTCTTGATGGAGTTGTTGCTCTGTGCCATCAGGCGTTCTCCTCGGCCGGCACACTGGTCCGCTGCTGGCGGCGTTTGATGTTGGCCTGAACAAAGAAGTGGTCGATCAGCGGAGCGAACAAGTTGGCGAACAGGATCGCCAGCATGATGCCCTCCGGGAAGGCCGGGTTGACGACACGGATCAGCACGGTCATGACACCGATCAGCGCACCGAAGATGAAGCGACCCGGGTTGGTCATGGAGGCGGACACCGGATCGGTGGCCATGAACACCATGCCGAAGGCGAAGCCGCCGATCACCAGGTGCCAGTACCAGGGCATGGCGAACATGACGTTGGTATCGGAGCCGATCAGGTTGAACAGCAGGCTGGTCGCCACCATACCCAGGAACACGCCCAGCATGATTCGCCAGGAGGCGATCTTGGTCCACAGCAACACGGCCGCGCCGATCAGGATGGCCAGCGTCGAGGTCTCACCGACCGAGCCGGGGATGAAGCCAAGGAAGGCATCCCACCAGCTGAACTGGTCGGTCAACGCGCTCATGCCGTTCTGGAAGGCGGTGGACAGCGCGGTGGCACCGGTATAACCATCGGCCGGCACCCACACGGCATCGCCGGAGATCTGCGCCGGATAGGCGAAGTACAGGAAAGCACGGCCGGTCAGCGCCGGGTTGAGGAAGTTCTTGCCGGTACCGCCGAAGATTTCCTTGCCGATGACCACGCCGAAGGTAATGCCGAGCGCCACCTGCCACAGCGGAATGGTCGCCGGCAGGATCAGTGCATACAGCACCGAGGTGACGAAGAAGCCCTCGTTGACCTCATGGCCGCGCTTGATGGCGAACAGCACTTCCCAGAAGCCACCGATCACGAAGGTCACCAAGTAGATCGGCAAGAAGTAGGTGGCGCCGAGCACCAGGTTGCCCCACAGGCTGCCCGGATCGTGGCCGCCGGCCAGCGTCATGACGATCGCTTCGCGCCAGCCGCCCGCGGCACCGAAGCCGTCGGCGATGGCCACGTTGGCCTGCCAGCCGGCGTTCCACATGCCGAAGATCATGGCCGGGAAGGTGCAGAACCACACCGTGATCATGATGCGCTTCAGATCGATGCCATCACGCACGTGAGCCGTGGTCTTGGCGACGCTCGGCGGCGTGTAGAAGATGGTGTCCACCGCCTCGTAAAGCGGGTAGAACTTCTCGTACTTGCCGCCCTTGTGAAAGTGCGGCTCGAGATTGTCGAGTGTCTGTCGGATACCCATCATCAGGCCTCTTTCTCGATCATGGTGAGGTTATCGCGCAGGATGGGACCATATTCGTACTTGCCAGGGCACACGTAGGTGCACAGCGCCAGGTCCTCCTCATCCAGCTCCAGGCAACCCAGCTCCATCGCGGTCTCGATATCGCCGACGATCAGCGAACGCAGCAACTGGGTAGGCAGGATGTCCAGCGGCATCACTTCCTCGTAGGCACCCACCGGCACCATGGCACGCTCGGAGCCATTGGTGGAAGTGGTCGGCGCGTAGTTCTTCAGGCCCTTGATCCGCGACAGGTAGATGCCGAGCACCGAGTGGCGATTCGCACCCGGTGACAGCCAGCCGAGGAAGTCGCGCTTGTTGCCCTCCTCCAGCAGACTGAGCTGGCTGTTGAAGCGACCCACGTAACGCAGGCTGCCCTCGACGGCGAAGCCGGAGAACACCGAACCGGAGATCACCCGGGTATCATCGGGCTCGCGGACCTCGCCGGCCAGCAGCTCCTCGGTGTTCGCGCCCAGGCGAGTGCGCAGCAGGCGCGGCTTCTCGGCGCGCGGGCCACCCACGGCCACGACCCGCTCGACATCGAGCTTGCCTTCGGTGAACAGCTTGCCGAAGGCGATCACATCCTGGTAGCCGATGTGCCAGACCGTCTTCTGCAGGCCCACGGGCGAGAGATGATGGATATGGGTCCCGACCAGGCCGGCCGGATGCACACCGCCGAAGGTTTCGGTCTGCACGCCCTGGACATCACCGCCAGGCAGTTCAGCGCCCGGTGCGGTGCACAGGAACACCTTGCCTTCGGTCAGTCGCGTCAGCACCTTGAGACCGTCTTCGAAGGCCTGGGACTGGCCCTGGACGATCGTCGCGGGGTCGGCGGACAGCGGATGGGTATCGACGGCGGTGACAAAGATGTCGTTCGGCACGCTATCGATGGCGGGGGTGCGGGAGAAAGGACGGGTGCGCAGCGCGGTCCAGAGGCCGGATTCGAGCAGCTGGTCGACCACGGCCTGTCGCTCCAGGGAGGCCAGCTTGTCACGGCCGTGGGAGCTGAACTCCACCGCCTCTTCGGACTCATCGACCTTGATCACCACCGACAGCAGCCTGCGTTTCTCACCGCGGTGGATGGCGACGACCTCACCGGCCGCCGGGGCCGTGAAGCGAACGCCATCGATCTTCTTGTCCGTGAAGAGCAGTTCGCCCAGTTTGACCTTATCCCCTTCCCGGACCTCCATGGTCGGCTTCATGCCGATATAGTCGGTGCCGAGAACCGCCACATGGCGCACCGGACGCGCGTCCTCGACACGCTGCTCCGGGGCTCCCGTGATGGGGAGATCCAGGCCTTTCTTGACTTCGATCATAGTCTCGCCCAGTTGATGGATCTGATATACGAAGGAAAGGGGTGCGATTGGATCGGATTCTTGTATTTTGTTCAGAATGTAACCAGTCGGGCCCGAGGCGAGCTCGAACCACCCCGAAAAATCCCCCGTATTATAAAGAGAAGCCAGTGGAATGACTACCTGCCGGAAGGTCATACGACCCCGCCGATGACGAGTAACGACGTGTCACGCAGAGGGCTGAAAAAGCGTTGAACGAAGGTATGACGGCGGGCGCCCCGACCGCTGGCCGGGGCGCGATGGCGCGAAGGGGAAGGGTTTAGCCCTGGGCGCGGGGCAGCTTGCGGAAGGCCACGTTGGAGATGTGCTGCAGGATGCGGATCACCTGGCAGCTGTAACCGAACTCGTTGTCATACCACACGTAGAGCACGGCATGCTTGCCGTTGGCGATCGTCGCCTGAGCGTCGACGATGCCGGCATGCCGGTTGCCGACGAAGTCGGTGGACACCACCTCGGGCGAGTCGACGTAGTCGATCTGCTTCTGGTACTCGGAATCGATCGACATCCGACGCAGATAGTCGTTGAGCGACGCCACGTCGGTCTCGCGCTCCAGGGTCAGATTGAGGATCGCCATGGAGACGTTGGGCGTCGGCACACGGATGGCATTGCCGGTCAGCTTGCCGCCCAGCTCCGGCAGCGCCTTGGCGACCGCCTTGGCGGCACCGGTCTCGGTCAGCACCATGTTGAGCGGGGCACTGCGGCCGCGACGATCGCCCTTGTGGTAGTTATCGATCAGGTTCTGATCGTTGGTGTAGGAGTGCACCGTCTCGACGTGACCGTGATCGATGCCGTACTCGTCATTGAGCGCCTTGAGGGCCGGCACGATGGCATTGGTGGTGCAGGACGCCGCCGAGATGATGCGATCATCGGTATTGATGTCCAGGTGGTTGATGCCATACACGATGTTCTTGACGTCGCCCTTGCCCGGCGCGGTCAGCAGCGCCTTGGCCACGCCCTTGCAGGCCAGGTGTTGACCCAGGCCATCCGCATCGCGCCAGATGCCGGTGTTATCGACCACCACGGCGTTGTCGATGCCGTAGTCGGTGTAATCGATCTCGGCCGGTGAGTCGGCGTAGATCACCCGGATGACGTTACCGTTGGCGGTCAGGGTACGCGCCTCGACATCGATGCTGATGGTGCCCTCGAAGGGGCCGTGAACGCTGTCACGACGCAGCAGGCTGGCGCGCTTCTCGAGGTCCTTGGCGATATCGCCGCGGCCGCGCACCACGATGGCGCGCAGGCGCAGCAGGTTGCCGCCGCCGGCCTTCTCGACCAGCACCCGCGCCAGGATACGGCCGATGCGGCCGAAGCCGTAGAGCACCACGTCCTTGGGCTCGCCGGTGCCGGTATCGATATCATGACCATCGACGATCTCGGCCAGCTCCTTGCGCAGGAAGGCCACGGCATCGCCGCCGCCCTGCTTCTTGTAGGCCACGCCCAGCTTGCCCACGTCGACGTGAGCGGGCCCCAGGTTCAGCTCACCCATGGCCTTGACCAGCGGGAAGGTGTCCTCGACAGACAGCTCGGTGCCCTCGACCTTGCGCACGAACCGATGGTCCTTGAGGATGCGGATCACGCTGCGATTGAACAGCGAACGACCGTACAGGGTGGTCACGACGTTATTGTGGCGATACAGGCTGCCGATCATCGGGATCATCTGCTCGGCGAGCGCCTGGTTGTCGTGCCACTCCTGGAAGACGGTATCGTGGGGTTGCTGGCTCACGTGGGTGCCTCTCCGTGGGGTTGAGATTCGTCGAGCATTATCCGGGGCCCACCTCGGCAGGGCAATCTCGAGATGGTCGCAGACGCTGTAGGGGATTTACAGGAATTCGCGTTTCACTACATGACGCAGCCAGGCTGTTATGATGCCCCAAGCCACCCATTGGACACGATGCAAGCGACGCCCATGCCGACCTTCTCGCCTCTCGACCCGCCTCGCCCGACGGGCCTGCGCGACACCCTCTACTGGCAGACGCCTCCCGGCAGCGCGACCGCGCTGTCGCTGGCGCATCTCGCCGAGGACGCCCCGCTGCTGGTGATCACCGCCGACACCGCCGCCGCCCAGCGTCTCGAAAACGACCTGGCCTTCTACTCGCGGCTGCCGGTGCTGCCCTTCCCCGACTGGGAGACGCTGCCCTACGACAGTTTCTCCCCGCACCAGGACATCGTCTCGGCCCGCCTGCGCACCCTGCGCTGCCTGCAGGATGGCGAGCACGGCATCGTGTTGGTGCCGATCAACACCCTGATGCAGCGGCTGCCGCCGGTCGACTATATCGCCGGCCGGGTGATGACCCTCGAAGTGGGCACGACGCTCGACCGCGAAGGCTTCCGCGACCGCCTCTCCCGCGCCGGTTACCGCGCCGTGGAGACGGTCTTCGAGCCCGGCGAATACGCGCTGCGCGGCGCCCTGATCGACCTCTTCCCGATGGGCTACGATGCCCCGCTGCGCATCGACCTGTTCGACGACGAGATCGACACCCTGCGCCACTTCGACCCCGACACCCAGCGCAGCGCCGACCGGGTCGAGCGCATCGAGCTGCTGCCGGCCCACGAATACTCCTTGTCGCGCGGCGCCATCGCCTGCTTCCGTGAGGGCTTCGAGACGCTGTTCGACGTCGACCCGCGGCAGTGCCCGCTGTATGTGGACGCCCTCAAGGGCATCCCCTCCCCCGGCCTCGAGCAGTACCTGCCGCTGTTCTTCGATGAGACGGCGACGCTGTTCGAGCACCTGGCCGAAGGCACCCGGGTGGCGCTGTTGCCTGGCGCCTTCGAGGCCGCCGAGCACCACTGGGCGGCGATTGAGAGTCGCTATGAAAACCTCGGCGTCGACCCCACCCGACCGCTGCTGCCGCCGCATCGCGCCTTCGTGCCGGTCGCCGAGGCCTTCGGCGCCATCAAGCGCCATCCGCGCGTCGAGCTCACCGACGACCCCGAGCATCGCCACGCCGTGACGCCCGCCGCCCGTCCGGCCCCTAGCCTGCCGATCAATGCTCGAGCCAAGCGCCCACTGGCCGAGCTCGAGCACTTCCTCGCCGCGCACGAGGCCACCCGGGTACTGTTCGTCGCCGAGTCTCGCGGGCGCCGCGAGGCGCTGGAAGAGACCCTGGCGCCGCTGAACCTCGCCCTGCCCCATGTCGACGACTTCGCCACCTTCCTCGACGGCGAGACACGCACCGCCATCACCGAGGGCACCATCGACGCCGGCCTATGGCTCGAGACGCCGGACCTCGCGGTGATCGGCGAGACCGAACTCTACGGCGAGGTCGTACGCCAGAGCCGACGCCGCGAGCGCGCCACCGATGACAACGAACTGGCCATTCGCCACCTGGCCGAGCTCAAGCCCGGCGCGCCGGTGGTCCACCAGGCCCATGGCGTGGGCCGCTACAAGGGCCTGGAGACGCTCGAGGCCGGCGGCCAGGCGGCGGAATTCGTCACCCTGGAATACGCCGATGGCGCCCGGCTCTACGTGCCGGTGGACAGCCTGCACCTGATCTCGCGCTATGCCGGCGTCGACGACGAGCTGGCACCGCTGCACAAGCTGGGCTCCGACCAGTGGGACAAGGCCAGGAAGAAGGCCGCCGAGAAGATCCGCGACACCGCCGCCGAGCTGCTCGACGTCTATGCCCGCCGCGAGGCCCGGGAAGGCTTCGCCTGCGCGCCACCCGACGCCGACTATGCCCGCTTCACCGCCAGCTTCCCCTTCGAGGAAACGCCCGATCAGCGCGTCGCCATCGAATCGGTGGTCGGTGACATGACCGCGCCGCGCCCCATGGACCGCGTGGTGTGCGGCGACGTCGGCTTCGGCAAGACCGAGGTGGCGATGCGCGCCGCCTTCCTGGCCGTGCACTCCGGCCGGCAGGTGGTGGTGCTGGTACCCACCACCCTGCTCGCCCGCCAGCATTACGAGAACTTCCGCGACCGCTTCGCCGATACCGCGGTGAACATCGAGCTGGTCTCGCGCTTCACCGGCGGCCAGGGCCAGAGCGCCGCCACCAAACGCATCGAGGACGGCCAGGCCGATATCGTCATCGGCACCCACAAGCTGCTCTCCAAGTCGATGCACTTCCCCCAGATGGGCCTGCTCGTGATCGACGAGGAGCACCGTTTCGGGGTCGCCCAGAAGGAGCGCCTGAAGGGCCTGCGCGCCGAGGTCGACATCCTGACGCTCACCGCCACACCGATTCCGCGCACCCTCAACATGGCCATGAGTGGCATCCGCGACCTGTCGATCATCGCCACACCCCCGGCTCGGCGGCTATCGGTGAAGACCTTCGTGCAGCAACGCGACGAGGCGGTCATCAAGGAGGCGGTGCTGCGCGAGATCCTGCGTGGCGGCCAGGTCTACCTGCTGCACAACGAGGTCAAGACCATCGAGACCAGCGCCGAGGCGCTGCGTGCGCTGGTCCCCGAGGCGCGGGTCGGCGTGGCCCACGGCCAGCTGCCCGAACGCGCCCTGGAACGGGTGATGTCGGACTTCTACCATAAGCGCTTCAACGTGCTGGTATGCTCGACCATCATCGAGACCGGCATCGACGTGCCCAGCGCCAACACCATCATCATCGAACGCGCCGACAAGTTCGGCTTGGCCCAGCTGCACCAGTTGCGTGGCCGGGTCGGCCGCAGCCACCACCAGGCCTACGCCTACCTGCTGGCCCCGCCACCGCGAGCCATGAGCCGCGACGCCGTCAAGCGCCTGGAAGCCATCAGCCAGGCCGAGGACCTGGGCGCCGGCTTCACCCTGGCCAGCCACGACATGGAGATCCGCGGCGCCGGCGAACTGCTCGGCGACGAGCAGAGCGGGCAGATGGAGGCGCTCGGCTACAGCCTCTACATGCAGATGCTCGACCGTGCGGTGAAGGCGATTCGCGAAGGCAAGACACCCAATATCGAGGCGCCGCTCGACGAAGGCGTGGAAGTCAGCCTCAACCTAGCGGCCTTGATTCCCGACGACTACCTCCACGATATCCAGCAACGCCTGGTGATGTACAAGCGTATCGCCGGCGCCGAGAACGAGGCCGAGCTCAAGGAGCTGCAGGTGGAGCTGATCGACCGTTTCGGCCTGCTGCCGACGCCGGTCAAGACCCTGTTGCGCCAGACCCGCCTGCGTCAGCGCGCCGAACGACTCGGCATCGCCCGCCTCGAGGCCGGCCCCGAGAAGGGTCGAGTGATCTTCGCCGGCCACACCGGCGTCGACCCGCTGACCCTGGTGGAGCTGATCCAGCGCCAGCCCGAGCGCTACCGCCTGGAGGGGGCCGACACGCTACGCTTCGAGGCCGACATGGCCGACCCGGAAGCCCGCTTCAGCACGGTCGAGGAACTCCTCGGACTCTTCAATCGCAAGGCCGAGGCGGCATGACAGGGGCGAGGAAGCGAGAGACGAGAACACCCTCGCGCCTCGAACCGTAATCCTGTCCCACTGGCGAACCGACGCCGGCTCGGGCACTCTAACGCCCAAGGGTGTCCGCCTCGGCCACGAGGCGGACGTCCACGATCCATCAGACGAGACGACCAAGATGACCTGTGCTCCCCTACACGGCTCGCTGGCCCGCACGACCCTACTGGTCGGGCTGACCGCCGCCCTCGCCGCCCCGCTGCAGGCCAACGAGGACCTGCCTCGTGGCTATTACATGCTGCCCGAGGAAGGCGACCTGATCGGCGAGGTCACGACCGTCGAGGCCGATGAGGAAGACACCCTGATCGATATCGGCCATGAACACGGTATCGGCTACCAGAGCATGGTGCGCGCCAATCCGGATGTCAGCGTCTGGTATCCCGGCGAAGGCACCGAAGTGACGATCCCCGGCCAATTCATCCTGCCCGATGCGCCGCAGACCGGCATCGTGATCAACGTCGCCGAGATGCGCCTCTACTATTATCCGCCGGCCGTGGAAGGCGAACCACGCACCGTCCAGACCTACCCGCTGGGCGTGGGCCGCCAGGATTGGAAAACGCCGCTGGGCAAGACCACCATCACCCAGAAGGTCAGCAATCCCGCCTGGTACCCGCCCGCCTCCATTCGCCGCGAGCACGCAGAAGCCGGCAATCCGCTGCCGAGCGTCGTGAAACCCGGGCCCGACAACCCCATGGGCACCCGCAAGATGCGCCTCGGCATCCCCGGCTACCTGATTCACGGCACCAACAAGCCGGAAGGCGTGGGCATGCGCGTCACGCATGGCTGCGTGCGGATGCTGCCGGACGACGTGGAGACCCTGTTCGACCAAATCTCGGTGGGCACCCAGGTACGGATCATCAACGAGAACTTCAAGCTGGGCTGGGCCGATGACACCCTCTACGTCCAAGCCTACCCCTACCTGGACGACGAGCAAGGCGCCACCATCCAGCGCGTTACCGAGGCGCTGGACCAGGTGGATGCCAGCATCGAAGGGCTCGATTACCCGGTCGACTACTCCCGCCTGCGCGAAGTCGTGGAGGTGCCGGGTGGCATGCCGGTCGCCCTGGAGGAGCCGCCGAAACCCGAGCCCGCGCCACGCTTCTACGAGCAACTCGAGCTGGTCTCCGCCGAGGCCACGGCGAACGAGACGACCCAGGGCTAACGCCGCCCGACCGTCTCGGTATGCACAACGAAGGGGCCCGGCAATGCCGGGCCCCTTCGAGTTTCGATCACGACGCATCAGTGCGATGCCGGCCCTCATCATGGCTGGCTTCGTGCCTGTGCGCCGCGCGGCCCGAGGCCGCCGGATCAGAAGGCTTCGCGTCACTCGTCGACACCGAAGGGTTCACGCCGGTGGACGATGACGCTCGCCCCCAGCGCCAGCCCCAGGGTGATCACGGCATCATGCAACAGGGTCACCCGTGGCGTACCGGCAAGCCCACGACGTCTCAGCCGCCGAAGTCCCAGCTCAGGCGCGCATTGATCCGCCCTTCCCGAGACGCATCCTCCACGGGACGATCACCGATGGGATAGGCATACTCGAGCCCCAGGCGATACACATCGCCATGGCTTAGCTCGAACCCGGTCGCCACCGAGGCCAGGTCGTATTCCAGCTCGTTGCCGTTGAACTCGGTATGCGCCCCGTCCACGACCAGGTAAGGCGCGACATGCGAGGCCCAGGAAGACGCTAGCGCATGGCGATAGCGCAGCTCGACCTCGCCGGCATAACCGCGCTCGCCTTCGGCCTCACCGTCGTCGTAACCACGCGCGAAACGGCTGGCGCCGTATTGGCCGTGCTCCGGCGCCGGTAGATCATCCTCCGACCAGAAACCCGTCATGCGCATCGACAGGCGCAGGCTCGGCGTCAATGCCTCGAGCCAGCGGCCCTGTAGCGCGAAGCGGGTGAACTTCAACTCCTCTGTACCAATGCCCTCCCCCTGGAAGCCGTTGACGACGTTGCGCACACGCGACGTGGTACGGCTAGCGCCCAGGTCGATGCCCTGGCGTACCTCGGCGCTCGCCTCGAGGCGCCGATCGGCACTGCCCTGACGATAACGCGTGCCTAGTTCGAGGGTCGAATAGCGCAGCTCCTGACGCGCCACCAGGTCGGGGCCGATGTCCGAGCGATAGCGATAGTCGGCGGTCTCATTGAGATGCTCAATATTAGCCGCGATGTTCCACAGACGGTGGCGCTCCAACACCAGCGGGTAATCGAAGCCCAGGCGATAGCGGTCGCGCTCCTTCTCTTGGGCCACCTCATAGGGCAGCCCACCCACCACGGCGGTTTCTTCCTCGTCCCCCTCGAAGCGCTGGGCGCTCATCGTCAGGCGCAGGCCATCGGTGCCAAGCTCCTGGCGATACTGCGCCGCATAGAAGGTATCGTCGTTATCGACCGGCATCAGGTAGGCGAAGGAGAGCGTCTCCGCATAGGGGGTGTGACTGTGCAGGGCCAGGTTGCCGATCACCTGGGTATCGTTCTTGTCACCGCCGCCGAGCGTCAGGCCCGCATCGATGCGATCACTTTCGCGTTGCTCGACGCGCAACGTAGTGGCGCCGGACGGCCTTGACGCTCAAACGCGCTCCCGGAATGCGCTCGATAAGCCCCGTGTAACGCTCGAAGGTCTCGCGCGTCAGTGGGCGCTCTTCTAGCATCCGCGACGCCAGACGTTCCACGCGCTGGGCCACCGCCGTATCCTCCACGGCGATCTCGGTGCGGGCGATGTATCCCTCGACCACGATCACGGTCAGGGTATCGTTCTGGAAGTTGTTGCCAGGGAGGTAGGCGTAGGAAAGCGGGTAGCCTGCATCCTGGTAGCGTTGGGTAATCTGTTCCGCGGCCTCGACCAGGCGACTCACGGCCACCCGCTGCCCCACGAGAGGCTGCAGAGGAGCGCTCAGGGTATCCAGATCGAAGACACTCCCGCCACGGATCCTGACGCTGGCCACCGGCACCTGTGTCTCGGGGCTCATCCTGCCGGCGGCGCCGGGCAGGCTGACCTCCCCACCACTGTCACGCTGTCGCTCCAGCACATCCTGAACCGGAGGCCTCATGGTCGGCTGACGCTCGTCGATCCACGACGGTAGATCGTCCGCCTGAGCGTCGGTCGATGACAACCCGCATACCGATACGAGTATCAGCGGAACGACATCCCATTGCACCCGGTGCCCGCCTAACCTTGGCATCATATTGTTGTCCCTGCGTTTTATTCAGTTCCCCATGCGCCGTCGCAGCATTATCGTGTGAGCGTTGGGCACACCGGCTTCGCCGCTTTATCGAAGCGTTTCATACCGAAGACTGAAGTCAGATTAGTATAAATCTCATGCCCTATGGCAACCATGGAGCGGGCGCATGAATACGATCGTTCAGGCCGCCCATCGGCCGCTGCCGGCCACAAGGCGCCCACACGGAAAAGGGCCCGGCGTTCGCCGGGCCCTAATACCTAAGGCGTGATAGCGGGATCAGGGCCGACCCAGCAGACCGCCGACCACCTTATCGAGCAGCCCTCCGCCGCCGGCATCGCTTCCGGCATCGGCCTCATCCTTACCGACGCCGCCGCCACCCGACTGGCCACTCGTCAGGTCATCCACGGTGCCGGTCACACCGCTCAGCGCGCCACCGCTCACGCCATCCACGGCGTCGGTCACGCCGTCCACGGTATGGGAGACACCACCGAGCAGGCCACCATCGCCACCCAGCGAGCCGCCACCCGCACCATCGCCACCGCTCACACTGCCCAGCAGAGCACCGTCACCGCCGGTAACGCCACCCAACAGACCGTCGTCGCCACCGGTCACGCCACCCAGCAGGCCACCATCGCCACCGGTCACGCCGCCCAGCAGGCCACCATCGCCGCCGGTCACGCCACCCAGCAGGCCACCATCGCCGCCGGTCACGCCACCCAGCAGGCCACCATCGCCGCCGGTGACGCCACCCAGCAGGCCACCATCGCCACCGGTCACGCCGCCCAGCAGGCCACCATCGCCACCGGTCACACCGCCAAGCAGACCACCGTCACCGCCGAGCAGGCCGCCGCCAGAAGACAAGCCACCCGCCAATAGGCCGTCATCGCCGACGATTCCGCCGTCACCACCGACCAGCAGGCCGCCGGTCACGCCGTCCAGCAAGCCGCCGTTACCATCGCTGACGTCGCCCAGCAGGTCGCCATTGCCACCATTCGAGGACAAGAGGCCACCGGCATCGTCCACCAACTGCCCGGTGGAGGTCACCAGGTCTCCGACGCCTGCGAGCTTCACCCTGTCTCCCAGTCGTTCGCCCAGCAACACGACGGCACCCCCGGCTTTACCCAACAGGCGACTCCCCACGGGGCCGACCACCAGTGCATCACCGAGTCGCTGCGTGGTGCCTTCCAGGTTCACGACCAACGGCCTGACCACACCGGTCAGCTCGCGCGTCAGGCCCGACAGATGGCCGTCTTCGTCGGTCAGCGTGACGGTCAGGCGATCACCCACCGCGGTGATCGTGGCGCCGAGCTGGTCGACCGTGCCGCCCGCGCTGGCAAGCACCCCGGTGCCATCTTCCACCTGCATCAGCACCGGCAAGGAGCCCAGCCCCTCGACGATGCCGCCCGTGCTGCTGACGGCCTTGCCGGCCTGTGACACCAGCCCCGTCGCGCCGCCAAGGGTCGTGCCCAGGGCATTGTCGTTCTCGCTGAGGTTGCCGAGCCCATCACGTAGCCCCGAGGACTGGCTGTCGACGCCGCCGCCCAAGTCCTTGACGACCTGGCCGGTACCATCGGTCACGCTACTGACCACGGGCGGATTCACCTGCTGAATCTTGCCACCCAGCGTCGTGACGGTGTTGCCCACCGCCCCCGTGGCGTCGGCGGCATCCCGAATGACCCGCTCACTGCTGGTAGACGTATCGCCTGAACCATCGTCACCACCCCCATCACCGGGGCCATCGCCACCACCCCCATCACCGGGGTCATCGCCACCACCCCCATCACCGGGGTCATCACCACCATCGGAGCCGTTACCACCGCCGGAACCATTGCCACCATCGGTGCCATCACCGCCGCCGGATTCCATGCCACCGTTGCCGCCATCGAGCGGCTGAGAGATGTCCGAGCTCCCGCTGCAACCGGCCAGCGAGATCGCCAGCACCAGCGCTGTCAGGGGGGAGAGACGCGTCTTGAGCTCTGTGTTCCCTGCCATCGTTATGCCCCTCTTTATTTTCCAGAAGCATCGTTGACCACTGGGGGTTCGATGCCGGATGAGGATGACTGTCTTGCTAAGGGAAGCGTATGCAGGAACACAGGGCATGAACAGGAGCCGAATTTTCACCAAAAACTTAAACTATTGATAAAAAAGAAATCTTACATAGAGATGCATCTATTCTTACACCACGATCAGATATCTCTTACATGAGTCGGTGCGGCTAGCACCGCAGCAGAGGAGCAAGACATAACGCTTGCGGTGCGACACCCCGTCGCCCGGCCCGCCATGCGGCCACGCCAATCGTTCGGCGTGACCGGAGAAGCGGACAAAAAAAGGCCACCCCTCTTGCGAGGGGTGGCCCGTCGTGGCACCACCAGGTCTGAAACCTGGTCGGCGCACTGCCGACTTACTTGCGCATGGAGCTCTCGAACATGCGGTTCATCTCTTCGCGGTTCTTCTGCGACAGCTGCAGAGCCGCCTGGGCGTCGCGCTGCGCCTGGTTGGCGGTGTTCTGCGCCTGGCTCGCGATGCTGCGGGCTTCGGCGGCATCAGCCTGAGCGGACTCGGCAGTCGTACGGACCTCGTCCAGGGCGCCAGAGGAGGCGCAACCGGCCAGAACGGCGAGAGAGGCGGCAGCGGCGGACAGCTTCAGAGTAGTCTTGAGAGTCATAGTGTTCTCCTTGGATCTTCCTTGGTACTACATTGGTGATGCCTGATGACCAGGCGTCCTGCTAGTTGCAGTTTCTACTGCAGCAACAATGCCTGCTGCAAGCCGGCGGCGTCAAATGTATCGCCTCTCGTGGCGACGCACGCCTACCGGCTAGAACGTCCTTAGCGCATGTAAAGCCTAGCGGATGACGACCCGCGTGCCAATGTCGATCATCGACGACAGGGTATCGATCTGACGGTCGGTGACCGCGACGCAACCACTGGTCCAATGAAACCGGCGATGGATCTCCGGGTCGGCCACGCCGACGCCATGGATACCGATATAACCACCCAGCGCCGTTTCTTGAGGCGGTGTACCGTGTCGACGGTAGTAGCTGAAGTAGTCGTCGTAGTCCTGCTGGCTGTAGACCCCTGACGCCAGGGCCATACGCGCATGAGTCGGGGTCGGGTAATCCAGCCCGACGAAGGTGCGATACCTGCTGTGGTAATTGAAGCGCATCACCCGGAACTCGCCCAGCGGCGTGACGCGATCCCCTTCCACACGCTGGGACCTGGCGCCTCCACGCCCCAAGGAAATCGGCGAGAAACTCTCCACCAGGCGATCGCCGCGGAAGATGCTCAGGCGCTCTTCTGCATCATCGACCAGTACCCAAAGCTCATCGGGCGAACGGGGTACCGCGAAATCGCCCCGCACCTCGTTCATCAGGGCTGCCGGCGCGGAAGCCGACCAGAAGGGCAGGCTCAGCGCCAGCAGGGCGAAACGACGCCGCGTCAAAAGCGGCCGCGATGCTCGAGGATGCGTCATAAGAGTGTCGTTAACCAAAATCGAAGGGGTCGTTATATCGCATCCCAGCATCGGGTGTCAGTCGATAGCCGAACGCGATTCCAAGCCAGCCTCCCGTGCAGCGCCCGAGAGGTCTTTTCGTGAACCATGCGGGCATCGCTCGGCAAATGTCTCCCAGCCGCGACACCCGACATCCAGGGCGTAGTGGCGCCGTTTGAGTGGCGGATCACGCGCTCCATATCATTCTCCGGGAACCGGCGTCTCCTTAAAGCGACATATCTGGGGCGATTCAGGCCTCATCAATGCACTCGAAAACCGGCCGCTGTCGACACTCATGCCGCCATCGACGCGCAAGGTGACGATAAGAGCACGCCAGCGACTCCCGGCCTCACCACTCCTCGCTGGTCTGGCGCAGTTCGGTGATTTCGCGCTTGGCCGCCGCCAGGCAGTCGCGCAGTTCGTCGCCCAGGGCGGCGGCGCTGCCCACGGCGATCAGCCCCTGCGCCGCTCCGCTGGTACGGCGCGCCACGCCCTCGCTGCCGTGCAGCGCCTGGAAGCGGGATAGCAGCCGGGCCAGCCAGCTGTCAGGTCGCTGCACCAGCCCGCGCAGCCGCTCGAGTTCGGCCAACGACTCGCCCTCGGGCGCCAGCAGCTCACGCCAGTCGTGGCGCTCGAGGCCGGCGTGCTCGGTCACCTCACGAAGCAACGACTCCAGCGCCAGCTCGAACATCGCCAGCGCCCCCTCCTCGGCGGCCATGCGGCGCGCCTCGGCGTGCTCGTCATCGCCGCCGGGCGTCGCCAGCAGCAACTCGGCCTGATAGAGCAACTGATTGGTGCGGGCCCTCGGGGTCACTTGCGCTTATCCTCCACCTGCCACTTGCCGGCATCGAAGGTGGCCTTCCAGCCGGTGGCCTTGCCGTTGTCTTCGGTCATCAGGAACTGCGCCTTGGCCTTGCGCGAGAAGCGAATCTGGGCCGGACGACCGTCCGGGTCGGCATCGGGCGCATCGAGCAGGTAGCGGTACTTGTCCGGCAACTCCTCGGCATGGGCCTTGAGCTCGATCACCAGCGGCGGCCGGGTCTCGCGATTCTTGGGGAACTTGCTGGCCGCCAGGAACAAGCCGCTG
This sequence comes from Halomonas borealis, assembly GCF_004798905.1. GTDB lineage: Bacteria > Pseudomonadota > Gammaproteobacteria > Pseudomonadales > Halomonadaceae > Halomonas > Halomonas borealis. The sequence goes on along the minus strand of NZ_SDMO01000004.1, from coordinate 124,064 downwards.
GCCCCATCACGCAGCACGTAGTGGTCCTCGACCTTCTGGCAGGCCAGCTCTGGCATGGCAATGGGATCCATCTTCGGCGGCGCCACCTCGCCGCTCTTGAGCAGCTTGCGGGTGTTCTTGCAGCTCTCGCTGGTGCAGCCGAAGTACTTGCCGAAACGCCCGCTCTTGAGCTGCATCTCGCTGCCGCACTTGTCGCACTCGATCACCGGCCCTTCGTAGCCCTTGATCTTGAAGTGTCCGTGCTCGACCTCGTGGCCTTCGCAATCGGGGCTGTTGCCGCAGACGTGCAGCTTGCGCGTCTCGTCGATCAGGTAGCTATCCATGGCGGTGCCGCACCGCGGGCAGCGCTGCTTGGCCCGCAGCGCATCGGTCTCGGCATCCTCGTCGGCATCGGCGGCCACCGCCTCGTCGCCGAGCAGCAGGTCGATGGTGGTCTTGCAGCGCTCCTTGGGCGGCAGGTTGTAGCCGGAGCAGCCCAGGAAGACGCCCGTCGAGGCGGTGCGAATCTGCATCTTGCGCCCGCAGCTCGGGCAATCGATGTCGGTGGGCACCGGCTGGTTGGGGCGCATGCCCTCCTCGCTCTGCGCCTCATCGAGCTCCTCGCGGAACTCGCCATAGAAGGCATCGAGCAGCTCGCGCCAGCGGCGCTCCCCTTCGGCCACCTCGTCGAGGCTGTCCTCCATGCGTGCGGTGAAGGAGTAGTCCATCAGGTCGGGGAACGACTCCTTGAGTCGCTCGGTGACGATATCGCCGAGTTTCTCGGCGTAGAAACGCCGGTTCTCGAGCTTGACGTAGCCGCGGTCCTGGATGGTCGAGATGATCGCCGCATAGGTCGATGGCCGGCCGATGCCCTTCTTCTCCAGCTCCTTGACCAGGCTCGCCTCGGTGTAGCGAGCCGGCGGCTTGGTGAAGTGCTGCTGGGGGTCCAGTGTCTCGAGAGTCAGCGGCGCGCCCTCGGCGAGATCGGGCAGCGACTGGTCCTCGTCCTTGCGTCCCATGGGCTTCATGACGCGGGTATAGCCGTCGAACTTCAGCACCCGGCCCTTGGCGCGCAGCTCATAGCCATCGATCGCCACGGTCAGGGTCGATGAGAGGTACTCGGCGGGCGTCATCTGGCAAGCCACGAACTGGCGCCAGATCAGCTCGTAGAGGCGTTCGGCATCGCGCTCCATGCCGGCAAGGTCGGTGGCCCGACGAGCGACTTCGGAGGGGCGGATCGCCTCGTGAGCCTCCTGGGCGCCTTCCTTGCTGGAGTAGCGATTGGGCGCCTCGGGCAGGTAACGCGCGCCGTACTCTTCATCGATGAAGTCGCGCACGCCATCCACCGCCTCGCGGGAGAGGTTGGTGGAGTCGGTCCGCATGTAGGTGATGTAGCCTGCCTCGTAGAGCCGCTGAGCCAGCGTCATGGTCTTCTTCACCGAGAAGCCGAGCCGCCCGCTCGCCGCCTGCTGCAGCGTCGAGGTGATGAAGGGAGCATTGGGCTTGGAACGCGTCGGCTTGTCTTCCCGCGAGGTGATCGCAAGCGACGCCTGCCTGAGCCCCGCGATACGCTCCAGGGTCTCGGATTCCGACGTCGGCCGGAACGCCTTGCCGTCCTGGCGGGCCAGTTCGAAACGCACCGGGCTGGCCGCGGCCTCATCGGCCGGCGCGAGGTCGGCATGGACGTCCCAGAATTCCTCGGGCACGAAGGCACGGATCTCGCGCTCACGCTCGACGATCAGGCGCATGGCCACCGACTGCACGCGACCGGCAGACAGGCCCCGGGCCACCTTGGCCCACAGCAACGGCGAGAGCATGAAGCCCACCACGCGATCCAGGAAACGCCGCGCCTGCTGGGCCTCGACCCGCGGCATGTTGAGCTGCCCAGGATCCTCGAAGGCCTCATGAATGGCGTTCTTGGTGATCTCGTTGAACACCACCCGCCGATAGCGCGAGTCGTCGCCGCCGATGGTCTCGCGAAGGTGCCAGGCGATGGCTTCCCCCTCGCGGTCCAGGTCGGTGGCGAGATAGACGGTATCGGCCTTCTCGGCGAGCTTCTGCAGCTCGGCCACGACCTTCTCCTTGCCGGGCAGGATCTCGTAGTTGGCTTCCCAGTCATGCTCGGGATCGATACCCATGCGCCGGATCAGCTGCTCGCGGGACTTGCGTTGACGGTACTCCGCCTTCTCATCGGCGGACATCTTGCGCGTCGCCGCGGCCTGCCGAGCACGCTCCTTGGGGTCCGAGGCCGCCTTGCCCGAGCCGCTGGTCGGCAGGTCACGGATGTGTCCCACGCTCGACTTCACGATGAACTCGTTGCCGAGATACTTGTTGATCGTCTTCGCCTTGGCCGGCGACTCGACGATGACCAGAGACTTGCCCATAGTGCTCCAAACGTCAGTAGACGCGGGAACCCCGCGCCGAACGGTATCGGTTCACCGCTTCCGGGTGAAAAATGCGCTTACCCTACCCCAGCGCCATCCAACACGCCAGTCGCGGGAGGCGGCCTTAGACCCTAGACCGCCGCCCACGACTCGGCAAGCGCCCCGCCACACGGCGAGGCCTCACGTCACAGGCCACCACGGCCCGGCCCGCCTGTCCAGCCGGATGGCAAATGTGGTAGGTTGAGCGCCCAGGATTCTAGACCGCACGACCGGCCGCCGAGTGGAGAAACGCCAGCTCATGAGCGACAACACCAGCAAATCAGTGTCCAGCGGCGAGAAATACCGCAACGAACACGGCGCAACGGCCATCAAGGATGGCATGAAATCGCGCCAACAGGCCGAAGAAGGCCAGGATCTGGGACGCAAGCCCAAATGGCTGCGCGCCCAGATTCCCGGCGGCGAACGCTTCGATGCCGTGAAGAAGAACGTGGCCGAGCACCGGTTGAGCACCGTGTGCGCGGAGTCCCACTGCCCCAACATGGGAGAGTGTTGGAGCAACGGCACCGCCACCATCATGCTGATGGGATCGGTGTGCACCCGCGCTTGCCGCTTCTGCGCCGTCGACACCGGCAACCCCAAGGGTTGGCTCGACACCGAGGAACCCGAGAACACCGCCAAATCGGTGGAGCTGATGGGCCTGCGCTACATCGTGTTGACCTCGGTGGACCGCGACGACCTGCCCGACGGCGGTGCCGGCCATTACGCCGACTGCATCCGTGCCATCAAGGCCCGCACCCCCGAGGTCGCGGTGGAGGCCCTGACCCCGGACTTCGACGGCGCACCCAGTGCCATCGAGAAGGTGGTGGATTCGGGCCTCGAGGTATTCGCTCAGAACGTCGAGACCGTCGAGCGCCTGACCCGGCGCGTACGCGACCCCCGCGCCGGCTACCGCAAGACCCTCGACGCACTGGCCCACGCCAAGCATCATCGTCCCGGCGTGATCACCAAGACCAGCCTGATGCTGGGTCTCGGCGAGACCGAGGAGGAGATCCTGCAGACCTTCGACGACCTGCGCGAGATCGGCGTCGACATCGTCACCCTCGGCCAGTACCTACGCCCGACCCGCAACCACCTGCCGGTGGAGCGCTGGGTCACCCCCGAGGAATTCGAACGCTATCGCCAGCAAGGCCTCGCCAAAGGCTTCATGGAAGTGCCGTCGGGGCCGCTGGTACGTTCCAGCTATCGCGCCGACCGAGTCTTCGAGAACAACAATCTGGGCCTCGAACTCGCTTCCCCATCCGAGGTACCCGGCCAGACGCCCGACCCCGACATCATCCCCGCGCGCAATGTAAGCTAACGCCCGAGGGCCGTCCTCCGGCCCTCTTTGCCCTGCATTGACACGAAAAAGCCTGAGGCGATCGCCTCAGGCTTTTTTGCCGGCCGCGGTAAGCCAGGCCGAGCGTCAATCCTCGGCGTCGACCACCGCCCGCTGAAGTTCGCGAGCCAGGCAGGCGGCGAGTGCCTCGCCGACATCGGTCACCGACGGCGGCCGCTCCATCAGATCGGCCAGCCGAATCATCTCCAGCCCCGCATAGCCGCAAGGGTTGATCCGCGCGAACGGCGAGAGATCGCCATCGACATTCAGGGCGATGCCATGAAAGCTCGCCCCACGCCGAATGCGCAGCCCCAGCGAGGCGATCTTGCCCTCGCCCACGTAGACACCGGGGGCATCCGCCCGCGCCCGCGCCTCGATGCCATACCCAGCCAGCAGCGCGATCGCGGCGTTTTCCAGGGCGCTGACCAACTCACGCACGCCGAGCCCGGCGCGCCGCACGTCGAGTAGTGGATAGAGCACCACCTGCCCGGGACCGTGATAGGTCACCTGCCCGCCGCGATCGGTCTGCACCACTGGAATGTCACCGGGCATCAGCAGATGCTCAGGCTTTCCAGCGCGCCCCTGGGTGAACACCGGATCATGCTCGACCAACCACAGCTGGTCCGGAGTACCAGCATCACGGGTATCGGTCAGCTCGCTCATCGCCCGCCATATCGGCTCGTAGGGGCGCCGGCCGAGGCGATGCAGCACAAGCGGCAGCACCTCAGAGCACCATGTGCACGCGATCGGTCGCCTTGAGCTCGGCGAACAGGGCCTGGAGCTGGTCCTCGCCGGTGGCCCGCAGGGTCAGACGCAACGAGACGAAACGCCCGTTGCGGCTCGGCACGCTCTGCAGGGTACTGGCGTCGAACGCGGGATCGTGACGAGTCACCACCTGGCATACCATGGCGGTGAAGTCTTCGGCGGCATCGCCCACGACCTTGATCGGATAGTCGCAGGGAAACTCGATCTTGGGCGGCTTGTCGTCGCCGGAATCCGTGGTGCTGGGCTGGCGCAGGTCACGCAGGGTCTTGTTGCTCATCCGTCAACCGTCCGAAAGCTTGTCGACCCATCATTCTACGCGACCCATGCCTGCCCACCAAGACGGTCGCCTTAGTCGAAGAAACCACCCAACAGGTTATGGAAGAAACGCTGCACCTTGTCGAAGAAGCGCTTGAAGAAACCGCCCTCTTCGACCGCTTCCAGCGCCAGCAGCGGACGCTGCCCCATCACCTCGTCACCGAGACGCACTTCCATGGTACCCACCTGTTCGCCGGCGGCGATCGGCGCGGTGAGATCGGGGCGAATATCCAACTTGGCGGTCAGCTCTTCGCCACGCTTACGCGGCACGGTCATGGAGACATCCTCGTCCACACCGACCTTGAGCTCGTTGCGCTCGCCGCCCCACACCCGCGGCGCGTTGAGCACGGCACCCCGATCGTACAGCTTGAGGGTCTCGTAATAGCGGAAACCATAGCTGAGCAGCTTCTGGGATTCCTGGGCCCGCGCCTCCTTGGAATCGGTGCCCATCACCACCGAGATCAGCCGCATGTCTTCGCGAGCGGCGGAGGCTACCAGGCAGTAGCCGGCCTCGTCGGTCCAGCCGGTCTTGAGACCATCGACACTGGGATCACGCCACAGCAGAAGATTCCGGTTGGGCTGCTCGATACCGCCATAGGTGAAGTGCTTCTGGCGATACATCCGGTAGTGATCCGGATAGTCGTTGATGATGTGCTGGGCCAAGACCGACATGTCACGCGCCGAGGAGTAGTGGTTCTCGTGGGGCAGCCCGGTGGGGTTCTCGTAGTGCGTATTGGTCATGCCCAGCTGCGCGGCATGCTGGTTCATCAGATCGGCGAAGGGCTCGGTACCTCCGGCCAGGTATTCCGCCATGGCGACGCTTGCGTCGTTGCCGGAGACGATGACGATGCCATGCAGCAGCTCGCTGACCGGCACCCGTTCGCCGACCTCGACGAACATCTTCGAGCCACCGGTACGCCAGGCCTTCTCGCTGATCGGCACCATGTCGTCCGGCGAGATGTTATCGCTCTCGAGCTCACGCTCGACCAAGTAGGCGGTCATCAGCTTGGTCAGGCTGGCCGGCGGCAAGCGCTGGTCGGGGTTATGCTGCGCCAGCACCCGGCCGCTATCGGCATCCATCAGGATCCAGGAACTCGCCGCCAGCTGCGGCGGCGATGGGATCACCGTTCCGGGGCTCGCGAGAGTATCGGGCTTAGGCGTCTGTGCCAGCAGCGGAGAGGCCACCAGCGACAGGCAAATCAATAGAAGCGGCAGCAGCCGACGTAGCATGGTGAAGCTCAGGGGTTTCATGAAGGGCAGTCTCTTCGGGGACATCGGGAAGATTCGGCGCCGACTCAGTCGGCGCGGGTATCGACGACGAAGGCGTCATCGAAACCGGCCCGGCGCAACTCGCCGCGTACCGGGTCGATCTGGGAGCGGCCGGCCAGCGGGCCGACCTGTACGCGATGCAGGCCCGCCTCGGGCGCCACCCGTACCGGGTGTGACACGGCATCCTGCAACCGACGCTTGAGGTCACCAGCCCCTTCGGCAGAACCGAGCGCCGCGACCTGCAGGTAGACGCCATCCACCGGGGCCCGATCGGAGCCGGTCGTCGGCGTCGATGCCTCGGGTTGCGGCGCGACCGCCTCCGGCGGCGCCGTAGCATCGCCGGTTCCACCCTGCCTAGCCTGCCACGCCGCGGGATCGATCGCTTCGACATTGACCCGCCCGGTGCCGTGATCGAGGATGTCGAGGCGCGCCGCCGCGGCATACGAAAGATCGATCTCGCGCTCACTGTGGAAGGGCCCACGGTCGTTGACGCGCACGATCACCGAGCGATCGTTGTCGAGGTTGGTGACCCGCGCGAAGCTCGGCAACGGCAGCGAGCGATGCGCCGCGCTCATCTTGTACATGTCGTAGATCTCGCCGTTGGACGTCGCGTAGCCCTGGAACTTCTCGCCGTACCAGGATGCGGTCCCGCGGCGCTCATAGCCACTGGCATCATCCAACACGTGATAGGTCTTGCCCCACACCTCATAGGTCGAGCGATTGCCGGCCCGCGAGTGTGGCTCGACGCGCGGCACGGCATCCGGCACATGGCTGACGTCGGGCGGCTCCTCGGGGTAGGCATCGTTGCCCATCGCGTAGCGACCGCCATCACTCGTTTCACCGGCGTCCACGCCGGCATTGCCGGAAGGCGCCGGCGCGGTACCGCCGCCGCCGGCACAACCGGCCAGCGCAAGCGCCGCCAGCAGGGGGATCCACCTGAGGCTCATGAGGACGCCTCCGTGTCGGTGGCGGTGAACCAGTCGGCCTGGCGCCCACGCGCCTCGGCGATGGCCTCGGCCAGCTCGGTCACCGCCATGGCATACAGATAACTGTGGTTATAGCGGGTGATGACATAGAAGTTGTCGCGTCCGAAACGGTAGCGGACGGCGCCGTCGCTCATCTCCAGCGCCAGCGGCATCACCTCGGCGTCACTCGGCAGTGCCGCATCGCTCTCGATGCCGGCACCCGCCAGCTCGGCGATACTGGCGCTCGGCCGGCGTGCCGCATTGAACTCGAGCCCTTCCGGGCGCGCGTTCGGCCCCTCGGCTTCGTGATAGATCGGCGCCCCCGCCTGCCAGCGATGCTCGGCGAAGTAGTTGGCGATGCTGCCGATGGCATCCACCGGGTCGGTCCAGAGGTTGCGATGACCGTCGCCATCGAAGTCGACCGCGTAGGCGCGATAGCTGGTCGGGATGAACTGGGGATAGCCCATGGCACCGGCATAGGAGCCCTCGATGCTCTCCGGCGCCACCTCCTGGCGATAGGCGATCTCGAGAAAGGCAGCCAGTTCGCCGCGGAAGAAATCGCCGCGCCGCGGGTGGTGGAAGGCCAGGGTCGACAGCGAGTCGAGCACGCGATGATCGCCGGTGATCCGGCCATAGCGCGTCTCGACGCCGAGGATGGCGGCGATGATCTCCGGCGGCACACCATATTCCGCCTCGGCGCGTTCGAAGGCCTCGGGGTGGGCGTCGATGAAGGCCGCGCCCTGCGCGATGCGTTCCTCGCCGAGGAAGATATCTCGATACTCGTGCCACACCAGATGATGCTCGGCGGCGCCGGACATGGCATCGAGCACCGGCTGGCGAAACTCGGCGCGCCCCATGGCCTGCTCGAGCCAGGCGCGATCGACGCCGCGCTCGGCGACCTCATCCACCAGCGCCCGAACCGAGCCCTTCCCCACCTCGAAATCCGCCGCCGAAACCCCGGCGGACAGCCCCAATAGCAGGCTAGCGAAGGCCAGTTTCCGCCACTGGCGTCCGTGTCGCGACATCGTCACCGTCATGCTGCTCTCCCTGAGTCGTTCGGCCCGCCGGCCACGCTAACGCGGCAGCAGGCGGCGGTGCGAGTGAATGGCCATGAGAATACCGAAACCGGCCAGCAAGGTCACGCTGGAGGTTCCGCCATAACTGACCAGCGGCAGCGGCACCCCGACCACCGGCAGGATGCCGCTGACCATGCCGATATTGACGAACACATAGATGAAGAAGGTCAGGATGATGCTGCCGGCCAGCAGGCGGCCGAACGTCTCCTGCGCGGCCCCGGCGAGCCAGAGCCCGCGGCACACGATCAGCAGGTACAGCGCCAGGAAGGTCAGCATACCGACCAGCCCGAATTCCTCGCCGAGCACCGCGACGATGAAGTCGGTGTGGCTCTCGGGCAGGAACTCCAGCTGCGACTGGGTCCCCTCCAGCCAACCCTTGCCCCACAGCCCCCCGCTGCCGATGGCGGTGGTCGACTGGATGATGTTCCAGCCAGCGCCCAGCGGATCGCTCTCGGGGTCTAAGAAGGTCAGTACTCGCTGACGCTGATAGTCATGCATGTTCATCCACAGCAACGGCAGCGCGGCGGCCGCCAACGCACCGAGCACGCCGATGACCCGCCAGGACAGCCCGCCCAGCAGGACCACGAAGACCGCGGCCAGGGCCACCAGCAGCGAGGTGCCAAGATCGGGCTGGCGGGCGATCAACAGCACCGGCACGCCGATCAGCAACGCGCAGACGAACAGATCCTGCCAGCGCGGCGGCAGCTCACGTCGACTCAACCAGGCCGCCACCATCATCGGCACCGCCAGCTTCATCATCTCCGAGGGCTGGAAGCGCACCACGCCGGGGATCACCAGCCAACGCTGGGCGCCCATGCCCATATCACCCATGATCTCCACCGCGACCAGCATCGCCGTGCCCAGCAGATAGGCCGGCAGCGCCCAGCGCTGCAAGGCGGCCGGGGTGAATTGGGCGATGATGACCATGCCCGTGAGAGCTACGCCGAAGCGCAACGCCTGGCCGGTGACCAGCTCCATGCTCTGCCCGCTGGCGCTGTAGAGCACCACCAGGCCGGCCGACATCAGCGTCAGCAGCAGGCCCAGTAGCCAGGGGTCCAGATGGATGCGCTCCCACAGGCTGCGCCGGCGCGACATGCCGCTGGCGGTGGGCTTGATGGGGTGGGCACGGCGCAGCAGAAAGTCGACCATCGTGATTATTCCTCTTCCTCGCTGCGCTGGGTGTCATCCACCGCGGCTTGCGGTGGCACCTCGCCGTGGTCGCGTTCGAGCAGCCAGTAGTCGGTCATCGCCCGCGCCGGCTCCGCCGCATGGCTGCTCCCGCCGCCGGCGTTTTCGATGATCACCGCGACCGCGATCTCGGGGTCTTCCACCGGCGCGAAGGCCGTGAACAAGGCATGGTCACGCAGGCGCTCCTGCAGTTCTTCGGCGTCATAGCGCTGATCCTGTCCCAGCGAGAACACCTGAGCGGTACCGGACTTGCCGGCCATGCGGTACTCGAGCCCGGCGCCGGCACGACGCGCCGTCCCCTCGTTGCCGGACAACACCTGCTCCATGCCCGAGATGACGCTGTCCCACCACTCGGGATGCTCGAGCTCGATGTCCGGCGGCGTATCGGCCAGATCGATGGACACCGGTTCGTCGCCCATGTCGCCGACCAGACGCGGCTTGACCCAGTCACCGTGGTTGGCCAGCACCGCGGTGGCCGAGGCCAGCTGTAGCGGGGTGATCTGCAGATAGCCCTGGCCGATGCCCACCGACAGCGTCTCGCCGGGATACCAGGGCTGGTCGAAACGCGACCGCTTCCAGTCCCGCGACGGCAGGAGACCCGCGCCCTGACCGTAAACATCCGCGGCCACTCGCTGTCCGAAGCCGAACTGCTTCAGGCTGGCATGGATGCTGTCGATGCCCAACTCATGGGCCAGGGAATAGAAATAGGTGTTGTTGGACACCTCGAGCGCCCGCTCGAGGTCGACGCGCCCATGCCCCCAGCGTAGCCAGTTCCGATAGCGGCGGGAGTCATTGGGCAGTTGGTAGTAGCCGGGGTCGTAGATCACCTCACCAGGCGTGACCGCGCCGTCGCGCAGCCCGGTGATGGCCATGAACGGCTTGATGACCGAGCCGGCGGGATAGCTACCACGGATGGCGCGGTTGAATAGCGGCAGGTCGATGTCCTGCTGTAGCGCCCGGTAGGAGTCCACATCGATGCCGGTCACGAACTGGTTGGTATCGAAGCCCGGCACCGAGGCCATCGCCAGGATCTCGCCGGTCTGCGGGGCAATCGCCACGATGGCGCCACGCCGCCCATCGAGCAGGTCCACGGCGAGGTGCTGAAGCCCCTTGTCCAGGGTCAGGGTCAGGTTCTCTCCGGGCACCGGGTCGCTGTGTCCCAGCTCGCGCAGCACCCGCCCACGGGCATTGGTTTCCACCTTGCGCAGCCCGGCTTCACCATGCAGCGTGTCCTCATAGAATCGCTCGACACCGGTCTTGCCGATGAAGTGTGTCCCGGCATAGTTTCCGGCGTCGACGTCTTCGAGCTCCTCGCTGTTGATGCGGCCGACGTAGCCGAGCACGTGCGACATGGCCTCGGCATCCGGATAATAGCGCAGCAGCTGGGCCTCGACCTCGACCCCAGGTAGGCGATGACGATTGACCGCCAGCCGTGCGATCTGCGCCTCGTCGAGATCGCTCATCAGCAACGCCGGCTGGTAGGGGCGCTGGCGCTGGCGTGAACGCTCGCGAAAGGCCTCGACCCGCTCCGCGGGCAGATCGAGCAGGTCGACCAGCAACGCCAGGGTCTCGCCCAGATCATCGACCCGCTCACGCACTAGCGTCAGGTTATAGGTGGGGCGATTCTCGGCCAACAGCTCGCCGTTACGGTCATAGATCAGACCGCGGGTCGGCGGCAGTGGCTCGACCCGCACGCGGTTCTTCTCGGAGCGCGTGCTGTAGACCTCGTGCTCGACGATCTGCAGGTAGAACAGGCGCCCGGCCAACAGGCCGCTGAGCGTCAACACCACGACCACCGCCAGCAACGAGCGCAGGCGGAAGATTCGTAGTTCCTGTTGGGGATTCTTCAGGGTATCGCGTGGCTGACGCATGCTTGGCGGAGACCTCGAACGCTCAGCGATGGTAGGGATGGCCGACCATCAGGGTCCAGGCTCGATACAACTGCTCGGCCAGCAGGATACGCACCAGCGGATGCGGCAGGGTCAGCGGCGACAACGACCAGTGCTGGTCGGCACTGGCCGACAGGGCCGGGTCGAGCCCGTCTGGGCCGCCTACCAGCAGCGCCACGTCGCGCCCCTCGAAGCGCCACGCCTCGGCCTCGCGCGCCAGCTGCTCGGTACTCCAGGCCTTGCCGCCCACTTCAAGGGCCACCCGCCGTTCATCACCCTTGAGGCGCGTACGCAGGCGCTCTGATTCCTGGGCGATGGCACGACGGGTGTCGGCATTCTTGCCGCGCGCTCCCGGCGCGATCTCTTCGATCTCGAGGGCGAAGTCGCGAGGCAGCCGCTTGCGGTATTCCTCGACACCCCGAGTGACCCAATCGGGCATCCGGGTGCCGACGGCCAGCACTCGTACCTTCATGAAGCGCCGTGGGCCCGCTCTTCCGTCTCTTGCGCCTGGTCGTCGCTCGGCAGGTCGGCCCACAGGCGTTCCAGGTCGTAGAGCGCCCGGGTCTCAGGCATCATCATGTGCACCACCAGATCACCGAGGTCGACCAGCACCCAGTCGGCACCACTCTCGCCTTCGATGCCCAGCGGTGTCACGTCCGCTTCCTTGACCGTCTGGACCAGCTTGCTGGACAGCGCCATCAGATGACGGCTGGAGGTGCCGCTGACGACCACCATCAGATCGGTCACGCTGGTCAGGTGGGAGACGTCGATGACACGAATGTCATTCGCCTTGAGTTCCTCCAGTGCGTTTAGCACTAGCGTCTTGAGTGCGTCGATGTGCATACCCTTCGTATCAGCCCCTCTAGGCAGAAAATGATCTCGGCGCCCATTGTACCGGCTCGGGCCGAGCCTGGCAGCGCCTAGCGACGGCTCGGCGACGTTTTTTTGTGACACGCCGCCGACTAGCGACGATAGAGTCCCGCGGCGTGAATTCGTTCTTCGACGGCTTCGGGAAGCAGGTAACGCACGCTGTCACCCGCCACCAGGCGCTGGCGCACCTCGGTGGCGGAAATCGCCATCCGCGACGGCAGACGCAGGCGCAGCAGCCCGCCCGCGGGCTCACGCATCAGCGCCTCGACGCTGGAGGCCTCACGGCCGTCGATCAGTGCCGCCAGCGCCGCGGGCAACGCCGCGTCATGGTCCGGACGATCTACCACCACCAGATGGGCCAACGAGAAGAGCCGCTCAGGGGCGTGCCAGTCGGCCAGCCGCAGGAAGGCATCATGGCCAAGCGCCATGACCAGCCGCGCCTCGGGGCCGCACTCACGGCGCAGCGCCACGAGGGTATCGGCACTGTAGGAAGGCCCCTGGCGCTCGAGCTCGCGGGCATCGGCGATCAGCCCCGGGGTATCACCGATGCCCAGGCGCAGCAGCGCCAAGCGCTGTTCGGGGGTGATGTGCGGCTCACCGCGCAGCGGCGGCTGGGCCGCGGGGATCATGTGCACCCGATCGAGCCCCAGCGCCTCGCGAATCTCCACGGCACTACGCAGGTGACCGAGATGGACAGGATCGAAGGTCCCACCCAGCATGGCGATCCGCGGCGCGCGCCCGCTCTCGCTTAGCGCCCTCGTCACCGACGGACCTGACCGTCGCCGAAGACCACGTACTTACGCGTGGTCAGGCCCTCGAGACCCACCGGGCCACGCACATGCAGGCGATCGGTGGAGATGCCGATCTCGGCGCCCAGGCCATACTCGAAGCCGTCGGCGAAGCGCGTCGAGGCGTTGACCATCACCGAGCTGGAATCTACCTCGGCGAGGAAGCGCCGCGCCAGGGTATAATTCTCGGTGACGATGGCGTCGGTGTGGCGCGAGCTGTAGCGCTCAATGTGCGCCATGGCCTCGTCGATGCCGTCGACCACGCGCACGGCCAGCACCGGCGCCAGGTACTCGGCCGCCCAGTCGGCCTCGCTGGCCGCCGGCACATCGCCGAGTATCGCCTGGGTGCGCTCGCAGCCGCGCAGCTCGACCCCATGCTCGGCGTAGGCCGCGGCCAGCTCGGGCAGCAGCGCGTCGGCCAGCGGCGCGTCGACCAGCAGGGTCTCCATGGTGTTACAGGTACCATAGCGCTGGGTCTTGGCATTGACGGCGATGGCCAGCGCCTTGTCACGGTCCGCGGTAGCGTCCAGATAGACATGGCAAACCCCGTCCAGGTGCTTGATCACCGGCACCCGGGCCTCGCGAGAGATCCGCTCGATCAACGACTTGCCACCGCGCGGGATGATCACGTCGACGAACTCCGGCATGGCGATCAGCCGCCCTACCGCGGCGCGATCGGTGGTGGCCACCACTTGCACGGCGCCATCGGGCAGCCCCGCTCGTTCGAGACCTAGCGCGATGCAGGCGGCGATGGCGAGGTTCGATTCACGCGCCTCCGATCCGCCGCGCAGGATGGCCGCGTTACCCGACTTGAGGCACAGGCTGGCCGCTTCCAGGGTGACGTTGGGACGCGATTCATAGATGATGCCGATCACCCCCAACGGCACGCGCATCTGGCCGACCTCGATGCCGCTCGGTCGAGCGCTCAAGCCGTCGATCTCGCCCACCGGATCGGGCAGCGCCGCGACCTGATGAAGCCCTTCGATCATCGCCTCCAGGCGCGACTCATCCAGCGCCAGGCGATCGAGCAGCGCGGCATCGAGGCCGTTTTCGCGACCACGCTCGAGGTCACGGGCATTCGCCGCCAGGATCGTCTCGCGGGCCTCGTCCAGGCCCTCGGCCATGGCCAGCAGGGCACCGTTCTTGGACGCGGTATCGGCGCGACGCAGCTCAGCGGCGGCGCGACGCGCCTGCTGCCCCAGTTGCTGCATGTAGGCATCAACGTCGGTGATGGCGCCATCGGAGTGGGAGGCGTGAGCAGTCATGCCGTAGAGTGTCTCCAGGAAGAGGGGCACCGGCATCAGGCCAAGCCCCGGACTCGTATCAAAGCGGGAAGAAGCCCATACTAAGTCACCATGCAGAGCAAGTACAAAGTCGGCCCGATGCGCGTCAACCTGTTGATCGCCGCCGGCCTCACGAGCTTCCTGGCGGCGACCGCCAACACCCTCCCGGATGCGCTGCTGCTGGGCCTCGCCACGCTGTGGCTGGCGGCCACCGCCAGCCTGGTGCTCCCCGGCCATCGCCACCCGGCCACGCTCCCCTGGCAGCTGCTGCCGGGCTTGCTGCTGGCCGCCCTGCTGTGGAACACCCCGGAGCGCCACCTGGCCTGGCTATGGGCCTGGGCCCTGCTACTGATGCTGCCCCAGCCGCGCTGGGTGATGGGGTTCAACACCCTGCTGGCCTGCGTCAGCTGGTGGCACCTGCGCACGCTGCTGGGGCTGGAGTCATGGCTGATTGCAGGCCCGCTCCTGGCCGGCCTGATGCTGCTGGGGCTATCACGCTCACTGGAGCTTCAGGCCCTGCGGCGCCACGTCCACCATCGCTCGCGCCTGGTGCCGGACCTACCCCTGTGGCCTCAACAGTGCCTGCACCACGACATGCAGACCGAGCGTCAGCGGGCCCGGCAGGACGGCGCCCACGTCGAGCTGCTGCTGCTCCACACGTCACGCCGACGGTTCTGGCCGCTGGCCGAACGGCTCTGCCGCCAGCTCCAGCCCTTCGAGAACGGCTACCGACTGGACGGGCGGACCCTTGGATTGCTGCTGGTGCACTGCGACGCCCAGCAGGCCGAACGGCGGCGCCGGACACTACTCGAACAGCTAGACGACACCGTACGCAGCCGTACCATCGCCCTGCCTCGCCTCGCTTCGCTGTCCCGGGAACGCCGCGCCTTGAAGCGCCAGCCGCGCCGCGTACCGGCCCGGGAGGCCGTTCCTCATGACTGAAGCCAAACCGCATCCGCGCCTGTTCATCGTGGTGCTCGGCATCGCCACCCTGCTGTTGATCGGCCAGGCATTATGGTTCTATCTGACGGGCCACTACGCGCGCATCCTGCTACCGGCGCTGCTAGCCCCGGTGATGGCCTTGTCCGCCTTACTCGCCGCCACCGGCCACGTGCCCCTGCGCGCCTCGTCCTACCTGGTGCTGATCTGCAGCTTCCTGCTGATCGCGGCCGCGCTGCCCGATCGGGCGCTTCATCCGGCGCTGTGGATCGGCGTACCACCGGTCCTGACACTGGTGTTGCTGCCGCTGGGGCCCGCCATCTTCCTCAACCTGGCGCTGACGCCGATCTGGCTGACGCTGCTCGGCACCGACGAGGCCGGCATCGAGCGAATCTTCGGCTACCTGGCACTGGTGGCCATTGCCCCCCTGGCGCTCTGGGAACGGGCTCGCCAACGCGCCCTGTTGCAGGCCACCGACCCCCGGGAGCAGGAGTGCGCGGCGCTGACCCGCTCGCGCCTGCACGAGCGCCTCACCGGCGAGCTCGCGCGCACCCGGCTGCTCGAGCAGCCGCTGGCGGTACTGCTGATCCACCTGCCACAACTCGACATGACCCGGGAGCAGTTCGGCGACGCGACCCGTCGCCGCATGTTGTCGACCTTCTGTCAGACCGTGCGACACGACTGTCGTGACCTCGACTCGCTGGGCCGCGAAGGCGACTCCGCCTTCTGGCTGGTCCTGCCGGATACCACCGAGAGCGGCGCCCTGTTGGTGCAGCAGCGCCTGGCGCAGACCCTGGAACAACTCGTGCTGGTCGGCACCGGACCGCTCGAGATACGCCAGCGGCTCGAGACACCGCATCGCACCGAGACCTGCCCGACCTTCCTGGCTCGGCTGCAGGCCATGACCCAGGCCTTGGCCGCCACCGATCGATGACCCCAGGAGGGCCACTTGAACCCCGCCGACCTGCTCCAGCAGCTGACACCATCGCCGGCGATGCTGCTGCTGTTGACCGCCCTCATTGCCCTGCTGGAATCGCTGGCCCTGGTCGGGCTACTGGTCCCCGGCGTGGTGCTGATCACCGCCACCGCCTCTCTGGCCGGCCACCAGGCGCTATCGGTGCCCCTCATGCTGACCGCCGCCCTGTTCGGCGCGGTGATCGGCGACGCGCTCAGTTTCTGGCTCGGCTACACCCAGCGCGAACGCGCCACCCGGATGTGGCCGCTGTCACGCTATCCGGAATGGCTCGCCCAGGGCGCCCGCTTCTTTCACCGCCACGGCACGCTGTCGGTCTTCTTGGGGCGCTTCGTCGGCCCGGTGCGTCCGGTGATCCCGTTGATTGCCGGCATGCTGCACATGCCTCCGCGCCGCTTCCTCCTCACCAGCCTGGTATCGGCACTGCTCTGGGCCCCGGCCTACGTGTTGCCGGGCTACCTGCTGGGCCGCACCTGGCAACGGCTGCCAGGCCTCCCCGAATCGCTGCACCCCTGGCTCGCGGGGCTCGGCGGGCTGGTCGTGATGCTCGCGTTGATCTTCTCCTGGCTGCGCCACCAGACGCATCATGACGGCCTGATCTATCGCGCCGTGGCAGGGCTCTTGAGCCGCCACCCCCACGGCCGGCGAGTCTGGCGGGCGCTGGCCCGCGCCCGAGGACGCGAGGCGCCGCTCGGCACCTGGCTGCTGCTATTGACCTCGCTCACCGCCCTTTCGGCCTGGACCCTGGTGATCCTCCAGCAGGGCGGCCCACTCCCCATGGATCAACGGCTCGACGCCCTGATGGACGGCCTGGCGATCCCCGGGCTCAATGTCGTCGCCGAGGGCATGGCGCGGATCGGCGACGCCTATGGCGTCGTGGCCCTGGTGCTGCCCTGGGCGCTGTGGTGGCTGATCCGTGGGCGCCTCGACGTGCTCGCCCATGTCGCCGGAGGCCTGGCCGGCATCGCCGCGCTCAACACCCTCGGCAAGAGCCTCATCGCCCGCGTCCGGCCGGATACACCGCTCCACCTGGCCGACTCCTTCGCCTACCCCAGCGCCCATACCTCCACCGCCGTGGTGCTATACGGCCTGGCCGCGGCCTTCATCGCTCGAGAGCTGCCGTTGCCGCGCCGCTTCTGGGCCTACTGGGGCGCCATCCTGGTCATCGTCCCCATGGCGCTGTCACGCCTGGTGCTCGGCGTTCACTGGTTGAGTGATCTGGTGGGAGGCGCCCTGCTGGGCCTGGTGGTGTGTACCCTGGTGCAGCTCGCCTGGCAGCGCCAGCCGCACCGCACCTTGCGCCCTTGCCCGTGGCCGGCGCTGGTCACGGCGTCATTGGCCCTCGGCGGCGCACGATTCATGTGGCTGGGGCCGGCGTAAGCTGCCATTCAGCGGCGCGAGACTGCCCGAAGCAAAGAAACCCCGAAGGCCGAGGCCGCCGGGGTTCCTTGTCGCTTGTCGCTACCCCAGCATCAACCACACCCCGACCCCGACCATCAGCGAGCCGGCCAGGCGGTTGAGCAGGCGCACCTTGTCCGCCTGGCCCAGCAGGTGGCGCAGGGTCTGGCCGCCGCTGGCATAGGCCAGCAACGCGGCGAACTCGAGGCTCAGGATGATCGCCACCATCGCCAGGAGCTGTGGCGCGAGGGGCCGAGTGGCATCCAAGAATGGCGGCAACAGCGCCACGAAGAAGGCCCAGCCCTTGGGATTGGCCACCGCGGTGACCAGGCCCTGCATCGCCAGCTCGCCGCGCCCCGCCTGGGCCTTGGCCTCGAGGCTCTCGGGAATCGCCATGCGCCCTCGGGAGCGCCACATCATCACCCCGAGATACACCAGATAGACGCCGCCCAGGCTCTTGAACACCGCGAACAACGCCGGCTGGCGCAGCATCAGCGCGGCCACCCCGGCACCGGCCGCCACGGCCACCAGCCCGACGCCGACCAGCTCGCCGAGCATCATCCACAGCGCCCGCCGCACGCCCTGTGTCATGCCCAGCACCATGGCCAGGGTCATGCACATGCCCGGCGTCAACGACACCAGCAGGAAGGTCGGCACGAACACCGACAGCAGCGAGAGCGAGATCATGGAAGACACCTCCTTGTCATCGAGGCTCGCCGAGCAGCGAGCCACCGTTAGCACCGGCCGACGGCGTCCTGGCCCGGCCTATTCGCCCCAGCGCGGCATCAGCCGATGCTCGATGCCGAGCTGATTGAGGATGCGTGCGACGATGAAGTCGACCAGCTCCTCCACCGCCGCCGGCCGATGATAGAACCCCGGCGCCGCCGGCATCATGACCGCGCCCATACGGGTCAGCGACAGCATGTGTTCCAGGTGGATGGCCGATAGCGGCGTCTCGCGCGGCACCAGGATCAGTTGCCGGCGTTCCTTGAGCGCCACGTCGGCGGCGCGTTCGATCAAGTTGTTGCTGGCCCCGCAGGCCACCGCGGAGAGCGTACCCGTGGAGCAGGGGCAGACCACCATCGCCGAGCTGGCGCCGGAGCCGGAGGCCACCGGCGCCATCCAGTCCTCGCGACCGAAGCAGCGGATCTGCCCCGCTGCCGCACCCGCGCGCTCGGTGAGCGCCTCGGCCAGCCGCTCGGGCCGGGCCGGCAGGTCGCTGTCGGTCTCGGTGGCGATCACCAGATGCGCGGCCTTGGAGATCATCACCCAGACCTCGTGATTCGCCGCCACCAGCGCCTCGATCAGGCGCAGTCCGTACTGGGCGCCCGAGGCGCCGGTCAGCGCCACGGTCACCGGCGCCGCGAAGCGCGTCGTGTCATTATCGGTCGCCATGCGCCACCTCCAGGGCGGTGAGCAGTTTCTCGTGGATACCGCCGAAGCCGCCGTTGGACATCACCACCAGGCGATCCCCCGGGCGCGCCTCGGCGACCAGCGCCGCCACCAGGGCGTCGATATCGTCGCACACCCCGCCCGGCCGGCCGCTGGCCTCGACCACTGGCGAAAGCGTCCAGTCGAGCCCCGGCGGTTGGTACCAATAGACGGCATCGGCATCGGCCACGCTTTCGGCCAGCCGCTCACGCAGGCTACCCAGGCGCATGGTGTTGGAACGCGGCTCGATCACCGCCAGCAGGCGCCCTTCCCGGCCAGCGGCGCGCAGCCCGCCGAGTGTCGCGGCGATGGCCGTCGGGTGATGGGCGAAGTCGTCGATCACCTGGATGCCCGCCACCTCGCCGCGCACCTCCTGGCGACGACGTGGGGTCTCGAAGCGCGCCAGTGCGGCGCAGCTCGCGGCCAGGTCGACGCCGCAGGCCTCGGCGACGGCCAGCGCCGCCAGGGCATTGCGGGCGTTGTAGACGCCGCTCAGCGACCAATCGACCACCGCCTCCCCTTCACCGGCCTCGCCACGATGCACGACCCGGAAACGGCTGGCGTCGGCACGCTCCAGCTCGAGTCGCCAAGCGCTTTGCGGCGCATCGCCGAAGCGTTCCAACGGCGTCCAACGCCCCTGCTCCAGCACCCGCTCCAGCGCCGGTTCACCATCGGCCACCAGCAGCAGCCCCTTGCCCGGCACGGTACGCACCAGGTGGTGGAACTGGCGCTCGATGGCGGCCAGATCGGGGAAGATATCGGCGTGGTCGAACTCCAGGTTGCTAAGCACCGCGATCTCGGGCCGGTAGTGGACGAACTTGGAACGCTTATCGAAGAAGGCGGTGTCATACTCGTCGGCCTCTACCACGAAGGGCGCACCGGGGTCGCCGAGGCGTGCCGAGACGCCGAAGTTGCGCGGCACCCCGCCGATCAAGAAGCCCGGCGCGAGGCCGGCGGCCTCCAGCAGCCAGGCGGTCAGGCTCGCCGTGGTGGTCTTTCCGTGGGTGCCCGCCACGGCGATCACGCGGCGCCCCGGCAGCACCTGCTCGGCCAGCCACTGCGGGCCGGAGACATAGGGCAACCCACGGTCGAGCACCGCCTCCACTTCGGGGTTGCCCCGTGACAGAGCGTTGCCGATCACCACCAGATCAGGCGCCGGCCCGAGGTTATCGGCCGAGTAGCCGTCGCACAGGACGATGCCGGCCTGCTCGAGCTGGGTGCTCATCGGCGGGTAGACACCGGCGTCCGAGCCGCTGACCCGATGCCCCGCCTCGCGGGCCAGCAGGGCCAAGCTGCCCATGAAGGTACCGCAGATACCGAGGATATGAAGGTGCATGAAAACTCCGCTGCCGAACGTCTGCTGCGCCGGGTCACCGGCGAAATGCGGCAGCCTAGCATGGTGCCTGATACCGCTCCAGCGCACGCCACCGCCCGGCGCGCATCGCCAATGGGATGCACCCCCCGGGGCGATGGGCTAGAATCGCGACTCTTCGGGATCCACCCGGGAAGGGCTCGCCGAGCCGCGGCCGCCTTCCCTCGACGCGACCAGCAACAGGATAGCTCCATGGCCCAGCATAACGCCTTCTACGCCCAGTCCGGCGGTGTCACCGCCGTGATCAACGCCAGTGCCTGCGGCGTCATCGAGGCCTGCCGTCGCCACTCCGACCGGATCGGCAAGGTCTATGCCGGCCACAACGGCATCATCGGCGCCCTCACCGAAGACCTGATCGATGTCAGCCAGGAGAGCGATGAGGCCATCGCGGCGCTGCGCCACACCCCCGCCGGGGCCTTCGGTTCCTGCCGCTACAAGCTCAAGGACATCGAGACCCACCGCGCCCAGTACGAGCGCCTGATCGAGGTCTTCAAGGCCCACGATATCCGTTACTTCTTCTATAACGGCGGCGGCGACAGTGCCGACACCTGCCTCAAGATCTCCCAGCTGTCCGAGAAGATGGGCTATCCACTGACCGCCATCCACGTGCCCAAGACCGTGGACAACGACCTGCCGATCACCGATAACTCCCCGGGCTTCGGCAGCGTGGCCAAGTATATCGCCACCTCGACGCTCGAGGCCTCGCTGGACATCGCCTCCATGTGCGCCACCTCCACCAAGGTGTTCGTGCTCGAGGTGATGGGCCGCCACGCCGGCTGGATCGCCGCCGCCGGCGCCCTGGCGGGCGAGCAGGAAGGCGACGCGCCGCACCTGGTGATCTTCCCCGAGCTGGCCTTCGATCGCGCCGCGGTCATGGCCCGGGTCGAGGAATCCGTCAATCAGTACGGCTACTGCGTGATCGTGGTCTCCGAGGGCGCCCGCTACGAGGACGGTACCTTCCTGGCCGACTCCGGCAACACCGATGCCTTCGGCCACCGCCAGCTCGGCGGCGTCGCGCCGACGCTGGCCGGCATGATCAAGCAAGACCTGGGCTACAAGTACCACTGGGCGGTCGCCGACTACCTGCAGCGTGCCGCGCGCCACCTGGCCTCCAGGACCGACGTGGAGCAGGCCTATGCGGTGGGCGAGAAGGCCGTGGAGCTCGCCGTGTCCGGCCAGAACGCCATGATGCCGGCGATCAAGCGCATCAATGACAGCCCCTACGAGTGGCGCATCGAGGCCGCCCCGCTGGCCGAGATCGCCAATCGCGAGAAGTTCATGCCACGCGATTTCATCCGCGAGGACGGCTTCGGCATCACCGAGGAATGCCGCCGCTACCTGGCGCCGCTGATCCTCGGCGAGGACTTCCCGCCCTTCGAGAACGGCCTGCCCAAGGTCGCGCGCCTGACCAAGCAGCGCGTCGAGCGCAAGCTGCCCGAGTTCAAGATCTAAGCGGCAGCGTGACACCGACCGACGCAAAAGAAGCCCCCGAAGGCTAGACCTTCGGGGGCTTCTTGTCGCTCGGCGCTCGGTTGCTTATCTCAACCACCAGCTCAGCACCAGCAACAGCAACAGCACGCCTGCCACCGCCTGCCAGACCCGTGTCGCCCCACTCTGGCGCCGCGGCGCCTCGTGCGCCTCCGGGCGCCGCATCTTCAGGGCATGCAGCAGCTCCGACAGCCGCCGGAAGCGCAGGGCCCGCTGGGGCGTGAGCGCACGCGCCAGCGCCTCGTCGAGGGCCGCCGGAACCTCCGGGTTGAGCGCCCGGGCGCTGCGATAGTGCATCCGTTCCAGGTCGGTATGACGCAACAGCTCCTTCACCGGCAGTTCATAGGGCAAGGCACCGGTCAGCAGCCAGTAGATCGTGGAGGCTAACGAGTACTGATCGCTGCGCCGACCGATCTCGTCATCCATGGCGTACTCCGGCGCGCTGTGCTCGGTGAGCCCCACCTGGCGCAACAGCCCGCGCGACCGGCGGTGACCATCCACGTCGCGCAGATGGCAGGCGCCGAAGTCGGTGAGCACCACCTGGCCATGGCGATCGATCAGCACGTTCTCGGGGTGAATCTGCTGATGCAGCACGTCGCGACGATGCAGCGCCTGAACCGCCTTGCCGAGCTGGGTGGCGATATCGAGCCGCTGCCCCAGGCTCGCCCGAGGGTGGCGACGCAGCCACTCCTGCAGCGTCATGCCATCCACGTAGGCCATCAAGTAATAGAGGTAGCGGTGCGGCCGCGAGGCCGTCATGGCCCGCACCACGAACGGCGAGCGCACCCGGTCGACGACCCAGCGCTGCAACAGGAAATGCTCGAGGTAAGCGTTGCGGCTAGACAACTCCGGGCTCGGCGCCTTCAACACCATCTCGCGCTCGGCGTGGGCCTCACGCACGCGATAGACCCGCGACTGGGCCGTACGCGACAGCACCTCGAGCACCTCGAACCCGTCCAGGCGCTCGCCCACGGCCAGCTCCGGGGGGATCGGTAGATCACCGTACGCGTGCTCCGGCTGATCGCTCTCGGCGTCGGGCAAGGCATCGATGCGCACCAGCTGGAAGCAGAACGGATCACCGCCGTAACCGCGTGCCCGGGCCCGCTCGCTGGCGGTCTCGGCCAGACGCTCGCAGGCCGCATGCAGATCGCTGGCATCCTCGCGAATCAACCCGACGTAGTCCGAGGGCATCAGCGTGCCCTGCACCGCCTGGGTGGTGAACAGGAAGATGTCGCCCTGCTTGAGCGGCATCTCCACATAGTCGATATCGAGGCTGGCATCCATGCCCAACGCCCGGGAAGGATAGCGGTAACCGCCGAGATCGGTGACGTGATCACGGCTGAGCTGCTCGAATTCGGCCCCGCGCAGGCGGAAGACCAGGGTATCGCCCATATGAAAGAGATGCGCCGCCTGCCCCTGGTAGACCATCGCCGACATCGAGCTCACGTAGCCGCCATCGCGCACCTGCCGGCTCTGGCCATAACACCAGCTGTTCAGGGCATGCAGCACCCGGTGCACCGAGGTCTTGGCGTCCCAGTGCTCGGGCGTCGAGTAGAAATCGGCCAGAAAGCCCTGCACGCTCAGATCGCCGGCCTGCTTGGCCAGCGGATTGCGGGATGTGGAATCGGTGATCAGCGCGCTGGCTCCCTTCGCCGTCAGCAGCGCCGCCTCATCGGGCACACACACCGACATCGAACTGCGATGCCGGCCGCGGTCCGGTACCACGAAGGCCTGGCCGAAACTCAATGACAATTGCGCGGGTGCCAAGACGATCTCCTTGTATGACAACGACTTCGAGACCGCAGGGCCTCCTTCCATCTGCGCGCATGATACACGGCCAGCCCTGCGCCTGGCTTTCCCTTCCGTTCATTGGCCCAGCCTCTCGCTGTCGCGCCGGCCGGCCTCGGCCCGGGTTGGTAATCGTCGGGGCGGACTCGTATAATTCGCCACATTTTCACCCGACGGCCATCCGCCAGAGAAGGACGCGCTCATGAACTTCGACAACATCCCCGCCGGCAAGGATCTGCCCAACGATCTCTACGTCGCCATCGAGATCCCGGCCAACCATACCCCGGTCAAGTACGAGATCGACAAGGACATGGAGGCCCTGCTGGTCGACCGCTTCATGGCCACGCCGATGTTCTACCCGGCCAACTACGGCTTCATTCCGCACACGCTGGCCGACGACGGCGACCCCCTGGACGCCCTGGTCGTGACCCCTTATCCGGTCCACCCCGGCAGCGTGATCCGTGCCCGCCCGGTCGGCATCCTCAACATGACCGACGAAGCCGGCGAAGACGCCAAGCTGGTCTGCGTGCCGCATCCGAAGCTGTCCAGCCTGTACGACGATGTCCAGGAAGTGACCGACCTGCCCGAACTGCTGCGCCAGCAGATCGCCCACTTCTTCGAGAACTACAAGGATCTCGAGAAGGGCAAGTGGGTCAAGGTGGAATCCTGGGAAGGCGTCGAGGCCGCCCGCAAGGCGATCGAGAAGGCCGTGGCAGCACACAAAAAGGCCTGATCGCCCCGCGCGTTCTCCCCTGCAAGGGGCCGCCCGGCGGGCGGCCCCTTCGTCGTTGCGGCGCGGCTCAGTGCGCGCCGTCGGCCTGAGAGGCCGTCAGGCTCTCCGCGTCATCCTCCGCCGCAGACGCATCGGCGGCGTCCTCTGCGGGCGGCTGCGTCGCACCCTCCACGGCAGCCTTGCCAGGCGTGTCGTCGGCAGCGGGCGTCGATACCCCGGATGCACCGCCCGCCTCCGCCAGCCCGGCGGACAGCTCGCGGCTCAGGTCGCGGGCACGCAGCACGTGATGCGCCATCGTCAGCGAATGATTGGCAAACGGCCCGAAGCCCGACCCATTGAGCACCACCGGGCTCCACAACCGGCGCTGGCTGAGCTCGAGCTCGGCGCTCAGGGCGTCCCAACGCACCGCGAGCCCTGCGGCCTCGATACGCGCGGCCTGATCGCGATGGATCGCCTCGAGCAGGCGATGCAGGGCCCAGGTCTGGCCACGCGCCTCGAAGAAGACGTTGTCGAGACGGTACCAGGGCGTCTTCTGCGCCCCGTCCTCTACATCGAGATCCAGCCCGGCCAGGGCCTCGGGGTTAGCGACGCTCGCCGAAAGGCGCCGCCCCATGTCGTCGAGCCTGCGCGCCACGCCTTCCAGCCAGGCCGCTAGCTCCCGCCCCTCGACGGCGACCCCGGACCCGCCGCCGAGCGACCGTCGGTAGCCCTGCAAGGCGCTCCGGGCCTGCTCGAGCCGGTGCTCGGTCGACGGGTAGACCCCGTCATCGCCGTCGCCCTCCAGCGCCGTGCGCGCGGCGTCGAGGGCCGAGGCGTCGCGACCCACAAGCGACTGGCTCAACCAGCGCGCCTGGTCGAGCACCCCAAGCTCCCAGGCCGGCATGTTGTCGAGCCACAACCCCGGCGGCGTCATATCGTTGCGCAGGTAGCCGCCCGGCTTGTCGAGCAGCGTGTCCACTAGCCCCGACAAACCATCCACGCTGGCCGCGCCCGGCGCGGCGTCGGCCTGCTGGGCCGCCTCCAGCGCCGGCGTGCGACTCCACCAGATGCCCAGCCCCACGGCCACCAGCAGATAGATGGCCAGCGCCACCAGCAACGGCTTCCAGATCCAACCGTATTGGGGGCGCTCCAGCGCCTCCTTCCTGCGGCGACGCCGTTCGGCCGCCTGTCGCGTCACTGCCATAATGGACTCCCTGATGATGAGGGCCCGGCATCTACCCGGGCTGCGATGTCGAGGCGCATCCACAGCCGCCCCACGCTACGTTATCCTGAACGCGCCCGACGCGGGCTAGACACCGGGCGTTTCCTGCATCAGAGCATAGCGCCCTATGCCGCGGAACCCCATGCCCCTTCGCCGGTCACACCCTCGCCGTCAATCTCACGAGAAAGGAAGCCCCGTGCTGTACGTTCGTCGCCTGTTATGCCTGCTCGCCCTGCTATGGATGCCACTGATCGCCCAAGCGCAGTGGTTCGATGACGACGGCGGATCCAGCGATTTCCTGCCCGTCGAGGAAGCCTTTCAACCCACCGCCTGGCACGACGGCGAGACGCTGAAGATCGGCATCGAGAGTGCCGAAGGCTACTATCTCTACCGCCACCGCTTCAGCGTCACAAGCGACACGCCGGGAGTCACCCTCGGTGAGCCGGACCTGCCGCCCGGCCTGGCCAAGACCGACGAGTTCCTCGGCGACGTGCGAGTCTTCTACGACCGACTCGTGTTCGCCGTACCGATCGAAGGCCAGCCCCAGGGGCCGCTCGAGTTGACGTTCGGTTTCCAGGGCTGTGCCGACGCCGGCCTCTGCTATCCGCCGGAGACCCTCTCGCTGCAGGCGCCCCAGGGCCAAGCCCCGGCCGCCTTCGCCGGCCTCGAGCGGGCATCGACCCCGACGGGCAAGCCGACCGCGCCCGATTCCACGACCGATTCCACGACCGATTCCACGACCGACTCCACGACCGACTCCACTACCCAGGCTGCGGCCGAATCGCCTGGCGATGTCACCCCCCAGGCGCCGACCAGCGAGGACGAGCGCTTCCGCGACCTGCTGCAGGATGCCAGCCTGCCACTGGTGCTGGGGCTGTTCTTCCTCGCCGGCCTGGGCCTGACCTTCACGCCCTGTGTACTGCCGATGATGCCGATCCTCTCCTCGATCATCGTCGGCCAACACCCCAGCCGCCCCCGCGCCTTCGCGCTCTCGCTGTCCTATGTGGCCGGCATGGCGCTGACCTATGCCGTCGTCGGCGTGCTGATGGGCAGCTTCGGTGCCGGGCTGAACCTTCAGGCACGGCTCCAGTCGGCGCCGGTGCTGATCGGCTTCGCGGCGCTATTCACGCTGTTCGCCCTGGTCATGTTCGGCGCCTTCGAGCTGCGCCTGTCGTCGCGCCTAACCGGACGCATCGAGGCCTGGCAGGACCGCGCCCAGTCGAGCGGCCCGGCCGGCCTGATGCTGGCCGGTGCACTCTCGGTGCTGGTGGTCTCGCCCTGCGTCTCGGCACCACTGGCCGGTGCCCTGGTGTTCATCTCCTCCACCGGCGATGCCCTGCTGGGCGGCGCCGCCCTGCTGGCCCTGGCGCTCGGCATGGGGGTGCCGCTGCTGCTGGTCGGCACCTTCGGCCCCACCCTACTGCCACGCACCGGCGCCTGGATGACCGGCATCAAGGCCGCCTTCGGCATCCTGCTGCTCGGGGTCGCCGTGTGGCTGATCGAGCGGCTGGTGCCGGGGCCAATCGCCCTGTTGCTGTGGGCCGCCCTGGCCATCGGCACGGCCCTGGCGCTCGGCGCCCTGAGCCTGAACACGCCCCAAGGCTGGCCGCGCGCCCGTCAGGCCACGGGCATCCTGCTGCTGGTGTGGGGCGTCGCCCTAGTGATCGGCGCCTCGCGAGGGGCCGAGGACCCTCTGCGCCCGCTGGCCCCGCAAGGCAACGGCGGAGCGCTCGCCGGCGCGAGCGCGCCCCAGCCGGTGCAGGTGGTGACCCGGCCCGACGAGCTCGACGCCGCCCTGGCCGCCGCCACCCAGCCGGTGTTCGTCGACATCACCGCCGAATGGTGCATCTCGTGCAAGATCATGAAGCGTGAGGTCTACCCCGCCCCGGCCGTCGCCGCGGCGCTCTCGGACTTCAAGCGCATCGAGGTCGACGTCACCGACAACAATGCCGCCAGCCAGGCCCTGCTCGAGCGCTATCAACTGTTCGGCCCCCCGAGCCTGCTATTCTTCGACGACGGCCGCGAACTTCGCCAGGCGCGCATCCAGGGCGAGGTCGACGCCGAGGCCCTGGCCCGTCATCTCGAGGGGGTCAAGGCCTCGCTCGACGCCGACCGCGCCCCGAGCTAGGGTAGATTGGCGAACGCCGTTCGGGCCGCTGGACATCGCCCATGAATTTCGGCAAACTCCGCCCACACCGCTTTTCGAGGCCAATAGAGGCGGCAAGAGACGATATCTTGTCGCGATCTATGACAAGTTAGCCGAGGTTGACTGCGTCGGCCGTTATCCCGAAATCACCATTGAGACGACGTCATATGGATATCCGCAAGGTCAAGAAGCTGATCGAGCTGCTGGAAGAGTCGAACATCAGCGAGATCGAGATCCAGGAAGGCGAGGAGTCGGTGCGCATCAGCCGCCACCCGAACGGCAGCGCTTACCCGCAGCCCCAGCCGCCAGCTCCCGCCTGGCCGGCCGGCGCCCCGGCTCAGCCCACCGCTCCGGCCCCGCAGGCCGCCTCCGCCGAGCCCGCCGCCGAACAGGCCCCGGCCTACCAGGGCCAGGAAGCGCTATCGCCGATGGTCGGCACCTTCTACCGTGCCCCGGCCCCGGGCGCCAAATCCTTCGCCGAAGTCGGTCAGCGCGTCAAGAAGGGTGAAACCATCTGCATCGTCGAGGCGATGAAGATGATGAACCAGATCGAAGCCGAACATGACGGCGTCATCGAGGCCTTCCTGGTCGAAGACGGCGAGCCGGTCGAATTCGAGCAGCCGATGGTCGTCATTTCCTGATCCCTTCACCCACCTGGCGGACCCCATCATGCTGGACAAGGTTCTCATCGCCAATCGCGGCGAGATCGCTCTGCGTATCCTACGCGCCTGCAAGGAACTCGGTATTCGCACGGTCGCGGTACACTCCAAGCCCGACCGCGACCTGATGCACGTGCGCCTGGCCGACGAGGCCGTATGCATCGGCCCCGCCT
Source organism: Halomonas borealis (assembly GCF_004798905.1). Classification (GTDB taxonomy): domain Bacteria; phylum Pseudomonadota; class Gammaproteobacteria; order Pseudomonadales; family Halomonadaceae; genus Halomonas; species Halomonas borealis. Next base: position 95,617 of record NZ_SDMO01000004.1, on the reverse strand, counting down.
CCTCGGCGCAGTCCTATCTCAACATCCCGGCGCTGATCAGCGCCGCCGAGGTCACCGACTCGAGCGCCATCCACCCCGGCTACGGCTTCCTCTCCGAGAACGCCGACTTCGCCGAGCAGGTGGAACGCTCCGGCTTCACCTTCATCGGCCCCCGCGCCGAGACCATTCGCCTGATGGGCGACAAGGTCAGCGCCATCGAGGCCATGAAGAAGGCCGGCGTGCCGACCGTGCCGGGCTCCGACGGCCCACTGGGCGACGACGAAGGCGAGATACTGGCCACCGCGCGGCGCATCGGCTATCCGGTGATCATCAAGGCCGCCGCCGGCGGCGGCGGGCGCGGCATGCGCGTGGTACACGCCGAGGGCCACCTGCTCTCCGCGGTGACCGTGACCCGCACCGAGGCGCATTCGTCCTTCGGCGACGGCACCGTCTACATGGAGAAGTTCCTCGAGAACCCGCGCCACGTCGAGGTACAGGTACTGGCCGACGGCCAGGGCAACGCCATTCACCTGTATGACCGCGACTGCTCGCTGCAGCGCCGCCACCAGAAGGTGATCGAGGAAGCCCCGGCCCCGAACCTCGACCAGGACGCCCGCGCCGAGGTGTTCGATGCCTGCCGCGATGCCTGCGTCAAGATCGGCTATCGCGGCGCCGGCACCTTCGAGTTCCTGTACGAGAACGGCCAGTTCTTCTTCATCGAGATGAACACCCGCGTCCAGGTCGAGCATCCGGTCACCGAGATGGTCACCGGCGTCGATATCGTCCGCGAGCAGCTGCGCATCGCCTCGGGCCTGCCGCTGTCGGTCAGCCAGGACGAGATCGAACTCAGCGGCCACGCCTTCGAGTGCCGCATCAACGCCGAAGATTCTCGAACCTTCATGCCCTCCCCCGGCAAGGTCACCCTCTACCACCCGCCGGGTGGCATCGGGGTGCGCATGGACTCCCACGTCTACACCGGCTACTCGGTGCCGCCGCACTACGACTCCCTGATCGGCAAGCTGATCACCTGGGGCGTCGACCGCGAGACCGCGCTGACCCGCATGCGCAACGCCCTCGACGAGCTACTCGTCGAAGGCATCAAGACCAACACCGACCTGCACAAGGATCTGGTCCGCGACGGCTATTTCCAGCAGGGAGGCGTCAACATCCACTACCTGGAGAAGAAGCTCGGGCTCTAAGCCCGGCCGACACTCCTCCGACGGCGGGGCGGCATGGCCGCCCCGCCGTCGTTTCATCACGCGATTCCCCGGAGTTCCCATGCCCTGGCTGCAACTCAAGGCGCGCATCGCTCCCGAACAGGCCGACCTGCTCGAGGAACTGCTGCTGGACGAAGGCGCCACCGCCATCACCCTCCAGGACGCCCAGGACGACCCGCTGTTCGAACCCGAGCGCGGCACCACGCCGCTATGGGACGAGACGATACTGACCGGCCTCTACGACGACCTCGAGGGCCTGCCCGCGATGCTCGAGCGGTTGGCCGGCGCCTGGTCCGAGGCCCTGCCCGGCGAGCCCTGCCCCGAGATCGAGCACGAGCTGCTCGACGACCGTGACTGGGAGCGCGCCTGGATGGACGACTTCGCGCCCATCCAGATGGGCCAGCGGCTATGGATCGTGCCGAGCTGGCATGACGCCCCGGACCCGGCCGCGGTCAACCTGCACCTGGACCCTGGCCTGGCATTCGGCACCGGCACCCACCCCACCACCGCGCTATGCCTGGCATGGCTCGATGAGCTGAGCGTGGCCGGCGAGCTTGCCAGCCACGAGGTACTCGACGTGGGCTGCGGATCCGGCATCCTGGCCATCGCCGCCCTCAAGCTGGGAGCCGCCTCGGCCCAGGGCACCGACATCGATCCTCAGGCGCTCACCGCCAGTCGCGACAACGCCGAGCGCAACGGCATCGACAACGCCGACCTCGCCCTCCACTACCCGGAACAGCTGGATACCACGGCACGCTTCCCGGTGGTGATCGCCAACATCCTGGCCGGCCCGCTGATCGAACTGTCCGCCAAGATCGCCGGGCGTGTGTCGCCGGGTGGGAGCCTGGCGCTGTCCGGCATCCTCGAGGCCCAGGCCAACGAGGTGCGCGAGGCCTACGAGGCTTGCGGCCTGATCATGGACGAGCCCGAGGTGCGCGAAGGCTGGGTGCGCCTCGACGGTCGTCGGCCGAGCTGAGACAAGCCACACCCTCCTTCACCCAGACCATCGGGGGGCGTATGATATGCCTCCCTTCGAACCATCGATCTCGACCATGTCCGACTCACGCTCCCTGCCGCGCATCGGCGCTCATGCGTTGCCGAACCGAGTGATCCTGGCCCCCATGGCCGGCGTCACCGACCGCCCCTTCCGGGCGCTCTGCCGCCGGCTGGGCGCGGGCCTGGTGGTGGGCGAGATGGTGACCTCAGACCCCGCCCTGTGGAACACCCGCAAGTCGCGGCTACGCCTGGACCACCGCGGCGAGCCCGGCCCGCGAGCCGTGCAGATCGCCGGCGGCGATGCCGAGATGCTCGCCGAGGCGGCGCGTCTCAACGCCGAGATGGGCGCCGAGATCATCGACATCAACATGGGCTGCCCGGCCAAGAAGGTCTGCAACAAGGCCGCCGGTTCGGCGCTGCTGCGTGACGAGGCGCTGGTGGCCGAGATCCTCGGCGCGGTGGTCGCCGCGGTCGACGTGCCGGTGACGCTGAAGATCCGCACCGGCTGGTGCGCCGACAGCAACAACGGCGTGCGCGTGGCCCGCCTGGCCGAAGACGCCGGCATCCAGGCGCTGGCGGTCCACGGCCGCCATCGCCAGCAGCGTTACGGCGGCGAGGCGGAGTACGACACCATCGCCGCCATCAAGGCCGCGGTGAGTCTGCCGGTGTTCGCCAACGGCGATATTGATTCGCCCGAGAAGGCTCGCCACGTCCTCGACTATACTGGGGCAGATGCGGTGATGGTCGGCCGCGGCGCCCAGGGCAATCCCTGGATCTTCCGCGAGATCGACCACTACCTGCGGCATGGCCAGCGCCTCGCGTCTCCCGACGATACCGAGCGTTCGGCGGTGCTTCATGGCCACCTGGTGGCCCTGCATGACTTTTACGGTGAGCACATGGGCGTGCGCATCGCCCGCAAGCACCTCGGCTGGTACCTGGCCGGCGATGCGCGCCTCGACGATGCCGGACGACGTGCCCTGCGCGCCACCTTCAATGGCCTGGACAGCGCCGCTGACCAGTGCCGCTTCATCGACGAACTCTTTCGTCATGACCCCGCCACGGCGCCGCACCGTGTCGCTCGGGCCATGATGCCAGATGGAACCTGTGCCGCATGACCAGCAGCCAAGCCCTTAACCAGAAATCCGCGCTGACCGAGCTGGACGCCCGCGCCCCCCGCCGCCTCGACGAGAGCCACGGCAGCGCGCTGACGCCGCATGGTGACATGCCTCTGCGCGAGACCGTCGACGCCGCGATGCGACGCTACTTCGATCATCTCGACGGTGGCGACGTCACCGACCTTCACGCCATGGTGATGGCCGAGGTCGAGGCGCCGCTACTGGCCTCGGTGCTCGAGCACGCCCAGGGTAACCAGACCCGCGCCGCCGAAATGCTCGGCCTCAACCGTGGCACCCTGCGCAAGAAGCTCAAGCTCTACGGTCTGATCTAAATTCCCGCGGGGGCGCCATCGAGCGCCCCCGCTTGCGTTTCGATGCCCCCTCAACGCCCAACAGAGTGACCTTCATGTCTCAAGCCTCTTCCACGCCCGTCCGCCGCGCCCTGATCAGCGTGTCCGACAAGACCGGCATCGTCGACTTCGCCCGCGGGCTCGGCGAGCAAGGTGTCGCGCTGCTGTCCACCGGCGGCACCTTTCGCCTGCTCCAGGAGCACGGCATTCCGGTCACCGAGGTCTCCGAGCACACCGGCTTCCCCGAGATCATGGACGGACGCGTCAAGACCCTGCATCCGAAGATCCATGGCGGCATCCTCGGCCGTCGCGGCCAGGACGACGCGGTGATGGCCGAGCATGAGATTGCCCCGATCGACATGGTGGTGGTCAACCTCTACCCCTTCTCGGCCACCGTGGCACGCCCCGACTGCCGCCTCGAAGACGCCATCGAGAACATCGACATCGGCGGCCCGACCATGGTCCGCTCCTGCGCCAAGAACCACGCCTACACCACCATCGTGGTCGACGCCGGCGACTACGATCGGGTGCTGGACGAAGTCACCCGGGGCGGCATGCAACAGGCCACTCGCTTCGACCTGGCGGTCAAGGCCTTCGAACACACCGCCGGCTATGACGCCGCCATCGCCGATTACCTCGGCCAGCGCGTCGAGGGCGGCGAAGACGGTTTCCCGCGCACCTACAACCTGCAGTTCCACAAGAAGCAGTCCATGCGTTACGGCGAGAACCCGCACCAGTCCGCGGCCTTCTACGTCGATCCCGACTGCCAGGAACCGAGCGTGGCCACCGCCGAGACCCTCCAGGGCAAGCCGCTGTCGTTCAATAACGTCGCCGACACCGACTCGGCACTGGAGTGCGTGAAGAGCTTCACGGAGACCGCCTGCGTCATCGTCAAGCACGCCAACCCCTGTGGCGTGGCGGTCGGCGCCAGCCAGCTCGAGGCTTACGACAAGGCCTTCGCCACCGACCCGACCAGCGCCTTCGGCGGCATCATCGCCTTCAATCGCGGGCTGGATGCCGACACCGCACGCGCCATCATCGACCGCCAGTTCGTCGAGGTGATCATCGCCCCCGGTGTCGAGGCCGATGTCGCCGCGATCGTCGCCGAGAAGAAGAACGTCCGCCTGCTCGATATCGGCGCCCACTGGCCCGGCGAGCGCGCGCATGCCCACGACCTCAAGCGCGTCACCGGCGGCCTGCTGGTTCAGGATCGTGACCTGGGCATGGTCGGCCGCGACGAGCTGACCGTGGTCACCGAACGCGTGCCCAGCGAGCAGGAGATGCGCGACCTGGCTTTCGCCTGGAAGGTCGGCAAGTACGTCAAGTCCAACGCCATCGTCTACGTCAAGGATGGCCAGACCATCGGCGTCGGCGCCGGCCAGATGAGCCGCGTCTACTCGGCCAAGATCGCCGGCATCAAGGCCGCCGACGAGGGCCTCTCGGTGCCCGGCTCGGTGATGGCGTCCGACGCCTTCTTCCCGTTCCGTGATGGCATCGACGCCGCCGCCAAGGCCGGCATCACCGCGGTGATCCAGCCCGGCGGCTCGATGCGCGACCAGGAAGTGATCGATGCCGCCAACGAGGCCGGCATCGCCATGGTGTTTACCGGCATGCGCCACTTCCGCCACTGACGCCGAGCGCCGAGCGCCGAGCGCCGAGCGCCGAGCGCCGCAGGATGATGTCTCAAACTCAATAGACATCGACAAAGCCCCCCGCCGGACTCGATCCGGCGGGGGGCTTTTTCCTCCCTCAACACCTACCGCCCGTCACGGATCGGCCAGGCGCTTGCAGCTCGGCGCTATCCGAGATCGATGCACAGGTACTTGGTCTCGAGGAACTCCTCGATGCCCTGGTGGCCTCCCTCGCGGCCGAGACCGGAAGCCTTGACCCCGCCGAAGGGCGCGGCGGCATTGGAGATCAACCCGGTATTGATGCCCACCATGCCATATTCCAGCGCCTCGGCGACTCGCCACACGCGGCCCAAGTCGCGGGAATAGAAGTAGGAGGCGAGCCCGAACTCGGTGTCATTGGCCATGGCCACGGCATCCTGTTCGTCCTCGAAGGGGAAGACCGCGGCCAGCGGACCGAAGGTCTCCTCGTTGGCCACCTTCATGCTGCCGTTGGCGGCGCTGATCAGCGTCGGGGTGAAGAAATGCCCCCCCAGCGGGTGCGGATGGCCCCCCAGTAGCAACTCGGCACCGTGATCGACGGCATCCTGCACATGCTCGGAGACCTTGGTCACCGCCTTGTCGTCGATCAGCGGGCCGATGTTGACGCCCTGCTCGCTGCCGTTACCCACCTTGAGCTCGCTGTTCATGGCCACCGCCAGCTTCTCGCAGAAGGCGTTGACCACGCTGGACTGGATCAAAAAGCGGTTGGTGCACACGCAGGTCTGGCCGGCGTTGCGGAACTTGGCGGCCATGGCGCCTTCCACGGCGGCATCCAGGTCGGCGTCTTCGAAGACGATGAAGGGCGCGTTGCCGCCGAGCTCCAACGAGATTTTCTGCACGTGGCGCGACGCCTGGCTCATCAGCTCGCGCCCCACCTCGGTGGAGCCGGTGAAGGTGATCTTGCGCACCGCCGGCGACTCGGTGAGTGCCGCAGCGATTTCCGAGGCGCGGCCCGGCACCACGTTGAATACCCCGCGCGGCACGCCGGCCCGCTCGGCCAGCAGCGCCAGCGCGGTGGCCGAGAACGGCGTCTGGCTGGCCGGCTTGACCACGAAGGTGCAGCCCGCGGCCAGGGCGGCGCCGGCCTTGCGAGTGATCATCGCCGCCGGGAAGTTCCAGGGCGTGATGGCACCGACCACGCCGATCGGCTGCTTGGTGACCAGGATACGCTGCTGCGACTGCGTGGCGGGAATCGTCTCGCCATAGACCCGGCGAGCCTCCTCGGCGAACCAGCGCAAGAAGCTCGCCGCATAGGCGATCTCGCCGGCGGCTTCCTTGAGCGGCTTACCCTGCTCATGGGTCATGATCATGGCCAGATCGTGTTGATGCTCGAGCATCAGATCATGCCACTTGAGCAGGATATCGGCCCGCTCGTGGGCGGCCAGCGCCCGCCAGGCCGGCAAGGCGGCATCGGCGGCATCGATGGCACGCTCGGTCTCGCCGCGCCCCAACCGTGGCACCTGCCCCACCGCCTCGCCGGTCGCCGGGTTCAGCACCTCGATCTGTTCGCCGCTGTCGGCGGCGACCCAACTCCCGTCGATGTAGGCGAAAGGACAGTAGAGCTGGGTTTCCTTCAGGGCTTCCATGATTGACTCCTGGCGTGTGGGCATACTTCATGAGGGATGATTCTCATGCTAAGCGCAAGCCCCCCGACACGCCAACCGCTCATCCATGAGCGACATTCCACCCCGTCGCCTACCCCTGGCGACGCGCCTCACGGGAATCGGACAGGGTGATCGACACCGAATCGGCGAAGCGCAGCGCATGCGGCTTGTCGATCTCGACCTGGGCGGCGAGCACCTGGTCGAAGCTCATCACCAGGTCGAGCACCTCGCGGGTCATGCGCTCCAGCAGCTGGAAACGGTGGTCTTCCACATGCTGGATCACCTGCTTGGTGATGGTGCGGTAATTCAGCGCCTGCTCGATGTGATTGAAGGCCACCGCGCGATCGGCGCGATAGCGGATCACCATGTTGATCACCACGTCCTGGCGATTCTGGATCTCCTCGTCCTTGATGCCGATATGCGTCCTCAGGCGCAGATCCTTGATACGGATCGTCGCCAGATCATGATCGAGGTGTTCGTCGCCCAGCGCGTGCAGTGGCATCTCGCTCTCCTTAGCGGCCTTGAACCAGGGTCAGGAACTCCTGGCGGGTGCTCTGATGCTCGCGGAAGGCGCCGAGCATCACCGAGGACGACATGCTGGAATTCTGCTTCTCGACGCCACGCATCATCATGCACAGGTGGCGAGCCTCGACGACCACGGCCACGCCACGAGCCTCGGTGACCTGCTGTACCGCCTCGGCGATCTGGCGGGTCAGGTTCTCCTGAATCTGCATGCGGCGGGCGTACATGTCGACGATGCGGGCGAACTTGGAGAGCCCCAGCACCTTGCCCCGCGGCAGGTAGGCGATGTGACACTTGCCGATGAACGGCAGCAGGTGATGCTCGCACATCGAGTACAGCTCGATATCCTTCACCAGCACCATCTCATCGGTCTCCGAGGCGAAGACCGCACCGTTGATGATCTCCTCCAGCGACTGCTGATAGCCATGGTTGAGGAATTGCATGGCCTTCGCGGCCCGCTTGGGAGTGTCGCGCAGCCCCTCGCGGTCGGGGTCCTCCCCCAGCCCCTCGATGATCTGGCGGTAGTGGTCGGCGAGATGTTCGGTCATGCTCAGGCCCCATGCAGAGTCGTGATATCGGTGGGTCGGCGATTCCCCCGGCCACACCTTATACATAAATTATTCAAAAAACCGCACTTGTAAACATAACGGTTCGGGGAACGCATTATTCTAGCGCAAGGCGCCGCGCGACGCAGTGCCATGGCGCCTCAGCAGACCCGTGCCGTCAGGACAACCAGCGATCATCGCCATCCAGCATGACGCGCTGCTGCTCGAGCTCGCGCAGGTGACCGTCCCAGTAGCCGGCATCGGCCAGCCACGGGAAGGCCTGCGGGAAGGCAGGGTCTTCCCAGCGCGCCACCAGCCAGGCGCTATGACGCAGCAGCCGCAACGCCCGCAGCGGCTCCACCAGCGCCAGCTCGCCACGGTCGAAGTCGCGGTGCTGCTCGTAGCCCTCGATCACCTCGGAAAGCTGCATCTGGCGCTCGCCCTCGTCCTTGGCGGTCAACAGCATCCACAGATCCTGCACCGCCGGCGCCATCAGGCAGTCATCGAAGTCCACCAGCGCGAAGTGCTCATCCCGCCCCAGCATGTTTCCCAGATGGCAGTCGCCCTGCGCCCGTAGCATCTTCGCCGGCCATGCCCGCGCAGATAAGGCCTCGATCAGCCCCTGCCCGGTGCGCCGATAGGCGGCACGCTGGCGATCCGTCAGCCAGCGGCTCGCCAGTACCGTCTCGACGGCCTCCTCGGCCATCTCGCGCGGGGCCAGGGTGCGGCGATGCACGAAGGCACGACGCTCGCCGACCGCATGCACGGCACCGATCGTCTCGCCCAGGGCGAACAGATGCTCGGGGCTTTCCAGTTCCGGCGCCTGGCCGGGCAGGTGGGGGAACAGCGAGAAACGGAAATCGTCATGCCGATGCAGGCTCGCCCCCGAGGCGTCGCGCCAGGGCGCGGCCACCGTCACGCCGGCCTCGAGCAGCTCAGCCAGGAAGTCGTGCTCTTCCTGGATCTGGGCGTCGCTCCAGCGCCCCGGGCGATAGAACTTGACCACCCAGCGGCGTCGCTCGTCGTCGTGCACCAGGTAAACCCGGTTCTCGTAACTGTTAAGCGCGAAGGGCTCGCCGGGCAGCCAGAAGCCCAGGGACTCCACCGCCGCCACGACCCGCGCGGGCTCGAGGCGGGCAAAGGGATGAATCGCGTCGTTCATGGGCGTTCTCGTCACAGGCAAAGCCCCATGGTAGCAAAGCCACCCGGCCCGACGCGTCACAGCGTGGCCCGATAACCGCCACCACAGCCACCCTCCGGACTACCCCGCCGACCATTCGCCGCGACCGCGGCCAGCCATGCCCCACACCACCGCCCCCATCACAGGGCCTGGAAACCGCCCACACGCCTACCCTATGCTGGTGGCTTCATCAATACGGTGGCCGATGCACGCCGCACTTGCCCCCGGCCGGAGACCCTGCATGGAACTGCTCACCTGGCTCACCTACGTCGGCATGATCGTCGCACTGATCATCTTCCCCGGTCCCGTGGCCCTGTTGTGTACCAGCCACGGCCTGCGCTTCGGCCGACGTCGCGCCGCGGCCACCGTCTGTGGCGGCACCCTGGCCTCGCTGGCCCTGATGGGGCTCTCGTCGCTGGGGCTCGGCGCCATCCTGGCCACCTCCGAGACCGCCTTTCATCTCCTGAAGATCGCCGGCGGCATCTATCTCGTCATACTCGGCCTCCAGGCCTGGCGCCGCTCCGGCGACGAGCCTCCGGTGGCCACCACGGCGACCGGGCCGAGCCCCACCACGACCCCGCTGCCTCGGCTGTTTCGCCAGGGCTTCCTGGTCGGCATCAGCAACCCCAAGGACCTGCTGTTCTTCGCCGCCCTGTTCCCCAACTTCATCGACGTGGCCGCGCCCCAGCTCGCCCAGTTCGCGATCCTCGCCGCGACCTGGGCGGCGATCGACCTCAGCCTGATGTGGCTCTACGCCGCCATGGGTTCGGGGATCGGTCGGTGGTTCGGCCATCCGCGCCGCGCGCGGCGCTTCCATCGCGCCACCGGCGGCCTGTTCATGGCCGCCGGTGGTTCGCTGATCGCCACGTCGCCATAGGTTGCCTGCGAAAAGGCGACGAACAGACGGAATTGACGCGGTGTACATGGGTACTGTGAGCCGACGTTGAATGCCGCCTGGGCGGGCGCAGGCATTTTTCGAACAAAGCCTCCGCATGATCTCAGGGCGTGGCCAGGGGCGTCCTGGCGATCGCCCAGGCCTCGATCTCCGTCGCGCCCGCCTGACGGCAGGCCCGGGCCAGGGCATCGAGGGTGGCGCCGGTGGTCATCACGTCATCGAGCAGCGCCACCCGCGGCGGTAGACGCGCCTCCAGGCGGAAGGCGCCACGCAGGTTGCCGCGTCGCTTCCCGCGATCGAGCCCGCGTTGGCTCCGCGTGTCGGCGAGCCGTCGAGCGCCCACCAGCGGAACGTGCAGCCGCGCCGCCAGCCGCTCGGCGAGCCAATACCCCTGGTCGAAGCCTCGCTCTCGGGCTCGGTGCGGATGGAGTGGCACCGCGATCAATGCCTGGGGCGGCTCGCTTCCCGCCAAGCCTTCCTCCAGCAAGGCCAGCAGCAGCGTCCCCGCCCGCGGCGAGGCATGGAACTTGAAGCGCTGCATCAGCTCCGCCACCTCCCCCTCGTAACGCAGCGGCACCCGCGCGCACTGAAAGCACGGCGACCGGCGCAGGCAATGCCCGCACGGTCTCGGCGCGACCGTGGCCGGCAACGGCTCTGCACAGACCGGGCAGGCCGACCGATTCCAGGGCAAGGCGGCATGGCAGGCGGTGCACCAGGCGCGTCCCTCCTCACAGGGCGCCAGACAGAACGCACAACGGCCTGGCAAGGCACGACGCAGCCATTCGTCAACCTTTGCATTCAGCAAGGTTGACATGATGACGCGTCTCCGTACCCTACTCGTCAACCCACCAATGCTAAGCAAGTTGACCATAAGCGAGCCCTGCATGTCTGCCCAGCCTCACGACAACGCCCCGGTTGATCTGACCCTAGCGTCCCGCCCGGATATTCGCCACGACTGGTCTGTCGAGGAGATCGAGGCGTTGTTCGCGCTGCCCTTCAATGACCTGGTGTTCCGCGCCCAGCAGGTCCATCGCGCGCACTTCGACCCCAACGCCGTCCAGGTCTCCACCCTGCTGTCGATCAAGACCGGCGCCTGCCCGGAGGATTGCAAGTACTGCCCGCAGTCCGGCCACTACAACACCGGGCTCGGCAAGGAGAAGCTGCTCGAGATCGGGAAGGTGGTGGATCAGGCCCGAGAGGCCAAGGTCGCCTCAAACAGCCTATCTGAAGTGACCCCCTTCATAGCTGCACAGGGTATAGTGCAGCCATCAGGAGGACAGGATGAGCGACGACAATCCCATCAAGCGATGGACCGCCAAGCGCAAGGCCGCTGTGGTCATGGACATCTTCAAGGGCAAGACCACGGCCGCTGAAGTGGCTCGCCAGTACGATCTCACCGTCTCTGAGATCGAGGGTTGGATCGATGAGGCCCAGCGCAGCATGGAAAACGGGTTCAAGGCCCGACCCAAGGACATCCGTGAGCAGTACGAATCCGAGCTCCGGGAGACCAAGGAGGCACTGGGCGAGGCCCATCTGCAGATCTAAGCGCTAAAAAAATTCAAGCGCCTGCTCGACGAGGACGAGAACTCGTAAGGTCGCTGCAGGCGCAATTGGCCGAGGAAGGCCATGTGGTATCGCTCGTTAAGCTCTGCCGCTGGTTGGGGCTCCCCCGGCGAAGTCTGTATTACCGGCCCAAGCCCCGGCAGCGCGACATCAATACCGATCTGGCAGCGCGGGTGAAGCTGGCCTTGGAACGGTTTCCTACCTATGGCTATCGCCGCCTGGCATGCATCCTGGGTGAGAACCGCAAACCGATCCAGCGCATTCTGCAGCTCAAAGGCTGGCAGGTACGCAAGCGGCCTCAGGGCTTCCGACCGCGTGCCAGAAGTCTGCCGTCCGTCGCCTTGAGGCCTGATGAGCGATGGGCGGACCGATCTCACCCGCGTGTGGTGTGGCAAGGATCGGCGAGCCAGCCTGGCGGTGATCATCGACTGCTGCACACGAGAGAACCTCGGCTGGCGATTATCGGACAATGGCAGCAGCAAGACCGCGGAGGCGGCGTTGGAGGAAGCGCTGATCTATCGGCTCGGGGCGCTGGGGCGCGTTCAGCAGCCGTTGGCCCTTCGCTCCGATAACGGGCTCGTTTTCAGCAGTCGCCACTATACCGTCACGGTAAAGGCCTATGGCCTTACCCAAGAGTTCACGACGCCGTATACCCCGGAGCAGAACGGCCTCGTCGAGCGCTTCTTCCGTTCCTTGAAAGAAGAGTGCATCTGGCTCCATCGCTTCGAGTCGTTGGGCCAAGCCAGGGTCGTGATCGAGCGCTGGATCCGGTACTACAACGAAGAGCGACCACATCAGTCTCTGGACTATGTGGCACCCCGAGCACACCCAGCATTAGCGGCATAGGGTGTGCAGAAACCAGGGGGTCATTACAAAATCGGAGACGGCCTTCGGAAGCTCGGCTAAATCTTCATAGAAAGCCTTACTTGAAGCGGAACCTTCCGAACGATCGCCATATATGGCTATGCCGCCATATTCTTTAAAAAATTGCCTATATAGCATACCGAGAGACTCATCAAGCAACCTCTTCCTTATATTATTCAATGCTCTCACCTCTCAGCCTCACACATCTAGTTAGTATCAGCATATGGAACGTATTGCTTTTCTTGAAAATACTCCACTACTGCCTCCCGATTCAAAAAGTGCCCAAAAATGAAATTTTCATAGAATGGAACCAGCTTCTTTATATCAAATATTGCCTTATGGGCTTTAAAGGAAGACTGTTGAATAGACATTGCAAGCTTATACTCTGCTGGATAACCATTGTTTCTAGCAATTTGAAGCCTGAACACCTCATTCAACAAAGGAATAGCACAATTAACAACCTCAGCCGACCTTCCTTCTTGAAGTTTGAAAACAATATACACAGGCATCGAATCCAGAGAAGAACTCAACCCTCTATTTTCAAGTATAGAAGATTTGTGTTTTTCAAGAATCTTCCTTAAAACTGTAAGGCTAATAGCTTTAAAATCAAAAATCAGATCAATGAAATCTTCGTTATGCACGGGGAAAGGAAGGTCAGCAAAGACATGCCACTTTAAACCATTTAGCCTCTTTTCAAACTCCTCTTCTCTTGATAGCTTAGAAGCCATAACATGCATTGGATAAGCATCTACCCCATAGTTAGAAACGAAACCACCAATTGCATTATCAATGGTTAACCATGATACACGATAAGAATGGCAGGCCATTATCGTATGAACTACTGTGTCATCAATAGCCCCTTTCAAAATATTAAGATCTTGAGGTAGATCAGCTTCAAGAATTTTAGTGTCGTCAACGACTGTGATTTTAGACAAGATCTCATCAAGACCTTCAATGAAGTCTTTAAAATCTCTCTCTATATCCTCTCCTAGAGTTCTGACTAAATGCCCACTATCACTGAGGCCAAGTGTCATATATTCTGGAGATGTTATAGTGTCACGAAATTCTTTCAAAAGCCTTTTTGTTTCTTCCGTAGATTTTATGTTTTGTCTACAAAAGCTTTTTGCCAATCCCGCCAAGCAAACATAGATAATAGTATAAACATCCGCAATGTATCCGAGAGATTCTTGCCTTGGGCTCTCCACAGGAAGTATCATCTTAGATATTGCTGGATCTACAAACAACTCAAGAGCTGACTTGCATACTTCTTGAGAGTTAAGAGCATTACCTTTCATTAGCAATGGGATATTCGGATCAGCAAAAACCTCTTCACTCCTACGGGGTGAAAGCCTCTTGAGATTATCTTCCATAAAGGCAACAAGCTCATCGCCACCTTCTGGAACTTGGAGCATAAAAAAAGCATCGCTTCCGTCATTCATTTCTTGCCTAATGTCACAAGAAATTTGAAATGCAGCAACATAAGGTGGGATTTTACTGTGAAGAGTTAAGTCTTCCACCCCGCTCTTATCCATGCTTCCTTCACTAAGAGCCATAAGTTTTTCTGCCAAATCAGAGCTTGCTTTAAGCACATACTGATTCGGCGGGTACTTCTCGCCCTCTACTACAATGGCTTTACTTGACTTGTTCCCTTTATTGAAAGCAAGACCAACAACAGCATCACCAACATTTCGAGAGGCGGGAACAAATTGCTCTGCGGTTTTATTCGACACACTAAAACCAAGGTGTAAACCACTTACAACCTTAGAAGACCTTATCGGATCTCTCAGAAATAAATCGACAACCACTTCTTCAACTTTTGAAAAGTTTACGAAATGATACATCATTGCGAGCAACTGAATTGAGTCGTCATCATCTATACTGATTACGGAAATATCAATACTATCTAAAAACTCACCAACCCCTTTACCAAGGCTTAACAAGACTCTCGCTTTCTGCAACAGAAACTGAGTAGCAGTTGGTTCCAAACGAATAGCTGGATCAATTGAATTTAATGCTTTATCAAGCTCACCCTTATTGGTTTCATAATGGGACTTAAGAGACCAATAGAAGCTAGAATCTTGTGCATCGTTGTGTAAACCTGATATCAGCTTATGAAAGCTACTATACTGGCTACTATTATATAAAGCGACAAGATACTCTCTCATAATAGGAGAGAGCCACGGATCTTCTAAAGTGAGAGGGTCTTCTAGACACTTACAGACCTCACTGTAAAGGTCGTGACGATGTAGGTTTCTGGCAAGCTTAATAATAAGAAATGGATTTATTTGCTTAAAATCACCACCAGAATCATAAAAATCTTGAATAAGACCCGGAATGTCTTTTTTATTTCTTAACCGACACTTTTCTGACGAAGCGGAATAGAGCAAAAGGCTAACAAACTTCTCAATAGACTCATCATCATTATCTATCGAGATTTCCTTTCCTATGATCTTATCAGCCACACTGCTATCTAAATAATCAAGTGCCAACAAAACATCGACCACATTCAAAACATCTGCTGAAAGCACTTTCCTCTTCAATTCATTTCTTTTGCTTTCACTTTCGCTAAGCAAAAATCCTTGTTTGATATCATCTTCCAAATAACTATAGTCTTTATTCTCAGTTGCATACAACAAGGCAGAAAATTCTGGGAAGTCCTCTTGCCACTTATCAACATACCTCCAACAGATATCACTGAGCTGTTGATCTGCTGAGGCGGAGTAAGAAAGAATAGGCACTGCAAGTTTAAATAGCCGTTTGTCTCGCCCTTCAGATTTAACTATCAGCTTATGTATATTATTGCAGAGCACCAGTATTTGGTCTTTAAGCCTCTTTTCTACAAACCAGAATGCTCGATCGTTAAGGTCGAGACTTATTTGCTTGCACAAAGCTTGTAAATAGACTACTTCAAAATCGTGATCTTTATAGGTATTTTTAGCTTTTCCGGAAAGCTTTAATGCAGCACTAAATTCATCAACTCTAAGCAGCCCCCTGATGATAGAAAGAACTTCTACATCACTACCGGTGGGTTCTGTTCCAGTGGCTTTTAGCTCATCTTTACTAGCCAAGAGCTCTAAATACTGACACCTGGATAAAAAGCCTGCATCCTTTTCACTTTTATATGCTTGAATAGCACCTTCTTCGTCATCCAGTATAAGCCTGACTCTAATCAAAGATGCCAAAAACACATCCTTAATTTTTGGAGAAGTAGAATCAGCGAGAGCTCTAGAGATTTTTGGGTGAAGAGCTTCTCCTTCAGACTGGTCTGTTAAACCAGAAATAAGCTTCAGGGCTTGTAAGTAAGGGTGCGACTCTTTACCAAGCCTTCCTGTGCTCTCTATGGCACTTATTCTTGCCTTTGCACTTTGGACATCACCTTTACCAATGTCAGAAAACACCTCAATGGATAACTCTTTGAGGTCGTCTGGCATCAGCTCCTTAATTTCGTATTTATTATTTCCAACAGCATCCCCAGAACCAAAGTGGAACTGGAATAACTTCTTAACCTGCTTAAGCATTAGCAAATCCTTTTGCTAGCAATACTTGTCGCCACCAACATTATCACCATTCCCATAGTGATACTGATTGGTTATGTGCTGAACGTTTTCTTGCTTGATGCTATTTAGTGCCTCTACAAGCTCTGGGCATTTCTCCATCCTCTTTATTATGCCCTTTTCGCTGAGATCTTCTAAATCTTCACTTTTGTCTAATTTGACAAGCTCTTCAGCTATATATTCCAGCTTCTGCTGATCGTCCTTGACTGCTTTAGCAAGCTCTTTCACTAAGTAGTCTTTTGAGAGGGACAAGCCTTTTTTCGTGCATTCGTAAACGACATTGGCGACAACACCTGCTGCAACACTTTCGACAAACATGCCTTATTCCCTTTGATACTTATTGGTTAGCCATATTCTCATATTAGGGTTGTCTAGGCATGGCTGCAATGAGGTTTTCAACCTTAAGCACAACTAAGCTATTGATTTTATGCGATTTCATCAAAGCTAAGGGGTGAAGGTACGGAGTTGCACCCTAGGTAGTGGACATCACGTCATCGAGCAGCGCCACCCGCGGCGGTAGACGTGCCTCCAGGCGGAAGGCGCCACGCAGGTTGCCGCGTCGCTTCCCGCGATCGAGCCCGCGTTGGCTCCGTGTGTCGGCGAGCCGTCGAGCGCCCACCAGCGGAACGTGCAGCCGCGCCGCCAGCCGCTCGGCGAGCCAACACCCCTGGTCGAAGCCTCGCTCTCGGGCTCGGTGCGGATGGAGTGGCACCGCGATCAATGCCTGGGGCGGCTCGCTTCCCGCCAAGCCTTCCTCCAGCAAGGCCAGCAGCAGCGTCCCCGCCCGCGGCGAGGCATGGAACTTGAAGCGCTGCATCAGCTCCGCCACCTCCCCCTCGTAACGCAGCGGCACCCGCGCGCACTGAAAGCACGGCGACCGGCGCAGGCAATGCCCGCACGGTCTCGGCGCGACCGTGGCCGGCAATGGTTCTGCACAGACCGGGCAGGCCGACCGATTCCAGCGCAAGGCGGCATGGCAGGCGGTGCACCAGGCGCGTCTCTCCTCACAGGGCGCCAGACAGAACGCACAACGGCCTGGCAAGGCACGACGCAGCCATTCGTCAACCTTTGTATTCAGCAAGGTTGACATGATGTCGCGTCTCCGTACCCTACTCGTCAACCCACTAATGCTAAGCAAGTTGACCATA
Organism: Halomonas borealis; assembly: GCF_004798905.1. Classification (GTDB taxonomy): domain Bacteria; phylum Pseudomonadota; class Gammaproteobacteria; order Pseudomonadales; family Halomonadaceae; genus Halomonas; species Halomonas borealis. The sequence goes on along the minus strand of NZ_SDMO01000004.1, from coordinate 78,415 downwards.
AGCGAGCCCTGCATGTCTGCCCAGCCTCACGACAACGCCCCGGTTGATCTGACCCTAGCGTCCCGCCCGGATATTCGCCACGACTGGTCTGTCGAGGAGATCGAGGCGTTGTTCGCGCTGCCCTTCAATGACCTGGTGTTCCGCGCCCAGCAGGTCCATCGCGCGCACTTCGACCCCAACGCCGTCCAGGTCTCCACCCTGCTGTCGATCAAGACCGGCGCCTGCCCGGAGGATTGCAAGTACTGCCCGCAGTCCGGCCACTACAACACCGGGCTCGGCAAGGAGAAGCTGCTCGAGATCGAGAAGGTGGTGGAACAGGCCGAGGCCGCCAAGCAGGCCGGCGCCAGCCGTTTCTGCATGGGCGCCGCCTGGCGCAGCCCGCGGGAGAAGGACCTGCAGGTGGTCATGGAGATGGTCAGCCGGGTCAAGTCGCTGGGGCTCGAGACCTGCATGACACTCGGCATGGTCGATGTCGAACAGGCCAGGCGCCTCTCCGATGCCGGGCTCGACTACTACAACCACAACCTCGACACCTCCCCGGAGTACTACGGCGAGATCATCACCACCCGCAGCTATGCCGACCGACTGGACACGTTGGCCAACGTGCGCGAGGCCGGCATGAAGGTATGCTCCGGCGGCATCCTGGGCATGGGCGAGACGCCCCGCGACCGCGCCGCCCTGCTCCAGCAGCTGGTGCGCCTGGAGCCGCATCCCGAATCGGTACCGATCAACATGCTGGTCAAGGTGCCGGGCACGCCGATGGAAAACGTCGAGGACATGGACCCGCTGGAGTTCATCCGCGCCATCGCCGTGGCCCGCATCCTGATGCCGAAGAGCCACGTGCGCCTGTCCGCCGGCCGCGAACAGATGGACGAGTCGACCCAGGCCATGGCCTTCCTGGCCGGCGCCAACTCGATCTTCTACGGCGACTCCCTGCTGACCACCGGCAACCCCCAGGTAGAACGCGACCGTGCGCTGTTCGACAAGCTCGGCCTGCACCCGGAGCAGCGCGAAACCTGCGCCGACGACGAGAAGACCGAAGCCGCCCTGGAGGCCGCCATCCGCGACCGCCGCGACGATGCCATGTTCTACGACGCCAGCGAAGCCTGACCGCATGGCCACCAACTGGCCACAGCGTCTGACTGAGCGCGCCGAGGCTCGCCGCGCCGAAGGGTTATGGCGCTCACGTCCCACCGTGGATCCCAAGGATCCACGGCAAGACTTCGCCGGCAACGACTACCTCGGCCTGGCACGCGACCCGAGGCTCGCCGAGGCACAGGCCGAAGCCGCACGACGCCGCGGTGCCGGCGGCCGGGCCTCGCACCTGGTGTGCGGCCATCAGACGATCCACGAGACACTCGAACGGCGCCTCGCCGAGCTCACCGGACGCCCCCGGGCGTTGCTGTTTTCCACCGGTTACATGGCCAACCTGGGCGTCCTGCAGGCACTCTGCGACCGCCACACGCCGGTCTTCCAGGACCGCCTGAACCACGCCTCGCTGATCGATGGGGCGAGGCTCGCCGGGGCGCCCTCGCGGCGCTTCCATCATCGCGACCTCGCCGACCTCGAGCGGCTGCTGGCGCGCGCCCAGGAGGGTGCCCCAGCACTGGTGGTCAGCGACGGCGTGTTCAGCATGGACGGCGACGTGGCCGACGTCGCCGGACTGGCCGCGACCGCCCGCCGCCATGACGCCTGGCTGATGATCGACGACGCCCATGGCCTGGGCGTGCTCGGCGGGGTCGGCGACGGCTGCGCCGGCCGCGCCCACGGCGTCGACGAGGTCCCGGTGCTGGTCGGCACCCTGGGCAAGGCGCTGGGCAGCGCCGGGGCCTTCGTGGCCGGTGACGCGGCGCTGATCGAGCATCTCATCCAGTTCGCTCGCCCCTACATCTACACCACCGCCCAGCCGCCCGGCGTGGCGGCGGCCACCCTGGCCGCCCTGGACATCCTCGACACCGAGCCCGAGCGCCGCGCCCGGCTTCACCAGCGCATCCAACGCTTCCGCCGTGAGGCCGCCACCCTCGGCCTTGAGCTGGACGCGTCGACCACGCCGATCCAGCCGCTGCGCCTGGGCGACAACCAGCGCACCCTGCGCTGGGCCGCCCGTCTCGGCGAGGCCAACCTGCGGGTCGGCGCCATCCGCGCGCCGACCGTGCCCCAGGGCGAGGCGCGGCTGCGCATCACCCTCTCCGCCACCCACGACGATGACGCCCTGGACGCCCTGCTCGAGGGATTGGCCGACTGCCAGCGGCAGGAGGCCGCATGAACGAACCGGCAACGAACCGGCTGGTGCTGCTCTCCGGCTGGGGCTGCGACGCCCGCCTCTGGCAGGCGCTCGACGGGCACTGGCCAGACGACCTCGAGATCATGACCCCGGACTGGCCCGGCTACGGCGAACGCGTCGCCCTCGACGACCCCGCCGCCCTGGACGCGCTGGCCGAGGCCATGGCGGATAGTTTGCCCCACGATGCCATCTGGGTCGGCTGGTCGCTGGGTGGGCTGCTGGCCGGCGCCCTGCTCGACCGATTGCCGGCCCCCCGCGCCCTGGTGCTGCTCGGCATGGGCGAGCGATTCCCGCATCCCGAAGGGGTCAGCCAGGCGGCGCTGGCTCAGTTTCGCAAGGCCTTCCGTCGCGATCCGGCGGCCATCCGCGCCCACTTCCTGCGCTGGCAGCTGGGCGGCGAGCCATCGCCCCGGGCGGCCCACCGGCGACTGCGCGGCCTGCTCGGCGATGCGGCACCCGCCGACAAGGCCACCCTGAACGCGGGGCTGGCCCAGCTAGCCGAGCTCGACAACACCGCGCGCCTCGCGGCGCCCCCCTGCCCGGTGCATCGCCTGGCCGGCGAGGCCGACCCACTGCTGGCTCCGGCGATCCGTGAGCGGGCCGACCGGCTGCTTCCCGAGGCCGGCCACTGCCCGATCATCAGCCAGCCAGGCCGGCTCGCCAGGACGCTGGCCACCATCGCCACGGCGCCGACACATCCGCTAGAAGAACTCGCCCTCGAGGACACCCGATGACCGCCCTGCCGAGCCACGTAGCCCACGTCGCCTCCGCGCCCCGGATCGACGAGCGCGACTGGCACGCCCGGGTCGCCCACGCCTTCTCGCGAGCCGCACCCCGCTACCTCGAGCGCGCCTGGGCCCAACAGGCCATGGCCGAGCGATTACTCGCACGACTGCCGGCTCACGCCCAAGACGTGCTGGACCTGGGCTGCGGGCCCGGCGACCTGACCGCCGAACTGTTTCGGCGCTACGGCGCCGGCGGCCGAGTCACCGGCCTGGACCTGGCACCAGGGATGCTCGACGCGGCGCGCCAACGCCATGGCCAGGCGATCGACTGGCGATGCGCCGACGCCGCCGACCTGCCGCTGCCGAATGCGAGCCACGACCTCGTGGTCTCCAACCTGGCCATCCAGTGGTGCCCAAACCTGGACGCGGTACTCTCTGAGCTCACCCGCGTGCTGCGACCCGGCGGCCGCGCACTGATCAACACCCTGGCGCCGGGCACCCTGGCCGAGGTCGGCCAAGCCTGGGCACACCCCGCCGCGCTGCTCGACTTCCGCGACGCCGCTTGCCATCGTCGCGCCGCTCACGGCGTCGGCTTCCGCCGGGTCGAAGTCAACGAGCGCATCGAGCGCTTCCATTATCCCGACCTCTCCGCGGTGATGGCCTCCATCAAGGGCGTGGGTGCCCAGGTGGCACGCGGTGGGGCGCGGCTCTCCCGCGCCGACGTGGCCCGCGCCACCCACCGCTTCGAAGCGCTCCGCACCGACCACGGCCTGCCCGTGTCCTATCACCTTCTAACGCTGGAACTGGAACGCTGAGATGAGCACCTACTTCGTCACCGGCACCGACACCGACGCCGGCAAGACCCTCGTCGCCAGCGGCCTGCTGGCCCAGGCCCGCCGCCACGGCCTGACCACGCTGGGGCTCAAGCCGGTGGCCTCGGGCTGCGAGCCTACCGCCGAGGGGCTGCGCAACATCGACGCCCTGACCCTACAGGCCCAGAGCGAGCCGACCACGCCTTACGCCACCATCAACCCCCACACCTATGCGCCGCCCATCGCCCCGCATCTGGCCGCCCGGCAAGCCGGCGAGGTACCGACCCTTGGCGAGCTGGCCGCGCATGTCGCCTCCCCGCTGGCAGAGGGACGCGGCCTGACGCTGATCGAAGGGGCCGGCGGCTGGCGAGTGCCGCTCAACGACCACGAGGATCTCGCCGGCCTGGCACTGCGCCTCGAACTGCCGGTCATCCTGGTGGTCGGGCTCAAGCTCGGCTGCCTGAACCACGCCCGGCTCAGTGCCGAGGCGATCCGCGCCGATGGCCTGCGCCTGGCCGGCTGGGTGGGCAACCTGATCGACCCCGACTTCGCCGCCGACGAGACCAGCTACCACGACAACCTGACGACGCTCGAACGCAGCCTGGCCGCCCCCTGCCTCGGCGTCGTGCCGCGCCTCGCCGCCGACACCCCCGCGGCGCGCGCCGCCGCCGCCGCCGATCACCTCGAGTTGCCCAACGACGATTGACTTGCCGCCAGGCGTCCGTAGAATGTGGACGCCTGCCTGACCCGTGCGGATGTGGTGGAATTGGTAGACACGCGAGGTTTAGGTCCTCGTGCCTTCGGGCGTGGGAGTTCAAGTCTCCCCATCCGCACCATTCTCTTCTTTATTTTCAATATCTTACCGAACGACCAACAGCCAACATGGGCTGATTTTGGTCCGTTTTGGGTATGGTATGCTCAACATTTCCTGCCTAGCTTGAAGCCTGCTTCCACTCATATCGCTGCTGCCCCTGTGCAGCTAAAAGGAAGCTCGTCCCTAAACTCGCGAATGCCTGACGTCATTCATTGCTCGTAGGAACCCTCACAGCCAGGTGGCCCTAAGCGACCGGCGTCAGCAGGAACAGCCGGGGCAACTTGCCAAATGCTGACGGCGACGTCGCAAGCCAGCTCGTGGTGAAGCGGCCCCCACCCTTTGGACCACCTGGCAGGTCATCTAAACTCAGATCGGGTCATCATCGGGCATCAGAAAAGTGCCGGGGACAATCAGTACGCAATGCCCGGCTACCCTCGATTATTCGAGCTCCATCAGTGCCTTGATCCCAACCTGCATCTGACGGGCCTCCTTGAGAAAGGCGTCGACGGTCGGTCTCAGCGGGTCCCGAGAGTAGTGAAGCTCCAGTGCAATGGGCGGCGGTGCTAAGTGAAGCGGGATAAAGACACACCCTTCGCTCTGCAAAAAACGAATACAGGCCGGTGCGATGGCCACGCCCAGGCCGCTGGCGACCAGACTGATCAAGGTCTGCATCTGGGCCGGCTGGCGTATTACGCGGGGCGAATAGCCTGCTTCACCACAAGCACTGATGATCATGTCGAACAGGCCGCTGGCCTGACCGCGCTCAAACAACACGAACGCTTCCTGGGCCAGCGCCTTTAGCGACAGCCGTTGGAGCCCGGCCAAGGGGTGCGACCGGGGCAGCACGGCCATCAGGCGATCCTGATACAGCGACAGGCGCTCAAGCCCCAGAGTTTCAGGTTCGGGCAGCGGGCGAGAAAACCCCAGATCGATTTCCTGACGCGCGAAGGCTTCCAGCTGCTGCTGGGCCGTCATTTCGAAAAGCTCCAGATGCACATCAGGATAACGGGCACTGAACTGCTGGAGCAGAGTTGGCAGAAAACGTGCGGTGGCCGAGCTCATATAGCCGATACGTAGCTGGCCGGTATGGCCGCTGGCGGCGCGCGTTACCCGCTCACGGGCCTCCACCTCAAGCGCCAGCATACGACGGGCATCCTCCAGCAGAACCTCACCGGTGGCCGTCACTCTCACTTCGCGGGTACTGCGCCACAGCAACGGCACGCCCAGTTCCTCTTCCAGCTCGGCAATCTGGCGACTGATGGCCGGCTGAACCGTATGCAGGCGGCGGGCGGCGGCCGAGAAGTTGCGCAGCTCCGCCACGGCAACAAAGGTCCTGAGGGTCTTGAGCTCCATGGTGCCTTCCCAATTCATACAAATTAAGTATAAATCAAATACCATATAAACATTTCTGTTATCAAACAGAACGCCCTAGAGTCTCCGCACTGCTCACACCACGAGTAACGTCACGGAGACTTACCCATGTCATCGACTCATACCGATGAGGCGCCAACGCCAACCAGCGGACCAGAGGCACCGTCCTCTTTTCTGCTGCTGATGATGGCAGCGGCGGTCGCCTTCACAGCGGCCAACCTGTACTACTACCAACCCTTGTTGCCGGCGATGCGCGATGGGCTGGCGCTGAGCGACACGCTACTAGGCCTGGTGCCCTTTGCCACTCAGGTGGGTTATGCCGCGGCGATTCTGCTGATCTCGCCACTGGGCGATGTGATGCCACGTCGCCAACTGATTGCTCTGCTCTCCGGACTGTTGACGGGCGCCCTGGTGATGCAGGCGAGTGCCGGTCACGGCGTGGTGCTGGTACTGGGCACTTTCCTGATGGGTCTGGGGGCCAATATCACCCAGCAGCTGATTCCACTCGCCGCGTCCCTGTCATCATCACAGCAACGAGGTCGAGTACTGGGCACCCTGATGAGCGGCTTGACGCTGGGCATCCTGCTGTCGCGGGTGCTCAGCGGCGGGATCGCCGAGCACCTTGGCTGGCGTTTCGTGTTCTGGATGGCCGCTGCCGCCGCGCTGGTGTGGGGCCTTCTGCTGTGGCGGCTGTTGCCGAGGGAAAACGCACGGGCTTCCGGCATGGGCTATCTCGCGCTGATCGGTTCCATGGTGACGCTCTTTCGCCGACATGCCCTGCTGAGGGTCTCGGCGCTGACCGGTGCGCTGTGGTTCGCCGCCTTCAATGCCGTCTGGGCCAGTCTATCCCTGCATCTGACCAGCGCCCCGCTCGGGCTCAACCTCCAGCAAGCAGGCATGTTCGGTCTCGCGGGCATGGCCGGCATTGTCGGGGCCAAGGCGTCCGGTCGTTGGGTGGCATCGCTTGGCACCTGGCGGACCATGGGCCTGGCGCTGCTGGTACTGCTGACCGGCACCCTGATGCTGTGGGGCTTCCAGTACTCCCTGGTGGGCCTGGTGCTGGGCATCGTGCTGATCGACCTCGGCGTGTTCGCCGCCCAGGTCCCCAATCAGGTGCGGGTCTTCGCTATCGAGCCGTCGGCCCAGAGCCGTCTCAACGCCGTGTATATGCTGTTCTATTACCTCGGCGCGGCCATCGGCTCCGCCGCGGGGGTCAAGCTGATGACCGCCTACGGCTGGCCGGGCGTGATGACACTATGCGTCGCGCTGTCGGCGGGGGCGCTGCTGCTGCACGTTGCCATGCGCCGGGCCGATCCGAGCCGCGCACCGCAAGCCGCCTGAACCAGCCGGTCCCCTTCACCAGCGGGGCCGGCGCTCATAGCCAAAGGACTTACCGATGACGAGCACCTCTGCGCCCGCAACGGCGGCACTTTCCTCGCGGGGACGCTTTACCCTGCTGGCGGTAGCCTGCCTGACCATCATGGTGGGCACGGCGATCGCGCCGGGCCTGGCCGTGATTGCGACGGCCCTCGATGTCAGTGACTACGCCAGCTGGCTGATCACCCTGCCGGCGCTGGGCGTGATTCTTTTTGCGCCGCTGATGGGGCGGCTGATCGACCGTATCGGCGCCTATCCTGCCCTGCAGATCGGGCTGGCCAGTTATGGTCTGCTGGGCATGGCGGGGGCCTTCCTGAGAGGCCCGCTGCTGGTATTCGCCGACCGGATACTACTAGGTGGCGCCACCGCGCTAATCATGGTCGCCGGCACCAGCCTGATCTCGCACTGGCATCACGGCCGGGAACGCCTGAAGATGCTCGCCCGCCAGGGCATGGCCATTGAGCTGGGTGGCGTGCTGTTCCTCATGCTCGCCGGCGTCCTGGCGACCATCGGCTGGTACTGGCCCTTTGCCATCTATCTGCTGGCCTGGCTGATGCTGCTGATGCTGTGGGCATGGGTACCCCGCCACACGCCAGCGGACGAGGAAGCGGTGGCTGCGACGGATAGCGCCACGGTTTCAGGCATGGCCCGGATATACCTGACCGCCGTCGCCGCGATGATGCTGTTCTTCACCACCATCGTGTTGCTGCCGATGAGCTTATCCGGCATGGGCATGGGCGAGAGTGGTATTGGCTTCTTTTTGGCCGCCATCTCGCTGATCGCGGTCATGGCTGCCATGATGATGCCGCGCGTGGTAGGCCGGGTCGGCGAGAGCATCACCTTGTCACTGGCCTTTGCCAGCTTCACGGTCAGCCTGCTGATCTTCGCCCTGGCCCATTCCGTTGTGATCATGAGTCTCGGCGCGTTGTTTTCCGGCATCGGTTTCGGGTTATCGATTCCGCTGGTTAACCACATGACCGTGGAACGGACCCCCGTGGCGCTTCGTGGCCGCCATCTTGCCTACCTTTCCATGGCCATCTTCTCGGGCCAGTTCCTGACCTCGCTGCTCGAGTTCTTGCCCGGACAGGCTGAGCTGGTGTTTGGCGTCATGGCGGTGACGGGGAGTGTTTGTACGCTGATTTATCTATGGATTTGCTGCCGCGAACGCCAGTCGCTGCTGCCACGGCACTCCTGAGCGAACTGCCACTACTGGTTACGTTACCGACCACAGGACTACAGCTAAGCCCAGCCAGAACAGCGTAGCAACGATCTAATGCATCCATTGGTCGTCCTCTCTTACAGTAAATAAACTCCCCCCAAAGCTGGACACCCATCCCACCTTTGGGGGTTTTGGTGCTAATGACCGGATCCCGCTCAATCGACCGTCGGCACGCTTCTTGTCTCGAGTGGAACCTTACCTCACCACAGTAAACACCTTTATAGACTAACGGTTTACATGTAGGGTATAAGCCCTTCGACCGCCCGCACTCGTGCACACTGGCGGTGCCATCCATGATTGATCCTGGAGGCCCGATGACGTCCCCCGTCTGGCACCCCTACGCCCACCTCAAGACCCAGACTCCGCCCCCCAAGGTGGTCGGTGGTGACGGCCCGCGTTTCACCCTGGAGAGCGGCGAGTCGCTGCTCGACGCCACCTGCTCCTGGTGGTGCATGATCCACGGCTATCGCCATCCTCGGCTGGTCGAGGCGATTCAGCGCCAGGCCGATGAGCTGTGCCACGTGATGCTCGGCGGGCTGACCCATGAGCCCGCCGACAGCCTGGCCCGCGAGCTGGTGCGTATCACGCCCGAGGGGCTGAACCATGTGTTCTTCTCCGACAGCGGCTCGGTGGGCATGGAGGTGGCCATGAAGATGGCCGTGCAGTATCACTACCTGCGCGGCAAGCCGGCCAAGCACCGCATGCTGACGCTGATGAAGGCCTACCATGGCGATACCGCCGGCTGCATGGCGGTATGCGACCCCGAGGAAGGCATGCATTCGCTGTTCGCGGGCTTCCTGCCCCGGCACCACTTCGCCCCCGCGCCTGCCGCCGGCTTCGCGGCGAGCCGGGAGGATGTCCAACCCGATCTCGACGCCCTGCGCGACGTCCTGGAGGCGCATCATGAGGAGATCGGCGCGCTGCTGATGGAACCGCTGCTGCAAGCGGCCGGCGGGCTCAACATGGTCTCGCCACACTACCTGCGTGGCGCCCGCGAGCTATGCGACGAGTTCGACGTGCTGCTGATCTTCGACGAGGTCGCCACCGGCTTCGGCCGCACCGGCAAGATGTTCGCCGCCGACCACGCCGCGGTCACGCCGGACATCATGGTGCTCTCCAAGGGGCTGACCGGCGGCTATCTGGGCCATGCCGCGACGCTCGCCACCGACCGCGTGCACGACGCCTTCATCGGTGACAGCGAGCTGCATGCCTTCATGCACGGCCCCACCTTCATGGGCAACCCGCTGGCCTGCCGCGTGGCGCTGGAGAGCCTGGCGGTCTTCGAGGAAGACGACTACCTGGGTCGCATCGAGGCATTGAACGGCGTGCTGCGCGAGGAGCTGCTGGACGACGCGGGCCTCGCCGAGCATCCGCACGTCGCCGACGTGCGCGTGCTCGGCGCCACCGCGGTGATCGAGGTGCACGATGCCGACTCGCTCGAGGGTGCGGCCGACTTCGCCCGCACCCAGGGCGTGTGGCTGCGCGCCTTCGGTCGCTGGTTGTATACCATGCCCGCCTACATCACCTCCCACGACGACATGCGCCGCATCACCGATGCCATGAAGGGTTGGTTCCGCTCCCAGGCGGGGTAATTCCCGCCATGGCCGGCCTCGGGCTGGCACTCGCCGCAGCGGCGTGTCAGCCTGAGGAAAATCGTCACGGACACCCCTCCCATGAGCCTGAGCAAGACCCAGACCAGTTTCTATCGGCGTCTCTACGTGGCCCAGCTGATCGGCACCGGCACCGCCAGCGTCCCGGCGATCACCCGGGCCACCGGCATGCCGCGGCGTACGGCCCAGGACACCATCAGCGCCCTGGCCGAGCTCGATATCCACTGCGAGTTCGAGCCCGAAGCCGGCCAACGCCACAACATCGGCCACTACGTCATTCGCGACTGGGGCCCCATCGATCCGGACTGGGTGGCGCGGCACGCCGAACGGCTGCGCGAGGCCCTGGGCTATCCCCCACTGCCGGACGCATGAGGCCCGTCGGGCTCCTCGAGGGCCGCCACGATGCTTGCGGCACCGGCGAGCGCATCGTGGCCCCGCCCCACGACCTATGTTTTTCCGGACACGTGATATTTGTTAGGGTGCTATGAAAGTCACCTTCACAACCATCATCCGGAGACGCTCATGCAGATCGATCTGACCGGCAAGACCGCCATCGTGACCGGTTCCACCGGGGGCATCGGCTTCGCCATCGCCAAGGGGCTGGCCGACAGCGGTGCCAGCGTGGTGCTCAACGGCCGCCGGCAGGCCGCCGTCGACGCCGCACTGGAACGCCTGCACCAGCAGGTGCCGAAGGCCGAGGCCCGCGGCGTGGCCGCGGACCTCGGCGACGCCGAGGGCTGCGACGCGCTGCTGGCCGCCGAGCCCGAGGCCGATATCCTGATCAACAACGTCGGCATCTTCGGCCCGCAGGACTTCTTCGAGACGCCCGACGACGAATGGCAGCGCTTCTTCGATGTCAACGTGATGTCCGGCGTACGCCTCTCGCGGGCCTACTCGAGCGGCATGGTCGAACGCGGCTGGGGCCGCATCCAGTTCTTGTCGTCGGAATCGGCGCTGAATATCCCCGACGACATGATTCATTATGGCGTGACCAAGACCGCCTACCTGTCGTTGTCGCGCGGACTGGCCAAGCGCCTGGCCGGCACCGGCGTCACTGTCAACGCGGTGCTGCCGGGGCCGACGCTTTCCGAGGGCGTGCAGAGCATGCTCGCCGAACAGCAACAGGACAGCGGTAAATCGATAGACGAGATCGCCCGGGATTTCGTGATGGACCAGCGGCCAAGCTCGGTCATCCAGCGCGCGGCCAGCGTCGAGGAGGTGGCCAACCTGGTCGTCTACACCGCCTCGCCACAGGCCTCGGCCACCAGCGGCGCGGCCCTGCGCGTCGATGGCGGGGTGGTCGACAGCATCGCCTGACGCCGCTCTGCGGCATGCCACCCCCATGGCACACGCCTGGGGGCGGCCTCGCTGGGGCCCTCAGGCCGGCCCGCCGTCACTGCATGCGGATGCCACCGTCCAGGCGAATCACCTCGCCATTGAGCATGGGATTGGTGATGATCTGCTCGGCCAATCGGGCGTATTCGTCGGGCCGGCCCAGCCGCTTGGGAAACGGCACCGCCGCCGAGAGGGCCTCTACCGCGGCCTCGGGAAGATCCTCCATCATCGGTGTCTCGAAGACCCCCGGGGCGATGGCCATCACCCGGATGCCGTGGCGCGACAATTCTCGCGCCGCCGGTAGGCTCATGCTCGCCACCCCGGCCTTGGAGGCGCTGTAGGCGCACTGCCCCACCTGGCCGTCGAAGGCCGCCACCGAGGCGGTGTTGACGATCACCCCGCGCTCGCCATCCTCACCCGGCGCATTGGCCGCCATGGCCGCCGCCGCCAGCCGCATGACATTGAAGGTGCCCACCAGGTTGATCTGCTGAGTCCGCGCATAGCCGTCCAGATCGGCGGGCCGGCCCTCGCGATCGAGCAGCTTGGCCACGCTGACCACGCCCGCACAGTGCACGACCCCGGCCAGGCCACGCTCCCCTCCATGGGCCACCGCGGCATCCACCGCGGCCTGGATGTCGGCCTCGGAGGTCACGTCGCCGCGCACCGCGATGGCCGCCGTGCCGAGCCGCTCGGCCAGCTCATCCACGGCCTCGCTCAGGTCGCACAGCGCCACGCGGCCACCCGCCGCGACCAGTCGTTCGGCGGTCACCGCGCCCAGCCCGGAGGCGGCGCCGGTGATCAAAAAGGTGTTGTCCTTCACTTGCATGATGGCGTCTCCACGATGTTAAGGGGCAATCGCCGCCTTGTCGGCGGCATCCTCGCGCAGCTTGAAGCGCTGGATCTTGCCACTGGGGGTCTTGGGCAGGGTATCGACGAACTCGATCTCCCGGGGGAAGGCGTGTGTCGAGAGCCGTTCGCGCACCTGCCGGCGAATCTCGTCGGCCAACGACTCGCTGGGCTCGGCATCGTCACGCAGCACCACGTAGGCGCGAATGATCTCGCCGCGCAACGCGTCGGGCTGGCCGACGGCGGCCGATTCCGCCACGGCGGGATGCGTCAACACCGAGTTCTCCACATCGGTGGGCCCCACCCGATAGCCGGCGGTGGTGATGATGTCGTCATCGCGACCGGCGAACTGGAAGGTGCCGTCCTCGTGGCCGACCACCACGTCGCCGGTCAGGTAATAACCCGCGACGAAGGGATCCTTCTCCTGCCAGGTATAGCCGGTGAAGAAGTGCGCCGGGGAACGGGCGACATCCACCGCCAGCACGCCGGGCTCGCCCGCTGGCAGCTCGCGGTATTCGGCGTCGAGGATCGCCAGCCGGTATCCGGGCAATGGCGCGCCCATGCCGCCGACCGGCCGCGGATGCTCGAGGGCATGGTGATTGCAGCAGGTCATGCCGGTCTCGGTCTGGCCGTAGTGATCCATCACCGGACAGCCCAGCGCCTGCTCTACCCAGCTCACCACCTCGGTGTTGAGTGGCTCGCCCGCCGAGCTCGCCCGCCGCAGGTCGAGGCCGACATGGGCCTCATCGAATAACCCCGACGCCTTCATCAGCCGGTAGGCGGTGGGCGCGGCGGCGAAGTTGGTGATGCGATGGCGGCGCAGGAAATCTCGCGCCACCTCGGCGCTGAAGCCGGCCTCACAGAAGTGGGTGGTAGCACCCAGCAGCAGCGGGCCGGCGATGGCGTAGTAGAGCCCGTAGGCCCAGCCCGGATCGGCCATGTTCCAGAAGCGATCCTGGGGCTCGAGGCCCACGGCCAGTTCCATGTAGAGGGCGAAGGCCGGCAGTGCCGACAGCGGCACGGCCACACCCTTGGGCTTGCCCACCGTGCCGGAGGTGAACATCTGCAGGAAGGGCGCCTCCGGCGCTTGGCGCGGCGGCGGGGTGGCGATGGGCGCATGTTCCAGCGCGGCCGCCCAATCCAGGTCGTCGCCATGCTCGGCATCGGGGCCACCCACGGCAAGCACCGGCGGGCATCCGGCCAGGCCATCGAACTTGGCGCGATTGGTGGCATCGGTGATGAGCAGCCGCGTCGCGGCACGCTCCAGGCGATAGCCGACCGAGTCCGTGCCGAAGGCGGTGAACAGCGGCTGATAGACCGCGCCGATGCGCCAGGCCGCCAATATCGCGATCAACAATGACGGCGTACGCGGCAACATGCCGGCGATGCGATCGCCTTCACCCAGGCCCTGGCTGGCGAACCAGCCGGCGAGCCGCTCGCTGGCCGCCGCCAGCTCGGCATAGCTCAGGTGTGTGATCCGGCCATCGAGGCCTTCATGCACCAGCGCCGCCTCCTCGCCACGCCCCTCGCGCAGGTGACGGCCGCAGCAGGCCTCGAAGGCATTGAGCCGCCCATCGTCGTGGTCATCGAGCCGGGCGGTCACGGTGTCGACCGAGAAACGCTCGAGATAGGCCGAAAGATCGGAACGCGTCGCTGAGATGCTCATGGTGAGTCCTCCACGCCGGGCGGCTCCGAAGGCTCTGACGCCGGACGCCCCGCGATGCTTGTTGTTGTACGTGATCGCTCTGTGGTGCCTGCGGTGATGGCAAGACCTTGCTTTATTCCGTTAACGTAAACGTCAACCATGCATCACACCCGAACCAAGCTAGAGGTTTACCCTTGCCGGGGCAAGCGGGCGAGCCTTGCCCGCGACTAGACGATGGTCGCGCCCGTCATGCGGCGGGCGCGACGCTTCAGCCGCGCGGCGCCATCAGCATGCCGATGAGTTCGCCGGCCAGCTCGTCGGGGGAGCGCGCTCCCGCCGGGTCGTACCAGCGCACCGTCCAGTTCAGCGCGCCCATCACGAAGCGTGAGACCAGAAAACGGTCGCCGTGAATCAGGCCGGCGGCCAGGGCCTCATCGATGACGGCCTCCCACAGTGCCTCGTAAGCATCGCGCAGGTGGGCGAGATGGGCGCGCGCCTCGTCGTCCAGGCGGCGCCATTCATAGAGCGCCACCACATGGGCGTTGCGATCGGTCAGCAGGGTCTCCAGGTGGGCTCGCGCCATGGCATGCAACCTCGCCTCGGGGTCGCGGTCGCATGTCTCGAGGGCGTCATGGGCGATGGCGATGGCGTTGCGCGTGCCCGCCTCGATCACCGCGGCCAGGATCTCCTGCTTGTCGCGGAAATGGTGGAAGAGACTCCCCGACTTGATGCCCATTTCCTCGGCCAGCATGCGGACCGTGGTGCGATCGAAGCCTTCACGCACGAACAGTCGAGCGGCCTGGCGGGTGAGCTCCTTGCGGCGCGGAGAGTCATTCATTACATTCATCCGTATTCACACTAGCGCTTGCTTGGTTATATCGAGAAAACCATAGCCTCATCGGCGGGTCAACGCGCGCTCGCCGGCCCTCATCACGCTCCCTATCCAACAATCCATACTGAGAGCCACGCCATGAGTGATTCACGAGACATCGTCGTTCTTTCCGCCGCTCGCACGCCCATGGGCGGCCTGCAGGGCGGCCTTTCCGCCCTCTCCGCCCCGGCGCTCGCCGCCACCGCGATCCGCGCGGCCATCGAGCGCGCCGGCATCGCGGCCGACAGCATCGACGAGGGGCTCATGGGCTGCGTGCTGCCCGCCGGCGTCAAGCAGGGTCCGGCGCGCCAGGCCATGCGCCAGGCCGGTATCACGGATGCCGTCGGCGCCACCACCATCAACAAGCTGTGCGGCTCCGGCATGAAGGCCACCATGCTGGCCCATGACCTGATCCGCGCCGGTTCGGGCGAGCTGATGCTGGCCGGCGGCATGGAGTCGATGTCCAACGCGCCCCATCTGCTGCCGGCATCACGGACGGGCTACCGGCTGGGCCACGCCGAGCTCAAGGACCACATGTTCCTGGATGGCCTGGAAGACGCCGAGACCGGCCAGCTGATGGGCGGCTTCGCCCAGCAGATCGCCACCGACCGCGGCTATTCCCGCGAGCGCCTGGACGACTTCGCCATCGCCTCGCTGGAGCGCGCCATGGCGGCCACCAACGCCGGCCACCTGGCCGCCGAGATGGCCCCGGTCACCCTCTCCGACCGCCACGGCGAAAGCGTGATCGAACACGACGAACAGCCCTTCCAGGCGAAGCTCGACAGGGTCCGCTCGCTGCGCCCGGCCTTCGCCAAGGACGGCACCATCACCGCGGCCAATTCGAGTTCCATCTCCGATGGCGCCTCGGCGTTGCTGCTGGCCAGCCGGGCCGCGGCCGACAAGGCCGGCGCCAGCCCGATCGCCCGCGTGCTCGGCCACAGCACCCACTCGCGGCATCCCAGCGAATTCACCCTCGCCCCGGTAGGCGCCATCGACAAGCTGATGTCACGCCTCGGGTGGGGCGTCGACGATGTCGACCTGTTCGAGATCAACGAGGCCTTCGCGGTGGTCACCTTGATCGCCATGGACGACCTCGGCCTGCCCCACGACAAGGTCAACGTGTTCGGCGGCGCCTGCGCCCAGGGCCATCCCATCGGCTCCACCGGCTCGCGGATCATCGCCACGCTGATTCATGCCCTGCGCACCACCGGTGGCCGACGCGGCATCGCCAGCCTGTGCATCGGCGGTGGCGAGGCCACGGCGGTGGCCGTCGAGGTAAGCGACTGACGGCGACACGGGCACGGCTCGCCCTTCGGCCATCGATGGGCGTCACCGACATCGATACCATGGCCTTCCCCGGCGGCCACCGGCCGCGGTCTTCCAGGAGTTCGCCGAGCGCATGCCCTTCGCCCTGTCACGCCGTTCCGCCCCCCGCCATCCGCTGGCGATCATCGTACTCGCCCAGCTGTTCGGCACCTCGCTGTGGTTCAGCGTCAACGGCGTGGGGCTGTCGCTGGCCACCGACCTGGGGCTCACCGACGCCGACCTGGGCCGCCTGACGCTGGCCGTCCAGGCCGGCTTCATCCTCGGCGCCCTGGGGCTGGCCGCCAGTGGCCTCACCGATCGCTTCCGCGCCAGCCGGCTGTTCGCCGCGGCGAGCCTCGCCGGCGCTGTGATCAACGCCGGTTTCGTGCTGGCCGCCTCGCAGCCGACGCTCGCGCTGCTGCTGCGCTTCGCCACCGGCCTGTGCCTGGCCGGCATCTACCCGCTGGGCATGAAGCTGGTGATCGGCTGGACGCCCAAGCATACCGGCGCGGCGCTGGCCTGGCTGGTGGGGATGCTGACGCTGGGCACCGCCCTGCCCCACCTGCTACGCGGCGCCACCCTGGGACACCCCTGGCAATGGCCGCTGCTCGGCGCCTCGGGGCTGGCGCTGGTCGGCGGCGCCCTGGTGGCGGCGCTGGGCGATGGCCCGCATCTGCCGCCTCCCGGCGGCCGGGCGAGGCTTCGCGAGGGGCTCGCCGCGCTGCGCGACGCCCGTTTCCGGGCCGTGGCCGGCGGCTATTTCGGCCACTGCTGGGAGCTCTACGCGATGTGGACCCTGACGCCGTTCCTGGTGAGCCGCGAGATCACCCGGCTCTCGGCCTCGCCGGCGCTGGTGCCGTGGTTCTCCTTCGCGGTCATCGCGCTAGGCACGCTGGGCTGCGTGCTCGGCGGAC
Source organism: Halomonas borealis (assembly GCF_004798905.1). GTDB lineage: Bacteria > Pseudomonadota > Gammaproteobacteria > Pseudomonadales > Halomonadaceae > Halomonas > Halomonas borealis. Next base: position 61,287 of record NZ_SDMO01000004.1, on the reverse strand, counting down.
GGCTGAGCCTGCGCCTGGGCAGCCTGCCGATCGCCCGTAGTGCGCTCGCCGTCTCGGGGCTGATCTGTCTCGCCTATCCGCTGCTGGCCGAGGCCCGGCCCGAGTTCTTGCTGGCGCTGCTGGCGCCGTGGGGGCTGAGCGTGATCGCCGACTCGCCCCAGCTCTCCGCCCTGGCCGCCGCCAATGCGCCACGCGACCACATCGGCTCGACCCTGGCGGTGATGAACGCCATCGGCTTCAGCCTGACGCTGCCCGGCATCTGGTTGACCACCACGCTGTGGGCCGCGCAGGGCCCATGGGCGGTCTGGTGGCTGTTGCCAGGCCCTTTGCTGGGCCTCTGGTGCCTACGCCGCCGCTCGCCCCACGACGCGACGACCTGACCCTCGGCCCGCGTCGCCATCGCTTTTGCGTCACAGAAACGATGCCATCAGCCATAACGCCCGGTGATGTAGTCCTCGGCCTTCTTGGTCGCCGGGTTGGAGAACATCGTCTGGGTATCGTTGTACTCGACCAGCTCGCCCAGGTGGAAGAAGGCCGTATAGTCGGCGACCCGCGCGGCCTGTTGCATGTTGTGCGTCACGGTGATGATGGTGTATTGGCGCTTCAGCTTGTCCATCAGGTCCTCGATGGTGGCCGTGGAGATCGGGTCCAGGGCCGAGCTCGGCTCGTCCATCAGGATGACCTCGGGGCGCACGGCGATCGCCCGGGCGATGCACAGGCGCTGCTGCTGGCCGCCGGACAGCGAGGTACCGGGCTCCTGCAGCTTGTCCTTGACCTCCTCCCACAACCCGGCGTCGCGCAGCGCGCGTTCCACCAGCTCGTCGACGTCGACCTTGCGACTGACCAGATCGTGCATGCGCGGCGCATAGGCGATGTTGTCGTAGATCGACTTGGGGAAGGGGTTGGGCTTCTGGAACACCATCCCCACGCGGCGACGCAGGGCCACCTCGTCCATCCGGGCCTCGTTGACGTCACGCCCGTCCATCTCGACCAGGCCCTGGAGGCTCACGCCAGGAATCAGGTCGTTCATGCGGTTGAGGCAGCGCAAGAAGGTCGACTTGCCGCAGCCGGAGGGACCGATCAGCGCCGTGATGTTGTGCTGATAGACGTCGATGTCGATGTTCTTGAGCGCCTGGGTCTCGCCATACCAGAGGTTCAAGTCGCGGACCCGCACGCTCAGTTCATGCTGGGCATTGTCGTTTCTGACCATCGGCTGGCCGGTACCCTGCCCCGCCGCGGGGCCCAGGCTGCGCTCGGAAACTGGCATATTCATCATGGTGAGTCCTGTGTCGGGTCGCAGGGTCGTCAAGGCGTTACCAGCGACGTTCGAAGGTCTTGCGCAGTACCACCGCGGTGGCATTGAGAGAGATCAGCACGGCCAGCAGCACCAGGATGCCCCCGGAGGTCTTCTCGACGAAGGCGCGCTCGGGCTCGCCCGCCCAGGTGAATATCTGCGCCGGCAGCACCGTGGCCGCCTCGCTGAAGGAGGCCGCCACGTCGGGAATGAAGGCCACCATGCCGACGATGATCAGCGGCGCCGTCTCGCCCATGGCCTGGGCCAGGCCGATGATCGAGCCGGTCATGATGCCCGGCAGGGCCAGCGGCAGGACATGGTCACGCACCACCTGCCAGCGCGAGCAGCCGACGCCGAAGGCGGCATGGCGGATGCTGTCCGGCACACTGCGCAGCGCCGTGCGGGTGGCGATGATGATCACCGGCAGGGTCATCAAGGCCAGCGTCAGGCCGCCGACCAGCGGCGAGGAACGCGGCACCCCGAACACGTTGATGAAGATCGCCAGGCCCAGCAGGCCGAACAGGATCGAGGGAATCGCCGCCAGGTTATTGATGTTGATCTCGATCAGCTGGGTGAGACGGTTGTCGGGCGCGAACTCCTCGAGATACACCGCGGTCATCACGCCAATCGGGAAGGCCACGGCCAGCGTCACCAGCAGCGTCATCAGCGTACCCATGGCCGCCGAGGCGATACCGGCAAGCTCCGCCATCTTGGAATCGCCGCGGGTAAAGAAGCCGCTGTTGAAGCGCAACTCGGCGCGCCCATCGGCCTGCAGGCGTTCCACGACCGCCGCTTGCCCGTCACGCAGCCCGGTATGGTGGCCCTTCAAGTACTGGTCGACCGCGCTGTCGGCCAGCACCCACTCCTTGCGCGTGGTGCCGAGCAGCTCGGGGTTGTCTTCCATGCGCCCGGGGATCAGGCGCAGGTAGCCACGGCTGACCAGCGGGCGCACGTCTTCCTGGACGGCGGCCAAGGGCAGTTCGGCGGCGCGTTCGTTGTAGTCGACCTGGACCTGGATCTGTGCCTGCTGGAAGGCCGGCAGGCCCTTGGCCAGCATGTCGCCGAAGAACACCACCAGGAACAGGGCCGCCAGCCCCAAAGCGCCCATGGACATCCACTTCAACCGGGTGGTCTTGCGATGACGACGCCGGAGCTGGGCGCTGATCTCGTCGAAGGATTGGCTCATCGGAATGGCTCCCAGCGTTAGAGGTTGTTGATCCGGTACTTCTCGCGGAACCGGCGGATCATGATCACCGACACCAGGTTCAGCGACAGCGTCACCACGAACAGCACCAGCCCCAGGGCGAAGGCCGAGAGCGTTTCCGCGCTAGCGAACTCCTGATCGCCGGTCAGCGAGGCGACGATGCGCACCGTCACGGTGGTCATGTCCTCGAGTGGATTGGCGGTGAGATTGGGCCGCATGCCGGCGGCCATGACCACGATCATGGTCTCGCCCATCGCCCGGGACATCGCCAGCAACGCCGCGGAGATGATGCCCGGCAGCGCCGCCGGCAGCACGACGTCGCGGATGGTCTCGCCCCGGGTCAGGCCCAACGCCAGGGAGCCCTGGCGCATGCTGTCCGGCACCGCATTGATCACGTCGTCCGACAGCGAGGAGATGAACGGGATGATCATGATGCCCATGACGAGGCCCGGCGCCAGGGCGTTGTTGAAGGAGGCATCGAGGCCGAACAGGCCCGCCACATCGACCAGTATCGGCGCCACGCTGATGGCCGCGAAGAAGCCATAGACCACGGTAGGAATGCCGGCCAGGACCTCGAGCACCGGCTTGGCCAGGGTGCGCACCCGCGCCGGTGCGAACTCGGCCATGTAGATCGCCGCCAGCAGGCCCACGGGGATCGCCACCAGCATGGCGATGGCGGTGATCATGAAGGTACCGGCGAACAGCGGGATCGAACCGAACTGTGCGGCGCTGGCGCCTTCCTCGGCGCGCCCCGCGGCCTCCAGGAAGCTGGCCCCCGGGTTCCAGGTAGTGCCGGTGATGAAGTCCCAGAAGCTCTGCATCTGGAAGAAGCGGATGGCTTCGCCGACGATGGAGATCAGGATACCGAAGGTGGTGAAGATCGAGATCAGGGCGGCACCAGCCAAGCAGCCATGCACGACGCTCTCGAGGGCCTTGCGCGCATGGAAGTCGGGGCGCACCCGCCGCAGGCCGGCGAACAGCCCGACGCCGCCGACGCCCAGGCTCGCGGCCAGCAGATATGGCGTGGGAATCTCGGCACCCAGCAACAGCATGGCGATGCCCCCTAGCGCGCCGACGGCGATGGCGGGGCCGGCGGTGGAGAGCACGCTGAACCAGGCGTATTGATCGGGCTGTGCGTGCATCGCGGTGCCGCTGGCACGCACCCTGACGGCCTTGTAGCGCCCCGCCAGGTAGGCAATCAGGCCCAGCACCAGCAGTGTGCCGCAGAACAGGGCGAAGAGTTGGTTGGTCGGCATGGTGGTCTCTCGGCTGAAAGAATCCGCGGGGCGCCAAGCCCGGCACCCCGTCGGAACGCGAGCCGGCCGACGGCCCGGGGCCGCCGGCCGGCTCGGGGCTTAGCCCCGTCCCTTAGTCGATATCGGCCAGTTCGAGCGGCTCGTGGTTGGCGACGGCATCACGCGCCTCGCTACGCAGCGCTTGCGGCGCCGGGATCAGGCCGACACCCTTGAGGTAGCCCAGCTCCCCGATCATCTGCTCGCTCATGAACATCTCGGCGTAGGCGTTCATGGCCGGCACCTCGTCGGCATGCTGATTCTTCACGTAGAAGAACAGCGAACGAGACACCGGATACTCACCGCTGCCGATGGCCGCAGGCGTCGGTTCGACACCACCGATGCTGGCGCCGATCAGGCTGTCGGCGTTCTCTTCCAGGAAGGAGTAGCCGAAGATACCGAAGGCATTGGTATTCTCGGCCAGGCGCTGAACGATCAGGTTGTCGTTCTCGCCGGCGTCGATGTAGGCGCCGTCGGCGCGAATATCGGTGTAACCCTCACCGCCATAGACCGCCATGTCCTCCGAGGCGGCCTCCATCACCAGCTCCTCGAAGGCATCACGCGTACCGGAGGTGGTAGGCGGGCCATAGACGGCGATCTCGCGGTCCGGCAGCGAGGCGTCGATGTCGCTCCACCGGGTGTAGGGGTTGTCGACCAGCTCGCCCTCGACCGGCACCTTGGCGGCCAGGGCCTTGAAGATCTGCTCGAGGGTCAGGTCGATGGCGGGATTGGCGTTGGACTCGGCGAAGGCGATGCCGTCATAGCCGACGAAGGCCTCGGTGATGTCGGTGACGCCGTTGTCGGCGCAGCGCTCGAACTCGGAGGGTTTCATGCGGCGCGAGGCGTTGGTGATGTCAGGCGTCCCTTCACCGATGCCGTTGCAGAACAGTCGCAAGCCACCGCCGGAGCCGGTGGACTCGATGACCGGCGTCGGGAAGTCGGTGGTGGCACCGAACTCCTCGGCCACGTAGCTGGCAAACGGATACACCGTGCTGGATCCGACGATGCGTACCTGATCGCGGGCCTGGGCGACACCGGCGATACCCATGACGGCAGCGGCGATGGCGGTGGTCTGGAGGATACGGTTCATGGAGAGAGCTCCTGGTCGGGGAAGAAATCATCCTGTCGCGGGACACACGATGCCCCACGAAAATGACAGCTTCATGACAACCAGGACGCACTAAGCGACGGGAAGGATCGCCTTCAGATCAAAAGCCCCAGGGCCGCCAGGCTACACAGCAACAGCGATGCCTGTTGCAGGCGACGCCGGTCAAGGCGGGCCGCCGCGCGTGCGGCCAGCCGGTTGCCGAGCCACAGGGCCGGCAAGAAGGTCGCCGACACGCCCAGGTGCCAGACCGTCACCCGGCCCGCCAAGGCCAGGGTCAAAAGGGTCATCAGCGACGTGATCAGAAAGAAGGCCGCCAGGTTGCCGCGCACGCGATCCGGCGCCATGCCCTGCATCAACAGGACCATGGGCGGCCCCCCGATGGCCGCCACGGTGCCGAACACGCCGGAGAGCAGGCCCGCGACGAACAGGGTCAACCGATTGAGCGGCAGGCGCGCGCGGCTCAGGCTGACCGCCACCGCAAACAGCACGCCGATAGCGATCCAACGCTCCAGCCAAACCGTCGACGCGGTCACCAGCAACGCAAGCCCCAGCGCATTGCCCGGCAGGCGCCCCAGTAGCGCCATGCCGATCTCGCCCAGGTGCACCTCGCGGCGATAGTGACGCAGCATCAACAACGAGAGCATGAAGCCCATCAGCAATAGCGTCACCGGCACCAGGCGCGGCTCGAGCATCAGCAACAGCGGCGCCCCGACCACCGCCAGGCCGAAGCCGGTGGCTCGCTGCACGAAGGCCCCCAATACCAGAACCGACGCACAGCCTGCCCAGCGCCAGAGAGGCATGTCGAGCCATATCAGCAAGCCGTCAAGCATGCGTGGGGCACCCCACCAGCCGACGCAGGGCCAGGTTGCCGATCAGCGATACCCCCAGCATGGTCAACACCATCGGCCAGGCACTGTTGACCTCGAAGGCACTGACCGCCGCCCCGGCCAGGGCGCCACTGGTGAACTGGATGCAACCCAGCAGTGCCGTGGCGGTGGCGCTCATGTGACTGAAATGCTCGAGCATCGAGGCGATGGCGTTGGGTGTGATCAACCCCACCATGCCCATGAACACCATGATCAGCGGTACCACCGTGAACAGCGAATCCAGCCCGCTCGCCACCAGCGCCACCAGCGCCAGCGCCACACAGAACTGCACGCCGAGCCCCAGGCGCATGTTCTGCTGGGGCGTGCGGCGGCGCAGCAGACGGATGTTGAGGCGGTTGGAGGACGCCATGACCACCACATTGGCGCCGAACACCAGCGGATAGACCGCCGGCGAGGCGCCATAGTGGGTCATGTAGAGAAACGGCGAGCTGGTGATGAAGGCGAACATCCCCGAGAAGGTCGACGCCACCGACAGCACATAGCCCATGGCCTCGCGATGGCGCAGCACGCTCCAGTAATTACGCAACACCTGCCCCGCCGAGGCCACCGGGGCATCGACGGGACGGGTCTCCGGCAAACGAGTCCCCATCAGCCACAGCAGGAAGGCCGCATAGACCGCCAGGAAGGCGAAGATCAACCACCAGTCGGCCAGGTAGAACAGGCCACTGCCGACCGCTGGCGCCACCAGCGGTGCCAGCATCAGGATCATGGCCATGGTCGACATCACCTTGGCCGCCTCGCGCCCGCTGAAACAGTCACGCACGATGGCCGCGGAGTTGACCACACAGGCACCCCCACCCAGGGCCTGAACGAAGCGCCAGGTCAGCAGTTCACCGAGGGTCTCGATACGCATGATCATCAGGCTGGCCAGCAGGAACACCACCAGCCCGCTGAGCAACACCGGACGACGCCCCAGGCGGTCCGACATCGGGCCACCGAACAACTGCCCGAACGCGAAACCCAGCAGGAACACGCTGATCGACAGCTCGGTATGATGGACACTCGCCCCGACCGTGTCGGCCAGCGCGGGCATGGCCGGCAGATAGGCGTCGATGGCGAAGGGAGCCAGGGCGGTGTTGGCGGCCACCAACAGGGCCACGCGTCGAGCACTGAGGGTCAAGCGACCTCCTAGAGAATTCCACAAGGGGGCTAATGATAACGTAACTGTCTCATGGGTGCCTGCGGCGCCTGTTTTCGCTGCGCGGCGCTTGCTACAGTGGTTCCCAGACACGAGGAGGATTCACGAACTATGGCAGACGACCTGCTGACGCAACTCAAGGGCATGACCACCGTGGTCGCCGACACCGGCGATATCGAGGCGATTCGCCGCTTTCAGCCCACCGATGCGACCACCAATCCCTCGCTGATCCTGCAAGCCGCCCAGCAGGAGGGCCGCCGAGCCCGGCTCGGCGAGATCGCCCGCCAGGCCACCGACATCGACGACGCCCTGGACGCTGTGGCGGTCGATATCGGCAGCGAAATCAGCGCCCTGGTGCCGGGCTACGTGTCGACCGAGGTCAGTGCACGACTCTCTTTCGACACCCAGGCCTCGCTGGACCGGGCCCACTCGCTCATCGAACGCTACCAGCGCCAGGGCGTGGATCCGGCGCGGGTGCTGATCAAGCTCGCCGCCACCTGGGAAGGCATTCGCGCCGCCCAGGTGCTGGAACGCGAGGGCATTCACACCAACCTGACGTTGATGTTCAACTTCGATCAGGCGCGTGCCTGCGCCGATGCCGGCGCCACCCTGGTCTCGCCCTTCGTCGGCCGTATCCTCGATTGGCACAAGGCCCAGGACCCCCAGGCCGACTTCGAGGGCGACCGCGACCCCGGCGTGCAATCGGTCAGGCGCATCTACGAGCATTTCAAGGGCCATGGCTACGACACCGTGGTGATGGGCGCCAGCTTTCGCAACCGCGGCGAGATCACGGCGCTGGCCGGTTGCGACCGACTGACGATCTCACCGGCCCTGCTCGGCGAACTGGCCGAGCGCCAGGAACCGCTGGAGCGCCGCCTGTCGCCTTTGGACGCCGAGACCCGTACTCCGGAACCGCAGAACGAGGCCGACTTCCGCTGGGCACTCAACGAAGACCCCATGGCCACCGAGAAACTGGCCGAGGGCATTCGCAAGTTCATGGCCGATCAACGCCAGCTGGAGACGCTGCTGGGCGAGCTGCGCAAGGGCTGATCCCACGACGCTGGGCCAGTAACACGAAGGGGAGGCGCCGACCGGCGCCTCCCCTTCGTTCGTCGCCCGGCCAGGGCGGCATGTCGCCATCCGCTTCAGCCTTTCGGCACCCCGTTCTTCTGGACCTCGAGCATCTCGACCAACGGCTGGAACTCCTCACGATTATGCTCGTTCATGTGCATCAAGATGCGGTGCGCCTCGAGGATGCGCTGGCGCATGCCCGCCTCATCGGCGGGCACCTCGGGTAACTCGCGCAGCTCATGGGGCTCGGTGATTGGCGACTCCACCAGGGTGAAGTAGTGAGCGAAGCCCATGACATCGAGCATGCGGCGGACATCGGGATGATCGACGACGATGGTCGGCGGCTGCTGAAGCCGCCCTCGCAGCGCCATCGCCACCTTGGCCAGGAAGCCGAGCGCCGTGGAGTCGACGTTGGTGGCCTCGCGCAGGTCAACCATCACCGCCGTCAGCCCCGGGGTCTCGGCCAGCCGCTGGGCCTGGGTATCGAGCGTCGCACAGAGCGTGAGCCGAACATCCCCGCACAGCTTGAGCACGAACACACCAGAATCGAACGCCGCCTTGAGGCGGCCTTCATGCATCATCATTGCCAAATCCGCTCAATGTCATGATCGTCAGGTCGTCGGGAAGCTCGTGGCGGTCGGAGGGATCGTCCTCACCTTCAGCCTCGGCGATGTCGGAGTGCAGGGCAAGCCCCTGGCGCAGGGTCGTGAGCGTCGCACCGTGCTCGGTGCGGCTTCGCAGCACCTCGAGCCGGGCCTCCAGGGTCTCGCCGGGCAGGCAGTCGAGGATACCATCGGAACACAGCCAGAGCCGGAAGTCCGCCGGCAGCTCACACCCGAGCATCGGATATTCGACATCCGGGAACAGTCCTACCGGCATGCCCTCCCCTTCCAGATAACGCGCCTCTCCGTCGGCCACCAGGATCGGCATGGGCAGCTGCGCGCCGAGCGAATAGTGAAGATAGCCACGCTCCCGGTCAATGACGCCGACGAACAGCGTGGCATGCTTGCCGATGCCGGTATCGAGCAGCTCGCGATTCAGCCCGGCCAGCCAGCGCGGCGCCAGGCGCTCGGGGTGCTGGCCGTCCCACTGATGCCGCCAGCGGTTGGACAGCGACTTGAGCAATACCGTGACGAAGGCCGACGACGCCCCGTGCCCCGAGACATCGGCGAAATAGAACAGGCTGTAGCGATCATCGAAGCGCTGGAAGTCGAGGAAGTCGCCGGACAGGTAGAGTGACGGCACCAGCCAGTAGTCGCAGCTCACGCCACCGATGCATTGCGGACGTGGCGGCAGCAGCTTGCGTTGGATCTGACCGCCGGCCTGCTGGTCGAGGCGCAGCATCGCCAGATGCGTCTCGAGGCGTTCGTTGAGCTCGACCAGTTGGGCGCGATCGTTTTCACGCTCCTGGGCCAGGCGATTGAGATCGATGACCCGGCGGATCATGCGCCGCAGCAGGTGGCCATGGCGACGCGGCTCGATCACATAGTCCACCAGCCCGGCGTCCACCGCCTGGAGCAGGTCGCTGTCCTGGCGCTCGTCGCTGACCACCAGCGTCGGCAACCGCTCGGCCAGCGCCTGCCACGCCACACGAGGCACCGCGCGGGTATGCGCCACCACAAGCACCGCCTCGGCCGGTAGCTGATCGATGTGTCCCACGGCGGCCACCGCCAGCCCTTCCCGACCGATGATCTCGGCCAGGGCGTCGCGCTCGGCCCCGGGGGCATCGATCAGGCCGATCAGCTCGTTGGCTCCAGGCATGCTATGGCCTCACTCGGCGAAGGCGTCATCGAAGTCGGCATCGTCGAAGCCGAAGTCGTCCTGGGCGAAGGGATCGTCGCCCATCTCCCCGTCGTTGACCTCGAAGCGTCGACGCTGCAGCCAACTGTCGCGGATGAAGCTGTAGCGATCACCGCGGATCAGGCGTTCCTGATCGAGCAGCCCGGCCCGGGTATCGATCACGTCCAACCCACGCAGGCCGTAACGCACCTTGTCCTCCTCCACGTAGGTCAACGGGTCGGTGTACCAGTCCACCGGCAGCCCGGCGCTCGCGCGCACCGTGCTCGGCCCCAGCAGCGGCAGCACCAGATAGGGGCCCTCGCCCACGCCCCAGGTAGCCAGGGTCTGGCCGAAGTCTTCCTCGCGCCCGGTGAGTTCCATGCGGGTGGCCACGTCGAAGACGCCGAACACGCCTACGGTGGAGTTGATCAAGAAGCGCCCGCTCGCGATGCCGGCATTGCCCGGCTTGGCCTGCAGCAGGCTGTTGACCGTGTTGCCGATCTCGCCGAGGTTCGAGAAGAAGTTGCCGACGCCGGTCTGCACCGGATCCGGCGTCACGAAGCGGTAGCCCTGGGCCGCCGGCTTGAGGGCGTAGCGATCGAGCGTCTCGTTGAAGGCGAACACCCCACGGTTGAAGCCCTCCCAGGGGTCATCCGGGTTGGCGTCGCCGGCGCCCGAGGTGGTCGCGCAGCCCGTCAGCAGCAGCAGGGCGCAAAGCGCCGCCAGGCCTTGGCCGGCCCGATGGCCCGCGAATGTCGGTTTCATGGCTCGAACGGTCTCCCTACGCGTCATTCTGGTATTCCTTGTCGATCGGTGTCACGTGCCCACGACGCTGCCGGCACTGTAGCCCGCGGCGCCTCAACACTCCAGCCCGAGCGCCGCCTTCAGGCACGCCCGGTCAATTCCTTCCAGCGCTTCTCGAGGCGTTTCTCCGATACCGCCATCCGCGTCCCCAGTTGCTGGGCGAACAGCGATACGCGTAGCTCCTCGATCCACCAGCCGAACTCGACCAGCGCCGGATCCTCGATGCCGCCGCGCTGTTCGCTGTCGCGGCGAGAGGCCAGCCGCGACTCGAAGTCCTGCACGGCCTGCATGTGCATCTGATCGCGCATGCGCTCGCGGGGCGCCTTCTCCAGGCGGACTCGTGCCGCCTCCATGTAGCGCGGGTACTCCGCCAGCCAATCACCAGCCTCGGAGACAAAGCCCGGATGCACCAGGCGTTGCATCTGGGCCTTGAGATCACTGTATACCAGCGCCAGCGCGAGATTGAGATTGCCCTTCAACGCCTTGGTCACCGCGAGGTGTCCTTCCAGCGCCGGCTTGAGGATACCGAGCCGGGCCTCGGCGTGGGGCACCAGGGCCTCGCGGGTCTCGGCCAGGCGCGCCTCGAGCTCGTCGCGGGAACGCGGCAACGGGTCGACGGCGACCACCTGCCGGAAGACCGCACTCACCAGGTCGTCGGCCAGCTGGCGCTTGCTGCCCACCTTGGCAAACAACAGCGCACAGGGTGGCAGGCCGGGCAGGCGCTCGATGGCCCGCACCTGGTCGGGCAGTCGCGCCATGGCGGCATGTACCACGCCGCGGCGATGGGCCTCACGGGCCTTGTCGGGGTGGTCGAACAGCTCGACCCTGAAGCGGTCATCCTCCGGCACCACGGCCGGATAGGCCTCGACGCGGATGCCGGCCTGGGTGGTGACCCGGGATTCGGGCAGCGCCGCCTCGGGCAGGGTCTCGAGCGCCTCGGCCTCGCTGGCCTCGACGGCCAGCGCCCGGGCGCCCTCCCCGGCGGCATCCTCGAAGCGCTGTACCAGGGCACGGATGTCGCGCCCCTGGCCGAGCTCACGGCCCTCGTGGTCGACCACCCGCAGGTTCATCACCAGATGAGGCTCGAGCGCCTCGACCCGCCAATCGTCGGGTTGCAGTCGCACCCCGGTCTTGACCCGCAGGAACTCGCCCAGCGCCTCGGTGAGCGGTACGTCATCGGGCGTCATCGCCTGCTGGGCGGCATCCACCCAGTCGGGGATCGGCACCACCTGGCGACGAATCGACTTGGGTAGCGACTTGAGCAGCGCGATGCACTTCTCGCGCAGCAGGCCCGGCACCAGCCACGACAGACGCCCTTCCGGCAGCTGCGGCAGCATCGCCGCCGGCACGGTCAGGGTCACGCCGTCGTCCGCGGCGCCGGGGGCGAAATGGTAGGCGAGCGGGTAGCGCACGCCGTGTAGGGCCAGCTCGTCGGGATAGTCGGCCTGGGTGACCTCGTCGGCCTCTCGGGCCAAGAGCGCGGCGCGGTCGAACTTGAGCGCATCCGGGTCGTCACGCTCGACCTGCTTGCGCCAGGCCTCGAAGCCCTTGCCGTTGACGATGTCGCCGGGGATCCGCGCGTCGTAGAAGTCGTAGAGTGCTTCCTCGTCGACCAGGATGTCGCGCTTGCGGGCGCGGTCCTCGAGGTCTTCGACCTCCGCCACCAGCGCCCGGTTGTGGGTGAAGAACTCGCCGCGGGTCTTGAACTCGCCCTCCACCAGCGCCCGGCGGATGAACAGTTCACGGGCTTCCGTCGGCGCGATGGGGCCATAGTGCACGCGACGTCGGTTGACGATCGCCAGGCCGAACAGCGTGACCTGCTCGAAGGCCACCACCTGGGCACGCTTCATCTCCCAATGCGGCTCGCTGTAGCTGCGCTTGACCAGGTGGCCGGCCTGCGGCTCGATCCAGGCCGGGTCGATCTTCGCCACGCTGCGGGCGAATAGCTTGGTGGTTTCGACCAGCTCGAAGGCCATCAGCCACTTGGGCGTCTTCTTGGAAAGCCCCGACCCGGGATGAATCATGAACTTGCGGTTGCGCGCGCCCTGGTACTCGCGGTTCTCCAGGAACTGGCCGAGGTGCGAAAGCAGCCCCGGCAGCAATGCCTTGTGCAGGCGCACCGCGCTCTCACGGCGGGCCTGGCTGGCGGCTTCGCCGTCGTCATCGGTGCGGGGCAGTGGCGTCGGCGCCGGCACCGCGATGTCCATGTCGCGCAGCAGCTGGCGCAGCTGGCGGAAGGTATCGTGCCACTCGCGCAGGCGCAGGTAGTTGAGGTAATGATCCTTGCACCAGCGCCGCAGGCGATTACCGGAGAGTTCCTCGCGAGCGGCCTCGAAGCCATGCCACAGGTTGAGCAGCGCCACGAAGTCGGAGTCGGGATCCTGCCAGCGGCGGTGCGCCTGGTCGGCGGCCTGGCGCTTCTCGGCGGGACGATCCCGCGGGTCCTGGATGGCCAGCGCCGAGACCACCACCAGCACCTCGCGCAACCCACCCTGCTCGGCGCCGGCCAGCAGCATGCGAGCCAGGCGTGGGTCGATGGGCAGCCGCGACAGCTTGCGGCCGAGCGGCGTGATGCGCTGCCCTTCGTCCACCGCACCGAGCTCGAACAACAGCCGAAAGCCATCGGTGACGAAACGCGAATCGGGAGGATCGACGAACGGGAAGGCCTCGATGCTGCCGAGCTTCAGCGACAGCATCGACAGGATCACCGAGGCCAGGTTGGTCCGCCGGATCTCGGGGTCGGTGAATTCGGGGCGTCCGAGGTAGTCCTCCTCGTCATAGAGGCGGATGCACAGGCCCTCGGCCACCCGGCCGCAGCGCCCCTTGCGCTGGTCGGCGCTGGCCTGGCTGACCGCCTCCACCGGCAGGCGCTGGATCTTGGATCGATAGCTGTAGCGGCTGATGCGGACCAGGCCCGGGTCGATCACGTAGCGGATGCCCGGCACGGTCAGCGAGGTCTCGGCGACGTTGGTGGAGAGCACGATGCGACGCCCGCGATGGGCGGCGAAGACGCGATTCTGTTCGGCGTTGGAGAGCCTCGCATAGAGCGGCAGGATCTCGGTGTCACGCAACTCGGCGCGACGCAGGGTGTCGGCGGCCTCTCGGATCTCGCGCTCGCCGGGCAAGAACACCAGGATGTCGCGTGGGCCATGAAGCCAGCCCTTCTCGCGCTCGACGGCCTGGATCTCCTCCACGGCCTGCAGGATGCCCTCCTGCAGGGTGCGGTCCTCTTCGTCCTCGGCCTCGCGGGTCAGCGGCCGGTAGCGTACCTCCACCGGATAGGTGCGCCCCGAGACCTCGACCACCGGGGCCGGGCGCCGCGTGCCATCCGGGCCCGTCAGCGCGAAGTGTTCGGCGAAGCGTTGCACGTCGATGGTCGCCGAGGTGATGATCACCTTGAGGTCGGGGCGCCGCTCGAGCAGGCGCTTCAGGTAGCCGAGCAGGAAATCGATGTTGAGGCTGCGCTCGTGAGCCTCGTCGATGATGATCGCCTCATAGCGGCTGAGGTCGGGGTCATGACGGGTCTCGGCCAGCAGGATGCCGTCGGTCATCAGCTTGACCCGAGTCGCATCGTCGGTGTGATCGGTGAAGCGCACCTGGTAGCCGACCTGCTCGCCCAGCGGCACCTCCATCTCCTCGGCCAGGCGCGTGGCCACCGAGCGTGCCGCCAGCCGACGCGGCTGGGTATGGCCGATCAGCCCGCGTCGCCCCAGCCCCAGTTCCAGGCACAGCTTGGGCAGCTGAGTGGTCTTGCCCGAGCCGGTCTCGCCGGCCACCACCACCACCTGATGATCGCCCAGGGCCTCGAGGATGTCCTCGCGCCGCTCGGCGACCGGCAGCTCTTCGGGGTAGGACAAGCGTATCGGGCGCGACGCCCGAGCCTCGACCCGGGCGCGGGAGCGCTCGACCTCACGGCGCAGCTCGGCGAGGCCGCGATCCACCGGCTTGCCCTGGCGCAGGCGCCGGGTCAGGCCGGCGAGGCGCTTGCCCAGGCGGGGCGCGTCGCGCAGCTGCACGCCGTCGAGCTCGCCCTTGAGGGCCTCGAGGGCGGCGGCATCGGATTCGGGCGCGTCGGGGGCTTGGGTCAGGGTACTCACGATGGACTCGAAGGCTCCGGTGATCGGGCGGGCGGGACGACGAAAAGACCCGCATCGGTGATCCGATGCGGGCTCTACATTGTAACGCCGGGAGAACCTCGGGGGCTAATCGCCGCCGGTTTCCCGTGCCGATGAAGGCTCGACCGTCGAGCGAACGCCAGCGAGGGCGGCGCGCGTGCTCCGGCCCACCGGCCGATGCTGGCTCACGAGGCCTCGTCGCCGTCGTCTTGCGCCTCGTCGCGCAGCTGGCGGCGCAGCACCTTGCCGACGTTGGTCTTGGGAAGCTCGTCGCGGAACACCACCTGGCGCGGCACCTTGTAGGCGGTGAGCTCACCCTTGCACCAGGCTCGCAGGGTCTCGGCATCCAGGTCCGGATCCTTGGCCACCACGAACAGCTGGATCGCCTCGCCGCTGGTTTCATCGGGCACTCCCACGGCCGCGGCCTCCAACACCCCGGGGTGATTCGCCACCACGTCCTCGATCTCGTTGGGATACACGTTGAAGCCAGAGACCAGGATCATGTCCTTCTTGCGATCGACGATGCGGATGTAGCCGTCGTCGCCGAAGGTCGCCACGTCGCCGGTACGAAACCAGCCATCGGCATCGAGCGACTCGGCGGTCTCGGCCTCGAGTTGCCAGTAACCCTTCATCACCTGGGGACCCTTGACGCACAGCTCGCCGGTCTCCCCCAGCGGCAAGTCATGGCCCTCAAGATCCACGACCTTGACCTCGGTGCCCGCCACCGGCTTGCCGATGGTGCCGAGACGAATATCGTCGACGGGATTGAAGCTGGCGATCGGCGAGGTCTCGGTGAGCCCATAGCCCTCGGCGATCGGGCAGCCGGTTACCTCTTCCCAGCGCTTGGCCACGGCGCTGGTCAGCGCCATGCCGCCGGAGATCGTCAGATGCAAGGACGAGAAATCGAGGCGCCGGAAGTCCTCGCGCTGGCACAACGCGTTGAACAGCGTGTTGAGACCCACGAAGCCGGTGAAAGGCACCGACTTCAGTGTCTTGACGAAGCCGTCCAGGTCGCGGGGATTGGGGATCAGCACCGAATGATTGCCGGTCTCCAGCATGAACAGGCAGTTCACGGTAAACGTATAGATATGGTAGACCGGCAGCGGCGCGACGATGGTCTCGCCGCCTTCGGAGAGCCCCGGGCCGATCGCCTGGCGCGCCTGGAGCATGTTGGCCACCAGGTTGCCGTGAGTCAGCATGGTGCCCTTGGCACGCCCGGTGGTGCCGCCGGTGTATTGCAGGGCGGCGATGTCGTCGGCCTCCCGGCCGCACTCGCGACGCTCGAGGCCTGCCCCGCGCTTGAGCGCCGCGCGAAAGCCCCACGCCCCGGACAAGCGATAGGCCGGCACCATCTTCTTGACGTACTTGACCGCGGCGTTGATCAGCGGCCGCCTGGGGAAGGCATGCAGGTCGGCGATCTCGGTCACCACCACCCGCTCGATGTCGGTGTCGCCGATGATCGCCTCGAGCTTGGCCGCCATGTTGGCCAGGATGATGATGGCCCGAGCACCGGAGTCCTTGAACTGGTGGGCCATCTCACGCTCGGTATAGAGCGGGTTGGTGTTGACCACCACCAGGCCGGCCCGCAGCGCGCCGAACACCGCCACCGGAAACTGCAGCAGGTTGGGCAGCTGAATGGCAATGCGGTCGCCGGGCTCGAGCGCCGTCTCGTGCTGCAGCCAGGCGGCGAAATCGCCCGACAGGCGATCGAGCTCGCGGTAGCTCAGGGTCTGGCCCATGCAGGTGAAGGCGGGCTTGTCGGCGAAGCGCTCGATCGCGGTGTGGAAGACATCCAGCACCGAGGCATAGTCATCGCACCCCTCGAGCTCGGGGCCGCGCAGGACGGCAGGCGTGGCGTGCTCGCTCATGGCATTCTCCAGGCTGTGGTCGACCCTGCGAGGATCGCGCCTTGTTGTTATGAAACGTTGTTGTGAAACGTAGTCATGACCTGTTGTTATGACATCTTGCTAGGCCGCATCGTTCGGAAGCGTCGTCCTGACGACGCTGGGTGGCTGATGACGATGACGCCGTGTGCCGGCGTATCGAAGCCAGCCGGCCTTCAGCCTATCCCAGTCGCCCGGCCCTGAAAACAAGCGATTGAAACTAGTGTTTTAAACTTTCGCTTGATCGTGGCCGCCGAAGCGTCCCTGGATATCGCCATCCCGCCACACCAGCAACTCCCCGGGCGCCATGCGCATCCATTCCTCGTTATCGGTCAACGGCTCGGTGGCGATCACCGAGACCGTATCATCCGGCGTGGTGTGTTCGGCGAAGTTCACCGTCATCTCGGCGTCCGAGAGGCTCGCCTGCCCGAAGGGCGCCCGGCGCGTGATGTGCGCCAGCTTGGTCGAGCAGTAGGTATAGAGATGCTCGCCGTCGGCCAGCAGTAGATTGAACACCCCGAGCCCGCGCAGACGTTCACAGAGCCCGTGCAGGTGCGCCCATAGCGCCTCGCGCTCGTGCGGCGGCTCGGGGAAGGCACGGCGCAGCTCGCCCATCAGCCAGCAGAAGGCGTGTTCGCTGTCGGTGCCCCCTACCGGCCGATAGAACGACAGCGGCAACGCCTCCCAGCCGGCCAACTGACCGTTATGGGCATAGCACCAGGGCCGCCCCCACATCTCTCGGGTGAAGGGGTGGGTGTTGGCCAGGCGTACCTGGCCGACGTTGGCCTGGCGAATGTGGCTGATCACGATGTGCGACTTGATCGGATAGTCGCAGATCAGCCGGGCGATGGGCGAATGCGCCGAGGGATGCGGGTCACGGAAATCGCGGTAGCCGCCGGCCTCGTAGAAGGCGATGCCCCAGCCGTCGCGGTGCGGGCCGGTGCCACCGCCGCGGGTCAGAAAGCCGGTGAAGCTGAAGCAGATGTCGGTCGGCACGTTGGCACTCATGCCCAGCAGCTCACACATGGGGATCCTTACGCTCGCGGGAGGAACGCGGGCGGCTGGTATAGCGCCACAGCAGACGCAGCAGCACCAGGCCGATCCCCAGCGCCAGCAGGGTCCAGAATAGTGGCGAGGCGGTCCAGCCACGGGCCCGCTCGACCAGCCCCGGCCAGCCTTCCTGCCAGGCCTGATCCAGCTTGGCCGGCAACGCGTTGACGCCCTCGACGAAGCGATCGGCGATGCCCGGCGCCTCGGCCGACGGCGGGCCGTCTTCGGCGTCGCCCGAGGCGAAGCGCTCGGCGGCAAGCGTCGGGCCCGCCTCCGCGCCACTGATACCGACCCGCGCATCGGGATTGAGTATCAGCCGCGGCAAGGAAATCTCGCGGGTCTCACCGTCCAGGGTGACGCGGGCGGTCAGCGTCAACGGCTGTCGCAGGTCGGGATCGAACTCGGGCAAGGCCATCTCCCAGCGCCGCTCGCCGACCGGCTCGGCGGTCAGCGCCGTGCCACGCAGCTCGCCCTGGATCCGCGTGTTGTCGCGGTCGAGGCGAGGATGTTCGGCGGCCAGCACCACGCGCCCGGCGTCGGGATCGTGGCGCGTGCCGATCGCCGGCAACACGTTGACCGCCTGACGACGCTGGCGAGTGAAGCCCTCGCCGGAGGCACGGATCATCAGTTGCGCATTACCGGTCAGCGCCGGCGCCGGCAACTCGCCCTGGAAGCGACCCTGATCATCGGCGCTGAGCGTCGCCGAGGACACCGTCTCGCCATCGGGAGATGCCAGCGAGACCTCGAGGGTCAGCCCGCCCGGCAGGGGAAGCCCGTCCTGTTCGCTCTCGAGCCAGGCCTCCACCGGCACCGGGAAGCCACGGTAGAGCGTCGCCGGCAGCGACCCGGTGCGTAGCCGCCAGGGGCCGTCGATGCTGATACGGCTGCCCTCGCCGACCGGCCCCTCGAGGCGCCATGTGCCGGCCTCCGGGTCGGGAAGGCGGATCAGGTCGAAGCGAGGCTCGACCTGCCAGCGCGCGCCGTCCGGCGCCGAATCGGCGCGGTAGCGGGTGCCGTCGGGGGCGACCAGTGTCAGCGGCGACGCCTCGGCATCGTGGAGGATCAGCGCCGAGAGGCGATCCACGCCTTCGTCGACCTCGAACTCGCCCTCTTCATCCAGCGGCAGGCGATCCTTGGGGAATATCCGCTCGAAGATGTCGAGGAAGGCGCCCATCAGGCCTTCCGGGGAATCCACACGGGCGGCCAGCCCACCGGTGCGCTGGGCCAGGCGCTCGACCAGCGCCAGGTCGGCCTCGCCGGAGAAGGCGATGGCATGGACCGTGACGCCCTGCTCGGCGAGTTCGGGCGCCAGCTCCTCGACGATCCGGCGGCGCGAGGCACGGTCGATGGCAGGCTTGTCACCGCGCCCGGGCGGCAGGTCGATGACCCCGTCGGTCATCAGGATCAGCTGCCGGCCGTCGCCGCCCCCGGCCTCGACCGCCTGACGCAGGGCGGCCTCGATATCGGTGTACTGCTGGTCGCGCTGCGCCGGCGGTAACGACAGCGCCCGCTCGCGCCAGTCATCCCCGACTCGCGCCAACGGTAGCGGGTTATCGACCCGTTCCCCGAAGGACCAGACCCCCGCGCTGGCGCTTTGCGGCAGCAACGAGACCAACAGCCCCATGGCGCTCGCCGCCAGACGCTCGGGATCATGGGTTTTCATGCTCCCAGACACATCCACGACCGCCCGCACATCGGCTCGCTGCTGCTCGGCGTGTGCCGTCGAGACGGCCACGCCGATCCCGATCAGGCACAGCAGGCACCACCGGGCGAGGCGCCCTGCGCCCCCGTCACCCAGACTTCCTCTGTTCATGAACGTCCTTAGCCGACCACCGGCTCCCGTCGTTCCTTCCTGGCGCCGTCCTGGCTACCCTCTTCCGCGGCATCGCGCCGCTGCGTCTGCCCCACATCCGCGCGCCGACCGCGGCGCCACAGCAGCAGTCCGAACAGCGCCCCCAGGCCGGCGGCCACCACCACCAGCATCAGCGCCGGCAGCATGGCACCGCCATCATTCGACAGGAAGGACAGCCCGGCGACCACCACCGCGGGCGCGAAGCCATGATAGACGCCTTCCTGGGCCGTCAGCGGCAGCTGGAAGCTCGCCGGCACCCACATGATCGCCGCCACGGCCCAGGTGATCATCAGCCGTGGCAACCGCGGCAAGAAGGCCAGCCCCAGGTAGCCGGTGCCCAGCACCACCAGAGACAGCGCGGCATAGGTCAGCCATAGTAGTGACATCGAATCCGAAAGTAGCATCGGTACCTCGTCATTGCGGCGTCGAAAGACGCACTTCGTTGAATTCACTTCGAGTATGGTACATCTCGCACCATGAAAGCACAGCCGCCACGTGATCCCGGCCAGGCGAACGCCTGCGACATCCCCCACCCGACCGCCACCTTCCGGCGCGACGATGCCCCTGAATGGCACTGGCTGGAACACCGCGACGACCCCCAGGTGAGCGCCTTCCTGGAAGCCGCCAACGCCCATTCCCAGGCCTGGTTCGCCCCCCTGGATGCCCTCACCGAGCGCCTCTACCACGGCCACCTGGCCCGCCGCGAGCTGGCCGTCAACGGCCTGCCCACGGCGCTCGACCACTTCACGCTGTGGAGCGAGACGGCCGCGGACGCCGACCACCCCATCTGGTGGCGCCACCCCAACGGTGCCCCCGAACGCCGCGAGCCCTTCTTCGACCTTGAGCAGCGCGCCGCGGACCACGCCTTCTTCGAGATCGGCGACATGGCACTGTCACCGGACGAGGCCTGGCTGGCCTGGAGCGAGGACACCCGCGGCGACGAGATCTACACCCTGTGGCTCAAGCACCTGCCGAGCGGCGAGCCACGGGCACTGCTCGAGGAGATCGGCCCCGAGCTGTGCTGGGCCGAAGACGGCACCACCCTGCTGTTCACTCGCTATGACGCCACCCAGCGGCCCGAAAGCATCTGGCGGCTGCCGCTGAACCTCGAGGCGACACCCAGCGCGGGGCAGCCGGCACTGATGCTGCACGAGGACGACCCCGAGTTCTGGCTGGGCCTGGGCAAGACACGCTCGCGCGAATGGCTGATACTCGAATCGGCCTCCAAGGACACCAGCGAGGCCCATCTGGTTCCGGCGGCGGCGCCGGCCACCGCCCCCCGCCTGTTTCGCCCCCGCGAGCACGGCGTGGAATATGGCGTGGACCATCGCCCCGGGCACTTCTACGTGCTGCACAACCGCGAGGCGCCGCACTTCTGCCTCGATCGGGTCGACGAGGCCGATTCCGAGGGCCAGTCCGAACGGCTGATCGAACACCGCCAGGACACCACCCTGGAAGGCATCGATGCCTTCGCCTGGGGGCTGGTGGCCAGCGAACGCGACCATCACCAGGCCCAGGTCTACCTGCGGGTGATCGAACTCGATGCCGATCACGGCATCCGGCGCGACGAGCGCCTGCCGCTTCCCGAGACGCCCTGCAGCCTGTCGCTGGCCGACGCCCCGCACTTCGCCGAGCGCCGCCTGCGGCTGCGCGAGGAATCCTTCACCCTGCCGGCGACCTGGACCGAGCTCGACCTGGACAGCGGCGAGCGCCGCCGCCTCAAGCAACAGCCGGTGCACGGCGACCTCGCGCCCAGCCAGCTGGCCTGTGAGCGGCTATGGGCGACCTCCCACGACGGCGAGCGAGTGCCGGTCTCGGTGGTCATGCGCGCCGACCTCGTCGGTCGGCCGTTGCCCACCCTGCTCTACGGCTACGGCGCCTACGGCGAGACGCTCGACCCCTGGTTCTCGGTGGCCCGCCTGGAGCTTCTGGCCCGGGGCGCGGCCTTCGCGGTCGCCCACGTGCGCGGCGGCGGCGACGGCGGCGAACCCTGGTACTTGAACGGCAAGCTCGAGCACAAGGCCAACGGCTTCCATGACTTCCTGGCCGCCCGCGACACGCTGGTCGAGGCGGGCATCAGCGACGGCCAGCGTATCGCCGCCTATGGCGCCAGCGCCGGCGGGCTGCTGGTCGGCGCCAGCCTCAACCTATCGCCGGAACGCTTCTGCGCCGCGGTGCTCGACGTGCCCTTCGTCGATGTGCTGCGCACCATGCAGAACCCCGAGCTGCCGTTGACCATCGCCGAGTACAGCGAATGGGGAGACCCCCGCGACCCCGTCGTCTACCGCCGCATCCGCGACTATTCACCGCTCGACAACCTGCCCGAGCACGCCTGGCCGCCGGTGTTCCTGCAAGGCAGCTGGCACGATACCCGGGTGCCCTACTGGGAGCCCGCCAAGCTCTACGCCCGACTCACCGAGCTCGCGGGGCGTCACGGCGCGACCGGCCACGATCACCCCACGCTGCTGCGTACCGACCTGGAGGCCGGCCACGGCGGTGCGTCCGGGCGCTTCAAGGGCTGGCACGACGACGCCCGCCAGGATGCCTTCATCCTGTGGGCGCTGGGGCTGGAAGAGCGCGAGGCCTGAGCCTCACCGCTTTCATTGAGGCGATGCCTGACAGCCGGTGGGCCCACGCCCTTCCCGCCCCCCGTATGGGGCGCTAGGTAGGAAGGGCCGCCGTGCTGCCCGAGGAGCGAGTGGCATGGGCGTCAAGCAGCGGAGTTGACACGCACTCAATGCGGGCTCGGAGCCGGCGCGTGACGCCGCATGGCTAAGCGCCCCTTTCGGACGGCCTAACCGTCGATGGGTAGAATCGCGATGATATGGTCCTCGAGCTCCTCCTCGGGAACCGAGGCCTGGGAGACGGCGAAGCTGCGCACGCTGATGCCCTTGCGATGCACCCGTTCGGGATCCCCCGAGATCAGCGGATGCCAACCGGCCAGCTTGCGCCCCTCGGCCAGGCGGCGATAGGCACAGGACTTGGGCAGCCAGCGGAACTCCTCGATACGCTCGACGGTGAGCTGCTGGCAGTCCGGCACCTTCTCGAAGCGATTGGCATAGTCGCTGCAGCGACAGCCCTGGATATCGAGCAGCTCACAGGCCACGCCCAGCACCGCCAGATCGCCCTCGTCGTCCTGGAACTTGAGCAGGCAGCACTGGCCACAGCCATCGCAGAGCGCCTCCCACTCCTCGTCGCTGAGCTCCTCCAGGGAATAACGCTCCCAGAAGCGGTCTCTCATGTTCTCTCCTGCGCGACATGCGTCGCGATACGCGCGGCCCACGCTGGCACCGGGCGCATTGAATGCGATACGCGCATCATCGGACGTGTTGCGCCCCATGCGCGCGTCATCGGGCGCATTGAATCAGTAACGCGCTTCGGTCGGGGTCTTGTAGAGGTCGAGCAGATACACCTCCTTGGCCGGCGGCATCTGCAGGTAGAAGCCCTTCTCCTCGATCGCCGCCATCACATCGCCGCCACGGGTTCGCGCCAGCGACTTTTCCGGCGTGAGGATCAGGGTCAATGCCGACACCGGTCGACCGAAGTGCTCGAGCAACGCCTCGGGCACGTCCTCGAGGCCACGGCGCTTGTCCACGTACAGGTACATCCCATCCTTGCGCGGACTCTTGAAGACCTCGCACAACAGCTTGCCATTCAGGGTCGTCATGCAGGGACCTCGTTCAGGGCGTGTTCCAGAGCATCGGCGAGCCGCTCGCCGCGCCAGCCGACGGGCAATGGCAACGGCCGGCCACGCAGCCGGGCGCTGGCCAGGGCTTCCAGGTCACGACGGCGCATCAGCATCTCGGGGGCCATGCCCAGGGATTCGGCCTCGACGCTCACCACCTTCTTCATCGCCTTCAGGCAGCGCTTGAAGGCCGGCGACAGCGGCGACAACGGCACCGAGGGCAGCTCGGCCTCATCGAGGTGGCGCGCCTCCTTGACCATCGCCAGCAGGGTATCGCCTTCGCGCTTGACCAGCGGCGGCTTGATGCCATCGACCGTGGCCAGATCATGACGGTTCTCGGGCAGACGCTCGGCGATGGCGAACAGCAGCTTGTCACTGACCAGCCAACCGCGTGGCAGGTCGCGGCGGCGCACCTCGCCCTCGCGCCAGGTGGTCAGCCGGCGATAGGCCTCGATCTGGCGCGGCCCCAGCCGCCACAGGTTGCGCTGGCGCAGGTACCACTGGCCATCGGCCTCGTCGCTGCGGGAGGCCTGGTCCGCCAGGGCGGCGCAGTCTTGCTCGAGCCACTCGAGGCGCCCGTGGCGGGCCAGGGAGTCGTGCTGGCCTGCCCAGACATCGAGCAGGTAAACCACATCCAGCGCCGCGTAAGACTTCTGGGCCTCGCTCAGGGGGCGCTCGAGCCAGTTCGAGCGCGTCTCGTCCTTGGGCAGGGTCTCGCCCATCCAGACCTCGACCAGCTTCTGGTAGCCCATGGACGTGACCTCGCCGAGCAGCGCCTGGGCGATCTGGGTGTCCACCAGCGGCGCGATCGGCACCCCGGCCCAGTGGGCGAAGACCTCCAGGTCCTCGCTGGAGGCGTGGAGCAGCTTCAATGGCCCCTCGCAGAGCAGCCGGCGGAAGCGTTCGGTGCAGGCGACCTCCTGGGGATCGACCAGGTAGGCCGGCCCGCCGGCACAGAACTGGATCAGCGCCGGGATCGGGTGGAAGGTGCGTTCGCGAAAGAATTCGGTATCCAGGGCCAGGACATCGGCACCGGCCACATCGGCGCAGGCGGCATCCAGCGCCTCGGGGGTATCGATCCAGCGGATCTCGGGTGTCAGGGACATTCGGTCATCCGGCATGGCAGGAATGGGACGGCGCTCATTCACCCTGGAAGGGCAAACGGCCATTGAAGGCGCGGCTCAGGGTGCCGCCGTCGACGTATTCGAGCTCACCGCCCATGGGCACACCATAGGCCAGGCGCGAGAGCTTCACGCCCAGCGGATCGAGCTGAGCGGCGATGTAATGCGCCGTGGCCTCGCCTTCCACGGTGGGATTGGTGGCCAGGATCACCTCCTCGACGCCGGCCTCGGCGACGCGCGCCTCCAGCCGGTCGAGGCCGATGTCCTCGGGCCCGACGCCGTCCAGCGGCGAGAGATGGCCGTGCAGCACGAAGTAGCGCCCTCGGTAACCGCCGGCGTCCTCGATGGCCAACTGATCGGCGGGCGACTCCACCACGCACAGCACGCCGTCATCGCGACGAGCGCTGGCGCAGATGCCGCACAGTTCTTCCTCGGTCAGCGTGCGACAACGCCGACAGTAACCGACCGACTCGATGGCCAGGCCCAGCGATTCGACCAGTCGTCGACCGCCGTCGCGATCACGCTCGAGCAGGTGCATGGCCATGCGCTGGGCGGTCTTGGGGCCGACCCCGGGCAATACCCGGAAGGCCTCCATCAACCGTTCGACCAGGGGAGAAAAGCTCATGGGTCGTCAGGACTCACTTCAGCATGCGACGAGATGAGCGCCACGCGGGCGCTCATCTCACGGTGGGGGTGTGCAACGCCCGCGGGGCGGTCCGCCGCATCGACGAACGCCGGCGCGCGCCGGAGCCAGGCCTCAGAACGGCATCTTGAAGCCGGGCGGCAGGTTCAGGCCGGAGGTGGCGTCATCCATCATCTCCTTGGAGCTGGCCTCGACCTTGCGCACGGCATCGTTGACCGCGGCCGCCAGAAGGTCCTCGAGCATCTCCTTGTCCTCGCCCATGACGCTCTGGTCGATATCGACCTGAAGCACGTCGTGGCGGCCGTTCATGGTGATCTTGATCATTCCGGCCCCGGCCTCGCCATGCACCTCGGCATTGGCGACCTCTTCCTGAGCCTTCTGCATCTTCTCTTGCATTTCCTGAGCCTGCTGCATCAGGTTGCCCATTCCACCTTTCATCATGGTCGTGTCCTCTCGATTGGCTATCGCCCCTGGCCGCCGCGGCGGCCAGGGCGTGTGCGTTTCAGTGGCGGCCCGCCGCCTCGGCGGGTTTCACCGTATTCTCGACCAGCCGGGCCCCGAAGGCCTGCTGCAACTTCTGTATCTGGGGGTCGGCCTGGAGCACCGCCAGCGCCTCGGCATGGCGCTCGGCGAGCCGCCGATCGGCCCGTTGGCGAGGCGTCTCGACGCCCTCGGGCAACGGGCCGTCGGCGATGCTCAGGCGCCGTTCGAAGCCCGCCGTGGCCAGCGCCTCGCGGATACGCTCGACGTGGACATCGGCCTGCATCGCCGCCTGGGACGGATCGAGTCGCAGCATCAATGCCTCTCCGTCATCGGCTTCGACCACGCAATGGGCCGCCAGGTTGCGTGTCAGCCCGGTTAACCCCAGCGCGTCGAAGCGCTCCAGCCACCCCGCATGACTGAGCCCACCCGCCGCCTCGGCGGCCGGAGCCTCCGCCACCGCGGCCTCGACAGGCGTCGGAGCGGCCGGCGCGGGCTCAGGAACCACCGCCGGCGCCTCGACACGCTCGGGCTCGGCCGGCATGGGCGCCGGCGACTCGTCCACCGGAGACGGTTCGGGCGCGGGCGATGCCGCCGGCGCGCGCTCCTCTTCGTCCCAGGGCGGAGGCGCCGGTGCCGCCTCGGCCGACTCAGCAGGCACCTGGAGAGCGGCGGGCGGCGGCGCTTCGGCGACGGGCTCAGCCGCCGCGGCGGCGGGGGCCTGCGGCGAGCCTTGAGGGCCAGATGGCGGCGCGGCGGCCGAGGCGGCGCTCGCTTCCCCGCCTGGCGGCGGCCCGGCCTCGCCACCCGACGAGGCCGGGCCGCCATCGCCGCGCATCGGCAACGGGGTCTGGGGCGGCTTGGGCACGCCCTGGGGCCGGAAGGCCAGCATCCGCAGCAGGGTCATCTCCAGGGCGGTGCGAAGGTCCGGCGCATGGGCCATGTCGCCCCGCCCCTGGAGGCCGATCTGGTAATAGAGCTGAATGTCCTCGGCGGTGAAACGCGCGGCCAGCGCCAGCAGCGTCTCGCGATCGCCGTGGCCGTTGTCCAGGGCATCGGGGACCATCTGCGCCACCGCCAGGCGGTGCAGCACGCCGGTGACATCATCGAGCACACCGGCGAAATCCGGCCCCTGCTCGGCCAGAGCCGCGACCTCGGCGAGCACTCGGGCGGCATCGACCTCGGCCAACGCCTCGAGCAACGCCAGCACGTGGCGATGGTCGAGCGTGCCGAGCATCGCCGCCACATCGGCGTGGTGCACCTCGCCCTGACCGAAGGCGATGGCCTGATCGGTGAGGCTCATGGCGTCACGCATCGAGCCCTCGGCGGCCTTGCCGAGCAGCCACAACGCACTCTCCTCGAAGGACACGCTCTCGGCCTCGAGCACCTGGGAAAGATGGCCGACGATGCGCTCCGGCGGCATGTGCTTGAGGGTGAACTGCAGGCAACGCGACAGCACCGTGGGCGGCAGCTTCTGCGGGTCGGTGGTGGCCAGCAGGAACTTCACGTGGGGCGGCGGCTCTTCCAGGGTCTTGAGCAGCGCATTGAAGCTGCTGGTGGAGAGCATGTGCACCTCATCGATGAGATACACCTTGTAGCGCCCCTGGGTCGGTGCGTACTGCACGTTATCGAGCAGCTCGCGGGTGTCCTCGACCTTGGTGCGCGAGGCGGCGTCGACCTCGATCAGGTCGACGAAGCGGCCGTCATCGATGGCCTCGCAGCTCGGGCACTGGCCACAGGGCGTGGAAGTCACGCCCTCGTCGCCTTGCCCACCGGCGGTGCAGTTCAGGCACTTGGCCAGTATCCGCGCCAGCGTCGTCTTGCCGACCCCGCGGGTGCCGGTGAACAGGTAGGCATGGTGCAGCCGGCCCTGGTCCAGGGCATTGACCAGCGCGCGCTGGACGTGCTCCTGGCCGACCAGCTCATGGAAAGTACGCGGCCGCCACTTGCGGGCCAGAACCTGATAGCTCATGCAGCTCGGGATCCTTGCAGCTGGGCTGGCTGGCAGCCGAACAACGAAAGCCCCGCCGGGTTGATGCGCACTCACCGACGAGCCTGAAAGATGGCCTGCATTCTACCGGGTGGCAGCCCCGGCGCAAAGCATGGGCCGGGACGCGCCGCGGCCGTCACCGACGGGGAGGAGCCGCCGTGCCGGGTGCGGCTCATGCGGGTAGCCTCGTGGGCACACGACCATGATCACACCCACACGGACCGCGGCCGACCCCGCCGCCGAGCTGTTAGGCTGGGGCCTTGCCAATGACG
Source organism: Halomonas borealis (assembly GCF_004798905.1). Lineage (GTDB taxonomy): Bacteria > Pseudomonadota > Gammaproteobacteria > Pseudomonadales > Halomonadaceae > Halomonas > Halomonas borealis. The sequence continues at coordinate 33,619 of NZ_SDMO01000004.1, read as the reverse complement.
GAAGGGACGACCGCCATGCCCAGCATCCTGATCTGGAGCCTCGTCGCCGTGCTCGGCACGGCCATCATCTGGCAGGGCAGCGTCCTGCTGGAGCGCAGCAGCGAGCGGCTCGCGGCCCACTATCGGCTGCCGGACATCGTCCAGGGCGCCATCGTGGTCGCCGTGGGCTCGAGCTTCCCGGAGCTCTCCACCACCGTGATCTCCACCCTGGTGCACGGCGAGTTCGAGCTCGGCGTGGCAGCCATCGTCGGCTCGGCGCTGTTCAACATCCTGGTGATTCCCGCCGTGTCCGGCCTGGCGAGCCCCCGGCCACTGACCGCCAACCGTGACCTGGTCTACAAGGAAGCCCAGTTCTACATGATCGCGGTGGCGGTACTGACCCTGACCTTCGCCTTCGCCGCCATCTACCACCCCGTCGATGCACCGAGCGGCGCCATCAGCGGCGAGTTGACCCGCGGTCTGGCGCTGATGCCGGTCGCCCTCTACGGGCTCTATCTGTTCGTGCAGTACCAGGACACCCTGGACCACCAGGCCGACACCGACGCCGGCGACGTCCGCCCTGGCCGCGAGTGGGCACGGCTGGCGTTGTCGCTCGTGGTGATCGTGATCGGCGTGGAAGGGTTGGTGCAGGCGGCGATCCATTTCGGTGAGATCTTCGGCACCCCGAGCTTCCTGTGGGGCATCACCGTGGTCGCCGCCGGCACTTCGATCCCCGATGCCTTCGTGTCGATCCGCGCCGCTCGCCAGGGACGCGGCGTGACCAGCATCGCCAACGTGCTGGGCAGCAATACCTTCGACCTGCTGGTATGCATCCCCGCCGGGGTGCTGATCGCCGGCACCGCGACGATCAACTTCTCCCTCGCCGCCCCGATGATGGCGGCACTCACCGCCGCCACGGTGGCGCTGTTCCTGATGATGCGCACCGGCATGGTGCTGACCAAGCCCGAATGCGGGGCCCTGCTGGCGCTCTACGCCGGCTTCCTGGTGTGGGTCAGCCTGGAGACCTTCGGCATGCTGGACTGGGTGCCCAGCCTGCCGCCGCCGGGATAGGCGGCATCGCCCACCGCCCCGACGAGCGGTCACGACGCGCGGCAGGCGGCCTCGAAACCACTCAGCACATTGACGACGTTGATGCCGATCTCCTTCACCGCATAGCCACCCTCGAGCAGGAAGGTCGTGGGCAGGTCGGCTCCGGCCAGGCGACGGCCGAGCTCGGTGAAGTCGTCGCTGGTCAACGTGAAGGCACTGATGGGATCACCCTCGAAGGCATCGACGCCCAACGAGACCACCAACGCTTCGCAGCCGGCATCGCGCATGCGTCGCAGGGCGTCATCGAGCGCTCGCGACCAGGCGTCGAAGCCCGTGCCCGGCGCCATCGGGTAATTGAGGTTGAAGCCCTCCCCTTGCCCACGACCGGTTTCATCGGCATGACCCAGGAAGTAGGGGAAGCAGCGACGCGGATCGCCATGCAACGAGGCGAACAGCACATCGTCGCGCTCGTAGAAGATCTGCTGCGTGCCGTTACCGTGATGGAAGTCGACATCGAGCACTGCCACCCGCGAAATGCCGCGGCCCAAGGCATGCTGGGCGGCGATGGCGGCGTTATTGAAGAAGCAGTAGCCGCCGAACTGATCGCTCGCGGCATGATGCCCCGGCGGCCGGCACAGCCCGAAGGCGGGCTCGCCGGTCGCCAGGCTGTGAGACACCGCCGACAGGGCAATGTCCTTGCTGGCCATGGCCGCCTCGAAGGTACCCTCGCAAATCGAGGTATCGGCGCCCAGCGCATAGTGCCCGAGCCGCCCGTCGATATGCTCGGGGATGATGTCGTCACGCAGCGCGCGGGTCGGCCAGATCCAGGCGATCGCCTCACCGCTATTGCCCGCCGCCTGCCAGTCGTTCCAGCAGTCGGCGAGGAAGTCCACGTAGCCGCGATCATGCACCGCCAGCACCGGCCCGAGGCCGAAGATCTCGGGCGCTCGCACCTCACCGAGCCTCGTCTCGCGTACACGCTCGAGTACCAGGTCGACCCGCTCGGGGCACTCGTATGGCGTCACCAGAACGCCACCGTCCAGCTCGGTGCGGGCTCGACGTTGCTGGGTGGCGGCACTGTGAAAGGTCAACATCGGCGTCGGGCCCCCGGGCATCTCAAGAAACCCTGACAGGATATCGCCGGATCATGCATCCTGGAACAGGCTTTTCAGGAAGCTACCGCTTGCTGCTCCAGCTCGCGCTTGAGCGAATCATCGAGCCCCAGCGCGGATGCCAGCTGGTCGAGCCAGGCACGCTCCATGGGGTTGTCGTCGTCGATCACCGCGACACTGACCAGATACATCTCCCGAGCCGCCTGGGGAGAGTCCGCCTGACGGGCCAGGGCCAGCGCATCGAGCGGCGCCTTGAGCTGACGCTCCATCCAGTCGTGCAGCTCGTCATCGGCGCCCATCTCGTCGATCTGTTCGGCGAGCAAGGCACGCTCTCGTTCATCGACATGACCATCGGCGCGGGCCGCCATGATCATCGCCTGGAGCAATTCGAGGCTACGCTGCTCCTGCTGGCTGCCCTCGAGGTGATCCATGGGCCGCCCCTCTCGTGCCTCGTCGCCCTCGGCACTGCTGCCGGCATTGCCTCGGGAATTCTGCCAGGCCTTCCAGGCCAGCATGCCGACGCCGGCGATGGCGCCATACTTGAGCGCCTTGCCGCCCATATTGCGACCACGCTTGGAGCCGACCAGCATGCCCAGGGCGCCCCCGCCCAGCAGCTGTTTCGGATCCAGGCCACCCTTCTGCCCACTGCTCTGGCCGCCGCCACCCAACTGGGACGACAGGCTATCGACCATGCCCTTTAGATCCGTACCGCCCGACCCGGAGCTGCTGCTGCCGGCTTGTTTCATCAACTGATCGAAAATGCGCTTGGCGTTCATCCCGGTCTCCTTGTCGCGTTTGCCACTGCCTTGGATGATCGATTCAACACTTCGTTTCATCAAGCAAGCAATATGCGAGCGGCGATTGCCATCGAGAAAACGCGGTGACGACAGGAAGATATAAGAAGAGAGGAGCGCGAGCGAAAGGAGGGAGATATAAGAAGGGAGCGGAAGGCGAAACGGCTTCAGGCCTTCGAAACGCAGGGCCAAAATGGAGGCGGCCCCGACAGCCACATCCCGGCACACGCATCCATCACTACCGTTGCTCCCTTCCGGGCCTGGCGGAGTTCGCGATTTAGCGTTGCGGGAGGACCGACGGGGCCACCACAGCGAGCACTCGAAGTGCTAGATGTCGGAGTGCGATCAAGCACTTGCCGAACGCCGCGCACTATACCAAGCCGCCACCGACGCGGCAAGGATCGATTACCAAATCGACCCGGCGGAGCGTGGAAACCCCGTAATTCCCGAGCGTCGCTAAGGGTCTATGGTGAGGGGTGTCTGCCTCGCGCCACCTTGTGGCGGGGGCCTCATCGCGAATCGCCCACCGGAGGCATCCATGAACAAGACGTCGGACAAGGGCCACATCGCACTGCTGGGCTGGAGCCTGAATGCCATCGAAGCCGCCGCTAACTTCGACCGCGACTACGTGGTGGTGGCCCCTGACTGGGCAGAGGAGTACTGCAGCCAGCACGATATCCCCTATGTCTCCTGGAACTTCGAGCGTTTGAATGATCGCTCCCTGGAGATCGCCGAGACGCTCAAGGACATGGGCGTCAACGTCGCCATCCCGCTGTTCGAGGAGACCGTGGAGTGGGCCGGCGCCATCAATTCGGTGCTGCTCGACAACCCGCGCCTCTACGGCCAATCGCTGCTGCTGCGTGACAAGGCGCTGATGAAGCGTCGCGCCCAGCTCGGCGGCATCCGCGTCGGCATCTTCGAGGAAGCCCACGACAAGGACGACGTCATCCGCTTCCTCAAGCGGGTCAACCAGACCCTGCTCAAGCTCGACGGCGATCCCAACGACCCCATCCATCTCAAGGCCTTCGACAAGGCCGGCTGCCTGGGCCACCGGGTGATCCGCACACCGGACGAGGTCGACACCATCCCCGACGAGGAATTCCCGGTGCTGATGGAGTCGCACCTGGATGGCTGGGAGTTCGCCGTGGAGGCCTGGATCCACAACGGCAAGATCGCCTTCCTCAACATCTCCGAGTACGTGACCCTGGGCTATTCGGTGTTCGTTCCCGCCTCACCGGAACTCGAGCGCTACCGCCCCCAGATCACCGCCCAGATCGAGAAGCTGATCAAGGCCTTCGACATCTCCTTCGGGCTGATCCATCCCGAGTACTTCGTCACCAGCGATGGCGAGATGTACTTCGGCGAGGTCGCCTACCGGCCGCCCGGTTTCAAGGTGTTCGAGCTGCTCGAACGGGTCTATGGCTTCAACGCCTACCAGGCCAGCATGCTGGTCTTCGACCCCAAGACCACGCCCGAGGAGGTCGAGGCCTTCTTCCCCAAGGAAGTCGTCGATGCCGACGGCTACGCGGGCTGCTTCGGGGTCTATCCACGCCTCAGGGTGGTCAGCCGCCTGGAGATTCCCGAGGCGGTCGAGGAAGATTCCTACTTCGAGTCCCACGAACTGACGTCGCCGCTGGAGGAGACCGTCACCAAGCGCACGGCCTTCGGCACCCACTGGGGACTGGTGTACCTCAAGGGCCCGGATCCTCATCGCCTGCACGACCTGCTCAAGAACATGGAAGAGCTTGATTTCTATGTCTGACAGGCGCGTCATGATGGCTTTACCCACGGATGACGAGGAGTCGGTGTGACCAGTCCCCCCGCCCCAACCGACGATGACAAGCTCCCCGGCCTGCTGGCCCGGCTGGACGAGGCGACCGCCCTGCTGAATGACGCCGCAGGCTTCGCCAAACCCGGCAAGCTGCCCCGGGTTCTCGACACGGCCCGCCGCGTGCTGCTTCAGGAAGGCGGCGCCGCGGCGATCGAGGCACGCGCCATGACCCTGGAGGCCGCCGGCGTCTTCGAGGGGTCGGACTGGGCGACCCCCCAGTTCTTGGTGCCGTCGATGACCACCCATGCCCTGAAAAACCCCGACGCCAACGTCGTGGTGATCGAGGCGCTGAGCGAGCTACGGCTGCTGGCGGCGGCCAAGGGTGACGAGCGCCATGCGCTGATCTCGGCCGAGCAGGCGCACCATTACCTGACCCAGGTGATCGCCCTGAATCTGTGGCTGCTGTTCGGCGCGCCCAGCGAGGCCGAACGCGAGATCCAGGGCCGCCTGGCCGCCCTGCCCCGCCAGCTCTTCGCCCACCTGGCCCGGCGCATCGGCTACGAACACATCATCGACAAGCTGATCACCGAAATCTGGCGGATCCTCCAGCAGCGTCCTCTGCAGGTCGAGCCGGTCAAGCAGATGATCACCCAGATCGCCATCTGCCAGGCCGACCCGGCGATCGACCTGGGCGCCAGCGGTCAGGGCGCCGACCGCCTGGTCAGCTCGCTGTTCGGTGCCACCCATGCCAGCCGCGAGGATCCAGGCATCGAGGTCTACCGCGAACGCCTCGCCGGCATGGACACCACCGCCCTGCAGGCCGAGGCCACGGGATTCGCCCGGGCCATGCACGATACCGGCCTGGTATCGCCCTATCACCCGGTGCTGATGCGCCATCTCACCGAGCACGGCGACCAACTGCTCAGCGAGGCGCTGGGGTTGTCCGCCACCGGCCGCGACTGCCTGCTGTGCTATCGCGAGCTGGTGCATGCGCTGATCCGCGGCGGCGTGCACCCCGCCACACCACAGGCCGTGTATGGCCTGGCGCTGATGCTCGAGCGCGGCATCCTCTACCAGCCCCCCGTGGCGCCGGCCATGTGGCGCCAACTCGGGCTGTCGCTCTCGGCATGGTCGGAGGCGCGGCTGCAGCTCGCGTTCGGCGAAGCGGTATCACCACGGGCACGGCTGCTCGAGGGCGTGCTGTGCATGCTGGGCCTGCCGTTGGGCGTGGGTCAGGGCAACAATCCCACCTGCCAGTCCGCCCGGGCGCTGTCGATGTGGGCCTACAACGATCCGGACTACCTGCTGCAGATGGTGGCTTGGGCGGCCCGCGACGACGAGATCATCATGCACTTCGAGGGCATGCCGCTCTCCTCGATGGCGAGCATCGGCGGCGTCGCCACCGAACTGCCCATCGACCTGGACCCGGTATCGCTGATCGTGGTGCCCCACCTGGATCGCATCTATGCCGAGATGGGCCGACGCTGCATCGGTCGCGAGGGCGATCCCCACCGCTGGGTCAATCCGGAATTTCACGGCTGGTGGTCGGGGCGCGGCTTTCGCATCAACGTCGACGTGGCCAGTGGCCGGCTGGATGAACCGAACGTGTTCCTGCGCCACTTCTATGCCAGCTACCACCCCTACTACAACGGCAATCAGCCGTTGATTCACCCCCAACCGGCAGGCATCGCCGTCACCGACAGCGCCGCACGCTTCATCGGCTGGCATGCCATCACGCTGCTGCGGGTCAGCCTCGATCCCGCCGAGCAGATGCGGGCCTACTTCTACAACCCCAACAACGACAGCGGCCAGGACTGGGGCGACGGCGTACAAGTCAGCACCGCCGGCCACGGCGAGCGCTTCGGCGAGGCCTCGCTGCCCTTCGAGCAGTTCGCCTCACGGCTCTACATCTTCCATCACGACCCCCTGGAGCGTGGCGATCCTTCCCGAGTCGACCAGGCGGAACTGGATCAAGCACTCGGCTACCTGGAACGCAGCTGGGGCGCCGAACGCCTGCCCCACGGCGGCCTCCAGGCGTCATCCGGCGACTGACCGGGCCTCCGGCTATGGCATAATGATGACCTTCATTCGCGATAGCCGGAACGCACCATGCCACGCCTCGACCAGCTGCTACTCCACCAGGGACTGGCACGCTCGCGCACCCGCGCCCAGCGCCTGATCCGCCACGGCCGCGTGCGCCTGGCCGATGACGGCCGGGTACTGGCCAAGCCTGGCGAGAAGCTGCCCGACGACACGCACCTGCGGGTCGAGGACGACCCGGAGGAACGCTACGTCTCGCGCGCCGGGCTCAAGTTGGAGGCGGTATTGGCGACCCTGGCGCTGCCGCTCGAGGGCGTCACGGTGCTAGACGTGGGCCAGTCCACCGGTGGCTTCAGCGACTGTGCGCTGCGCCATGGCGCGGCACACGTGATCGGCATCGAGGTCGGCCACGACCAGCTCGCCACCGAGCTTCGCGACGACGCCCGCATCACCTGCCTGGAAGGGCTGAACGCCCGCGCCATGCAAGGCGAGCCACGGCTCGCCGCGGCGCTGGCCCGATATCCCGCGACGCTTGCGGTGATGGACGTCTCCTTCATTTCACAGACGCTGATCCTGCCGGAGCTCGCCGCCCTGCTGCCGAGCGACGGCGAGCTGGTGTCGCTGGTCAAGCCGCAGTTCGAGGCCGGCCCCACTAACATCAACGCCCGTGGCCTGGTGACCGACCCCAGCTGTTACGCGCAGGTCGAGGCGCGCATCCGCGCGGCCTGCGACGCCGCCGGGTTCGCCATTCATCACTGGCAGGAAAGCCCCATCCGCGGTGGCGACGGCAACCGCGAATTCCTGCTCTACGCCCGTCGCCGCTGAACCAGCGTCAGCGCCCGGCATCGCCCCCGCCGTCTCCGGCATCCAGCTCGCCTGGGTCACCGCCGGCGCCCGGCGGCGGGTTATCGGGCACGTTTCCCGACGAGCGGATCGGTACCTGGGTCTCGTGGCCACCGGAATCCCGTAGCCTGATATCCAGCTGGTTGAAGGCGATCTCCAGGCCATTCTCGGCGAACAGCTCGCCGACCCGGCCATTGAGTTCATCGGTGGCGAACAGCCGGTCACCCAGGCTGTTGACGAAGATACACAGCTCGAACTCGAGGCTGCTGGTGCCATAGCGCATGAACAGCACCTGGGGCTCGGGATCGACCAGTACCCGCTCGTTTTCCTCGGCCGCCTGATGGAGCAGCCGCTGCACCAGGCGATGATCCGAGCCGTAGGCCACCCCGTAGGACAGTATCACTCGGGTGATGCTGTCCGACAGCGACCAGTTGATCAGCTGGTCGGTGACAAAGGTCTTGTTGGGGATGATGATCTCCTTGCGGTCGAAGTCGGTCACCGTGGTGGCACGAATGCGGATACGATTGACCGTGCCGGTGAGATGGCCAAGCGTGATGGTGTCACCGATGCGCACCGGGCGCTCGAACAGGATGATCAACCCCGAGATGAAGTTGGCGAAGATCTCCTGCAACCCGAAGCCAAGCCCCACGCCGAGCGCCGCGACCAGCCATTGCAGCTTGCTCCAGGACACGCCGAGTGCCCCCAGCGCCCAGACCACACCGCTGCCGACGATCACATAGGAGAGCAGCGAGCTGATGGCGTAGGCGCTGCCCTGTTTGAGTTCCAGCCGCGACAGCACCATCACCTCGAGCAGCCCCGGCAGGTTGCGTGCCATGATCAGTGTCAGCGCCACGACCAGCAAGGCCACCCCGAGGTCGGCCACCGAGATCGAGGCACCGACCAGTTCACCGCCCTGCTGGCCGCCACCCAGGATCATCACCTGATCGAGGTAGCCGAACACCGTCAGCAGGTCGGACCAGACCAGGTAGAATACGGCCAGGAAGGCCATCATCAGGATCAGCTTGGACAGGCGCAGCGACTGCTGATTGACCTGCTGCATGTCCAGGGGTGGCTCCTCGACGACCTCCGTACCAGGCTCGCCGCCGCTCCCCTCATGGGCCAGCGCATGACGCCTCGCCAGGGCACGGCGATAGGCCAGCCGGCGCGCCGCCACGGCCAGCCCGCGCACCACCGCCGCCTCGACCAGGATCCATACGCCCAGCAGGTAGACGGTGATGCCGAAGCGCCCCACCAGGCTCAGCGCGGTATAGGCATAGCCGCATACCACCAGGCCGCCCAGCACCAGGGGCACCAGCGCCAGCGCCAGCCCCAGCAGTAGGCGCAGAAGCTTGACGCCGAAGAACGGGGCATGGGCGAGGATCAACCTCGCCAACGCCAGGCTCATACCCACGAGGCCGGCCAACAACGCCAGCAACGCCAGCGGGCGCTGGGTCAGGTCGATATCGACATCCCGCGCCTGGGTGCCGATGAACAGCACCGGCACCAAGGCCACGCCCAGCCACAGCAACCAGCGCCGCAGCCGTCGCACGTAACCACTCGGCCAGTGGAAATGTCCGGTCGCCACCCCCTCCGGCATCAGCAGGCGCCTGGCCCATGCGATGACCGCCCAGGCCAGAGAGAGCTGTAGCAGCGCGCCACCGAGGCTCACGGCGAGGCCGCTTCCCCCGAGCCTCATGGCCAGCGCCACCGCCACCAGGCACAGCGGCCCGGGCAACGCCAGCAACGCCTCCAGCATGACCGCCAACGGCGTGTGCCCCTGGCTGTCATGGCGCAGGTGGCCGATTTCGTCGTGCAGGCGATCGAGCCGCCGTGTCAGCATCCGACGCAGCCCGATCAGCAGCCCGGCGACCAGCAGCAACGGCACGGCCAGCCACGCGGCGGAATCGGGCCTGCGCCAGTGCGATGGCAGGGCCCGCCGCCATTCGCCCTCGTCCCACTCGGCCAGCAGGTGCGACGGCAAGCCCATCATCCAGCTCAGATCCAGCGGGCGGGCGTTGGCGATCCAGAACAACTGCTCATCGATGGTGGCGCGCAGGTCACGCCCGATCTCACGCAGCTGTTCCCGATTGAGCTGAAGCTCGATGGCGGCGGTCAGCAATTCGCCGTAGGTCGGCTCGAGACGGTTGAGCAGCTCACGCCGGGAGCGCAGTAGCTGTATCAGGGCCTCGCGCACGGCCTCCGGCGCCTCGGTCTCGGCGTCGGCCTCCTCGAGGCGCCGGCGAGCCTGCCGATCGGTATCTTGCAGGTCCTCACGCTGGCGGGCGAGGTCGAACTGCTGGAGGCGCAGATCGGCGATCTCTTCCTTGAGATCGCCCCCCGCTTCGACGTTCGGCAAGGCCTGGCGTTGCTCACGCAGGATCCTCGACAACAGCGGACTGCCGCGAATCGCCTCGATATGTTCGGCGAACCCGCGCTGCAGCTGTCGCACCCGTTCCAGCTGTCGGCTCGCCTCCTGTCCTTCGCGCCCCAGCTCGCTGGCCCGGCTGGTGGCCCGCAGCAGTTCCAGGCTCAGTTCGCGATTGGTCCCGCGCGCCTCCTGCACCAACGGGTGGCCGGCCACGGCCTCGGGCTCATCGCCCACCGCCTCGGCAACGGCCTGCTCCGATTGCTTACGGCGACGCGTCTCAAGCGAGGCCTGCAAGGCCTCGAAACGGGCCACGCGCCGCGCGACCCGCAGCTTGTTGAGATCGCGCTGCTGCTGGGCCAGCTCGCGCAGGCGCGCATTGGAGGCCAGCTCGCGTCGATGCAGCGACAGCCGGCGCTCGGCCAACGCCCGTTCGACGAGATGCCGTTGGCGCGACGGAGCATCCTGTGACACTCCCTGGGCAGACAGCGTCTCCAGGGCTCGCCGATGCTCTTCCATCGCCGCGCTGGCCTCACCAACCGCCTGCTGGGCGCGCTCCGGCAGGGTCTGGGTGCCGAGCAGGCGAGTCTCCACCTCGGCAAGCCGGGACTGGGCCTCGTCCAGCTCATCGGTCACCGCCTCCAGCCGCAGCGCCAGCGTCTCGACATCGAGCGCCGCCAGCGCCTCGCGGTCCGGCGCTTCACGCGGCGTGTCCTGGGCGGCCGCCAGGGACCGCCGTGCCTCGTCGAGTGCCTGGGGCGCCCGCTCCGCGCGCGCCTCCAGTTCGGACAACCGCCCCTCGACATCATCGAGCGTGGCGAGCGCCTCCAGTGTCGCCTCCAGGTCCTCGATCCCCTCCTGGGTGGCCGCATCGGCCGTCTTGCCATCCGCCGGCTGAAGGGATTCGAGGCGCTCCTCGAGGGCTGCGCGTTCGGGCAGCTCGTCGGCCAGCGCGGCGCACGACACCAGTGCCAGCAGCGACAGCACGCCGCAAAGAATGTGAAAGCGGACGAGCCGCGGGCAACGCAGTAAAGCGATCACTAGTACCTCGACAGGTGGATATCATGGGCCTGACAGCGGATCATCGTCGTCCGGGAGGCACGAAGCAACATCGCCCGCCTGCGAGGTGGCCGTTGACTCGCCAGACGGGCATGATAGAACGACGCTTCCACCTAAACACAGGGTCGTCATCTACCATGGCTCCACGCTCCATCGCCACGCTGCTCGCGGCCACGCTCAGCGCCGGCCTGGCAGGCCCGGGACAGGCTCAGACGGAGGCCCCGCTCGCCGATGCCGAGCGCCAGGCGATCCGTGACCGCATCCAATCGCTGCAGGCCGAGATCGGCGAGCTGCGCACACGCCTGGCTAGCCCGGCGGCCAGCGACGCCACTCCCGACCCCGAGCCGACGGCGACCGTCAACGCGAGCGCCGACGCGAGCGCCACAGCCCGCACGACGACACCCGCACCGATGGAGCCGGCCGATTCGGCCAACTCGGAAATCAGCGCCTCGGTGGCCGAACGGCGGCTTCTCGAAGAGGAATCCGCCGACAACCCCTTCTCCATCACCACCCATCATCGCAACTATCTGCTGCCGTTCAGCTATACCACCTCGCCCAACCGGCAGACCTTCAGCGAGATCGACCGCGAGGCCAACCCCGACCGGCTCGAGGTGAAGTTCCAGTTCAGCGCCAAGTTCAAGCTGGCCGAAGACGTCGTGTTCGATCGCGGCGACCTGTACTTCGGCTATACCCAGCGTAGCTGGTGGCAGGCCTACAACGCCGACGCCTCCTCGCCCTTCCGCGAGACCAACTACGAGCCGGAAGTCTTCGTCGATTTCGACAACCACTGGACGCTGGCGGGCTGGACCAACATCAATAACCGGCTCTCGCTCAACCACCAGTCCAACGGGCGCTCTGGCGACCTGTCGCGCAGCTGGAATCGGCTGATCCTGACCAGCACCTTCATCAACGACGACTGGGCACTCTCGCTGTCACCCTACTGGCGCCTGCCCGAAACCGAGGGTGAGGACGACAACCCCGACATCCATGATTATCTCGGCTATGCCGACGTCACCGTGGCCCGGCGCATCTTCGACGACCACGAGGCCAGCCTGCTGTGGCGCGGTAACCCCGATAGCGGCCAGATGGGCGCCCAGCTCGACTACTCCTGGCCGCTGTTCGGCAAGATCCGCGGCCATGTCCAGTTCTACCAGGGCTACGGCGAGAGCCTGATCGACTACGATCGCAGCGTGCAGCGCCTCAGCGTGGGCTTCAGCCTCAACCCGCTGTTCTCGACCGGCACCTTCACGCGATGAGCGGCCGAGCCGCCTTACACACCCCGTGGACGGCTGCTATGCTGACCCTGTCACGTACCGTCAGAGGATGACTCGATGAGCGACCACACGTCCCATACCCGCGAGACCAGCGACCAACTCAAGCAAGACCTGCAGCACCTCTCGCAGACCGTCGAGGAACTGGTCAACGCCACCGCCGACGACTCACGCCACAACATCAAGGAACTGCGTGAACGCGCCGAGCAGCGTCTCCATGAGACCCGCGCCCGGCTCGAGGCCCGCGGTGGACGCGCCTATCACGACGCCCGCGAGACCGTCACTCAGCAGGCCGACGCCTGCGACCGTTACGTGCGCGACAACCCCTGGACCAGCATCGGCATCGGCGCCGCCGCCGGCGTGGTCATCGGCATGCTGATCGGGCGCCGCTGATGTCGGAGAGCCAAGGACCGGCTCAGCGGCTGTTCGGTGCCGGCAAGCGTCTGCTGGGCAGCCTCGTCGCGACCGGCGAGACGCGCCTGCGGCTCGCCGTGCTGGAGCTCGAAGAGGAGCGCGCCCGCCTGATCAGCCTGCTGCTGTTGGCCGGCGTCAGCCTGCTGCTGCTGCTGCTCGGGCTCGGAGCCCTCACCACCCTGATCATCGTCGCCTTCTGGGACAGCTACCGGCTGATCGCCATCGGTGGCTGTGCCGCGGTGCTGCTGCTCGCTGGCCTGGGGCTGGCGGGCTGGGTGCTGCATCGGGCCAGGCGCCGCACCCTGCTGGTCGACACCCTCAAGCATCTGGCGCTGGACCGCGAGCTGATGGAGACGCCTCACGATGGCAAAGGCTGAACGCCAAGCCCGCAAGGCGGCCCTGGAGGCCAGCATCCAACAGCAACGCCTCGACTTGCTGGTCGAGGCCGAGCACTGGCACCGGGCCAGCCGCCCCCTCGAGGCCAGCTGGCAAGCCGTGCAGCGTTACCGCCTGCCCGCCCTGGGCGGCGGCAGCCTGCTGCTCTGGTGGTCGCTGCGCCATCCCGCCACGGCCAAGCGCCTGGCGCGGCGCTCGCTGTCCATCATGGTGATCGCACGGCGCGCCCAATGGCTGCGTCGCCTGCTGCCCTGAGCGCCCCACCGATACCCGCCACAACGCTAAGGCCTTTCGCCATCGCCTCCTACAAGGCCTGGCCACAGGCCACGCCGGAGGCCCAGGCCCACTGGAAGTTGTAACCGCCGAGCTGGCCGGTGACATCGAGCACCTCACCGATGAAACGCAGCTGGGGCAAGCCGTTGACCTCGAAGGTCTTCGACGACAATGCCCGGGTATCGATACCGCCCATGGTGACCTCCGCGGTACGCCAGCCCTCGGTGCCGGCGGGCTTGATACGCCAGTCGTTGAGGCGAGCGGCCCAGGCCTCGAGATCGGCATTGGCGCGTTCGGCCAGCGGGCCATCGTCGCCATGCCACTCGACCAGGGCTTGCGCCAGGCGCCGCGGCAGCCGCTCGCCCAGCCAGGTGGAGAGCCGCCGCTTGGGCGTCTCTCGACGCGCCGCTACCAGCGCCTCGAAGGCCGGCTCACCCGGCAGCAGATCGATGGCGAGCTCGTCGCCGGGGTGCCAGTGGCTCGAGGCCTGCAACATCGCCGGGCCCGACAGGCCACGATGGGTAAACAGCAGGGGCTCTCGATACTCGCCGTCCCGGCAGCGCGCCACGACCTCGGCGGAAAGACCGGAGAGCGCCGCCGTGCGCTCCTTCCAGCTCGAGGTCAGGGTGAAGGGCACCAGGGCGGCGCGTGTCTCGGTCACCTCGAGGCCGAACTGCTGAGCGATCTCGTAGCCAAAGCCGCTGGCCCCGAGGGTGGGGATCGACAGCCCGCCCGTGGCGACCACCACCGCCCCGGCATCGATGCGTCCTTGCGAGGTCTCGAGCCGCATGCCCTCGCCTTGGCGTTCGAGCCGCTCGACGGCGGTCTTGAGGCGGATGTCGACGCCGGCCCAATCGCATTCGGTGAGCAGTACCGCCAGCAGGTCCTTGGCCGAATCGGCGCAGAACAACTGGCCCGGCGCCTTCTCCACGTGCTCCAGGCCGTGACGCTCGACCAGCTCGACGAAGTGTTCCGGACGGTAGCGCTTGAGCGCCGAGATGCAGAAGTGCGGGTTGCCCGAGAAGAAGTTGGCCGGCGAGGTATCGAGGTTGGTGAAGTTACAGCGCCCGCCCCCGGACATCAGGATCTTCTTGCCGGCCTTGTTGGCATGATCGATCACCAGCACCGAGCGCCCGGCATAGCCGGCGGTCAGCGCGCACATCAAGCCGGCGGCGCCGGCGCCGATAATCACCACGTCATACTTCATGCCAGTCCTCATGCCACTCGCAGGCCCGCAGCCTCGAAAGGCCAGGCAAAAGGTCGACATGGTACCAGAGCCCGGCCACGCGAGCCCGCGCCGGCGTGATCGATGCAACGCCGCACTTCCAGCCGACGGACGCGTTGCGAAAACATTGTGCAAGGCGCGACTCCTTGACACCCTGAGGCCCGGCTTGAGGCATGCTGTCGCCATGCCTCGGCACATGTTTCGCTACGCATACTGCCGAGGGCCGACGCCCTCCTCTCGGATACTCGCCCATGACCCACGCCTCCGCTTCGCGCCGCGCCCGACCGTGGCCCAGCAGGCTCGGCGCTTGCGCCCTGCTGCTCAGCGCACTGGCGCTTTTGCCCGTGCCGACGCCCGCCCGAGCCCAGCCTGCCGACAGGCCTCCCACGCCGGTGATCGGCGCCGTGGCCAGCCACGAAAGCTGGTCCGATCCGTTGACCGCGCTCGGCACGCTGACCGCCAACGAGAGCGTGACGCTCTCGGCGACCGTGACCGATACGGTGGAGGCCATCAACTTCGAGGGGGGCGAGACGGTCGGCCGGGGCGATGTGCTGGTCGAGTTGTCAGACGCCGAGGAACGAGCGTCGCTGCGCGAGGCCCAGGCGCTACGCGCCGAACGCCAGGATGCCCTCGATCGCCTCGCCCAGCTGCAAGAGCGCAACCTGGCGCCCCGCGCCGACATCGAGGACAGCCGTTCCCGGCTGCAGCAGGTAGACGCCACCCTCCAGGGGCTACAGGCGCGCCTCGACGACTATCACATCAGCGCGCCGTTCGACGGCGTGGTCGGGGTTCGCGACATCAGCGTGGGGGCGCTGGTCACGCCGGGTGACGAGCTCGCCACCCTCGACGACGTCTCGCGCATGAAACTCGACTTCGAGGTGCCCGAGGCCCAACTAGGCGCCCTCGCCCCAGGGCTCAAGCTGAGCGCCACCACCGCCGCCTTTCCCGAACGTGTGTTCGAGGCCGAGATCGCCACCATCGATTCCCGGGTCGATCCGATCAGCCGCAGCGTCGGCGTGCGCGCCCTGCTGGACAACCCCGAGCATCGACTGCGCCCGGGCATGCTGATGCGCGTCACCCTCGAGCGCCACCCCCGCCAGGCGCTGGTGGTGCCGGAATCGGCCGTGGTGCCGCAAGGGCGGCAACGCTGGGCGTGGGTCATCACCTCCCGCGAGGCCGGACGCGTGGAGCGCCGCGAAATCGGCATCGGGGCACGGCGGCGTGGCGAGGTCGAGGTCACCGAGGGCCTGGCGCCGGGCGACCTCGTCGTCACCCATGGCAGCGATCGCCTGCACGCCGCCTCGACGGTTGAGCTGATCGGCATCCAGGACGACGCCACCAGCATCAGCGAGATCCTGCGAGCGAGCCGGCGGGAAGAGGCCTCCTGATGCGTCTGTCCGACATCTCCGTCCAGCGCCCGGTACTGGCCATCGTCATGGCGGCGCTGATCGTCGCCTTCGGCCTGCTGGCCCTCACCCGCCTGCCATTGCAGGAATACCCCACCATCGACCCGCCCGTGGTCAGCATCAGCACGTCCTACTCGGGGGCCAACGCCGACGTGGTGGAGACCCGCATCACCCAAGTGCTGGAGGAACGCATCGCCGGCATCGCCGGCATCGAGATGATCTCCTCCACCAGCAGCGACGGCTACTCCAGCATCACCATCGAGTTCGGCCTCGACAGCGATATCGACGCCGCCACCAACGATGTGCGCGATCGCATCTCGGGCGCGGCGGATAACCTGCCCGAGGAGGCCGAGCCGCCCGAGGTCAGGAAGGAAGACACCAGTTCCGAGATGGTGATGTGGCTGATGCTCTCCGGCGAGGGCTATACCACCGCCGAGTTGACCGACTACGCCGAGCGCTACCTGGTCGACGGCTTCTCGGTGCAGGAGGGCGTCTCCGGGGTGTTCGTCGGCGGCGGTCGCGAGTACGCCATGCGCGTGTGGCTCGATAACGACGCCCTCGCCGCCCGCGGGCTGGCGGTCAGCGACGTCGAAGACACCCTGCGCGAGGAGAACGTCGAGCTGCCCGGCGGCGCCGTGGAGTCCGCGGACCGTCAGTTCATCGTGCGACTGCCGCGCCACTTCACCTCCCCTGAAGACTTCCGCGGGCTGGTGCTCGAACGGGGTCAAGGCGGCTACCTGGTACGCCTCGACGACGTGGCCCGGGTGGAGCTCGGCACCGTCGAGGAGCGCTCGCTGTTCCGCGGCAACGGCGAGACCGTGGTCGGCCTGGGCATGGTCAAGCAGTCCACCGCCAACGTGATGGCGCTTTCCGACGCCGTGCGCGCGGAGATGAAGCGCGTCGCGCCACGCCTGCCCGAGGGCATGAGCCTGGCGGTCAACTATGACGCCTCCACCTTCGTGTCCGGCGCCATCCGCGAGGTACTCAGCACCCTGCTGATCGCCATCGGCCTGGTAGTGGTGGCGATATTCGTGTTCCTCGGCAACCTGCGTACCACCCTGGTGCCGGCGGTGACGGTACCGGTGACGCTGATCGGCACCTTCGCCGCCCTGGCCGCCATGGGCTTCACCATCAACCTGCTGACGCTGCTGGCCCTGGTGCTGGCCATCGGCCTGGTGGTCGACGACGCCATCGTGGTGCTGGAGAACATCCACCGTCGCATGCATCTCTTCGCCGAGACGCCCCTGGTGGCCGCCTATCGTGGGGCTCGCCAGCTGGCCTTCGCGGTCATCGCCACCAGCCTGGTACTGATCGCGGTGTTCGTGCCGCTGAGTTTCCTCCAGGGCGATGTCGGCAAGCTGTTCACCGAATTCGCGCTGACCCTCTCGGCCGCGGTGGCCATCTCCACGTTACTGGCCCTCAGTCTGACCCCGATGATGGCCTCCAAGATCCTCTCGCCGAGCCTCCACGAGGGTCGCCTGGCGCGCTGGGTCGACGGCGGCCTGCATTGGGCCCAGGGGCTCTACCGGCGCTGCCTGGAGGCGGTACTCGCCCTGCGCTGGCTGGTGGTGGCGGCCTTCATCGCCCTGGTCGCGACCATCGCCTGGCTCTACCCACAGCTGCCCTCGGAATACACCCCGCAGGAAGACCGCGGGACCTTCTTCGTGCTCATCAACGGCCCGCCCGGCGCCACCTTCTCGTACATGGAAGACTACATGGACGAGGTCGAAGCCCGCCTGCTGCCGTTGCGCGAAGACGGCGAGGTCGAGGACGTGATGATCATGTCGCCCCGTGGGCGCGGGCGCACCGAGAGCTTCAATTCCGGCTTCGCCATCGTCGGCCTGGCCGACTGGGACGAGCGCGGGCCGGCGGCCCCGGTCCTCAATGAGGTGCGCCAGAGCCTGGCCGAACTGCCCGGCATCCGCGCCTTCCCGATCATGCCCAAGGGCTTCGGCGGCGGCAGCGAGCAGGGCCTTCAGTTCGTGCTGGGCGGGGCCAGCTACGAGCAACTGGTGGCCTGGCGCGATACGCTGATGGCGCATATCCGCCAGGACAACCCCGGGCTGCTCAACCTGCAGAGCGACTACGAGGAAAACCAACCCCAGCTCTCCGTCGACATCGACTACGCCCGAGCGGCCGACCTCGGCGTCACCGTCAGCGAGATCGGCCGCACCCTGGAGACCCTGCTGGGCGGACGCACCGTCACCCGCTTCACCGACCGGGGCGAGGAATACGATGTCATCCTCGAGAGCGAACGTGGCGTGACATCGACCCCGAACGCCCTGGCGAACATCCGGGTACGCTCGGCGCGCACCGATGAACGGGTGCCGCTGTCGAGCCTGGTCGAGATCGAAACCTACGCCGGCCCCAGCCAGCTCAACCGCTACAACCGCCTGCGTACGATCACCCTGCAGGCGGACTTGGCCGATGGCTACTCCATGGGCGAGGCACTGAACTACCTCGAGCATGCCGTGGACGAGACGCTACCATCGGGCGTGCAGACCGACGTCAAGGGCGCCGCCCGGGACTATCGTGAATCCAGCGGCGCCACCACCTTCCTGCTGATCCTCGGCACCCTGGTGGTGTTCCTGGTGCTGGCCGCCCAGTTCGAGAGCTTCATCCATCCGCTGGTGATCATGCTCACCGTGCCACTGGCCATCGGCGGCGCCCTGCTCGGCCTGTGGCTCACCGGGCAATCGCTGAACATCTACAGCCAGGTGGGGCTGGTGATGCTGGTGGGGCTGGCCACCAAGAACGGCATCCTGATCGTGGAGTTCGCCAACCAGCTACGCGACCAGGGCACCGCCTTCCACGAGGCCCTGGTTCAGGCCGCCATGACCCGGCTGCGTCCCATCGTCATGACCTCGGTGACCACCATCGCCGGCTCGGTGCCGCTGATCCTCTCCAGCGGCGCCGGCGCCGAGACACGGCTGGTGCTCGGCACCGTGATCTTCACCGGGGTCGCGGCGGCCACCTTCTTCACCCTGTTCGTGGTACCGGTGGCCTACGCCCTGTTGGCCCGGCATACCGGCTCGCCCGGCGACGTCGCACGCCGCCTGGAGCGCGAAATGGGCGATCACCCGGCCCCCCATTAAGCCTCGCCCGGGTCCGCACCGCGGGCCCGGGCCACCTGACGCGTCGGCCACTCCCGTCGACACCGTCCGTATCGCCGCGAGAAGCTATGCTGTTAGACACGCACCACATTCCTGCATCGAGGAGGGCACGACGATGCTCGAACTCCTTCCCTCGGAAGCCGATCACCTGCTGGCCATGCGCATCGGCGACCGTGTCACCGCACCGGACATCCAGGTGGCCATCGATGCCATCGAAACCCTCAAGAAGATTCAGCCCCGCATCAGCCTCTACATCGAGATCGACGATATGCGCTGGATGACCTTCACCGCCTTCCTCCGCGACCTGGGCTACGGCCTGACGCAGCTCGGCGATCTTGACCGCTATTACCGCGCCGCGGTACTCAGCGACAAGCGCTGGATCCGCCACCTGGCCCGGCTCGAGGACCGGCTGTTCAAGCGCATGGAGATCCAGACCTTCCCCCTTCACGACAAGCCCAGCGCCCTGGAGTGGGTCCGCCAGCGGCCCGAATGAGCCGCGGCCGGCATCGCCGAGACCACGGCTCAAGGACCCACGCCCCGGAACCCACGACGACGACAAAAAAATGCCCCCTCGAAGGGGGCTAAGCAGGGAATGGCCGAGGCCTGCACAACGCGGGGCGCACGACGCCTTGAGCCATCACGACGTCAACCGCATCGTGCCCCCGCAGGAAAGGCTCGGGCGAGCTTTCCCGCGTTCCGACAACGTTCGCCTGGCAGGCCACCCATCCGGCTTGGCCCGCTTCCTCCGGCCAGCCACTCGGGTGCCATGCCATGCTGGGAGCATGGCGCCTTATGCCACGCAGAGCCGCATGGCATCGACGACGCACCGCGTAGGAGATCGATGACAGCGGGCCGACGCAGCCCTGCAGGCCGCCCCGGCGCCAGAGGCATGATCCGGTCGCCGAATCGAGCGGGGCGATCGAGTAGATAGCCCCCAGGCCTGGCGCGTACAATGCGCCATCCACTTCGGTCGACACCACCTAGCGTGCCGGCCCAAGCCTCTCCTTCCATGCGCCTCCCGCGAGATACTCTGCCGTGCTCTCTACCGCCAACATCACCATGCAGTTTGGCTCCAAGCCGCTGTTCGAAAACGTTTCTGTCAAATTCGGCCAAGGCCATCGCTACGGCCTGATCGGCGCCAACGGCTGTGGCAAGTCGACCCTGATCAAGATCCTCGGGGGCGACCTGGAGCCCACCAGCGGTCAGGTGATGAAAGACGCCACCACGCAACTGGGCAAGTTGCGCCAGGATCAGTTTGCCTTCGAGAACGAGCGTGTCATCGACACCGTGGTCATGGGCAACGAAGAGCTCTGGGCCGTCACCGCGGAGCGTGAGCGCATCTACTCGCTGAGCGAGATGAGCGAAGAGGATGGCATGGCGGTCGCGGATCTCGAGGTGCGCTTCGCCGAGCTCGATGGCTATACCGCCGAGGCCCGCGCCGGCGAACTGCTGTTGGGCCTGGGCATTCCCATCGAGCAGCACGGCCAGCCGATGAGCGTCGTCGCGCCGGGCTGGAAGCTTCGTGTGCTGCTGGCCCAGGCGCTGTTCAGCGACCCGGATGTGCTGCTGCTCGATGAGCCGACCAACCACCTCGATATCAATACGATTCGCTGGTTGGAGGACATCCTCAAGGCGCGCTCGTCGACCATGATCATCATCTCCCACGACCGCCACTTCCTGAACAGTGTCTGTACCCACATGGCGGACCTGGACTACGGCGAGGTGCAGCTGTTCCCCGGAAACTACGATGAGTACATGACCGCCGCCACCCAGGCGCGGGAGCGCCTGCATGCCGAAAACGCCAAGAAAAAGGCGGAGATTGCCGAGCTCCAGCAATTCGTCAGCCGCTTCTCGGCCAATGCCTCCAAGGCCAAGCAGGCGACCTCGCGCCAGCGCAAGATCGACAAGATCCAGCTCGACGAGATCAAGCCCTCGTCGCGGGTCAGCCCGTTCATTCGTTTCGAGCAGAACAAGAAGATCCATCGCCATGCCCTGGCGGTGGAAGAGCTCTCCAAGGCCTGGGATGACAACGTCTTGTTCGAGCGTCTCGGCCTGCGCATCGAAGCGGGAGAGCGTGTGGCCATCATCGGGCCCAACGGCATCGGCAAGACCACCCTGCTCAACTGCCTGGTGGGGGCGATGGCGCCTGACGCCGGCGAAGTGAAGTGGACCGATGCCGCCGATGTCGGCTATTTCGCCCAGGACCACGCGGCCGATTTCGAGGGCGGCGAGACGCTGTTCGAATGGATGCAGCAGTGGACCACCGCCGGCGAGCAGACCGTGCGCGGCGCCCTGGGGCGGATGCTGTTTTCCAATGACGACATCGGCAAGTCCGTGAAGGTGATTTCAGGGGGCGAGCAGGGGCGCATGCTGTTCGGCAAGCTCTCGCTGCAGAATCCCAACGTGCTGGTCATGGATGAGCCCACCAACCACCTCGACATGGAGTCCATCGAGGCGCTCAACCTGGCGCTGGAACACTACCCCGGCACGCTGATCTTCGTCAGCCATGACCGCGAGTTCGTCGGCTCGCTGGCCACCCGCATCATCGAGATGAAAGACGATGGCATCGTCGACTTCAGCGGCACCTACGACGACTACCTGCGCAGCCAGGGCGTTCCCGGCTAAGCCCTCCCCGCACCACGCTGCTCAAGAGCCGGCCCAGTGCCCCTGATTCGACGGGGCACTGATCCATCGCGCATCGAGCCACTCCAGGGCGCGCTTGGCCCGCGCCGACAGCGGCCATTCCGCACGATGCAGGAGCCATAGGCTGTCGACGACCTCCGGCAGCCCCTCGACGACGCGGATGGCCTCGGGATTCGCGAAGGCCTCCCGGGCGAAGCGTGGCAGCACGCTGAAGCCCAGCCCCTCGGCCACCGGCGCCAGGATCAGGCCAATCTGATTGGTGAACCCGCGACAAGGCAACCGGCCTACCCCCGGGTTGCCGGGGAAGCAGCGACTCAACAGCCGAGTGGCCATGTCATGGCCGTCGGGGTGATCGATGAAGCCAAGTCGCTCAAGGTCCTCCCAATCCTGCACGCGCTCCCAGGCCGGGACGACCAGCTCGAGCGCTTCGCGTGCAAACAGCGATACCGACAGGCGAGGCTCCTCCGGACGCTGGGTCGCAAGCCCGAATTCCACACGATTATCGAGAACGGCCTCGATGACCTCACTGGTCGGGCCAAAACGGTGTCGAATGGCGAGCTCGGGCGCCTCCTTCTGCAGGGCCAGCAGCCGTGGGTAGATCGCCAGGCCACTGCTGCCCGGGGTCATCAGGCTGATCTCGCCTTGCGTCGCATCATCGCCCGCCAGACGCTGCTGCAGCCGTTGATCGGCGGCCTGCATCTCCCGCTGGTAGTCGAGCAGGGCGTGGCCCGCGGGGGTCAACTCCAGCCCCCTCGACCGGCGCAGCAGTAGCGGCCCCAGCCGCGACTCCAGGTGCTTGATATGTTGGCTGACCGCGGCCTGGGTCAGGTCCAGGCGCTCGGCGGCACGGGTGAAGTTGCCTAGCTCGACCGAGGCTTCGAACGTGCGTAGCCAGTGTGGATTAAGCATAAGGGTTTTTTATTACTGCCATAAGGTCATGATAGTTTTTATTATGATCCACGCTCCCTAGCATGGCCAGCGTCAACTCCCCATACGACGCAGCAGGAGCACTCGCCATGAGCCAGGTCTATCCCCGCACCTTCTCCCACATCGGCATTTCGGTGCCCGATGTCGAAGCCGCCTTGAAGTTCTACACCGAGGTCCTCGGCTGGTACGTGATCATGGAGCCCACCACCATCGTCGAGGACGACTCCGCCATCGGCGTGATGTGCAGCGACGTCTTCGGGCCCGGCTGGGGATCGTTTCGCATCGCCCACATGTCGACGGGCGACCGTGTCGGTGTCGAGATGTTCGAGTTCCAGAACCAGGAAACGCCGGAGAACAACTTCGAGTACTGGAAGACCGGCGTCTTCCACTTCTGCGTGCAAGATCCCGACGTGGAAGGGCTCGCCGAGCGCATCGTCGCCGCCGGCGGCAAGCAGCGCATGCCCGTCAGGGAATACTTCCCCGGCGAGAAGCCGTTCCGCATGGTCTACATGGAAGACCCCTTCGGCAACATCCTCGAGATCTACAGCCACAGCTACGAGCTGACCTATTCCGCCGGAGCCTACGCGTCCTGAGGCGAGTGGCACGACACGCCATTCACCGTGTGCAGATGCCCGGGCCCAGGTAGCTCACTCGCATGTCGCCCCGCCAATTCGGGATCCTGCCATCAACCGCGCCACGCCGGGCCCGGGCGCCTGCCCCCCGGCGTTTGTGCATATTAGCGTTTGCCTAAGGGCGTGTTGTTGTCGAATACTGTATAAACAAACAGCTTTTGACAAGAGGCACCGCCATGCGCAACCCCGAGACCCGTCATCCTCACCCGGCACCGTCGTACCGCGCCCTGCCCCACCCGCTGGCCACCATCCGCGCCGGCATCTCCGGCTTCCCCTCGCCGGCGGAGGACTACGTCGGCCGCACACTCGACCTCAACGAGCGGCTGGTGAAGCGCCCCGCGGCCACGTTCTTCATGACCGTTACCGGCGACAGCATGGTCGAGTTCGGCATCCAGGACGGCGACACCCTGGTGGTGGACCGCTCGATCGACGCCCGCCCCGGGCACATCGTCGTCGCCCTGGTCGACGGCGAAGTGATCGTGAAGCGCTACGAGATGATCGGGAAGCGGCCCTACCTGTGCTCCGGCAACAACCAGTATGCGCCGATACCTATCGCCAACCTCGACTGCCAGGTGTGGGGTGTGGTGCGCTCGGTCATCCACGAGTACGCCGTATGAGCGGCCAGATGATCGGATTAGTGGACTGCAACAACTTCTACGTGAGCTGCGAACGCGTCTTCCAGCCACGGCTCGAGGGCCTGCCGGTGGGCGTGATGTCCAACAACGACGGCTGCGTGATCGCCCGCTCCCATGAGCTCAAGGCCCTGGGCGTCGAGATGGGCACCCCGGCCTTCGAGCTGCAGCAGTGGGTCAACCTGGGCCGCATCCAGCTGCTCTCGTCCAACTACGAGCTCTACGGCGACATGAGCGCCCGGGTGCGCGAGGTGCTCGAGGAGTTCTCCGCCGGCATCGAGCCCTACTCCATCGATGAGATGTTCGTCAGGTTCGACGGCTTCGACGCCGCCGCCACCCAGGCACTCGCGCGCACGCTCTACCGCAACGTGCGCCAGTTCACCGGCATCCCCGTCTGCGTGGGCGTGTCGCCCACCCGCACCCTGGCCAAGCTTGCTAACCGCGCCGCCAAGAAGCTGCCGGAATACGGTGGCGTGTGCGTGATGCACGCCGACGGCGACGACACCCGCCGCTTGCTCGAGCGCACTGCCCTGGGCGACGTATGGGGCGTCGGCCGCCGGCTGGTCGAGCGGCTGGCCATCCAGGGCATCGAGACCGCCTGGGATCTCCGCCAGGCCGACCCCAAGGCCATCCGCCAGCGCTACTCCGTCACCCTCGAGCACACCGTACGCGAGCTCCAGGGCACGCCCTGCATCGAGCTCAACGACGCCAGCGAGCCCCGCCAGCGCATCATGACCTCGCGCTCCTTCGGCCGGTTGACCGGCGAGCTCGGCGACCTGCAGGACGCCATCCGCCAGCACGCCCAGCGCGGCGCCGAAAAACTCCGCCAGCAGGACAGCCACGCCCGCGCCGTGCTCGTGTTCCTCAAGACCAACCGCCACCGGCCCGACCTGGCCCAGTACTCGCCCAGCGTCGTCGTCGAGCTGCCCGAGCCCACCGACGACAGCCGGCCGATCCTGGCCGCCGCGCAGCAGGGGCTCGAGGCGATCTATCGCCGCGGGTATCGCTTCATGAAGGCCGGCGTGATGTTGCTCGACCTGGTGGACGCCAACCGCGAGCAGCTCTCGCTGCTCGACACGCCCGAACGGGAAGCCCAGCGCGAGCGCGACCACAAGCTGATGGCCGCCCTGGACGAGCTCAACGGGAAGATGGGCAAGGGCACCGTGCGCCTGGGCGTGCCGCGCAAGAATGCCGCCTGGCACCTGCGTTGCGCGCACCGCACGCCACGGTGGACGACGCAGTGGCGGGAACTAAGGAAGGTAAAAGCTTAAAGGTGGAGATGTATTGGCTGCACAGAATTAAAAACAATTGTCATGAGAATTATGCAGCGAAGAAGTCAACAGCAAAAATAAACTAAAATCAAAATGCCTGACCAAACCCCAAACCTAGCAATGCAAAAAACACCAAGATAAATATTAGCATATTTACATGTGTATCGCACAAACGAAAACTGTGTTATACTAAACTTGCAAGGTTGTTAAAAACCTATAAAGTAATTACATCAAGAGAGTTAAGCATGGAAGCTAACGCGCCTCCTGAGCAATCTAACAGCCAAGCCATTGAAACTTTAAAAAGCTTGCTTGACTCACAAAGCGAGGTGATAGAAAGCCTGCAGCGAAAAATTTTAGTACTAGAGACCAAGGTCGAATCAAATGGGAATTTAAGCTCACAATACGAGTCTTTGTACAACTCCACTTTCGATACCTTTAACAACGCTCTCACCATTGTCACACTGTTAGTTGCTGCTGCAAGCTTTTTGGGTGTTTTCGGACTTTGGTGGCACAGACGAAGCGATATTAATGATCTCGTAGCCAAGACAAAAAAAGAAATAAAAACGCAGTCAGATAGCCATAAAATTATCGGCGAGGCTGTAAATGAAACTTTGTACACTGACGACTACTATCAGCCGCTTCATAACAAAATAAAAGAAGAAATCATTGAGCATGTTGATGTAAGAGTCGAAAGAGCGGTGGAATCGGCAGCATTCAAGCACACTGACAGCTCTGTATCACGATTCAGAAACAGCATCGTACAACAAGACAAGACAGATGCCACCTCCCCTGAAGGAGAGAAATAAAATGGAGATCCAGAAATTCATATCAGCTAATAGGGCAGCCGCAATCAGAACTCCAAACGAGCTTCTGAAAATGGCTTATGGACTCCAAATCGAAGAGATAGAACCACCTATTGATGTCGAGAATATCTCAAAGAAAATCGAAAATGTAAAGCTATCAAAAAACATAAACTCTTTCGAACGTCTTAGCCGTTCAGGTGAGATAAAAGTTCAAAGAGACACAGGGGAGCAGTTCATAGAGATATGGATCAACCCTACACACCATACAAATCGGCAGCGGTTCACCATCGCTCACGAACTTGGTCACTTGTTCAATGATATACTTCCACACATTAACGACATAAACTATAAAGATGAGTTTACAGACAATGATGAAATAATGTTCAAACGAGCAGGAGAGCAAAAGCTTGAAGAATATCTGGCAAACTCCTTTGCTGCAGATCTGCTGATGCCTAAAGAAATAATCTCAAGAAAAGTAAATGAGATCATCCAAGTGGCCGAAGAGCAAAAGCAAAAACTATTTTTGAATGAAGTCATCCAAACACTTTGCGAAATGTTTCAAACTTCATATCAAGCAATGGAAATACGACTCAAAAATCTTGGCTATATAGATTAAAGCTCATCGACACCAAATCCATTTAAAATGCCAGCCGCTTGGCTGGCATTTTAATCAAATATAGCCAAGCAAAATCTGTCTATTCAAACAAATATGATGGAGAATTTGCTGACGTTTATTGCCACCTAAGCCTGGACTTCTATTACCAGCGACTTGTGCCTGATAGCTAGAAATTGCGACATTTGCCCCAAACTCACCGGGTCTAGATGCAACCTGGCGACACAATTGCCCAGCAGCATCTAAAAACTTCCCCTCCACAGTACCAGCCTCCCTATCAGTTTCGGCTGAAACAAAATGCTCAACCCAAACCTCCCCAGAGTTTGGTTCTTTATAAGTGGCATGGACAACAACAGCACCGGGAGGGCCACCCGAACCGGGAATGGCCGTAGATAACACCGTAAAATCACCATAACCACAAGAAGCTTGGCGAAAGCCTAAGTATTGACGAGAAAAAAATTCTGCGCCACCGTAATCGGCATTCCTGGTCTGCGCGTTGAAACAGTCTAAAATCTCGATAGTCTTTTGAGGAGAGAGCCCGCCACGAGCTTGGGGCTCAATCCCACCAGCCTTGATTACTTGCAAGCCAACTCTAGAATCCTGGTCTAATCTAGATACTTCAATGGCAGAAAGTGCTGGCGAATTATAGACAAGAACAGCAGAGCCACTGCGAAACTGATTCAAAAAATTATCAACATCCGCATACGAAACTCTATCATCACACAGCAACGCTGGAGTAAAGTCTACAGTTGGAGTAACCTGAGATGTCAGCGACGAAAGCCAACCGCTGAGATTAGCTTGATCCCTAAACTCGCCTCGCACCGGATTCAGAATAACTGTGAGAGGAAAATTCTGACTGGAAAGACGCTGAATGGCTCTCTTTAGATCTCCAACGTCACTCTTTAAAGGCTCAACGACAGGAGAAACATTGCGATCGCCCGGATGGTTCGTCGCGAAGTCTCTTAATGCTAAAAGTTCATATTTTCGTCCATAAAGATAAGGATAATACATTACTTTAGCTCCCTGAACATTGAATTTCACACCAGCATCTGATCCAGAACGTTCAGTATATTCGTCCTTTTTTTCTCAGACAGTGGCGTTGCGTAGCCAAGTGCTTTTAGGCTGTATGGAAGCCTAGAAATAAATAGCTGAGTTTTTTTATCAGTCTTCCTCTTCCTCATTTGCTCGACATAGAGCCTATGTGCTGACTCAACATCAAGCAAACTAAAAGCCCTAAAACAAGCCTCGTATATCAAGCCATTGGGCAACTCAATTTTTTCACCTATCACTTTTTCCGCGATACTAACCTGTTCTGATCGACGCAAGCATCTGAACATAACTTCATGCTTTAATCTAGAAACATCAGAACAGACTGGCTTCACCTCTCTTAAACTTCCTCTCTTGGAAAGGGACAGCATTCCCACTTCATCGGGAATATATGAAAGGTACTTTTTAACCGAGCTATCCGACACGACCACATAGACTTTTTCAAAAGCCTTGAGATAGCTTTCGCTTTGAGACCTCAACCTGAACGCACTGTCAAAATCCGTTTTTATTTCATAAGCTGTAGACGTGCCATTGTATATGGCCATATCAGCAATAGACCCACTGACAGGCAACTCTACATGCAAAGCTGCGGTGTTAGGACTATGGCGACCAAAGACTATACGATTGGCCAGCTCCGTTTTGTAAACATACTCATTCCTGTACGAATGCTTAAGCCTATTCCAGGCCTGATCAAAGACTTCACCAACGCGAAGCCCCTTAGAGTCAAATAATTTTTTCTCGCCGAACATTTCCGAGATCAAGTTTCGCGAATCAGCGAAACTCGAAATCATTTCAAAGCTCGGCCGGGTAAACCGAGCGGCCAGAGCAGTAGGATCTGTATCAGCAAAAGTGCATATCATGATTCAGCCCATCAACATCAAAATGCGCCGGAGTATAGTCCAACGCTCCAGCATCACAACACCCGCCCAACCCGAATCTCACACCACCCCAGGATCGCCACGTCCTTCATGTCATGCGGCTTGATCAATTCCTTCTCATAACGCGGGTTGTCGCTGATCAGCAGCCAGGCGCCGCCGGCGACGCGCTGCACACGCTTGATGCGCCGCTCGTCGTGCACGAGTAGCAGAAACACCCCTTCCGGGTGCGGGTCGCGGCTGCTGCGGTCCACCAGCACCCAGTCGCCGTCGGCCAGGGTGCCGTCCATCGAGTCGCCGCGGACCTTCACCCCGGCCACCTGGGCCGGGTCGAGGCCCTGGGCGGCGAGCTATTCGGTGGGGAAGTACAGCGTGGTCTCAACCTCCTCCCGCTCGAGCGAGCGGCCATCGCCGGCTGCGGTATAGATGCATTCAAGAAGAAAGCGTACATCTCCAACCCTAAGGCTGCTCACAACACTTAGGACACAGTACCGAAAGCCTGAACGGCTGTCATGCCTGAATTAGGAAATGATTGCCTAAATGAGGCATGGCGGCAGGAAGAGCGACAGCACGGGGAAAAAGGCCGCCCAAAGGCATCTTGATGGGGCCTATGGAAACCAGGCATTAGGTGGGGCCAAAGTGTGGGGTAAAAGATACAGACAAAGAAAAAGCCGCTGATTTCTCAGCGGCTTAATCGAAATTCTTGGCGGAGGGGGAGGGATTCGAACCCTCGAAGCCTTTCGGCTTACACACTTTCCAGGCGCGCTCCTTCGACCACTCGGACACCCCTCCGCATTGTGCTTCTCGAATCGATAGGCTTGCTGCCTTTTCCTCGAGAACGGCGCACATATTATCGCCTTAACTCCGTGTTAGCAAGACGTTTTTTCGATTTCTTGCCGGTCGGGGCAAGCGGCTCATTCGGCCGGGCGCACGGCGTAGTCGCCGTGGGCCTCGAGGCATAAGGTGTCGCCGCACCACAGCCGCTGCACCAGGGCGATGCGCCCCCTCCCCCGCTCCGCCATGCGCTCCCTGAGACGGGCCGGCGCGTCCTCGCTTTCGGGCGCGCAGGTCAGCCGGTAGCCGCCGGTGACCGGCGCCAGGAAGCGCTGACGGGCCTCGGCCACCACCACATCTCGCTCATATCCGTGGCGACGCAACCAGAGCGTCGTCCACGACCAGCCGAGCAACGTGGCCTGGGCGGCCAGGGACCCGCCGAAGCCGGTGCCCTTGTCGTTGAGGTTCGGCGCGATGGCAAGCCGCCATTCGAGCGTTTCACCCTCACGGTGCATGGCCTCGATGCCCAGCTGCTTGGCCATCGGGATGGCCTCGCCGAGCCAGGCCAGGAAGGTCGCCGAGTCGTCCTCGTCACCCGCCGGCGGCAACGGCAGGCGCGGGTGAGCGGTGCCAGGCTCGCGCATGCTCAGCACCAACGCTCGACGAAGGCGTCGACGTCGTGCTCGGGCACCGGGCGGTGGCGACCAGCGAGCTGCCCGAGGTAGAGGAAGCCGACCAGCTCGTCCTGTTCGCCCAGGCCGAGGCCTTCACGCACCGTGGCGTCGAAGGCGTACTTGCCGGTGCGCCACATGGCGCCAAGGCCCTGGGCGTGGGCGGCCAGCAACAGGCCGTGGGCGGCGCAGCCGGCGGAGATCACCTGTTCGACCCGCGGCACCTTGGGCTCGTCCAACGTGACCCTGGCGGCCACGGCGATGATCATCGGTGCCCGCTTGGGCTTCTTGCGTGCCCCATCGAGCACGGCTTCGGGGGCCTCGGGGTTGTCGACGCGCTCGGCCTCGGCGAACAGCTCGCCGAGCCGCTCTAGCCCATCACCCGAGAACTCGATGAATCGCCAGGGCCGCAGTTCCTTGTGGTCCGGGGCACGCAACGCCGCCCGGTACATGGCCTCGAGCTGCGCCCCACCGGGAGCCGGCCCCATCAGCTTGCCCATGGAGCTGCGTTCATGCAGCAGCGTCATCGCGTCCATCGGTGTCTCCTTGGCCGTCAAACGAGAAATGTTCTCGATACTCTATCAGCCCGCGCCATCGCTGTCGTGCCGGGCGGGCTGTCGCGACGCGCCTACTGCCTCGCCAGGCGCAGCGGCGACGGCGGCCGTTCGCCCGGCGTAGCGCGCCAGGGGCTGATGTCGAGCCCGCCGCGCCGCACGTAGCGCGCCAGCACCAGTAACCGCTCGGGCTTCGCCCGGGCCATCAGGTCCATGAAGATGTGCTCGACGCAGTGCTCGTGGAAGTCCTGATGCTGGCGATAGCCGATCAGGTAGCGAAGCAAACCGTCGCGGTCGAGGCGCGGCCCGCGATAGCGGATCATCACACTGCCCCAGTCGGGCTGGCCGGTGACCGGGCAGTTGGACTTGAGCAGGTGCGAGTGCAGGGTCTCTTCGACGATCTCGTCGCCCGCGACCAGGTGCTCGGCGCTGGGCGTGTAGTCGTCGATCTCGATGTCGCGCTCGTCGATGCACTCCCCCGGCAGCCGGCGCGGCATGAGCGCCTCGTCGTCGACGCCGAGCAACGCCACGCAGACCGGCGCGCCGGCCGCGGCGCCGAGATCGCGCGTCATCACCGCCTGCACCTCATCCGGCGAGGCGAAACGGGTCTGGTTGAAGCCGTTGAGATAGAGCTTCCACGACTTGGATTCGATCAGCCGCGGCGAATCCGCCGGCAGCCGGAAGCGCGCCACGGCGACGATCGGCTTGCCACGCGCGTTGAGCCAGGAGACCTCGAAGGCGTGCCATTCGTCTTCGCCGGCGAACGGCAGCGCGCCCTCCTCGATCCCCAGCGGGCCACGGTTGGCGGCGCGCTCAATCGCATACAGCAGCCCGGCATCATAGGCTTCCGGGTAGGCGGACTCGCGGCCCAGCGGGGCCTCCTTGAGCGTCTCGGGGCGGTCGTGTGCCATCGTTTAACTCCTAATGCCCTTGCCGTTCTCGAGCATCCACAGCGCGACGCCGAACAGTACCGCGATGAAGCCGAAAATCGCGGCCAGCGCCCACCCTACCGGGATGTCGGAGACCCCCAGGAAGCCGTAACGGAAGACGTTGACCATGTAGAGAATCGGGTTGAGCATCGAGGCGCCCTGCCAGAAGGTCGGCAGCAGCGAGATCGAGTAGAACACCCCGCCCAGGTAGGTCAGCGGCGTCAGCACGAAGGTCGGCACGATGGAGATGTCGTCGAACTTCTTGCCCAGCAGCGCGTTGATGAAGCCGCCGATGGCGAACAGCGCCGCGGTCAGCACCACCACCAGGATGGTCAGCAGCGGATGCGCCACATCGATGCGGGTGAAGAACAGCGACACCAGGGTCACGATGACGCCCACCCCCAGGCCGCGGGCCATGCCCCCCAGCACGAAGCCGGCGAGGATGACCCAGTTAGGCATCGGCGAGACCATCATCTCCTCCACGCTGCGCTGGAACTTGTTGGAGAAGAAGGACGATGCCACGTTGGAATAGCTGTTGGTGATCACCGCCATCATGATCAGCCCGGGGACGATGAAGTCCATGTAGTCGAAGCCATCCATGCCCCCGATGCGCGAACCGATCAGGTTGCCGAAGATGATGAAGTACATGGTCATGGTGATCGACGGCGGCAGCAGGGTCTGCGGCCAGATCCGGGTGAAGCGGCGAATCTCCTTGGACACCAGCGTCCATAGGGCGATGGCGATCTGGGTGGCGTTCATGAACTGGCCTCCTGGTCGGACTTCCCTGTCTGTTGCCCCTCTTCCACCATGGACACGAACATCTCCTCGAGCCGGTTGGCGCGATTGCGCATCGACACCACCTCGATGCCTTGCTGGCCGAGGGTGTCGAAGACGGCATTCAGGCGCTGGCCGCGATGGACCATGACCGCCAGCTGGGCGTCATCCACCTTCCTGACCTCGAAGCCCTCGATGGCCGGCGCCGACTCGACCGGGTGAGCCAGGTCGAGCAGGAAGGTCTCGGTGTCGAGCTCGGCGAGCAGCTCGCGCACGCCGGTGTCACGGATGATCTTGCCGTGATTGATGATGCCTACCCGCCGGCACAGGCTCTCGGCCTCTTCCAGGTAGTGAGTGGTGAGGATGATGGTGGTGCCTTCCTGCTCGTTGATACGGCGCATGTACTCCCACATGCTGCGACGCAGCTCGATGTCGACCCCGGCGGTGGGCTCATCGAGGATCAGCAGCTTGGGGCGATGCATCAGGGCACGGGCGATCATCAATCGACGTTTCATGCCGCCGGAGAGCATGCGCGCGCTGCCGTTGCGCTTGTCCCACAGCCCCAGGTCGCGCAACAGCTCCTCGGCGCGTGGCAGGGCCTCGCGGCGCGACATGCCGTAGTAACCGGCCTGGGCCAGCACGATGTCGATGACCTTCTCGAACTGGTTGAAGTTGAACTCCTGGGGCACCACGCCCAGATGGTACTTGGCCCGGGCGAAATCGGTGTCGATGTCGATGCCGAAGATCGAGACCTTCCCGGCGCTCTTCTGCACCAGCGAGCAGACCACCCCAAGGGTGGTGGACTTGCCCGCCCCGTTGGGGCCCAGCAAGGCATAGAAGTCGCCCTGGGCGACGTCGAGGTCGATGCCCTTGAGGGCTTGGAAGCCATTGCCGTAGACCTTGGTCAGGCCACGAATGGACAGCGCCGGTTCGGCCATGAGCGATCCTGTTCGATTGGATGAGTGTCGTGGAGGGCCCACTATATGGGGGCATATCGCCATCGGTTCAAGTTCGACGGCATCGTGAGCGTACGGCGACACCCGGCGATGACGGAGAACGCTGGCGAGCATGTCGGGGCTGCGACAGGCAGAAAAAAGCGGCAAGATGCCCGGAAAATGCGCCGTCGAGAACGGCCAGGCAAGCGACCCGGAAGGCGATTCCGAGGCGGCGGAACATGCGAAGCGATCTGAATCTGGAGCGGGAAACGAGATTCGAACTCGCGACCCTCGCCTTGGCAAGGCGATGCTCTACCACTGAGCTATTCCCGCTTGGAAGGGGTACTACGAAGTGGCGTCCCATAGGGGGTTTGAACCCCTGTTACCGCCGTGAAAGGGCGGTGTCCTGGACCACTAGACGAATGGGA